>NZ_OY762267.1:3010000-4210000 GCF_963665245.1 uncultured Paludibaculum sp.
CCGACAGACAAAGTCCAAGAGGCTCGCCCATCGTCCGCCAGCGTCTGTATCGTGCGGATTTAAAGGAGGTTGGATCGCTCCCTCGCACTCGGAGCCGACCGCGGATGGACTAATTGCTTTACCGGCGGAGCTCCATCCCTACCTGTTTTGTTTCTAGGTCCGTACTACGGGAAATCGTCACTGGACTCTGGCTGGGGTCGCCCAGCGTGCGGCGCCCCCCGCAGGATCGTTGGCGGAACTCGAGCCGTCACACCACCTAGCCCCACCTCAGCTATCCTTCGCCCGGTCCGGCGGAGCGCCTCGCTCCACCTCCTGCACCTGGCCGTATGATGGAGACAGAAGTCGTGGGCTGGGGCTGTCGGAAGTTGGACCCACTATGCCTTGCTTGCTCCTAATCGCCGTCCTACTGTTTCCACGCATCGCGCTCGCTTTGCTGTGGTTTTTCTCAACCTACCTGGATCGCCCATTCCACAGTGCCTTCGTACTGCTGCTGCTGGGATTCTTCTTCCTGCCTCTGACAACGCTGGTATACGCATGGGAGATCAACAGCGGCATGCCCACAACCGGCATCAATCTGCTGTGGCTGCTGCTGGCGGTGATTGTTGATCTAGGTGGATTGGGCGGTGGAGCACACCGGGGATCGAAGAGGTAGCCCCGCCGGCACGGCCACATTGTCCTTGACTCACGGCAGGGGCATAGGCATCTACCCCTAGACAGCCTTCGCCCATGCCAAAGACAGAGCTCGTCCCCGGAACACTCATCTTGCTTGTGCTGCGCGTACTGCAAGCTGGACCGAGTGCGACAGGACCTGTCATGGGACCCGCGTCCCGCGGCGCTCTCCCGGCTTTCGGAATTGGAGTGCCTTCACTTTGACACATGCCCCAAGAGGCCGCATTCTGGACGCATGGAGACTGTGACGATCGGCATCATCGGCGACTTCGATCCTGGGTCGGAGACGCACCGCGCGACCAACGATGGGCTGCGGCATGCCGGCGAGGCGCTGCAACTGAATGTGCAGGCCGTGTGGCTGCCCACCGATGGACAGCAGTCATTTGACGGTTATGCGGGACTCTTCTGTGCTCCGGGCAGTCCGTACAAGAGCTTGGACGGCGCGCTGGCCGGAATCCGTCATGCGCGGGAGAATGACGTGCCGTTTCTCGGAACGTGCGGCGGCTTCCAACATTTGGTAATTGAGTACGCCCGCAATGTGATGGGCCTCCGGGAAGCGTCGCATGCGGGGTCGGATCCCTACGCGTCGTGTCTCTTCGTGACACGGTTGAGCTGCTCGCTGGTGGGCCAGTCGATGGAGGTCTCCATCACTCCGGGCAGCCGGGCGGCGAAAGTACTGGGCAGCGAAACGACGACAGAGGCGTACTACTGCAATTTCGGCCTGAATCCGGAGTATCAGCAGGCGCTCGCCGTCGCCGGCCTGCGGATCAGCGGAGTGGACCAGGAAGGCGCCGCGCGCATTGTGGAACTGCCCGGACACCGCTATTTCCTGGGCACGTTGTTTGTGCCACAGGCCCGGTCGAAACCGGGCGCGCCGCACCCAATGGTTGTGGAGTTGTGCCGGGCGGCCGCGGACAAGGCGCGATGACGGAGCCCCACTGATCGGCACAGGTCCTTGAGGGACGCCAGGGGGCCGCTACTCCATCCGCAAGGCGGACACCGGCTCAATGTTCATCGCCCGGCGCGCCGGGATCCAACAGGCAGCCATCGCCGAGACCATGACCACGGCCGCGACACACGAAGCCACCCCCAGACTCCCGGATTCGAACCCTTCCATCATGCCGCGCAGAATGCGTAACAGCAGCGCGCCGCCGACAAACCCCAGTAGGAACCCGACGAGCACCGCAACAGTCCCCTGACGGAAGATGAGGGCATGCACGTTGGCCGGCGTTGCGCCCAGAGCCATGCGGATGCCGATCTCCTGGGTCCGTCGGGACGTCAGATAAGCGGACACGCCGTAGACGCCGGCCGCGGACATGAGCAAGGCGAGGCACCCGGTCAGCGCCAGAATCGTCAGGATAAAGCGGCGGCCAGCCAGTGAATCCTGGACGAGCGATCGCATCGAGGTGCTGAGCAGCACCGGTTGATTGGGATCGACTGAGGCGACGGCGGAGCGGATCTCCTCGTCCATGGTCTCCTGACGCCCGTTGGTTCTGACCACAAGAAAGGCCGCCTCCTCCAGCGCGCCGCCGGAGAGATAGACATTGTGGTGGACGGTGCCCTCCAGCGAAGAGTGCCGCATGCTGGAGACAACGCCAATGACCCGCTTCCAATTGTTGGGCCGCTCCGGCGTGCAGTAGACACATAGGGGACGTCCAACAGCGCTGGCCTCAGGCCAAAGGCGCCGGGCCACCTCCTCATCGACGACCGCGGTATCGCTGCGGGCATCGACTTCGTCTTGCCGGAACCAACGCCCGGCCGACAGGCGAACACCCAAGGCTTGCAGGTAGTCGCCTCCAACCACATCAATCTCGGCCAGGAGTTGGTTGGCGGGTTCGAACGGAGCGGTGGCATGCGCGCTGATGAAGCCGCCGTGATTCTCGCCGCTGAAAGGGAGTGCGTCGACCGTGCCGGCATTCACCACGCCCGGGATGCGGCGCACCGCGTCGAGGAGTCGGCTGTAGACCCCAGCCCGCAGATGCGGTGTGCCGTAGCGCTCATGTGCCGGCAGTACGACCGCCGCAAAAGTGTGCTCGATGTTGAAGCCTGGATCAGTGCGCCACAGCTCCAGGAAGCGTCCGCCGAACTGCCCGCCCACAATGGCAAGCACGATCGTAATGGCAATCTCGGCCACGACAAGCGCCGAGCGAAAGTGGTCGTGTCGCCCGGAGACGGCCGAACGCGTGCCGAAGGGCCCGGCTCCCACGGCCGAACCCACGGATCGAAACGCGGGCACGATCCCAAAGAGCAGCCCCGTGATGACGGCGGCGGCCAGGGCGAACAGGAGGACCGGCGCGTCAGCGTGTGCACTGGCAAGTCTGGGGATACTCGCCGGCACAACGGCCGGAAGGAGTCTCCAAGTCGAGGCCGCGATGGCAAAGCCGCCGATGCCCCCTAGGGCTGCCAGCACCAGGCTCTCGGTCAGCAACTGACGGATAATGCGGGCACGGCCGGCGCCAATAGCCATTCGCACGGCAACCTCGCGTTGCCTGGCAAACCCACGGGCCAGAAGCAGGTTGGCCACGTTCACACATCCGATGAGCAGAAACATCACGGCCGCCGCCATGAGGAACCAGAGCGATCGCCCGGCAGTTCCAGTCGTCCGCTCACGTAAGGAATCCAGTCGGTGGGTCCGGTCCCGATTGGTGGCCGGCGTCTCCAGGGCCAGAGCAGCGCTGATCGAATCGATCTCCGCCTGGGCCTGGTCGATGCTGATGCCCGGCCGCAGTCTTGCCACCATCCCGAGTGCCCCGGAAGGAGCAGAAGCCGGATTGACCTGCAAGGGCGCCCAGAACTCCACATAAGGGGCAGGGGTGCGCGCTGCTGTCCTGCGGAGGGGGAAGTCGAAACCCGGAGGCATGATACCGATCACGAGGCAGCTTCGCGCGTTGACAGTCACCGTGCGGCCCACGATCTCCGGGTCGGAATGAAAGCGCCGGCGCCAGAGACCGTGGCTCAGGATGATCACATTGGCGTGACCGGGCTGATCCTCCTCGGGCAGAATGTTGCGCCCGAGCATCGGCGAGACGCCAAGCGTTGGGAAGAGTGTTGCGGAGATCCGGACGCCGTATAGGGCCTGGGGCGGAGTGAGCGGGTCGCCCGACAGATCGAAGACGGCGTTGCCGAAGACGCCCACGGACCGCAGAGTCCGGGCACGTTGCGTGATTGCCAGCGCATCGTTCCAGAAGACCCAGTCCCCGCTGGAGCGTGTCGCGTTTCTATGATCGGTGGCGATCTGGACCAGCTCCTGGGGGCGTGTATACGGGAGGGGGTCGAGAACAACCGCTTTCACAGCGGCGAAGACGACGGAGGTGACGCCGACGGTGACGGCAATGGAGAGCAGGGCCACCATGGCGAACTCCGGCCGCTTGCGCAGGGTTCGCAAAGCATAGGCGGCATCCTGAATCAGATCCTCCAGCCAGCGGGTGCCACGCGCATCGCGACACGCCTCTTTCACCTGCTCCTGCCCTCCCATCGCGATGCGGGCCAATCGCTGCGCCTCGCGAGGATCATGGCCCCGGGCAACCAGGTCAGCAACAGTCTGGTCCAGGTGAAACTGGAGCTCTTTCTCAAGCTCCTGTTCAGCCCGGTTGCGGAAGAACAACTTGCGAAGCCAGATCATACATAGCCCCAATCGTCTCGCCGGTACACCTAGATCTTCTACCTATTATAGGTAGAAGTGCAAGGGCTGTGCCTTCGGTTGCGATCACGCCGTTTACTCCGCCGCCAGGCGCCATCGCGATGGCTGGCCGGCCGCGCTTGGCTTCTGTGTGAAATGATAACGGGGCTGTATGAAACCGAGTGGATTGATTGCCGTTCTCTCTCTGACTCTGGCTCCGCTGCAGGCAGTGGAACCGCCCTCCGCGCATTCGGCTGTCACGCGCGACCCCGCGCTGGAGGCACCGGCTATTGCCATGAATCCAGGACCCGAGTATGCCGATGGCACGCGGTCGTTTCAGGGCATTCCCGGCCTGGAACGCGCGGCCAATGGCCGGTTGTGGGCCACGTGGTATGCGGGCGGCCCACAGGAACCAGGCGAAGGTCCGGGGAACTACGTCGTCCTGGTCACCAGCGGCGACGGCGGCAAGACATGGTCGCAGCCAAAGCTGGTGATTGACCCGCCGGGCCCGGTCCGCGCGTATGACCCGGCGCTATGGGTGGATCCCACCGGGCGGCTGTGGCTGTTCTGGGCGCAAAGCTATGAGTGGTGGGATGGCCGGTCGGGCGTGTGGTGCATGGTGGCCGCGAAGCCCGGCAAGGAGTCTCCAAAGTGGTCGAAGCCGCGCCGGCTCGGAACGGCATCCTGCTGAACAAGCCCACGGTATTGAGGAGCGGCGAGTGGCTCTTCCCCGTTTCGGTGTGGCAGCAGCCCGCCCGCGCGTCGATCGCGCCGCCGTTCCGGCACGACCTCGGAGCCGAGGTCGGCGCAAACGTGTGGATCACAAAGGACCGCGGCGGGACATTCTCAATGCTCGGCCAGGCGCAACTGGAGCGGCGCATCTTCGATGAACACATGCTGGTGGAGAGGCGCGACGGTCAGTTGTGGATGCTGGTCCGCACTCTGGATGGCATCAGTGGAAGCACTTCCACAGATCGGGGCAAGACCTGGACCGCCGGTAAGCCGTCGGGCATCCCGCATGTGAACTCGCGTTTCTTTATTCGCCGGCTCACTTCGGGCAGCCTGTTGTTGGTGACACACAACCCACCGGATGGGAAGACGCGTTCGCACCTGACCGCGCATGTGTCGGATGATGACGGCAAAACGTGGATCGGCGGCCTGCTGATTGATGAGCGGGTCGGCGTGTCCTATCCGGACGGAGTGCAGGCGCCAGATGGCGTGATTTCCGTCATCTATGACTTCGCGCGCACCAGGGAGAAGCAGATTCTGATGGCCACCTTCACGGAAGAGGACGTGAGGCACGGGCAGTGGACATCGAAGAGTGCCCGGCAAAGGGTCCTCGTGAACCAGGCCAAACGGTAGGAATGGAGCTGGCGTTCCAGGGGCCATGCCATCCTCCGGAACCAGGCGGCTTCGAGCCCGGAGTGGAGCGGGTAGCGCGCGTCGCCGTTCCGCTAATGGAGTGAATCCAAATTTTCTATTTGGGCTGGATCGAGGACGACAGTAGAATCTACCAAAGATAGCGTCTATTGATCGCAGTAGGCCCGAGGCTCCCCGTAGCGCCGAGGTTCTCCGGCCCTGTGCGTGGAGCTTGAAGTTTGCCCGCCCCCCCAGCCGGATCGAACTTGTAGGCATTTCCAGAGAAGTACCGACATTTCCACCGTATCCAAAGGAGTGTGCCCGATGACGACCGCGCGCAAACGGCTGCCCGCCATTCTGATGCTGATTTGTATCCTGGGCTGCTGCACCCTGCCCATACTGGCGCAGCCGGCGCAACAGGCGGCTGCACCAACGACTGAGGACCTGAAAAAGGCGATCGACGCTCTGCAGAAGCAGACCGATATCGTCTGGACGATCATTGCGGGCAGCCTGGTGTTCTTCATGCAGGCGGGCTTCGCGATGGTGGAGTCTGGGTTCACGCGAGCCAAAAACGCCGGCAACATCATGATGAAGAACCTGCTGGACTTCTGCATGGGTGGCGTTGCCTACTGGGCGGTCGGCTTTGGCTTGATGTTTGGCGTCAGCAACGGCTTCATCGGCATGTCAAACTTCCTGGTGAACTTCGACAACACCACCGTGGATGGACAGTGGGGCTTCACGTTCTGGTTCTTCCAGATCGTCTTTGCGGCGACCGCCGCCACCATCGTATCCGGGGCCATGGCCGAAAGAACGAAGTTCTCGGCCTACCTCGTTTACAGCTTCATCATCAGCTTATTGATCTATCCCGTGTTTGGGCATTGGGCATGGGGTAATCTGCTCCTGGCCGATAACGCGAAAGCCGGCGCATGGCTGGCCAACAAGGGTTTCATCGATTACGCGGGCTCGACGGTCGTGCACTCTGTTGGCGGGTGGGCGGCGCTGGCCGGCGCAATTGTGGTGGGTCCGAGGCTCGGGCGGTATGGGAAAGACGGCAAGGCCCACCCTATTCCGGGCCACAGCCTCACCATGGCTGCCTTGGGTGTCTTCATCCTGTATCTCGGCTGGTTTGGATTCAATCCCGGCTCGACGACGGCTGCCAACGGTCTTCAATCCCGCATTGCGGTGAACACGCTGCTGGCCGGCTGCACAGGCGCTCTCACGGCACTGGCCCTCTCGTGGGTCAAGTTCGGAAAGCCGGACATCGGCATGACGCTGAACGGCGTGTTGGCGGGCCTGGTGGCGATCACCGCACCGTGCGCCACGGTGACGCCGCTGGCCGGCCTGCTGATTGGCGGCATCGCGGGCGTCCTCGTGGTGTACAGCGTGATGTTCTTCGACAAGGTCAAGATCGACGATCCGGTGGGCGCTATCTCCGTCCACGGCGTCTGCGGTGCGTTTGGAACCATCTCCGCCGCTCTGTTCCACGAGAATCTGTTCCTCGGTAAGGAGTACGACATGATGGGCCAACTGACGACGCAGCTCATGGGGGTCGGGACGGCCTTCGCATGGTCGTTTGGGGCGTGCTTCCTGCTGTTCCAGGCCATCAAGCTCACAGTGGGACTGAGGGTGTCCGCCGACGAGGAACTGCAGGGCCTGGATCTCAGTGAACATGCCGCAAACTGCTATCCTGACTTTGCAGTGGCTCCGGCCGGCGGCGGCGTGTCGATCTCAGGGGACGACAAGCCGAGCACGGACCGCCTGGCAACACAGGTGAGACCGGCCGAGGGCTGATTCTCCACAATGCCGAGGTGATGGTGGTGCGACCTTGAAAAAGGTGGAAGCGGTCATCCAGCCGTTCAAGTTGAGCGAAGTGCAACAGAGCTTGATGGACGCCAGCGTCGGTGGCATAACCGTAACCGAGGTCAAAGGCCACGGCTCCCACGAAGAGGCCGGACTCTACTATCGCGGCACGGTAGACAAGTCATGGCCGGCCGCCAAGATCCTGATCGAGGTGGTTGTCGGCGATCGTGACCTTCGCGAAGTAGTCGAAGCGCTGTGCCGCGCGGCACGCACGGGCCGGTCAGGCGACGGAATGATCTTTATCTCCGACGTGGACGAGGCAATCCGTATCCGCAATGACCAACGGAACGAGGCCGCCGTCTAGGCTTTGGCCATCCCTTTCAGGCGATCGAAAATATCGATCGGCAGTGGAAAGACGATGGTCGTGTTGTGCTCGGAGCCGATCTCGACCAGAGTCTGCAGGTAGCGCAACTGGATGGCTGTGGGCTCCTGCTGGAGCACTTTCGCGGCTTCCGCCAGGCGCTGCGACGCCATGAATTCGCCTTCCGCATGAATGACCTTGGCGCGGCGCTCGCGTTCCGCCTCGGCCTGGCGGGCGATGGCGCGCACCATCTGATCGGGCAGATCGACCTGCTTCACCTCCACCATGGAGACCTTGATGCCCCAGGCGGCGGTGTGGCTGTCGAGGATCGTCTGCAGACGAGCGTTCAGCTTCTCTCTCGCCGATAGCAGTTCGTCCAGGTCGGCTTCGCCGAGAACGCTGCGAAGCGTGGTCTGCCCTAGCTGCGAAGTGGCATAGAGGAAGTTGGTGACCTCCAGCACGGCCAGTTTGGGATCGACTACTCGGAAGTAGATCACCGCGTTCACCTTCACGGTGACGTTGTCGTGGGTGACGACATCCTGGGAAGGGACCTCGAATGCCTCGATCCGCAGTGAGATGCGAACCATCCGGTCGATGGGGGCAAAGACAAGAATCAGGCCGGGCCCTTTGGGTTCGGACAGGACCCGCCCCAGACGGAAGATCACCGCGCGCTCATATTCGCGCAGGATTTTGATGGAGGACAGGAGATAGAGGACGACGATGAGAATAGCGACGAGTGAGAAGGGGAATGCTTCGGACATTTCAGTCTCCAGGTGGTTGAGGTTCGACGGCCAGGGTGAGGCCTTCGCGGGACAGGATGCGCACAGTGGCACCGGCCGGCAGAGGTTCCGCTGAACGAGCCCGCCAGATGGCGCCGTGGAAAAGGATCTGACCCTCGGGTTCCAGCGCGGTCAGAGTCACGGCATTGGCGCCCTGGTAGGTCTCATGCCCTGTGGCCGGCGGCGACAACCGCGCCCGAACGGCGAGAGTTACGAGGAAGGCAGTGATGGCCGAGAAGGGCAGAACCAGGGCAAGGGCAGTCATCAGGTGGATGCGCAACTCCGGAAGCGGGCTATCCACCAGCAGCAGGGCGCCAAAGACCATGGCGATGGCCCCACCGACGCCCAGCACGCCGTGAGATGGGAATTTCAGTTCGAGGCCAAAGAAGGCGAGCGCGAGTAGAAGGAGCGCGGCGCCCGACCAGTTCAGCGGCAGAACGGAGAGCGAGAACAAGCCGGTGACCAACAGAATCGCGCCGGCCACGCCAGGCAGAAACAGACCGGGGGTGGAGAACTCGATGTAGAGGCAGAGCGCGCCCAGGAGGGTGAGGGCGAGGGCGATGTTCGGATCGGAGAGAGCCAATTGGATGCGTTGACGCAGGGCGGGTTGGTAGGGAATCAGTTCGGCGTCCCGCAGATCGAGGTTCACGGTGGACGCGTCGAAGCGCCGGACCGGACGGGTGCTCAGTTGCGCCAGCAGATCTCGATCGTCCCGAGCGATGATGTCGATCAGGTGATCGCGAAGCGCCTCCTGGTCGGTGAACGAGATGGACTCAAGCACGGCCTTCTGAGCGAGGGCCGTGTTTCTGCCGCGGCGATCGGTGAGGGTGCGGAGGGCAGCCGCGGTATCGTTCTCGATCTTTTTCTTCATCACCTCATCGGGCGTCCCGACGAGCGAGATGGGGTGGGCGGCCCCGGTATGCGTGCCCGGAGCCATCACGGCAACATCGGCCGACTGCAGCAGCAGGAAGCCAGCCGAGGCCGCTCGCCCACCCGAAGGTGATACGTAGACGGCCACGGGGACAGGCGACGACACCATCCGTTCCGTGATGGAGCGAGTAGCGTCCAGGTAGCCACCGGGCGTATTCAGGTGCAACAGCAAGAGGCCGCAGTGGCGGCTCTGGGTTTGCTGGATCGCGCGATCGACGATGTCGAGAGTGACCGGGTGGATGACCGAGTTGATGTCGAGGGTGAAAACACACGGCGCGGCCATGGCGCTGAGCGGGACGAGGACCGCGAGTGCGGCGAGCGGGAGTGTCGATGACATCCTATACCTCCCTGCCCTGAGTCTAGGACTGCACGGGGCTGGGGGGAAGGGGTGGGCGGCACAGACTGCGTCGGCGATGGCAACGTGAACGAAGCCCCGCCTGGCGGTGGCAGAACCAGACCGCCAGGCGGGGCCGTGAGGATGACTACTTCGCGACGGTGCGAGTTCGAGTCATGCTCTTGCCGCCTGAGCCGGTGACGGTCGCGGAGGCAGAGCCGGTACCGGTGCGGGTGACGTTGCGGGAGACCGTCTGACCGTTCGGCCCGGTCGCTGTGGATTCGACGCTCCCAGCGCTTCGCGTAGCGGTTCGTGACGCCGTTTGGCCGTTAGGGCCAATGACGGTTGCGCTGGTGGTGCCACCCTCGCGCGTGACGTCGCGGGAGGCCGTCTTCCCATTGGGGCCGGTGGTGCTGGAGTGCACGTCGCCGGCCTGGCGCGTGGTGGTGCGTGTGGCGGACTTGCCGTTCGGACCGGTTGCGGTGCCCGTACGGGTGCGTTGTGCCTGGGCGATCCCCAGCGAAAGCACAAGAAGTACGGCCAGTGAGATGCTTGTGGTGGTTTTCATAGGTTGCTCCTCTGATCTACTTTTCCTATCGAGAGCGGCCGCCCCGGCGGGAGCTCACAGCCCAAAGTTAAGCGGAAAGACGCCTGCTGGATGTCCAGTTTTGTCAGGAAGTGTCTGGCGCAACGCCACGACGGCTACCGGCCCCTGGAACGCAGAAGCTGGAGCAGGGACTCGCGCTCGTCATCGTCCAGGCGTCCATCGCCGTTCCTGTCAAACATCTGAAACACTCGCCTCAGACGCTGCTGATCGATGCCTTGCACGTTCGATGGCAAGTCAGCCAGTCCGAAGCCGCTGCTGAGAAGGGAGTCGAGGTACTGCAGCCTCATGGCGCGCTGGAAGCCCGGCACATCAGCCGGCGAAGGCAGAACGACACCCAGGAACGCCAGCGCCATCTCGTTCTTTGTCTCTTCTCCCCAAGTCACGCGGACGGGCGGTTGGGAGGGGTTGTGCGGATTGCTTTCCGAGTTGTCGTAGACATATTCCAGCTCGATGCGCGTGCCCTTGGGCAGGTGTACCAGTTCCTGGTAGCGGTACTGTCCCTGCCAATTGAAGTCCCAGTCCTTGATCCAGATCAGGTGTTTCGTGGTGCCATCGGGCAGGTGGGCATCCACCTTCATGTCCTTACCGAGGTAGTGAGCATGCGGCGTGATGCCATATAGATCCACATCTCTAGGGACAGCGACAGAAGCGCGAACGACGTAGTGGGCGTCACCGGGCTGAATGTCAATCCTGCGGTTGAAGAGAGTGATCGCGGCGCGGCCTTTGGTGGGCGGCCCCGAGAAGGTGAGACCCAGCGACGATCGGTCCTGCTCACGCTTGCCGGACGGGTGGTAGTGGATCTGCACCACGATGTCGGAGCTCTTGGGGATGGGCTGAGCCCACTCGGCGGGGTCGAGCGCCGGGGTGGCGCCGGGTGCCCAACCTGCGATCATTCCGCTGGGCGGGAAGCCGGGTCCGCCGAAGCAGGCATAGCTCCCGTCCTTCGAATTGGCGGCGAGTTTGCGAGCCGTGCCGGAGGAGTCGAGAAAGACCAGGGCGTGGTGGACGACGCGGGCGTTGCCCGGCCGGAACTCGACGCCGCGGACATAGACGTCGCTTTCCGCATGGCGCGGCAGCACGAAGCAGCGGTACTGGTCAGGACCGTCCGGTGCCACCTCGACAGGCTGGCCGACGGTGAGGACTTCATTGGGCTGCCCGGCCTGCCAACCACTGGCGAAGACCGGCGGTTTGGGTTTCTCCTGGGGTGCACCCTCAGGCGCGCCGGCCTTAGCCCAGGCTCGGATGGTGTCGATCTCTCGCGGGGTAAGCCGTCGCTCGTTCGCGAACGCAGGCTGACCGGGCTCGGCCTTCCAGGGCGGCATGACGCGGTTCTCGGTCACGGCCGCGATCAATTGCGCGCGCTTGGCCGCGTCCTGGTAGCTGAGCAGGGAGAACGGCGCCACCTCACCGGGCCGGTGGCAGGTGGCACACTGCCGGAAGAGGATCGGCGCAACGTCGTGATTGAATGTAGGCGCCGCCGCGGCGGCTGCCAGGGACAGTAAAGAGCTGACGCAGAGAATGGCGAAGGGTCTCATGGAAGCTTCCTCTATTCGGGATGGCTGATGGCACAACCAAACGCAGTGGTTCTGGGATGGGGGACCGGACGTCCGGCAAGCGTGGCGGTGAGGGCTTCCCGCAGTTCGAACTTCGTTGGCCGAAAGCGTGTGGTTCCGATACGCTCCACCGAGTTGTCGATGCGCCCGAGGTAGAGCAGTTGCCCGTGCGGTGAGAGGACGGCTGCTTCCGGAGTGACGGTCGCACCGGTGTAGCGGGCAAGGACCTGATGCTGGTCAAAGAGCACAGGGAAGCGGTATTCGAATTCCCGGACATGCCGGCGGGCCTCACCAGCCGGAACCGTGATGTCGCCCAGCACGGCATAGACACGTACACCCCGCGGCGCATACTCCCGCGCGATGCGGTTCATCTCCGGCACATAGCCATTGCTCAGGGGGCAATCGGTGGTGACGAAGAAGAGAACAACCGCCTTGGCTTGGGCCCATTCGCTCTCCTGATGGATGGCGCCTTCGGTGTCATAAAGAAGGAAGCGGGGCGCGGGCTGGAACAGCGCCAGACTGGCAATGAAGGTCCGTCGACTCAAAGGTTGCGTGTTGGATCGGAGCCGCATCCCAGCAGTCCTCTACTGTCGAGCTTGCCCCGAAACAGAGGCGCTGAATGCACGTTTGTGTCCGCGAAATGTCAGGATTTGTCGGGGGGAGGGGCCGACTCGACGTCAGGGCTTCCAGGGCGGCAGCAAGTGCTTCTGGATCTTTCCCAACGCGGTCCGGGGTAGTTTGTCTACCGGGATGAAAGCACGTGGAACCTTAAAGGAGGCCAGCTTCTGCCGGCACCGGTTCTCGAGGTCGGCAGCATCAAATGGAGACCGCTGCACGATGTAGGCGATGGGGATCTCCCCGCGCAGGTTGTCGGGCACACCCACCACGGCAGCCTCAGACACTTCATCCTGCTCCTGCAGGAACTCCTCAATCTCCCGCGGATAGATGTTGAAACCGCCAGAGATAATGAGATCGCTCTTCCTGCCGAGCAAGGTGTAGTAGCCATCGGCCGAGCATTCGGCCATATCTCCGGTCCGGAACCACCCATCATCGAACGCTGCCTTCGTCGCATCCTCACGGCGCCAGTAGCCGGCACAGACGTTCGGGCCGCGCAGTTGAATCTCCCCACTCACGATGCGCGCCGAGACGCCGGGAAGCGGGAGCCCTACGGTGCCCGGACGGCGCTCCCCGAAGTAGGGGTTCGAGATGTTCATGAGCGTCTCGGTCATGCCATACCGTTCGAGGATCGTGTGTCCGAATTTTGCCTTGAATTCCTCGAACACCTGAATGGGCAGCGGTGCGGAACCGGAAACGAAGAGCCGCATGAATCCGCCCACCCGCCGCGCCACCTCTTCGGGAAACTGGAGCAGACGCACGTAGACGGTGGGCACGCCGAAGAAGAGAGTTGGCCGGAACTCAAGGAACTCGTTGGCCGCCTTCTGGTGCTCAAAACGTTCGAGCAAGCGCACACGGCAGCCGCTGGTCAGCCAGCAGTGCAGGCCGTTGCCGAGCGCGTGGACGTGAAAGAGCGGGAGCGCCAGCAGGAAGCGATCGCTAGCCGAGATACCCCAGCAGGTGTTCAGATTGAGCGCGTTGACCGCGAAGTTGTTGTGCGTCAGGATGGCACCCTTCGAGGTGCCCGTGGTTCCAGAGGTGTACACAAGGGCAGCCGGGGTGTCGCCATCGAGCGCGACTTGCGGCCGGACGGCGGAGGCCTGCGTATGCAGTTCATCCACACGCCAAAGCGGCACTGTTCCGGGCATCTCCTCTGCCGCCACTACGGCCTTCGGCTCGGAATCGGCCAGAATGTGGAGGATTTCGCGCTCCCTATAGAGGATGTTGATGGGTACGAAGATCACGCCGAGTTTGACGCAGGCGAGGTAGATATCGATGAGTTCCAGGCAGTTGGAGAGATAGACGCACAACCGGTCGCCGGTCTGCAGTCCACGGGCTACGAGGAGCGCGGCCATCCTGTTACTGCGTTCGTCGATCTCACCAAACGTGTACTCGGCGCCGCTGAACTCGAGCGCCACTTCGTCACGTCGACCTAGAAACGAGAGATCAAACAACTGCGTGAGGTTCATTGCTTCTCCGTGATGGCCGAAGCCGCGCCGGCTGCCATGAGGGCGAAGGCGCCCAGGGTGAGGAAGCTCGACTGGAACTGCCCGGTCCAGTCGGCCAGGAAGCCGACGGCGGGCGCCCCGGCCAGAATCATCAGAATGCCTACCATGTTCACCAACCCCATGGCGGCTCCGGCACGACCGGGGAACAAAGCCGCGGCCCGGTTGAACAAGCCCGCATAGGGTAATCCGCAGCCTATCCCAAGCACGACGATGGATGCCAGTGTCAGTTCGATCCAATGTCCCCAGGCCAATGCGAGACAAGCTGCGGCATTGAGCAACAGCGCGGCCCGCACCAACGAGCGAACCGGCATTCGATGCACCAGCCAGCCACCCAGAGGCCGAGAGACGATGCCCAACAACAGGACAGCGGAGCCCATGAGTCCGGCCGTCTTCAAGGGCGTCTGGAACGTGGTTTTGAGGAGCGTCGTGATCCAGGTGCCGACGACGATGACCAGACCAAACGAGGCCATCTGGACTATGCCAAGCAGCCACAGATCCCGGCTCCGCATCATTTCCCGCAGACCGCCTGAGGCCGGGACATGGTGCGAAGGAGGAGGCGCGAACACGATCCACCAGAGCCAGACAGTCGCCGCCACCAGGGCCGAGCCGACGAAGCCGCCGCGCCATCCGAAGGCGCTCAGCAACTGAGGCACGGCGAAGAGGACATAGCCGGAGCCAAGCACGACCGATCCGCCGAAGAAGCCCTGCGCGACGTGAAGGTCCCGGCCTTCGAACGAGGCCACGATGTACCGCGCGCCCGCCGCAAAGCACACTCCGGTTCCAATGCCCGCAACGGCCTTCCAGAAGAGCAACTGGCCGTAGGAGCCCGCGAAGGCGATGGCAAAGTTGGCGAGGACGACCCAGGCGAGAGCGGCCATCAGTACGCGCGCCGGGCCAAAGCGATCGGCCAAACGACCGCCGGGCACCTGCATGGCTGCGTGTGTGAGGAAGATTCCGGTCGTCAGCAAGCCAGCGCTGGCGTTGTCGAAACCGAACTCGGCGCGCAGGGCCGGAACCATCGGGGCATGGTTGGTGTAGTTGGCCGAGAAGGCGAAGCCAACGGCACAACCGGCGGCCAGGGCGCGTTTATTCATGGGAGCGTCGCAACAGTCTATCATTGGGCTCCAGCGACAGAGGCGGTTCGCGCGGAGGGTTCGCGCGGAGGGTTGGGTCGGGACCGCCGATCCGGACGAAGGATGGGTGGTTGATGTTGGCTTTGTTCCCCCGGCAGGGAGGAATTGGACGGCCGGTGTGCCTCTCGGCGTCGAGGTGACGGCTGGCGACAGAGTGACGGTTTCCACGTTGGACGCTGTTGGCTTTGTTCCCCCGGCAGGGAGGGATTGGACGGCCGGGGTACCTCTCGGAGTGGAGGTGACGGCTGACGACAGAGTGACGGTTTCCACGTTGGACGCTGCTGGCTTTGTTCCCCCGGCAGGGAGGGATTGGACGGCCGGGGTGCCTCTCGGTGTCGAGGTGACGGCTGGCGATGGAGCGCCAGCTTCCAAGCTGGATGGCGTTGGCTTTGTTCCGTCAGCAGCGGCGGACTGGACTTCACCGGTAGCGAGCGTGGCCCGACTGGCGGCGAGGCGAGGTTCGGAGATGTGCCTCCTCGGCGCGGGTGCCAGTTTTGGGGTGGTGGCCCTCGCGCGGAGAGCGGCCGAACCGTGCGGCGTGCGACCTGGACCTTGGGCGTACCTGGTTCTGCGTCGCCTTGTGTGGACCCACCGGCGGTCCGGCCTGATCGCTGTCAGTCCGCCATCCTTCATCCTTTTCACCTCGCTGTGAGTTGTACGGGGCCGAACCAAGCGTTTTTGAGGGGTCTGGCTGCAAATGGCTGATTTCAGGGCGAAGATAGTTTGCGAGCTGGTGAACTAAAGAAAGCTTAATGCGAAAATCGAGGCAGAGGTGAGGAGGGGAGAGGAGGGACGGGGCCTGATGGACGGGGCGGTGAGGATGAGGCAAGTTCGGGTGCGAGACGTGGGGCGGACGGCTGGGTCCCAGTGGCGTTCCTGCTTCATTGATTCCGAGAACTGCTTGGCAGGTGGCTGCGCCACTGCACCCAACTTGGGCGCTGAACTCGGAGGATTCCTTCTGGGATGGGTTCGGCTGAGGGGCTTCCCCACACATGGCGCGTAGGCGTCCTATGTATGCACCGACTTCCCAATCCTTGGCGTCTACCTTGGCCAAAACGCGGCCGTCGGTGCCCGCTTCGCTAGTGCCAATGGGGCGGGAAAGCGCAGGAAAGGAGTGACAGGCCGACCACTTTTCACCTCACTCATATCTCAGACAAACCATTGGATCAACTCGGGATGCCCTCCGTCCTGGGGCATAGCTTGCCACTATACCTACGGTGATAAGGACGACTACGGTTACCGACAGCACAACTCCATCCGAAGCCCGAACTCGGAAAAGGAGCCCTTCGAGTACGCGTCCTAACGCCAACGTTCCCGCGAACCCGAGGGCAATACCGATCAACGTCATTCGCATGCCCACAATGACAAGGGAGCGGAATACATCGACGGAGTCAGCTCCCAGGGCCATCCTCACTCCGATCTCTCTAGTCCGCTGCTCAACGATCTGGGAGAGCACTCCGTAAACACCCATCGCGGAGAGCAGCAAGGCCAGCAGGGCAAAGCCGCTCAACAGCCCAGTGCGAAAGCGTGGCTGCAGGGTGGCGTCGTCCAATAGGGCGCTCAACGTTCGCACCCGCGTGACCGGCACGTTTCGGTCCAGCATCTTGATTTGAGCCCTGAGCGCAGAGGCCAATTCGCCCCGGTTTCCGTGCCCTCGCACAACCAACTCCGCGTCGTGCCAGGGCGCCTGCGTATACGGCAGGTAGAATTCCGGCCGCGCCTGCGCTTCCAGGCGCGCTGATCGCACGTCACCGACAACCCCGACAATCTCGTGCCAAACGATACGGTCCGACTCGCGATTAAAACGAAAACGCCGGCCCAGAGGGCTCTCACCCGGCCAGTATTGCCTTGCCATGGTCTCGTTCACCAACGCCACAGCCGGAGCATTCGCTCCATCGCTATGCGCAAACGGGCGGCCGGCACGCAATGGAATCCCGAGGGTCTCGAAGTATCCGGGCGTGACAACTCGCGGGTCAGCAGCTTGCGCCGCAGGATTCGCCGGAGCAGGTCGCCCTTCGATGGCAAATACCTGATTGCTCCAGCCGCTCCCTGGCCGTTCCTCCCACCCGCCGACTTCCAGAGGCACGAGACTCGTGCCACCAGCCGACTGGACGCCCGGCAGGGCAGCGACCTTCTCAAGCAACTGCGAGAAGAACTGCTGTGGAGTGTGATGGGCATCGTCGGAATAGGTGCTGCTCGACATATCCAGCGAGAACACCGACACGCCCTCAGAGCGAAAGCCTGGGTCCACATCCTGCAAACGCACCAAGCTTCGTAGTAACACCCCGGTTGCCGAAACGAGCATCACCGCCAATGCGATCTCACCGATGACGAGATACTCGCGGAAATGCTTGTGACGAACGCTCGCCCCTGCCGAGCGTCCCTCCGTAAGCGCCGCGTTCAGATCGATCCGGCTTGAATACAGCGCAGGTACTGCACCGAAGAGAATTCCCGCCCCGACCGTCACAGCGGCAGCAAAGGTTAGAACGCCGATGTCCAGTGTCGCCTCGCTCAGACGTGGGATGGACTCACCGAGCAGGTGCTTCACGGCATCTACACTCCACGCCGAGAGCAGCACGTCGCAGACACCTCCCAGGAGAGCAATCAGGATGCTCTCGCTCAGAACCTGCCGCAACAAATCGCGCCGGCGCGCCCCCAGCGCAGCGCGAACAGTGAGTTCTTTCCGGCGCGCCGACGAGCGGGCGAGAAGAAGACCAGCCATATTCGCGCAAGCGATTAGCAATACAACCCCGACTGCTCCGAACAGGACGAGCAACGCCGTTTTCGAGGACCGTACAAGCTGATCGCGCAGTTGGACGACATTGACATCGGAGCCGACGCGGTCTTGCGGATAGCGCGTTGACAAGCGTTGAGCAATCTGACTCAATTCCGCCTGTGCCTGACCGATGCTCCGGCCTTTCGCCAACCGCCCAATGACTTCGAGCCACGGTCCGCCTCTCTGCGGTGATCCAGGAGGGGGGACCGTCACACCCATCTGGCCAGCAGACAACCAGATCTCCGTCTTCTCCGGAAACTGGAAGCCCTCCGGCATCACTCCAACAACCGCGACCGAACTCCGATGAAAGCTGTCTATTACCACGGACCGGCCCAACACGGCGAGGTCGCCGCCAAACCGGTCTCGCCACAAACTGTAGCTGAGCAACGCCACCGGCGCCGAAGACGATGCATCCTCTTCCGGCCTGAAGGTGCGACCGAGCACCGGTTTGATGCCAATGACGTCGAAGTATCCAGATGACGCATAGGCCGCGGCGATCCGCTCTGTCCCCTCAGTCCCTACTAGGTTTGCGAGCCGGGCTCCTGGCCACGCGGGCGAGTACCCAATCGCAGTGAACACGTGAGTTTCGGAACTCCAGTCGGCAAAATCGCCCGGCGTCACCAACTCCCGCTCAAAGCCGAGCCGTGGGTTGCGCTCCCACAGGGCGACGATGCGCTCCGGTTCCGGGTAAGGAAGTGGACGAAGCAGTACCGCTTGGACAATGCTGAAAAGCGCCGTATTCGCACCTATGCCAAATGCAAGTGTGAGCAGTGCAATCGAGGTAAAACCAGGGCTCTTTCGCAACACTCTGCAGGCGAACAGCAGATCCCGCAAGACAGCGCTCATGGAGTTCAGCAAGAGCATGTCTGGTACCAATTTTCCGGCCGCGAGAATTCAACATACTAGCTGCGCTCCCGTCCGAGAACGAGTTACGCCCCCGTCCGGAAGCGTCCACTAGCTGTCCGTTTCCGGGACGTCCACTTCCACCGGCCTCACGCCGTTTTCCTTCAGGGGAGAGCCCTGAGCGGCAGGCGATTGTCGCTCGACTCACTTCCTGGTGACCTTGGGACTGCCCGCAACGGGCAGCATCTGCGGCTCTTCAGTTGTATGCGGGTTCCGCTCCCTGACCCCATGATCTCCGAGATACAATTCCTGACCCGATAGATTCTTGCGTGGCACCTCGGATTTGATGAGCCGCCCCCTCGCCGACTGCCTGCTACCGGTCACCACGAGAAACCTACTGGAGCTGAACACGCGGAATGTCAGCCCATTTCGACATATCTGTCACGATCACCTTGTCGCCGGGTGCGAGGCCATGTAGTACCTGAATCAAGGGACCGGACATCGCGCCATATCGAACTGTAACGCGCCGGGCGTGTGACGTATCTTCCAGTACGAAGATGATGGCCGTGCTATTCGGTCGAGAGTCCGCGGGCCGACCGAAGAAAACGACATCCTTCATTTCGTCGGTCACGATGAGTCCTCCGACCTTACCGCCGGTCACCGCGCCTTGAGGCAGGGCTTCGGCAACCTCGACCTCACAGTTCCCAGCATCCGTACGGCCGACGACTTTGCCCGTGAGGGGTCTCGGGTTCTCTCCGATAACCAATCTGGCGCCGCGTCCCACTTCGCATTTCCCTTGGCCGTTGTCGAAGGTCAGAACTGCTCGTTGGGGTTGCAGTGATGTTAGGGTTCCGCTGGCGGATGCGAGGATGGGCATCGAACCACGCTGGACGGTATGTATCGAAACTTCGTCCATTTTCACGACCGCATCGCGCGTCTGCGCTCTCAGATCGGTGACAGAGAGTAAAGTACAAGCGAAAATCAACAGGTTCTTGTTCATAGCGGCTACGTAGTGCAAAGCAGTGCCCACAGCAAACCAGAAGAAAACTAAGACGGCTGCAATGGGTTGTTATTCAGAAGCGGGACCGACCGTTCCGGTTCCGGACGGCCTCCGGCCCGCGGACTCGACAGGTCGGGACCGACCCGTAGGGTTGGTTTGGCCGCCTCGGCTGATTCGAAGGCTGAATTACCGGCCATATGGCGGCGAGGAAGGAGTTCGGGCTTCAACTCCCATCGAAGATCAAGCGGGAACGCCTTGAGAATCATCACTTGGAGACCTGATCCGTCGGGAGTACATCAAGGATCGAACGCACAATTGCTTCTGGCTTGAGATCGCCTTCAATAAGAACAACGTGGCCGTTGGTCTGCTGCTCCGGACTTAGGCCAAACGAATTCGTGCTCCCTGGCTTGCCGAAAAGACTCGCGAACCGGGTAAGCCCATGCGGCCCAAGAACGGTCGCGCCGAACACGCTGCCCTGCAAGCGCCTGGGGCCCACGTCCCGAAGTGCTTTTGGAAGCCGCCCTTTTCCGAGTCGGGAGTTTCCAGAGTCGGATCGTCCACGTCGTTCGCATCGAGCATGACGATACCTCCGACCTCGGTCGGATAGCTGCCGCTATATACCCGAATGTGCGAAGCCGCGTCACCTGCCCCGACTAGCACGACTGGAGACGGAATGCCCGCCGCCCGTAGCAATGCGTGAAGGTCTGAAGCAACGGATTGAAAGGTCCGTGGCGATGGCCCCAGTTCGCTCCAGCCATAACCCGCGCAATCATACCAGCAAGCGCGAGTATACTTCGCGACCGCGCTTTGAACGGCGACCCAGCTGTACCCGGATTGGTGGCCGTAGGTATCAAAGACAACGGTCGGGCTCAGTTTGATTTCAACGCCGAGTTTTGCAGGAGGCTCGCGCCACCGCCTTTTGTTCCCCCTTGAGTGCGAAATATGGAGACGAGGGATCGGGCCCCACAATGCGTATCCTTGCGCCTGCTCTGGTAGATCGTCTTTAGTAGATTGCCTCTGGTAGACATTCTGCTATACTGAACCTCGATCGATATGCCGGAACGCATCGAACTCATGCAAGGGACGCTGGACCTGCTCGTCCTGCAAGTGCTGCAGTGGGGCGCGGAGCATGGCCATGGCATCGGGCAGGCGATTCGCCTGAAGACACAAGACGTGCTGCAGATCGAGCACGGTTCGCTGTATCCGGCGCTGCACCGGTTGGAGCGGCGGGGTTGGGTTGTTTCAGAGTGGAAGATGTCGGAGGCTGGACGCCGCGCGCGTTACTACAAACTCACGCCCCTGGGCCGGCGGCAAATGGCCGAGGAGCAGTCGAAATGGAAGCAACTGGTGCGCGCGGTGGCCCGCACCATGAAACCCGTGAAGGAGTGAACCCATATGTGGCGGCGCTTGTTTCACAGGCAGGCGGCGGACGCGGAGCTCGAAGAAGAGCTTGACGCTCACCGCGCAATTGAGGCCAAACAACTGATGGATGCGGGTGAGCCTCGCGAGCGGGCGGAGGCGCTGGCACGGCGGCAGCTCGGCAACCAGGCACTGATCATGGAGCTCACGCGCGAGAGCTGGGGTTGGGCCGGGCTGGCGCGCCTGTGGCAGGACGCTGAATACACGGTCCGTGCGCTACGTCGCCAGCCGGTGTTCACGGCGGCCGCCGTGCTTTCGCTGGCATTGGGGATCGCGGCCAGTACCGCTGTGTTCAGCATTGCCGACACGATCTTCCTGCGGCCACTGCCATATGCCGATGCCGGCCGCCTGATGTGGACCGGCGTCAGCTTCCCCAGCATCCATGCCGAGTTTCTACCGTCGCCGGATTTCGTCGCCTGGCGCCGCGACAACCGGGTTTTTGAACAGCTCGCGGCCAGCCAGGCGAATCAAGGGAACACTGTGTTGCTGCGAGGGCCGGACACGGCCGAGGTTCATTCCGTCCGCGTTTCGGCGAACTTCCTTGACACGCTAGGCGTGACACCCGCATTGGGACGTACGTTCACGACGCACGAGGAGCTCCCGAACGGCCCTAAGTCCGCGATCCTCACGCACCACTGCTGGAGCGACCATTTCCAGAGCCGGCGCGACGTGGTTGGCTCGCAGGTCGAACTCGACTCGCAAGCCTATACGGTAGTGGGCGTGCTGCCGGCATCGTTCGTCTATCCGGCCGACACGAAGGTGGACCTGCTCACCACTCTGCCCATTGCGCCTTCCGCCAGCCACCGGGATCGGGGCATGGCTACATGGGCCGTGTTCGGCCGTCTGAAGACCGGAGTGACATGGGCGCAGGCGCGGGCTGACGTGGAGCGGCTCTTTGCCGCAAGCAAGGCGGATGACCCCAGGCTCTTCCGCACGGATAACCGCCCGTTGCTGGAGCCTCTGAGCGACCACCGCGCCGGGAACGCGCACACGGCACTCTTTGTGCTGATGGGGGCGGCCGGCTTTCTGCTCGCGATCGCATGTGCAAATGTGGCGAATCTTCTGATGGCCCGCTGGTCCGCGCGCAGCCAGGAACTGGCGATCCGCGCCGCGCTGGGCGCAGGGCGGGCTCGCCTCGCCCGGCAACTGTTTACCGAGGTTGCAGTGCTGATCGTGGCCGGCGCGGGGGGCGCCATGATGCTGGTGACCGTGGCGCTGGGCGCGTTAGCCCGGTTCGGCTCGCGCGACTTGCCCCGGCTGGGCGAAATCGCGGTGGACTTCCGGGTCTTTGCCGTGGCACTGCTGGTGTCGCTGACGGCGGTTCTCCTTGTTGGGGCCTTCCCGGTGCTGCGCGCTGGGGCCGTCGACTTGCAGTCCGTTTTGCAGTGGAGCCCGCGTGCCGGCGTGTCCGGTGGACGGTTGGCTGCCCGACGCGCATTGGTTGCCGTGGAAGTGGCGCTGTCGGTGATCTTGCTTTCAGGCGCGGCGCTTCTTTTTCAAACGCTTTGGCATCTGCAGAACGATCGTCTCGGATTTCAGCCCGAGCATATGCTGAGCGTGTCGCTTCCGCTGTACGGTGCGAAGATGAGCAACTCGGCCAGGGACGCTCTCGCGGCCGAGATAGTGACGGAGTTGCGGCGGATGCCCGGCACGGAAGCCGCCGCAGTCACACAATGCACGCCACTGGCGGCCGGCGTTTCGATGATTACATTCTCGCGTTCCGACCGACCCCTGCCTGAGCCGTTTCATCGTGGCGACAATGTCGGCGTTTGCGGCGCCGGTCCGGATTACCTGAGAGCCGCGGGAACCCGCTTGGTGCAAGGCCGCTTCTTCACTGACAGCGATTTCCAGCGCCCGGGCACGCTCGCGGTGATCAATGAGAGTGCGGTCCGGGCCTACTTCCCCGGCGAGAGTGCCATCGGCAAGCAGATTCTGGGCGGCCGTGCGAACACATGGAAATCCGTTGTGGGCGTAGTCGCCGACACGAAGAATCAAGGACTGAACCGTCTGGCGGTGCCCCAGGCCTTCGTGAACGACACCAGTCCGGTGGGTGGCAGCGACCTCCTCTTCCTGGTTCGCACGCTAGCCAGTGCGGAAGTGGTGGGGCGGACCCTACGCGACGGCTTGCGGACAACGCATCCCGGCCTACTCCTGAAAACGGAGACGCTGGACCAGTTGATTGGCCAGTTGAGCGCCAGCCCGCGTTTCCATACCCTCCTGCTCTCGGCATTCGCGGCTCTCGCCTTCCTCATCGCCTTGATCGGGATCTACGGAGTATTGTCGTTCTCCGTCATGCAGCGGCGGCAGGAGATCGGCATCCGCATGGCCTTGGGGGCGACTCCGGGCATCGTTCTGCGGCAGGTGATTCGAGAAGGGGCGGTTTTCGTGTCGGCGGGCACGCTGGCCGGAATAGCTGGGTCACTCGTGTTGACGCGCACCCTGGCCACACTGCTGTACGGGGTGAGGCCAAATGATCCGGCGACCTATGCGGCGGTCATGATTGGTATGGCGATGACCGCAGCGGCCGCCAGTTTGCTGCCGGCGCGCAAGGCGGCGGCATTGGACCCGGCGGTCGCGGTGCGGCATGAGTAAGAGAGTGGCAAGGAGATCCGATTCAATCCAGGCGCTCTTTCCGCGCGGCGTCAACCCAGCAACTCCCGGACATTGCGAGCCAGCCGCTTGCTCACCACAAATTCGATGCCGCTGCTGAGTGTCAACAGCCAGCGCTGGCTGCTGAGGGTGCTCATTTTCCTGACATGGTCGACATTGACCAGCGCATTGCGGTGGATACGACGGAAGTTCTCGTGCTTCAGCCGGTCCTGGATCACCCTTAGGCTCTGGGTGGCCAGGTACTTCCGTTTGGCCGTCACGATCCATACCAGGTCGCCGTCCGCCTGAAACGCGTACACTTCCGAGGTGTTCAGAAGGACATACTCCTCCCGGTCCCGGCCCACCACCTTGCGGGCTACGGGCGTCGGCTGCTCCGTGGGCGCCTCCTGAACCCGAACCAGCCTCTCGGCTACTTCGGCTGGATGCCCCCATATGCGGCGCGCCCGGTCCACCGCCTCGTGCAGGCGTTCCGGCCGCACTGGCTTCAACAGGTAATCGACGGCGCCCGCGTCCAGAGCCTGAATTGCATATTGCTCGAAGGCCGTGACCATGATCACGATCGGCAGGTGATCGCCCTGACGGATCCGCCGTGCCACCTCGATGCCGGAGAACTCCGGCAACTGCATATCAAGAAATACGATGTCCGGCTTGAGGTTCAGAATCCGCGCCAGCGCGGTCGATCCGCTGTCGGCCTCGCCGATGATCTGGAGGTCACCCGCCCCCTCCAGTTCTTCACGCAGCACTTTCCGCCCAATGGGCTCGTCATCCACAATCAGCGCTGTCATTGGCATTGCAGTGGCATCCCCTTCCGGCCTGGAGGGCCATCCGTGCGGCGCTGGCCGCCTCCGATCCCGAGAGTGTCCCAGCCCTCCTGCCGGGACAGATTTGACAGGGAAGCGCCGGGCGCTCCGCTGAAGACGCTCCCGGTGCCCGCTCCTTCCCAGTCGCGGTTCGCAGCGAGCGGAGACCCCTCCCTGACGGTTGGGGTTCGTAACGCGGCTCCATCCGCTTTGGTGGCCCGGAGGGCCATGCGGGACTCCTAGAAGACGAAGCCCAGGGCGAACTGATACGCCCGGGGCGCGACGAAGTGCGTCCCGCTGAAGGTCGACAGGAAGTTGTAGAGTGCCACCTTGTTCGTGAGATTCGTCGCGGTAAACCGTAGCGTGGTCCGGTAGCGTTCCCCGCGGAAGAGGTTGTCCGTACCGACACCGATGTCGAACAGGTGGCGGGACGCGACGCGTGGAGGGTTGTGGTCGTCATTCCCGGTTCCTTCCTTGGGGATCACCAGGCGAGTAGCGCCGTAGTTCGCCGTCGTGCAGACAACGTCGGTCAGCGGCGAGTCGATGCTGGGTCGCTGGCTGCCGCAGTAGAAGCCGATGGCGGACTGCTGCGCACCGCTCAGCGCCAGTGCGTCATCCAGGCCTCCGACGGCTCCGGCAACCAGGCCGCTGTCATAGCGCCAGGTGAAAGCGACCCAAGGCCCATGTGTACCGCGCTGGTAGCGCAGGTTGGTCGTCTGCTGGAAGGCCTGGTCGTGATCGATGCGGAAGACGGCGTCGCCGCCCACATCGTTGTTGAAGACGAGGCCACCCGTCTCCGGTCCGAAGAAGCGCGCACGGGTGTGTCCCATGGTGGTGAACCACTGAAAACCACGAAGGTTTGGGGTGCCGATGCGGACGGCCACACCGTCCAGTTTCGACTTCTTCCAGGAGATGGGAAACGCGATGGGGGTATCGAACAGTGTGCCGAAGTCATAGGCATTGTTCGTGTACTTCCAGAAATAGTCCGCGCTTGCGATCAGATACCGCCCCACCGCCTGCTCGATACCGGCGTTGTACTGATTCCTGTTCCCAGCGGGCAGCGGCGTGCTGGCGGCTCCAAATGCGTTTGAGGCCAGGCCGCCCATGCCAGTGGCACTCGATAGCACGAGATTCTCGTTGTAGGGCGTCTCGAACGTTCGGGAGTACGCCGCCCGGATGACCGTCCCGGTCGGTTTGAACATGTAGGAGGCGCCGATGCGCGGCTGCGCGCTCGAGTCGGTCACGATTCCGTGGTAGGAATCTACTCGCAGTCCGGCTTGAATGCTGAGATCGCCGAGCCGGATTGAGTCCTGGATATAGAAGGCGTACTGGTTCACATTCGCGCTTCCGCTGAACTGAAACGGCTGCCCGCCTCTCGTCAGGTCGTAGGGCGGCAGGCCGGGCAGGAGATTCGGATTCGCTGAGAAACCGGCCGAAACACAATCGTCCGGATTCGAGATGGACGGCAGCGCCTGCGGGCCGCCATTGGCATCCACGCAGACCGGGTTAAAGAACGGATCGGTGACTCCAAAGGTGAACTTCTCGTTGAGCCGGGTCTGCATCAACTGGGTGCCCACCTTTAGATTGTGGCGGCCGCTTGCGTAGGAGACGTCGGCTTTCGCGCCCCAGTTCGTCAGGGTGCGGCGCTGGCCAATCGTTGCGGGCGTGTCGCTGAACGCGTCGCGGCTTGGGTAGTAGTTCACGCGGTCGGCCCGGTAGAACGGATTCACGGTCAACACCGCCTTGGCGCCGAAGGTATGCTGATAGCCTGGCGCGAAGTTGAACGTGGTGATCTTCTGCCGCTGATCCTGATTCGGCTGGTCGTAGGTATTGGGGATCTGGAACCAGTTCCGGGCCCAGAAGAGGTTCAGGTGAAGGGCGTCCCGGCCGCTGGGCTGGTAGTCGAAGCGGTCGAAAATCGTGCCGTTGTTGCCGATGGCATGGAGCGGTGTGAACTCCGGCGTGTCCAGGAACCGGCCGGAGCGCAGGGCGTTCACGGCGAGGAAGTTCCCGGCCTTCGGACCACCCAGCGACAGCGTGGCTTCCTCCGAGTAGGTGCCGAACGAACCCCATTGGCCCAACAGGCTACCGGTGGGCTTCTGGCCGAGACCCGACTTGGTGACCGCGTTCACCACCAGGCTGGTTTTGTCTCCGAATTCAGCCGAAGGCGCGCCGGTGATCAACTCCATCGACTGAATGGCATTCAGCGGAATCTGTGTAGAGAAACTCTTGCTCTGCTGGTCGCCAATCGGCTGCCCGTCAATGGAGAAGCTGGTTTGGGCGTGATCGCCGAGCGGGTGAAAGAAGCCGTTGGAGTCGGCCGCCACGGCGCCGCTGCTCAACATGACGGCATCACTCAAGCCTGAACCGGGAGACGTTGTGGGCAACTGCGAAAGCGTTCTGGTGTCGACGTCGTTGTGCGCATACGGGACATTTTCGAGCAGATCCAGGTGCTCCGCTTCGACATTGACCGTAGTGGTGGTCCCCTGGATCGCCAGGCTCAGATTCAGCTCGACCGGCACCGCGCCGCGGACGTCGACATCCCGGTCGTCGCCACTGAAGTTAGGCGCGCGCACTGTCAAATGGTAGGGGTTGGGAGGGATGTTGGTCAGACGGAAGGCCCCAGTGGCGTCGGTGATGCCGGCCAGCCTGTAGTTGCTGACCCGGTTCAGGATGGTGACGACGGCTCCAGGAATGGCGGCGCCGCTCGGGTCCTTGATGGTGCCCTGCAGGGTGCCGGCATTGCCCAATGACTGACCATTGACACAGTCGCCCAAACCGAGCGCGAGCAGGCCCGCCGCGGCTAAAACGAGGAAGCTTCTCATTGGTCCAACATACGGGCCCGCCCGCTTCCCGCCTAGGTTCGCGCCACCAGCGGGCTGCTGGCGGACGCAAGCGGGCTGGGATGGGCGGCGAGCGGACCCGGTCCATCTTCATTGCCTCCACTCATACGAGGATCCACCCACCCACTTCTGAACGTTTCCGGCGGTCTGCCGCTGACCGCCACCCCCTGCCCGCTTGCCGCGAAAGAGAGTCCGGTTGAGCGGAATCTCTCCGCCGGAAGGACCGGCCCGGGCTAGATTGAGTGTTCTTCCGCGATAGGAACCACTCTGCCCAGCGGCCCTCGGGCCCTTCGGCGACTGGACCCGCGGACCAACGGTTTCACCATGCACGATCTCAACTCCACAGGTAGCACCCCTATCCCTCTCCGATTAGGACTCTGGCTCCTTCCGCTCGTCCTCCTGGTCAGAATCCGGCAGACCCCACCGCCGGTCCCGACGCCACGTCCCTGAAGGAACCACTGAAGTCCTCTGTCACCGTGATCGGCACCCGCAGCCCCATGGAGGTGGATCAGTCTCCGGTCTCCACTTCGCTGGTCACTCGGGACGAACTGGAACAACGCAACATCCGTCAGGTGGACCAGGCTCTGGCTTTGACGGAAGGCGTCATTGCAATCCGCGGCAAGGGACCGGCGGACAACGATTTCGGCCTCGGCCTGCGCGGCTTCGCCGGGCGCGGCGGCCAGAACCGCACGCTCATCCTGCTCGACGGCCAGCCCATGAACAACTCCTACATCGGCAACGTGAACTGGTCGACGTTCGCCGTCAGCGAACTGGAACGCGTGGAAGTCGCGCGGGGACCCTTCTCCTCTCTCTACGGCGGCAACGCCATGGGCGGGGTCGTGAACCTCATCACCAAACCCGTCGACCGGCGCAGCCTCGAGATCTTCGGCCAGTACGGCAACCGCGCGACCACCAACTACTCGCTCCGTGCCGCGGAGCGGTTCTTCGGCCGGCTGGGCTTGAGCTTCGGCTACAGCCGCTTCCAGACGGGCGGCTACTCGCCCCAGGAGATCCTGCGCTCGCCCATCACATCGACTGGCGGTGTGACGGTCACCGGCGTGACGTCCTGGTTGACGCCCACCGGTGGGACGACGTATCAGGTGGGGGATCGCGGCCGGAACTGGTTCAACCAGCACGCCTACCGGCTGCGCGGTGAGTATGCCTTCACCCCCAAGCTGTTCGCCAGCCTGCAATACATGCGGCAGTCCCGCATGGACGGCTACGATGCCTA
This sequence comes from uncultured Paludibaculum sp., assembly GCF_963665245.1. Lineage (NCBI taxonomy): Bacteria > Pseudomonadati > Acidobacteriota > Terriglobia > Bryobacterales > Bryobacteraceae > Paludibaculum > uncultured Paludibaculum sp. Next base: position 3,038,790 of record NZ_OY762267.1, read on the forward strand.
CACCACGAATCTGCGCGACGCCGCCGGAGCCCCGGTGGACACCGGCACCGTCTCGTTTCAGGACGCTGCCGGCGTGACCCGCCGCCTGTCGGTCACCCCCACGAACTACATCGGCACGCCTACCGGCGCGGTCACCAACATCTATCAGACACAGGTGCTGGCCACCTTGAGCGACCACTGGACCCTGCGTGTTGCCGGTGGGATGAACTACAGCCCTGGCGATTGGTATGTCACTCCGGGCGCCAACGCCACGCTCACCGCCGGCACCGGCAGTTGGGTCAACCAGGTGAACCAGGGCTACTACGGCAATGTCCAGGCCACCTGGTCCGCCCATCGCCATTCGGCCATCTTCGGCACCGAAATGCGGCACGACCGAGCGGCCATCGGGGGCCAGACCATCCCCAACCATGCGTTGCGAGAGGGCGGCGGCCCCTATGACTCGCAGGCGAAAGGCAAGTCCATCAACCAGTCGGCCTACGCGCAATACCAGATGAACGTCTCGGACAACCTGCTGGTCGTCGCCGGCGGACGTCTGGACACCTGGCGCACCTACGATGGCGCCAACCAGACCGGACTCACCTCGCCCCTGGTCCCCTATGCCGATCGTTCCACCACCGCCCTCACCGGAAAACTGGCCGCCACTTACCGCCTGCCGCATAGCTGGCAGCTTCGCGCTAGTGTGGGCAACGCCTTCCGCAACCCCACGGTCTATGACCTCTACCGCGATCTGAACCTCTCCGGCACGCTCTATCTTGCCAATCCAAATGTGAAGCCCGAACGCCTGCTTGCCTACGAGGCCGGTGTGTCGAAACAGCTGCCCTGGGCGGGTCTCGTCGAAGCCACCTACTACACCAATCGCGTGAGCGACCTGATGTATCGCACCACCGACTTCGACGCCGATCCTACCGGCCGCATCCGCCGCCTCACCAACGTCGGCTTGGGCCGCACCATCGGCCTCGAGACTTCCGCCCGCCAGCAACCTGCCCGCTGGCTGCAGTTCCGGCAAAGCTACAGCCTGGCGAAAGCGGAGATCACCGAGAATCCCTTGTTGCCCGCCACGGTAGGCAAGCGGCTGCCTTACGTTCCGCTCCACACCACCACCTTCACGGCGCTGGTCTCCCGGCAGCGCTGGAACGGCGTCTGGAGCGGCCGCTATGTCTCCTCCGTCTTCTCTTCCGATACCAACACGGACGTGGTTCGCGGCGTACCCGGCAGCTATAACCCCTTCTTCGAAACCGATGTCACCGTCTCCTATCAGGTCACCCAACGGTTCTCCCTGCTCCTGACCGCGGACAATCTGCTGGACCGCCGCTACTACATGTCGTTCTCGACACCCGGCCGCTCGGTATTCGCGGGCTTCCGCTGGAGGTACTAAGTGACGGGTGTTCTCCGATGTACCCTCCTTCTCGCCACCGGCTTCCTCACGCTCACCGCGGAAACTCCTAACGCCGTCGTGCTGCTGCGCACCGCGCAATCGGCGCCTGGCGCGCTGGAACGCGTCAAACAGGAGTTGGGCGCCAACGCGTTCGAGTGCACGCTGGCCCACGACGGCCTGCCGCCGGAACGTCTGAAGCAAGCGCGCGTCCTCTTCCTGGAACACCCCTCGTCTGAGTTGCTGGCCCGCTGGAAGCCTGTCGCCCTAGAGGCAATCCGAGGCGGCCTCAAGGTAGCGTCCGATATCCCCGATGTCGTGCAACGCGCCTGGGGTGTCGAGGTGAATCTGCCCTTGACGCATCGCCTCTTGCCCTACTTCCAAAATGGAGGCGGAGACAATCTGCGCGCCTTCTTTCTCTCCATCTACCAGGAGGCGGGCGGAAAGCCAGGCTCAATCCCTCCACCTGTGGAGATGCCGCGCACCGGCGTCTATCATCCCGACGCGCCCCGTCTCTTCCCCAGCCTCGCTGAGTATCTCGAGTGGTACCGCAAAGCCAAGCCGAACCAGGGTGCGCTCGCGGCGGTCAGCTTCTTCCACTCTTATGTGAAAAACGGAGACCTGGCTTTCATCGATGCACAACTGCGCGCTCTGGAACAGCAGGGCCTCGCCGCCGCCGGGCTCGTCGGCTGGCCCTTGCATACGCTCGACCAGGTTTTCAAAGCGCCGCCCTCAGACCCCCTGCAGGTGCTGCTGGCCTTTACCCTGAGCCTGTCAAAGCCAGAGGACGCTGACTTCCTGAAGAAGCTCAATATCCACGTCATCAGCCTGATGGTGACCCGGGACAGCTACGCCCAGTGGGCCGCGACAGACCGCGGCGTCACCACCGATCGCGTGGCCACCTCTCTGGCCAACCCCGAAACAGCCGGAGCCACTGATCCCATCATGGTCGCGACCACGGAGGCAGGAACGGACGGCATGGATCGCACTATGCCCATCGCGGAACGGGTCGATATGGCGGCCCGCCGGGCCGGCCGCTGGATCACCCTGCGCCAGAAGCCGAACTCGGAAAAACGTCTGGCGATTCTCTACTACAACAACCCGCCGGGCAAGGGAAACCTCGGCGCCAGCTATCTGAACCTGCCGCCCAGCATCGAGGCCGTGCTCCAACGCCTGCAGCGCGAGGGCTATCTCGTTGGCGGCCGCATACCCACGGCGGAGCAGATCATCGGCCTGCTGGAGAAGGCCGGACGCAATGTGGAGACCTGGGCGCCGGGCGAACTGACGAAAATGCTGGACACCGGCGGCGTCACGCTGCTGCCCATCGAGAAGTATCGCCAGTGGTTCGACGAATTGCCCGAGGAGTTCCGCAAGTCCATCAACACCCGTTGGGGACAGCCGGAGCAGGCCGAACTGATGACGTGGCGCTCTGAGTCCGGCCGCCGCTTCTTCGTGATCCCCGGCCTGCGCCTGGGCAACGTGTTCCTGGGCCCCCAGCTTCTGCGGGCCTCTTTTGCCGAATACACCAACGTCCAGCACAGCGGCACTCTGCCGCCCCACCACGGCTACGTCGCCGCCTACCTCTATTACCGCCATCAATTGAATGCCGACGCCGCGATTCACATGGGCCGGCACGGCACGCTGGAATGGCTGCCGGGCAAGAATGCCGGCCAGGCCGGCTGGGATTGCTCCGAGGTGATCCTCGGCGACCTGCCGAACCTGAACTACTACATCATGGACGGCAGCGGAGAGGCGATCCAGGCCCGCCGCCGCTCCGCTGCCGTCGATCTCAGCCATCTCACGCCCATGCTCGCCCGTGCCGGCAAAGAGAACCGGTTCGCTTCGCTCGACAAGGCTCTCACCAGTTGGGAAGAGACACATGAGTCCTCGCCCGCGCTCGCCGCCGAGTACGCAGTGAGCCTCAATCGCGAACTGGAGTCTTCCGGCCTGGCGAAACAGCTAAAACTCGACCTTTCCCATGCGGTCGCGAGTTACGAACGCGTACGGGAATTCCTCGACTCCGTGGAAGATGCGCCCATGCCGCTGGGCCTGCCCATCCTGGGCCAGATGCCATCGGACGACCGCCAGATCGCCGGACTGGGCGCCTTTCTCCAATCTTCGTTCGAGTTGGCCGACGCCCGGCGCCTCGCCGGCTCGTTCCCCATCTGGGCCGCCGACATCGCCGCCGGCCGCTCGCCCGCCATCCCGGAGGGGTTGCCCGAAGCCCTGCGCGCCAAAGTGTCCCGCGCGCTCGATGACGGCCACACCTGGCTCGGCAACGTGCGGATCTCGCCGGAGCGCGAACTGGCCGTCCTGACCGAGGCCCTCCGCGCGGAGTTCGTGCCCAGCGGCCTTGTAGGCGATCCACTGGCCGTGCCGGCCGCCTTGCCTTCTGGCCGCAATCTGCACCAGGGCGACCCGGCCATGATCCCCACCAAAGCAGCCTGGGAGGTTGGCAAGAAGCTTGCCGGCCAGCTCCTGGCTGACCACAAGAAGAAAAACGGCCGTTACCCCGAGAGAATCTCGATGGTGCTCTGGCAGGGGGAAACCGGCCGCCACCAGGGCGCCATGGAAGCCCAGGCGATGTACCTGATGGGTGTGGAGCCCGAATGGAACGCACGCGGCGTGCCCGACCGTCTGAAGATCATCCCGGATGCCCAGCTCGGCCGCCCCAGGGTCAATGTTGTCTTCACTGTCAGCGGCCTCTACCGCGACGGATACCCCGACAAGATCCTCATGCTCGACCGTGCCGCCCGCCTGGCCGCCTCGGCCGGCGATAACGCCCTCAGCCGCCAGAATCGCGAGACCGAGGCCGCTCTCAAGGCCGCCGGCGTTGACCCCCAACAGGCTGCCGCCGTAGCTGGCGCGCGCGTCTTCACCACCGCCCCCGGCTCCTATGGCTTCGGCCTCCAGCAGATGGTGGAGCAAAGCCGCGACAAAGAGGAGCCCAAGACCATGGCCCAGCTCTACCTGTCCAAAATGAACTACGTCTATACCGAGAAGGCGTGGGGCACGCAGGTCCCCAAACTGCTCGAAAGCCAGTTGAAGGGCAACCAGGTGATCCTGCACAGCCGCTCGTCGAATCTCTATGGCGCTGTGGACAACGACGACGTCTATCAGTGGATGGGCGGGCTGCGCATCGCCAGCGAAGCGGCCGGAGCCCAACCCGAACTTCTGATGAACAACTTCCGCCGGCCCGGCCGCGAGAAACTCGAGACCGCCGCCGGCTTCATCGCCTCAGAGCTGAATGCGCGCAACTGGAATCCGGAGTGGATCCGGGAGATGAAGAAGGAAGGCTACTCCGGAGCTCGCGAAATGGGCAAGGCTATCGAGTTCCTCTACGGCTGGCAGGCGACGGCTCCGGAGACTATCGCGCCGGAGGTCTGGAAGAAGACCTACGACGTCTATGTCGCCGACGAATACAACCTCGGCATGAAAGAGTTCTTCGACAAGGCCAATCCGGCGATACGCCAGAACGTGGTGGCCCGCCTGCTCGAAGTGGACCGACAAGGCTCTTACAAGTTCACCACGGCCGAGCGCCGGCAACTGGTGAAGGAGTTCGTCCGCCTGGTCTCGCAGGTTGGCGTGGCCTGCTCGGCCAATGTCTGCGGCAACCGCAAATTGCAGGCGGCGGCTCTTTCCGAAGCGCGGCGCATGTCACCCAGTGAACTCGCGCCCGGTCAACTGGCGGAGTTCCGGAAGCAGTTCCAGCAGGCCCTTCGGCCACCACAGTCGAAGTCGTCGGTAGCGCAATCCGCCCGAGCCGGCAAGTCCGCTTTCCGGACCAGCCAGACGCGCCGCCGGCGGGTCAGAATGGTCTCCATGGCTGAGTTCGCCGCGCGTGCCCGCCGCGTGGTCATGGATAACCCGCTCGCAGTGCTCTGGGTCTTGCTGAGCCTGATTGGCGTCGGATTCCTGGTGGCTTTGAGTAAACGGCGTCCCGAATGCTGGGCGGAGCTGAAGCTCGAAGTCCGCCAACCGATGCCACCGGATGGACGGTAACGCGGACAGCATATTGGTCGACAAGGGACTACACCACACCAACGTGACAGGCTGACGGGCGTCCATATCGTACGGCCTTCAGGCACCGAGATCGGCCCCGACAAGACATGCTATCCAGGTGGAACGCCGTGGGGGTGGCCAGTTGCACTCCATCTTCCCGGCTCCGTGCGTCACATAGAATTGGGGGCGGACGTCTATGCTTGGCCAACTTCTTTTGCTGGCGCATTTGGCCGTGGTTTGCGACCGGTCCGATTCTCTCCGACCGATTGCCGAGGAGATCGCCCGTGAAGAGGGCACCACGGTTGGGGATTCGTGGTCCGATGCCCACGCGGAGTACTTGATCTGGGTGGTCGAACCGGGCCGCCTTTCAGACCAGGTGATCGTCAACTTCGCTCATGCCTGGCGCGATCGCTTTCCGCAAACCGCCGTGGGCCTGATTAGCGGCCGCACGCCAGACCAAGCCAGGGCGATGTGGCTGCGCGGCCGGCACGTCCGCGCCTATCCAGCCCATGCCTTCGACGCGTCACGCTCCATTTCTCCGCAGCGCTTTGTGGAAGCGTTGAACGACAGTGGCTACTTGACCTTCGCCGGCCATGGCGGCGCAACATACCTCCGGCTTGGCCCCGACACGGTCCTCCAATCAACCGATGTCCCATCCGTGCCGAACCTGGTGCTTGGCACGGAAAGTTGCAACGTCTTTCGGCCTTGGGTGCGTGACTCCATCGCCTTGGCCTTCGTCGAGAATGGAGCCGCAGCCTTTGCCGGCTTTGCTTACAGCCCAGTGGCTGGTTTCCTGATCGGCGGCTTCGGGGGACTACCGTTTCGCTATACGTCTCCCGAGTTCCCGATTGGCCGGGTGGTGCAGCTACAGAATCACGGGGCCATGCAGGCCTTCGCGGCACTACCCATCTATCTACTGCTCGGAGATCCTCGAATCGCCCTCGCCAGCCAACCGCCGTATCGCGTGGTCTCCGACGAAACGGACGACAGGAGCCGACGAATCACCCTGGCGGGCGCACCCCACGGGCTCCTGCCGGTGCGCATCCAGGGAGGCGCCGCGTACCACTTTGTTGAGGCTTCCGGAACCGCCGCGGCCGAGGGACACGGCTTCTACAACGCCCGCCTCCAGGCATTTGATTCCGGCGCAGACAAGTTCGTTCTGGTTGACTCGACAGGAGGCGCTCTGGTCCTCCGGCTCCAGAAAGCGATGCCATGGTGGTGGCCCGTGAAGACGGGCTTCGTCGAGGCGCTCGACAATGCACTTGTGTCCTTCGGCAACGGAACGGCGACGTGTGTCCTTGTGCTGGCGGTTGGATTCGCAATGGCAATTGCAGTGTTGCGGCGCGGTGCGACCAAGCGGGCCGTTGTTCTGGGAGCCGCCGCAGGCGTACTGCTGGCAGCACTGCACGTCATGTGGGTGCTGGCGCGCGTGGACCACATTACGGTCATCTCAAAAACCACGGGCTTCAACCCACTCGCGATAGCGGACACATTCGTCCTCACGAGCAGCGCCGGTGCTCTGTACATGGCCGCCAGCAGCAGAACCGACCGAGCCTTCGCCCTGATCCTGGCGACGTTCCCGGCCTGGTTCCCGGCGGTGTTTCATTTCGCCTTCACTCTCGGCGCCAATCTCAAAGTGTTCCGGCCACAACTGGGCGCCTCTCTGTACACCCACAATATGGCAATGCTCGCAGCGTCCTCATCCCTGATCGTCTTCCTGGTGGTCGTCTCCGTCTTCTCCGGCCTCCGGCATCTACTTGCCGGCCATACGCCCGTCATCACTCCGGCGCCAGGACAGTGAGCAGTAACTTGCGCTTACGGCTCGGTCCGGCGGATGGCGTGAAGACGAGGGGCTATTGGCGGGCGCTTTTTCTCGTGGCCGTGATGCTCGTCGAGAGGCACCGGTCGGGCCCCACTCAACTGAGAACTCCGTTGATCAGCTCGACCACCGGGTGATTCCCCACGAAGTGGATCAGGTTGACTGCCGCGTAGCGTTGCGCGATCCGGAAGATATTGGCGGATGGAACGGATAGCGCGCCCGCCAGCACGATCCGGATCACTCCTCCGTGCGTGACCAGCGCTACGGATTGGCCGGCATGGCGATCCAGCAACATGGCGACCGCCTTTGTCACCCGGGCTCTGGTCTTCGAAAAGCTCTCGCCGTTGGGGAACTCCACCTTCGTCGGGTGCTCCATCCATTGCCCATAGAGTTCGGGGTAGCGTTTTGCGATGTCGTCGTAGGTCAGCCCTTCAAAGTCGCCGAAATCGATCTCTCGCAGGTCGTTTTCGATCCGCACGCCACAGGCATGGTGGGCGGCGACGATCTCCGCGCTTTCGAGTGTCCGCTTTCGAGGGCTTGTGTAGATGGCTGAAAGCGACTCGCTTGCCAGCCGCTTCGCAACAGGCTGGAGCTGCCCCCGCCCATCCGCCGAGAGGCCGAAGTCGAGGCGGCCATAGCAGCGTCCACGAACTTCAGCATCGGGCTCGCCGTGGCGGATCAGCCATAGCCGGGTGACTGTGATGGCGGGTGTTTCGGTCATCTCGTTAGGACAGGATCAGGCCTGACAGCAGCACAATGCTCTCGCTGAACTGCACGTTCGCGCCCAGCGTATCCCCCGTGATGCCGCCGATCCTGCGGGAGCAGACTCTACCGAACCAGACCGTGATGACAGCGACGGCGATCCAGCAAACAAGGCCGCGCCACGACGCGGCCAACGACGCGACGGCCCCAGCAATCAGGCTCGCCCATACCAACTCCACGGTCCCGATGTGATTCGCAACGGCCTTGGATTCGCGCGCATAAGTGAGGAAACGGCAGAGTGGAACGATGGACCACCGTCCCAGCGCCGGAGCCAGAATCAGGTAGGGCACGGCCTGCTGGTGCTGCACCAGGGCACTGATTGCCGTTACTTTCAGGGCTACTAGGAGGATCAGGGCCGTGGCCCCATAGCTGCCGATGGCATGGTCCCGCATGATGCGCAGGACATCCTCACGGGTGTGTCCCCCGCCAAATCCGTCCGCCATGTCCGCCAAGGCGTCCATATGAAGAGCGCCGGTCAGCAGCGCTTCCGCCAGCACGATCAACACGGCGATCACACCGGGCGGGAGGTAGAGAGTGAGCGCGCGCAGCAGTAGGACGTAGACTCCGCCGATGAGCAGACCCACCGCGGGAAACCATCGCGCCGACCTGCCGACATCTCCGGCGTCGAAGTGGCCGCCGCCGGGCACCGGAATGCGCGTGAGGAACGCGATGGATGCCGCCAGTGATCTCATATACTGACCAGCGGTTGGCCGGCGTCCGAAACACCGGCCGAAGTGAAAGTCGTCATCTCGGTGAAGGCGGCAACAGAGGCCTGGACCAACTTCATGGCCAGCGCCGCACCGGTTCCCTCGCCGAGCCTCATCTGGAGATCGAGCAGGGGCCGTTGGCCGATGAGCGCCAGCAGATGCGCATGGCCAGGCTCCACCGAACCGTGCGACGCGAAGAGGTAATCTCCAACGGCGGAGTGCATACGCACAGCCAGAGCCGCACCAGCGGTGGCGATGAAGCCGTCGGTCAGCACCGGGCGACGGTTGGCGGCGGCGCCTAGGCAGAAGCCGCAGATCGCGGCGATCTCCAGTCCTCCGATGCGAGCCAGCATGTCCATGGGGCGGGAGAGATGCCCGGCGTGTAGGGCCAGGGCGCGCTCCACGGCAGAGAGCTTCCTGGCCAGACATACGTCGTCTGCCCCGGCGCCTCGCCCGATGACCGCCGAGGGAGGCAGGCCCGTGAGCGCCGCGGCCAGGGCGCTGGCGGCGGTAGTGTTTCCGATGCCCATCTCCCCAAACCCCAGCAGTTCGCACCCATCGGCGACGGCCTCATCGGCCATCTCGATGCCAACCTGAACAGCGGCGTGGACTTCGTCACTGGTCATCGCGGGTCCGGCGCAGAAGTTGCGCGTGCCGGCAGCGACGCGGCGACGCACCAGTCCACTCACCGCGGGCAGCGACTGCGCCACTCCGACATCCACCACGGCCATCTCCACGCCACAAGTCCGAGCCAGGCAGTTGATGGCTGCACCGCCATTGAGGAAGTTGAGCACCATCTGCGCGGTCACCTCCGGCGGGTAGGGGCTGACGCCTTCGGCACAGACGCCGTGATCTCCGGCAAACAGCACTAGACGCGGCCTAGACACGGTGAACGACAAGCTCTGAAAGATGGCGGCACAACGGTTGGCCACCTCTTCCAGCCGCCCGAGGCTGCCGGGCGGTTTGGTCAACTCCAGTTGCCGCGCCTCGGCCTTTCGGATCCAGCCGGCATCCACGGCCTCAATCTTCTGTAGTGTCTGGTCGAGCAGAGTCATGCGGTGATTGTCCTTTCAGTACCGTTTCCAAAGCGCCCAACAACCTGTCATTCTCGTCCGCAGACCGTACGGCGATGCGGACGTAGCGACCTGTCTTCAGGCCGTCATAGGAGTCGCAGTTGCGAACCAGAATGCAGTGCTCCCGGATCAGGCGGTCGCGAAGCTGCGGCGCCGAAGCCCACTCTTCTTTCAGTTGGACCAAGAGGTAGTTGGCCGCCGAAGGGAAGACCGCGGCGCCAAGCCTGGCGAAGCCAGCAGACAGGCGCGCCTGCTCCAAGGAGTTCTCCTGCAGAGTGGCGCGCGCGTAGTCTTCATCCAGCAAGGCCTCCGTCATCGCGTTCAGCGCCAGCAGGGTGACCGGCCAAGTGGGCATCATGCCGGCAACCCGGTTGATGCACTCCGGCGTACCGACCGCGTAGCCGACGCGCAGGGCCGGGCATCCGTAGAATTTGGTGAGCGAACGTACGACGATCACGCCCGACCGTTCCGCCGCAGTCCGCACCAGGCTGGCGTGTTCCGCGTAGTCGATGAACGCCTCGTCGAGCACCAACCCCGTGCCGGGGTGCGCGGCGGCTTCGAGGATCTCCCACAGCTCGGAGGAGCCCAGCAGCGCTCCGGATGGATTGTGCGGATTGTTCACGATCGCGGTATCCCATTGACCGGAGCGCAGCATCCGGCCGAACTTCTCCACCGCGAGGCGGAAGTTCGACGTGGGGTTGAGAGCAAACGGATGCAGCGTGGCGCCGGAGGCCGCACAGACCCGCGCGTACTCGCTGAAGGACGGGACGGGGACGAGACAGTGGCGCGCGCCAAGGCTTCTGACGGCAGCCGCGAGCAAGGCCTCCGCCCCCTCACCCACCACGATGGACCGCTCCGGAACGCCGAGGCGGCTACTCAACGCGGCGCGAAGCGGGTCTCCGCAGGGATCCGGATAACGCATCAGCAGGCTCACGTCAGCGGCGTCGCGGAGAAGCTGCCGACGCGCGCCCGCAGGCAGTCCTCTGGGATTGACGTTTGCACTGAAGTCCAGCAATTGCGACGCGGGTATTGCGTACTCCGAGGCTACGCGCCAAACGTCGCCGCCGTGGATGGGGGATTCCCTCATAGCGGCGCGCTCCTGGTCTTGCCACTACGCCACCAGGAACAGACCAACGCGGCCCCGAAGGCAAGAACGGAAGCAGTGGCCACAATACGGATTGATTTACGCGCATCAGCCGGCCGGGCCGGCCGTCCTTCGGCGCCCAACAGCGGGCGGCTCGACAGCTTGCCACCGTATGAGTTGCAGCCGCCCAGGCGGACGCCCAATGCTCCAGCCATCGCCGCTTCGCTCTGGCCCGCATTGGGGCTGGCATGCTTGCCGCCATCCCTCAGCCAGACACGCCAGCCCAATTGAGCGTCGCAGCCGGCGAGGAAGGCCGCGGCCACGATGCACAGCGCGGTGAGGCGCGCGGGCACCAGATTGGCCACGTCATCCAGGCGGGCAGCGGCATGACCGAAGTTCCGGTAGGGCGGCTCGGGGTGGCCGATCATCGAATCCAGCGTGTTCGCAGCCTTGTAGGCGAAGGCTGCCGGGACGCCTCCGGTCGACAGCCAAACCAACGGCGCGACGATCCCGTCGCAGGCACTCTCGGCCACCGTCTCGATGATGGCCCTGGCGATTTCTTCCTCCGCCAGTGACTGCGTGTCGCGCCCGACAATGCGGGCGAGCCGCCGCCGCGCACGGTCGAGGTCGCCCGCATCCAGATCGTCAAGGACTGTCTTGGCTTCGTCGAGCAGGTTACGGGTGGCCAGCGTCGTCCAGGCCAATGCCGCCTCCACAAGTGCCGCCCACGGGCGTGGGAGCTTGTCCGAGTTCCGCAAGGCCACCCGTGCGAAGGCCCAGGAGCCGGTCACAATCGTGCCGGCCAGCAACGCTCCTTTGACCGTTTCGTTTGCCTCGCCGTCGCCGGCATTCCGGAGGCACCGCTCGCCGGCGGTGATGGCCCTTCCCATGGCACGCACCGGATGAGGAAACCACTCGGGATCTCCGGCCAGCCAGTCCAGCGCATAGGCAAGAGCGAGCCGCGAGGGAGCGATGGACGGTGAGGTCATGCGCGATCCTCGGCGGGCGCCCCCAACAGAGCAGCTCGCGCGTGGTCCTGCACATCCCAGCGATCAAAGTGGATGAGGCTGGCGAGCGACTCCCGGCGGCACCACCCCTTCTCTTCCAACTCCGGCACGGCCGGGAACTCCGACACGTAACCCAGACAGAGGTAAGCGACTGGAGTGACGTGCAGGGGGATCTTCAGAACTGAGCGAAGAAGGTCCTGATCCAAGATGCTGACCCAGCCAACCCCCAGCGATTCGGCGCGTGCAGCCAGCCACAGATTCTGAATGGCGCAAACCACGGAGAACAGATCCGTCTCGGGCACGGACTGGCGGCCCAACCCCGAGCCGAGACTCCGTGTGCGATCGCACGTCACGCACAAGTTGAGCGGCGCCGAAAGAATGCCTTCGAGTTTCAGGCTCTCGTAGAGCGCACGTTGCTCACCGGAGTACTTCGCGGCGGCCAGGCGGTTGGCCCCCAGGAAGTTCTCGCGGATGGCGGTGCGCACGGCCACATCGCGGATCAGGATGAAATCCCACGGTTGCATGAAACCGACTGAAGGGGCATGGTGCGCGGCCAGAAGGATGCGCCCGAGAACATCGTCCGGCACGGGCGTGGGTAGAAACTGGGAACGGATGTCGCGCCGCTCATGCACGGCCCGGTAGACGGCTCGCCGCTCGGCTTCAGAAAAGGGGCGCTGGCTCGCCTGGCCAGAGGCCCCATTGGCCGTCACCAGGCCCTCGACCAGCGCGGTCCCGCCTTGTCTTTCGGCCGCAAGGAAGAGTCTATGCCGGCGCGAACTTCCAGGAGGCGGCCGAGCAGCCACAACAGATCAGACAGACGGTTGAGGTAGGCCAGGACCTGTGGGTTTGTGAGTTGTCCCACTTCCAGCAACCGCGTAGCCAGGCGTTCTGCCCGGCGGCAAGTGGTGCGCGCGACATCCAGGGCCGAGGCGTCGGGTAGTTCGCCCGGCAAGGACCAGTCACCCACGATGCCCGGCATGGTCTCGATGCAATGAACGTCCGCCTCGAGGGCATCCACCATCTCCGCGCTAGTTTCCGGAGCAGGCTTCCTGGACTCGGGCGGCGTGGCAACGGCCGATCCAACCTTGAAGAGCTCACGCTGGAGTTGCCTGACGCGCTCGCAGACCTCTTCGTCGTTGCAGATGGAACGGGCAAAACCCATCTGGGAGATCAACTCATCGATCGTGCCATAGCACTCCACGCGAAGGTCACTTTTCGACACCCGGACGCCCCCGGCGAGACCCGTTTGTCCACCGTCACCGCGCTTGGTTGCAATACTCATGCAGTTCCTTCCTTGTTGTTTGTTGCAGATATTCCAAGATCGACCGCAAGGTCGCTTCGTCATCGCGGAAGACGGCGCAGAAGGCTTCGTCGCAACCGACCGGCTCCATGGCAGCCAGCATCCGCTCCATGCGCTCGTCACTCACCCGGCGGTGGTCTTTCCTTGCCCGGTTGCGCGCGCGGCAGAAGTCATCGCCAGCGGTCATCACCACAGCCACCGCCTGACAGCCGGCGTCCCGCGCAATCCGCGTCCAACGCGCCCGCAAGAATTGCGTGCGATTGGTGCGGTCGACGATGACGGGGCAACCCGCGGCCACGCCGGCCCTTGCAATGGCCTCCTCGGCGGCTGCGTAGGTCGACCGGAACGCGTGATCGAAGCCATGCGGGGTAATGGCGTCGATCAGGCCGTCCTGAGAGACGATGACCGCGCCCGCACCGTGGCGGCAGGCCCAATCGCTCTTGCCGGAGCCAGGCGGGCCCACCAGCACGATGAGGCACGGCTGCCGGATGGGCACGTTCGTCATTGCGCCTTCTCCTCCCTCGCGAGGTCAGCATCCACACGCTCGGCGGGCCGAAGATTGGTTGGCACCTCGACACCCACCACATGCGCGAGGATCGCGTGCAGTTGACGGACGCCCTCGGTGAGGGCCGCCGGCCCGGGCTGAAGGATGTAAGTGGACTTCACTTCGTAGATGTGACCATTTCGAACAGCGCTGACCGCCTCCCATCCCGCACGTGCACGGATGATCAGCTTATTCACCTTCATGCCGCACCACGATGCGATGACGACCTCCGGATCGCACTGCGCCACAGTGCCGGGATCGACAATCCGTTTGCTGGCGTCGTGCTGCTGTCGGAGTTCCGGGAAGACCGGCTCTCCCCCAGCGATCTCCACCAACTCCTCCACCCAACGGATGCCGCTGATAAGCGGATCCTTCCATTCCTCAAAGAAGACCTTTGGGCGGCGGGGAAAGCGCCGAGCTGAAACGGCAATCAGTTCCAACTCCGTCTGAAGGCTCTCCACCAGGCCGGCGCCTTTCGCCTCGGCGCCCACCATCCGGGCCAAGGTCAGGACCATCTGGAGGATCTCGGTGATCGAACGCTGATTGAACACCAGCATGTTGACACCACGTGAAATCAACTCCCGCGCGATGTCTGCCTGGAGGTTGGAGAAGCCGATTACCAGGTCCGGCCGAAGTTCGAGGATTCTGTCGAACCGGGCCGAAGTGAAGGCGGAGATTTTGGGTTTGAGCCGAGCCTGTGGCGGACGCGCCGTGAAGCCGGAGACGCCAGCGATCCGGTCGTCCTCACCCAGCAGGTAGAGAACTTCAGTGGTTTCCTCGGTCAGGCACACGATGCGCCGGGGAAATCCGGCGATGTCGGGATACGGGATGGGAGCTGGATCTTTCATGCCGCCTTCTTTCTGACTCATAGGGCCGAATAACGCTGTCTTCGGCGCAGTAGCCACAGAAACATTGGCCCGCCCAGGAGGGCCGTAACGGCGCCCACGGGCAGTTCCGTGGCGCTTAACGCGGTTCGCGCCACAGCATCGGCGGTGACCAGGAACGCCGCGCCCAGGAGGAAGGATCCGGGCAGCACAATGCGTAGATCCTCGCCAAACAGGAGCCGCACGGCGTGTGGCACAATCAACCCGACGAAACCGATGGCGCCACCAACCGCGACGGTGACGCCGACCATCACGGAGCACAAGCAATGCACAGCCCTCTCGCTGCGCCGCACGTTGACGCCGAGAGTGGCAGCCGTCTCTCCATCCACCGCGAGCAGATGCAGATCGCGCGCAAATGTGAGCAAGACGATCCAGGCAGGGACCAGAAATACAAGCATGCGGACGATGATTCCGAAGCCGACAACATCGAGGCTCCCAATCATCCAACGCAGGATCTGGAGCGCCCGAGTGGAATCCGCCACGTACTGGATGGTGAGTACGGCCGCCGCCGCAATCATATTGAGAACAACCCCGGAAAGCAGCAGCGCACCAGGCAGCACCACGGTACCCGTGCGGGCCACCCGGCGAATAAGCATAACCGCACTCATGGCTCCGGCAAACGCCGCCAGGAACACGACAGGGACCCCGGACACGCGCGCTCCCCAGCCCAAGGCGATAGCGATGCTTGCGCCCAGGGCACCTCCGCCCGACACGCCCAGGGTGAACGGATCCGCCAGTGGATTGCGGAACAAGGCTTGCAACGCCGCGCCGGTCAGGGCCAGTGACGAACCAACGAGCGCAGCCATCACCACTCTCGGCAGGCGCAGGCGGAAGAACAGCAAACGGGCCACAGGATCGGAACGGAGGGCGGCAAGGTCGATTCGCTGGCTTCCCGCCCACAGCGCCACGGTAACGGCGACGAGCAGGATGAGCGCCAGCACAACCATCGCACGCCAGAGACGCGCAGCCGTGGAAACGGGTTGGGTGAAGACCGGCATAGTCACTCCGACCAGATCAAGGTGCGCCCATCCACCCGGCGCGTTCGCACATGCACATCGTCGTAGATCTCCTCCAACAGGCCCTGCCGCAGGATCTCGCGCGGCGTTCCTTCAGCGATCAGGGCACCGCAGCGGAGCGCGAACACGCAATCGAACGCCGGGTCAATCAGATGGAGGTCGTGGGTCACCACCAGGGCGGAGAGCCCCAGGGTGTCCCGCAGCCGGACGAGAGTCCGTACGAGCGCGGAGCGGTGTTTGAGGTCGAGCGCAGCTGACGGTTCGTCCAACAACAGATAGTCGGGCTCCTGTGCCAAGGCCCGCGCCAGAGAGACCATCTGACGCTCGCCGCCGGAGAGCTCGGTGATCCGGCGCGAAGCCAGGTGCAGCGCATCCACGGTGGCCAGCGCATTCAGCGCCTTCTCTTGGTCCAATTCGTTTTCAAAGCTGAGGCGCGGAGCGTGGGGGCTGCGCCCGGTCAGCACCACCTCCAGCGCCGTGAAAGGGAACGCTGCCGCCGCCGACTGCGGAACATAGGCGATGCGCTTCGCGGCTTCCCGAGGAGCCATGGCGCGGAGCGGAGCGCCGTCGAAAAGGATCTCGCCCGCCAGCGGGTCGAGTACACCCGCGAACAACCGGATGAGTGTGGATTTGCCGCAGCCGTTTGCGCCGATGATGCCACACAGAGCGCCGCGGGGCACCGTCAGCGAGACTCCGCAAACCACCGGGCTGCCCGGCGAATAGGCAAAGTGCACGCCGTTGGCTTCCAGCAAGCACGAATGGGTCACTTGGTCTCCCATTCCAGCGCCGGGACCTCGGGATGCACGAGCCGGGCGAACAGTACCACGGTCCGGGCAATCAGCTGAGAAGCGTGCGGAACGAAGTCTTCCTTGACCTGGTAGACCTTTCCAAGTTGTACGGCCTTCAACTCAGGCAGATCGCGCCAGGCCGCCAGTGGATCGCCGGCGTACCGCCCCTTCGACCCCGGCATCAGCTCAATGACAGTCTCCGGGTTCAGCGTGAGGATGGTCTCTTTGCTGATCTTTCCGTATCCGGCGCGAGCCTGGGCCACGACGACGCGGCCGCCAGCGGTCTCGATCAACTCCGTCAGGAAGCTGCCCCGCGTGGCGGCGTACAGATCGCGCAATGTGCCGGGCGTCCGGTCGACGACGCACAGCACGGCCGGATGGGGCAGGTTTCGCGCTCGGGCGCGCACCCCGTCCAGCGTCAATCTCGTTGCTGCAACGAGGGCCGAAGCTTCACGCTCTTTTCCCGTGGCTCTGCCGATTGCTTCTATTGCATTGAGTGCGTCCTCCACCGTCTGGCTGGGCGTGACCAGCGTCCTGATGCCCAACTGTTGAAGCTGCTCATGGATGAAGGGTGCCTGGGCTTCCGTCATCACGACGAGGTCGGGCTGTAGGGCAACCAGTTTCTCGAGGTTGGGCGTGTGCCAGCCACCCACACGGGGTAGAGACTTTACAGCGGGTGGATACGTGCAGTACTCGGAGACTGCTACCACCCGTTCGAAAACCCCCAACCCATACAGGATCTCCGTCACGCTGGGTGCGATGGAGATGATGCGCCGGGGCGCCGCCGCCAGGTGGGCGGCCAGCCCGAGAATGAGGATGCCTGCTGCGAGCCCTCTGCGTGTCATCTTTAGAACTCGAACTGAATCCCGCCCTGCGCATTCGCGCCCGGCGTGCGGAATCCGCTTTCAAAATCGGTTTGGTTAAAGAGGTTATCCACCTTTGCGAAGAATCGAAGCGCCAGAAACTCGCCGAGCGGCAGGCGGTAGTTGGCCCCGGCCTGCGCCCTGGCAATGCCAGGGAATCGAAAGGCCCGGCTGGCGTACGTGATTGGGTCGTAGATCGGCGCCAGATAGTCACTGGAAGCCAACAGGTCAAAAACCACGGTCAGGCGCGACGAAAGGCGCTGCGTTGCAGCCACGGAGAACTGGTGATCGGGAATGACGTAGGTGCGCAGAACGCCGGGAACCAGAGGGGTACGCTGGCGGGCATTTGTATAGGTGTATGCGGTAGTCAGGTTCAGGGATCGCGTAGGCGCAATCGAGGCGCTGAGCTCGACGCCTCGCGCCAACCCTCCGTTCGTGTTGCGATAGCCCCCGTAACGGCCGTAGGGATCGACGGTTGGTTTGATGGCTCCCGAAGAGTCGTAGACGATCACTTCCTGCAGGCGGGTGTAGAAGTAGGTCGCCGAAAGACGGGCCCGGTTGTTCCAGAGCGCCTGGTCCACTCCGCCATCGACGGCAATGGAGCGGTCGGGCCGCAGGCGCGGGTCGCCATACGCCGAGTAGCCATAGCTGCCGTAGTAGGTCCCGAAGCGCTCATAGAGGGAGGGCGCCCGGTAGCCTTTGCCGGCGTGCGCGCGAAGCTTCGTCCCCGTCCCGCGAAAGAAATAGGCGGCTGATCCATCACCGGTCTGCGCGGCCGGGGGCGCGGCAAAGGTCACGCCGGAGTAGGGGGCGCTGGACAATGGCGTGAACACCGGGCGATTCAGCGAGAAGATCTGGGCCCGATAGGATCCGGAAAGCTGCAGGCGTCCGTCGAGAAACTGAAGCTGGTCCTGGACAAACAGGGTGTTGCTACGCTGGGTCACGGCCACCGCAGAATTATCGACCGGACTCGGAAGCAGCGAGCGGTTGCCGTAATTCTCGCTCTCAAACTCGTAGCCGGCGTTGACCGACTGATGCCGGCCCAGGCGCCAGTCCATGCGCGTGCCGGCGGTATGGATCTCGCCGTCGTAGAAGGAGAGGGTGCTGCCCGCGGGCTGGTAGTCAACACCGGCCGGCCCGTCACCGAAACGGCGCCGAGTCCTCAGCCCCTGGTAGCTGGCGGTCAACCCCAGGGATTCCACCGGATGCAAGCTGAGGCGGAGCGCGCCTGAGAAGACTCGCCCAGCTCGCGTGTAGTCCGAATTGCCGGCCGAGGGAATGAAGGTAGCCCCACCCAGATTGAGTTGGGCGATGGGCGTGCCGGCTTCATATCGCCGCAACTCGGCGTCGGGCAGCGGCACCGCGTCGACGATGCCGCTGGCGGGCATTGCGCCGGCGCCCTGCGGACTGTTCATCAGCTTTGAAAACGAATCGGCAGCGAAGATCCGGCCGAAGAGGCGGACTTTCGGTGAGAACGCGTAGTCGATGCGGCCTTGGAGGCTACTGGTGCGAGCCGGCGTGTCCCCATTCACGCCGCTCATCACGTTCAGGTGGGCTGCGCCCAAACTGTATTGCAGCTTGTCGTGCTTCAGTGAGCCGGTCACGGCCGCGCGGCTTCGGAACATGTCCAGAGCGCCGCCTTCGAGCAGTAAAGAGCCGCGCGTCCGGCCACCACCCTCGCCCGTGATGACGTTGATCACGCCACCTGCCGCGTTGGTGCCATAGAGGGAAGAGCCAGCGCCGCGCAAGACCTCCACACGATCCACGTTGGTGACGATGAGGTCTTCCAGCAGCGCGGACGCGTCCCCCTGGGTGGCGGCGGCGTCACGAAGCCGGAAGCCGTCGACCAGCACTGCCGTGTCTTCGTTCCGGAGGCCGCGTGTCTTGATGGTGGTGAACGCCCCCGGCCCACCCAACCGTTGGATCCGAAGCCCAGGCACGCTGCGTAGCGCGTCGGTGATGGAAAACTCATCCCGTGCGTCGATGGTCTGCGCGTCAACGACGGACAGCGCCTTTGACAGCTCGTCGGCGGTCTGTGGGGTGCCGGATGCGGTCACCACGACCTGGGTTTGGAGCCCAGCCACTTGCAGGGCGAGGTCGATGGTGGCTCGGCCGTCTTTTTCGATTCGCGCCACCTGCGCGGTGGAATCCACGAAGCCGCGGGCGTGGGCTTCGAGCAGGTATTCTCCTGGCAGCAGGCGATCAAAGCGGTATGCGCCCTGGCCGTCCGATGTCACCGTCAACCGGGTGGTGTTGTCGCGCGAGGTCAGGGTCACGCGTGCCGCGGGAATACCTGCCTGCTGAGGGTCCCGCACAGTCCCCGACAGTGTACTGCCGGATTGGCTGAAGCCGAAAGTAGCAGCCAGGCAGAAGAAGCAGATAGTGAGAAGTTTGGCTTTGTGGCTCATAGTAATTTCGTGTTTGCGCATGCGGAGACGAATCTCGCGGCGAACTGTGGGCAGGAGAGGAAGTGCAGGTGGATATAGCTGGCCACCGTGGCTCCCTGGCGGAAACCTTCACGCTTTTCGTCTCCCTTGGGGGAGACCCGATAAGTTCGTTCTACGTGAGGCGGCATCTCGTCGATGCTGGAGTATCGAAACTCGTGGCCGCGGGCGCGTTCTCCCGGCTGTAGCCAGGAGCTTGAGTCGACGCCCTCGATTTCCGTGTAGCCCAGAGCCGCGAGGCGGGCCTGCATGCGGGCTCGAGTCGGAAAGACGCCGGCCATCGGATGCAGGCATCCCGCCTGGTCCACGATGCCCTCGGTGAGGTACATGAAACCGCCGCACTCCGCGTACACTGGGCTTCCGGACTTCGCAAAGCCAGCGATCCCGTCGCGCATCGACTCGTTCGCCGACAGCGCGGCGGCGTGCAACTCCGGATAGCCTCCGCCCAGATAGAGGCCGCCAAGGCCAGCGGGCAGATGCGCGTCGGCGATTGGACTGAACTCCACGAGTTCGGCCCCCAAAGAGGCCAGGATGTCCAGGTTGTCCTGGTAGTAGAAGCAGAATGCACGGTCCCGCGCCACGCCGATCCGCGGCCGGCGGGCAGGAGCAGGGTGCGACATCGGTGGCCCTCCGGCCCGCGGGGCGAAGGAAGCCACACGACCCAGTGCCAGGAGCTGGTCGAGATCGAGGTGTTTCTCAATCCAGGCGGCCAGAGCCCGCAATCGATCTTCGGAGATCACCTCTTCGGCCAGCTTGAGGCCAAGATGCCGCTCCGGCAGTTCGATTGCGGGATCCCGCGGCAGATAGCCCAGGGGGATCGCGCGGCAGTGCGCGGCGAGGGCGTCGCGCAGATAGGCGAAGTGACCAGCCCCGGCCACGCCGCTAAACACCACGCCGGAGACTCTCAGTTCCGGGTCGAACGTCTCGAATCCTTTGACGAGAGCGGCGGCACTCCCCGCCATCGCCGATGCGTCCACCACCAGAATGACGGGCGCATCCAGCCATCGCGCCATCTCGGCGGTGGAACCGGACATCGAAACAGCGCTCTGGCCATCGAAGAGGCCCATCACGCCTTCGATCACCGCCACATCGGCATCGCGCGCCGCTTGTTGGAAGAGGGCCAGGTTCGTCTCGCGTGGGAGCATCCAGCCATCCAGATTGCGGCCGGGCCGGCCGGTAGCGGCACTGTGAAAGGTGGGATCGATGAAATCCGGGCCGACTTTGAACCCCTGCACGGCGAGGCCCCGTTGCCGAAAAGCCGCCATTAACGCGGTCGCAACCGTGGTCTTGCCTACACCGCTATGGGTCCCGGCGATCACCAGACGACTGAGTGGCTTCATGGCGCCAGCGCCTCCGGCTGATTCGGCTTGATCCGCAGCGGGATGCCGGCCACCGTGAGAAACACGTGCTGCGCCGCCGCCGCGGCCCGCTGGTTCACCAGCCCCTGGAAGTCCCGAAAGCTTCTGCCGACAGGATTATCCGGCACGATGCCGCTGCCCACGTCGTTGGAGACGAGGATGACACGGCACTTCTCAGCCGCCGTGGCGATCTCGTCGATCTCGGCCATAGCGGCACACTCGATTTCCGTGGCGGCCCTATCCCGAAGCTCCCAGCAGAGATTGCTCAGCCAGACCGTCAGGCAGTCGATGAGGATGACGTCGGCGTCTGGAGACGCGCGCCGGATGGCAGCGGCAAGAGCTCGAGGTTCTTCGATGGTTTTCCAGCCGCCAGGACGGTCGCCCCGGTGACGTTCGATGCGGGCCAGCATCTCCTCGTCCTCCGGCCTCGCCGTGGCCACGTAGACCACGCGTAGAGGGGGAGAACACAAGGATTGTGCGTATCGGGTTTTCCCGCTTCGGGCACCGCCAATGATCAGTGTCAGCATCGCCGAGGAGTCCGCGCCTCAAGTCACTCGTACTCGCGCAGACGCCTCGTGGGTGAGAGGAAAACAGGAACAGGCAGGAAATGAGATTCTCAGGCAGCCCTGATTGGCTCATCACGCCCTTCGTTCTCACGCGAAGCGCAGCGCAACTCAAGCCCAAGGCAGGTCTCCTGACTCACAGGTCATCGCGAACCGGCGACCTTCCCATTCCCGAAAGAACAGTGGTTTTCTCTGCCGGCCGCTCGCTGCTCACAGTGGCGGGACCGCGCGGGATTCTCACCCGCTTCCCTTTTCACTCGCCTTCAATGACGAGCACCTTGAACCATTCCAGGAGTATCACGCCGCATGTCGCGACGTCAATAGCGCGGCGGGGCCAAATTTAGGGGCATTTTCGTCACCAATAGCGCGCGTGCGTGCACGTGTCGTGATGGTTCTGAATTTCGAACAAAGTCGGACATGGAGGCGCCGGCCGGCAGGCGTTGCCGCGAGCCAGCCCGAAAATTGCCGTGCGGAAGCGAGCTAATTCACACGGCGGCCGGCAGGGTCGAACAAGGGCTTCTTCTTGGTGCCCTGCTCCAAGATCTCCCCCTCGTAGAAGGTTTTTCCATCGCGCAAAAGGAGGTCCACCTTGAGGAGTTTGCCGGTACGGGCTTCTTTCTCGATGGCCGCTCGCACGGCCGCGGGGATACTGCTGAGCGGCACGGCTTCCTCGGTTTCAGCGACCGCTCCATCAGGGCGGAAGAGGATCTCCAGATCCCGTCCATCCGCGGCATCCACCTTCATCTCGTAGAACGTCGCTCCGGAACGGACCAACTTCACGTACTTGATTTTGGCGCCCTTGGGAACCTCCTGCTTCTTCGCGGCGGACTGCACCGGCGCGGGCAGAGAGGTCCATTCAATCGGCGTCACGGTGGATTGGGCCGCGAGCAGGCACGGAAGGAGAATTGTAAGCAAACGCATGTTAGTAGGAGAACCGGAGCATAAACTGGATCTGGCGGGAGGGGTCTGTGCGGGTGATTCCAGCAATGGGTTGGCGGAAAGTGGCCAGGGGCGCGCCACTCTCCCCATAAATGTTATTCACTTCAAAATAATTGTTCCGATTAAACACATTAAAAACCTCAATGCCGAAGTTGGCATTCACGTGGTCTGTGAGAGCAAATCGACGGGAGAGCGAAGCGTCGAGCTGTGCCTGCATAGGTCCGCGGAAGGAATTGCGGCCGAAACCGACGGGCCGGTCGACCGAATAGGTGTCGCCATTGTTGTCCTTGCCTGTGAGCGGGTTAACGGGCAGGCCGCCGGCAACGATGGCAATCGCCGCAAACTGGAACTCCCGCGGTAGCCGGATCAAGCCATTGGCCACGAAGCGGTGGCGCTGGTGGAAGTCGCTGGGTCCGCGCTCGGCGGAACCCCAGTTGTTCCACTCATTCGGCACGCCGCTGTTCGCGTCGGCAAAGAACATCGAGTAGGCGGAGGAGGACGAGAGGGCGTAGCGAAGTTCGCCTGAGAACCGTTTCCCTCCACTCCGCGCGAGACCGATCGAAAGCGAATCGTAGATGCTGGAGCTACTGTTTTCGATCACCGCGATCAGCCGCGCTGGAACACCGAGATAGGCCCTATAGGGGCGGGTGGCGTCGGCCTGTGCCGCAGTTCGGATCTGACCCGGTTGTGTGCGGACAAAGGGCGCCGGGTGGTTAATGTCGTCGACCCGCATCTGGCGGAGAACGTGCGTGTGGAGCCCGTCCACTGACAACAGGTAGTTCGAACCCAGGCGGCGCTCCAGCCGCAGTGTGTATTGCAGGCTGTAGGGATTGAACAACCGGGAGGCGGGGATGTAGAGATCGCGCGAAGCGGCCGCGCCGGTGGTGGGCGGCTTGGCCAACGAATTTGGGAAGACCGGGAATTCAGGACTGCCGGGGGTCAGTGTGTAGGTCGCGGTCGGCGCGAAGGGACTGAGCGAGTAGAACCTCCGGTAGATGTACAGGTAGAACTGGTCGTAGAACATCCCAGCGCCCGCCCGGATCATCGTCTTGCCATCGCCCTTCAGATCGTAGGCCAGCCCCAGGCGCGGGGCGAAGTTGTTTTTGTCCTTCGTGATGGACTGGTACTCGTACCGCAACCCAAGGTTGAGAGACAGTCGCGGCGACAGGTGCTGATCGTCCTGAACGAAGCCGGACGCTACCGCCTGGCCGTAGCGGAAGTCGGCCGTGCCGAAGGTTTGCGAGAAACGCAGCGGCTCCGGATTGGCGGCCGGCGTACCGGCGGCGAAGGTGTACGTACCGAAGGGCGTGTACGAATAGTCCCTGACAAACTGACGCATGTACGAGAAACCGGCCTTGAGTTCATGCCGGCCCCTGCGAATGGCGGCCACATCGCCAATGTCGTAGGTTTGCGAATGCACCCAGTTATTCGTCGAGAAGCCTTCCGTGCTGTAGTTGGGGCGGGTAATCTGAACGGACGATTGCAGCGGGAATGCGCTGTCCGGCGTGTACCCAACCACGGACACGCGGAGTTCGTTGAATAGCGAGCCGAGCAGAGAGTGCAGCGTGACCTGGGAACCCAGGGATTGAGTGCGGGTTTCGCGCCCATAGCTGGGTTGGTTGAAGCCGGCGACACGATCGTTCACATTGTTGCCGCTGAAGACGTAGATATTCGAGCGCCAGGAGATCCACTGGCGTTCGTTCCAGCGATGGTCGATCCTGGCCAGCGCTTGATGTTCGTTGAGGTTCCCGACGAAGAATGAGGGCTGCGGAGACTGAATGTAGGCACCGCGTTCCTGGTGCGAGCCTTCGTAGTTGAGAAAGTAGTTGGTGCGAGTGCCGGCTAAAGGGCCACCCGCGCTCGCACCCCATTGGGTCCTCTCATTGGGGATATGGGCAAGACCAGCAGCAGCCAAGGGCGCCTGGGCCTGAATCCCACTGGGCCGAAGCGAACCGAATGCCTCGCCGTGATGGCTGGATCCCCCGGAGCGCGTCACGACGGTGAGCACCCCAGCCGTCGAGGTCCCGAATTCGGCGGCGTACTGTCCAGACAGGATCTTGAACTGCTCGACAGCTCCAACGGACACCGTCTGCTGGGGACCATTGGCGTAGATCCAATCGTAGTTGACCGAACCGTCGATCATATAGGCGGTGTGGCGGTAAGAGCTCGCATTGATGGAAAGGCGATTGCTGTCGTTGGCGTCCGCTCCGGTGCCAATGGTTGGGCGGACGAAGGGGCTCAGCAAGGCGAACCGCATCAGCCTCCGCCCATTGGCGGGCAGTTCACGGAGTTGCTCCCCGGTGACGGTCTGGCTCTTTTCCGGAGCGTCACTGCGGACGCTCAGCAGACCGTCGGCGACAACAACGGATTGCCGGATATCGGCCAGAGACAGGTCGAAGTCGGCAGTGCCGCCAGCCTCATTCAAGGTGATCTCGCGGGTCGCCGTGACGAAGCCGCGAAGCTCCACCGTCAGCAGGGCGGGCGTATTCGCAGGCAAGTTGTCGATCTGGTAGCGGCCTTCGGCGGTCGAGTAACCCGTGCGGCTCACGTTCGCGGCCGTGGCCGTGACATACGCCTCAGTCAAGGGCACATTGTGCCCTCGCGCGCGGATGACACCAGTGAGCGAACCGGCATAGGAGCAAGAGAGAAAGAGGCAAGCGGCAGGTAGCAGTTTCATGGCTTTGGCTTGGCGGAGTAGTCCCGCCATTCGGATTCGATGTCGAAGGCACCGGAGTAAACAAGCACGCGGTAACGCAGGCGCAGCGTCTCGCCGGCGCGAAGGGCCTTGGCGGCGGAGGGTGCTTCCTTATCGAAGATCTTGCGGGCGAATGGATTCGCGCAGAGCAAACCGAAGCTGCGCAAATGCCAGCGCGCGGGGAAGCTGTAGTTCTCGGGGTGGTCCAGGATCGCCACCCCCACCGTTTCCTCTTTGATGCGCGTGTTCCAGAACATGTAGCGCGAAGCCTTTCCACGAGCTTGCTTCTCTCCGCGCAACCCCTCCGCATTCACCGCCATGCCCCCGTTCACCTCGTCGAACGCCGGACGGAGGCGCATGCCGATGACGGCGTCCTGGTGGTCCTCGAAAGTAACGGGGACAATAGCTGTCAGCATCAGGTCGACGTCCATGACGTGAGCAGCGCCGCGCCGGGCGTAAAACGTCATCGTGCGGTCCTCGTCCACAACCGGAGTCCCTTCCAGGTTGATCCAGGCGGCCCGGAAGCGGAGTTTGCCCGCTGTTGCTCCGTTTTCTAACTTCGTCACATCCTTGAAAACGATCCGGCCCATGCGGGGACGCACGTACGAGGAGTCGTTCTCCCAAAAGTCCATGCCGCTCAGGCGTTCGGTACCCATCCAAAGACCCTTCTGATGGGGATGGTCGGTGGGTTCCTTCTCGACCGATTCATCGACGGGGTAGGACCGCGTAACAGTCACCCCCGAAGGAGTCGTGAGTGGATGGAAGAACGGCTTGTTGGCGTCCTGCCCAAAGTACAGCGTCCCGAAAGAACGGCCATCGATCGACACGGCCACGCGGTCTTTCTGGTGGTCAAAGCGCACCTGCCCAAACAGGCTAACGGAAGCAAAAATAGCCACAAACGGCAGGCGCATTTATAAATGCTATCAGCACTCTGTTACAGCCGAGCTAAGAGTTGCGACAGGACGTCATAGCTCCGCGCGATCGCGCCATCTCCAGTTTCCGGCCTATCGATGCCGAAAAAAGAATGGCGGAGGGGGGGCGGCGGCGGCGGTCGGCTCACTCGGGGAGTTGCCCTTTTCTTCCCGCAGCTTCGGCCCCCACGTAAAAAAATCGGAGCCCTCTTGCTAACAAAATACGTTCATAGTAGTTTTACAAACACGCATAGTAGATCATCATGGCACTCCCTAAGCTGACAAGACTGGAACTGCAGATCATGGAGGCACTCTGGACCCGGGGCGAGCTGTCTATCCGGGAGATCCAGGAGGCATTTCCCGAGGCGGGCCGCCCGGCCTATACGACGATCCAAACGACGGTTTACCGTTTGGAGACAAAGAAGGCGTTGAGGCGCGTCAAGAAGATCAGCAATGCCCACATTTTCGAGGCTGTGATTGCCCGCGATGCAGCCCGGGGCAAGC
The DNA here is from genome assembly GCF_963665245.1 of uncultured Paludibaculum sp. Taxonomy (NCBI): domain Bacteria; kingdom Pseudomonadati; phylum Acidobacteriota; class Terriglobia; order Bryobacterales; family Bryobacteraceae; genus Paludibaculum; species uncultured Paludibaculum sp. The sequence continues at coordinate 3,065,425 of NZ_OY762267.1, forward strand.
TGATCGACGAGTTGCTAAGCCTGTTCGGCGGCCGGTCGCAGCCGCTGATGGCGCATCTGGTGGAGACGGGCAAGCTCACGTTGGAAGACGTGGCGGAAGCAGAAGGGCTGCTCCGCAAGCTGGCTGGAAAGGACAGAGCGCAATGATACTCGGTGAGTTGTCTCCGGCAGCCAACCATCTGTGGCAGTCGACGATCTTCGCAGCCGCCGCGGCGGCTGCCGCCTTCGCACTTCGCCGGAACCGGCCGCAATTGCGCTACTGCGTGTGGCTGGCCGCCTCCCTAAAGTTCCTGGTGCCGTTCTCCCTACTGGTGAGCGCCGGCAACCGGATTCATTGGACGGCGGCACCCCCGGTTTCGGCTCCGGTTTCCGTCGCGATCCGGCAGATCAGCCAACCATTTGAACCGCTGCCGTTTATGATGGCCGTGAGCGCGCCCGCGCCCGGCAACATGGACTGGGATCCGAAGATCGTGCTTTGGGGCATATGGACCGTTGGCGCCGTGGCCGTTCTCGCCCAGCGCTGGCTCCGATGGCGGCGCATCCGGGTGGCGTTGCGGCACGCGTCGCCGCTGCCGCTTGAGGGCCCGGTGCCCATCCTCTCGTCACCGGCACGCCTGGAGCCTGGCGTCTTCGGCATTCTGCGTCCGGTGCTTCTGTTACCCGAGGGCATTGGAGAACGTCTGGCGCCCGCACAACTGCAGTCGATTCTGGCTCACGAGTTCTGCCATGTTCGCCGCCGCGACAATCTCACGGCCGCACTGCACATGGTGGTGGAGACGCTGTTCTGGTTCCATCCGCTGGTGTGGTGGATCGGCGGGCAGATGGTGAAGGAACGCGAGAACTGCTGCGATGAGGAGGTGCTGTCCACGGGCAGTGAGCCCGAAGTGTATGCGGCGGGCATTCTGAACGTCTGCAAGCACTATCTGGAATCGCCTTTGGCGTGTGCCTCCGGCGTGACGGGTTCCGACCTGATGAGGCGGGTGGAGGCAATCATGACGCATCGGAGTTCGCATCAGTTGAGCTTCACCCGGAGGCTACTTCTGACCGTTGCCGGTGCGGCGGCGGTCACGGGTCCCGTGCTGATTGGGGTGCTGAGTGCTCCGTCCAGCCGCGCCCAGGCGAACCAGGGCCCGGAAGGATTCGAGGTCGCCTCGATCAAACCGTCCGACCCGGATGCCCGCGGCATTCGATTGGGTCTGCTGCCTGGCGGCGGGATTCGGTGTGAGAATGTGCGGCTGAGACAGCTGATTGAGTTTGCTTACGAAGTGCAGCCCTTCCAGATTTCCGGAGGGCCAGATTGGCTGAATTCTCGCGGCTTTGACATTGTGGCGAAGCCGCCGCAGTCCGCGGTAGCCACGGATCTGGCACAACTCAGCCTCGAGCAACAGAAGTTACTGGAGGTGCAGGTGAGACAGCGGACCCGCGCGCTACTGGCAGAACGCTTCCAATTGATCGTTCACACAGCCTCGAAGGAGATGCCGGTCTACGCGATGGTAACGGCGAAGGGCGGCGTGAAGCTCAAGACCGCAGGCAATGAAGAGGGCAACAAACAGCAGATGCGGGGGCGTCCAGGCCAGTTGACCGGCCAGAACATGGGCCTCGATTCGCTGGCCAATCACCTCTCGCGGCTGTTGAGCCGCCCCGTGCTGGATCGGACCGGGCTCACCGGCCGATTCAACTTCCAGTTGGAATGGACTCCGGATGGCGAGATGGAGGGAGGACCGCGGGGACCGGGCGAGGCCGAAAAAGCCGCGGCGGTGGGTGCAAGTGCCCCGATAGGCCCATCACTGTTCACGGCGCTGCAGGAGCAACTGGGGCTGAAGCTGGAATCGACCAAGGGACCGGGGGCAATGATCGTGATCGACCGGGCGGAGAAGCCGTCCGAGAACTAGTTAGTTCCCGCAAAAGCAAGGCGAACCTGTCTATGAAGATCCGCACGATGCTACAAGTGTGCGCGCTGATACCCATCGCCCTGGCGGCACTGACGGCGGCGGAGCAGCGTGGAGTTGTGAGGTTCAGCGGCCTACCGGTGCCTGGCGCCAGCGTGACCGCCACACTGGGCGAGAGAACGGTCGCGGTGGTCACGGGTCCGGATGGGTCGTACGAATTTACCGATCTGGCCGAAGGCGAATACAAGTTCAAAATCGAGATGCCGGGGTTCACGGTGATGGAGGCCAAGGTGAATGTTCCGGGCACATCCACAGGGCAAGAGTGGGCTTTGGACATGCTGCCTCTGTCGGCAATGACCACAGAGGGACAACCGGTGTCGACTCCGACGGTTGTCCCGGCGCCCGCTCCAGATCCGCCACAGCGTGGCAGAAGGCCGCCGGGCACCCCGACAACCACACAGGCTCCATTCCAGAGCACTGACCTCAATGCCGCGGGGGGTCTTCCCACGGCTGGGGTAGCGCAGTCCGCGGGCAGAGGCGCCTTTGAGAACGCGGATCCGGTGGAACTGAGCCGGCGTGCGGCGGATGGTTTCCTCGTCAACGGCTCGACCAACAATGGAGCCAGTTCACCGTTTGGTCAGGCGCCATCATTCGGCAATCAGCGGAGGGGGCCGGGCTCTCAGTACAACGTCAATCTAGGAATGACACTTGGCAATGCAGTGCTGGACGCGCGGCCTTACTCGCTGACGGGGCAGAGCGCTCCGAAGCCGGGTTACGGCCGCACCCAGGCGATGCTGGCCTTTGGCGGACCGTTGAAGATCCCGCATCTGTTGCGCCGCAATGGACCCAATCTGACGGTGAACTACCAATGGCTGCGCAGTTCCACCGTGACCGCGCAGAGCGGGCTGGTACCAACCGCGGCGGAGCGTGTGGGCGATCTGTCGCTAAGCCCCAATGCCTTCTTCGACCCATCCGGAGGGGCGCCGTTCCCCGGCCAGCGAATTCCGCTGAGCCGGATCAGCCCTCAGGCCGTGTCTCTGCTGGCACTCTATCCAGTGCCCAGCTTCGGGACCACAGGGCGGTACAACTACCAGGTTCCGATCGCTGTCGAGACCCATGAAGACGACCTCCAGACGCGCTTCCAGCAGCGACTGGGGCAGAGGAATCAGCTCTTCGGGAACTACTCGTATTCCAACACCAGGACCGACAATCCGGGACTGACGGGCTTCCTGGACAAGACCAAGAATACGGGCATGAACGCCGCGGTCAATTGGGCACACTCGTTTTCGCCGAGCTTCCGGGTTGTGGTTGGGGTCCAGTACAGCCGCCTCGACTCGCGGGTTGAACCGTTCTTCGCCAGCCGGCGCAATGTCTCCGGCGAGGCGGGCATCGCTGGCAATGATCAGTCGCCGGAGAATTGGGGGCCACCGACGCTCACGTTCTCGAACGGATTGGCCTCTCTCACGGACGCGCAGAGCTCGCTGACGCGGAATCGAACAACGGGGCTATCGGCGGAATTCGGAAGGTACCGGGCCAGGCACAGTCTTGCATTCGGCGGACTGTGGCGGAGGCAACAGTTCAATCTGTTGTCGCAAGAGAATCCGCGCGGCATGTTTGCCTTTACGGGCGCCGCCACGCAGGGCCGCGAGAACGGCTCCGCCATTCCGGGGACGGGGTCCGACCTGGCCGGGTTTCTGCTGGGGATCCCCGACACGATTGCCATCGCTCGCGGGAACGCGGACAAGTACTTCCGCGCACCGACGGCGGCCGGGTTCTTCACGGACGACTGGCGGCTAAACCCCGGGCTCTCGTTGAGCCTCGGCGCCCGCTGGGAGTATAGCGGCCCGGTCACGGAGTTGTACGGCCGTCTGGTGAATCTCGACATCACTCCGGGGTTCACCGCGGCGGCCCCGATCCTGGCCAAGGCCCCGATGGGCCCGTTGACGGGGCAAACGCTACCACCGTCGCTGATCCGGCCCGACTGGAACAACTTTGCTCCGCGACTGGGCTTCGCGTGGCGGCCGCTGTCCGCGTCGTCCACGATTGTCCGCGGCGGATATGGCTTGTACTTTGATACGTCGATCTATCAGGCGATGGCCACACAGATGGCGCAGCAACCACCGCTATCGACTAGTCTGCAAATCGCGAACCGCGTTGATGACCCACTCAGCCTGGCCAATGCGTTCAGCACCGCCGCCACGTCCGCCCGCAATACGTACGCCATCGACCCGGACCTGCGCACCGGATACGCGCAGAACTGGAATCTCTCGGTGCAGAAGGATCTGCCGGGCAGCCTCGTTCTCATCGTGGGCTATCAGGGCGCCAAGGGGACACGAGCGCAACAGCAGATTCTGCCGAATACGCTGCCCACGGGAGCGGCCGACCCGTGCGCCGGCTGCCCCCGCGGATTCACCTATCTGGCTTCGAACGGGAATTCCATCCGACATGCGGGGTCAGTCGATTTACGGCGCAGGCTGCGCAGCGGGTTCACGGCATCGATGCAGTATACGTTCGCGAAGTCGATCGACAATGCGTCTTTGGGCGGCCGAAACCAGTCGGGCGCGCTGATCGCTCAGAATTGGCTGGATCTTCGGGCCGAGCGCGCGCTCTCGAGTTTCGACCAAAGGCACGTGTTGAGTGGACTGATGCAGTACACCACCGGAATGGGCCTGCGCGGTGGGGCGTTGGCCGCGGGCCGGAGGGCGATGCTGCTGAAGGACTGGACGTTCAGCACGCAACTGACAGCCGGCACCGGGCTGCCTTTGACACCGGTGTACTTCGCGGCCGTGAGCGGTACCGGGATCACGGGCAGCATCCGCCCCGACTATACTGGCGCCCCGCTGTATGATGCTCCTCCCGGCCTTGCGCTGAATCCGTCGGCGTATTCCGCTCCGGCTGCCGGGCACTGGGGCAACGCCGGGCGCAACACCATCACGGGACCGCCTCAGTTCACATTGAACGCGGCCATGAACCGCACATTCCCGTTCGGGGACCGGTGGAGCCTGGATGTGCGTCTGGACGCCTTTAATGCGCTAAACCACCCGGTGTTTCCCAGTTGGATTACGACGGTAACCAGCTCACAGTTTGGGTTGGCGAACGCGGCGGAGCCGATGCGGACCATGCAGACAGTCGTACGGTTGAGGTTTTAAGGCATGTTGCGACTTCCATCCACAGTGCTGATCCTCGTGGTTGCCGCGTTGGCCCAGCAGCCCATGCCTCCGGCCCCGCGTGGAGAGGACGCTGTCACGTTCACGACGAGCGCGCAACTGGTGGTGGAGACCGTGACGGCGCGCGACCGGAACGGACACGCGCTCGAGAATCTGACGGCGAAAGACTTCACGGTGCTCGAAGACGGCAAGCCGCAGAGAATCGCGTTTGTGGAGTTCCAGAAGCTGCCCGAGAATGCGTCGAGCGACCCGGCGGCGGCTTCGATCCGCGCGGAGGTTGTGCCGCGACTGACGCGCACGCAGATCGCGGCGGAACAGCCGGGCGAGGTCCGATACCGGGATCGGCGGCTGCTGGTGCTGTACTTCGACATGACCGCGATGCCTGCGGCGGACCAGATCAGGGCGCTGCAAGCGGCTCAGCGGTTTGTCCGGACGCAGATGTCGTCCTCCGACCTGCTGGCCGTCATGATGTACTCGGGCGGGGCGGTGCAGGTATTGGAGGATTTCACTGCCGATCGCGCGCATCTGCTCACAACGCTTCAGACTCTGATTGTGGGAGAAGAAGAGTGGGCCGTAGCGGCAGCAACGGGTCCGTCCGATGCCGGCGCGGCGTTCGGGCAGGATGACAGCGAGTTCAATCTATTCAACACCGACCGGCAGTTGTCGGCGCTGCAGACGGCAGCCGCCATGCTGGGACGGCTGAGCGAGAAGAAGGCGCTCATCTATTTCGCCAGTGGGTTACGGCTCAATGGTGTGGACAACCAGGCGCAGCTGCGCGCCACCCTGAATGCCGCCATCCGCGCCGGCGTGAGCTTCTGGCCCGTGGACGCCAGAGGGCTGGTGGCACAACCTCCGCTGGGCGATGCATCTCACGGCTCACCCGGCGGCGTCGGAATGTACAACGGAGCGACGGCGACGGCGATCGGCTCTGGCTTCCAGCGGTCCCAGGACACACTGTACGCGTTGGCTGCCGATACCGGAGGGAAGGCACTGCTCGATGACAACGATCTGACGCGGGGCATCACCGCGGCTCAGCGTGCCGGATCGAGCTACTACGTTGTCGGCTACTACACTTCGAATGAGGCACTGGATGGCAAGTTCCGTAGGATCCAGATCTCGCTGAATGGCCAAACGGCGGCGAATCTCGAATACCGTAGGGGCTACTTCGCCAGAAAGCAGTTTGGCAAGTTCACAGCCGCCGACAAGGAGCGCCAGCTCGAAGAAGCGCTGCTGCTGGGCGATCCCATCACGGAGCTCACCGTCGCCATGGAGGTGAACTACTTCCAGTTGAACCGGGCCGAGTATTTTGTGCCGATCGCAGTCAAGATCCCCGGCCACGAACTCGCGCTGGCCAGGCGGCGCGGGGCCGAACATACGGTCATCGATTTTATCGGTGAGATCAAAGAGGGGAACTACACGGTCGCCAACGTGCGCGACAAAGTGGATATCAAGTTGACCGGAGCAACGGCCGGCGAGTTGTCCAGGCGGACCATCGCTTACGACACCGGATTCACCCTGCTGCCAGGAAGGTACTCCATGAAGTTCCTGGCACGCGACGCCGAGACCGGACGGATTGGCACATACCTGACCTCGTTCGTGATTCCAAACCTGAACAGGGAGGAGCAACGGCTGCCCATCAGCTCCGTCGTACTGAGCAGCCAGGCGGTGGCTCTGGAAGATGCACTCTACAACGCGGGAAAGGCCGATGGCCGCTCGGCCCAGACGTTCAGTCCCCTGGTACAGGCTGGCGAGAAGCTGATCCCCAGTGTCACGCGGGTCTTCAGCCGCGGCGGAGTGATGTACGTCTACCTTCAGGCCTACCAGCCAGGCAATGGCCGGGCGCAGCCGGTTGTCGCTTTCGTCACGTTCTACCGGGGGCAGTCCAGGGTCTTCGAGACTCCGCTGATGAAGGTGTCGGAAGCACTGAACAACAAGCTGAATACGATCCCGCTGAAGTTCCGGTTCCCGATGACGAAGCTGGAGCCAGGAGAGTACACGTGCCAGGCGACAGTGCTCCAGCCTGATGGAAAGAAGGCGGCGTTCTGGCGAACGCAGATCATGGTTGTCCCATAGCCCGGCCCGGTGATCACCGACGAGCCGCGTCGAACTCGGCGACGAACGTCACCACCGAGCGGCCGGGGATCTGGAACGCGGCGCGGTCCTTCACGGGCGGATACGCCTTGAGTTCATCGCCCTCGCGGCTGGAGGTTACCCAGGGAGTCATCCGCCGCAGGTGCCAGCCGCGCTGCGCCACGTTGAAGTTCACGGTGACGCCTTGCGCGGCTTCCGCTTCGTTCACGTACACGACAGCGATTTTCCGGGTATCCGAATCGACGTAGGCTGTGCGCATCAACCCACGGATATCGTCGGGATCCCCCTGCACGGCCACGCGGTGCATGCCCGGCCGCACAAACCGGCTGTAGTTGCCCAGAGCCCACAACAGGCGCGATGGCAGAATGCTCTCGGCATCGCCCGGCTTCTGGTAGTCGGTGTAGATCAGACCGTCTTTGTAGTCCTCCGGAGACATGGCGGTCCACCACTGCCAGGCCGAAGCGTTGGCCACGGCCATATCGAGATGGATGATGCGCGCCACGACGAGCGCGGTATCCATGGAAAGGTCGCGCTTGTTGCCACCCTTGCCCTCTGGACCAACCAGAATGCAGTACTCCGTCTGCCACAACCGCCGTTCCGGATAGCGCCGCATGCGCTCAGCCAGGGCCTGCCGGTCGGTGACGATGGGGCCGTTGAGGAGGTCTGAGCCGTAGCTGTGATAGCCGAACAGAGGCCCCAACAGTGGCGCGATCTCGCCATCGCCCAGGAAGTCGTCGATATAGTTGCCGTACGGGGAGCCGTATTGTTTCGTCATCTCCGCGTTGGGACGAACCATGTCGGGCAAGCTCCCGCTTTCGATGAGCGCGATCTGAGTGGCCAACCGGCGGCGGCGCAGCTCGGAGGACAACGCGCGCGTCACCGCCTTGATGTCGGCGTTGCTCGCCCTGTTGCCCTCTTGAGAGGTCCCGTCCCACTGCCACTGCGGCTCGTTCACGGGGCTGATGTACTGGAACTCCACCCTCTCTCGCGCATCTGTATTGGTGCGGAAGTGATCCAGAATGTCTCCGAGGTAGCGGGCGTACTGCGCCTCGAAGCCGGCCTTCAGGTTCGTGCTGCCATCCCCCTTTGTCGTGAAGGTGAGCCCGTTGCGGGTCATGCGCCCGGGCGGACTGTTGACGAAGGCAAGGAACTGCGGGACGCCTCGCGCCTTGGCGGCCGCCAGGAACCAGCGCTCGCCCGCCTGGCGCGTCCAGTCGTACTGCCCTTCGGCCGTCTCAAACGTCTCGGGGCTACGCCAGGGATGCTTGATCCGGGGATTCACGCCACCACCGATGTTGAAGCGCCAGCAACTCAGCCCGATGCCCTTGGTGGGCGAGAAGAGCAGGTCGGCCACGCGTTCGCGCGACGCGAGGCTCCACCCAGCCAACTTCTGCATCGTCCAGCAATCGGAGGCTCCGAAGTTGTCGATGCGTTGATAGATCGTATCGGGCAGAACGACATCCACGCGCTGAGCGTGGGCGAACGTCGCGCCGGCGAGCACGATGACCAGGGCTCGGGCTACATTCACTGAGCGCCTCCAGAGGAACGGACTCCAATATCGTAGCGCTGAGCCCAGGCGGGGGACAGGCTGGTTGTTCGATGGCTGTGGAATTCGTCAATGACGCTTTTGGTGCCTTTTCAAAACATATATTCGGTAGCCGCCAATAATGCCGCAATAATTACTTTGTCTCAATGTTGATCATGAACTCCTAGCTCGCTCCGATATGGACTTCTTGGATCCAACCGGTCCCTGCCAGCAACCAGCGCGGATGCAGGTCCGGAACACCCGCGGTTCAGCCGGGCAGCCACTGCCCGCGCGAGCAAGCCATTAAGGACCGGGAAGTCCTCAAGGAGTTTGAGATCGAGACCAACGAGAACCCGACAAAGCCCTTCCCGTGCACAACGGCCGCCGACGGGCGTCGCCGCATGGGGCTGATGCGGTAAGTCCGATGCATGCGACGCGCGTCCGAAAGGAACTCGCGCCCGGCACAAGAATCCGGGTGTTGGTGGTAGACGGCTCACTTGTGGTTCGGCAGCGCCTGGCCCAGGCCCTGGAAGGGGATCCTTCCATTGAAGTGGTTGGCGTCGCCGCCAACGGCGCCCATGCGCTGGAGCGCATTGCTCAATGGAACCCGGACGTGCTGACGTTGGACTTGGAAGGGCCGGGGATGGATAGCCTTGAAACACTCCGGCAGGTCCGCCACCGCTATCCGGAGATACGGGTGATCCTCCTCGGTACTGGCATGCAGCAGGGTTCCCAGGCTGCGTTCGAAGCGCTGGCGCGAGGCGTGGACGATTACGTTATGAAGACCCCGGAGTATGACGATGCCGGCGACGGAGCCACCCGGTTGCAGGCTGAGCTGGTTCCGAAGATCAAACAGTTCTTCAAGTCGGCCCCACAGCCGGCCAGGGCCGAAGCGCCGGCTGGAATAGGCGAAATCTACGTTCCGCCGGTGAAGAGCCGATGCCAGTTGTTGGTTATCGGAGTGTCGACGGGTGGCCCGGCGGCACTCGCCAAAGTCCTCCCGCGCTTTGCTCCGGATTTCCCCTTACCCGTTCTCGTTGTCCAGCATATGCCCGCCCAGTTCACACGCTTGCTGGCGGAGCGCTTGGCAGGGTCCTGCCCATTGCGCGTAAGGGAAGCAACGGAAGGAGCTCTGGTGCAGCCGGGCCGGGTGTTGCTCGCACCAGGCGACTTCCATATGCGCGTGCGGAAAGTGAACAACCAGGCGACTATCCATCTGGACCAGTCTCCGCCTGAGAACTCCTGCAGACCCTCAGTGGACGTGCTGTTCCGTTCCGCCGGCGAGGTGTATGGAGGCTCCGTGATGGCGGTCGTCCTGACGGGCATGGGGCATGACGGACTACGCGGTGCGTCCACCCTGAAGGCGCTGGGCGCCACGGTCCTGGTGCAGGACGAGGCCAGCAGCGTGGTGTGGGGCATGCCCGGGGCCGTGGCCACGGCCGGTCTGGCGGACGCCGTGGTGCCGCTTGATTGCATGGTGCCGGAGATCGTCCGACGAATCCAGAGGAGCTGAGGACAGCCGGTTCCTGCAGGACCTCGTGCGCCGCCAGTGGGGGACCGTACAAGACCGCGGCGCTATTCTGAATTCGTGGAAGACTTAGCAGGTAAAGTGGCCCTGGTTACCGGCTCCAGCCGGGGCATCGGGCTTGCCAGCGCGCTGGCGCTTGCGCGGGCTGGCGCGGACATCGGCATCAACTACAGGGCTCGCGAATCCGAGGCACACGCAGCGGAGGCCGAGATTCAAGGGCTGAACCGGCGCTGTGCCTGCGTCCAGGCGGACGTGTCCTCGGGTGCCGACGTCCAGCGACTGCTTCAGCAGGTCGAACGGAAGCTGGGCCCCATCGACATTCTGGTCAACAACGCGGGCATCGCCCGGCCGCAGCCCTTCGAGGAGATTACGGAAGGGGACTGGGACGATCTGATCGAGACCAATCTAAAGTCGTGCTTCCTGTTGACCCAGGGTGTACTGCCAGCCATGCGGGCGCGGCAGTGGGGGCGGATCATCAACTTGTCTTCTGTCGCTGCCCAGGTGGGCGGAGTGGTGGGACCACACTACGCCGCATCGAAGGCCGGAATGCATGGCCTGACGCACTACTACGCGCAACGGCTGGCCAAAGAGGGAATCACCGTCAACGCGATTGCGCCGGCCCTGATTGAGACCGAGATGGTGACGTCGAATCTGAAGGCGCAGCCCGGATTGATCCCGGTTGGGCGGTTTGGAACGTCGGACGAGGTCGCCGATGTGGTGGTCATGCTGGCGCGGAACGGATATATCACCGGACAGACTATTAACGTCAATGGCGGCTGGTTCATGACCTGAGTACAGGAGAACCAGCAGCGAGGCTGCTCAACGCATATTTTATGTGAGGTGGTGGGCCTGACAGAACTCGAATCTGTGACCTCTACCGTGTCAAGGTAGCGCTCTAACCAACTGAGCTACAGGCCCGTTTGAGACGGACGTTTTTATATTACCACGGCCGCTACGGCATGCACTTCCAATACGGGCACTTCGACCATCCAGGAACCACCCGCGTGGACAGGTTCCAGGCTTTGCCCCTGCGGCATCAACTTCACTGACTTCGGCTTAGCCGTTCCGAAGGACAACTTCACACCCGTGAGCGGCGGTACAAAGTCCACCGTCGAATAGTCGCCGGCCGTCTGCATGCCCGTCGCATTCAACAGATGCACCAGCAATTCACCGTTCTTTCTCCGCAGCACCACTTCCACGGTCGAAGGAGCCGTCACCTTTACCAGCGGCGCGAAGAGCGGCGCCACCAGGTTCCGCCCCAGGTCGCGGACGGTTGCGGCGTGTGTGGCCGCGTAAACAGAACCCACCGGCCCTGCGCACAAGACGAGCGTCCCCTTGCCGAGCGAGGTGGAAACGGCCGCGGCTACCCCGCCGCTACGCGTGTCCAACGAAGGGAAACGCTGCGCCACGACCTGAGTGAGGCCGGGATCGAAGTCCAGCCAGTGCCCGGTCACATTCCCCATCACCGGACCCTCGACAAACGCAGGCTTGTCGGCCGGTTGGCCCTGCGGCCGGATGCCCGCCTCGGCCGCGAACAACCCGGCGTTTTGCGCACCGCAGACCACCAGTTTGCCGCCATCGCGGACATACTGGACGAGTTGTGTCTTCACCTCCGGTCCGACAGCGGCCCAATCCGGCAGCACGATGCACGGATACCGCGCCTCCACGCGTTGCAGTTTCCAGTCCGGCAGGACGTCCACCGACCACTGGCAGCCCAGCAGGAGATCCAGCCAGCCACGCGCCGGATCGGATGCCTTCCCCCAACCGCCGAACAGCTTATTGGACGTCCGGTAAAGCGTCTCCCGCGAGAACACGACACCAATCTGCGGCACGGTCTCGGTGTTCTGAGAGACCGGCTGGACCGCACGGCAGAAACGCCCCACCTGAGCCATCGTCTTGATGTGACTCTCTTCGAAGTAGCCCGCACGCGTCGGCACGTAGTAGATCTGGAAGCCGCCGCTTTGAGCGAGCACGACCGAGGCCTCCTGCTGCAACTGAACGGCCGGCTTGTGTACGTGCCCGATGCTGTTGGACTGCGCCTGCTGGAAACCCCAGGCCATCAGATCCCAGGGCCGTCCGGTCTGTCCGAGGTAACGGGCCTCCAGACGCGCCGTGGAGATACTGGCATTGCCCAGGTAATCCCCAGAGAGGAAATCGACGGGCAGAGTCGGCTCCTCCGGCACGAACGTCGAGTACAGCCAGTTGCTGGCGATCTGGAACTTCGGATGCGTCTTGTGCACCTCGTCGATGTAGTGGCGCACGTACTTGCGGAACTGCTCCCGCTGAAACTCCAGCCAGTCGTTCCAACCAGGATCCTTGCTCGACTTCGGCGCCGGCTTGCCGTACGCCTTCAGTGCGGCAGCGCAGTAATCCGGCTTGGTGGCCCAGCATTCACCGTCCACCCAGGCTCCGTCCAGATCGTATTTCGACGCGGCTTCGCGCAGTTCGGGAATCATCAACTCGTCGGCATAGGGGCCAAACGTGGAAGTCTGATTCGGTTCGGCTTCATTTTGCGGACCGACACGCGCCCACTCCGGGTGCAGCTTGATGGCCTGGCTATCCCAGACACCCGAGAAATGGATGTACAAGGCGACACCGCGCCGGGCTGTCACCTTCCGCCAGATCTCCAGCGAATCCTTCACGATGCCGGGGGCGGAAGGGCCCACGCGCGAGGGCCAGCCGAGCCAGCCGGGATGCCCCTTGGAGTCGTATTGCACAAAATCCGGCTTGGCCTGCGTCACCAGGTTCTCCACCATCGCTTCCGTCACGTCGCGGCCCAGCACAGTGTCGTTCTCATTGGGGTGCAGATCGAAATGGAGACCGAAGTAACTCTCTGACCGGCGGAGGCGCGCCGGGGCTGCCTGGATGGCAGGCGAGGCGGCGGCGGCCAACAGGCCTCCAAACAGACGGCGGGTGATGGCGGTAGACTGCATAGCACATACAATATAGGTTTCCGATGCCATTCGTAATAGACCGCAGAGAGCACGATGGGGTCGTGATTCTGGCGCCCCATGGCCGGCTGATGATCGGCGAGCCGGTGGAGACGTTCCGCAACATGCTGGACGCGTTGTACGCGCAGGGCATCACGCAGGTGGTCCTCGATTTCAGCGACGTGGACTACATCGACTCCAGCGCCCTCGGCTGTCTTGTCGTGGCTCACACGAAGTTCCACAAGGCCGGCGGCGTGCTGCCAATGTTCGGGCTGAACCGGCGCACCATCGAACTCCTGGTGATCACGAAACTCGCCACAGTCTTCCGCATCGCCGCCAACGAAGTCGAGGCCGTCAACCTCTGTTTCCCCGACCGCGATTCCAAGCCGTTCGACATCCTGAACTTCGTCGAGGAGCAGCGGGCTCGCAAGAAGGGTGGCGTCCGCGAATGAAGCTGGTGGTGATCGGCGGCGTGGCGGCCGGCCTCAGCGCGGCATCGCGTGCCCGCCGGCTGGATCGCTCACTGGAGATCGTCGTCCTCGAAAAGGGCAACCGCATCTCCTATGGCGCTTGCGGGTTGCCGTATTGGGTCGAGGGGCAGGTGCGCTCCATGGAAGAGCTCACCGTCTACAAGTCCGACTTCTTTGAACGGGAGCGGGACATTCGCATTCGCACCGGCTGCGAGGTAACGGCGGTACGGCATTCCCAGCGCGAAGTCGCTTTGCGCAGCGGTGAGCGGATCCGCTACGACCGCCTGGTATGGGCCGCCGGCGCCCGCCCGGCCGAACGCAGCCAGGATGCGCGCGTCTTCACACTGCACACAGACACCGACGCCGAAAGGCTCCAGGAGTTTCTGCAAACCCGCCAACCGCGCACGGCGGCGATCATCGGCGGCGGCTATATCGGTCTGGAGATGGCGACGGCCCTGCGTGCGCGAGGTTTGACCGTCACGCTTTTTCATGACGGCACCCAACTGCTACACAGGGAAGAGGACTGGCTGACGAAGAAGATTGTCGAGCGGCTCGAACTCTGCCGGGTGGAGGTGCGGCTGAACACGCGCGCCGGGGCTCCGGCGGAGTTGCCGCACGACCTGGTGCTGTGCGCCACCGGCCTGAAGCCGAACGTGGAAGTCATGGCGGAAGCGGGCGCCGAACTCGGCCGCAGCGGCGCGCTACGCGTCAGCGAGCAGCAGGAGACGTCGCTGAGCGGAGTGTATGCGGCCGGCGACTGCTGCGAGGCCCTGCACGTGGTCAGCGGGCGCCCCGTCTGGGTGCCGCTAGGCACTACGGCCAACAAGATGGGCCGCGTGGCGGGTTCGAATGCGGCCGGCAAACGGGAGCGATTCGGCGGCATCGTGGGCACGTCGGTGCTGCGTGTCGGCGGAATGGCAGTGGCGACCACCGGACTCTCCACGCAGCAGGCCCGGCGTGAAGGCTTTTCCCCGGTGGAGGCCCTGATCGAATCGCGGGCTCGTCCGAAGTACTTCCGAGGCAAGATGTTGCATGTGCAGCTCGTGGCGGACCGCGGTTCGCGCCGGTTGCTAGGCGCCGCCATTGCGGGCGACGAGGATGCCGCAGGACGCATCAACGTCGTGGCTGCGGCTCTGACAGCCAAGATGCGCGTGGAGGACTTCGCCGACCTGGATCTGGCCTATGCTCCGCCCTACTCGACGGTGAACGATCCGCTCCTGGTGGCAGCTCACCAACTGCACAAGGCGCTCGATTGAAGAGGCCATGCTCCTGTTTCGCAAGTTGTTAGACTGGAAGCGTATGGGGAAGGGGCCCGAGATCACCCTGGAGGCTGGCCAAACCGCTCCCGATTTCCGGATGGAACTCGTGGATGGCGGCAGCCGGTCGCTTGAGGAAGTACTATCCAACGGTCCCGCACTGGTGGCTTTTTACAAAGTTTCCTGTCCGACCTGTCAGTTGACGCTACCTTACCTGGAGCGTTTGCAGGGAGGTGGACTCCAGATCTTCGCGGTCTGCCAGGACGAAGCAGATCGGGCTCAGGAGTTTAGCGAGGTTTTCGAGGTTCACCTACCGAATCTGCTCGACCGGGCGGATGAGGGTTACCCGGTGAGCAACTCTTACGGCATTACGCATGTGCCCACCATGTTCCTGATCGAGCCGGATCGCCGGATCTCATGGACTTGGACCGGGTTCCACAAGCGGCAACTGGAAGGGCTTGCGCAGAGGGCGGGCAAGCCGATCTTCCGGCCCACTGACAACGTGCCGGAATCGAAGTATGGTTGAGGTTCGAAGAATTAGGCTCCCGGGTGGAGCCGGATGGAAGCTAGGAAGAGACCGAGAGTAGCTGGGAATATATGCCGACGATCAACGACATTCTCTCCGGTGCCGCGGCCATCGCCAAGGGCATGGGCATCACTCTGAAAGAGATGATGAACCCCGTCATCACCGACGACTATCCCGATGCCCCGCCAAAGTTCCAGGAGCGCTACCGTGGACTGCACGTCCTGCAGCGTGACGAAAACGGCCTGGAGAAGTGCGTGGCCTGCTTCCTGTGCTCCGCCGCCTGCCCGACGCAGTGCATTTACATCGAGGCGGCCGACAACACGGAGAAGGTGAGAATCAGCGGTGGTGAACGCTACGCCGAGGTTTACAACATCGATTACAGCCGCTGCATCTTCTGCGGCTATTGCGTGGAAGCCTGTCCGACGGACGCCATCACGCATGGTCACGGCTTCGAATTGGCCAGCTACAACACGTCAACGCTGGTCTACCGGAAAGAGAAACTGCTTGCCGCCCCACCGGCGGGCACCGACGGCAAGCTGAAGCTCGACCATCCGGTCAGCGTTTCCGAAGGCGGGCACTAAGCGCGCGGTTTGCGAAGTTCGCACACGTATCGGCGGCAAGCTCCCAGCGATCAGCCGGCACACGGGTGGCTGATCGCTGAGTGCTGACGGCTGACAGCTCGCTCCTGATTCGCTACTGAACTACAGACGCGGCCCTTCACGGTTTGGCGGTCAGCGCCCGATAGGCGCGGCGCGCCACCACCACTTCTTCATTCGCGGCTAGGGCCAGCACCTTCACGCGCGACTTGTCGCTCGAAAGAAGGCGGTCTCCCTGGCCGTTTTCATTTCGTGCCGCATCGAGTTCCACGCCGAGGTGCTCCAGGCCCCGGCAGCAGTTGGAACGGAGCACGGCCGAGTTCTCTCCGATGCCTCCGGTGAAGACGATCGCATCGACGCCGGCCATGGCCGCGGTGTAGGCTCCGATGGTCTTGCGAACCTGGTAGGTGAAGACATCCAGCGCCAGCGCTGCGTCGTGGTTGCCGCCCTGAGCGGCGGCGGAGATGTCGCGGACGTCACCGCCCGCGATGCCGGACAGACCAGCCAGACCGCTGTTGCGGGCCAACTGGCGCCGTACTTCCTCGGTGGTCCAGTTGTTGCGATCCATCATGTAGAGCACGGCGAAGACGTCGAGATCGCCGTGACGCGTGGCATTCTCCAGACCGGATTGCGGAGAGAAGCCCATGGTCGTATCGATGGACTTGCCGTGTTCGATGGCGCAGACCGAGGAGCTGCCCCCGAGATGACAACTGATGACGCGCAGATCTTCCTTGGCACGGCCAAGGAACTCCGGCACACGTCCGCTCATGAACTCGTGCGAAGCGCCGTGAAAGCCATACCGCTCGATGCCGAACTGCGTACGCCAGTCAGACGGCACTCCGTACCACCGTGCAAAGTCGGGCATGGTGCGATGGAACTCGGTTTCGAAGGCACCCACCAGCGGTACGCCGGGCATGGCTTCGCGGAAGGCGTCAATGGCCGTGAGGTAGATGGCGTTGTGGACGGGCGCGGCGAGCAAAAACTCGCGCATAGCCGCTTCCACTCCGTCGTCGATCACAAAAGTGCCCCGGTAGTGAGGACCGGCGTGGACCGACTTAAACGCCACGGCATCGACGCTGGTGTCGCCGGAGCGAATGTCACCGATGGCTGAGCGATAGTCAGTAACACGCTCAAACCGTCCGCTGGCGAGCACACGCTCGCCCGGCATGTCCAGGATCTGGTACTTGAGGGATGTGGAACCAAGGTTGGGAACTAGAATGTGCATAAACTTCTGGCCTGGCACGACCACGCACCGGTCCCCGGGGAGGGAAGCCGGAACCGGATCGCGCATCGCGGCGCATGCATTGCAGTATTTCACGGCGGCGGCCACCGGAGCACACCCGGTTGGCTCCGATTCCAGGCGCGACCTCAAGCCGGCGCGTCAATGGGAGGAATTGTCTTCTCCAGGGGGTACCCAACGCGCCATAATGTGGTTCGGGCCGGCGAGCCGCCCCCAGAAGAGAATGGAAACATTGCGGCGGGATAAGAGCCCGCCGCGGGGCCCAAATGGCTTCGCTGTTATATAGTACAGAGTTCGAGGCAGGTCTTCGAGACAAACTAAATCCCTATGATGATTCCTTCCACCTATACGGTCGCCCTACTGTTGGCCGTCCTCTCCATGATCTGTTGGGGATCCTGGGCGAATACCCTCAAACTGGCTGGCAAATGGCGGTTCGAGCTCTACTATTTCGACTATTCGATTGGTGTATTGCTTGCGGCGACGATCGCGGCCTTCACGTTTGGATCCACCGATGGGGTGGCGTCCGACTTCAGCGGCCCGGCCTTCTCGTTTGTCGATAACCTGACAGTTGCGTCGAAGGCGCAGATGCTCTTCGCCGTGGCGGCGGGTATCATCTTCAACCTGGCCAATCTGCTACTGGTGGCCGCCATCACGGTAGCCGGGCTTTCGGTGGCGTTCCCCGTGGGTATCGGCCTGGCACTCATCGTGGGTACTGTCCTGAACCATGTTCTCCGGCCCACCGGAAATCCGGTCTACCTGTTCAGCGGAATGGGGTTCATCCTACTGGCGATTATCGTGACGGCGATGGCCCATGCCGCGTATAACGTGGGTAGACAAGCCCCGGCCCCCGCCCCAGCCGCCGAAGTAAAGACCATCCCGGGCACTCGCGCCGTGCACCGCCCGACGGGCGTTACCCGAAAGGCGAGCCCCCTGAAGGGCATTATCCTCAGCCTGTTCGCCGGCATCCTGATGGGCCTGTTCTACCCGCTCGTCGAACTTAGCAAAAAGGGGGATCTCGGGCTCGGCCCTTACACGGCAGCGTTTCTGTTCGGCATGGGCGTCCTGCTTTCCACGCCTGTTTTCAATATCTTCTTCATGAACATGCCGGTGGAGGGGCCCGCTCTAGGTCTCCGCGACTATTTCCACGGCACCGGCAGGCAACACCTGCTTGGATTGCTGGGCGGGATCATCTGGGCGGTCGGTTGTATCGCCAATTTCGTAGCCTCCAGCACGCCGCCGTCCGTCAACGTCGGCCCGGCGACCAGCTATGCCATGGGGCAAGGCGCAACACTGGTGAGCACCCTTTGGGGCTTGCTGCTGTGGAAAGAGTTCGCCGGCGCATCCGGCGGCGTGAGAGTGCGGCTGATCCTGATGTTCGTGCTGTTTGTTGTCGGGCTGGCGCTGCTGTCGCTCGCCCCGCTTCGCTAGAAAGCCTAGAAGCCAAAGACCGGCAACAGGGCAGCCAGCGCCTCGGCGGAGGGCAGGCTGCCCTGTCCCATTTGCGCGTTGCCGCCGCCGCGCCCACCCACCTGAGCCAGGGCTTGCTTTAGCAAGTTGCCGGCATGCAGACCGGCGTCGGCCGAAACCACCACGAGGATGGCGGCGGGCTGGGCCGAGGCTGCCACATAGAGGGCTCTGGGTTGAGCACAGAAGTTCTGCGCCACGGCACGCACCTCATCGTCCAGGGCGCCCGACGCACGCTGGTCCAGAAAGCGGCGCAGGCCGTCCGCGCTCGCCGTTGTTTGGGTGTAAAGCTCCCGGCCACGGTAGGCTGCCACTTCCAAGCCCAACTTGCGGCACAGTTTGGCGGTCTCGCGGGCCGATTCCAATTGCGCGGCCACCAGCGGCACCGTCTCGTCCAGCGGTGAGGAAAACAGCCGCGCCACCTGCGAGAGGGCCTCGAAATCGAGCCGGGCGCGCCGCACGGCCCGGTGCCCGCATAGAAACTCAACCCGCGTATTGCCACGGATCTTCTCCGTCTTCCGCAATAGAATCGGGCCAATCTCGCCCGTGTGGCGAACATGCGTGCCGCCGCAGGCGGAGCGGTCGACCCCGTCGATGGACACGATGCGGAGCGTCCCCTGGCGCTTGCTCTCCTTGCGCAACCCCTCCGCCTCCGCGGCGTCTTCAAAGGCCACCGAGAGAGGCCGGTTTTCGAACACGAGCTCGTTCGCGCGGCGCTCGGCCGCGGCGCACTGCTCCGCGTTGGCCGCCGGCGTGGACAGCTCGATGGTGCTCACCTCGGCGCCCATGTGGAAGCTCATGGTGACGTAGCCGAACAGAGCGTCGAAGACGGCCGACAGCAGGTGCTGGCCGCTGTGCTGCTGCATATGGTCGAAACGGCGGGCGGCATCCACCTGGCCGTGCACTTCGTCGCCGGACGGCAGGGGCGCGGCCAGGACGTGTACGAGTCCATCTTCTTCTTCCACGACGTCGATGAGTTCGACACCGTTCAAGGTGCCGTAGTCGCGCGGCTGGCCGCCTGAGTCGGGGTAGAACGCGGTGCGGTCGAGGACCACCCGCGTACGTTCCGCATCGGCCCGGATCAGTCTCGCTTCAAAGGACGTCAGGGAAGAATCGGTGTAGTAGAGGCGCTCAGTCATGGGCCACATGGAAATCGAGGGAATCGGGGCGAATCACACAGACTGCCGGCAAGTCCCAACACGATACAAACAGCCGGGAACCACCGGGGCTAGACCCACTCAAGGGCTCCCTTTTTGAAGGCCCAGATGTATCCGACCACCAGGATCGCCAGAAACACTGTCACTTCGCTGACGCCGAACCAACCGAGTTGCTTGTACTGTACGGCCCACGGGAACAGGAAGATGGTTTCCACATCGAAGACAACAAACAGGATAGCCACGATGTAAAACCTGACCGTGTAACGCCCGCGGGCATTCGACGCTGCCTGGATACCGCACTCATAAGCTTCGAGCTTGGCCACGGAGGGGAGTTGAGGGCGGACGAAGCGCGCCAGCAACAGCAGGACGAACGGAAACAGGGCCGCAACGACCAGGAATATGAAGATGGGCAGATACCCTTCGGGCATGAGACCAATATATCACCGACAGGCTGCAAAAGGACCTGAAGGTCCGTATTCATCCGGCCTGCTAGAATTCAAGTTTGAGCACCGCGGCAATTCCGTCTCCTCGTCTGCGTCTGCCCGGCGCGATGTTTCTGCGCGTTCTGGTGGAGCGGCGGGCCCTCATCTATCAGATGGTCCGGCGCGACTTCGGCCAGCGCTTCGTCGGCAGCGCCGCGGGGTGGCTTTGGACACTCATCCATCCACTGGTCACGCTGGCCAGTTGGGTCTTCGTGTTTCAGTACTGCATGAGAGTGCCGGCGCCCAGCGCGGCCTGCGGCGGGAACTACTCGTTGTGCCTGTTTTGCGGCTATCTGCCGTGGCTGCTGTTCAGCGACACGGTGCAGCGGTCGGCCACCGCGCTGCTCGACCAATCGAACCTCATCACCAAGACGGTCTTCCCCTCGGAGATTGTCCCGGTCACGCTGTTCCTGTCCTCGTTGGGCAGTCACCTGTTTGCCGTGGCCATCGCAGTGGGCATTGTGCGCTACACCACCGGCCACTTCAGCATCCTGATCCTGCTGCTGCCCATCTACACCCTCTTTTTGGGTTTGTTTGCTATTGGGGTCGGCTGGATCGCGTCGAGCCTGCAGGTCTATCTGCGGGATACAGCCCAAGTCGTCATCGTCATGCTGACCGCCTGGTTCTGGATCACACCCATCTTTATCGACGAGGCAGTCTTCCCGGTCAGGGCACGGTTCCTGATCCGCTGGAATCCCCTGGCCTACGTCGTGAGAGGCTACCGCGAACGGCTGCTCACGGCGCAGATCCCCGCCCTCGACGATTTCCTCTACCTGGCCGCCGTGTCGATCTCGGTCTTTGTGATCGGCGGGATGTTCTTCCGCCATCTGAAGCGCGGCTTTGCCGATGTCCTGTAGGCTAAATACTTTGGAGTTGCTCGCAAGATGAACTGGACCCGACGAACTTTTCTCACCGGCGCCGCCGCCGCGCCCCTGTTCGCCCAAAAGCGTGGACGGAAAGACGATGCTCCGTCGGCGAAGCCGAACATCCTGCTGGTGATGGCGGATGAGGTACCCTCCTGGGTCCTGGGATGCTACGGCAACCAGGAAATTCCAACACCGAACATCGACCGGATGGCGTTGGGTGGGTCCCGGTTTGTCCGGAGTTTCGCATGCACGCCGGCGGCGACGGCCAACCGCGTCACCCTGCTGAGTGGGCGCACACCCCGTCAGCACGGCGTCCATGAAGCCGGAACTGCCCCGGGTTCGTTCGCCAACGAGAAACTGCTCTCCGACGACTTGACCGGAAGCGGGTACCGCTGCGGGTACGCCGGTCTGTGGGATGCCGGCTCCGGTGCGCCCGGCCACGGCTTCGCTCATGCCGGAACGGCCGTTTCCGGCAAGGGGTCGGCGGCCGAGACGGTGACGGCGCAGGCACTGGAGTTCCTCGACCAGCAGGCCAAGGGCACTCCGTTCTTTCTGGCCATCTCGTATCCCAGTCCCATGACGCTGCAACAGAGCAGCCCGCAGAAGTTCCATGCGCGCTTCGCGGCCGCAAAGTTCGAAAGCTACGGAATCCAACCGGCAGCGGAGCATGCGGCGTTGGGCAAGGAGTACCTGGCCGACGCTTTGGGCAACCTCCGCAAGTATGGCGCCGGTCTGGCGGAACTGGATGAGCAACTAGCCGCGCTGCCACGCAAGCTGCTGGCGAAGAGCATCTTCGACAACACACTCGTAGTGTTCACGGGAACCTCCGGCAACCTGTTGGGCCGACATGGTTTATGGGGTGACGGGCGCGGCTCGAAGCCAGCCAACATGTATGACGAGGCGGTGGGCGTGCCGATGATCTGGCAGTGGCCCGGCTACTTCCCCGTGCAGGCGGCCCGGCCGGAAGTGGTGAGCTCCTATGACGTCTACCCCACGCTGCGCGCCGCCGCCGGCATCCCGCTGACCGACAGTAAGTCACTGTGCGGGCGCGACTTCCTCCAGGTTGTGATGAACCGGGTGCCGGCCCAGAAAAAGGCCTGGAAAGATCTGGTTTTCGCCGACCTGGGCGACACGGAGATGGCCCGGGACAACTACTTCAAAGTGGTCGTTCGCTCCGGAGGCGAGGGACCCAACGAGTTCTACGATCTGCGGCAGGACTCGCGCGAGAAGAACAACCGCTGGGACAACCCAGGCTACGTCACCGTCCGCGACACCATGGCAAAGAGCCTGGCCGAGTGGCGGCAGACCTACGGTTAATCCGTACCGCCAAATACCGCTTTAACGCCGGCCGGCCCTGCAAACACACAGACCGCCGAATGGCCGCATCCTGGAGCGATCTCCAGCGTGTGGGTGGCGTTGAACTGGGTCTTGATATAGCTGTAGTAGATCAACCCGCGCTCCTTGCGATTGGCGCCTTCGGCGATGGCACGGCACGAGCGGTCGAGGGTGGAGTCGTCCGTCCGGGTATCCAACGCACCTACGATGTAGGTGACATTGCGGCGGGGATACTGCTCTAGAATGTACTCATTCGAGGAAGCGGCGGCGTAGCCGGTGCGCGCCTCCAGCCCGTACCGATAGCGGTTGTAGGTGGTGCAATTGGCCGCGTCCCAATACTTCACAAACTTCCCGGTACAGCGGCCATCAGTACCGCAGGCGGCGCCGAGCTGCATCCGCAAGTCGTTTAAATACAGATAACTGGAAGGATTGGCGGCAACATACCGGACCGGGACATGCATACGCGGCTCCATGCGGTTGACGGCCGCGTAGCGCTGGACTAACTGCCCTCCGGCGGAGTGTCCGGCAACAACAACCTCTTTCAGGTCAGGGAAGTGCTCCTGACTGTTCAGCACCTCCAAAACCTGGTCGATGACATCGTAGGAGGTCGCCTTCCCGGAAACGGCATGTTCGCCGGAGACCCAGCCGCTCCCGGACCACTCCAACTCGCCAAACTCGACCGGGTCACCGGCGGAGCGGGACTTGAAGTGAGGCGCAATCACGACGGTCTTGGAGAGTTGCCCGGCCACGGTAGCGGAGGCCAACGCCCAGCGGAAGTAGTCCTCGGCATTGCGGCCCGCGCCATGCACCATGATGAAGGCACGCTCAACTCCGGCATGGGTGGCGCCGGCCAGCGCATGGCTCCGCCAGACGATGACAAAGCCGGTTCCCGTGGCAAAGTGCTCGGTCTCCGCGGGTGGCGTCACCATCAGCAGCGCCAGCATTGAGAGCAGCATCATTCCTCCATCGCCCAAGCGGGCCGATCAGCGGCCAAAAATGAACCGCGACCGGCGTGGGTCGGCGCCTCCATCCAGCACGCCTCCATCGATTCGAATCACAGTCGGGGCGGAGCCGTTGGACCACGGCCCCAATATGGCAAGCCGGTGACCCTTCTCCATAAGATTCTTAGCGGTCGTCTCCAGTATGCGCGACTCCAGGTTCACCCGGCCCGGCGTGAACTCGTGGTTCCCGAACGAGGCATAGAAGTGCTCCGTCTGGATGCGCGGCGCCTCGACGGCTTCCTGCGGGCTCATGCCGAAATCGATGAGATTCAGCAGCACCTGGAGCATGGCCTGATCCTGATTGTCGCCGCCCGGGGTTGACATGGCCAGCCACGGCTTCCCATCTTTCAGCACAATGGTGGGGCTCAAGGTGACCCGCGGCCGTTTGCCGGGCGCCAGCAGATTGGCGTGGCCCGCCGTGAGTACGAACGACTCCAGCCGCATACCGAAGGGGATGCCTGTGTCGCCAGCGATGACCGACGGGAGCCATGCCCCGCTGGGGGTCGCCGAGAATACGTTGCCAAAGCGGTCGACCACGTTGATGCAGGTGGTGTCATGGTCAACGGACCGGCCCTGGCCGATGGAGGCTAGCATCATGGGCCCACCGAAAGAGCCGGGCCGATGCTCGATCGAAGCGTGGTCCGGGTCGATCAGCTTGGCGCGATCGGCCGCGTACTCCTTCGACAGCAGGGTCTCGGCGGGGATCTTCGAAAACTTCGGATCGCCGTAGTAGCGGTCGCGGTCGGCGAAGGCGAGCTTCAGGGCCTCGATCACGGTATGCAAGTATTCTGGAGAATTGTGCCGCATGGCCTTCAGGTCGAAGCGCTCCAGAATGTTGAGCGCCTGGATCATCACCGGTCCCTGCGTCCAAAAGCCGGGCTTCAGGATGCCATAGCCGCGATAGGTGCCCGTAACCGGCTTGTCGAACTCGGCGTGGAACTTGGCGAGGTCGTCATAGCGAAGCAGCCCGCCGTTGTCCTCCGAGAAGCGGGCCAACTTGTGGCCGATGGAGCCCTTGTAGAACTCATCACGAACGGCCTGCAACTTGGCGCGGCGGTCGCCTTTGGCGTCCTTTTCGACGCCGCAGAGCGACTCGAGCGTGGCGGCCAGTGTCGGCGAATGGAACAGCTCTCCCCGCCGAGGCGCCTCTCCGTTGGGCATGAAAAACCGCTCCGACGCCGGCCACAGGTGGAGGAAGTTGCGCAACTCGCCGATGAACTTCGCGTATTCGTCGGGGATGGGAAATCCGTGAGCGGCCTCGATGGCAGGTTGGGCCACCTCGCAGTAGGTTTTGGTGCCGTGCTCCGACAGCGCGAGGATGAGCCCGTCAAACAGACCGGGGACCGTCGCGGCTCGCAGTCCGATGGAGGGGATGGCTCCCATGCGGCCCGGTTCCTCCCAAAGCTCGGGCTTGCGCATCCGATAGAACTCGGGCGTAGCCAGAGCGGGCGCGGTGCCGATGCCGCTGATGGCGATTGCCGGCTTGCCGGCCGGTTGGATGAGGATGGGCGCCTCTCCTCCGAGGCCGATGCGTGACTGCTCAGTGACCGTCGCCGTAAGAATTCCGGCCACACCCGCGTCCACCGCGTTGCCGCCCGAGGTGAGCATGCGCCACCCGGCTTCCACCTGGAAGTTGTTGCCCGCGCCGATCATCTCCCGTGTGCCGCGCACGGGCGGAAACATTGTGGACGGCTGGGCCTGCGCGAGGGCGGCTGTGAACAGGCAAAGCAGTAGAAGTCGATTCATCGGGCCTCTCTGAGTTTCCTTAGCAGTTCGTACACAACCACGCCACCGGCCGTGGCCACATTCAGCGAATTCTTCACCCCATTCATCGGCAGGCGGATGTGCGAGTCGCAGGCGGACAGCAGTCCCTCGCCCAAACCATCCACTTCATTGCCAAAGACGACGCAGACCGGCCAGCGGGGCTGCCATTCGAAGATATCTTTCGCTGTGTCGCCTGTTTCGATGGCCGCCAGTTCGTATCCGCGGGCCTGCATCATGCGAAGGGGCACCAGAGCATCGGTGTGATACTCCCAGGGCACGGTCTCCTCGGCGCCCAGCGCGGTCTTGCCGATTCCCTCCTGCGGCGGGTGCGCGGTGATGCCGCACAGCACCAGGCGTTCCAGCCGCACGGCATCGGCGGTGCGAAAAAATGCTCCGACGTTGTACATGCTGCGTACATGATCGAGCACGACCACGACTGGCAATCGAGTATCCACGCTGCAGAGACTAGGATAGCGTGAAGGTATGGTTAGTCTGAACGGATCCGCGTTGACCCTGGAAGATGTCGCCCTGGTGGCCCGGGCGGGCGGCGAGGTGGAACTGGACCCGCACGCCGTCCGGCGCATGAAGGCGGCGCGTGAGGTGATCGACCGCCTGGCGGCCGGCGAGGCGCCTGTTTACGCAGTGAACACGGGCGTCGGCCTGCTGGCGGACACGCGTGTGGCTCCAGAAGAACTGGACCAACTGCAGCGCAACGTGGTGCGCTCGCATGCCTGCGGCGTGGGCGAGCCGCTGCCGGATGAAGTGGTCCGGGCGATCATGCTGATCCGCGCCAATGTCCTGGCCAAGGGTGTATCGGGCATACGTCCGGTGGTCGCGCGGCGGCTGTGCGGTCTTTTGAACAAAGGCGTGACCCCCGTAGTGCCATCGCGCGGCAGCGTGGGCGCAAGTGGTGACCTGGCTCCGCTGGCGCACATTGCGCTGGTGCTGATCGGCGAAGGCGAGGCCCGTTACCAGGACCGGCGCATGAGCGGTGGGGCCGCCCTGGAAGCCGCTCTGGTGGAGCCTCTCCGCCTGCACTCGAAAGAAGGCATCTCGCTGGTGAACGGGACACAGGCGATGCTGGCCCTGGGTTCACTCGCATTGCTGGACTCGGAGGACCTGACCGAGGCGGCGGACGTGGCCTGTGCGCTTTCCCTCGACGCGCTGCGCGGCACCCCGAAAGCCTTTGACCCACGCATCCATGAGGTGCGTCCGCATCCCGGTCAACTGGCCAGCGCACGGCTCCTGCTGCGCTTGCTGGAAGGCAGCGAAATCCGGGCATCGCACCAGAGCTGCCGGCGGGTGCAGGACGCCTATTCGCTGCGCTGCGCGCCCCAGGTGCATGGAGCCGTGAGGGACACGCTCACCGAAGCCCGGCGCGTCTTCAGCATCGAGTTGAACTCGGCCACCGACAATCCACTGGTCTTCGGAGAGGAGACGCTCTCGGGCGGCAATTTCCACGGTCAGCATCTGGCCTTTGCCATGGACTACCTGGCCATCGCCTTGACGGCCCTGGCCGGCATCAGCGAGCGGCGCATCGACAGGCTGGTGAACCCGGCTCTGAACGAGGGGTTGCCCGCGTTCCTGGCCAACCATCCGGGGCTCGAGTCCGGATTCATGATGGTGCAGGTCACCGCGGCGGCCCTGGTGGCCGAGTGCCGCGTGCTGGCGACCCCAGCCTCACCGGGCACCATCACCACCAGCGGCAACAAAGAGGACTTCGTCAGCATGGGCATGACCTCGGCGTTGAAGCTGCGCCAGACGGTGGAGTTGACACGCCAGGTGCTGGCCATCGAGCTGATGACGGCGACACAGGCCCTGGAGTTCCTGCGTCCCTTGAAGACCAGCCCGACGCTGGAAGCCATTCGCGCGGCGTTTTTGAAGGTCTGTCCGCCGCGAAAGGACGACCAGCCGTTTTCGTCCGGCATGGCGGCAGCCGCCGAATGGCTAAAGAACTGGCGGACAGTCCGGCCTGCCAACGTGACGGCAATTGACGCACAATAGACCCAATGCGCACCGCAGCCGTCCGTCTCGCTTTCGTCCTTACCCTGCCCTGCTTCGCCTGGGCGCAACCGAATCTTGACGCCGCGGTGGAGCGCACATTGAAGGAGTTCAACGTGCCTGGCATCGCCGTCGGCGTCGTGAAGGATGGCCAGTTGGTGCTGGCCAAGGGCTACGGCGTCCGGAAGCTGGGCGATGTGGCTCCGGTGACGCCGGACACCCTGTTCGGCATCGCGTCGAACACCAAGGCCTTCACGGCCGCATCGCTGGCGATGCTGGTGGATGAGGGCAAAGTGCGCTGGGACGACCCGGTGATTCAGTATTTGCCGGCCTTCCAGATGTACGATCCCTACGTCACGCGGGAGATGACGGTGCGCGACCTCCTGGTGCACCGCAGTGGCCTGGGCCTGGGTGCGGGCGACCTCATGTTCTTTCCCACCAGCAACCTGAGTTCGACTGAGATCGTGAGGCGTCTGCGCTGGGTGCGGCCGGCAACCAGTTTCCGCAGCGGCTACGCCTACGACAACGTGCTCTATCTGGTGGCTGGCCAGGTGATCGAGGCGGCCAGCGGCAAGCCGTGGGACGTTTTCGTCCGCGAGCGTTTCTTCAAGCCGCTGGGCATGACCCACTCCACCACAAGCTCGACGGTGCTGAAGCCGGGCATGGACTACGCGACGCCGCATGCCGCGGCCGACGGCAAGCTGGAGCCGATCAGCCTTACAAATCTGGACAACAACGCACCGGCCGGAGCGATCAACTCGAGCATCAACGACATGTCGCGTTGGGTGGCCGCCCAGTTGAACGGCGGCGAGTACAACGGCACGCGGCTTTTCAGTGCCAAGCAGGGCCAGGAGATGTGGTCGGCGCAGACTATCATGCCGCTGGGTAACCCGCCAGGGGAGTTGATCGAGGCCAAGCCGAACTTCCAAGCCTATGGCCTGGGGTGGGTGGTCTCGGACTTCCGTGGCACGAAGATGGTCCATCACACGGGCGGTCTGGCCGGCATGGTGACCCGCGTGACGCTGATCCCCTCCCTGAAGTTGGGCGTGCTGGTGTTCACGAATCAGGAGGTGGGCGCGGCCTTCAACGCGGTCACCTATACGGTGCTGGATCACTACCTGAACGCTCCGTCGAAGGACTGGGTGGCCGCCTATGCCACCTATCAGAAGGGCCGCGTAGCCGAAGCCGGCGAGACCGTAAGTAAGTCGGCCGCCGCCCGTGATGTGAATTCAAAACCTTCCCTGCCGCTACTCAGCTACGCCGGGCGCTTTCGCGACGCCTGGTATGGCGACGTCCTGGTCGAAGCGAAAGACGGGAAACTCTTGATTCGCTTCACGCACTCACCCTCGTTGACGGGGGAACTGGTGCACTGGCAGTACGACACCTTCGTGGCGCGCTGGAACGACCGCACCCTGCTGGCCGACGCATACGTGACGTTTTCGCTCAAGCCGGACGGCAAGATCGAGGGGGCCAAGATGGTGGCGGTCTCCCCGCTCACGGACTTCAGCTTCGACTTCCACGACCTGTACCTGAGGCCTGTGGCCGCCGATGCCCAGCCTTACTGACGGGCTTTACTGGCGCGCCCGGCCCATCGGGATTTTAATCAGTGTCCAGGCGATGGCGGCCATCGGCAGCCACGACAGCCAGCCGCCCAAAGCCGGGAACCACGAGAATTGATCGGTCCCGGTGAAGACGTGCGTGATGGACGAGACACCGGTGAGGAACAGCACGGCCAGCAGGATGCCGACCACCGCTTCCCCGGCGATGAGCCCCGAGGCCAGCAGCGTACCCGCCTCCTCCGCCTTCGCCTTCACCTCCGCCCCGTGCGAAGCCATCAGTTTATCGGCCACCCACTTGATGAGACCGCCCAGAAAGATGGCGGAGCTGGTGTCGAAAGGCAGATACATACCCACGGCGATCAGCATCATGGCGCGGGCTCCGCAAAGCAGCAGGGCGATGCCAAAGGCGGCTCCGATCGCCAGCAGGCCCCAGGCCATGTCTCCACTGACGATCCCCTTGGCGAGCTGCGCCATGAGACCCGCCTGCGGGGCTGGCAGCGCGCGCCCGCCGATGCCGCCCGTGGAGAGATTCGCCTCGTGCAGCGCGATGATGGGCCCCATCAGAAAGACCGAAAGCAGAATGACCGCGACAATCTCGACGGCCTGCATTTTCCAGGGCGTGCCGCCCAGCAGATGCCCGGCCTTCAAATCCTGAATCAGCGAACCGGAGACGGAGACGGCCACGGCAACGACCGCGGCCACACCCAGCACGGCCGCCACGCCGGCCGCGCCGTGTACACCCATCGCCTGCATCAGCAGGGCGGAGAGGATCAGGGCGGATAGCGTCAGACCGCTCAGCGGCTGGTTGGAACTGCCGACCAGACCAACCAGATAACCGCCGACGGCGGCGAGCAGGAATCCGGCACCGCCCATGACCAGCGCGGTCCCGATAGCGGTCCCGATGCCGCCAGTGAAGCCGTAGTAAATGGCCGTAATGGGCACCAGCAGGGCCGCAATGCAAAGAAGTACCCATTGGGTGGGGATATCGCGCTCAGTGCGCGGCACGTCTCCGCCGCCGTGCGATGCATGGGCGGAAGCGCGGAAGGCACCTTTCAACGACTCCGCGATGGACTTCCGCATGGAGAACATCGTGTTGGCCGCGCCCACCAGCATCATGCCGACGGCGATGGGGCGGACGATGTTGTACCAGAGCGTGTAAGCCGCGACGTCATGCCCCGCGCCGCCGATGCGGGACGCCAAGTCGGGGTCGAAGAAGAGCAGCAGCGGGATGAGCACCCACCACGCCAGGAAGCCGCCGGCCACGTTGATGGACGCGAGTTCCGGACCGATGATGTAGCCGATGCCGATGAGAGCCGGCGAGAGCGCGGGGGTCGACCAAGGAATGCCACCCTGGTGCGTCACCGAGCCGATGGGCGTCTTGGAGAAATCAAAGTGCCGGACAACACTACGGGGAAAGGCCAGGAACCCCTCGGCGTACTCCTGAAAGATCTGCAGTCCCTTGTCGCTCTTGAGAATCTGGATCAGGCCGCCGAACGCCATGCCGCCGAACACGAGACGCGGCGCGTCGCCTGATTCCTGGCCGGCCTTCACGATCTCATAGCTGGCCACACTCTCCGGAAACGGCAACTTGGCCTCCACGCACAGCGCCCGCCGCAACAGGATGATGAAGAATACGCCGGCCAGACCTCCGGCCAGCAGGATGACCACACCCTGCCAGTAGTGGCTGCGCAAGTCGCCCCAAAGCTTCTGCCCATCGATTTCGACCATCAGGAAGGCGGGCAGCGTGAAGATCGCGCCGGCCACCAGGGCCTCGCCCACGCTGGCGGCGGTGCGGGCGATGTTCTGTTCCAGCAGACCGCCGCGGAAGGCCGGGATGCGAAACAGAGCCATGGCAATGACCGCGGCCGGGATGGTGGCGGCCACGGTCTGTCCGGCTTTCATGCCGAGATAGGCGTTGGCGGCGCCAAAGACGAAGGCGAGGAAGAGCCCGAGGGCGACCGACTTTACGGTCAGCTCACGCAGTTGGGGGTCCGGCTGAGTCACTCTCTGATATTAGAGGATCTCTATTCATGCTCAGCCGGAACGTCAGCTATGCCTGGGCGCCGCGGGCCTGCGCCCGGTCGCGAGTGAAACGGACCACGGCGCGTTTCAGCTCCTCGGGATCAACCGGCTTCGGGATGTAGTCGTCCATCCCGGCTTCGCGGCACCGCCTGCGATCTTCCTCCAGCAGCGAGGCCGTCATCGCGATTACCGGCGTCCGCCGCCCGGCCGCGGTCTCCACGGCGCGAATGCTGCGCGTCGCCACATAGCCGTCCATTATGGGCATGAGGCAGTCCATCAGAATCATGTCGAAGGCCGATCCGTCGACGGCTGCGCGAACGCGGTCGAGCGCGCTCAATCCATTCTCGGCTAGTTCCACGTGGCAGCCCATCCGCTCGAGAAACCGGGTGGCCACATGCTGGTTTACTTTGTTGTCTTCCACCAGAAGGACGCGGAGCCCTTCGCCCGGACGCCCCGAGACAGCCGGCAGGGCTGCATCTCGAGGAGTCAGTTCCTCCTGCCAGCCCCTGGATACCCTCCGCAAAGGCAGATCCACTCGAAACATGGATCCGGCCCCTGGCGTGCTTTCCACCTGAATGGTGCCGCCCATAAGTTGGACCAGTTGGTGGCTGATGGACAGACCCAGTCCCGTGCCGCCAAAGCGCCGCGTGGCGGAGGAATCGGCCTGATAGAACTTCTCAAACAGATGCGGGAGATTCTCCGCCGCCACACCGATCCCGGTGTCGCGGACAGTAATTTCCACGGCCACCACGTCGCCCGCGGGTGGGCCCGCGTCCACCCGAAGGCTGACCTCGCCCTGATCGGTGAACTTCACCGCATTCCCCAGCAGGTTCAGCAGGACCTGCCGGATGCGCCCCGGATCCCCTTCCAGCAAAGCCGGCAGCTTAGGATCGATCGAGATCTTCACGGGTAGTCCCTTGGCCTCGGCCGTGGGAAGAACCAAGGCGACCGCCTGCTCGGCCAGGACACCCAGGTTGAAGGCCTCGTGCTCGATGGCCAGCTTACCGGCCTCGATCTTCGAGAAGTCGAGAAGGTCGTTGATGAGGCGCAGCAGCGACTGGCCGGAACTTTCGATGATCTTCACCTGTTCGCGCTGCTCATGCGGAAGTGGGCCCTGCAACAGAATGTGGGACATGCCCAGAATGCCGTTCATGGGCGTGCGGATCTCATGGCTGATGGACGCTAGAAACTCGCTCTTGGCGCGCGTGGCCGCGCCGGCCATCAGGTTGGCGATCCGCAGGCGGCGGTTCTGCACCACCAGCACGATGCCCATCATCGCCAGTACGAGGGTGCCATAGAACGCGACACGCGACTGGAGAGCCTTGTTTTCCAGCTCCGAGACGATACGAATCTCATTCCCCATGTAGGCGGACCAGTGGTCCAGCAGGTTGGTGAATGTGCCGTCCCGATTCATGTCCGTGATGCCCCTGCGCAGCAGCGACGCAGCGCCCGCGCTCTGTTCGTTCGCCAGAATCGACAGCATGCGGTCGGCGCCGAGTACATTCATGACTACCAGAGGGACCCCAGCGCATTCGGCGGGGCGGTCCAGCAGTTTCTGTTCCAGAAACCGTTGTTCGATGATGCTGGCATCCACCTCGTCCCGGCATAGGGCGATCAACCCCTCGTACCGTCCCGCCATCTCGCGCGCGGTCATGCCGGGCGGCGGGTACGAGCCGCTAATCTCGCGGACGATGCGCAAGCGAACGGCTCCCACGCGCTTGTTCGCCAGGTCGGCGATGGAACGAACCTGCTTGCTGGCGCGGGAGACGATGCAGATCCGGTTCAGCAGCCAGGGATCGGAGACGTGTAGCCATGTTCGCCGGTCCGGAGTATCGGTGGCGGCCGGCCAAAGATCCACCAGCCCGCGCCGGAAGGCCTCGTCGACCGGGAGTTTTGTCGCGACGAACTGGAGATGGAGGCCTTCCCGCCGGGCGGCCTCTCGGATAACCTCCACGGCCAGGCCAGTGGGCGGTTGTCCGGGTCGCAGCACACTGTAGGGCGGAGCGTCGTCCGCACCCACCCGAAAAACGCGGCTGCTGAGGTTGCGGTTCGTATTCAGGTGCCACAACCACAGCCCCAAGGCAACAGTCAGCGCGACGGCGATCAGGCCGAGCACGACGCGAGACGGAGTCCAGACCTTCGGCGCGTTATAAGTCCCAGCGGGTTGCATCCCAATCCTAATTAGCGAGTTTTGACCGTAACCCAGCAGTCCGCATACCGGACCTGCTTGATTGATTAGAGAACGCCGCACCCGAACTTGTCGAGTGATTCGTGAGTTTACCACCAGAGCCGGGGGTCGGCTACCCTGTTAGGAGCGCATATGCCGGGCAACAAGAGACGAAACCCCAAACCAAGTCCGCCCGCGAGCGCCAAGAGTGCGCCCAAGGGGGCAAAGCCCGAACCAGCGGCGATCGACCTGAATGCGCCGTCCCTCTACGTCAACCGGGAGATCAGCCTGTTGGCTTTTCAGTCGCGGGTCCTGGAAGAAGCTCGTGACCCCAGCAATCCTCTTCTGGAACGCGTGAAGTTTCTTTCCATCCTGGGCTCAAACCTGGATGAGTTCTTCATGGTCCGCGTGGCCGGGGTGGCCAACCAGATTGAATCGGGCATTCTCGATGCCGGTCCGGACGGCATGTCCCCCGCGCGCCAGTTGGAAGCAATCCGCACCTACTGTCAATCGCTGTTTACCGAAGCCCAGCTATGCCGGCGGGCACTATTCGACGAACTGCGTACGCACGGCATCCACGTGCTGGACTACCGGGAGCTGACCGAACACCAGAAAGACCACGCCCGCCGCTATTTCGACGACACCATCTATCCCGTACTCACACCGCTCGCCTTCGATCCCGGCCGCCCGTTTCCGCACATCTCCAATCTCAGCCTGAACCTCTCGGTGCTGATCCGCGATCCCAATGGGATCGAGCACTTTGCCCGCGTGAAGGTGCCCGATTCACTGCCGCAACTCGTCCCACTGCAGAAGAGCGCCCACAAACGGAACGGCAAGGGCATCTCGTTTGTCTGGATCGAACAGGTGATCCAGGCCAATCTGGGCTCGCTGTTCCCCGGCATGGAGATCGTCGAGTCGCATCCATTCCACGTCACGCGGGACGCTGAGATGGCGATTCAGGAACTGGAAGCCGAGGACCTGCTGGAGACCATTGAGGAAGGTGTCCGCCAGCGCCGGTTCGGCGCCATCGTCCGGCTGCAGGTGCCCAAACAGATGCCGGAGCGCCTGTTGGAGATCCTGAAGACCAACCTCGAGATCGACGATACGGACGTTTACAAGACCGAAGGACCGCTCTCCCTCGTGCGGCTGCGGCACCTCGCGTCGCTCGAACGGCCCGAACTGAAAGAGGCGCCCTTCACGCCAGCGTCATTAAAGCCGCTGGTGGAGGAGGAAGACATCTTCAGCATGGTGCGCCACGGAGACATCCTGCTGCACCAGCCTTTCGATAGCTTCCAGCCCGTGGTGGATTTCCTCAGAACCGCGGCGCGCGATCCGCAGGTACTCGCCATCAAGATGACGCTCTACCGCGTGGGCCGCAACGCTCCCGTGGTGGAGGCCCTGCTGGAAGCCAACGAGAACGGCAAGCAGGTGGCCGTGCTGGTGGAGCTAAAGGCGCGCTTCGACGAGGAGTCCAACATCGAATGGGCGCGAGCGCTGGAAAAAGAGGGCGTCCATGTCGTCTACGGTCTGGTGGGCATGAAGGTGCACTGCAAGGTGGCCATGGTGGTCCGCCGCGAGGGCAGCCTGATGCGGCGCTACGTACACCTCTCCACCGGCAACTACAATGCCGTCACGGCGCATCTCTACACCGACCTCGGCCTCTTCACCTGCGATGAGGACTTCGGCGCCGATTCCACCGATCTCTTCAACTACCTCACCGGCTACTCGGCCAAGTCGGACTATCGTAAATTGCTGGTCGCCCCCATCAATCTCCGGCAGCGCCTGGAAGGACTCATCCAGCGCGAGATCGCACACGCCAAAGCAGGTAAGGACTCGCGGATCATCATGAAGATGAACGCGCTGGTGGATCCACGCGTGATCCGGATGCTCTACAAGGCCTCGCAGGCCGGCGTCCAGGTGGACCTGCTGTGCCGCGGCATCTGCTGCCTGCGGCCCGGAGTGCCAGGGGTCAGCGACAACATCCGGGTGATCAGCGTGGTGGGCCGCTTTCTGGAGCACAGCCGCATCTTCTACTTCCGCAACGACGGCGAGGAAGAGATCTACATCGGTTCGGCCGATATCATGCCGCGCAATATCAATCGCCGCGTGGAAACCCTCTTCCCCATTCAAAAAGCCGCGCTGGTCCGGCAGATCCGGGATAGAATTCTATCCGTCTACCTGGCCGACAACGTGAAGGCGCGCCGCATGAAAGCCGATGGAACTTACGAGAAGGTTCAACGGAAGGAGGGGGAGAAGCCGTACAGCGCCCAGGCCATCCTCCTCAAGAGCCGATGCTAGAAAACGTCAACCTGAAGCGAAAGCTGGCCCATGGCGATTACAAGCAGGCGGTGCCGGCCCTGCAGCGGCGCTTGTACACACTCGAAAAGGCATGTTGGGACCGGCGCATCCCCTCGATGGTTGTCTTCGAGGGCTGGGACGCCTCCGGCAAGGGCGGATCCATCTCGACGCTGACGCAACGGCTGGACCCGCGCGGCTTCAAGCTCCACTCCATCCAGCCGCCGCGGACCTATGAACAGAATCACCCGTGGCTGTGGCGATTCTGGCTGAAGGCCCCCAATCGCGGCGAGATGACGATCTTCGACCACTCGTGGTATCACCGCGTGCTGGAGGAGCGCGTGGAGAAAGTTGTTCCCGAGAAGGCCTGGCGCAAGGCCTACAAGGACATCCTGGAGTTTGAGCGCATGCTGGCCGACGACGGCACCGTCATCCTCAAGTTCTGGTTCCACATCAGCCGCAAGGAGCAGAAGAGGCGTTACGAGCAGATTGAGGCCGACCCGCTCGAGTCGTGGCGGGTGACGCGCCAGGACTGGGAGCGCCACAAGCTCTACGACCAGTACCTGGAAGCCGCCGAGGAGATGCTCGAGCTCACCGAGAGTGAGTTCGCCCCCTGGACCATCGTCGAAGCGACCTCTCGCTGGTATGCCCGCCAGAAAGTCTTCCTCACCATCATCGGAGCTCTGGAGAAGGCTCTCGGGCCCGACGCTCCTCCAGTGGAGGAGGACGTAGCCGAAGCGCGCCACGACGCCGAACTGCGCCGCATCATGGACACCATGGAACACGAGGGGAACGGAGAGGCCTGATGCTGGAGACCCTCGATCTGAAGCAGAAGCTCGACCGCGTCACCTACGCGAAACGCCTCACCCGCAGCCAGATCCAACTGCGGGAGCTCGCCTGGCAGGTCTACCAGCAGAAGCGTCCCGTGGTGCTCGCCTTCGAAGGCTGGGACGCGGCCGGCAAGGGCGGCGCCATCAAGCGGGTCACAGAGAAAATGGACCCACGCGGCTATGTTGTCTATCCCATCAGTGCTCCGCAGGGTGAGGACAAGACGAGGCATTATCTCTACCGCTTCTGGCGGCGTCTGCCGGAAAAGGGCCAGATCGCGATCTTCGACCGGTCGTGGTACGGCCGCGTCCTGGTCGAACGTGTCGAAGGCTTCTGCACCGAGGCGGAGTGGAAGCGCGCCTACAAGGAGATCAACTCCTTCGAGCGGCAATTGCGCGACTCCGGCTGCATCCTCGCCAAATTCTGGGTGCAAATCTCGCAGGAGGAGCAACTGAGGCGCTTCGAGGAGCGGCAGCAGATCGGCTACAAGGCGTGGAAGCTCACCGATGAGGACTGGCGCAACCGCGCCAAGTGGAGTGACTACGAGGAAGCAGTGGAAGAGATGCTGGTGAAAACAAGCACCCGTACCGCGCCGTGGACACTGGTGGAAGGCAACGACAAGCACTGGGCGCGAGTGAAGATTCTGGAACGCCTTGTGGAAGTGCTGGCCCATGATCTGGGCTACAAACCGCGCGATCCCCTCAAGTAACCAGTGTTACAAACTGACCTTTGGCTGGGCATGCACCGCGTCCAGCTTTCGCTTGGCCTTGCGATCCCGCTTCGCCTGTCGCTTCTGCTCTTTCATGGCTCTCTGAATCGTCGGCGGCTTCGAAGGGGGACGCAATTGAGCTGGGGTCTTGTCCTTGGCCAAGCCGGTGGGCGCCACGGCCAACGCAATAAGCAGGGCCAGCGTCAGTCCCCAGACGGCTTTCATCGGCGAACCTCGGGCACAGATCGGCGCATACCTCTCTGATCGGCTCCGGAACCGGGCAACTTTAGGCTGGCGCTGAACGTCCGTATAGTCACATGAGCGCTCATTTTGGTTTGCGGCGTTCCGACCGCATCTGCAAGACTGGAGTGAACATGCGCTTGTGGAATCCGCCAGGCGGCGCGTTGGCAGTATGGACTCTCCTTCTGGCGGGGCGGTGCCTTGCGCAACACGCCGCGCCCACTCCCCCCGAAACCCTCAGCTATGGCGTGGAATGGCGATTTGTGCGCGCCGGCGAAGTCCAGTTGAAGTGGGCCGAAGGCAGCCATCAGTTGGACATGACGATGAAGAGCGTGGGCCTGGTGGCCACTTTGTTCACGGTAAACGATGTCTACCGTGCCATCTTCGATCCTGGCCTGTGCGTGACCTCGCTGACCTGGGACGTGCACGAAGGCCGTCGCAATCGCGAAGTGAAGGCGACTTTCGACCGGACCAAGAAGCGTTCCTCCTTTCTGGAAAAAGACCTGAACAACAACACTGTGGCCTTGGCCAAGGAAATCGACGTCCCGGCCTGTGTCCACGACGTAACCGGCGGGCTGCACAAACTGCGCCAACTCCGGCCGGCGCCTGGCTCTACGGTGGAACTGCCCATCAGCGACGGCAAGAAGGTAGTGATGGCCCGCGTCGAGGCGCAGCAGAAGGAAACGATCAAGACCCCGTTGGGCCAGTTCCCGGCCACACGGTACGAGGCATTTCTATTCAACGGCGTCCTGTACGGACGCAAGGGCCGGCTTTTCATCTGGATCAGCGACGACGACAGGCGGCTGCCCGTGCAGATCAAGGTCCAGCTTCCGTTCTATGTAGGCACGCTGACTCTCCAGCTCGAAAAAGCCCACTAGGCCCGCAAAGAGGGAGAATTGTTCATGCTGAGGATTGCCATGTCTACCTTCCTGGCCGCTGTTCTACCACTCTGTGCCCAGCCGCAAGGCGCGCCCACCGCGGTGCCCAACGACCAACAGGTGATGTCGCTCTACGAGCGCTGCCTGCAGTTGATCGAGGCCAGCGGAGTGGCCAGTCCCGAACTGGGCCGCGCCGGCGTCCCCCTGGCCGAGAACATGCGCCAGACCATGGAGAGCCTGAAGTTCCTGGGCATCCGGAATCCGCAACTCCACTATAAGTTCATGACGAATCTGCGCGCCTTCGTCCTCATTTCCGACACAGTTCCGAAGCCGGAGCCGTTCCCCGAGGTGGGCCGCCAGCAACTCGCCGAGCTGCGCGACGACCTGGGCCGCATCGAGCTCTACTTTCAGCACCAGATCGCCGACCTCCAGGCCGAACTGCGCTCGCCCGACCGGGATGAACTGGCTCGCTACCGCGATGCAAACACCGGACTGCCCGCACCCGACCCCAAGAAGCCGCGCGTCGTCTTTCTGGGCGACTCCATCACCGACATGTGGCGCCTGAACGAATACTTCACGGGCAAGGACTATGTGAATCGCGGCATCAACGGCCAGATCACCAGCCAGATGCTGGCCCGGTTTCAGGCTGATGTCGTGCAACTGAAGCCGGCCGCCGTCCTGATTCTCGCCGGCACCAACGACATCGGACGCGGCGTGAGTCCGGCCGTCATCCAGAACAACCTCACCATGATCTGCGACCTGGCCGACGCGCACAAAATCAGGGTGATTCTGGCCAGTATCCTGCCCGTCTCCGATCATCACAAGAGCACAAACCCCATGTGGGAGCGCACGAAACTCCGGCCGCCCGCCGCCATTCTCGAGATGAATAAGTGGCTCAAGGCGACGTGTGAGAAGCGGGGCTACACCTATCTGGACTACTATCCCGCACTGGCTGGCGCGGACGGGCAACTGGCCCCCAATCTCGCCGACGACGGGCTGCATCCCAACCCCGGCGGCTATCGCGTGATGGCGCCGCTGGCTCAGGCCGCCATCGAAAAAGCGCTGGGACCGGCAACTCCGGCACAACCCACTGGCCGCAAGCGGCGTCTATTCTAGTGGCATGAGCTCCCGCTCTCTACTTGTGTGGTTTCTTCTGGCCGCCCTTTCGTTCGGGCAGGGCATGCGGCTCACGGTCGGTCAATTGAAGTCCTTCCTGCGCTCATCGATCCAGTTGCATCACTCCGATAAGCAGGTGGCCGACTACCTGAAGAACATCAAACTCAGCGAGCAGTTTACGGCCCGCGACCTGGACGAGATGCAGGCCGAAGGCATTGGGGCCAAGACCTCCGAGGCCTTGCAGGCGATGATCACGGCAACGGCCAGCCTCTCAGCGCCGCCCCGCGATCCGGTGGTTGCAAAAGCCGCTCCGCCTCCGCCCATGCCGCCACCTCCCTCCGAAGAACAGGCGAAAATAATCGAGGAAGCCCGCGAGGTGGCACTGAACTACGCCAAGCGTCTGCCCGATTTCATCTGCACGCAGGTGACGCAGCGCTACGTCGACCCTTCGGGCCTGGAAATGTTCCACAGGGTCGACCGCGTGATCGAGCGGCTCAGCTACTTCGAACAGAAAGAGAACTACAAACTCATCTCGGTGAACGGCAACCTGACGGAAATGGACCGCGACAAGCTCGGCGGCGCCACCTCCAGCGGCGAGTTCGGCACCATGCTGCGGGAGATCTTTGAGCCTTCGACTGAAACCGAGTTTCACTGGGAACGCTGGGCCAAACTGCGCGGCAACCTCGTACACGTCTACTCCTACCGTGTCAGCCAGTCGCGCTCAAAATGGCACGTCTCCTGGCAGCGGCAGATGGAGATCGTCCCCGGCTACAAAGGCCTGATCTACGTCGACAAAACCAGCCCCATCGTCCTACGCGTCACGCTGGAAGCCGAGAACATGCCCGCGTCGTTCCCCATCCAGGTGGCCACAACGATGCTCGACTACGACTTCACCTCTATTTCGAACAATCAGTTCCTGCTCCCCCTGCGCTCCGAAATGCAGATGCGCGAGGGCAAAATCCTGGTGAAGAACGAAGTGCAGTTCCGCAACTACCGCAAGTTCGGCGCCGAATCGTCCATCACATTCGACACCAGCGCGGACGCCATCCCCGAAGACAAGCTCAAGGAAGAGAAGGTCAAGGAAAAGCCGCCGCAACAGTAGCCGGCTGCACTCCGGCGGAACTTGATATCGTTGAGGGAAGTGAAACTGAAAGGCGTATTCACCCCCACACTTGTTCCGGTGGACGAGAAGGGGCAAATCAACGAAGCCGAACTGAGGCGCTTCCTCTCCTGGCTCATCGACAAGGGTGTCCACGGACTCTATCCCAACGGCTCCACCGGCGAATTCACACGCTTCACCGCGGAAGAGCGCCAACGCATCGCCCGCATCACCTGCGAAGTGGCGAAGGGCCGCGTGCCCGTGCTGGCCGGCGCCGCCGAGGCGAATATCCGGGAAACCCTGAAGGCCTGCGAGACCTACGCCGGTTACGGTGCCACAGCCGTGGCCATTGTCTCGCCGTTCTACTACAAGCTCGGGCCCGAGGCGCTTTACGCCCACTTTGCCGAGATCGCCAGGAATGCGCCCATCGACGTCACGCTGTACAACATCCCCATGTTCGCCAGCCCCATTGATGTGCCCACCATCCAGCGGCTCTCCGAATTTGAACGGATCATCGGGATCAAGGACTCCACGGGCGACGTCGCCTTCATGATGCGCATGATTGCCGCCGTCCGCCCGAATCGGCCCGACTTCACGTTCCTCACCGGCTGGGACGTCGTCCTGGCGCCCATGTTGATGATCGGCGCCGACGGCGGCACGAACGCCACCAGCAATGTGGCTCCGGAGCTGATGTGCAAGCTGTACGATCTGACGACCTCCGGCCAGTGGGACGAGGCGCTCAAGCTGCAGTCCACCATCCTGGAGATCTTCGACCTGATGCTGTATCCGTTCGAGTTCCCCGATGGATTCCGCGCCGGTGCCGCCCTCCGCGGCTTCGATTTCGGCCAGGGCCGTCAGCCCTCGACGCCGAAACAGGATGCGGATAAGGCCGCGCTGGGCAAGGTGTTGCGTTGCATGCTCGCCGATGCGGGTTTCGTCGAACCACCGGCCGCCGGCTGCGCGCCGCGCACTGGAAACTCAGAGAAAGATCGCATTACGCAGATCGCCCTGGAAATCGTTGAGCAGTTGGAAGAGCGAGGTCTGATCTGCCGGAAGCCCTAGCACTGATTGAGGTGGGAGGCTGG
Source organism: uncultured Paludibaculum sp. (assembly GCF_963665245.1). Classification (NCBI taxonomy): domain Bacteria; kingdom Pseudomonadati; phylum Acidobacteriota; class Terriglobia; order Bryobacterales; family Bryobacteraceae; genus Paludibaculum; species uncultured Paludibaculum sp. Next base: position 3,106,710 of record NZ_OY762267.1, read on the forward strand.
TCGCCGGCCATGGTGATTCTGGATGCCATGGAGAAAACCGGCTCGGTCCGCGTCCTGCAGGCTGAACTGAACGATCAGCCGGGCGTCTGTCTGAAGGTGGTTGGACCGCTGGGGGATGTGCAGTCCGCCGCGGCCGCCGCGCGCCAGATGGCCGAGAGTATGCATGTGGCCTCGGTGGTCGACGTCATTTCCGCGCCGCATGGCGATGCTCCGTTGGCCTACCAGGCTCAGCCTGATTTCAACCCGTTATTTTCGCAAGCGACCGTACAAGTGCCCGTTACCGGCAATGAAAAGGAGAAAGTCGTGGACCAACAAGCAGGATTTGCGGTCGGATTGATCGAAACTCAGGGCTTTACAGCCGTCTTCGAGGCCATCGATACGGCACTCAAGACGGCGTCGGTCGAGGTGCTAGCCCGTGAGAAACTGGGCGGCGGCTACATCACGGTGATCATCAAGGGCGACGTGGCGGCTGTTTCGGCGGCGGTGGAGGCCGGGAAGAAGCGAGTGGAAGGTCTGGGCAAGCTCATCGCCGCCCACGTCATCCCCAGCCCGTCCCAGGGTGTGATCTCTCTGCTCCCAAAGCTCTGAAACAAAACTGACATGCGAAGCATCCAAAAGTAATAGCCGGGGCTGTACCCGGAGTCCGCGTGATCAACCATGAACATTTCATTGGCCTGTCGATTGGCCTTTTCTTCTCCGTCCAAGGCCGAGTGAGTCTGTCCTATAGCTTTCCTGGACAAAAGTGTTAAAGGAGTGAAGCCGGGTGCAGACGAAACACGTAGTGCAAGCCTGGGGCATGATTTTAAAGGGGAACCGCCCTACCCTTTCCATCGAGATCACCAGGGAGTGTCCGCTCCGGTGTCCCGGTTGTTACGCCTACGATGAATCGCATCTGGGCGGAGGGGTGACCCTACGGGAGCTCGCTGATCGCAAGGGCCAAGCCTTGGTCGATGGCGTCATGGGTGTGGTGGACCGGCTGAAACCGTTACATCTGTCAATTGTCGGCGGCGACCCCCTCGTCCGCTACCGTGAACTGGAACAGATGGTCCCCATGCTGCTCGATCGGGGCATTCACGTCCAGATCGTCACCAGCGCCTTCCGGACCCTTCCGGCGGGCTGGCTGGACCTGCCTCGCCTGAATGTCGTCGTGTCCATCGACGGCCTCCGCGAGGAGCATGACGTCCGGCGCGCCCCCGCCACCTACGATCGCATCCTGAAGAACATCCAGGGCCAGCGCGTCACCGTCCATTGCACCGTCACCGGCCAGATGATGAAACGGCCCGGCTACCTGAAAGAGTTTCTGGAGTTCTGGGCGCCGCGCAACGAGATCCGCAAGATCTGGTTCAGTCTCTTCACGCCGCAGATCGGCGACGACCTGCCCGAAATGCTCACCAAGGCGGAACGAGCCCAGGTGATCACAGATCTTCTGCAACTGCGCAAGCAGTTCCCCAAACTCGACATGCCAGAGCGGCTCATTAAGCAGTTCGCCACGCCGCCCGCCAGTCCGGCCGATTGCGTCTTCGCGCAGACCACGCAAACCGTATCAGCGGATCTGAAGACCGAGATTACGCCCTGCCAGTTTGGCGGCAATCCTGACTGCTCGGCCTGCGGTTGCATCGCTTCCATGGTGTTGGGCGCCGTGGCCGACTACAAACTCGGCGGTATCATTCCGGTGGGCGCCGTCTTCCGCGCCTCCGCCAAGATCGGCCAGATGAACGCCAGGGGCAACCGCCAGCCCGACGTGCAGCAGCCATTCCGGGTTCTGCCGTAGGCGCCCGCTACTGCGGGTATTGATCCCAGTGGCCGTCCGTCATGCGGCCACTCGTCTTCCTGGCATACTCCGGATCGCTCGCCGGGTTCACGTTCACGATCAGCAGATTCGCCGGCCCGCCCTCCTGCAGCGGCACGCTGGGATCCGACGGGAAGATGAACTTGCCCTGCAAATGGAACAGCACTCCATCCGGCGGCACCGAAATCGTCGACTTGTCCCCCAGCGCCAGCACGCGGCCGTTCTTTACGACGACGATCGCGCCGGCAACCGGCGGCCGGCCCGAGCCATCCATCAACACCGCATCCAGCAGCACCTTGGGCGCGTCGTCCGCATTTCGCCCACAGCCGCACAGGCAGGCTGCAAGCACCAGCGTCACAATCACCAATCCACGCAAGTCAATTGCTCCAGTTTGAGTTCGCGCAAGTCCTGGACGAGCACGTCGGGACGGTGTTGCGCAAGTTCATCCAATGGTACGACACCCGTGCCGACAGCCACGCAGCGCAGTCCGTTGGCACGGGCAGCGGCGATGTCGTTGGGGTGACCGCCGATCAGAGTCGCCGTCACTGGCTCGTCCACCCACCGCCGCCGCGCCTCCGCCAGGGCCAGTCCAGCCAGTTCGGCCCGCGTCGCCCCCTGCTCGGCAAAGGCTCCAAACCGGAAATGCGGGCGCAGCCCTGCCTGCGTCATCTTGCGCCAACCGATGCGCGACAAATTGCCCGTCACCAGGCCGACCACCGCCGCCTGGGCGGTCAGCCGAGCCAGCAATTCCGGAACCCCGGGGCAGACCTTGTCCCTCAGATCCGGACAACGCCGCACGTACAGCGCCTGGGCCTTGTTCATGATCGTCAGCATCTGTTCCGCCGTCGGCTCGGCCGCGCCGGCCTGCCGCAGCATGCAGCGCAGAATCTCACCGTCCAACATCCCCTGCACCGGGATTCCCTCGGTCGTCGCTCGAACCCCGGCCACGCGCCAAACCGCCTCCTCCAGCACTTCTCGATGGTGCGGGCCCGCGCGCCGCAACAGCGTTCCGTCGATATCAAACAGGACCAGCACTCTCGATTTGGCGTGAAATGGCATCACCTCAGGGTAGAATGAGGAGGAATGCAATTGCTCCAGGCGGGAACGCATCAGGTGGTGGTGCTGGAACTAGACGCGGACCTGCTTCGCCAGGGGGCCGAAGAAACCGGCTTCGTCTGCGAGGTGAGCGACACACCGCGCAGCACTCTGCTGGAGCTCAGCGCGCTCGACCGCGACGGCCCACTGCTGCTCTTCGACGCGTCGGACCCCACCAACACCGGGTGGTTCTCCCGCTGCCAGTTCTACGTCGACGGCCGCACCGGTGGCGTCCTGCAGACGCCCTTTGTGGTGGCCAATAAGCGCGATGCCAGCGGACGCCCGCACTCACGCGCCGTGTCCGTCCAGGTGTTCAAGGAATTGCCGGCCCACTTCCGTCTGCCGGGCCGGCAGCCGCTGAACGAGAAGGTTCTCTACGCGGTCCTGTTCAACTTCCTCACGGCCCTGCAGAAGGTGGGGGTCGGCATCTGCGGACCCACCACGGTGGTCCGCCCCGTGGCCGGCCGCGTGGACGCGCCCGCGCGCTAAGTACATGGCTTCAGACGTTGGCACACGGATCGGCCGCAAGCTCTCAGCGATCAGCCCCGCCGGTGTAGCTGTCGGCTGATTGCTGACGGCTGACAGCTGTGCCCTAAGGCCTGGCCGCCAGCTCCTTCGCCAACCACGGGTAGAACCGGCCTACCTCCGACGCCCTCATCAACACAAGCTGCCCAACGGGTTGGTGCGCCCCATCCAGAGACATCGCCAGCAGCAAACGCTCACCGGGCAATCGCCGAACACGCATTCTGAACCGTGCCACGCCCGTGTCCGGTACCGCATAGGATGCTGTTTCGGCCGCCGGAAACAGCGCATCCACATCGCGCTCCGGCTCGTAGTTCCGGGTCACACTCAGCAACGCCCGATCCGTTCGGCGAAAGACGAGCACATGCGAGAAATCGTGATGATCAATGTCACCGAGCTGAAACTGCCAGGAGACAAGGTCGGCTCCAAAGTCGGCGACCAGTGCCGGCTGGCCCAACTCCTTCCGGATTCCGTCCGTTGTCTCGTTGAGCGTCAGCCAGGCGACCCCATCCGTCCGAACCTGCGGGTCGGCCAGAGCCGGCAACTGGCCAGCCGGGTCGGAGCCCGAAAACGCCGCGGGGGGCGCCGCGGCCAGCAGCGCCCCCATGAGAACAATTCCGCGGATCATCGTTTGTCCCGCCTCACTTACCGACGGTCTTGGTGTACTTGCCGTTCACCAGCAGGTCCAGCAGCTTGTCCGCTTCCGTGGTGTCGCTCGACACGGCATCGGCAATCTTGAAGAAGATGTCGCTCTGGTCCATGTAGCCGGTGAACAGGAAGGCACCCGGCCCCTCCGCCGTGACGGGGACGCTGGAGCCCGTGTGGTCGCCGGTGCGGAAGCCCACGGCCAGACGGCGCAGGCCCGCGCCCTCGTTCACCGGGTAGCCCGTTGCCGCGTCCAGCTTGTAAGCCGTCAACCCGGAGTAGGCCGAATAGGTACTGGAGGCCGGATCGGTCGTGCTATCCGTCGTCGCGAAGCTGCCGGGCATGCCCGCCGCTCCGCCGTTGTTCGACGAGCCCGTGCTGCTGTTGATGAACGGCAGTCCGGCGCGCGCATTGGAGTAGGAGTCGCCCCAGACCGTGAAATTCTGGTCACCACGTGCCGTCGTGTAGGAGATCTTCTGGCTCTTCGTCCGGTCGAAGTACTCGCTGTCCGGCGTGTTGCTGACACCGATGATGTGCATCGACTGGTCATGGTCGGCCGTGACGACAATCAGCGTATCTTTCTTGGGCCGGTTGGCAGCCCAACTGCGCGCCACCCCAATGGCCTTGTCAAACTCGATCGTGTCCCAGAACACGCCCGCCGCCTGGTTGGGATGCGACTGCTTGTCGATGGACGCCGCTTCCACCATCAGGATGAACGGCTGCTGCGTGAAACTGGTGGACAACACCTCAATCGCCTTCTGCGTCATCACGTCCAGCATTGGCTGATCCGTGTAGCCGCCCAGGCTGGCCAGGGGTTCCGAGGCCGGCCGTGTCATGCCCAGCTTGTCGTACGCAACATCCATGTTGACGTCGGAGGCGGTCGCAATCCCATTGCTGGCCGGAGCCGGACTGGCCGAGCCTTTGAACAGCCCCAGCACGGAAGGCCCATAGACCTTCTTCAGTTGCGCAGCGCTGGTCACATACGTGTAGCCCCGCGCCTGGAACTCGCCAATCAGATCGCGTTTGTCCGTGCGGCCCGCCGCCGTGAACGGATCCGTGCCGCCGCCCAGAATGACGTCGAATGCCGGGCGCCCGCCCAACATCGGATTCTCCAGGTATTGCCGCGCGATCTCCAGCCGCATCTGGCGGTACGCTACGTACGCGCCTTCCACAGCCGGAGTCGCATCGGTGATCGCCGCCGTCGAAACGATGCCGGCCCGGTAGCCGTAGCGCCGCTTCAGATACTGCCAGAGATTCTCCACCCGCGGATTGTCAGTCATGTAGGGAAGGTTGGCCGCGTTCGTCAGGCCCGTGACCCGCCAGGTACAGTCCGTGCCGTCCCCCAGCGAGTTCACGGCATTGAGAAAGCTCTTGTTGCCCGTAGCCCAGGCCGTGCCCGTGTTGGCCGAGTCCGGCACGATGGAGTCGGTCCCGTAGGTCATCGACATGCCGCTCACCGGCATCTTGTCCATCTGCAGGAGATCGTCGAAGTAGCCATCGCGGAACGAGTTCTTGCCGTTGGCGTCGACAATCGCACGTGAAACCAGCCGAGCCGCGTCACGATACGCCGTACCCATGGCGTCGCCAACGAAAAGGACGATGTTGCGGGCCTGACCGTCAGGCACCTTGAACTCGCGCACTTCAATCGTTCGGCTGTCGCTCACCGTGGTCCCATCGGCGGAGATCGACACCTCCAGCTTCACCTGCCCGGGGGTCGGGAACGACTGCAGGTCTGCCCGTACCACCCAGTCGCTGGTCGTATCGCAATCGAGCGTGGCCTTCACCGGCGCCTTGAACTTCGAGGTCCAGTCGACGCCCCCGGCCATCACCGTCAATCCGCTCACGGCCGCGGCGTTTCTCACTTCCAGCACGATGTCCACCTGCTGTTTTTCCAACAGACGTGTGTGTTCCGGCAGCAGGATACGCACGCTGGGCGAGGCGCTTTGCGCGAAGGTGGGCAGGGACGCAAGGACAATCAGGACGCCCGGCAGGGCTCGTTTCAGGATCACAGAGATCTCCATTTCCAACGTGAGGCTGGGCGGAGGCAACCGCTCCGCCATTGGGTCATGGTAGGGGCGGGGCATCTCTCTTTGACGACGCTGCCGTGAATAGATCGTGAATGCAGCAGGCTCAGCGGGGTGGAGCCGGCTCTCGCTGGTTCTCACCCTTCCGTCGTTGACGTTCCAGAAATTCCTCGAGCTCGGACAGATTCTCGATGCCCGCAACAGCCACGTACGTCACGTTCGCAGTGCGCAGCCGCCCGGCCCTTGGCATACCCATCCACGCGTAGTTCTCCGTCAATGGGAGCCGAGCCTAAGCCACTCGTACTATAGGCGTTGAAGCGCCGGATCTTCACCCCGATGGCCCCGTACTTCGTCCCTGCCCAACGCCCTGTCGCCACCTGGGCGCTCCCATCCAGGAACACCCGAACCGTCCCCTTCCGAGTCCCCGGCCGCACCACACAGTCCACGTGCTGGAGCCGCCCATCAGGCCAAAGCACAACGATGGCGACCGAATCCGGCAGCCTCGGCCCCAATTGCGCCACGTACCACGAATTCACAAAGACGAAGCGCGGGCTAAGCCGCTCGGCTGTCGGCGATGCCATCGCCAGAATCAGCAGCAGCACAGCCCGCAGCATTTCGCCTCCTGGGTTTCTTCAATCGCGGCCCTACGCCCCGACAGCCGCCTTGGCCTCTTCCACCACCGTCTCGACGGTCTTCCGATACTCGTCCAGCTTCTCCTGGGAACGGGCCTCGAACCGCAGCACCAGAATCGGCTGCGTATTCGAGCCGCGCACCAGCCCCCAGCCTTCGTCGAACAGGACGCGGACCCCGTCCACATCCACGGTCGGCCGGATCGCCTGGAAATGCGCCTTGACCCGGTCCACCACCTGGAACTTGAGCTCGTCCGGACAATCCACCCGCAGCTCCGGCGTGAACACCATCTTCGGTAGCCCCTCGGTCTGCGCCGACAGCGGCCGCCCGGAATCGGCCACGATCTCGATCAGCCGGCAGGCCGCGTACAACGCATCGTCATACCCGTAGTAGCGGTCCGCAAAAAACATGTGGCCTGACATCTCACCCGCCAGTTCCGCATGCTCCTGCTTCATCTTGGCCTTGATCAGCGAGTGGCCGGTCTTGTACATGATCGCGTTCGCGCCCAGCCGGTTCAGCTCGTCGTACATCACCTGCGAGCACTTCACTTCGCCGATGAACGTCGCCCCCGGCTTGCGCGTCAGAATCTCCCGGCCATAAATCAGCATCAGCATGTCGCCCCAGATCACGGTGCCCTTCTCGTCCACCGCGCCAATCCGGTCCGAGTCGCCGTCAAATGCGATCCCGAGTTCAGCGCCCTGCCGCGCCACTTCCGCCTTCAACAGATCCAGGTTGTGCTCGACCGTCGGATCCGGGTGATGGTTCGGGAACCGCCCGTCCGGCTCGAAGAACATCTCGGTCGCCTCGATGTCCAGTTTTTCCAGCAGCCGGTGCATCGTCGGACCCGCCACGCCGTTCCCGGCATCGAAAACCACCTTCACGCGCCGCGAGAACGGGAACTGCTTCGGAATCTCCTCCACATAGGGCGTAATGACATCCGCCGTGCTCAGCGTCCCCTCACCCGCCAGGAAGTCCTCGTCCTTGAGAATCCGGTAGACCTCCTGGATCTGGGCGCCGTAGATCGTGCCCTTCCCCAGCATGGTCTTGAAGCCGTTGTATTCAGAGGGGTTATGAGAACCCGTGATCATCACCCCGGCCTCCGAGCCGAGGTGCTGCACCGAATAATAGAGAACCGGCGTCGGAACCTGGCCCAGATCCGTCACCTGGCAACCCGTGCTCAGCAGCCCTTCCACCAGAGCGTCGCGCAGCCGCTGGCCGCTCAGCCGGACGTCCCGGCCCACATTCACCCGGGTGGCCCCATTGCGGAGCAAAAAAGTACCCAGGGCTCGCCCGAGCCCCACGATATCGGGGCTCAGCAACTCCACATCCGCAATGCCGCGGATGTCGTATTCGCGAAAGATGGTCTGTTTCAGCATGAAGGAGAATACTCGCCTTTTTATTGTACTTAAACGATAACTCTACCGTGGATACGGATGACCCCGAAGCATCGTCAGAGCCCGGTAGATCTGCTCTGCCAGAACGGCCCGGGCCAACTCATGGGGCATCGTCATCGGCGACAGCGACAGCAGCAGATCGGCCTTCGGCTTCCACTCCGCCGGCAACCCGTCGTGCCCGCCTATCAGAAATACCACGTCCCGCGCCTCCAACTCCGCCTTCCCCACCAGCGTGGAGAATCCCTGGGAATCCATCGGCTTGCCAGCCGGGTCCAGAAACACCTTGCGAGCCGTCGCATGGCGGCCAAAAAGATCGAACCGGCCCGGCTGGATCTCTCTCATTTCACAGGCCATATACCGCGACGCCCGCTTCACGAACTCCTGTGCCATGCCGTTCGAGTGCACGTCCCGCGGCTTGCCGATGAAATACAAATACAGCTTCAAGGGGACAGTATCGCCGAGAATCGCAGTTGAGTACACCCGCTCCGAATTGTTACGGTGGTTTGAGGCGGAGTCCGCCCACCCATGGACTGGTTCAAACTCCAGAAGAAAGTCACCGCGGTCCGAAGCGAGGAAGAGCGCCATATCCGCACCGAAGGGTTGTGGATCAAGTGCGACGGCTGCCGCCAGATCATCTGGCGGAAAGACCTCGAAGAGACCCTGCAGTGCTGCCCGAAATGCGGCCACCACTTCCGCATCGATGCCCGTACACGCCTCAACTACCTCCTCGATGGCGGCGTGTGGCAGGAGCACGATGCCGGCATGACGTCCTCCGACCCGCTGGAATTCGTCGATTCCAAACCCTATAGGGATCGCTTGGCTGGCATGCAGAAAAGCACCGGAATGAAGGACGCCGTCATCTCGGCCACCGGCAAAATCCAAGGCCGCCAGGTGCACGTCTGCGCCATGGAACTGAAGTTCATCGGCGGATCAATGGGCGCGGTCGTCGGCGAGAAGATGACCCGTATGATCGAACGCTCCATCGCCGACAAGTCGCCCTGCATCATCGTCTCGGCCTCGGGCGGCGCCCGCATGCAGGAAGGCGCCATCAGTCTGATGCAGATGGCCAAGATCAGTTCCGCCCTGATGAAACTGGACGAAGCCAAGATTCCGTACATCAGCCTGCTGACGGACCCCACCACCGGCGGCGTCACCGCCAGTTTCGCCATGCTTGGCGACCTGAACATCGCCGAGCCCGGCGCCCAGATCGGCTTTGCCGGTCCGCGCGTTATCGAGCAGACCATTCGCCAGAAGCTGCCCGCCGGCTTCCAGCGCTCCGAATTCGTACTTCAGCACGGCTTCCTTGACGCAGTCGTGAAGCGCAGCGAACTCCGGGTGTTCATCGCACGTTCGCTCGACTTCTTCTGCGGTCCGCTGGCCGCCTGAGAACGCATCCATGAAACTGTTCGCGCTCATCCTCCTCTGCGCGGCGATGGCGCAGGCACAGTACGACACCCTCATCCGCAACGGCCGCCTGCTCGACGGCGCCGGCAATCCCTGGTTCCGCGCAGACGTCGCCATCAAGGACGGCCGCATCGTCGCCATCGGAGCCCTGCATAACGCCACGGCCGCGCGCGTTATCGACGCCCGCAACCGCCTGGTCAGCCCCGGCTTCATCGACGTCCATACGCATGTCGAGGGCGCCGTCGAAAAGGTCCCGCGCGGCGACAACTACCTGCTGGACGGCGTCACCACCATCGTCACGGGCAACTGCGGCGGCTCCGTCACCAATATGGCTGAGTGGTTCCAATCCCTCGAAGCCAAAGGCCTCGGACTCAACCTCGCCTCCCTCATCGGACACAACACCGTCCGCCGCCAGGTGATGGGTACCGAGAACCGCCCCGCCACTCCGGACGAGATCGCCAAAATGAAGGCGCTCATCCACGAGGCCATGCAGGAAGGCGCGGTCGGCTTCTCCACCGGACTCATCTACATCCCCGGCACCTACTCCAACAGCGATGAAGTCGTCGACCTCGCCCGCGCCGCCGCCAGTTATCAGGGCGTCTACGCCTCCCACATGCGCGATGAAGGCGCCAAGATCCTCGACGCCATCAACGAGGCAGCCCGCGTCGGCCAGGAAGCCGGCATGCGCGTCGAACTCTCCCACTTCAAGATCGATACCCCGCGTCTCTGGGGCATGAGCGATAAGTCCCTCGCCCTCGTCGAGGAGTACCGCCGCAAAGGCGTCGATGTCGTCGTCGACCAATACCCGTACGACCACTCCTCCACCAACCTCGGTATCACCCTGCCCTCCTGGGCCCTCGCCGACGGCCAGGCCAAAATCAAGGAACGCCTCACCACGCCCGGCTCCCGCAAGGAGATCGCCGAGCAGATGGAGCGCATGATCAAGGACCTCGGCCACGCCGACTACAGCTACGCCATCGTCGCCCGTTACACCCCCAACCCCGAGTTCGAGGGCAAGAACATCGTCGACGTCACCAAACTCCGCGGCCAGGAGCCCACCGTCGCCAACCAGATCGACACCATCCTCGACATGGTCGCCGCCGGCGGAGCCCAGATGATCTACCACTCCATGGGCGACGAAGACATGCTGCGCATCATGCGCTACCCCAATACCGGGATCGCCAGCGACGGCGGCATCCGCATCTTCGGCGAAGGCATGCCCCACCCGCGCGCTTACGGCACCAACGCCCGCGTCCTCGCCGAATACGTCCGCAAGCGCGGAGTCCTCACCTGGGAAGACGCCATCCGCCGCATGACTTCCCTGCCCGCGCGCACCTTTAACTTCCAGGACCGCGGCGTGCTCCGGGAAGGCGCCGCCGCCGACATCCTCGTCTTCGACCCCGAGCGCGTCCAGGACAAAGCCACCTACACCCAACCCCACCAGTACACCGAAGGCTTCGACTTCGTCCTCGTCAACGGCGTCGTCATGGTGGAAGACGGCAAATTGACCGACGCCCGCGGAGGCCGCATCCTGCGCCACGCCGCGCGCTGACAAGAGAGTTCCCGAATTAATGATTTCGCTCGTAAACGCCAGTAAACGCTTCGGTCCGAAGCTCCTCTTCGATGGGGTCAACTGGCTCATCACCCCGCAGGACCGCGTCGGCCTCGTCGGCGCCAACGGTACAGGCAAGTCCACCGTCATGAAGATCCTCGCCGGCCTCGAAACCATCGACACCGGCGACGTCACCACCCAGAAAGGCATCACCGCCGGCTACCTGCCCCAGGACGGCCTCAGCCTCTCCGGCCGCACCGTCTTCGAGGAGTGCCTCTCCGTCTTCGACCACATCCGCGACATGGAACGCGAGATGGAACAGCTCGCCCACGCCATGAGCGAACTCGACCCGCTGAGCGAAGAATACGCCATCACCACCGACCGCTTCGGCCACCTCGACTCCCAGTTCCGCAACCGCGACGGCTACGCCCTCGAAGCCAAGGTCGGCAGCGTCCTCAGCGGACTCGGCTTCCCCAAGGAAGAGTGGACCAAGCGCACCGAATACTTCTCCGGCGGCTGGCAGATGCGCATCGCGCTCGCCAAACTCCTCCTGGAACAGCCCGACCTCCTGCTGCTCGACGAACCCACCAACCACCTCGACCTCGAAGCCCGCAACTGGCTGGAAGAGTACCTCGGCAACTATCCCAACGCCTTCGTCCTCATCTCCCACGACCGCTACTTCCTCGATGTCGCCGTCTCCAAAATCGTCGAGCTCTGGAACAAAAATCTCCACTTCTACACCGGCGGCTATGAGCGCTATCTCTCCCAGAAGACCGAGCGCCTGACCCTCCTCGAAGCCGCCTACCGCAACCAGCAGGAGCGCATCGAGCAGCTCGAAGCCTTCATCAACCGCTTCCGCTACCAGGCCACCAAGGCTAAGCAGGTCCAGTCCCGCATCAAGGAACTCGAGAAGATCGAACGCATCGAGATCCCGCCCGAAGAGAAGGCCATCCACTTCTCCTTCCCGCAGCCCAAGGCCTCCGGCCGCGTTGTCGCCGAATTCACCAACGTCTGCAAAGCCTACGGCGACCGCGTCATCATCGACAAAGTGAACTTCGCCATCGAGCGCGGGGAACGCGTCGCCCTCGTCGGCGTCAACGGTGCCGGCAAGTCGACCCTCATCAAGCTCCTGGCGGGCACCGAATCCCTCACCCGCGGCGATTACAAGATCGGCCACAACGTTCAACCCGACTACTTCGCCCAGGATCAGTACAAGGAACTCGACGCTGACTCGCGCCTTCTCGACGACCTCATGAGTGTCGCCAACGGCAAGACCGTCACCGAGCTCCGCAGCCTGCTGGGCTGCTTCCTCTTCAGCGAAGACGACGTCTTCAAGCAGATCGGCGTCCTCAGCGGCGGCGAACGCAACCGCTACGCCCTGGCCCGCATGCTGCTGAACCCGTCCAACTTCCTTCTCCTCGACGAACCCACCAACCACCTGGACCTGCGCGCCAAGGACGTCCTACTCGAATCCCTTCAGGCCTTCACCGGCACCGTCGTCTTCGTCTCGCACGATCGCTATTTCATCGACAAACTCGCCACCAAGGTCTTCGAGATCGCCAACGGCGAAGTGGAAGTCTTCCCCGGCAACTACGAGGACTACCAATACCGCAAAGCCGGCGGCTCCCCGGTCGTCGCCGCAACTCCTGAGCCCGTCGCCGAGGACCCCGCCGCGCAGAAGGTCGAGTCAAAGAACAAGCGCCTCAACCCACTGAAGGTCAAGCAGTTGGAAGACAAGGCAGCCAAGCTAGAGGCCCGCTCGATGGACCTGGAATCGGAGATCGCCCAGCTCGAGCAGGCCCTGCAGGATTTCGTCAACGCCGAGGAGACTCGCCGCCAGATGGAGCTCCTCGACCAGCGCCGCAAGCAACTCGACGTGGTCCTGGCCGAGTGGGAGCAGGTCTCCCTCGAGATCGAAGAGGTTCGCTAATCCCCCTCGCCGCTTTACAATGGACGGAATGGGTGATCCCCTCTATCTCTCTCTCTGGCTGAAGAATTTTTCTACCCTGGCTCTTCCGCTCTACATGAAGAAAGCCCTGGGCGTTCTCCCGGTCTCCCGCCTGTCGCCCGGAGGCATCTTCCGCGTCTGCGCGCTCAGCTTTCGGGAGCCGCCCGTCTGGGAAGAGTTCATCGAAGGTGAACTCGACCCGCAGGGCCTGTCCGCCCGGGCCCAGGACTTCCTCCACGACGACTGCGCCCTGCAGATAGAAACCCGCTGGGAACTCTATCAGTGGGACGGCGACTGGGAATTGAAGCCTTCACCCGTGACCATCGAAATCTACGGCCCTGAGTTCGACAGCGGCCGCGGCGAGCACGCCCGGGTCGACTTTGGACCCGAGCAGCTCTATCTGCCCCAGCCGCAAAGCGACCAGCTCCGCCCCGTGCAGTCCAACATCCGCAGCATGCTGCATCTGGCGCAGGACATCGAGAATGAGCTGATTATCGACCGCCGCATTCTGTGGTCGGAAGAAGAGGAGAACTTCGTCGACAAGCTAATGCTGATGCTCGACTGAGGCGGACCAGTTCACGCGCCGCTATGGCGCCCTCCAACGAAACCGTCGCACGCCACCACCCGTCCAAGCAAGTAGTGGCGCCGTCCCGGAGACTCCCTGAAGAGCGGAAGTATAAGCAATGTAACCAATTGCACTCCCAGATGACCTGCGGTAGCATTGGCGTGACAATGGACGAAAGGAGCCGCGTGATCACAGCCCAGATCGTCGCTGATTACTTCATCGCATTCTCACATCGGCATGGCGATCCGGTATCCAATCTGAAGCTGCAGAAGCTCTTGTACTATGCGCAGGCTTGGCATTTGGCCATCCACGACGAGCCGCTATTTAGGGAGCCGATCCAGGCGTGGGTTCATGGGCCGGTAGTGCCTTCGGTCTATCATCGCTACAAGGACTGGGCGTGGAAGCCGATTGAGGACAATCCAGATTTGCCGGTGCTCGGCCAGACGACCGAGGATCACCTAGCCGAGGTGATGAGCGTCTACGGGACAATGACAGCCTACGCGCTGGAGCTTCTCACTCACGAAGAGGCGCCCTGGAGAAACGCGCGCGGCGGGCTTGCGGCCGATGAGCCTTCCGCCGCGGTAATCTCCCACGAGGACATGAGGACGTTCTACCGTTCACAGATGAATGGGTAAGATTAGACCGGGGAAACCCCACTCATACGGGAAAATCCCCCAGCCAGAGATCAAGCAAGGCGACGATTCCCTGCTGTTTTCTTTCAAACACCTCGATTTGGCCACCAACCCAAAGTTCACGGTAGACAAGTGCAGGGATGGGTATTTGCCGAAGCTACTTGAGAGACTGAAGGCGCTGCACGGCTTCAGCGTGAGTGAGCTAAAGAGCAACAAATCCAAATCGTTGCGCTGCCACTCGCTCGACTGGAAAACCACGTCGGAACCGTTCGGGTTTGGGTGTCTCAATGAACAACTGCGCGGCCTTCCAGCGTGGCAGTTCGAGGTTTCGAGCAATGAACATGGGCGCGTCCATGGCTTCTTTATCGACCGGACATTTTTTGTGGTCTGGGTTGACCCGGAGCATCTTCTCTACCAGTGACACCCGCCCCCTGCGAGTGGCGCAGGGACCGGCGCCCTACCCCGTTCCGGCGGCTCGGCTCGAAGGCACCAGCTCCGCGATCGCTTCCAGCAGTTGCTTGGGCACAAATGGCTTCAACAACGACCCGACTCGCGGCCGCAGCGCCTTATCCACAACCTCATTGCTAAACGGCGTTCCGCTCGAAATCAGCACGCGCACCGTGTTGGACTCACGCAGCAGCACCTCCATCACGGCCTCGCCCGGCATGTCGGGCAGCTTCAAATCGAGCACAACAAGGTGAAAGGGAATGGGGGTCTGGCGGCATTTCTCGATAGCAGCCTGGCCGGTTTCACAAACATCGACCGTATAGCCCTGCCGCTCCAGGTACTTTCGGAGCAGCCCCAGCAGCGGGAGTTCGTCGTCCACCAGGAGTAGCGAGAGGTTCGCCATGGGTGCGCCCTCTGAACATACCATCAAGGAAGGGGAGACGTCATGAAACAAGCGCTCGCCATGATACTTTCAGCCAGCCTGATTCAGGCGGCCGATTTGCCGGTGACCAAGGTCATCCTTTACAAGAATGGAGTCGCCTACTATGAGCGCTCGGGGGAGGTAAAAGCAGGAGAACCAGGCCGTCTCGACTTCCAGGCCTCCGAGATGGACGACGTCCTCAAGTCGCTGGTCGTCGACGCCCACGGTGGTGTAGCCCGCATCCGTTACGAACTCAGCGAGCCGCTCCAACGCAAGCTCGCCGGCCAGGGCATCCAGATTCTGGATCAACAGCCGCTCGTCCTGATCCTCGATCGCTGGCGCGGAGCACACATCGAGATGAAGTACGGGCCCAACACCGTGTCGGGAGTCATCGTCACCGGCCGCCTCGCGCCCTTGCCCCAGCAGGGCCAACGGCAGGAGCTCACCATCCTCACCGACTCCGGGGAACTCCGCCTCATCGACCTCGACGCCGCGTCGGGTCTGAAGCTCACCGACGCGAAACTCCAGCAGCAGTTCGTCGACGCCCTCGCCGCCATCGCTCAGTCCCGCTCCAAGGACAAGCGCGCGGTCTTCATCGACACCGCCTCGGCCGGTAAGCTCATCGCCCGCTACCTCATCCCCGCCGCCGTCTGGAAGTCCAGCTACCGGCTGGCGCTGACCGATGCGGCCGACTCCACTCTCGAAGGCTGGGCCATCGTCGACAACGCCTCCGGCGAAGACTGGACCAACGTTGACCTCACCGTAGTCAGCGGCCGGCCCGTCTCCTTCATCAGCCGTCTCTACGAACCCAGATTCCTGACACGCCCCGAGGCATCGTTGCCCGACGACCAGCCCGTCGCGCCCGTGCTCTATGAGAGCGCGATGAAGAAGGAGGCCGATACTCGCGCGGAAGGCCTGGCCGACGGCCGCATCATGGCCGGCAGGGCAAAGTCCAACCGGCAAATGATGGCCATGGCGCCCGCCGCCCCCGCGCCCGCAGCCGAGGCCATGATGCTCTCCGCCGGCTCCGGCATGCTCAACATCAACACCGAGGCCCGCGAAGCCGGAGAACTCTTCGAATACCGCTTCTCCACGCCCGTCACCGCGAAGAAGGGCGAGTCCATGCTCCTGCCCTTCCTCCAGCAGAAGGTCGGCGCCCGCAAGCTCCTGGTCTACTCCGACCGCTCACAGCTCAACCCGCGCAACGCCGCCGAAATCACGAACAGCACCGGCAAGACCCTCGACGGCGGCCCCATCACGGTCTATCAGGCCGGCGGCTATTCTGGCGAGGCTCTGATGGAAACGCTCAAGGCCGGCGAGAAACGCCTCATCAGCTACTCGGTCGACCAGGGCACCCGCGTCACCACCAACTTCGACACCACCAGTGACGTCATCCGCTCATTCAAGGCCAATCGCGGCATCATCATCACCAACAGCGCCGTCGTTACCACCACCACTTACACAATCGACAACGCCGACGCCAAGGAAAAGACCTTGGTCATCGAGCACCCGGTCGACCCCACGCAGAAGCTGCTCAGCCCCAAGGCCGACGAAACCAGCGCCAACAAATACCGCTTCAACGTGAAGCTCGCCGCCAAGGGCAACGCCAAGCTCGCCGTCGTCCAGGAGCGCGAGCTCCAGCAGTCCATCATGGTCAGCTCGCTGACACCCGATGTGCTCGGCGAGTACATCCAGAACAAACAGCTCGCGCCCACGGCCCGCAAACAGCTCGAAGCCATCGCGGCCAAGAAGGCCGATATCGCCGCCGCCGACAATGAGCTGCGACAGATCGAAACGCAGACCAGTGAGATCAGCCGCGATCAGGATCGCATCCGCCAGAACCTCAACTCCCTCAGCCGCATCGCCGGCCAGGAAGCGCAGGTAAATCGCTACGCCGCCGAGCTCGCCAAGCTCGACACCACCCTCGCTCAGCTCCGCGACCGCCAGAGCGAGTTGCGTAAACGCCGCACAACCCTCGACACTGAACTCAACGCCCTCATTGAGAAGCTAGAGTTTTGAGAGTCGCAATCATCGGTTATGGCCACGTGGGGCGCGCCTTCGCGCGCCTCCTCGAACAGAAACGTTCTGCTTATCCCTTCCGGATCGTGGCGGCCCACACCGGCCGTCACGGTTCGGCTTACGATCTGAAGGGCCTGCCCGTCGATCCCGCCTTCGGCCCGGCCGCCGCCTCCATCGACGAATTCCTCGAGAAAGCTCGCGCCGAGGTCGCCATCGAACTCACCCCGCTCAACCCCGAGTCCGGCGAGCCCGCCATCACCCACATCCGCTCCGCCTTTGAACGCGGCATGCATGTGATCACCGCCAACAAAGGACCCGTGGCCTTTGCCTACAACGCCCTGCGCGAGGAAGCCCGCCGCGCCGGGCTCGAGTTCCGCCACGAGGCCACCACCATGGACGGCACGCCCGTCTACAACCTCGTCCGCAACAACCTGCCGGGCGTCAAAATCGAAGGCTTCGCCGGAGTCTTCAACTCCACCACCAAGGTAATCCTCGCCGCCATGAGCCGAGGCCTCACCCTCGACGAGGGCATCGCCGAGGCCCGCGCCCTGGGCGTCGCCGAAGCCGATCCCGTCTTCGATATCGATGGTTGGGACTCCGCCTGCAAGGCCGCGGCGCTGGCCAACGTCATCATGGACGCCCGCGTCACTCCGCAACAGGTCGACCGCCGCGGCATCGGCAAACTCACGCCGGAAAAACTGGCCGAAATCGAAGCCACCGGCAAGACCGTCGCCCTCGTCGCCCGAGCCAGGCGCGCCGCCGGAGCCGTCAAGCTCCGCGTCCGTGCCGAAGTGCTCGACAAGGACGACATCCTTGCCTCCATGCGCGGCACATCCAATCTCCTGGTGCTGGAAACCGACCTCATGGGCAAGCTCGGCGTCTTCACTCTGAAGCCCGGCCTGGAGCAAACCGCCTACGGCCTGTTTTCCGACCTCGTCGACATCGCGAGAAGCTTATGAAACTGATGAACACCCAGCACGGCCCGGCCGTGCTCCACAACGGCGCTGCCGTCCTCTTCAGCGAGATCAATGCGAAGCGCGGCTCAGCGCTGCCCGCCGATCTGCTGAGCCTGATCCAGTCCGGCGACCTCAGCGCCCTCCAGGACCTGCGCGGCATCGAGGGCGAGCCGCTTTCCGAGATCACACCTCAGCTGCCCTTCACTCCGCCCAAGATCTGGTGCATCGGCCTCAACTACAAGAGCCACGCCGAAGACATCAACGCCGTCCAACCGGAGGAGCCCGGCAGCTTCATGAAGCCCGCCTCCTGCCTCTTCCGGCCCGGCGGCGACATCGTGCTGCCCCCGGCCGAAGTGTCGAATGACGTCGACGCCGAAGGCGAACTCGGTGTGGTCATCGGCCGCCGTTGCCGCTTCGTTCCAGCCGAGCACATCCCCGAGGTGATCTTCGGCTACACCACGACGCTCGACCTCACCGCACTCGACGTCCTCGCGAAGAACACCCGCTACCTCACCCGCTCCAAGTCCATCGATACGTTCTTCAGCTTTGGGCCCATCATCGTCACCGCCGACGAGGTGCCTGACGTCGCCGCTCTCGAGGTAATCACCGGCCACAACGGCGGAATCTGCTCCCGCGACTTCGTCCACCACATGCGCCACCTGCCCCACGAACTGGTCCGCTTCCACAGCGACTTCTTCACATTGGCGCCCGGAGACCTCATCTCCACCGGCTGTCCCAAGGGTGCGCGCATCAAAGCCGGCGACGTGGTCGACTCGCGCATCGACGGCGTCGGCCGCCTCACCGCCAAAGTCACACAGGGCGCACGAGTACCGCTTTACTAAGTGGCTGGTTTCGGAAGTCCGGACACTAGGGGAGCCAAGCCTTCAGCCATCAGCGGTCAGCCTGCGGGCCCTGCAAGTACGGCGGACCCCAGGTCCGCGCGGGGTCCCCAGCCCCCGCAAACGCCCCAACCCGCAAATTCCTCCGCGGACGATCCCGGAGCTGACGGCTGACCGCTGAGGGCTGAATTCTGAAAGCTTGTCTCCAACCCACAACCAAATCCGCCCCCACCATTACCCCCGGCATCGCCGGGGGCCCATCCCAACCCAGATAGCGCCCGCACCACCGGCAACAGCATCCGAATCTATCAGCGGCCAACCCGGCCTGGCTGACACCTGATAGTTATCATCCCCGCCCACTACCAAACATCCCAAAACGGCCTCCCAATCACACTCAACCCAAATCCGAACAGCACGCACGCCGCGACCCGGTTGATCCAGACGAACGCAACAGGTGTCACCCGCTGCCGCATCAACGATGCCGAAGTCGACAGAATCGCCCACCAGATCATCGACCCGGTGAAGACGCCGCCGACAAACCACACCGGCGCCGTGGCCCCCACGCCGGCCACCATCGCCGCGAAGGCGAGAATCGTCATGGGGTTCGAGACCGTCAGCAGGAACGTCGACCAGAACCCCGAGCCCTGTGCCGCCTCCGTGCCCGGCTCACTACGCAGCGTCTGCCACGCCAGCCAGAACAGCAGCAATCCTCCAATCACCGCCGCCGGCCGTTGCCAGGCTGCCAGCATCGTGACGCCCAGCACCGCCAGCGCCCCGTAGCAGAGGTCCGCCGCCGCGGCGCCCAGGCCGCAGATGAACCCCGCACGCATCCCGCTCGTGAGAGAACGTCTTAACACCAGCAGTCCAATCGGCCCCACCGGCGCCGCGATCGAGAATCCCAGTACAATCCCTTTCCAAAAAGCGTCCATGCCAGTATGTTAGAAACGATTGCCGATTTTGGACAGACGGGATCGAAGGCCGAATCGAGGAAAGACCATGGAATCGATGGACGCACGGGACTGGCAGCTTTTGAAACTGTTGCAGGAGGATGCGCGTATGCCCTTCGCCGAGCTCGGCCGCCGTGTGAAACTCACTCCGCCTGCAGTGGCGGAGCGCGTCCGGCGCATGGAAGATCAGGGAATCATTCAGGGATACACGGCTCGTATCAACAGGGCCGCTATCGGCCGGCCGCTGCGCGTCTTTCTACGTGTCCACGTGCCGCCCAAGGAGTATCCGAAGTTCCTGAGGATCGTGCCGCTGGAGCCCTGCCTGGAGGAATGCCACCACGTCACCGGCGCGGAAGCCTTCATCCTCAAAGCTTCAGTGCGCGACGTGGCGGAACTCGAGCAGATCATTCAGAAGTTCAGCCTGTTCGGGCCCACCGTCACGTCCATCGTTCTTTCCACTCCGATGGACCGGCCCAATTCGCAACTGTGATCCCTACGGAACCATCAGGTTCGGAGGAATGAAGAGCGACGCGGAGAGCCACCGGCTCAACCAGCCCTTCTGCTCCCGGAAATCAGCCCACTCAATAGCGCTCGCATCACCCTGGTCGGCGAAGAACCCGACGCCACCGGACTTCAGCTTCGAGTCGGACCACTCGTCCACGACATGCCCGTCGATCAATGTCGTGAAGCGGCTGCCCCGCACCATGGCCGTGATGTTGTAGCGGCGGTCCCGCTGCAGTGTCATCGGCAGCGGCAATTCAGCCCGGTCAAACGTCCAGGAGTTCATCACCCCGTAGCGCAGTATGCTCGCGCTCGATGACAGCCCCGTCCCCGAGATCAGTATCTTGGTCGCGTAGTAGTTGTCCGTATCCCGCGCCCGGAACGCCCAACCCATGCCCTTCCGTTCAATCGACGCCCGGAATTGCAGTTCGTAGTCCTTGCTGTTCAAGGTCGGCCGCCACAGGCGGAGTTTCCCTGGAGTCACCACGCCGCCGTTCCAGGACCAGCCCGACGCAGTGCCCGTCCACTCGGAAACGCGGCCCTTGAAGTCAGATCGCATCTGCAGCGGTTGCTCACCGGGCAGGTGGCTCTGCAACCAGCTCACCCAGTTGTTGGTGACACTCGATCGCCGCACCAGATGGCGGTCGTCTCCTCCGCTCGGCAGCGTGGTCGGCGCCGCGCTGGCCAGGGGACTCGGTCCGCTGCCCGCGTTGCTGTCCGGAAACATCAGACGCAAACCGAACATGGCGGCCAGAATGCCGAAAACAACACCGGCCAATGCGGTGTTCGATGACTTGCCCTGTTGTTGCTTATTTGGCTCGGAGTGAGTCGACTCCCAGAAAGGGTCTTCCTCATACTCCATATCCCTCATCATCGACGCGGAGGCACGCGGCCCCCGTCTTCTGCAGCTCTCGCCGCAGAACTCGCGGTCCGTCAATTGCCTCAGCGGGCTGATGGATCTCCCGCACCTTTGACAACGCATCCGCTTTCTCCGCTAACTAGCGAATAGTACCAGTGACCTTGCCGGTTCATACCCGACTAAGTGCAAAAGTTCCTTCGCCTCAGGGTTGGCTCCCCCACACAGGATCCTAAAATCCCTTAACCAACCAGCCTGCTTCACCCAAATCGGTACGCGCGGCCCACACCGGGCGCCGACAAAGTCAATCCGTAGAGGCAGACATGATCGAAGGCCCAGAGATTCGTGCACTCCATTCCGAGTTCCTTCGCATAATCGACCTCTCGGGACCATGGATACGAGCCTCTAAAAACGGGGATCATGGCCCGAACGGCACCCGGTGGCCAGCCAAGCTCAATCGGGAGCCGCAAACAACTTCGAGCCAAGTCCAGGTCTCTGGACCACGCACCACAATCCAATGCTTCAATCCGGAATCGGTCGAAGCCCGACAAAACTTTAGTACCCCATTCCACCGGCAGGTTGACACGCCGGTTCAGCCGTCCACCCAAGTGGTGGATTCCAATTGGGTTAGGATGATTCACGTCATACGGAAAAAGTATCTCCAATTTTGTCGTGGGGAATGCCAGCCGAACAGCGTTGCCGATACTCCGCGCATAGTCGCGTAACCTATTGGCCAGAAACGCCGCGTCACTCCCGCCATTCACACTGGGGTCGTCATCCGGCCCGCGGAAAATGTATAACGGCCGGCCCAGGGCCACTCGGGCAGCCGCCTCAGTCGCCGCGTCGTGGTAGGCCATCCCCCCTAAGGGGTTTTCCGAAGAGTAGTTGGTAAAGTACCACCACGTGAATTCGCCCATTTGCAGATCCGGATCCAGGCCCGCCGTCGACATCAGCCCGGCAAGGTCAGTGAATACACGTGTTTGAAAAGCTTGCATGGGTGGCGAAAATGCACAGTGCGTCGACCGTAAACCGCCGAACCCCATATCAGTCAGCACCGGCGCTCCGTCGGGAAAACAAGCGGCGAAACCCTCAGGCGGATTCACCAACTCCATCGACACCGCTGTCGTCACCGCCCGACCCGACGCGGCGCACAGCCGGTAGAACTCTGAGTGCCAAGCCCGCGCGCCCGCGTTCAGGGTCCGCTCCGTCGTCTCGTCCACCACCCACTCGCCCATCACGCCGCCCATCAGGTAGCCCGGGACACCGGACAAGGCTCCCGTCGACTCCGCCGAGTTCTCTACCCGGCCCGTGACCGGAAACTCGTAGGCCTTGTCCGCCGATCGCGACCAGATCCACAGCTTCGTCTGGTCCGCCTTCGCCCAGACACCCACATACGTGGCATTGATCAGATAGGCGAAGTGCCGCGCCACCGACTCCGCCGGCTCGTCCAGCTGAACCGACTTGCCGCACTGCTGTTCACCGATGGTCAGGAAGACCTGATCGCCCGTCTTGAACTCGCCGCTGAACTCCACGCACAGCCCCGGCGTGGAGCCTCCTACTCTTTTCCTCTGGTTCCACCACAGGATTCCGATGTACTCGTTCAGTGGCCCGGCCGCCCCTAACTTGTCCAGCATCCACAAGATACGCGCCGGCGGGAGTTTGTAGGTGTGGTCGGTCGAGTAGTCCAGCGCGGGCGTCTGGAACGTCTGCGGAGGGGCCGCATCGGGCACATCACCCGCTACCACCGCCTCCAGGAAGTCGAAGTAGAACGGGAAGCTCGATAGGGCCGTCAGCCGGACCACGTGATCGCCCGCCGCCAGGCCGGACGCCACCTGACGGCGCGTCACCACGGCTGTGTCCACCCCCAACCGTGCCGCGAAGTCGGTCACCTGAACTCCGTCCACCTCGACGCGCACCGCCCCCCTGTCGGAGGACAGTGAAGTCCCCAGCCACAGATCGTGCGGCCGCGCACAGTGATAGCGGACCGTCACCGCGGCGCCGGCCGTTTGAGTCACCCGCGCGCAGTTGTCCATGTAGAAGCCACTCTCGGGCTGCCAAGAGCCCTGATATTCACAGCGTTGGTCCAGCGACCCCACGCGCACGCTACCAGGGGCCGCCACCCGCAGCCGCCTCACCTCCTCCGGCCCGGTCACGGTCCAGTTCTCGAAGCTGGCGGACCAGAGGGTGTCCTCATACTCCTCGCCATCGGCCAGCCTCGGCGCCAGAGTGATCCACATCTGCCGGACACTGGTCCAGCCAAGCGCGGAGAAGTCCAATGAAACGTGCAGCTTAGCCGTTGACGTCCCGCCCTCGAACTTCACGTAGTCCTGAGCTGTTCGCAGCCGCTCGTTCCTGGAGCACGCATACATCCGGATGAAGTTCGCGTCGTAGCCGCCCTCCGTTGTCTGAATCCGCAGAATGACACCGTCGGCTTCCGCCCGCAGCCCATAAACGCCGGCACCCCCGTAGCTCGCACTGTTGATCTGGTCGCGCAGGGCCCGGCAAACCGTGCCGGATCTGACGTGATAGAGGTCTTCCCTGAACCCCCCTTCCACGTTGACGGCCACCGTTCCGCCGTTATCCAGCCGGGTGTACAGCCTCAACACCCAAGGATCGTCACCGATGGCGGCAAACACTTCCGGGTCAGGCTCGCATCCCTCCACCAGCCCGTTTATGCGCATCACCAACTCCTCCGCCACCGCCGCCGAACTCTGCGCTTCGCTTTCGGAAAACCCATACCCACGTTCCCCGATGATCACCGAATGGCTGTGCCCGCCCCCCAGGGCGTAGATCGGGTACTCCGTCGAAACCTTACCCGGCACCGTGTAGTCGAACGCCATATTCTGGTACCACAGCGTCACGCGGTCAAAGGCGTCCAACTGGTCGCCGACGATGGTGAACTCGGCCCGAGCCGGTTGGTCCGGCATCGCCACTACCGTCGCATGGTCGGAAAGACGGACCTTCGAACGCACGCCACCCTCCAGCTCCGCGTCCAGATACGGCCAGTCAATCGTCGGGTACTTCTTCGACGTCAGCGGCATCAGGCCGCTGTAGGTCACGTCGAAGTCCAGCTTCAACCCGTCGAAACGGAGGTCGGGCAGGTACTTCAGCGTCGGATGCTCGAAGAAGTTATCGGCATCCCATAGCGTGACCACCGCGAAATCCGAGGCGTCGCGGAACTCACCCGACACCTGGAACCCCGAGGGCGTTGCGCCATGCACAGCCGCCGACGCACCCAGGTGGTCAAATCCCCGCAATTGCACCGTGCGGTCCGGTTGAAGTTTGAAAATCGACTCCGGCATATTCAGTTTCTCCCGAGCGGAAGATACACGCCCTCCACCAACTGCCCGCCGCCGGAAAGCCGAAATTTCTCCCTATCCTCTTCAAAAGACACGACGAGAAAAAATACGCTACCCTTGTGACTGGCTTTCCGCATGCCCCCGATTCTCGAGAGAACTGCAATCCGAGCCCGCCTGCACCGCGATGCGCCATGGGCCGCTTACGCCCTGGGCGACCTCGCCGAGGGCTACTTTCAGCACAGCTCGTGGCTCCAGTCGGGCGACGCTACGGCGCTGCTCTATCGCGAATTCCCCACGCCCATCCTGTGGATGCAGGGCGCGGGGGACGACCTCGCTCAACTCGTCGCCGAACTGCCGCCCGAGCCGGAATACATCCTGCAGATCCAACCGGCCGCCGTACCCCTGCTGGAACGGCGCTATCGCATGCAATCGCTCAAGCCGATGTGGCGTATGTCGCTGGATCTCCGCGACTTCCGGCCCGCCGCCAGCGACGGCGCGGTGCGCCTGACCCCGGCTGACTTGCAGGCACTCCTCGATCTCTACGCCGACGGCGAAGCAGCCCACGAAGGTCCCGACTTCTTCTTCCCCTCCATGCTGGAGCAGGCGGTCTTCATCGGAGGCTGGGCCGACGGCGAGCTCGCCGCCGTCGCCGGCACGCACCTGGTTTCCACCGCGGATCGGGTGGCGGCCATCGGAAACGTCTACACTCGAAGAAGCCGGCGTGGCCAAGGCTGGGCGACCCGCCTGACCACGGCCCTGGTCCAGGAACTGCTGCGCCAGGGCATGGAGACCATTGTTCTCTCGGTCCACCAGGCCAACCATACGGCTGAGCGCGTCTACCAACGCCTTGGATTTCAAAGACATTGCGACTTTTTCGAAGGTCGCGCCACTCTCCAGGTGAAGCATGCCCACTCTTGATCCAGCGGCTCTGCTCTCGGCCCGTTACGGCCCCGGCCCGTCCGCCGTCCTTTCCGTGCCCGGCCGCGTCAACCTGATTGGCGAACACATCGACTACCACCTGTTGCCGGTGCTGCCCATCGCCATCGACCGCCGCATCCAGATCGCCTTTCGCCGCCGCGAGGACCGCCGCATTCGTGCCGCCTCCGACGTCTTTGGCGATCGGGAGTTCGACTGGACCCCCAGGCTCCAGGCCTCCCCCGCGGGCGATTGGGAGAACTATCTCAAGGCGGCGGCCATGGCCGTCCAGCAAAAGTGGGAGCTCCGCGCCGGCATTGACGTGGCCGTAGTCTCCGACCTGCCTCCGGCGGCTGGCCTGTCCTCCTCCTCGGCTCTGCTCACTGGTATCACGCTAGCTCTGCTTCGTGCGAACGGCGTGGACGCCAACTTTGAGGAACTGATGCAGGTCCTGCCCGAGGGCGAGTACTTCGTCGGGACTCGGGGTGGAGGCATGGACCATGCCGCGGTCCTGGCCTGCCGCCAGGATTGCGCCCTGCTCATCCACTTCGCGCCAGTCTCGGCCACCCCCGTGCCCATCCCGCCCGACCTTGCCTTCCTGGTGGCCCATAGCCTCACTACCGCCGAGAAGTCCGGCGGCGCACGCGCCGAGTACAACGCCCGCCGCACTGCGGGCTCCAGCGGCCTGCGCCAGCTTGGGTTCGATTCGTTTGCCGAGGCGCTCGCCCAGCACTCGGTGGGCGACCTCAAAGCCATGGCGGCCAGCCGGTTACGCGACCCCGAACAACGCTGCTTCCGCCACGTCATCACCGAATCGGGCCGTGTCACGCGTGCCGTCGAGGCTCTGGAACATGGGGATGGCATGACGTTGGGCTCCATCCTGAACGCCTCCCACGTCAGCCTGCGCGACGACCTGCGGATCAGCAACGCTGATCTGGACGAACTCGTCGTCGCAGCCACCGCCTCCGGCGCCCTGGGGGCGCGCCTCACCGGAGCCGGCTTCGGCGGCTGTGCCGTCATCCTGTGCCGGGCCAACGAATTGGAGAAGGTGCGGGCCGGTGTCGTCGAGCGCTACTATGCGCGCCGGTCCGGATTCGTTCCAGAGGTGCACCTGCTGGCCGCCAAGCCATGCGCTGGTGCATTGTATCTGTAGGAGCTTGCCGATGATTCGAAAAGCGGTCATCCTCGCTGCCGGCCGCGGCACACGGATGGGCGAATACACCGCCGACACCCCCAAGGCCATGCTGGCCGTACGCGGGCGCCCCATGCTGGAACACGTCCTGGATGGGCTGGCCTCGGTCGGAATTGAGCGGTTTCTTGTGGTTACGGGCTACCGCCGCGAGATGATTGAGGCGTACTTCGGCCACTGGCGCCTGCCCATCGATTTCGTATTGCAGGACCCCATCGACGGCACCGGATCGGCCGCGCGACTAGCCAAAGAGTTCGCCGGGTCGGATCCGTTCCTACTGACCTTTGCCGACATCCTCTGCCCCCCTGCGGCCTATACGCTCTGCGCTTCCACCTTGACGGACCACCCGGCGACACTGGCCGTGATGGGTGTGAAGGACGTGGACGACCCGTGGCAAGGCGCGGCCGTCTACGAGGAGCAGGGCGTAGTGACCCGCGTCGTGGAGAAGCCGCCCCAGGGCACGTCCACCACCCGCTGGAACAGCGCGGGCCTTTACTGCATGAGTCCCTTGGTCTTCCCCTACCTCGACAGGCTGGAGAAGTCGCCGCGGGGTGAGTACGAACTCACATCCATCTTCACGATGATGCTCGACGAGCGCCGCGAAGTGCGGATCTCCCCCATCGAGGGCGCGTGGCGCGATGTCGGGCGTCCCGAGGACCTGGCCGCCGCGGAATCCCTATAGGAACGTAATGATCGATGGTGTGCCGACCGGCGTGTACTGCCCGGTGAAGGCCAGTACCCCCGTTTGCGCATTGATTTTAAAGCAAGTTACCGCATCGGCGCGCTGGTTGCACACGTACATGAAACGGCCACTGGGATCGATGGTAAAGCTGCGCGGATAGTCTCCGCGCGTCCACTCTTCGGCCACGAACGACAGCGTTCCGGTCGCACTGATGGCGAACACGGCGATGGAGTCGTGCAGACGATTGGCGGCGTAAAGGAAACGGCCATCTGCAGAGATTGCGACCTCGGACGTGTAGTTGGTGCCCGCAAAACCCTTGGGCAGACTGGAGATGGTCTGCTTAGCGGCGAGTTTGCCCGTTGCGGAGTCGTAGTCGAAGGCGATCAGCGTCGAGGCTTCTTCCTGAATGCTGTAGAACCACTTACCTTTCGGATGCCAGGCGAAGTGGCGCGGACCATCGCCCGAGGGTGCCTGATAGAACGGCATGGCCGCGGGGATGAGTTTGCCGGCGGTGGCATCGAACTTCCAGACGTAAATGCGGTCGAGCCCCAAGTCCGTGGACACGATGAACTTACCCGATGCATCGGCCTGGATCATGTGGCCGTGCGTGCGGTCGTGCCCGCTGATGGCAAAGCTACCGGGCGGCGCACTGGCGGCGGGCAGATGGCCGAGCTTACCCTGGCCCTCTTTGACGTCGGTGGCGGCGCCCAACGAGCCGTTGGCCTGAACGGGAAGAACGGCCACCGTTCCACCGTGATAGTTCGCGACGAAGACAAACTTGCCGGAAGGATGCACGCTGAGATGGCAGGGCCCAGCGCCGCGGGAACTGACTGTGTTGAGCACAGTGAGGTGGCCGGTGGCGCGATCGACGCTCATGGCGCTGACTGAGCCCGACCCCTTTTCCTCCTTGGAGTTGGCGGACTCGTTGGCGGAATAGAGATGCTTGCCGTCGGGGTGCAGGGCAAGCGAGGACGGATTGGGAATTTGAGTGAGGACTTCGCCGGGCGAGAGGGCGCCTGTGGCAGGGTCCATGCGGAACAGGTGGATGCCTTTGCCGTTGCCGTGGCTGCCCTCGGGACCATCGGCCTGGTTGTAGGTGCCGACGTAGAGCAGATTCGACTTGGGCGCCTCGGCACCCTCCACCCTCGGCGCTAGGCCAGCCGCCGAGAGCTTGAGCAGATTGCGACGGGAGATGGAAGAGAGACAGGGGAGCGGGTTCAGATTGGGCATTGGGCTTGAGCCTAGTATGCCCAATCCGGAACCGGACGGACGGTCTATCCTTCGAGCCGCTTACTCCCAGAGGCGGCGGATCACCAGGATCAGGATGGTGCCGCTCACGGCTAGCGTGGCCGTCAGCATCATGACGTAGTCCATGCGGCCATACAGGAAGTTGCCCACCAGGAACAGGCCGGACCAGATCACGGAGACGCCAGTGACCCAACCAACCATCGCCAACGGGATGTTGTCCTGCCTGGCATAGGCGGCGGCTTCCACGGGATCGACCCCGGCTAGGCGGCGGATTTCGGTCCAACCCGGCCCGATGGGATGCACCTTGCGATAGAAACTGATCAGGGTGTCGTGGTCGGTCTGTGGTCCAAACAAGGCCGTGATCACCCAGCAGAGCGTAGTGAAGCCAATGGTGAGCAGCAGTTCCTTGTAGGTGCCCAGGACAATGCCGTTCTTGTGCATGATGAGGAACGCGATGGAGGCGGCGAATGAGCTCACCATGGCCACGATCTCGCACCAGGCCGTGATGCGCCACCAGAACCAGCGCAGCAGGTAAAGCAGGCCCGTGCCGGCGCCCACCTGCAACATGATGTTGAAGTTGTCCTGCGCGGTCTGTAGCACGAACACCATGGCGGAGGAGACGACGAAGAGCAGGATCGTTGCCCAGCGGCCGGCCTTCACGTAGTGCTTCTCGGTCTCGCCAGGCTTCAGGAAGCGGCGGTAGAAGTCGTGCACCAGGTAAGACGCGCCCCAGTTCAGGTGCGTCAGGATCGTCGAGGAGTTGGCCGCCACCAGACCACCGACCATCAGGCCGATGAAGCCGGTGGGCAGGAACTTCAGCATGGCCGGATAGGCGATGTCGTGGCCGACCAGGGTGGGGTCGACGTTGGGGAAGGCCTTCTGAATGTCGGAGAGTTCGGGGTAGATGATGATCGAGGCCAAGCCGACGATGATCCAGGGCCAGGGGCGCAGGATGTAGTGGGCGAGGTTGAAGAAGAGGGAACTGCCGAGGGCGTCTTTCTCCGACTTCGAGGCCAGCATGCGCTGGGCGATATAGCTGCCGCCGCCGGGCTCCGCGCCGGGGTACCAGACCGCCCACCATTGCACGGTGAGGGGAATGATGAACACCGCCAAGGCCAAGTCCCAACTACTGGTGAAATCGGGCAGGACGTTCAGGTAGTTCAGGCCGCCGGGCCCGACTTTGTGGGAGAGTTTCTCCACCAGACCCGCCATGCCGCCGACTTGGGGCAGTTTGAGGGCGAAGTAAGCGGCAGCGATCACAGCGGTCATCTTGATGAAGAACTGGATCATGTCGATGACCAGCACACCCCAAAGCCCGGAGTGCGCGGCGAACACGACATTCAGCAGGCCGACGGCGAGCAGCGTCTGCCAGCGGGTCATGCCGAACAGGACACTGGCGATCTTGCAGGCCGCCAGGTTCACCGACGCCATGATGATGCAGTTGAAGAACAGGCCGAGGTAGACGGCGCGGAAGCCGCGTACGGCCGAGGCGGCCTTGCCGGAGTAGCGGACCTCGTAGAATTCCAGATCGGTCAGCACGCCGGAGCGGCGCCACAGGCGGGCGTAGAAAAAGACGGTGGACACGCCCGTGAGCGTGAACGCCCACCATTGCCAGTTGCCGGCCACACCCTGGGTTCGAACGAAGTTAGCGACCAGGTTGGGGGTGTCGGACGAGAACGTGGTGGCGACCATGGAGAGGCCTGCCAGCCACCATGGGACGGACCGGCCCGAGGCGAAAAACTCCGCCGTGCTCTTGCCTGAACGCTTGCCGAAAAACAGCGCCGGCACGAAGCAAATCAGGATCGACGCAAGGGCAATCACCCAATCCAGCGGACCTAAAATCATAGGAACTCCCTGAACGGCTGAGAATAGCGCATGGGCGAGGTAAAAGACAAAGCGCTCATTCGGCCACAGGCTGGCCGCCGTCTAGACGATGAGGGCAAAGGCCTTCTTCATGGCGGTGACAGTGGTTTTCAGGGCCTCGTCGGGCGGCATGGCGCGCAGGGCGGCATTGAAGGGCTCGCAGCGCACGGGCGCGTCGCAACCGATCTTGTTCAGGGCATTGAGGAAGTCGGCCACGGCGATGACGCCGGTGGCGCAGGGGACCTCGCGCTTGCTGTCTATCTGCTGGTCGACGGACACTCCGGCCGGGGCGTCATTGAGGTCGACCGAGATCACGTCCTTGTTGGCCAGGGAGAGGATGTCGGGCACGGTATCGCCGGCGGTGTACCAATGCCAGCTATCCATGAGGAACCCAACGTTCGGCTCGCCGATGCCGGCGATGAGTTCCTTCATCTCCTTCATGGTGTGAACGAAGGCGTAGCGGCGGGCGGTCCAGAGTGTTTTCGGGCCGACATATTCGAGGCCCAGGCGCAGGCCGTCGGACTTGAGAATGCGGGCGCACTCCCGCAAGCGGCGCGCATGAAGGTCGAAGTTCTCGCGGTAGGTGAGGACATCGCTGTTCGGAGAGAGCCAGGTGCTGACACGTGTGACGCCCGCCTTACGCAGGGCGGCGCTGCGGGCGGGCAGTTCCTTCAACCCCTTGGCGAACTCCTCGTCTGTCTTGCGAAACTCGACGGGCAGGCCGGCATTGGCCCAGACGATGTTCTTGGCCTTCATCTCGTCGAGGAAGCGCTTGACCGTGCTCTCGTCCTGCGCAGCCAGCCAACCGGAATCGGCGGTGATCGATTCGAAGCCGAAGCGGGCGGCGTAGGTCAGGGCCTCGGTCTGGTTGGCCTTCACGCCGATCGAGCCGCAGTCCAGGTGGATGGTCATCCGGGTGCGACCGGCCGCCATCGCGGCGGGCACCAGGGCGGCGGTTGCCGCCATCATTTCGCGCCGGGTCATGCTTTTTCCTCCAAAGGTGTTCCTGTCGGGAAAGTCTATCGCATATCCTGGAAGACTATAAGCTCTCCGCCATGAGTCTATCCCTCGGTCAGATAGTCTTGCGCGTCGGGGATCCGGGCACACCCGTTGTGTGGCTGGACCCGAGTGTGCCGGATAGCGCCTGGGCGGGCCTGCCGGCGTCACTACACAGGGCCGGCTACTCGGTGATCGACCTCGACGGCCCGACACCGGTCGTGGACCTCAACACACTGCTGGAGCGCTTCGCAGCGGGCACACCGCCTACTCCATTCGCTGCCGTTGATCTAGCTTCGCTGCGACAGAACCTGCTGCGGCTCGCGAACGACTCGCCCATGGGCTGGGTGGTGCTGTTCCGCGCGCCGGAGTTGCTGCGCCAGAACGATGAGGCGACCTTCGAGGAACTGCTCGAACTGCTGGCATTCGTGCACGATTCGCGCTACGAGATCCACCAGCGTGTGTTCAAGCTGATTGTTCGGGATTAGGTGGAGCCGGCCGGGCAAATGGCACGGCGACGGGTACGACAATGGGCGCACTCCATTCGGCAGCTGCACCGAGACGTATTTCCATGACTGGCTCCGGCACGTCGGCCGGCACTTGAAACTCGATTCGAAACACGCCCGGCAGGGCCGTGGGCACGGCGGAGGCAGGGACAAGCGTAGCGCTCAGGCTCAGGGTCAGTGGGGCCTCGGGGACCTCTCCCGTTAGCGTGCCCAGGCCTGTCGCGAGGACGGCGGAATAGGATCCCGGCACGGCGGGGCTCCGCCGATCGGCCGGAAAC
Source organism: uncultured Paludibaculum sp. (assembly GCF_963665245.1). Classification (NCBI taxonomy): domain Bacteria; kingdom Pseudomonadati; phylum Acidobacteriota; class Terriglobia; order Bryobacterales; family Bryobacteraceae; genus Paludibaculum; species uncultured Paludibaculum sp. The sequence goes on from NZ_OY762267.1 coordinate 3,138,872, forward strand.
AGGGCAGGGGCAAGCGGCACGATTCGCACTTCGCTCTCCACGGCGCCGTTGGGCGTGTCCACCTGGACGCGCAGGATGGGCCCGGCCTGATAGGGAATCTGGAACTCGGTGGTGACGGCGCCGGAGTCGATGACGTCAACCAGTTCCCCACCGCAGCGCAGACGCACCGGCCGGTCTGGCGGGAAGTGAAAACCACGCAGAACGGCGAGCGAGCCGGGGGCCAGGGCGGGCCGCAGGTCGGCGGCATTCACGACGTCCCGGATCGCGGGCAGGGGCGCGATCGCCACACGGTCGAACTCCACACGATTGCGGTCGAGCGCCGTGACCACCATGCGCAGGCCGTCGATGTGCACTTTTACGTATTCGAAAACGGAATCGCCGAAGGCCGTGAGTGGGTGGACGCGGAACGGATATAGGGGCGCACCTCCCCCGCCGGTGACGATGTAGGTGGTGCCTGCGCCATCCGGAGCCGGCAAGCCGTCTTTCACCGGGCAGGTGCGCTGGTAGAAGTGCTCGTGGCCGTTCACGACCAGCGGCACGGCATAGCGCTCGACGAGAGGGGCGAGGCGCCGCCGGGCCAGGTCGACAAACTCATCGTCCTTATGGAGCCCGGCGGTGTAGGGCACGTGGTGAAAGATGACAACACGCCAGAACGAGGTGCTTTCCGCCAACTGCCGCTCGAGCCACTGCAACATACGGTTCAATTCCGGGTCCGGCATGACGGGATCGTTGGAATCCACGGCGATGACGTGGACGGGGCCATGCTGGACGGAGTAGTAGCTCCATTCATCGTCGGGGCCGACGCGCAGTTTCATGTAGGGACGCAGGACGTCGGTGTAGTACTCGTGATTGCCGGGACAGGAGTAGAAGGGGATGCGCGCCATCTGCGCCGCGTAGGGCTTCAGGTAGGCGTCGCGCAGGTCAATGAAGCTGCCGGCCGGATAACCCATGTCACCGACATGGAGGACGAAATCCGCGTCGGTTTCAGCGTTCATGGCCGCGGCGATGGCGTACTGCTCGGGCATTTGGGTCCCGGAATCGCCCAGCGCGAGGAATGTGGCGGTGGGGCCATGTGGGCCGGGCGTGCGGAACGCACCTTCACCGGCAGGTGCGCCGTTCCACTCCAGGGCGTATTCAATGTCCGTTTCGGGCGGCAGGTCGGGCAGACGCGCGACGAGTAGGTCGAGTTCGGCCTCGAGCCCCGTGATCTCAGGCGGCAGGGGACGCACCACCATCGTGACCGGTGTCCAGTCGTGTGCTCCGTACCGCCAGGAAACGGTGCCTGAGCCGCGTTCCGTCACAACCCAAAGCAGGGAGGCGCCACCGCCCGGCAGGAATTGCAGGCGGGCGGTGGCGGGTTGTGGAGCGGAACGCAGGACTCGGGCGCCGGCCACTCCCGCCAGAATGGCCTTGAGAAAGAGACGGCGCCCGTGATGGGTCATTGGGTGGGGTTTCCGGCCTCGGTGGTGCCCGGTTTCTGGATACCCTCCGCGGCCAAGACGTCCAGCAGGAACGTATAGCGGTCGCGGATGCAGGAAACGGTGGTGTCCAACGCCTCGGTGTATTCCGTGTTGGTGTAGGGTTTATTCGGATCGGCGAGGGCCGATTCCCTGGTCAGCGCGATGGCCTGCGTGGCGAGCCGGTCGAGCCAGCCGCCCTTGCCGCCGGCGAGGCGGGTCACTTCGCTGAGATGAGACAGATAGCGCCGTTTGAGGTCCGGCACCTGGAGGGCAGCGCGGAGGATCATGTTCTCATCCAGGCGCTCGTATATGCCTTCATCCCAGTAGTAGAGCGTGGCGCTCTTGTCCCAAGGAATGAACTCAAAGGGCGCCCCGGCGCCCGGCTGATAAAGGTAGAAGTTGTTGGCTCCGACGACGCCGGCGATGCCGTCGATTTCGGCCAGATAGGTCTCCACCGCTACGTGGCGCAACAGGCGGTTGATGTCGAGGTGCGGAGAGACATCGTCGATGAAGATCTCCGGTGTAGTGCGATTGACGGACTGGACGAAAGCGGCAAGCTCCTCCGCGTTCGGTGTTTTCTTGTTGGTTTTCAGTTCGAAGGGATCTGGCGTATAGGCGGCAGGATCGTCGCCACGATCCTCGAAGTGATAGATATTGTTCAAGTTGTACTCATACAGCCAACCCGAATTGGTGTAGAAGTTGCGAGCCAGGAACGGGGTATCGATATCCTCCACCAACAGGAAAAGTCCCTGGAATTCGCCATTGACCGTCACCTTCACATAGGCGCTGCGGGGCGCGGGGATGCCGGCGCGGCGGAACATTTGCATGCTGAGGTAATCGCGCAGCATGGGCGGGTCCTGCACCATGTTGAGCAGCACCAGCGACTTCTGCAGGAGAAATGTGGCGTCATCGACGTACTTATCGATAGTGATCTTGAGCGACGGCTTTACGCCGGAACGGCTGGACGAGCCCCGGCTGCGGATGGCGACATCGGAGACAGCGATGCCGCCCCAGTTCATGGAGCCTTTGTAGTTCGTGTTTTCGTTGTAGTTTTGCTTCAACAGCGCCCAATCATCAGCGCTCAGCGTAAGGTCCATCGTTTGGACGACGGTGGAGTCGTAGAGCTTTGAGGAGCAGTCGATGACTGAGTCGGGAACCTGAGCGGCGCAATTTGCAATGGTGATCAATGCAAACAGTCCATACAATACAAACTTGTTTATTTTCATTGATTTACCATAGCTGCAAAGACGTCGAACACGGGTTAGCGGTTAACGTATCAATAGATGTGATCTCTGTCGCGTTGCTGGAGCTGACGAACGCCTGCTATCTTAGTGAATGCTATGTTAGCGGACGCTAATTTCGAGGCCCCGGCTGTCGGTAAGCCCAGACTGAAGAGTGGAGAGCGCCGGGCCGCCATCATCCGGACGGCGGTGGAGACGTTTGCGCAGCGTGGGTTTCGCGGCACGACGACGAGGGAACTGGCCTCCGCCGTTGGTGTGAGCGAGCCGGTGCTTTATCAGCACTTTGCGACGAAGCGGGAGCTCTACACGGCGATTGTGGATCACATGGTGGCGGAAGCCTCGCAGACGTTCGACCTGAGCGTACGTAAGGTGAATGGCGAGCAGGACGATGTGGGCTTGCTCCAGGCATTGGGCGAGATGATCCTCGGCTGGTATCTGGATGATCCGGCCCAGATCCGGCTGTTGCTGTTCAGCGGACTGGAAGGTCATGAACTGGCGGAGCTGTGGCACGAACGGGCCACAACGCAGTTCAAGGCGTTTATCGCGTCCTACATGGAGCGGCGCATCAGACAAGGCGCCTTCCGCGGGTTCGACCCGCAAACCCTTGCGTTCGCCTTCGTGGGGCCCATCGCCCACTACGGGCTGGTTTCAACCGTGTTCCGCTGCCCGCTGCCGGAGCGTCCCAAGGCGGACGTGGTGCGGGAGTTTGTTGATTTATTTCTGAATGGCATCCGCCCACGCGCGGAAGGAGAGCAGTAGTCTATGTCGCGCGCTTTTTCGCTGACCGTCCTTTTCCTTTCCATCCTATTGGCCGCCGGCTGCGGCAAGAAAGATCCGCAGGCAGCCAAAGCCACAACCGCACCCGACCCCATTTCAATCAAGACGGCCACGGCGGTGGCCCAGACGGTGGAGCGCGCCATTATGGCGACGGGTTCGCTGCAGCCCGATGAAACGACGACGGTGAGCTCGGAAGTGCCGGGCCGCATCACCAAGCTGAACTTTGATTTCGGCCAAACCGTGAAGAAGGGTCAGATTCTGGCCGAGCTCGATACGCAGGAACTGGCATTGCAGGTGGAGCGTGCGCGTGGCTCCCTGGCGCAGGCGATGGCGCGGGTGGGCATCGATCCCACGAAGGACGACATTCCGGACACCACGCCGCAGACCCGGCAGGCGAAAGCGCAGATGGAAGACGCGAAATCAAAGTATGAGAACGCGGCCAAGCTGGTGAAGACCGGCGACATCAGTACCGAGCGTTTTACTGAGCTGGAAAAAGCGTATCGGGCCCGATGGGCTGCTCTGGAGGCGACGCAGGACGAGCTGCGGACGCAACTGGCGGCCATCCGGTCGTTGCGCGCGGACGTCAAACTGGCCGAGAAACGGCTGAGGGACGCGACGGTGGTGGCTCCGTTTGACGGCATCGTACAGACGAAGCACGTGTCGCCGGGACAGTACATCAAGGAAAATGTCGCGATCTATACGGTGGTGAAGGCCACGCCGCTGCGGCTGCGGGCGGAGATCCCGGAGTCGGGGGTGTCGGAGATCCATGTCGGGACGACGCTGGAGTTCACAACCGAGGCGGTGCCCAATGCGACCTTCAAGGCCGTGGTGCGAGAGTTGAATCCGGCACTGGACAACCGTTCGCGCACGCTGACGGCGGAAGCGCGTTTGTTGAATGGCGACGCACGGCTGAAGCCGGGTTCGTTCGTGCAGGTACGCCTGGTGACGAACAAGGCCTTCCCGGTGATCGCCGTGCCGAAGGATGCCGTGTATACGGTGGCCGGTTTGAACAAGTTTTTCTCGGTGGAGAATGGCAAGGCCGTGGAGCACAAGATCCCGCAGATTCTGGGTACGAATGGAATGGTGGAGATGCCGGAAGGCACCATCACGGCGGGTGCCCAGGTGGCGATTTCCAACCTGGCGATGTTAACGAACGGCGCCCCGGTGCGGACCACCGGTCAGAACTAGCCGGAGGCGCCTCGAAATGCAAAGACTAGCAGAGATCTGCATCAAGCGCCCTGTTTTCGCCACCATGCTGATTCTGGCATTGATGGTGATCGGCATGGCCAGCTATCGCCAGTTGGGCGTGGACTATTTCCCCAAGGTGGAGTTTCCATACGTCAACATTACGACGACTCTGGCCGGCGCTTCGCCGGAAGAGGTGGAGACGCAGGTGACGAAGCCGTTGGAAGAGGTGGTAAACACCATCAGCGGCATTGACGAATTGAACTCGACGTCGGCTGAAGGTGTGTCGATCATCTCCATTGCGTTCCTGCTGGAGAAGGATCCGGAAGTGGCGGCGCAGGAGGTGCGGGACAAGATCAACACCGTCCTGGGCCAGCTACCCAAGGACGCCAAGCCTCCGATTGTCGAGAAGATCGCGACGGACGCGGCGCCCGTGTTGAATGTCGTGGTCTCGGCCAACCGCGAGTTGCGGGAGATCACAAAGCTGTCGGACGACGGGCTGAAGAAGAACATCGAGTCGATCAGCGGCGTGGGCCAGGTGCGTTTCGTCGGCGAGCGCAAGCGGCAGATTCAGGTGGTGGTGGACGGCGAGAAGCTGTATTCCTACAACCTGAACATCGAGCAGGTGCGGGCAGCGCTTGCGGCCCAGAATATCGAAATCCCTGGCGGACGCATCGACGAGGGGAATCGCGAGCTGTCGCTGCGTACGATGGGCCGCGTGGAGCGGCCGGTGGACTTCGAACGCATTGTCGTGGGCAATCTGAACGGCGCGCCGATCCGCGTAGCGGACATCGGACAGGTGGTGGATGGCTTTGAAGAGCCGCGTTCGCTGGCCCGGTTGAACGGCGAGAGCGCGGTGGTGCTGGCGGTCCGCAAGCAGTCGGGCACGAACTCGCTGGACGTGATCGCGGCGGTGAAGGCGCGCATCGAGCAGTTGAAGAAGTCGCTGCCGCCGGATTTCAAGATCACCTACGCCCGCGACCAGTCGGGATTCATCGAAGCAGCGTTTGAAGCGGTGCAGGAGCATCTGGTGCTGGGCGGCATCTTCGCCGGCATCATCGTGATGCTGTTCATCCGCAACTGGCGTTCGACGCTGATTGCGGCCATCGCGATTCCAACATCGATCATTTCCACGTTCACGCTGCTGAATTACATGGGGTTCACGCTGAACCAGATCACCATGCTGGCATTGACGCTGGTGGTTGGCATCGTGATCGACGACGCCATTGTCGTGCTCGAGAACATCTTCCGCTACATGGAAGAGAAGAACATGACGGCGATGGAGGCGGCGGTTCACGGCACGCGGGAGATCGGCCTGGCGGTCATGGCCACCACGTTGAGCCTGATCATCATCTTTATCCCCATCGCGCTGATGCCCGGCATTGTGGGCCGGTTCATGTCGAGCTTCGGCTATACGGCGGCGTTCGCCATCGGCATTTCACTGCTGGTCAGCTTCACTCTGACGCCGATGCTGTGCTCGCGCTTCCTGCGGCTGGGCAAGAAGCATGACACGAAGGCTGGCTTCTTCCACAAGTACATGTCGATGCCCTACCACGTGATGCTGGCGTGGTCGCTGCGGCACCGCTGGGTGATCGTGGTGGTATCGATCGTGGTGGTGCTTTCCACATGGCCAATGATGAGCCACATGGGCGTCGACTTCCTGCCGGTGGAAGATCAAAGCGAGTTTGAAGTGACGGTGCGCATGCCCGTGGGCAGTTCGTTGGAAGGCACCACGCAGGTGATGGCACTGATCGAGAAGGACATCCGGACGCTGCCAGGCGTGCGCGACATGCTCACCACCATCGGCGCCGATCAGCGGCGGCAGGTGGACCGTGGGTCCATCATCGTAGAACTGGTGGACACCAGCGAGCGCAAGGAGAGCCAGCGCGTGCTGATGGACACGACACGCGAGAAGTTGAAGAAGTACAAGGATCTGATCGTGGGCGTGCAGTTGCCGTCGTTGATCTCGGGCGGCGCGGACCGCGACTTCATGTACTCCATCCAGGGTCCGGACCTCGCCAAGCTGGAGCAGTACGCCAAACGGCTGATGACGAAGCTGAACACGATTCAGGGCATGGCCGATCTGGAACTGACCTACGAATCGGGCAAGCCGGAAGTGCGCGTTCAGATCAACCGCGACAAGGCGGCGGATCTGAATGTGAACGTAGCCCAGGTGGCGAACGCCATGCGCGTGCTGGTGGGCGGCGACGACCAGGTGACCACCTATCGGGAAGGGGACGACCGCTACGACGTGCTGCTGCGCGTCTCCAAGCCGTTCCGCAATTCCCAGCAGGCGTTGGAGCGCCTCTTTGTTCCCTCAGCGACGCTGGGCAATGTTCCGATCTCCAATGTGGCCTCGATGGAACTGGGCACGGGTCCGACGTCGATCGACCGCTGGAATCGCCAGCGGCGCGTGTTGATCCAAGGCAGTTTGAACAAGGGCCTGGCGCTCAGCGACCTGTTGAACACTGTGAGCGAGGAGATGGTGAAGATGAACCTGCCGCCGGAATACCGCCACGGAGCGGTGGGCCGGTCGAAGGAACTCGGCAAGGCGGTGACGAACTTCCTGTTCGCCTTCATGCTGTCCATCGTGTTCATGTACATGATTCTGGCGGCGAACTACGAGAGCTTTGTGGATCCCATCACGATTCTGCTCAGCCTGCCGCTGTCAATTCCATTCGCCCTATTGAGCCTGTTCCTGGCGGGTGAAAACTTCTCGGTGGTCTATACATCGCTGGGCATCCTGGTGCTGTTCGGCATCGTGAAGAAGAACTCGATTCTGCAGGTGGACCACATCAAGGGTCTGCGGCGGGAGGGCGTACCGAGGCTGGAGGCGATCTACCGCGGCTGCGACGACCGGTTGCGGCCCATTCTCATGACCACGGCGGCATTGATTGCAGGCATGCTGCCGCTGGCATTCGGATCGGGCGCCGGCGCGGGCACACGTCGAACGGTCGCCATCGTCGTCATCGGTGGGCAGGCCATGGCTCTCATCCTGACGCTGGTGGTGACGCCTGTGGCGTACACACTCTTCGATGATTTTGCCGAGTTCTTCAAACGGCGGGCACGGCGGAAGCAGGTGATCCAACCGGTCACGGCCATGCTGCTGATCCTGCTGCTGGTTTCGTACTCTCCCCTGCGCGCTCAGCAGAAACAGCAGGATCTCACCTTCCCCAAAAACGTGGAGATGGAGAAGGTTCTGGAAGAGGTTTCGAAGGCTGGACGCGTGGGTGTCAGTGCCGCACAGCGCAGCCTCTCGGTACAGGACGCCGTCCAGATGGCGTTGAAGAACAATCTGGAGATCGAACTGGAACGAACCAACATTTCCACTTCGGTTTCGAGTTTGAAAGGCGCGCGCGGCGCCTTCGACTCGGTGGTGCTGTTCCAGCCGTCGCTGCAAGCTAACAACTCGCCGGCGGCCAGCAGCCTGGCCGCGGCCAATGGCAAGGTCAGCGAGCACTATCTGACCAACAACCTGTCGGTGAAGCAGAAGACTCCGTGGCAGGGGCTGTCGTTCCATGTGGATTTCGACAACCAGCGGCAGAGCACAAACAATCCGTTCGTCTCGCTGAACCCGAACTTCACATCGCGGCTGACGGCGGGGTTCACGATGCCGTTGTGGCGGTACAGGGACCTGGACAATGACCGGGCGGTGTTGAAGATCCGGACGAAGCAGAAGCTGCAATCGCAGACCGACTTCGAGACGAAGGTGATCGACGTGATTGCGCGCACGCAGGCAGCGTACTGGGATCTGGCCGCGTCCATCGAGGACGCGGTGGTAGCGGCCGACGGCGTGCGCCTGGCTCGCGACCAGCATGAACGCAACCAGCGGCAGATTTCCGCGGGCACACTGGCGCCTGTGGAGTTGGCGGCGTCCGAGGCGGAATTGCAGCGGCGCATCGACAACTACGTGACGGCGATCGGCATGGTGACCAGCGCTGAGAACGATCTCAAGGTGATCCTCACGCCGGACCGCAACGATCCGCTGTGGGGCGAGCGGCTGATGCCGTCGGAACGCACCACGCTGGAAACGCCCATCGAAGATCTGAAGCAGGCAATGACCATCGCGCTGGAGAAACGGACCGAGTTGCGGTCGCTGGAACTGCGGACGCAGCAGAATGATGTCCAAAAGGATCTGGCGCGTAGCGGCACCCGTCCGCAGGTGAACCTGAACGCAAACTACATCAACTCGGGACTGGCGGGCACCGTGCCGGCTACTTCGAGTGGTGGCTTCGCGGCAGCGCTTGGCCCGCTGTTCAGCCGCGTGAACGATCTGTCAACGATTGCGGGCCTGCCTGAGTTGCCGGCGATCAACATTGGCGGATCGGTTCCTCCGTCGTTTGTCGGGGGCTATGGACAGGGCCTGTCGAATCTGTTCAGTGGAAATTATCAGTCGGTGCAGGCTGGACTCACCATTGAATGGACGCCGAGGAATCGGACGGCCGAAGCTCAGTTCGAACAGACGGCGATCATGGAACGCCGACTGAAACTCACACGGATGCAGTTGGAACAGGGCATTTCGGCGCAGGTACGGAATTCGCTGCAGGCACTGGAGACGGCCCGGCAGCGGATGGAAGCGGCGCGAGCGGCCGAGAAGGCGGCGGCGGAGAAACTGGAAAGCGAGATCCGCCTGTTCCAGACAGGCGAGAGTACGAACTTTCTGGTGCTGACCCGGCAGAACGAACTACTGGACACCCGGCGCCGGCTGGTGGGGTCGTTCCTGTTGAGAAATAAGGCAGTTGCTCGGCTGCAGCAGGTTCTAGGCACGACGCTGGAAGCCAACAAGGTGGAGTTGCACTAAGCGCGGAGAAACGAACGGGACCGGCGCCGTTCCAGGGACGCCGGTCCCGATTGATCCCACTTAACGGTACGTACCTTATTAGCAAAGGAACCGAACGTGAGACCCCTTGCCCGGATTAGACCTCGGCTCAGAGACAAGGGAACAGTCAACGAACGGTTTATTTGGCCGTGGCGCGGAGCATCCAGGCGGCCTTGTCGTGGAGTTGCAGGGCACGGGTGAGCAGATCGGCTGTGCCGGGATCGCCGGCTTCGCTCAGGGCCGGCACCCATTCCGTGCGCATCTGCGCGCTGAGACTTTCGTGCGCGTCTGCGAGGGCATCCAGCATATGACTGGTGCTTTCGGCGCTAGTAAGGTCGATGCTCACCTGCATGGGCGCGACGCCGCCCAAAGCGCGGATGCGCTCGGCGACTTCGTCGACCAGTTCCTGCAGTTCGTCGTATTGCGCCTCGAAAAGTTTGTGGAGACTCGGGAACAAAGGCCCCTCTACGTTCCAGTGGTAGTTCCAGGTCCGGAGGAGCAGGGCCAGTTCGCGTTTGAGGACGATGTTTAAGGTTTCCATGGCTCTAAAGTGTTGGATGCTGCAATTGATTTGCAAGTTGCAGGGCGCCGACGGTTTTGAACTACGCTGAGGGCGTAGGAGTGTTCTCAGCGAGTGTTGTCGCGGATGGCGCCTGGTGAACTGGCGTCCGTTCCGGTACGGGCTAGAGGAGTATGATCTATGCCACCTCCATCCGGCCACTATCACCTATACCCAGGAAGCCAGAGGCGGCAAGCCTGCGCGTTGCTATGCCGTCGACGTGGTCTATTCCATGCATTGCTTCACGCGCGGCATCAAGGCCGATGAACGTCCAAACCCGGACCTTTGCTATCGCGACAGTCGCGAGACGCGCGTTTTCGATTTCCGGCGCTATGAACTTTCGCGTCAACTGCCGGGAATCATCAGGGATCTTTGCACGCGCAAGGTCTACCACTCAGGAAGGGGCAATTTCTTCACGATCGAAATCATCGACAAGCGGACTGGCGCCCGGTTGGAATACGAAATCTATTTCGTCGCTAGCCGATCGTCGCGCAAAGGGCGGATCGACCTGGTTGTCCAGAGCGCCTATGTGCGCGATCCGGAGCACCTGGCCAACCGACCCAAGCTGAAGCCAATTGCCTTCCCCGTCATACTGTTCAATGTTTTGAACAATAAAGAGATCAGGGTTCCCAAATGAAAGAGGCTCCCACGAGGGGAGCCTCTTTCATTTAGCCCTATTCGGTCCTCTTGGCTATCCCCACACTTGGGTGGAGGCCGGTTGCCCGGCGGGATCGACGCCACGGCACTTGGCCGCTCCGCTCATACGTCGACACCATGATCTTAACCGAAGCCCGCTTCGGAATTCAATCCCGTTGGCCGTGCTCCTGAGGGCCGGGGGATCTCCACAGAATACCCACAAGTTTGAGCGGCGCACCACAGACCAGCGCTGAAATACAACTTGAAAGGTCGGCACGGGCTTGCGAAAGTGGAAGGCGTCCCACGATGTCACAGCCTTCGAAAACCGACCAGTCCTTCGAGCGGGGCCTTCCGTCCAACGTTTACGCCGAGCGAATGGTTCTGGGCTCGATCCTGATCAACAGCAACACGTTCATCACGGCTGCCGCCGCGCTCTCGCCCGATGATTTTTCGCTGGATAAGCATCGGCGCATCTTCCAGCGAATGATGGACTTGAACAACCGCGAGGAGCGCATTGACCGGGTCACGGTAGCCAACGAGTTGATGCGCCATGCCGAGTTGGAGGCGGTGGACGGCCTCACTTACCTCTCCTCTCTCGACGAAGGCCTGCCGGAAATCTTCCACATCGACAGCTACATCGCGATTGTGCGCGACAAGAGCATGCTGCGGCAGATGATCTACTCGGCCCAGGAGACGATCCAGCGCTGCATGCTGGCCGAGGACGACCCGGCGCTGATCCTGTCGCACGCCGAGGAGTCGCTGCTGAAGCTGGGCGAGGCGCGGGCCAAGGATTCGCTGCTGAGCGCGCAGCAGGTTTTCGATAGTGAAGAGGGGGGCGTCAACGCGTTCCTCGATCCCGGCCGGCGTGTGCAGGGCGTCAGCACCGGCTTCCTGAAGTTCGATGAGATGACCGGTGGCATGCGGCCCGGCGAGCTCATCATCCTGGCGGCCCGACCCGCCATGGGCAAGACGGCATTGGCTTTGAATGTGGCGCTGCACGTGGCCACGAACAAGAAGAACCCGAAGGCGGTGGCGGTCTTCTCGATGGAAATGTCGAAGCAGTCGCTGCTGACACGACTGATCTGTTCGTTGGGCCGCGTGGACCAGCAGCGGTTCCGCTCGGGCTACCTGGACCGGGAAGAGCGCGCCCGACTGGGCATGGCCGCGGCCGATCTCTATGAAGCGCCCATCTTTATCGACGATACATCCAGCACGACGCTGATGGACATCAACGCCAAACTCAGAAAGCTGCGGGCGTCGAACGATCTTGGTCTGGTGGTGGTGGACTATCTGCAACTGATGCCGGCTCCATCGCTGGGCCGCAACTCGAACCGCGTACAGGAAGTGGGCGCCCTGTCGCGCGGCATGAAGCTGATGTCGAAGGATTTGGAAGTGCCGTTCCTGGTGCTGTCGCAGCTGAGCCGCGCTCCGGAACAGCGCATCGGCGACCACCGTCCGCAGTTGGCCGACCTGCGCGAATCGGGTTCGATCGAGCAGGACGCCGACATGGTGGCGTTCATCTTCCGGCCGGAAGTCTACCAGAAGGACCGCGAAGATCTACGCGGGGTGGCGGAACTGATCCTGGCCAAGCAACGTAACGGCCCCACGGGCAAGGTGCCGCTGGTGTTCCTGCACAACTACACGAAGTTTGAGAACGCGGCTGAGGCGTTCGAGGACGAGCACAACGAGTAAGTCCGCGCCGTATGGCTGGTAAGCTGTGTAGTTCGCGCTGACGGCGCAACTGGGATGGTTCTCCAAGTCAGAGGGATGCAAAAGCGGTTTGGAGGCGTGGCTGCCTTGAGGGACGGCAACCTCGAGGTGCGGCGCGGGGAAGTGCATCTCCTGCTGGGTGAGAATGGTGCCGGCAAGTCCACGCTGATGAAGATCGTGGCCGGTATGCAGGCACCGGACGGCGGGTCGATGCTCTGGCAGGGCCGGGCGGCGCGGTTTGCGAACCCAGCCGAGGCGCAGCGGGCTGGGGTGACGATGGTCCATCAGGAATCCCTTCTCGCTCCGCATCTGTCCATCGCCGAGAACATTTATCTGGGGCGCGAGGCCGGCTCACGATTCGGATGGATCGCCCGCCGCGGTCAATTGGAGGCGGCCCGACGGCTGATCGAGGAACATCGATTCCCGTTGCAGGCCGATTGGGCAGTACAGCGTCTGAGCCCGGCGGGCCGGCAACTGGTGGAGATCCTGCGCGCCATTGCGCACGGCTCGTCGCTGCTGATCTTTGACGAACCGACGTCGTCGCTGTCGGACGCGGAATCGAAGCAGGTGTTTCGCATCGTTCGAGAGATGCGGGCGCGGGGCACCAGTATCATCTACATCACCCACCGCATGGACGAGTTGCGGGAGTTGGGTGACCGGGTGACGGTGCTGCGCGATGGCGAGACGGTGTTTGCCGGAGCCATGGCTGAGACCACGACGCCCGAACTGATCCGGCATATGGTGGGGCGTCCACTCGAATCGGTGTACCGGCGCGAGGCGGTGGCGCCGGGCGAGGAGAGGCTGCGCGTCGAAGGCTTGTCGCGGCACGGCGTGCTCCACGACGTATCCCTGCAACTGCGGGCCGGCGAGGTGGTGGGCCTGGCGGGTTTAGTCGGCGCGGGACGGACGGAGTTGTGCCGGGCTATCTTTGGCGTGGATGCCGTCGACTCGGGCATCATCTCCGTGCGGGGGCAGGTGGCGGCGATTCGCTCGCCGCGCGACGCCGTGCGCGCCGGACTGGCCCTGATCCCGGAGGATCGCCAAAGATGCGGGCTGGCCGTGGGACTGCCCACGTCGCAGAACATGACGTTGGCTTCGCTGGACCGCGTGTCGAAGTTCGGGTTTGTCGATCCTACCCGGGAGGCAGCCATGGTGGGCGAGCAGACGGCGCGATTGCGGCTGAAGGTTGGATCGCCTCAGCAGCTTGCGGGCAAGTTGAGCGGGGGCAACCAGCAGAAAGTCGTGATTGCGCGGTGGATGGCGCGCGGCGCGAGCATTTTCCTCTTCGACGAGCCCACGCGCGGGATCGACATCGGCGCGAAGATCGAGGTGTTTCATTTGATCGACGAACTGGCTCGGAATGGGGCGGCAGTGCTGATGGTGAGCTCCGAACTGCCGGAACTGCTGCAACTGGCCGACCGGATCCTGGTGATGCGGCAAGGCCGGATCGTCAAGGAACTGCCCGGCGAAGCGGCACAGGAGGAGATTCTGCGACACGCCGCGCTGGACGGGGGCGGGACGGAGCACGTTCGATGATGCAGAGGTTGTTGCCGTTCGTTACCCTGATCCTGCTGTTCGCCGGCCTCTCCGTCGCGACGCCCCACTTCTGCACCGTGGTCAACCTGTCCGCGGTGATCCGCCAGACAGCGGTGATCAACATCATGGCGCTGGGGATGACGATGATCATCGTCGCGGGCGGCATCGATCTGAGTGTAGGGTCGGTCATGGCGCTGTGTGGACTGTTGGGCGCCATGACGATGGGTCAGGGCCAGCCGATCCTGGTGGGCATTGGGGTGGGTTTGCTGGTGGGCGCGGTGTGCGGTGTGGTGAACGGCCTGCTGGTGACGCAGTTGAAGATCAACCCGTTCATCGTCACTTTGGGGACCCTGGGCATCTTCCGGGGATTGAGCCTCATCTTCTCCAGCGGGCTGCCGGTGCAGAACATGCCGAGGGACTTCGCTTACCTGGCCGAAGGGTCTATCCTACACATTCCATTTGTACTTTGCGTGCTGTTCCTGTGCGCCGCCGCGGTTCACGTACTGCTGGAGCACACGCGGATGGGCCGCTATGCGTACGCCATCGGGTCAAACCAGGAGGCGGCGTTCTACTCGGGGATCCCGGTGTCCTTCCACGTCACGGCCATCTATGCGGCTGGAGGGTTGCTGACCGGGCTGGCCGGGATGATTGAAACATCCCGGCTGATGACCGGGCAACCAACGGCCGGGCAGGGGTACGAACTGCAGGCGATTGCGGCGGTCGTGATCGGTGGGGGCTCGCTGCGCGGCGGAGAGGGTTCGGTGGTGGGTACATTGATCGGCGCCTACATCATGGGTCTGCTGGCGAATGGCAGCGATCTGCTGGGCATCTCGCCATACCTGCAACAGGCAATCATCGGGGCGGTGATTATCCTGGCCGTGGTACTAGATGAGCTGCGCAAGCGGAAAATGGCCCGGTAGTGCTACCTATCCGATAGAATTTAAAGTGACAAATGGCAAACCACGGCGAGCACCCGCCTCCACTGGAAGCGCGGGGGTTGGGCAAACGGTACAGCAGTGGCCCGTCGGAGTTGACGGTCTTCGCTGGTCTGGATCTACGGCTGGAGTCTGGCGACCGTGTGGCGCTGACCGGGGAGAGCGGGACGGGCAAATCGACGCTTTTGCATCTCCTGGGCTTGCTGGACGCACCCAGCGAAGGAAGCATCCGCATTGGCGGAACGCAGACTGAGGGGCTGGATGAGGGCGGACTGGCCGGGCTGCGTAACCGGGAAATTGGGTTCGTCTGGCAGATGAATACGCTGCTGCCGGAGTTCACGGCACTGGAAAACGTGATGATGCCGCTGCTGATCCGGGGCGAGAAGAAGGGTGCGGCGGAGCAGGCGCAGGCACTGCTTGGCGAGGTTGGGCTGGCAGCAAGGGGGCACCACCTGGCCGGCGAACTCTCTGGCGGAGAGCAGCAGCGAGTGGTTCTGGCACGGGCTTTGGTGGCGGGACCGCGGCTTTTGTTGGCCGACGAACCGACCGGAAACCTGGACGAGCGGACCGGGAATATGATCATGGAACTGATCGAACAGGTCCACGAGAGCCGAAGATTAACGACTCTTTATGTGACCCATAACCCGGCTTACGCGGAGCGGGCAACCAAGGTCCTGGAACTCCGGGGCGGGAAATTGCGGAATCTGGGCGCGCAGGCGACCCCTCCAGCATCTTAGAATTAGGACAGGGCGCGCTGCAGATCGGCGCGCGGGATTGACGCATCGGCTCTGGTCGCGCCGGTGTGGGTAAGCCAGGGGCATCTCCGTCCGAGTCCCGGGCTTCACGAGAGGCGCAAACCTATGTTTGAACGCTATACAGAAAAGGCGCGAAGAGTCATCTTCTTCGCGCGCTATGAGGCCAGCCAGTTCGGCAGCCCGTACATTGAGACGGAACATCTGCTGCTCGGGCTGCTGCGGGAAGACAAGCCGCTGGCGAATCGCTTTCTGCGGTCGCAAGCGAACATCGAGTCGATCCGCAAGCAGATCGAGGCGCAGACGACTGTCCGGGAGAAGGTGTCGACGTCGGTCGATCTTCCGCTGAGCACCGAATGCAAACATGTCCTGGCCTATGCGGCTGAAGAAGCCGAGCGGCTGGGGCACAAGCACATTGGGACTGAGCACCTTCTGCTGGGACTCTTACGCGAAGAGAAGTGCTTCGCGGCGGAGATTCTCCATGAACGCGGTCTGCGGCTCAACCAGGTGCGGGATGAAATCGCACGCGCCAGTTCCGAGAAGACCACGGCATCGCGGCCCAAGGAGTCGTCACTGCTGAGCGAGTTCAGCCGTGACCTCACTCAGTCGGCCTCCGACAGTGCTCTGGATCCGCTCATCGGACGCGACTATGAGTTGGAGCGGGTGATTCAGATCCTGTGCCGCCGGACGAAGAACAATCCGGTGCTGATCGGGGAACCGGGCGTCGGCAAGACCGCCATTGTCGAGGGCCTGGCCCAGAAGATCAGTGAAGGCGATGTCCCCAGCTTCCTGGCGGACAAGCGCATTCTGGCGCTCGACCTGTCTCTCATCGTGGCCGGCACGAAGTATCGCGGCCAGTTTGAAGAGCGGCTCAAGACCATCATGAAGGAGTTGATGGAGAATCAGAACGCCATCATCTTCATCGATGAGCTGCACACCCTGGTGGGCGCCGGCTCGGCCGAAGGCTCGCTGGACGCCGCCAACATCCTGAAGCCCGCCCTCTCCCGGGGCGAGATCCAGTGCATCGGCGCGACGACGCCGAGCGAGTACCGCAAGTCCATCGAGAAAGACCGGTCACTGGAACGCCGCTTCCAGGCCGTGAAGGTGCCCCCGCCCAGTGAGGCGGACGCCTGCCGGATTCTCTTCGGCATCAAGGAACGCTATGAGAAGTTTCACGCCGTCGCCTACACGGACGACGCCATCGAGACTTCGGTGTTCGCGTCCAGCCGTTTCATCCCCGACCGGTTCCTGCCGGACAAGGCGATCGACCTGATCGACGAGGCCGGCGCGCGCGTCAAGCTGCGCCAGACCACCCTGCCGCCCGACATCAGCGACATCCAGAAGCGCGTGAAGTTCATCGTTCACCGCATGGAGACGGCCATCGCGAACCACGAGTTCGAAAAGGCGCGTTTCTACAGTGACGAGGAGCGCAAGGAACGCGAGAACCTGCGGCTGCTGCGCGAGAAGTACAACCTGGACGACACCTCAACGGGCGTGGTCACGAAGGACGACATCGAAGAAGTCGTCGCCAAGTGGACCGGCGTGCCGATGACGGCGATCAAGGAAGAAGAAGTCAGCAAGCTCATCCGGATCGAGGAAGAGCTGCACAAGCGGGTGATCAGCCAGGAGAAGGCGATCAGCGCCCTGGCTCGCGCCATCCGCCGCTCCCGGGCCGGACTGAAGTCACCCAAGCGGCCATCGGGCTGCTTCCTGTTCCTGGGCCCCACGGGCGTCGGCAAGACCGAAGCCGCACGGGCTCTGGCCGAGTTCCTCTTCGGCAGTGAAAAGTCGCTGATCCGCTTCGACATGTCGGAGTTCATGGAAAAGCACTCGGTGTCGAAGCTGATCGGTTCGCCGCCCGGCTATGTCGGTTACGAAGAGGGCGGGCAGCTCACCGAGCGGGTGAAGCGGAATCCTTACTCCATCATCCTGCTGGATGAAATCGAGAAGGCCCATCCGGACATCTACAACATCCTGCTGCAGGTTTTTGAAGACGGCCAACTGACCGATGGTATCGGCAACACCAGGTGGACTTCAAGAACACGATCATCATCATGACGTCGAACCTCGGGGCGCGGTTCCTCGACAAGAAGGGGCAACTGGGCTTCGCGGCGCAGACGGCCTCTGGAGTGCCGTCGAAGATCGAAGACATGGTGCAGTCGGAGGTGAAGCGCGCCTTCAACCCCGAGTTCCTGAACCGCCTGGACGAGGTGATCCTCTTCACGTCTCTGGCGGAAGAAGACTTGGTCCAGATCATCGACCTGATGGTGGCCCAGATCAACGTCAACCTGGTGGCCAAGCAAATCAAGATCAAGCTGGCTCCGGATGCCGCGAAGTACATTCTGGAGAAGACCTGCACGGACCGCAGCTACGGCGCGCGGCCTTTGCGCCGGGCTTTGCAGAAGTACATTGAGGATCCGCTGTCGGAGGCCTTGATCCAGGGCTCGCTGCTGCGTCCGGCCGAGTATGAAGTCTATCTCGGCGAAACCGGCATCTTCTGCCGCGTGGTCAATCCCGAAGGTGATGTGGCCACCGTCGGCGCCGGCGGGTCGACGTCCGGCGAAGCCATCTCGCTATACCCGTTCTAAGCAACACTCAACCCGCAAGCAGAAGGGGCCGCCTCCAACGGGGCGGCCCCTTTCTTGTCTCATGGCAGGAGCGTCGACGGGCTGTCAGGACGGCCTAGTTACCCTTCATTTGGCGAAACGCGCGCAGGGCCAAGCCGACAGAGCCCAGCAGCAGCGCCATTTTCACCCATGTCTGGGACTTATTCATGTCGATGTCCGACAGGCTGAATATCGGTTCTTCGGGCGGTGGCGGGGGAGGAGGCTGCTCTTTGTGTTGCGGCACAGGAGGCGGATCGTAGTTCGTGCCCCTGGGCGGAGTGTTGGGCCCTTGCCCATAGCCGAGCTCCGCAACGCCCACCAATCCGAGGACTACCGCCGCAATAAGCAATACTCGCTTCAAACCACAATCGTATCCGAGATGACACGCTCGCGCATCATCCGGATGGAGATAGGGAGTACTTTTCTTGGCGTAGTCCCATCATTCCAGGCCGGCGGCTTGCGGAACGCGTCCTGCGGCGGTCCGCTTCGGAGGAATCCCCTTGGGGTGGCAATCCTGACACTTCACAAAATGAATGTTGTGCGCGCTGCCCGGCTTGGCGAAGGTGGTATCCATCTTTTCGACGTCGATGCCGCAATTGGAGAGACGGGGGTGGCACGTGGCACAGCTGGCATGGGTGGTTTGGCGGTGTTTGTCGTGGCAGGAGAGGCAGGAGAGCCCCTCATGCACTCCGATGGGCGTCCGGTCGTCACCCGAACGAACCTGCATCGTGGACAGCGGGGCGTGGCACTGGTAGCAGAGGGCCTGGCGCGGGTCGGCACTCACCTTAACCGGCCGTTCGCCATCCAGCAAGGCGGGGACGGGCAGGAGAGCAGCCGGGACGGACTCCTGTTCACGCCGGTCGTAGAAGGCCAAGGAAGGACGAAAACGCTCCTGGCGGCTGCCAAGCGTGCGCGACTCCAGACGGCGAGCATCCAAGGGAACTCCGGCGCGATGGAGGGAGTGGCAACTGAGGCACGGGATCGCCGGACGGTCGGACAGTTCAGCCCGAACGAGCGTCCAGGGTCCTTTGCGATCCATCGGCTGGACCAGATCCCGTATGCCGGCGTCCAGGTGGGCACCGTGGCAACGCAGGCAGTCGTCCATGAGATGGCGGGTACTGTTGTGTTTCTGGTCGAGGAAGATGCGCTTGTAAGTGGTGCTGTGCGCGCCGCTGGCCCAGGCGGCGAACTCCTGCTGATGGCACCGTTGGCAGCGGGGCAGCATGGCGAAGACGTCGACGGGACGGAGATGGGCGCGATCGGGCGCTTTGCCCTGAGCGTGTTCCCACACGCGGCGCGCATTGGTCATGTGGAAGCTGGGATCGGTCGTCATGGCGTCGCCGTGGCAATCGGCGCAACCGACATTGCGGTGGGTGGAGGTCATCCACTGCCCGACGGGCGTACCCATTTCATGGCAACGGGCACAGGCGGCGGGTCCGCCGGATTCGTAGACAAAACTGGCCGCGGGCACCATCAGAACCAGTGCGGCAGCTAGAAGAGCGACAACAACTGCGATCTTCATCGCGCACCGCCTGTGATGTGGCCGGCCACACGGTAGGCGTTGGCCATGATGGTGAGAACCGGATTGAATCCCCCGTTGGTGACGTGAACGGAGCCGTCGACGACATAGACGTTGTCGGTGTCATGGATCCGGCACCAGCGATCGACCACCGAGGTGCGCGGATCGTTGCCCATGCGGCAGGTGCCCGCCTGGTGCTGGCCCCCGCTGGTGCCCTGCCCTGCCTTCTTGGGCCAGGTGAGGACCGCTCCGGAGGCCTTCAACCAAGCCTCGGCTTTCGTGGTGATGTAGTCGCCAATCTCGATGGTGTGTGGGTGCTTGTTGCCACTCAGGCGAGCGACGGGAATCCCGAACTTGTCGCGGACGCGCGGGTCCACGGTCACGCGCGATTCAAAGAAGGGCATTTCCTGCGTAGGCCCTTGCACGGCAACGGAACGGCGATAGAAGCGCCGCACGAACTCCTTGTGCGCCAGACCCCAGCGCGGTATGCCGGGCGCGCGCAGTCCACTGACGAACTGATAGGGCAGCCGGATGAACTCGTTGGCCAGCATCGCGCCACCGGCCAGATCAGGATTGCCATGGTTGTAGTCGCAGATGGCGATACCGGCGCCCGGTCCGACATCGTCATAGGTGTCCTCGTCGAAGAGGCCGAACGCGCCGGTGTAGGTGTGTCCCTGGAGATTGCGGCCCACCCAGTCGTGGCGATTGCCCAGCCCTTGGGGATGCAGCCGCGACTTGCTGTTCAGCAGCAGCCGCGCCGATTCGATGGCCGAGGCGGAGACGATGACGTAGTCGGCTGGCTGCTCCCACAACTGGCCCTCGCGATCGAAGTAGGCGACGCCGGTGGCCTTGCCATGCTCGTCGACGAGAATCTGCTGCACCATGCACTGTAGCCGCAGTTCTAGCAAACCCGTCTTCAGCGCGACGGGCAGCACCGTGTTCTGCGTTCCGCATTTCGCGTCCACCTCGCAGGCGAAGCCCACGCACCAGCGGCAGCGCATGCAGGCGGGCCGTCCGTTGTAGGGCACGGAGTTGCGCAGCATGGGGATGTGAAACGGGTGGAGCCCCAGCGCCTTGGCGCCTTTTTCCAGGATGAGGTGCTCGCGTGTGGCCGGCAGCGGCGGCATGGGCAGGGGCTTGTTGCGCGGCCCATGGAACGGATCGGTGGAGACATCGCCCGAGACGCCGATCTCCCACTCGGCCTTCTCGTAGAAGGGCTCGAGCTCGTCGTAGGTGATGGGCCAGTCGGCCAGGGTGGAGCCTTCCACGGCGCGCGGCACTTTGGCGCCGTACACCGTCTTCATCTGAAAGTCGTTGGGATGAAAACGCCAGGCCATGGCGCCATAGGAGAGAGTGCCGCCGCCCACGCAGGCTGCATTGTTGGAGTAACCCGGCCCGGACGGTTCCACCAGGCGCTCGCTGCCGTTACTGCCGACGACCACACGCGGATTGCCGTCGTCGTCGGGACCAAAAGGATGTCCCAGCGTGGAGTTGCGCTGGTTCCTCAGATCGTCCTTGCGGCAGTCGTTGGCGGTGTACCATTTGCCTCGTTCCAGCAGAACGACGGGCCACCCGGCCTGCGTGAACTGCTTGGCGACGATGGGCCCGCCGGCGCCCGCACCGATGATGACGGCCTTGACCTTGGGCAGGGCGCTCATGATTGAACCTCATACTGCTGGCGCCCGCGTACGGGCAGCGGAGGGACGCCGATCATATTCCACGAGGCGTAGCCGCGATTGCCGCCATGCCGCGGGCTGCCGTAGAAGCCCTGCATCGTGTGTGCGAGCACCAGCTCAAACGCGGCTTTGCCGCCGTCTGGAAAGAACTCCCGAGGCGCCGAGCCCTGCTCCATGCTGGCTAGCAGGGCTGTGCGCTGCTCCGGCGTCCACTCTTCGAACCGTCCCTCGGCCAGACGATCGACGGCAGCCAGCGCGTCGCGGTAAGCCGGCTGGTGGCGTTTGAATTTGCGGTTGAGCTGGCGGTCAATATAGGTGACCACGCCGGCCTGACGGGCCCCGGCATCGTGGTCGGCTGGAATCAGAGTTTCCGTCCAGGCTTCCAGCAGGGCCGCCTGCCGGGGTGTCAACACACGCAAAGAAGAAGGAGAAAGAGGCGCGCGGGAGCAGGCGGCGGTGGCACCCGCGGCGGCGGCCAGGAATATTCGGCGTTTCAGAGCAATACCTCCGAAAATGAATCCACCGCGATCATATCGTGCGGGTGCGAGGGTGGGCAACCGAGGAGGGCCGCCGGACGGACCGATGAGGGGCCATGGAGAGGATCAGCCGTGGAAATTCTTCCGTACCCCGGCTACCATGTCCGGGTGACCTGAGATAGCATAGATCTAATTGTTCCCAGGAGTAACAAAATGTCCGATCGCGAACTCTCAAGACGTCATTTCTTCTATGGATCCCTACTCGCTGGAGCCGTGCCCGCCGCTGGATTTGGCAGCACCACGTCCCTCTCCAGAGCCGGCTTCAAGTCTCCGAACGAAAAACTGAACATCGCCGCGATCGGCGCCGGCGGTAAGGGCCGCAGCGACATCGCCGGCTGCAGCACCGAGAACATCGTCGCGTTTGCCGATCCAGACGACAAGCGCGCCGCCCAGACCTTCGAGAAGTATCCGAAGGTGCCGAAATACAAAGACTTCCGGGTCATGTTCGACAAGGAAGAGAAGAACATCGACGCGGTGTTGGTCTCGTGTCCCGACCACGTCCACGGCAGTGCCGCCATGTGGTCGATGGCGCGCGGCAAACACGTCTACTGCCAGAAGCCGCTGGTGCGCACCATTTGGGAGGCGCAGCAGTTGACGGCGGCGGCGGCCAAATACGGCGTTGCCACGCAGATGGGCAATCAGGGCTATTCCAACGAAGGCGCCCGGCAATGCGCCGAGATCATCTGGAACGGCGATATCGGCGGTGTGACGGAAGTGCACGCGTTCACCGACCGGCCGGGCCACTACTGGCCGCAAGGGCCCGAGGTCGCGCCGAAGGAAGAGTCGGTGCCGTCCACACTCGATTGGGATGCCTGGCTGGCCGACGCCGAGCCCCGCGCTTACAGCCCGGCTTACGTTCCGCACAACTGGCGTGCCTTCCCGGACTTCGGCTGCGGCGCCATCGGCGACATGGCGTGCCATATCCTGGGTACGCCCAACATGGCCCTGCTGCTCTCGGCGCCCACCAGCGTGGAGTGCATCAAGAAAGTGGGCGCGAGTGAACACACGTTCCCGCATCAGACCGTCATCCGCTTTGACTTCCCCGCGCGCGGCACGATGCCGGCTCTGAAGCTCTTCTGGTATGACAGCCTGAAGGAACAGCCGAAGATCCCAGGCGTCCCCGAAGGCGAACTGCTGGGCGACAAGGACATCAACGGCAGCGTGTTCATCGGTGACAAAGGCATCGTCACCACTGGCTGTTACGGCGAGCGTACGCGACTGTTGCCCGATGCCAAGATGAAGGACTACACGATGCCGCCTCCGATGCTGACCCGGTCGCCGGGCCACTATCGCGACTGGCTCAGGGCCTGCAAGGGCGGGTCGCCGGCCTGTTCGAATTTCAGCGTGGCCGGTCCGTTTGTCGAATGGATGCTGCTGGGCACCATCGCAATGCGGGTGGAAGGCAAGCTGGAGTGGGACGCCGCCAAGGGCCGCATCACCAGTCACCCCGACGCCAATAAGTATCTGAAGCCGAAGTTCCGCAAAGGCTGGAAGTTCGCCTAAAACGATTACTGACAAATCTATGGTTCTCCAGGGCCCGCGGCCTACCTCTCCAAGAGATTGAGCCGCGGGCCCTTTGTCGATTTTGGAAACGCGTTTCCAACGGGAGACATCTTTCCGGGTGTCCGGTAAGGAGGCCCATATGAAATCGGCAAAGTGGTTGGCTCCCGCGATGTTGGCGGTGGTAGCACTACCGGGTTGGGGCCGATGGGAAGAGACCAGGCGCGCTGCCATGCGTGGCGGCGGCGACCATGGCAAATGCACCATCGAGGTGGAAGTGGATCAGGCCGCCGAAGTGGCTGTCTCTGGAGACATGGGTGTCTTGCGCACTCTTTCGGGCTCGCCCGCGCACTGGCGCCGGCTGGAGTGCAACGCGCCCCTGCCCACCAATCCCTACGATTTCCGGTTCCGGGGCATTGACGGCAGAGGCGATGTGGATCTGATCCAGCAGCCTGGCCGCGGCCGGCCCGCCGTAGTGCGGATCGTCGACCGCAAGGGTGGCCGGGAAGGCTACACCTTCGACCTCGAGTGGCGTGGTGGCGACTATGACAATCGCGGACGGGACCGGGGCCGCGGCTTCTGGGATGGTGGCGATCGCGACTACGACCGGCACAACGACCGCAACGATTTCTCGTGGAACAACGACCTACGGTATCGCGGCCGTGGCGATGGCTATTTCGCCGACGCGCGTGGCGACCGGAACCGCCTCTACAACTGCGACGTGAACATCGCCCGCGGCGGGGATGTCTACGTCTCCTTTGATTCCGACCGTCGGGGCCGGATGGCCCTGAACGGCCGCATCGTGCGGATGGAAGGCGACCGTGTGGTGGCCCGCATGAACGGCGGAGGTTTCTCTGGCCTGATGTACCTCGAAACGAATCGCCGTGATCGGGTCAAGGAGATCCGCATGGACCTCGACGGCCGCGGCGAACTGCGCTGGCGCGACTAGACTGGTTGCATGTCTGTCGTTTCATTGATCGAGTATGCGGATGCGTCCGCGGAAGTCCAGGCCGTCTATGACGACATCATGGCCACCCGCAAGGTGGACAATGTCAACAACTTCTGGAAGGCCCTGGCGAATCATCCGGCCATGCTCCGGCAGGTGTGGGAAGAGGTGAAGACCGTGATGGCGCCCGGTGCGCTGGATCCTCTGGTGAAAGAGATGATCTATGTCGCCGTGAGTGCCACCAACGGCTGCGAATACTGCACCTACTCCCACACCGCCGGAGCGCGAGCCAAGGGGATGACGGAAGAGATGCTGGGCGAGGTACTGGCCGTGGCCGCGCTGGCGAACAAGACGAACCGGCTGGCGAATGGATATAGGGTACCGGTGGATGAGCAGTTCCGGCGGTCGTGAATCAGGCGTTTCGCAGATGCTGGGCGGAACCGGCGGCGGGTTTGGCGTGTCCGTTCAGGCTGGAGGCCGGCTGGCTATGGTCTTGCGCGCGTTCGGAGTTCTGGCGATTGCCGGCGGAGTGCTGCTCGCGCAGACTCCTGCTGGATCCATGGAAGAGCGAACTCGTGCCCGGCAGACGGCGATGGGCCGGGCGTACTCCCGGCAGTTGCGCGGCGAAGCGGTCGTACTGGAGAACGAGGCCGTGCGGAGATACGTGGACCGCGTGGGTGGGCTGCTGGCGGCGCAGATGCCGGGCCCAAAGCCTTCGTTCGAGTTCACGGTAGCGGAGATTACCGCGTGTCCAACGACCCAGGAACCAGCGGCTCTGCCTGGCGGATTTGTGTTCTTCCCTGCCCGCCTGCTGGGTGCCTCTCGTAACGAGAGTGAATTCGCGGCGGTTGTGGCACATGCGGTCGCGCATGAGGTGCTGCACCGAACGCCGATGGCTGCACCGGAGAGCGGCGCCACAATTCCGCTCGTGATGCTCGGCGGGTGGACGGGCGATTGCCGGGGCCGGCAGAGCGTTCCTATTGGGTTTGCAGCGACGCTGAAGAAACAGGAACGGGAAGCCGATGCGCTGGCCTGGAGAGCGCTGGAGGCGGCCGGGTTTGATCCACGCGCTGTCACGAGCTACGTGCAAAGAACGGTGGACTCGGCCAACACGGATGTCCAACGCGGAGAGCAGGAAGAGCGGCTCGCGACGATGCGTTCATTGAAGGCCGCGGCGGCGACAACAAGGCAGGATGGCGTGGACTTCGAAGTTGCGCGAGCGGAGATCCGGCGGTTTGTCGAGGCATCGAGTCCGGCGCGGCGGGCACCATCGCTGGTGGGTGCGAGGCAGCCGTAGCAGCCAAGCGAGTGAAGCTCAGGGCGCCAAGTAAACGCCTGTGCTGGAGCAGGCGACATCTTCCAGCCTGGCGGGCGTTGCCCGGAAGCGGTGCGCGTTCGCCTCAATGTATTTGGCAATAGCCTGAGTTGCGGCATCTCTTTCCGATTCGGGCCAGTCGAGCATGAAGGAGGGCGCGCCGGGGAGACTCGCAATTCAATGTCGAACCAGAACGCGACCTCATGTGAAGTCTCATCGTTCTCGCACAACGTTACTCCGGAGGAAGTGTAACTCAGCCAGACGCGGATCATCCGCTCTGCGTTTCAGTGGTAATTCCTGGGGTTCCCGCGCACTTGGTTCGTCATACGGCTTCGGCCGCCCTCGACGTGCTTTTGTCACCTTCACACCTCGCGAGCTGCATTTATTGATTAGCAAGTACAGATTGCGGAATCCAGGGCGCCAGAGTCCCCATCCTAGATAGGAAACAAAACCCCACAATTCAAAAAGGAGCACAAATGTCACAGTTAGCAGGCAAGGTCGCCCTCGTGACGGGGGCCTCCCGGGGCATCGGAGCAGCCATCGCGAAGCGGCTCGCCCAGGATGGCGCGACCGTCGCCATCACCTACGCCGCCTCACCCGGAAAGGCGGAAGAGGTAGTGAAGTCCATCGAAGCCGCCGGGGGCAAGGCGCTGGCGATCCAGGCCGACAGCGGCGATCCCGCAGCCGTGAAGGCGGCGGTGGCCTTCGCTGCCGAGAAGTTTGGACGGCTGGATATCCTGGTGAACAACGCCGGCGTGGCGTTTATGGCTCCTATTGGCGAATTCCCTGAGGATCAGTTCGAACGGCTGCTGGCGGTGAATGTGCGCGGGGTCTTTAGCGCGACCAACGAGGCGGTCCGGCACATGAGCGACGGTGGCCGGATCATCATGATCGGCAGCATCAATGGGGATTTCGTGCCGTTCACGGGCGGCTCCGTCTACGCGCTGACCAAGGCGGCGATCGCGGGGTTTACTCGCGGCCTGGCGCGGGATCTTGGTCCTCGTGGCATCACGGTGAATAACCTGCAACCCGGTCCTGTGGATACGGAAATGAACCCGGCGGGCGGTCCCAACGCGGCCGGTTTGAAGGCAATGATGGCGCTGCAGCGGTTCGGCCAGGCAAGCGAAATCGCCGCGCTGGTTTCGCTGTTGGCAGGCCCCGAGGGCGGCTACATCACGGGTGCGAGCCTGAACATCGACGGCGGCTTCAGCGCTTGAACACCGGATTCGCTGAGCACCCGAACCATCCTGCTATCCAGGCCTTCTTCTCTTAATAGAGCGATAATGTCGGACGGAGGATCCGGCGATGGTCAGCGAACAGGAGTCAACCCCACAGGCTGCACGGACAGGCAATCCACTGCAAGGCGCGCTCGTCAAATACTGCGTCATGGCGCTGGTGGAGTTCTCCATTCTGCGGTTCGTTTCTGGGCGAGGCGACTGGTACAGGGCCTGGCTATATGTGGTGTTGAAACTGGCCGCGCAGATGGTCGTGGGACGGATGATCCTGCGGAGCAATCCGGACCTGCTGGTGGAGCGGTCGCGCATGCAGAAGGGCACCAAGAGCTGGGACAAGCTGCTGGCGGTGCTGGTCGCGCTGGTCGGCCCGATGTCGATGTGGATTGTGGCGGCCCTGGAGGCTCGGTGGATTTGGCCGTTGCGCGTCGACGTCGGCTACTCCACCGCGGGCTTCGCGGTTTGCCTGCTGGGTATCCTACTGACCGCCTGGGCGATGATTTCGAACCGGTTCTTCGCGGCTACGGTGCGGATTCAAGCCGATCGCGGCCAGGTAGTCGTCGACCAAGGGCCGTATAGGTATGTCCGTCATCCCGGCTACACAGGTGCACTGGCGTTTACGCTGGCCTCGCCTTTCGCCCTGGGCTCGTGGTACGCGCTGATCCCGGCGGTGTTCACGTTCGTAGTCCTGGCGGTGCGCACGGCGCTGGAAGATCGAACTCTGAAGGCGGAGTTGGCGGGGTATGCGGAGTATGCCAACCGGGTCCGGTCCAGGTTGATTCCATGGGTCTGGTAGATGCCTAGCCGACCAGGCGCAGAACATGGTCCGCCGCCTTCACACCGCGATATTGCGCCTCTTCGAACAGCGATAACGAACTCAGATCGCAGTTCGCGTAGACAAGGGAACCGGCGAGTTTTGCGCGCCGCAGCCGTTCCGGATGGAAGATGGACCCCGGTAGCGGACGGGGCATGGCGTGACCTATTCGGAAGACGTCCATGCGTTTCACGCACTGCCGGATGTCGGGGTGGGCCCTCTCCAGATCGGAAAAGATCTTCTCCTTCCACCAGTTCCAATCGCCGCCCAGCAGGATGCGGCGCTGGTCGGCCGCGTTACCATCGGCCAGTGCCCAGTAGAAGGTCCACACCGTTTCGGGCTGGTGAGTCGCCACGCTCTGGTGAGTGGCGATGACGTACCCGAGCGCTGGCGAGTTGTAAATCACGTTGTCCCAGGCGTACTCCAGCCCATGGTTGGCCGGCCAGCGATCCATGGTCAGATTCGCCGTCAACCAAGGCGCCGAATCGATCGGCCAGCGCGGCGGCGCCGGATCGACCACCCACGAAGCCAGAAACGTGGGCGCCGCATAAATGACGAAGTCGGCCTCGTAGATCGTCTTCTCGGTGAAGACCACCCAGCGCCGGCCGGCCGGCTGGATGCGGTAGACCATCGAATCCGTCCGCACATACCGCCCGAGTTTCGCCAGCAGCTTCTTCACAATCCAGCCATTGCCCTCGGGCCACGTGAGCGGACCCTTGTCCTCCGGTGCCCGTGCGGCGAAGTAGTGGAGCCCGGCCCAGGCGGAGATATCCTCGGCGTGGGTTCCATAGTCGTCACGCGTCGAGTAGTCGATGAGCCACTTCAGATATGGCGAGTAGATGCCCTGGTTGCGCATCCACTCGCCCATGGTGATTCGGTCCAATGCTCTTTCGCGCTCGGTGGTCCTGGTCATTCCCTCTTCCATGGGAATGCGAAATGCGCCCGAGGCCCGGAACTCGGCGATGCGCTCTTCAAAGTGCTTGAACTGGCGCGCGTCGTCCACGGTGAGCCCGATGGAGGGCTCGATACCCTCCTGCCAGCGGCCGTGCAGGAACAGTCGCTCCTGTGGAGAGTGGCAGAGCCAGCGTTCGTTCCAGACGCCTTCCTGCAGCAGGCCCAACTCTTCGCAAAGCTCGCGAACCAGCGTCTCGTTTTTGTCGGGGACGGGCAGATAGTGCGCGGCCCACGGATACGCCGATATCTCGTTCTGGCCCGACCTCGCGTTGCCGCCGGCCTGCTTCTCCATCTCCAGCAGCACGAAGTTGTGAAAGCCGCGCTTATCCATGCGCCAGGCCGCCGACAGGCCCGCCACGCCCCCACCCACGATGACCACCGGGACCTTCACACGATCGCGCGGCGAGGCCAGGCGCGCACGGTCGCGCAGCAGATGGCCGCGTTCCTGCGACTCGAAGACGAATCCGCCTTCGGTCTTGCGGTCGGTCTTGGGGGCGAGGCCCACCAGCGCGGACGCTCCGAACTCGCGGCGTGTCGGCTTCATCGCACGATTTCGCGCCACTCGCGATCGTAGTAGCGCACCAGGCTCTGATCGTTCAGCCGGTTGGGCTCCACCGGAACTGGCGCCAGATCCGGAGGGAAATCGAAGAGCGTGGCCACGTTCTTCAAGGTCAGGAACTTCAAACCGGCGGGCAACTGCGTGGGCGGACGCCAGTCGCCCTGCGCCCCAATCACGTAGCCCCATTCGCCGAACGACGGCACGTAGACGTGATACGCATGCACGGCAAATCCGGCCGACTTCATGGTCTCGTTGATGCACCAGAAGGACTGCCGCGCGAACATGGGCGAGGTGGATTGCACCACGGCCACGCCGTTCTGCGAGAGATGGTGCTTCAACAACCGGTAGAACGCCGTCGTGTACAGCTTGCCCAAGGAGTAGTTGTTAGGATCGGGGAAATCGACGGCAATGAAATCGTACAGCGCGTCGTTCTGCTCCAGCCAGGGGAACGCATCCGCGTTCACGATGTGAACCTTGGGGTTCTTGAACGAGCCGCCGTTCAGCTTCAAGAGTAGCGGGTGCGTGGAGAACTGCTTCGTCATCTCGGGATCCAGGTCCACCAGCGTGATGGACTCCAGGCCCGGGTACTTCAACATCTCGCGAACCGCCAGACCGTCGCCGCCGCCCAGCACCAGCGCGTGCTTCGCGCCGGGAATGGACGCCAGCCCCGGATGCACCAGGCACTCGTGATAACGGTACTCGTCGCGCGAGCTGAATTGCAGGTGCGAGTTGAGATACAGGCGATAGTCCTGCTTCCACTTCGTCAGGACCATGCGCTGGTACGGCGTGGTCTTGGCGAAGATGACGTCGTCGGCGTAGAGTGCCGCATCGGCCGTATCGGTGATGCGGTCCGCCGCGGCCATCCCGCCGCCCAGCACCAGCACCACCAGCGCGCAGGCGGCCCGCTGCAGCAAAGGGGACGGCAGTTGCTCCTTGAACAGGAACGTAGACCACAGCGCGACGCCCGCATTCACCAGACCGAATAGAACCGCGCTACGCACCATGCCCATCTTGGGCACCAGAAACAGCGGGAACAGCAAGGACGCGCCCAAGGCCCCCATGTAGTCGAAGGTGAGGACGTTCGCCACAAGCTCCTTGAAGCGGAAGCGTTCGCGGAGGATGCGCATCAGCAGGGGGATCTCCAGGCCCACCAGGATCCCGATGCCAATCACCAGTGCGTAGAGCAGAAACCGGAAGCCGGTCGTATAGGTGAAGGAGAGAAAAAGAATAGTCGAGGAGAAGCCGCCCAGCAGCCCCACCATCAGCTCAATGGTAATGAAGCGCGACACCAGCGCACGGTCGATGAATCGGGAGAGCCAGCTCCCAATGCCCATCGCGAACAGGTAGCTGCCGATGATTGTGCTGAACTGCAGCACGCTGTCGCCCAGCAGATAGCTGGCCAGCGTGCCCGCGATCAACTCATAGATGAGACCGCACGCGGCAATCAGAAAGACGGAAAGAAAGAGGACCAGCGCCATGGAGGAACGTGTGCCCGGCCCGCAGGCACGGGCCTCCGTTTAGTGGACCGCCGACGCGACGATGATGGCAATCCCCAACGCCATGAGTCCCGCGAAGATCGCCAACGCCGTATTCTGCTTCTCCACAATCTCCTTCCAGAGATCGTAAGGCGTAATCTTGTCCCACGTGACAAAGCTCGCCACCAGAATCACCACGCCGACCACGGCATAGATGAGCGCGTTGACGAATGAACTGAGATGGAATTCAATGCCCATGTATTTCCTTTCCTCTTTTCCAGCGATGCGCTACTTGCCGCCAAACCAGTGTGGCAGATAACCGTAGTGCGAGCGATAGACGCCCGGGTTCTCTCGAACGGACTTCGGAATGTTCTTTACTTCGTTGATGGAGGACAAGCTGAATCCTGTCCATTGCCCCACTGAGACCATGCCCAGCAGGACCACGCCATAGAGAGTGTAGAGAGGGTTTTTCATCAGTCGTCGTCTCCATCGCTACTCGATGATACGGGCGCATAGTCGCTCTCCGACCAGCGCTTGGCCTCGAACGCGAGCGACCGGATGCCGGTCAGAATCGGCGGGATCAGTAGCAACGGCAGAGCCAGCCAGAAGAGCCAGGTGGAAGGCACGTCCCGCTTCACGATCACTTCATAGTTCATCGTCATGCCGGAGGCCGCGGTGGCCGAAGCCTGCGGATCCATCTCCGGCTCGATGCGCAGGTAGTACCGGCCGGCCGGCACGCGCGGCAGCACCACGCTATCCTTGGCCTTGCCTTCTGACCAGTCGCCGTCACTGTCCCGGCCGCTGTAGTAGCTCACGTCGCGGCCGAAATCGAAGCCTTGCGTTCCGTCCTCGCGCAGCAGCGCCAGGCTGAAGTAGGCCCAGTTGTTCCGCAGATCGGTACTCAGTTCCACCTCGACGTTGCCTCTGCCCGGCACATCGAAGGGCTGGGTCACGAATGAGTGTTCCCCGGGAACGGCCTGCGCGAAGTGGAATCGCTCGTCGAAGATGGTACGATTGGCGGCACTGAAAGTGAAATAGGCAACCAACACGGCCCACGCCACACTCAGGAACAGACACGTGCGCCAGGCGGACCGGACCTTGTCCTTGTACGGCGACGGCTGATTCGCGTAGACGCCGCGCGGCGCCGGCAGCTTGGTCTTTAGTTGGAACGCCTGTTCTATTTCGCCGCCCAGGATGTACGTTCCGAACGACCAGTTGACTTCGCCTTCCGTCTGCTCGGACGAGAGCATGTACGGCGCCGCCACATAGTCGTCCACCGTATTCGTCTCACCCACACGCACGGCCCACGGGAACTCACCCATCACAAACGCGGTGCGCGCGACTGCATTCTGAAAGTGCTTGTAGTCGACGTTGTTGTAGCCGACGGCTTTCCGCCCACCCAAGGTCTTAAACGACGGCAGGCCATGCACCGTCAGGACATCGTTCCAGTGCCCGTCGTATTGCGTCAGATAGCGGAACCCTTTGAACGGGTTGAACAGCAGGTACTCGTGCCAGGAATACTCGACTCCGTCCGAGTTGATCGAACGGACCTGGAAGCCGATGACCTCATAGGGAATGCCGCGATACTTTCCGCGAGTGCCCAGCGGGATCAGCGGCCTCACCCTCATCCGCTCGTCGAACTGCTGCAGGATCCGCAGGTCCGGCGTCGTCGGATCGATGATGCTGCAGCACTGGACGCAAACCGCGCTACGCGTGTGCGCAAAGCCGCGCAGCTCAATATTGCCGCCGCAGTTCGGGCAATTGATGGCGCTTGGTTTCGGGACGCGGGAAGGCGTTACCATCCTTCAAACTCCCTCAGGCCGGTCAACTTCAGAGTCTCAATATCGACATACCGGCCCATGAACAGCAAGGCAGGACTCTCTGAGTAGTCGATGGTGGCGAAGCGTGCGTCCATGGTCCGCAGGTCGGCCGTCATGAATTCGCTGCGATCGGTAGTCCGGAACGGCAGTTCGCCTTCAAATCCGACATAACGGACCTTGGTGAGGTGCGTCACCATGAACTGCGCGCCCTGCAGTTGGTAGACCTGCCCCTTCTTCAGCTCCAGCGGTGAAGGGAACATGACGGGCGACGGCACCGCGAACGACACGGCGTAGTCCGCCTGGGCGTCGCTCAGCCAGCCGCTGCTCTGGTCGCCGAATAACAGATGCCACTCGTTCCAGTTGCCCTGGTCCCACTCATAACGAATTCGACCGATCACGGTGAAGTGCTTGTTGTCGAAGAAGCCCTCCGTCATGAGCTGAATCGCTGAGGCGTCCGGCGGCAGGTCGGCCACGACGCCCACCGCCTCCAGATTGACGTCCCGCCGGATGATGACCGCCTGGCAGTAGGGACACGCCGCCTGAACGGCGCTCGACCACGCAAACTGGATGGGCGCGCCGCAGTTCGGACAGTTCGAGGAAGGCCCGCTCATGACAACGTCCTTTCCAGCTTTCGCACATTGACGCGATGGGCCTCGAATCGCCGTGTCAGCTCGTCTTCAAAGGCCCAGTTCTCGCGAGGCCTGCAGCAAAACAGGTTCAGTGAGAGGACGCCATGCTCGGGAAAGGTATGGACGGTCAGGTGGGATTCGGCCAATAGAGACATGCCCGTGATGCCGCCAGGACTCGCTGGAGACAGCCCGGGAAACTGATGCCACACGGTAGGTGCGACAGGATGTAGTCGTAGACCGGCGACCATATCCTCGAATAGGGCCTCGAGTGCCGGCAGAGAGGCCAGGGTGGCCGGATCGCAGCCTGCGGCATCGACCACCCATTCACAGCCGGAAGTCATTGGAGTGATGGTATCTCGATTTCCGAACTTACTGCTGAGGCTTGCCGCACTCCGGGCAGAACTTCGACGCGCGCGGAATCTTCTGCCCGCATTCGGAGCAGAACTTGGTATCCGGCGCGGCCGCGGCAACCGGCGCCACCGGAACAACCGGGGGAACGGCCTGCGGAGCGGCAGGAGGCGGAGCCTGTGGGGGCTGCTGCGCCTGCGGATTCATCGCCTGCGAGAACACCTGGCCCAGACCGACACCGGCACCCAAGCCAACACCAAGTCCAGCCAGACCGCCGCCCTCGTTCGCGGCCGCGATGGGCAGCGAGTTCGCAGCCTGGAATTGCGTGTACTGCTGCATATTCCCGATCATGTTCATGCCCACACGCGTGTCGAGGAACTTCTGCAGCTCTTCCGGCAGCGAGAGGTTTTCCACCACGAACTGATCGATGGCGATACCCAACTCGGCGAACACGGGCGTGATCGACGCTTTGATCCGGTCGCCCACTTCCACCAGGTTCGCGGCCATATCCAGGAACGGGATCTGGCTCTCGGCGAAGGCATCCGACATGCGGCCGACAATCGTCTGCCGCAGTTGCGGCTCCACTTCGCCCACCCTGTAGACTTCACCGAAGCCGCTCACCTTTGTCAGGAACAGCTTGGGATTGTCGATGTGCCACGAATAAACGCCGAAACCGCGCAGGCGGATGGCGCCGAAGTCTTTGTCGCGAATCGTAACCGGCTGGGAAGTGCCCCACCGCTGCGCAATCTGCTGCTTCGTCGAGAAGTAGAAGACGTCGCTCTTGAACGGGGAGGCGAACATCTTGTCCCAGTTCTGGAGGTTCGTCAACAGCGGCAGTGTGCGGGTGTTCAGCGTGTACAGACCCGGGCTGAAGATGTCCGCGCAACGGCCTTCGTTGACGAACATTGCCGCCTGCGATTCACGCACCGTAAGCTGCGCACCATTCTGGATTTCCATGTCCTGCATGGGATACCGGTACGCAAGGACGCCATCTTCCTGGTCTGTCCACTGGATTACGTCAATGAACTGTTTCTTGAGAAAGGATTTGATCTGATCACCAAGGGCCATGTTGACTCTCCGCGTCACCTGAGTATACGGCAACCCGTTGACGGTTGTTCCCGGAATCGGACGAGCCGCGGGCGCTCCTCCTCCACATTGCCGCCCATCTCTTGATCGAAATCGGCACGCCACCGCGCTAGTTAGAAGTGAGCGCAAAAACGGCCGTCCCTAGGGGACAGTGAGGCCACCAGCGCCACCGACTATCCCTGGAGTTAAAGCTTGAGCTGGCTGCTGACCATTCTCGTTGGAGTTCTGACTGCCGTCGCCTGCGGAGCCGCGGCCTGTTACCTGGGCACTCTGTGTGTCGACTGGTACCGCATTTCGAGCTTCGAAGGCGGCTCGGGCTATTTCGTCGTCTTTCTCACCCTCCTTGGCCTCGTTATAGGCCTCATCCTCGGCATCGTCACCTCGCGGGTGGTTGCCGGTGGCGCCTCCCCGGGCTTTCTTCGGGCGCAAGGGCTATCACTGGCCGGGGTCGCCATTTTGTTCTGTTTCGTGACACTCTTCTGCCGGTTGGGCGGCGACGTGGCGCCCAAAATTGATGGCGAGGAACTCGACCTGGAGGTGGAACTCCGTTGCCCCCGCGGCGTCGTGCCCGTCTTGCAGGACCAGAGCCGCTACCTCGCCTGCATGTTGACCGCCCTCGGCTCCGGCAATCAACGCCGTAAGCCCATGGGCGGCGAACTCCTCTGGAAGCAGGCCACCGAAGCCGGCGGCCAATGGACCATCCCCTGTCGCGTCTCCCTTTTCACTGACCGGTCGCTGCGCACGGTTCGCCTGATCGTCAACGAGTCGAACGACATCGAATTCCTGCTGCCGCTGCCGGCCCGGCCGGGCAAGCAGCACCTCCAGTGGAGCGAATGGCGTAGCGACCGGTTCCTTCAGGAGAGAGACAAGCCCATCAGCGGCTTCTCTTACCGAGTGCGCGTTCGCCTCCAGGCCGACGTCCGGCGCGAGGCGGAAGAGGCCGCCCAGTTGGAACTGGACAGACGGAAGCGCGAGTTCGCAGCCCTCAAACCCGACTCGCCGCTCGAACAATGGGTGGACTTCTGCCTCGACGACAACCTTGACCGCGACCGCATCGCTCAAGTCCTCGTCGCCCGCATCGCCGAACTCCCCGGCCAATTCCGAGCGAAGGACCCTGAGCGTCTACGTGGCCTCACCAACGTCCTATCCACCGTACAGTCCCTGCCGGCCACAGCCGCCGAACCGCTACAACAGGCGGGCCAGGTCCTGGTGGAGCGTTTCCGTGCCTTCGGGACCCCTCTGAGCGACCCGGACAACGCGCTGCTGGCCCAGTTGCGCGGCGTCTATTGGGTCTGGCATCAGCTCGCAGCCCGCGTCCAAGGTCACAAAATGGCCGACTTCCACCCGACCATGCAGGCTCTGTTGACGCTAGCCGAACAGCGCGGCGGCGACAGCCACGAATTCTCCGCTCTGGCGGACTCCATTCGCACCGATCTGCGGCAACCGGAACAGTGATCGCGGCGGCCCATCCTACACAAAGTACAGACTTCCATGTCCAACTCCTTCGGATTCACCATCTACACGTTCCCGGCGCGCCTCGCCGGCCTCGGCTTCGAAATCGCCGTCCCCTGCGACTGGACGATCCACAACCTGCCGGAGGAAGCGGCCGACTTCAGCAACCCCATGTTGTTCGCACCGCTCATGGTCGCCACCGCCCCGCACGCGGCCGTCGCTTTGACCGTCGCCGCCCGCCCAGCCTATGACAGCGGCTCGGTCCGCGACTGGATGTCCTACCTGTTGGAAAACAGCGAGATCCAGATCACCGCCTGCGGTCCACGCAGCGCCGGCGCCCTGGACGGCGTCATGGCCATGGGACGGCAACAGCAGGAGGACACCTGGCTGGAGCATCGCTTCTTTCTCCTGGAGGACGGCGGGCGTCTGGTAAACGTAAACCTCATGGCGCCCGAGACCATCGCCCGCTCCTTCGAGCCGGTGTGGCAAGCTGTCATGGAATCGCTCCGGCTGTCTTCTCCTCAGGGCCAGAGTGCGCCTGTCTCCTATACGCCACCGGAGCCCGAACCAAGCCAGGAACCGTCTTTCGCCCTTTATGCTTTGGCTGCCGATGCGGGCTCGCTGGATCCGGAGAACCCCGTCAACGTGAACCTGCGCGAGGGCGGCTCCGGCCTCACGCCCAACATCGCCGGTCACGATGCGGAAGGCCGGAAGGTAACCATTGCCGCCGGCTCCATCGAAGCCCAGATCGACATTCCCATGGGTTGGTACGCGATGGACGACGGCCAGCGGACGCTCGTCTTTGAGCCGGCCG
Organism: uncultured Paludibaculum sp.; assembly: GCF_963665245.1. NCBI lineage: Bacteria > Pseudomonadati > Acidobacteriota > Terriglobia > Bryobacterales > Bryobacteraceae > Paludibaculum > uncultured Paludibaculum sp. The sequence continues at coordinate 3,175,763 of NZ_OY762267.1, forward strand.
GCCAGGTACAAATCAACCTGAATATCATCCCGCGCGAGGGGCGGAACGCCGAACTCGTCCTCGATTCCATCCAGGCCGAGGCGCAGCGCTCCTATCCGGCACCCCAGTTCCTGCGTCTCGCCGAAGGTGGCATCCACGGTCTCAGCATTCGCAACATCCACGATGGCAGCGACGAGATCGAGCAGTTGCATCTGTTGACGAACTGGCGCGACCAGAGCGCCTTTCTCCGCGCCCGCATAACGGCAACACCGGACCGTATGCGCGACGCCGCCAACCTCGCTGAACTCATTCTGGGCAGCGCGGTCTTCGACGCCTTTCAACGCCACGACCCCGCTCCCGAGCCCACGAGCGATACCCCCGAATGGTGGCGGAAGGCCCAGTCCCTGGAACTCGACAACCGTCTGGAGGAGGCAGAGAAAGCGATTTTCGAGGCAGTGCCCCATCTCGGCTATGCCCTCTCCACGGCCGAGATGTACCGGTTGCGCATGGTCCGGCTGCGGAAGCAGCACGACGGCGCCGGGGCCCATCATGCCTGGAAGGAAGCGGCCGAATGGGCGCGCGCCTACGCCGGCATGGCCACCAGCGGCGGAGAAGGCGTGGCCCTCTCCCGCGAACGCGACCAGTTCCTCCGCGAGTTGGGACCCGATCCGGGAGGCCGCCGATGACCTGGCAGTTGATCTACGACGTCGCCCAGGATTCACAGGCACCGCGCCTGGCCTTCCTGTTCGGCTCCGCGGCCGCGCTCGCAACGGGATTCTGGGTCGCCTATCTGCGCCTGCGGGCCCTGCCCCTCCACACCGGCGTGAAGTTCCTGGGCGGAATCACGCTCCTGCTGCTCGTCCTGGGCGCGGGCCTCATCGCCGAGCAGCGTTCCCTGGCCGGCAACAGATCCGCCCGCCAGGTCGAGGGTTCCATCACCGGCTACTGGACTCGCACCGAGCACCGCGCCGGGGACCAAACGAGCGAGTGGGAATGGGAGGGGTTCTCCGTCAACGGCGTGGCTTTTGTGTACGCCCGCAACGTCGAACAGAACGCCTTCCACAATGCAGGCGATCGCACGGTCATCCTGGCTGACGGCATGAAAGTGCGCATCCGCTACGTCCCGGAAGTCCGCGACGGCCGAGCCGACAATCAGATCGCCCGCTTCGAACTCGCCAGACCATAACCGGCCTCCTGCTCTGCTACTGTGGATTCCATACCCCCTGGGCCAGCCGTCCAAGCAGTCGATTCGCCGGCTGAACTCGGGCTCCACTGGGCCATGCGCATCCTACCAATTGCCGTTCTCACTCTTCTCCCCCTGCCGCGGCTTTCGCACGCTCAAGAGAACTACGAGATCCAGGTCTACGGCAGCGAAACCATGCCACCTCGGAAGACCATGCTCGAATTTCACACGAACTTCACGGTCCAGGGCACCAAGGGCGTGACCGAGGGCATGCGTCCCACCAATCACGCCTGGCACGAGACCCTGGAACTCACGCATGGCTTCAACGATTGGTTCGAGACCGGCTTCTATCTCTTCCTGACCAACAGCCGGGGCTACGGCTGGCAATGGGTGGGCGACCACATCCGGCCGCGCGTCCGCGTGCCTCCCTCCTGGAAATGGCCCGTGGGCGTCAGCCTTTCCACGGAAATCGGCTATCAACGTGCCGTCTACGCCGGCGATACCTGGAACATGGAGATCCGCCCCATCGTCGACAAAGAGGCCGGCCGCTGGTACTTCAGCTTCAACCCAACCCTGGACCGCGCGTTCCACGGACCTTCCGTCTCGTCCGGAGTCGTCTTCTCGCCCAACTTCAAGGCGAGCTATGCGATCACCAGGAAGATCAATTTCGGCGGCGAATACTACGGATCACTGGGACCCCTGCACGACTTCGTGCCCATCAGCCAGCAGGAGCAGCAGATCATTCCAGCCGTCGACATCGACTTCGGTCCGGACTGGGAGTTCAACTTCGGAGTGGGCGTCGGCGTCACGGGAGCAACCGATCATATGGTCATGAAGATGATCATCGGCCGCCGCTTCGGATCCCTGTCCTGGAAGCACCACAGCCGTGAGAGCCACTAGGCGATCAGCTACGCCAGAGCCAGATTCGCCTGCGCCTTCAGTGTCAGATCATCGAACTCACCACGTAGGAATCGCGGCACAGCCGCCGCTGCAATCATGGCCGCATTGTCTGTCGACAAAGAGACGGCCGGAAAGTACACAGGGCAAAGCAACCGCCCCGATTGAGCCGATGCCCTCAACCCGGCATTGCACGCCACTCCGCCGGAGATGATCACCGCCCGTGCCGCCGTTTCTTCCACCGCTCGCCCTACCCTGCGCAGTAGTTCCTCGATCACGACTCTCTGAAACGCCGCCACCGCATCCAGGGTCGTTTGCGGTGTCACGGCCAGCCACTGCTCCAGACTCGGACGGTGATGAAGCTTCATCAATGCGCGCCGCGTCACAATCTCGCCTTCCAAATCCTGGGATTGCACCCAACGCAACATCGCCGTTTTCAACCCGCTGAAACTGAAGTCCAGTGAATTTCCCTTCATCTTTGAAATGGGTAGCGCCAACCCGTCCGGATCCCCATACGGGGCCAGTTTATCCAGCACCGGCCCACCCGGGTACCCGAAACCCAGCAGTTTCGCCACTTTGTCATAGGCCTCACCCGCCGCATCGTCGCGGGTCTTGCCCAGCAACCGGTAGGTCATCCGCTCGCTCACTTCGAAAAGGTGCGTATGCCCCCCGCTGGCCACCAGCGCCAGGGCCGGCAGTTCCACCTCCGCTCCGCTCTGCCGCGCCTCCAGCAGAACGGCATGGATATGGCCTTCGATGTGATTCACACCGATCAGCGGCAGTCCGCGCACCAGGCACACGGCCTTGGCGTACGTGAGCCCCACCAGCAACGAGCCCACCAGGCCCGGACCCGCCGTCACAGCCACCGCGTCGATGTCCGGCCAGCCCAACCGGGCCTGCTCCAGCGCGCCCCGCACCACGGGCCCGATGGCTCGCAAATGCTCGCGGGAAGCGAGTTCCGGCACCACTCCTCCGTACTTGCCGTGCACGTCAATCTGCGACGCAACCACGCTCGCAGTCAGCTCTCCATCGGAGGTTACAATGGCCGCGGCCGTCTCATCACACGAACTTTCGATTCCAAGGATTCGCAAAATGGTTCCCCGAATGGGTATATTATTCGCAGCGAGCTTTATTCGTTTTTTTGCTCGGCTTTTATGCAGTTATCTGAATTCGACTACCAATTGCCCGACGAACTCGTTGCTCAAGAGCCGCTTGCCGACCGCTCGTCTGCCCGAATGCTCATCGTCGACCGGGAAACAGGATCCTTTCAGGATGCTTCATTCCACGATCTCCCCAAGCACCTTGGCGCCGGCGACTGCCTGATTCTCAATGATACGCGTGTTTTCCCTTCCCGCGTCTTCGGCAAGAAGATCGGCTACGACCGTCAGGTGGAACTCTTCCTGCTTCGTCCGGAGTCCCCCGACCGCCTCACTTGGTCCGCGCTCGCCCGTCCCGGCCGGCACCTCCACATCGGCACCCGCGTCTACATCACGCCCCGTCTGTTCGCCGAGATCCTGGAGACCCGGGAACGTGGGGAACGCCTGCTGAAGTTTACCTGCAACGGCAACATCGACTCCGAGCTCGAGTCCGTCGGCCACGTTCCGCTGCCGCCTTATATTCACCGCCCGGACCAGCCGGCCGACCGCGATCGCTACCAGACCGTTTTCGCCGAAAAACCCGGTTCCGTGGCCGCCCCCACAGCTGGACTCCACTTCACGCCCGAGGTCCTGGACGCCTGCCGCGCCGCCGGCGCCGACATCGCTAAGGTCACGCTTCACGTCGGCCTCGGCACGTTCCAGCCCCTCTCCAACGAGGAAGTCTCTGAAAACAAACTGCATACTGAGCGCTACCAGATCGACGAGGCCAATGCCGAACTCATCGCCCGGGCAAAGCGCCGCATCGCGGTCGGCACCACATCGGTCCGTACTATCGAAACCGCCAGCCGCAACGGCGGCTTCCACGCCCAGACAGGGGAAACCGACATCTTTCTCTACCCGGGCTGCGACTTCCGCGGCGTGGACGCGATGATCACCAACTTCCACTTGCCCAAATCAAGCCTCCTCCTGCTCGTCTCCGCGTTCGGGAGGAAGGATCTGATCCTGGCCGCTTACCGCTACGCCGTCGAGCAGCGTTACCGCTTCTTCTCCTACGGCGACTGCATGCTGATACTCTAGTTAGCCATGCGGCTTCTTGTTCTCTGTCTCCTGGCTGCGTCTTCCCTGCTCCGCGCGCAGGACGAAGTCGCCACCACTCTCCAGAAACAGGCCGAGGCCTGGAATCGCGGCGCTCTTGAGGAGTTCATGACCACTTACATGGACTCCCCCGACATCACCTTCACCGGCCGCGCCGGAGTCACCCACGGCTACAAGCCCGTGCTCGAACGCTACCGCAAGAACTACGGGACGCCCGAGGCCATGGGTACGCTCCGCTACAGCGAACTGGAGGTGCGGTCATTGGGCCCGGAGAGCGCCCTGGTGCTGGGCCGCTTCGACCTCACACGCACTCAGGCGGGCGGAGGCAATGCGTCTGGCCACTTCACCCTCGTCTTCCGCAAGACCGCCAAAGGGTGGAAGATCATTCACGACCACACCAGCTAAGTACACAGTTTCGGAAGTTTGCACACGTATCGGCCGTAAGCTCTCAGCGATCAGCACTCAGCCCGCGCCGGTGTAGCTGACGGCTGAAAACTGATCGCTGACGGCTGCTCTGCAAATACGTCACGGTGATTCCGAATGTGAGTACTAAGGCTCATGCGGCCAGACTGCGCGAGAGAATCTCCTCCACCGTCTTCGGTGTGATGTCCTGCCGCTCCCCCAGCTTCACCGCGCCGTTGGTTTCCAGACTCTTCGCCACCAGCGCCGGAGTCTCCGGCTTCACGCCCGGATACTGCGAGAGCCTCGTCGGCAAGCCCATCAGTTCGAAGAACTCTTCCGTCTTCCGGATCGCCGCCTCGCATCGTTCCTCGTCGCTGCCGGTCCGGATGCCCCAAACCCGCTCGGCGTACTGGACCAACTTCTCGCGCTTCCCGCTGGATTGAACCCGGAACAGATGCGGAACCACCGTCGCGAGAGTCCGCGCATGGTCTATCCCGTACAATGCCGTCAACTCGTGGCCGATCATGTGCGTCGCCCAATCCTGCGGCACGCCGCTGCCAATCAGACCGTTCAAAGCCAACGTGGCCGACCACACGAATGTGGCCCGCAGGTCGTAGTTCTCCGGCTCGGCCAGCGTTTTGGGCCCCACGTCGATCAGCGTCTGCAGAATCGATTCCGCGAAACGGTCGTTCAGCTCCGCATGCACCGGAAACGTCATGTACTGCTCCAGCGTGTGCACGAAAGCGTCCACGACACCATTCGCAACTTGCCTGGCCGGGAGCGAAAAGGTGGTTTCGGGGTCGAGCACCGCGAACTTCGGATAGCAGTGCACCGACCCAAAGGCGAGTTTCTGGCCCGTCGACCGCCGGCTGATCACCGCAAACGTATTCGATTCCGAACCGGTCGCCGGCAGGGTCAGGATGGAGGCCAACGGCACGGCCGATTCCACCTTGGCGCCTTTCGTCAGAATGTCCCAAGGCTCGCCGACAAACGGCGCCGCCGCCGCGATGAATTTCGTTCCGTCCAAAACGGACCCACCGCCCACGGCCAGAATCAGATCGACCTTTTCCCGCCGCACCAATTCCACGGCGCCCATCAGGGTGTCGTATTCCGGATTCGGCTCAATCCCGCCAAACTCCAGCACGGCGCGCCCGTCCAGGGCCGCCATCACCTGCTCATACACCCCGTTTTTGTGGATGCTGCCGCCTCCATAGGTGATCAGAACCTTGGCGTCGGCCGGGATCTCCTTGGCGATGGAGGCAATCTGCCCCTTGCCGAACAGAATCTTGGTGGGGTTATAGAACTCGAAATTGAACATGGAAGACTCGCTTCCATTATCTTAGGCGACCCGCCGCTAGTTGCGAGACCAGGCAAACCAGACTACGGAACCGGCCGCCACGCTCAGCACGCCCAGCGCGATGGCCGCCATCGCCGCCTCGGTACTCATCCATGCAATGCAGCCCACCAGCCCCAGACCCAGCGCAGCCATCGCCGCGCGTTCCACCAGAATCACAGGCCGCAGCGCCCGCGCCGCGTCGTCGCGCCGCGCCCGCAGTTGCAGCTTCCACCAGACAAAGCCCGGCTCCTGGACCGGAGCTTCCGCCGTCTCCGCGGCCTCCTGCAGGAATCCGGCCACCAGCAGGCTGTCGGCGCAATCGCCGCATCCTGCCAGGTGCGCCCGCAGTTCGTCCGTCCATGTGCCGGTGCGCTGCGCCGCCAATACGTCCTGTTCCCGGGAACACATCGTCTTCATCGTCCAGTCTCCTGCCGGAAGCCCCGATCGCGCAAGAGGCCCGCCAGCTTCTGCTTCACCCGGAATAACAGCGGCCGGATGCTCGCTTCCTTCAGACCAGTCACCGCCGCAATCTCGCGGTGGCTCGCCCCTTCCACATACGCCATCCACATGAGCGCCCGTTCATTCGGCTTGATGTCGTTCATCACCTTCTGGATGTCGGCCGAAAGCTGGATCTCCGAGGCCCCTCGCCCTTCCTGCGCCCGCGTCGCAATGCGCTCGTCCAACGGCGCGGGCTCAAACTTCTTACCTCGGAAGTGGTCCCGCGCCAGGTTGGTCGCCGTCCGGTACAGATAGCTCTTCCGCTGCCCTTCGTCCATCTCCGGCATCTCGGCCCGCATCATCCGGTAGAAGGACTCCTGCATCAGGTCTTCCGCCAGCGCCGCATTGCCCGTGAGCCGCGAAAGATACGCCTTCAGCGGCCGCGCATGCAACGCGTAGAGCTCGCGGAACCCCGCCTCGGTCATGCGTAGCGCCTCCACCGGCGCGCCACTGGCCGCGACCACGTTCGCGAAGGGAACCGCCGGATTCATCTCAGGTTCTATCACAGCAGCAGCCCGGCCGTTCTATTTCTGCTCGATCGTCTTCCCGTTCAGTAAGCCCAGGGTTTTGGACAGCAGATAGCTGGCCCCCGCCCCCAACAGCAGCGCAATGCCCAAGGTCAACACGAGAGTGCCGACAATCACCACGTCCCGCTGCGAATAGCGGTCCACGATGTTCTGCAGAACCAGGATGCCGGTGCCCATCACCAGACAGACCGTCCCGTACTGCACCGAGTTCAGAATCCGGGTGAACGTCGCCGGCTTTTCCGGCGGAGCGCCCTTCATCAGGTTCTGGCCCGCCTCGGATTGCAGATAGGCCAGCACTTCCTGCCCGTTGCCCAGCTTATCCATCAGTTTGTTGAAAATCTCGGCCTGCGCCCGCTCCGCCTTCGTGCGGCGCAGATGATCGAACAGTGCCCGGGTGATGATCACCACCGCCAGCGCCACGGTGCCGAACACCATGACAATCGCAACTACTTCCGTACCCATTGCTTCACTCCTTAGCCGCGCTTTTTGCGCTTCCTTCAGCCATTCCAACGGGCGGCGCGCCCCCGTTGTTAACGCGGCTGCAAAACTATTTCCGGCGGGGCCAGAGGCACGCGTAATTGTATGACCCGAGAGAACATGTCCGACACAGGCGAACCAGTATACTGGCAGGTAAGTATGTTGATCGAACGCTGCGCCTACGCGCGGGCCGGCCTGATTGGGAATCCTTCGGACGGCTACTATGGCAAAACCATCGCCGTCATCGTCAGGAACTATCAGGCGCGGGTCACCATGTATGAAGCCCCCCGCATTTCCATCCGCGGCGGGCATCGCGACCGCCTGGAATATGGCAGCTTTTCGGAGTTTCTGGATGATGTCCACCAGAATGGCTACTATGGCGGCGTCCGGCTCATCAAGGCCGCCATCAAAAAGTTCAACGATTGGTGCGCCGCCAAGGACATCCGCCTGGAGCGCACCTTCGCCATCGAGTACGACACCAACATACCCGTGCGCGTCGGTCTCGCTGGTTCCAGTGCCATCGTCACGGCGACCATCCGGGCCTTAATGGCCTACTTCCACGTAGAAATTCCCAAACCGGTCCTACCCAGCCTCATCCTCAGCGTCGAACTGGAGGAACTCGGCATCGGCGCCGGGCTGCAGGACCGCGTAATCCAAGTCTATGAAAATGTTGTCTTTATGGACTTCGATAAGGCTTTGATGGAACGCGACGGGCATGGTCTGTACGAGCCCCTGAACCCCGCCTCTCTCCCCCCACTATTTGTGGCCTATCACGACAACCTCGCCGAGGGCACCGAACTAACCCATAACGACTTACGCAGCCGCTTCAACCGTGGGGAACAGGCCGTGCTGGACGCCATCCGCCACTGGGCCGATCTGGCTGAGCGGTCGCGGGTGCTATTGCTGGAAGGCAAGGGCATGGAAGTGGGCCCTCTGATGAACGAGGCCTTCGATCTGCGCGCCAGCCTCATCCGCATCAGTCCCGGCAACATGGAACTCATCCGCCGAGGCCGCGACTTGGGTGCATTCACCCAGTTTTGCGGCTCCGGCGGCGCCATCATCGGGTGCTACGACGGCGATCCGGCCCGCTTGCGGCGGCTCCGCATCTCGTACGCGGAGATGGGCGCCGAACTCATCGTGCCCCAGATTCAGGCTCAATCGAAGACCAACGCCGAGGCTGCCGGGAGCTTGCGCTCATGAAAGTCCGGAAAGCCGTCATCCCGGCCGCCGGCATGGGCACCCGCTTCCTGCCGGCCACCAAGAGCATGCCCAAGGAGATGCTGCCCATCGTCGACAAACCGGTGCTCCAGTTTGTCATCGAAGAGGCGGCCCAGAGCGGCATCGAGGACGTCCTCATCGTCACCGGCCGCGGCAAGCAGGCGATCGAAAACCACTTTGATTTCAACCCCGATCTGGAGATCTTCCTGCGCAATGCCGGCAAGCAGGATCTCGTCGATCAGGTGCGCGACATCGGCGATCGCGTCCAGATCCACTACATTCGTCAAAAAGAGCAGCTCGGTTTAGGCGACGCCATCCGCCTGGCGCGCGCCCACGTGGGCCGTGAACCTTTTGCGGTCCTGCTCGGCGACACCATCATCGAACCGCCGGCCGGCCAGAGGCCGGGGCTGCGCCAGTTGCTCGACTCCTTCGAACAGACCAACGCCAGCGTGGTGGCCGTCCACCACGTGCCGCGCGAGTGGGTCAGCCGCTACGGCATCGTCGACGGCGATCCCGAAGGCGACAATCCCGACCTCCTGCGCCTGCGGAAACTCGTGGAGAAGCCGGCCATCAACCTCGCGCCCAGCGACCTCGCTATCGCCGGCCGCTACGTCTTCAGCGCCGATATCTTCGAGTGCATCGATGCCACGCAACGCGGGGTCGGGGGCGAGATCCAACTCACCGACGCCATGAATCTGCTAGCCCAGCTCCAGCCCGTCTACGCCCTCGCGTGGCAGGCCAAGCGCTTCGACATCGGCAACCGGGTGGAGTACGCCAAGTGTTTTCTTGAGCTTGCATTGAAACGAGAAGACACCGGCCCGGCCATCCGCGCCCATTTGGCACAACTGCTCGCCGGGGAGTGACCTGCGTTGCTATACTGGATGGTGCTGCCTTGGGCAGTCGTGTGTCACTACGCGTGTCCAGTGGGACGGCACAAGGCCGAACCCTACCGGTAGGTCGCACCCCTAACAGTTGGAATTGGCGTAAAAGGATACCGTTGGCGCGCCCGGCGCGCGTGCGGCACGAAGGAAGATGTTCGATTCGTTAAGCGACAAGCTGCAGCGGGTATTCAAGAATATCCGAGGCGAAGGCAAGCTGACGGCCGAGAACATGGAAGTGGCCCTCAAGGAGATCCGCATGGCTCTCCTCGAAGCGGACGTCCATTTCAAGGTCGTAAAAGCCTTCATGGAAGGCGTGCGTGAAAAAGCGCTCGGCCAGGAAGTCTTGTCCTCCTTCTCCCCCGCGCAGCAGGTGATTAAGATCGTCCGGGACGAGCTGATTGCCGTCCTGGGCACGCACACCGCCCGCCTCCGCACCTCCAATCAACCGCCCACGGTCGTCATGGTCGTCGGTCTACAGGGTTCCGGCAAGACCACCTCCAGCGCCAAGTTAGCCCGCTACCTCTCGAAAAACGGCCACCGCCCGCTGCTCGTTTCCGTCGACGTCTACCGTCCCGCCGCCCGCCAGCAACTCTCCGTCCTCGCCAGGGACCTGGGCATCCCGATCTACGAAGGCACCCCCGAAGAGACCAAACCCGTCGATCTGGCCCGATCGGCCCGGCGGGAAGCCGAGGTCACCGGTCGCGACATGGTGCTGGTGGACACAGCCGGCCGGCTGCACATCGACGAAGACCTGATGGGTGAGCTCTCCCAGCTTAAAGAGACCCTGAACCCCACCGAGATCCTCTTCGTGGCCGACGCCATGACCGGACAGGACGCCGTCAAGAGCGCCGACGAGTTCCACAAGCGCCTGGGCATCACCGGCGTCGTTTTGACCAAGATGGACGGTGACGCCCGCGGTGGCGCCGCCTTATCCATCCGCCACATCACCGGTCAGCCCCTGAAGTTCGTCGGCACCGGCGAAAAGACCGACGCTCTGGAAGCCTTCCACCCCGATCGCGCCGCCTCGCGCATCCTCGGCATGGGCGACGTGCTCAGCTTCATCGAAAAGGTGGAGTCGGCCGTTGACCAGAAGAAGGCCGAGCAGATGCAGCGCAAGCTGCTCGAGGACGATTTCACCCTGGAAGACTTCCGCGACCAGCTCAAGCAACTGCGCAAGCTGGGTTCGCTCGAGTCCCTTCTGGGCATGATGCCGCAAGTCGGCATGATGAAGGAACTAAAGAACGTGAAGGTCGATGAGAAGGAGTTCACCCGCGTGGTGGCCATCATCGACTCCATGACGCCCAAAGAGCGGGACAACCACATGTTGATCAATGGCTCCCGCCGCCGCCGCATTGCCAAGGGTAGCGGTACCAGTGTTCAGGACGTCAACAACCTTTTGAAACAGTATGGACAGGCACGCAAGATGATGAAATCCGTATCCGGCGGCCTGTTGGGCAAGAAGATGGGAAAACTGAAGCTGCCGTTTCCAAACCCCTTCGGGTGAGGGCCGACCGCTCATGGACGATTTGCTAGGAGAGTAGAACGCATGTTGATGATTCGGCTGGCGCGTTTTGGCGCCAAGAAGAAGCCCACTTACCGCGTGGTATTGATCGAGAAGGATCGCGCCCGTGACTCCAAGGCCCTTGAGGTTTTGGGCCACTACAACCCGGTCGCCGACCCGGCCGTGGTGCAACTCGACCATGCCCGCATCGAGCATTGGACCAAGAGCGGCGCGCAACTGTCCGACACCGTGGCGCGGCTGGTGAAGGCCAACCCTGCTCCGGTCGAACAGCCCGTAGCCTGACCATCCGGTTTCGACGGCCCGCTTGGGACGTGTTTGTGACATGCCCTCAGCATGTTAGGATCGGAGGCAGGACGGGAGGTCCGCGCAATGTCTGGCATGAAAGTTCTCGTTGAGGAAATTGCGAAGGCGCTCGTGGACACGCCCGAAGAGGTCCAGGTGCGCGAGGTTCCGGGCGAGCAGGTGACTGTGCTCGAACTGCGCGTGGCCGCCAGTGATCTTGGCAAGGTGATCGGCAAGCAAGGCCGTACGGCGCGTTCCGTCCGGACGCTGCTGGGCGCCGCCGGGATGAAGGTCAATCGGCGCTTCACGCTGGAAATCCTTGAATAATGGGGAGTTCCGCACCGGTTGGGCCGCCTGTCGATTGGGTACTGATCGGGAGGCTCACCTCCATCCACGGCCTGCGGGGGGAAGTCCTCGTCGATGGCTGGAATGACGTTGAGCGCTACGATGAGTGGCCGCTGGTTTGGCTGAGAGATCAGTCCGGCGGTTGGGCCCATGACGGGATGGCGCTGCGGGTGGAAACCGTCCGCCCCCACAAGGGTGGCCTGCTGGTCGCCTTTGCCGGATTGGATTCGATCGACGATGTCGAGCCCCTGAAAGGGTGCGAGTTGGTGATCCGGAAATCGGATCGCCCGGCCCTCCCGGAAGGGGAGTATTACATGGCCGACCTGGTCGGCTGTGCGGTGTTTGACCGTGCCACGGGGCAAAAGCTGGGTACGGTGACCGGCTGGCAGGAGTTTGGCGGGCCGGAGTTGCTGGAAGTTTCGGCCGAGGGAGCGAAGCCGGGAGAGCCCGTGGACAGCTTTTCGATCCCCTTCGCCCGTTCGATCTGCGTGGACATCGATCCCGCGGGCCGGCGGATTGGCGTGGATCTGCCCGAGGGCTTGCTCGAATTGAACAGGGCCGCGCCCAAAGAGCCCGGTAGCGATCGATGATCTTCCATGTGCTCAGCATCTTCCCGGAGTTCTTCCAGGGACCGTTCGAGCATGGAGTTGTCGGACGCGCGGCCAAATCGGGTCTGCTGGAGATCAGGATCCACGATCTGCGGACGTGGACTTACGACTTCCACCGGACCGTGGACGATCGGCCGTTTGGCGGCGGTGAGGGCATGGTGCTGAAGCCGCAACCGCTGTTCGAGGCGGTAGAGGCGATTCTGCCCAACCGGGATCCGGAGCGGCAGAAGGTCGCGTTGCTTTCGGCCCAGGGGCCGGTGTTCCACCAGGGAACGGCCCGGCGGTTTTTGGAGTTGGATGAGCTGTTGCTGATCTGCGGGCGCTATGAAGGCGTCGACGAACGGGTCAGCCAGCATCTGGCCGACGAGGAGATCTCGATCGGTGATTTTGTGTTGAGCGGCGGAGAGTTAGCCGCCGCGGTAGTTGTGGACGCGGTCTCCCGGTTGATTCCGGGCGTCCTTGGCAACGAGGAATCCTCACGTCAGGAGTCGTTCTCGGCTCTCGACGGCGGGGACGAGTCTGGAATCCTCGATTGTCCGCACTACACGCGGCCGGCAACGTTTCGCGGCTGGAGCGTGCCGGAAGTTCTGCTGGGCGGAAATCATGCTGAGATCCGCAAGTGGCGCCGGCAGGCGGCATTGGAGAAAACGAAACGGCTCCGGCCGGATCTGCTGCCTTCAGAGGTGGCGGTGTCCGACCCGGATGGAGTAGTGAAGAAAGGTTAGAAGGAAGAAGACCATGATCAGCCCCTACGTGAACAAGATCCTCAACAAGAACAAGCGCACCGATATCCCAGTACTTCACATCGGCGACACCATTAAAGTCCACGTGAAGATCAAGGAAGGTGACAAAGAGCGGCTGCAGGTGTTCGAGGGTGTGCTGATCGCGCGCAAGAACAGCGGTCTGGGCGAGACTATCACCGTCCGTAAGATCAGCTTCGGCCAGGGCGTGGAGCGCATCTTCCCCATCCATGCGCCTGTCATCGACCACGTCGAAGTGATGCGCTCCGGCAAGGTGCGCCGCTCCAAGCTCTACTATCTCCGCGCCCTGCGCGGCAAGGCCGCCCGCCTGAAAGAGCGCGATCAGCCCAAGGGCTAGTTCAGGGACCCTAACTCCGTGCGTTGCACCAACCAACTGGAAAACGAGGTGCGACGCACGGGTTATGTCCGGATCGCTGGGGTCGATGAAGCGGGGCGGGGCTGTCTTTTCGGGCCCGTCTTTGCCGCCGCTGTCATCCTGGATCCCAGCCGGCCGGTCGAGGGCCTTGCGGACAGCAAGACGTTGACCAGTGAACGCCGTGCCGAACTCGCTGAATTGATCCGCGCTCGTGCCGCGGCCTGGGCGGTCGCTTCCGCTTCGGCCGCCGAAATCGACCAGATCAACATTCTGCAGGCGTCGCGCCTCGCCATGCGCCGCGCCGTGGAAAGTCTGAATCCGCCCTGCGATTACCTACTCGTGGACGCCACCACCATCGATTGGCCGGTTCCCCAGCAAGCTCTCATCAAGGGCGACGCCCGGGTGCGCGCCATCGCCGCCGCCTCTATTTTGGCCAAAGTCGGACGCGATGAGTGCATCGGCCAATTGGATCTTCAGTATCCAGGCTATGGTTTGGCCAGACACAAGGGCTACCCCACGGCCGAACATAAGGAGGCGCTGTGGCGCCTCGGTCCCACTGATCTGCACCGCCGCAGCTATGCTCCAGTGCTCCAGGCTCTCCAACGCACTCTATGAATCCTGAGCTGCCCAGCCACGAAGAACCCAGGCCGTCCGACGCCGAACCGGAACTGGAGGAGGCGCGGAAAGGGCCGCCTCGCGCCACGTGGGTTGAGAAGGCCGCCGCAGTCCTTTTCTGCGTTTTTTGCATCGAATTGGGCCTGATTCTCCTGGTCTATCCCTGGCTCGACAACTACTGGAACCGCAACTGGCTCTTCCAGCTCCGCCCCGACTGGCAGCCTCTCCTGCTCAGCCAGCAGTTCCGAGGCGCCGTCAGCGGGTTAGGGATCCTCAACATTTTCTTGGGTTTCCTTGAGGTTTTGCGCCTTTCCCGCTTCACCCGCCCGCAGTAGGCTTTACTACCTCTCGGAGTAAGGCTATCTTATGATATCCCGCCGTCGATTCGCCGCCTTTTCCTCACGGAATTATTGAACTAACCCGATATTTAGGTGTGGTATCGCGTCTCAGGTCGCGGCTTGGTCTCACACGGCGCCGATTGGCGTTGCTGTGCGCCATCTGCTTCGTCTGGGCCTGCGGAGGCACCTGGCACCCACAATCCGGCTCCGTCGTCCACACCGCCCGCGAATTGAGGCAACTCGACCAGGACGCCCTCCAGCATCAGGTAAAGGCTGAACTGCGGGGCACTGTGACCTTTGTGGATGCTGCCTGGAAGCTGATGTTCATTCAGGACGCCACCGGCGGCGTACGAGTGGAGAATGCAGACCAGTTGACCCGGCTGCACCCGAACCAGCAGGTGGAGGTGACGGGGCTGGCCGGCGCCGGCGGGCCCAGCCCTGTCATTATTCAGCCTACGGTGCGAATTGTGGACGAGGGTGCGCCCATCAAGGCGACGTCCATTGGGAGATCCCAACGGATTCCCGCGGAGCTGGAACATAGCCTCGTGGAACTGAACGGCGTAGTCCGTTCGGTCGAGTTGGAAGGCACGGGCCGTATCAAAGCTCGGCTGCAAATACCCGGCCGGCAGGTGAACGCCTATGTTCTGGACCACGCCGGTACCGACTTTACCGGCCTTGTGGATGCCGAAGTGCAGGCCGTCGGCGTCCTGAGCCTGACTTTCGACACTGGCGGTGAACCCACCCAGGCAAAACTGCGAGTCTCCAAGCTCTCCGATCTTAAGGTGGTCAGAAAGCCAGCAGCCGACCTCCCAATCCAGACCGTTGCCTCAGTCCTCTCGACGAGCCGAGGGAACCTGCCGGCCCATCGTGTCCGGTTGCTCGGACGGGCGGACGGGGACCAGTTCTCCGATTCCACGGGCAAGCTGCAGCTGCGGGCGGGCTTCGCGGCGCCTTCCGGCCCCACCGACGTGGCCGAGGTGCTGGGATTCCTGGATGTGGAGGATGGCCGGGTTGTCCTGAGCAACGCCGAGTTGATCCCTGTCGGCCGGGCGGCCGGTCCGGCAAACACCAGCGCGCAAAGCCGCTTGAGGCTGCTGACGAATGTTGAGCAGATCCATCACATGCCTCCGGCCGAGGCCGCGCTGGGCTACCCGGTGCGGTTCAATGGCGTGGTCACGGTTCATGAAGTCTCGCGCCACTCTCTCTTTGTGCAGGACGCCACCGGGGGCATCTACGTCGCCGGACACTCGCTGGATGACAGCAATCTCAATACCGGGGACTTTGTCACGGTGGAAGGCAGCACGGGGCCCGGCGAGTTCGCGCCCATTGTCGTCGCGCCCAGGATTCACCTGCTTGGCAAAGCCCCCCTGCCCCAGCCGAACAGACGGGAAGTCGACATCCTGCTCTCCGGCCGGGAGGATAGCAACTGGGTGGAAGCCCGCGGCGTTGTCCAGGCAATGCGGGTATCCGATACCGACACGACGTTCGAGCTGAACTGGGGCACGCACCGATTTGAAGCCCGCGTCCCCGGCCTGCTCAACCCACCGCACTCGCTGCTGGACGCGACAATCCGTCTGCATGGCGTCTGCGGGTCGCGTTTCAACTTCCGGCGCCAACTGGTGGGGATCTCGCTGGTGGTACCCTCGCTCAGGTTCATTACGGTGGAACAGCCGGCAGCCGATCCGTTCCTGCAGCCGGCGAAGCAGTTCAGCGAGCTGATGAGCTACGCGCCTGACGATAGTTCTGAGCATCGCGTCCGGGTCTACGGGAAGGTTGTGATGTCCAAGCCCGAAGGGCCCACCTACCTGAGCGACGAATCGTCGGGACTGGTGGTGGAGCAACACCCGAAGACGCTTCTGCACCCGGGCGACGTCGTCGATGTCGCCGGCGTGCCCCGCCCGGGCGAGTTCAGCCCCGTGATGGCCTATGCGGAGCTGCGTCTGATCCGCTCCAGCCAGCCACCACGGCCACAGCACGTAACCGCGGACCAGGCTCTGGAAGACGCGCACGACCTGCAGTTCGTCGAACTGGATGCGTTTCTGGTCGACAAGGTCGTCACCCAGACGGACCAGACGCTGGTGATGCAGGCGGGCCGTGTCCTGTTTCCCGCCAGTCTGGACCTGTCCGTCAGAATGCCACCGCTGGAGCGAGGCAGCCTCCTCCGGCTGCGCGGAATCTGCTCCATCAAGGCGGATGGCACCGAGGACCTGCGCCCGCAGTCATTCTCCCTCCTCCTGGGGAGTGCAAGCGATGTCCAGGTGCTACAGACGGCGCCCTGGTGGACGGTTCAAAGGACCCTACAAGGTCTGGGCCTCTTCGGGCTGGTGGCGCTACTGGCACTGGCCTGGGTCTTCATCCTGCGCCGCCGGGTGCGGCAGCAGACCCAGATCATCCAGGTAAAATTGACGCAGGAAGAAGCCCTGAAAGAAGCCGCTGAAGCCGCCAGCCGCGCCAAGAGCGAGTTTCTGGCCAGTATGAGCCACGAAATCCGCACCCCCATGAACGGCGTGCTGGGCATGACGGAACTCGTGCTGGACACCAACCTGGCCAAGGAGCAGCGCGAGTACCTTGAGCTGGTCAAGGACTCCGCCGACGGCCTGCTGACGGTGATCAACGACATCCTGGATTTCTCCAAGATCGAAGCCGGAAAGATAGAACTCGAACAGATAGAGTTCGACCTGCACGACAGCATTCACACCGTACTGCAGACCTTCGCTTTGCGGGCGCATGCCAAGGATCTTGAACTGCTCAGCGACTTCGAAACAGGCTTGCCGAATGTCGTGACGGGCGACGCCGCCCGCCTGCGGCAGGTGCTGGTGAATCTGTTGGGCAACGCCTTGAAGTTCACCGCCACGGGCGAAGTGGAACTGAAGGCCATGGTGGACTCGCGAGACCCGGACACGGACGATTGCGTGCTCCACTTTGCCGTGCGCGACACGGGCATCGGCATTGCCGCCGACAAGCAGGAAGTGATATTTGAGGCCTTCTCGCAGGCCGACAACTCGACCACGCGCATGTTCGGCGGAACGGGCCTCGGACTGGCCATCTCGGGCCGGCTGGTGCAGATGATGGGCGGGCGCTTGTGGGTCGAAAGCTCGCAGGACGAGGGCAGCACGTTCCATTTCACGGCCAGAGTGAGGGAATCCAGAGCGGCCGCATCGCCCGAACCGGAATCAACCTATCCCTTATCCGGTGTCCGCGTGCTGGTGGTGGATGACAACTCCACCAACCGCCGGATTCTGGACGTCACTCTCAACAGTTGGAAGATGTATCCCACCCTGGTGAGCGACGCCGTCTCGGCGCTGGCGGAGTTGCGCCGCGCCTATCAATGCGGGGAGCCTTATCCACTGTTGCTGACGGACGGTCATATGCCGCGCATGGACGGCTTCACTATGGTTGGCTGCGTCCGCCAGGATGAGCGGCTCAGCGCCACTTCCATCGTGATTCTCACCTCGGCCGGCAAGCCGGGTGATGTTGCGCGTTGCCGAGAGCTCGACGTAGACTCCTACCTCACCAAGCCGGTGAGGCGCTCAGAGCTGAAGGGAATCCTGGGACGCGTCCTCTCCGCCCGCGCGGCGGCACGCGCTGCCGTCCCCGCCAGCGGTCCGGTGACCGTCGCCCCGCCTATCTCCGACGGCCCGGCCCAACGTCGATTCTCTGAGTCGCTCGCCGGGCTGCACATTCTGCTCGCCGAAGACAACGCCATCAATCAGAGGCTGGCCGTGCAGTTCCTGGAGAAGCGTGGTTGCCATGTTACCGTGGCGTCGAACGGGCAACTCGCCGTCGAGGCGATGCGCAAACAACGGTTCGCAATGATTCTGATGGATGCCGAGATGCCTGTCATGGATGGCCTGCAGGCAACCGCCGCCATCCGCGAATGGGAGAGACACGAAGGGGGCCACATCCCCATCGTGGCCATGACGGCCAACGCCATGGAGGGCGACCGCGATCGCTGCCTGAACGCGGGCATGGACGGCTATATCGCCAAACCCATTCGCCTGACGGAGTTCCATGCGGTCATCGAATCTTTCGCGCGCGCCTCGGCGGGCGAAGAGCCCCAGACCGCCCTGGAATCGAACTGAGAGCGGCGAAGTGAGCGCCGCGGGCGCGCTCACCTCCACACTTCACTTGATGGTCACCAGGTTGGTGAGCAGACCGGCCAGGCCGTCATTGACGGTGACACGGTCGACCTTCTCAACCACCCGCTCCAGCGTCTCC
The DNA here is from genome assembly GCF_963665245.1 of uncultured Paludibaculum sp. Lineage (NCBI taxonomy): Bacteria > Pseudomonadati > Acidobacteriota > Terriglobia > Bryobacterales > Bryobacteraceae > Paludibaculum > uncultured Paludibaculum sp. The sequence continues at coordinate 3,194,397 of NZ_OY762267.1, forward strand.
AGCTCCTTGAGCCGCACCAGCAGCGGGTTCTCCTCCATCAACCGCGCGGTGTTCAACAGCGACCGTGTGGCCGCGGTCTCCTCCCGCCGGCGGATGATGTTGGCCTGCGCCTGCTTCTCCGCGGTGACAACCTGATTGAGAATGTCGCGGACCTCGCCGGGCAGGATGATGTCCTTCAGAGCGATGGCCCCCACGCGCAGGCCGCAGACAGCCAGCTCCTCACGAACATCCTGGGCCACGATCTCGTCGACATCGGTCTTGTCGGCCAGGATCTCGTCGAGAGTCCGGCGCCCCAGCGTCCGGCGCACGGCCAGTTGCAGGGCGCGGTAGAGCAGCGCGGCCGGATCCTTGGCGATGCGGGCCGCCTGGACCGGGTCGGCTACCTGATACTCGGCCGAGATGTTCACCCGCAGCGTGACCTTGTCGCGCGAGAGAATCTCCTGGCCGGCAATTTCCATGGTCTGGCGCCGCAGATCGACCGTGTCGATGCGCGGGCCCGAGGCGTTCCAGAAGGCATACTTTCCGGCGCCCAGAGTGCGAGCGAACTTGTTGTCGAGATACAGCAGCCCGGCCTGGCCCTCCGCCACGCGTGCCGTAGTCACGGGCGCGGCGGAGCCCAGGCGCTCCAGGGCCGGCAGCTTGGCCGCCGGAACCTCAGGCGTGTCGATCACCACAACGAGTTCCGCCGTAACCTCGGCTTCGCCCTTCCAGTACAGCGCCCGGCGTGCGGGCGGCAGGACATGGATCAGGCGGCCGTCGGCCGAGACCATCGCCACTTCCACGTCGCTGGTCTCCACCAGAACGAAGAAGCGGTCGACGAGGTCCCGTCGCTGATTCAACAGGAACCGGTTCCACTCGCTCTCGAAGACCAGACCGTCGGTGCGGCACACCACCGTCTCCAACCGCGTCAGCGGAGAGACGAACAGGTTGTACTCGCCGGGTCCGAGGATGGTGTCGAAGCGGCCGTCACGGATCACGAGGATCCGCTCCCGGTCGCCGGCGACAATGCGCTTCCAGAACATACTCACCTCCTAAAAAGAAAAACAAACCCCAGGCGCAGTTCCGCGACCGCCTAGCGGGCGAAAATTCGACGGCGGATTATCCGAATAAGTTGACCGGAATTGCAGTGGAAATCTGTAAACTTCCACTAACTTTACCGGCCGCTTGAAACGGCCTGGTCCGCCGACTGATGTCTTCGCGCTAAGCGAAGCAGCCGCTGCCTTCTCCGCGTTCGAACCCACCCGAAGGAGGATCCTGTACGGTTCCGGCTGGAACCAGCGCCTGGGGTCAGTGTTGTGTGCTTGGCGGGCCTTGTGGGGCCCTTTGGCTGTGATAGCGGGATTCGAACCCGCAACTTCCGGATTATTAGTCCGTTGCTCTACCCTTGAGCTATATCCATGGTGGATAGACGGACCATGCCGGTATGCGGTACTTCAGGGAAGCCGCACCAGAGAGGGTATGTGAACCTCGACTTGTGGCAATGATTCGTCATAGGCGTGTGCCTCTATCCTTTGCAAGGATAAAAGAACGGCGAGGATAAGTCAACAACGCGGTGAAAATATTTTTAAATTACGCCGCGCATGCATCTTCGAATTTCGGCGCAAAGCGGAGCGAGTTGCCGTCCGGCCCCACGTCCACGGTAAGCATCTCGCCCGGCTCCGCCGCCTGGTCCAGGACAAGCCTTGCCAGGGGCTGGATCAGGTGACGGTGGATCACCCGCTTCAACTCCCTGGCGCCATATTCCGAGCTGGTGCCGCGCTCAATCAGGAATTCACGAGCCGCCCACGTCAAGGAAAGCCGGAACCCGGCCGGCCCCAGCCGCGTGTCGATGTGCCGCGCCAGCACTTCCAGTTGCAGGTCGAGAATCTGCTCGACCGCCGCGCGATCCAGCGGCTGGTAGGTAAGGATCGCGTCCACGCGGTTCACAAACTCGGGCGAGAATCGCTTGCGGACCGCCGCCAGCCCCAGGCTCCGCAAGGCCTTCGAACTGGCGCCTCGCGGCAGGGCCGCCGCCAGGCCAAAGCGGTCCTGGACCTCGGCCATCATCGCCCGCGCCCCAAGGTTCGACGTCATGAAGATCAGGCTGCGCTCGAAGTTCACTGTGGTGTTGTCGCCCAGTTTCAGCGATGCCTTGTCCAGCACGCCCAGCAGCAGCCGGGTCATCGACGGCGCCGCCTTCTCAATCTCATCCAGCAGGACGATGGACAGGCCGCTACGTTCGCTCGCCACGGCATTCAGCTTCTGCTGGCTCACCATCGGCTGCGTCTCGCGATGACCCAGATAGCCGGGCGGCGCCCCAATCAACTTCGCGACCTCGTGCTCCAGCTGAAACTCACCGCAGTCGATGCGCAGCACATGACGCTCGCTGCCGTGCAGTGTCTCCGCCAGAGCCTCCACCGTCCGGGTTTTGCCCGTACCAGTTGGTCCGAGCAACAGGAATACGCCCGCCGGGCGCCCGGCCGGAGCGAGCCCCGCCTCGAACAGCTCGACGTAAGGCACAATCTCGTCGATGGCCTCTGTCTGGCCCACAATCCGCCGCCGCAGCCGGGCAGCCAAGTCATTCAAGCCCTCCGCACCTAACCCGCGGGGCCGTATCGAATTCAATGAAGCGCGCATGGAACCGTCTTCTTTCTCCGTGCGCAGTGTACTCCCGGGTCACCAACAAACCCGGTCTGGCAAGACCTGGGACCCGTCTCTTAGCGGAAATTAATGAGAACAATCAAAGTTTTTGAAATCAGGGACTTGTGCGCACACCACGGGCACACAAGGGGCGATCTCACAGGAATTTTTGAGAGCGTGTGACCGGTCCGGCGGATCCGGTCAGTTCTGTGGAGATGCGCCGCTCTCAAAGGCTAAGCGAAGGGCAGCCTTCAGCCGCAAGCGGCCAGGCAAAACCCTCCCCGCGCCTGACAAGACATCAGGCGGAGCGGCTGGATTGAAATGGGGGGCTGATTGAGGACTATTTGTGGCGGTACGTGATGCGGCCCTTGGTGAGGTCATAGGGAGACATCTCCAAGGTGACGCGATCGCCGGCCAGAACACGAATCCGGTTGCGGCGCAGCTTGCCGGCCAGGTGAGCCAGCACCAAACGCTCCGCATCCAACTGAACACTAAATAGCCCGCTGGGAAACTTTTCCACCACCGTGCCAGTCACTTCAATGCAATCTTCTTTACTCATCGTCCTCCAGACGCCATAAATACGCACACCTCCCCCATCGCGGGGACCGTGCATTTCAAGTATAGCCTAGAAAGCGGCGCACGCCTTTCGTCCCAGGCCCACCCCAATCCCATCAAGAACGGCCCTGCCAGGCCGATACGAGGGGTTGAAGAGTCGACCCCAAAGAAGTCGCTGGCGCGCGCCGACAGGCTCCAGTACGCCCGGATGCAGATCCAGTCCTTTCCCGGTCCGCCTCCAGCGGAGGAGTCTGCTAGGATCTGGATGGGAAGTTTGATCGGTGTTCCAATTTAAGGAAAAGACAGTTCTCATCGTCGGCGCGGGGCGCGGCATCGGTAAACGACTGGCCATCGGATTTGCAAATGCAGGTGCGCGTATCGGATTGCTGGCTCGCAGTAAAGCGGAACTGGACCTCGCCAACCTGGAAATTGAGCATGCCGGGGGGATCTCCTTACGGCTGCGGGCCGATGTCCGCGAGTATGAGCAGGTCGCCGCCGCAGTCGACCGGATGCGCGTCCAGTTCGGCCCGGCTGATATGGTCGTCTGCGCCCACGCTGTCTTCGGCTCCATTGGACCCTTGTCCGAGAGCAAGCCCACAGAGTGGGGTCAGGCCATGACCACCAATATGCTGGGCGCCATGAACGTCTGCCACGTCGTGCTGCCCGCCATGCTGGAACGCCGCGCCGGCAAGATCATTCTCCTGGTTGGCCCAGGCAGCGAGGGCCCGCGACCCAATTTCAGCGCCTATAGCGCGACACAAGCCGCACTGGTCCGGTTTGCCGAGACACTGGCGGAAGAGGTCCGTGAAAACAACGTGCAGGTGAACTGCATGAATCCCGGGCCCACCTACACCAGCCTCACTGATGAGATCCTCGGCGCCGGCGAGCGCGCGGGCTGGAAAGAGATCAAGGACGCCACCCACATCAGGACCACCGGCGGGACCGCGCCCGACAAGCAGATCCTGCTCGCCCAGTTCCTCGCCTCCGAGCGTTCGAACCACATCAGCGGCAAACTCATCTCCATCCACGACGACTGGCGGAAACTGGAAAACGCGAACGCGCATACCGAGATGTACACGCTACGGCGTCTGCAAAGGGTTTAGCTTTAACGCCGTGCGCGCTTTCCTCGTGCCCTTCCTGCTTCTCATGGCGGCGCCCGCGCCGGCGGCCGAGATCCGCATTACCTTCCCGGCCGTTCGCAAGATGATGGCCGATCAGCTGTTCACCGTCGAAGGAAAGAAGTATGTGCGCGGCGACAAGACCAAGCGCTGTGACTTCGCCTATCTCGAAAACCCCCAGGTGGGCGAGTGGCAGGGCCAACTGGTCGTCAAGGCAAAGTTCTCCGGCAGGACAGCCTTCGACGTCTTCGGACGCTGCATGGGGGTCGGCGATGCGTTCGACCTCACCATCGCGGCCACCCCCATCGTGAAGCGCGGCGTGCTCGTCCTCACCGACGTCAAAGTGGACACCGGCGGCAAGGATTCTTACTACATCCGCAAGGTCCGCAAGACGCTCGGACCCAGTCTGGAGAAGGAGTTCGGCCTGGACATCACAGGCCGGGCCCGAGAACTGCTGGAACAGAAGGATCCCAAAACCGGCTACCTGCGCGAACTCTCCGGCTTCGACTTCCGCCAGGTCAAGCTGACGAAAGACGCAGTGATCCTTGATGTCGACTTCGCCATCACCATCCGCTAGGCCGTGCTACACCATCGCGCTGAGGATGGCATAGGCCACGGCATCGTTCGTGATCCCAGAGTGGCCGTTGACAAAGGGCGTCGACTCCAGATTGAGCACCCCTCCGGCAGCCGGGAAGGTGTACCCCGCCGATCCCGATGCCAGCAACTGCTTGGAGATGGCCTGCGGCGTCTTCTGGGCACCATTCCGCCCCAGGCCCCCAAACGGATCATTCGGCCCACCGTCAATGGACGAGGCAATGATGCTACGCAGCCGGGCAGCGATGGGATAGGCCCAACCCACGGCGTGATCGTTGGGGGTGTGGGTGATCAGGACCGGCCCCTTGATCCGCTGCTCCAGCAATAGGTTCCGGAACGCGCCATTGCTATGGCCGTCGTAAAGCGTTGAGAAGCCGTAGTGGGAAAAGGCCGCCTGCAGCAGCGTCATCGAGCTCGGATGGAACAGCCCGGAGGCAGCAGCCGCGGCCGTTACCAGCCGGGCGCCGAAGCTGTGGCCGATCAGGTGAATCCGCACATTGGCCAGCGCCGAGATGCGCGCCAGCAGCGGGTTCAGCGCCTGCGCGCCGATGATGCCGGCGCGCTCCCGCATGGCGTAGAAGGTGAACAAATTCAGCCCTTTCCGCACGGCATCCGTCAGGTCGCCCATGGGATTGGAAAACAGCCCGGCCGCCCCACCTTCACTGGCGTCGCTGCCGGGCATGGTCCCTTCGCCGACGAGTTGCTGGACAAAAACGTCGTTGCTGAATGTGCCGCCATCGTTGGCCGCCGCCTGCACATTGGCCGAACCCTCTTCACTGCTGGCCGGTAACGTCGCCAGAAGCTGGCGCAACAAACCCACCGCCTCGTCCTGCTCCGGCAAAGTGAGCTCTTCCTTATCTGTCAGTTCCTTCAGCCGCGCGAGAATCGCCGGATCCCCCGCGGCCTCGGCACCGGCGAAAGCGTCAGCCAGAGGATCCACAGCCACGGCGCCCGCCGCTCCGCCCGGGATGTTCTCCTCATCCGCGAACTTCTTGGACGGCCACAACACGCCGGCCACTGCGATGTTGCGCCCGTTCATGGCCGGCACATGGTTCTGATTCAACACCGACCGGAAGCTGGCGAACATGTGCTGGTAAAGCGCCAGCGCATCCTGTTCGTCGTTGTTCCAGCCGTGCGAGAAGACAATGAGTTCCACCGGCCCCTGGCTCTGCAGCCAGGTTTTGAGCGCCTGTTCCTCGCCCTGATCCACGGCCTGGGCATCTTTGTTGAAGCGCAAGGGAAAGAAAGGGAAATTGGACAGATCCCCTGGAAAAGCCATACCAACACCTCCGAAAAACTTCCAACAGAATCAGACGGATTGAATCACGCGCATCAGATCCAGCAGTCCGGAGCCCTGAAAATAGCGCTCGCGGCCGAGGTCCGTCGCCGAGTCGAGAAAGATCTTTTTGACCACAGTGGGCTGGCCGATGAACTCCCGCCGGATGGAGAGGAACGCCGCCACCGCCCCGGAAACATGCGGAGCGGCCATGCTCGTCCCGCTGTTTTCCAGATAGGCGCGCGGCTGGTCACCTGGAGGCATGGCGAACCCGGTCTGAGTCAACAGTTTGCCCGTAGCGCAGGATTGAATCTTCTCTCCTGGTGCCACGAGGTCGGGCTTCAGCCGGCCATCGCCGGTTGGCCCCTTCGACGAAAAGTAGGAAACTCCGTAGACGTGCGGGGAATCGCGGTGTGTCGCCCCCACCGTAATCGCGTCCTGCGCGTTGCCCGGATCGTTGATGCTCACCATCAGACCGGCGGAGCCGGGCCCTCCGAACTGCACCCGATTCAGCCCGTACCCGGTATTGCCGGCCGCCACCACCACAACCACACCCGACCGCACCAGCCTGTTGACGGCCACGCACACCGGACTCTGCCCGCAGGCAAACCATTCCGGCTCAAAGGCATAGCCGACACTGAGATTCGCCCCGTGGATGACCAGATAGCGGCCGTAATCGTTGATCTCCAGAATCTTCTCGATCGCCGAAATAATGGCGCTGGTCCGGCCCTTGCCGTTCTCGTCCAGCACGCGCATGCTCACGAGTTTGGCCGCCGGAGCCACGCCGGTTACCGGGCCTGGCCCCATGGGCGCGGAGGAGTAGTTCACCGCGGCGGCCTTCACCCCGTCGGCGCTCTCCTGCCGCTTCGCGGTGAGCACCAGGGGCCCGTCTCCCGTACTGGACGCAAAGCTGCCCGCGATGATACCGGCCACATGCGAACCGTGGCCATAGGGATCCGACGGCTGATCCAACCGGATGGCGTCGAGGCCCGTGAAATCCCAGTGCGCCAGAGGCAGTTGGAGTTCCAGGTTCTTGTGTTCCGATTGGAAATGCAGGTGATTGGCATCGATGCCGGAGTCCAGCACCGCCCAGGTGATGCCCTGCCCACGCGCGCCAAAGGCGACTCGGGCTGCATCGGCCTTTACGGTTCGCACCGACTCCACGATGAGCGAGGAGACTTCGTGGTCGTCCCAGATGTGGTAGATCGGCCGGCCACGGGCGTGCTCCTTCGCCTCTTCTTCATTCAACTCCACCAACTTCAGGATCTCCTCCGAAGTCATCTGTGCGAAAAGAAACGGGAGGGTCGCCGATTGCGAGGACGCCACGCTGCCCACCGGAACCACTTTCACCAGAAGCCCGCGCGCCGCGTCGACGGCGGCCTGGCGCCCCGCAGCGAACTCGAGGTTGATCTCAATAATCACCCTGTGCGGCCGCGTGGACGGCGGCACGCTGGCCATATCGGCGCGTACCTTGCCATACAGTGGCTCCGTGATGATGGACTTCGAGAGCGACTCGTTCAGGCGGTTGTTGTTACCGGGCACTCCGGCATTGGGGGAATCAGGCATTGCGCATCCAGTCAGACGTTTATATCCCGTATCAGCGGGAAATGCCAGTGAATACGCTAACGGCCGACCGGACAAACGAAAGCCCCGCCGTTCGATAGGCGGGGCTTTCGGCTACTGCGTGACTTTGATCTACGCGGCGGAGTACTTGTCGTTCTTCGCGTCCCACAACATCTTCTTGCCGGTGCGATAGCTCATCACCGACAGGAAGCCGGGGATGGCCGCCTCGTAGCCCGCCTGCGGCGGCGCGATGGGCTTCTCCACGCCCAGAATCGAATTGAAGAAGTTCCGGAGGTGCGCTTCTACGGCCAGGTGGTCGTTGTTCGGAATCGTGACGGAAAGCTCCTTGCGAGCCTTCACGGCCTCCGAAACGCCGTTGTAGTTCTCGGGGTAGAAGTTCAGCGTCGAGCGCTTACTGATCTCAATGGTGCCGTCGTTGCCGCAAAACTGCTCGCCGTAGCCGAAGTGGTCGCTGCCCAGGTAGCTGGAGTAGTTCACATGGAACTTGTCGGGGTAGTCGAGCAGGACGCTCCAGGTATCCGGCACGTCGCGGTCGTCGCCATCCACCCAGCGATTGATGCCGCCGGTGGCCACCACGGACGACGGGAAGCTGCGGCCCATCACATAAGCGATGATGTCGGTCTGGTGGACCATCAGGTCAGTCGCGATGCCGCTGGAGTAGTCCCAATACAGGCGCCACTGGAAGTAGCGCGGCTTGTAGAACTCACGCTTCGGCGCTGACCCGAGGAATTTGTTCCAGTCGGTGTTCTGCGGCGTCGCTTCCGGCGGCATTGGGTAACGCCAGGCGGCTCCGCCGCTGGGCAGCGCGTTGCGGTACCAGAAGGCGCGCACATAGTGGCAGTCACCGATGAGGCCCTGCGCAATCATCGTCTTGGCCATCTGATACAGGCTGTTGGAACGGTTCTGCGTACCCACCTGCACGATGCTCTTCGACTTCGACACGACGCGCATGATCTCCTGCGCCTCTTCCACCGTGTGCGCCAGCGGCTTCTCGACGTAAACATTCTTGCCGGCGGCGAGGGCGTCGATGAGCATCGTCTTGTGGAGATGCTCCGGCGTGGCGATGATGACGGCGTCAATCGACTTGTCGGCCAGCAGTTCCTTGTAGTCGACAAAGGTCTTGGCGGTGTTCTTGCCCTGGGTCTGGACGAGGTCCTTGGCGCGGTTGAGGTTACCGGAATAGGTGTCGCAGACTGCATTGATCTGGAACCGGCCGGCATTGCCTGCATAGGCGCGTTGGGATAGATAGTAGCCGCGGCCTCCCGTACCGATCACGCCGAGCGAGATCTTGTCGTTGGCGCCCAGCACCGGCAGCACGGCCGGAGCAGCGGCCAGAGCGGCTGCTTTCGCTACAAAGTTACGTCTCGAGAGTTCCTGGCTCATCTATTCATCTCCTTACTTACCTAAGAAAAGGCCCGTTTGTCCCCAACGCACCAGCATACAGGAACCGGGGCGGGGTTCGGCAACGCAAATCCGGTTTGAAGCATCTGAGATGATAGAAGCGAGAGTACTATGAATGGCTTGAAAACGGCACTCCTCCTCGGCCTGATGAGCGGCGTCCTGCTACTGGGCGGCCAGATGTTGGGCGGGCGGAGCGGCCTCCAAATCGGATTGCTGCTGGCGGTGGGCATGAACTTCTTCAGCTACTTCTTCTCCGAGAAGATGGCGCTGATGTCGAGCGGAGCCATCCCGGTAAGCGAGACGCAGAATCCGCAGGTCTACTGGCGGTTGGAACCCATGGTGCGCCACCTCACCGAACGCATGGGGCTGCCCATGCCGCGCCTGTGGGTGATCCCTGAACAGGCCCCCAACGCCTTTGCCACCGGGCGCAACCCCAGCCATTCGTCCGTCGCTGTCACCGCCGGGCTGCTGGAACTCATGAACGATACGGAACTCGAAGGCGTGATCGCCCACGAACTGGGCCACGTCCGCCACCGCGACATTCTGATCAGCTCCGTTGCGGCCACCCTGGCCGCGGCCATCACCTATTCCGCCCACATGGCCATGTTCTTTGGCGGCCGGCGCAACGATGACGACGACGCCCCCAACCCGTTCGTGGCGATCCTCATGATGCTGCTTGCCCCCATCGCGGCCGGCCTGATCCAGATGGCGATCTCCCGCTCGCGCGAATACGGCGCCGACGCGGCGGCCGCTAAGTTTACGGGCTCGCCGAATGGGCTGATCTCCGCCCTTGGCAAGCTGGAGACCTGGTCGAAGCGCATCCCGATGGACGTCTCCCCGGCCATGTCGCATATGTACATCATCAAACCGTTCACGGGCCAAACCCTGGCCCGGCTGTTCTCGACCCACCCGGCCACGGAAGAACGCATTGCCCGGCTGGAAGGGTTGAGGCACGCGGCGTGAGCAGCGTCAAGGTCACACGCAAAGCCGAGTCCCGGATTGAGTCCGGGCACCCCTGGATCTTCTCCAGCGACGTCGCCGAGCGCGGTCAATCGCAGCCCGGCGATGTCGTCCGTGTACTCAATGCGCGCGGGCAGTGCCTGGGTGTCGCGCACTACAGCAGCACTTCGCAGATCGTACTGAGGATGCTGTCCCGCAAGGATCAGCCGGTCGATCGCGCGTTTTACCTGGGACGGCTACAGGCGGCGCTGAAGCACCGGCAGCATGTGGTCCGTGAGAGCGACAGCTACCGTCTGGTGCACGCCGAAGGCGACCTGCTGCCCGGTCTGATCGTCGATCGCTATGGCGACTACCTTTCCGTCCAGTTGCTGGATCAGGGCATGGACGCCGCCAGCGAGGTGCTGACCAGCTGCCTGGAGGAGGTAGTCCAGCCCAAGGGGATCCTGGCTCGCAACGACGTACCCGTGCGCAAACTGGAGTCGCTACCGCTGGTGCCCAAGGTGCTATCCGGCGAACTACCGGAGCGGGTTCCAGTCAGGATGAACGGCCTGGCGCTCCAGGCGGATCTGCTGCACGGCCAGAAGACTGGCGTCTATCTGGACCAGCGGGAAAACTATGTGGCGGCGTCTCATTGGGCGCGTGGCCGGGCCCTGGACTGCTTCACGTCGACGGGCGGGTTTGCGCTGCACATGGCGCCGAGTTGCGAATCTGTGGAAGGCATCGATTCGAGCGCCGAAGCGCTGAAAACAGCCACAGCCAACCGGGACGCCAATGGGATCAAGAACGTGACGTTCCGCGAAGCGAACGCCTTCGACTATCTGGCGGGCCTGGCGGCGGCGCGGCGTCATTTCGACACGGTGGTGCTGGATCCGCCGGCTTTTGCGAAGTCGAAGACGAACATGGACGCGGCCTTGCGCGGGTACAAAGAGATCAACTTCAAGGCCCTGAAGCTCTTGCAGCCGGGCGGAGTGCTGGTGACGTGTTCCTGTTCGCATCATGTGAACGAGGGGACGCTGCTGCAGTTGGTGGCGGAGGCGGCGTTGGATGCGGGCAAGACGCTGCGGGTGCTGGAGCGCCGGGCGCAGGCGCAGGATCATCCGATTCTGCTGACGGTGCCGGAGACGCTGTACCTCAAGTGTTTGATCTTTGAGGTGTTGTGAGCAATTTCGCCCCGGAATGTTGCCGGTGAAGGGCGCAGCGTTTATACTGGAGTTTGTTCGCATGTGCGCCCGTAGCTCAGCTGGATAGAGCAACTGGCTACGAACCAGTAGGTCGGGTGTTCGAATCACTCCGGGCGCACCATTCCCCTCCACCGCCAGAAGCCAGGACGGCTTCCTCACCCCGACAAAACGGCAGGAATTCATTGCGGCATACCACGTAGTCTTGGGTACGTTTGAATGATGCCTGCAATTGTGCGATAAACACGTGTTGAGGTGATGCACTACTCTCACCAACATGCCTCGGCCCCCTCAATCCTCTCCTTGCCGCCGGTACAGGCTCATTTCACCTTCCGTCGCAGGCATCAACCCCAGTTGCCCGAAACGCCCCGGTAGCAAGCGTATGGGAGATCCTTCGGCCGCACCAACACAGACGAAATCCAAGACTTGCTGCTACATCGGTTGCGAGCGCCCAGCGCTGCTCGTCGGCAGGTGTCATGTTCATTTCCCGGGGTACAAGCCAACTTGGTCCCCCTATAAGACGTCGTGGTGGCGAACGACGCGAAAGAAGTTCATTGAAAGAAATCCATTCTGTACAGATCCGTTCGATCGGCATCCGGAGTCTGTGCCTGCTGCTCATGTGGATCACATTGTCCGGCACCGCCTAGACCTTCGTCTCTTCATGGATCCCGGCAACCTCCAATCGCTCTGTGTGAGTTGTCACGGCATAAAGACAGCAGTTGAAGACATGGGTCCGACAAAACGAGCCAAGCGAGACATGGCCCACTGGTTTCGAGAACTCGGCTTACAGTGTGTGCCGTCGCTGGATGGATTTAACAAGTGCTATGTTTGCCAATGCGGCCTTGCGCAATCTCATGCTGTTGGACGGGTAGCATTCTGCTCGAAGTGTTGCCCAGCGTGCCTTCCCTCCTCACCCCGACGCCACTTGACCCCAGGTCGCAACTGGCAGCCTCGGTCAACGCCGTGCTGATAACCCCGGCTAAAGGTCGGAGTAGCAGACATACCCAGCATGAACAGCCCATTACCTCCTGCCGAGGTTTGGGCGGGACGCCTATTCCGTCCACCGCGAGACCAAGCGGCAACTGAGGGTACAACTGCTGCCCGCTGGTCGAGCTCGCTCACGCCGGCCGGAGCACAGCGGCCAACGTGGAAGACCACTTGGAAGAGTGGAGGGATGCGCGGCTGGAGGATGAAACGAGAACCCCGACGAGGAGGACTGAACCCGCCCTACGGGCGGCCTCCTGAGAAAAACGATGCCGGAGCCGTTCCGTGTCCTATGGCGCTCACGTCATCCAGCAACCTCCAGACATCAGGACGGGATCCTCCATCGGCAAAGATCTCCGACCTGCGCACTTTGAACTGGTTATCCTCAAGTTGAAATGTTGCCAGAACGACATGCCATTTCTGCTGAGCTGGTGAAGTGCTGCCCTTAAATTGGACTGAAACCGCGATATGGATGATTGCGGTCTCGTAAGTCACGGTGTCTTCAGTCCGAGTGACAACCTTTATCGCCGGCCTTCGAACGGCACGTTCGTGCGTATGCTCTGTTAGCTGGCCGGGGAGCAGAACGCCCACCCACTCTGTTGTGTTGTCCGTGTATTCGGGTCTTGAGCCGTCAGTCCCTTTCCACAGAGAGACTAAGTAAACGCCGTCAACAGGCACTCGACCCGCGTTCTGAATTTTAAAGCGGATGGATAGCCTCCCTTCGGGACCAAAGGAATGGCTGAAGTTAGAAATTGCGCAGAGAGGCTCGTTGTTGCTCTCAAGCGTCCTTTCCATGATCTCGGCGCTCTTTGCCGTCGCCCTCCAGAGCTTGCGGGTCAGCCAAGCATAGTAGGCCGTTGCGAGGGCAGCAACGATAGTGCCGGCGAGATCGACCCATGCCCTCATCCGCGCGTAAGGATCCGCTTCCAACATAACTCCGGAAAGGGTATCAGACCCGGATACGTGAACTCCACCGTGCACCGATTGGAATGAGGGCGAGCCCGCCCAATAAACACTCTGTCACTCCGGCGAGGGGCCGACCAGGAGAGCATCGACGCTGCGAACCATCCGACCTCATTCAATGCTCCGACGAGGCAGTCGAGCAATCCCGTTTTCCGGCGTTCCATTGCGGTGTGTGTTTGACAACTTCGTACATACCGGGTACCGTTAAGACGTATCCGCCACGCTCGTAGGCGAGCACGTATCCGACAGCCCTCTCGGTATCACCGGGAGGGCTTTTCCTTTATGCAGGCTACGTTGAGGGCAGCGATTCTGATTGATGGGGGATACCTCCGAGTCCTGACACGGAAAGCCAGCCTCACCTACAATCCCGAGCTCATCGAGAAAGTGGGCCTTGCGTGTCTGGACTTGGCGACCGAAACGCTCCACCGAATTCTCTACTACGACTGTGCCCCATACACAGGAGCCCACCGTCAACCTGTCTCCGGAGAATTCACGAGTTGGACCGGGAACGAGCAATGGCTGACCGATTTATCCTGCAAGGACTACTTCGCCGTCCGACGAGGTGTCCTCAAATTCCGCGGCTATAAGTTGAAACGAATTCCCTATCAGCCCACCAGGGCGCTGGTCGACAGTGACTTCGAACCCGTCTTCGAGCAGAAGGGTGTGGATATGCGGATTGGCCTGGACATTGCCACGATGTCCGACGAACGAATCGTCGACCGGGTGATTCTGGTCACCGGAGACACCGACTGCATTCCAGCCATGAAGCACGCCCGAAAGGCTGGCCTTCAAGTCGTCCTGGTTCAACTGCCAAACTCAAATCCCGCCCAGGAGCTCTTCCCACATACGGATTTGAAGCGGGCCGTCACGTGGCCAACCTCGTAGCGGTAGGCAACCGACCTGCAACACGGAGGCGCTCCAAGGCCTCCTCGGCGTGGAGGCCATAACCGGCACCAGTTCCCTCTCCCATGGGCGATCAGGCGATCGGCTCGGTGTCCTCACCGGCCTCCCCCGCCGCCTCGGCCTGAGCCGCCAACTCCTCATCCGTCAGCATTGATGCCTCCAGCAGTGCAGCCGCGTCCTCGAGTCTCGACGCGGGCACCATCAAACGCATCCCACCCGAAGCACCAATCAGCATCGGCCGCCCGGCCAACAGATACTCGTCGCACAACTCACACGGTACGCCCTCCGACAACAGCAGCGATTCAGCCAACTTTGCTTCGTCGAACCATTGGTAGCTGCGGAGCACCACCAACTCTTCATCCGACATGGCTCCAGCGTAGCAGGCGCCCCGGCAGCGTCGGTGATAATAGAGAACAGCTTAGGCCCTTGCGACACTCCCTCCCATTCCTCGGCATGCTCCCCGACTTCCGCCGCGATCCCGTCGGCTTCCTCCAACGCATGGCCGAGGAGCAGGGCGACGTCGCCCGCTTCCCCCTGGGTCCGCAGAACGTCGTCCTGCTGCGCCACCCCGACGACATCCGCAACGTCCTCGTCACTTACAACCAGCGCTTCGTCAAGAGCCGCATGCTGCAGCGGACCCGCATCCTGCTCGGTGACGGCCTGCTCACCAGCGAGGAACCCTTCCACACCCGCCAGCGCAAACTCGTTCAACCGGCCTTCTATCGCGACCGCCTGGTCCGCTACGCCGCCACCATGGCCGAAAAGGCCGCGGCAGCCGGTGATCGCTGGCACGACGGGCAGACCGCCGACCTCGACCAGGAGATGATGCGCCTGACCCTGGCCATCGTCACCGCAACTCTCTTCAGCACCAATGTCGAGCAGGAGACCGCCGAGATAGGCGCAGCCATGTCGTCGATCCTGAACATGTTCAACCTGCTCATGCTGCCGTTCAGTGAGTGGCTCATCCGTTTTCCCGTGCTCCACTCGGCCCGCCGCTTCCGCGAGGCCCGCGCCAAGCTCGACTCCGTCATCTACCGGATCATCCACGAGCACCGCCGGAGCCAGACGGACCAGGGTGACCTGCTCAGTATGCTGATGGACTCGCGTGACGACGCCGGCAACGGCATGAACGACAAGGAGTTGCGCGACGAAGCCCTGACGCTCTTCATCGCCGGCCACGAGACCACGGCCATGGCTCTGAATTGGACCTGGTACCTGCTCGCCCAAAACCCGGACGCCGAACGGCGCTTCCACGAGGAACTCGACACCGTACTCGGCGGGCGGCTACCCGGCTACGACGACTTTCCGAAACTGCCGGTCACCGAGAGCATCTTCGCGGAGTCGATGCGGCTCTACCCTCCAGCCTGGGGCATCGGCCGGCGCGCCATCGCCGCTCACACGGTGCGTGGTGTCGAATACCCGTCCGGCACCATCTTTGCCGTCAGCCCCTGGGTCACCCACCGCAGTCCGGAACTCTGGCCCAACCCGGAACGCTTCGATCCCGACCGCTTCCGCCCCGAGGCCCGCGCGGCCCAGCCCAAGTTCGCCTACTTCCCCTTCGGCGGCGGGCCCAGGGTCTGCATCGGGGAACGCTTCGCCTGGCTGGAGGGCGTACTCGTCCTGGCAGCCATCGGCCAGCGTTGGCGGTTCGAACTCGACCCCAGCCACAAAGTGGAGCCGCTGCCGCTCATCACCTTGCGGCCCAAGGACGGCATCAAAGTGACCATCCGGCGGCGCTAGCCGCTACTTGGAATCGACACGCTCCGGGATCTTCTCCAGATTCCCAATCTCGATGCCCAAAGCCAGACCGAAACGCGCAAACTGTTCCATTCCACTGAAATCCCAGGTCGCTTTGTACTGATCACTAGGCTGGTGATAGGTGGAGCCTTCTGACTGCGCCATCTGTTTGGCGTAGTCGGCTGGCCGTCCAATGTATTCCGACCCCATGTTGATGGAGAACGCCGGGATACCGGTGCTGGCGAAGGAGTAATGGTCGGAGCGGTAGTAGCCGCCCGACTCCGGATGCGAGTCGGCCTTGAGCGTCAACCCGTGGCGCTGCGCGACCGAGCGGACGAGAGGGAAGAACGAGGTACGGTCCGCACCGGTCAGCACGGCATCCTGCACACGACCGTAGGGAGAGAAGGAGTCGAAGTTCAGATTCGCCGCGATCTGAGCCGCCGGTAGCGGTGGGTGGTCAGCGAAATAGCGCGAGCCCAGCAGCCCGCTCTCCTCCGCCGCAACGGCCACGAACCAACCGCTGCGCAGGGGCTTCGGTTCCATTGACGACCAGGCACGGGCCATCTCGATGAGCAGCCCGCAGCCGGAGGCGTTATCGATCGCGCCGTTGTAAATGGCGTCGCCCTTCACTGGCTCTCCAATCCCCAGGTGGTCCCAATGGGCGGAATAGATGACGGCCTCCGACGTAAGCTTCGGATCACTGCCCGGCACGATCCCGACCACGTTCGCGGTTTCAATGTCGTGCAGGTTGAACCCAAACTTGCCCTGCACGCGGACCTTGCCCAGAGGCGTCGCCCGGAAGCCCCGTTTGTTGGCCGCCTCCAGCATCTCCTCGACCGTCTTGCCTGCCAATCCAAGCAGTTGCGCTCCGGCGTCGGTGGTTACCCAGGCGGCCAGAGTCAGTGCCGGCTGCCCGGCAGCCCGGCGCACCTGCGGCTGAGGCCGGCCGTTGGCGCGCAACACCTGCCAGCCGTAACTGGCGGTGGGGGTGGTGTGGATGATAATCGCCGCCACGGCACCCTGGCGGGCGGCCTCCTCGTATTTGTACGTCCAGCGGCCGTAGCAGGTCAGCGCCTTTCCTTTGAAGAAGTTAGGATCATCGGAGGGCGGCTCGTTCGTGAACAGGACGACAACCTTACCCTTCACATCAATGCCTTGGTAGTCGTTCCACTGATACTCCGGAGCGACGATACCGTGTCCGACAAATACGGCCTCGGCGCTGAAGTCACCAGTAGGCTCCTGGGTATGCGAGGTGGCGACGAAGTCGTCCAGCCAGCGGAACTGGATAGTCTTGCCGGCGGCGGTCGCCGTCAGGGCTCCGCCGGGCTGCACTTCGACACTCCGCAGCGGAACCCGCTGGAAATACGTGCCGTTGTCCCCGCCCGGCTTGAGTCCGGCGGCGGCAAACTGGGCAGCGATGTACTCGGTGGCGAGTTGCCCCCCTCGGGCGCCGACGCCCCGCCCTTCCAGCAGGTCGCTGGAGAGGAACTTCACGTGGGGGCGGATGCGCTCCCCTTCAAGGCGGTCGATTTGGGCCGAGAGCGTGGCCGTGGCGGCCAGCAACAGGATGGCGGATTTCATGCGATCAAGTCCTTTTAGCGGCAAGGCGGGCGACGAACTTCGGGATGTTGATGACGAAACGCTCGTGGGTGCCTTCCCCCACAAGCTCCTTCTCGTCCTTGGCTTCCACGCGAAAAACCACCCGGCGGCCGGACACTTCGATGACAGTGGCGGTGAATGTTACAGACATGCCAACGGGCGTGGCGCCGAGATGGCGAATATTCACCGTCGTGCCGACACTGTCTTCGTTTTCGTCCAGTAAGTGCTTGATCGTATTACGGGAAGCCCACTCCATGTAGGCGATCATGTGGGGCGTCGAGAGGACTCGGGAATCGTCTTGTCCGAGGAAGTCGATGGCCACCTCCGGTGTCACCAAAAGCGGGAGTTGGCCCGTGGTTCCAACCGGGATGTCATTCATGAGATTATAGTAGCGCGGTCCAAAGAGGGTCTGTTTCCCCGAATCCGGTAACGTCGACTCCTAAAACCGCATCCAACGGAGTGATCGTAGCTAACGATTGAGGATTTGATTATTTGCCCGTGCTTTGCGCGTTGATCGTCCTGGGGTTGACACCGGTTTCTCCCGCGGTTGTGGTGGACCGGCCCGAGACCCTTGTTGTTTCCAATCTGGCGGACTCCCAGGCGGAACGCGAGAGCGAGCAGGTCTTGACTCGCTACCTGCAATCCAGCCGTCGGAATCTGGTCCGCGGCGTCAGCATGATGGCGCATTTCGCTGGTCGGCTGCCGAAGATGAAGAAGTCGGCTACGCTCGACGCTCGGCGGCGGGTTTCCAAGGAGGGCACCATCGTCTACGAGCCGACCGAACGACAGGGCGACAGCACGGTTCAGAAGGAACTCATCGTCCGGTTCATCAACGGCGAGATGGAGAACTCCGCCAAAGAAAACACGAAAGTCGCCATCACCGCCGAGAACTACAAGTTCAAGTACAAAGGCACCCGCGATCGCGACGGCCGGCCGGCTTACGTCTTCGAAATCAACCCCAGGAAGAAGCGCGAGGGCTTGTTCAAAGGCGAACTCTGGATTGACGCCGACACGTCCCTGCCAGTGCGCGAGGTGGGCCGGTTTGTGAAGAGTCCGTCGGTGTTCCTGAAGAAGGTCGACTTTACGCGCGAGTACACCATTAAGGAAGGCGTGGCCATGCCTCAGATGATGGAGATCAACAGCCAGACCCGATTCTGGGGTATGGCGGAATTGGCCATCCAGTACAGCGAGTTCACGTGGGAAGACGCCCACGTGATGGCAAACTGAGCCCCTGACATCTTCGAGCTAAACACGACGGGCCACCCAAGCGGGTGGCCCGTAAGGATTTAGTTGGATTGACTGTTACCAGCGCGGTTCGCGCCGACGACCACCAAAGCCGCCGCCGCTGCCGCCGCGATCGCCACCGCGACCGCCGCCACCGCCTCCACCACCGAAGGGGCGCTCCTCACGAGGACGAGCTTCATTCACATTCAGCTTGCGGCCTCCGAAGTCAGCGCCATTCAGCGCGTTGATCGCACGCTCGGCTTCTTCGTCGTTGGGCATCTCAACGAAAGAAAAGCCGCGGGAGCGACCTGTTTCACGATCCGTGATGATGCTGACGCGGTCCACGGTTCCATATGCTTCAAACAAGCCCCGCACTGAGTCTTCGCTCGAGCTGAAGCTCAAATTACCTACGAAAATATTCTTCAAGCAGACGCTCCTTCGTATTCGGACAGCTGGCTAGTTCGGGGGAGTTCAGACAGGCGGGAACAAACGCGGGTCGGACTCTAACCTACCTTCACACAGGCAATCTAAATACCGATCTAGGATAGCAGACCTTGTCAACCTTTAAAAGTTAAATATACTTAATCTATCGATAGCTCAATGTACCCCTTAGAACCACCCCCTCATTTGGGGGAATCGCCAATGATGGGTCGAAATTCCCTGCGCTTCGAGGGCTCTACCGCATTACAATGATTGCCCATGAGACGCTTCGTGCCGCTCTTCACCCTGTCGGTGCTCCTCGCCTGCCACGCCATCGCCCAACCGCCCAATGGCTATCCAACGATTGGCAAGATCCATCGGGAAAATCCGGGACTGGACGCCCTGATCCCGCCGAATGCCACGATCGAAGTGCTCGCCTCGGGCTTCGAATGGGCCGAGGGTCCGGTCTGGGACAAGGCCCACGGCTATCTGCTGTTTTCCGACATTCCGAACAACTCGATCATGAAATGGACGAGGGAGAAGGGTGTCGAGCTGTACATGAAACCGTCGGGCTACACCGGCGTTTCTCAGTGGGGCATCGAACCGGGCAGCAACGGGCTCATTCTTGACCCTAAGGGGCGGTTGATCCTCATGGAGCATGGCGACCGGCGCGTAGCCCGCATGGATACCAATGGGGGCAAGAACACGCTGGTCGATGCCTACGACGGCAAGCGTCTGAACAGCCCGAACGATGGCGTGCTGAAGTCGAACGGCGACGTCTACTTCACCGATCCTCCTTACGGCTTGCCCAACCGGGGCGAAGATCCGCGCCGCGAGATGGACTACTGCGGCGTCTTCCGCTGGTCGAACGGCAAGGTGACGCTGCTCACCAAGGAGATGACGCTCCCCAACGGCATCGCGTTCTCGCCCGACGAGAAGACTCTCTATGTGGCCCAAAGCGACCCGGCGCACGCCCTGTGGAAGGCGTTTCCGGTGAAGGGTGACGGCACACTGGGCGCCAGCCGGGTGTTCGCCGATGTCACCGCCATGGTCCCGCAGTACCCCGGGCTCCCCGACGGCATGAAGGTGGACAAGAACGGCAACCTGTTTGCGACGGGGCCTGGCGGCGTGCATATCTTCGCGCCCGACGGAACCCGCCTGGGCCGGATTGAGACCGGCGAAGCCACGGCCAACGTGGCGTGGGGCGACGACGGATCCACGCTCTATATCACGGCGGATATGTACTTGTGCCGGGTGAAGACCACCACCAAGGGCGCGGGCTGGTAAGCACCGTCAGACAAAGTGCCTGCGCCGCCGGCGGCGCAGTTCGTCCAGGGCCGTGTCGAAATCCTCGGGCTGGGGCAGCACATCCATCTCGCCCCCGGCTGACTGGATAGAGCGCAGAAGCGCCATCCTCGCAGCGAGGTTGCAAATACTGAGCAGGTCTTCCCCCGTGAAGTCTTGCGTCGCCTTGGCGAGGTGATCCAGGTCGGCCTGGATGCCCGCCTTGCGGCCGGCCAGCAGGAGTTGGAGGATCTCCCTGCGCTCCTGCTCCGCCGGCGGCGGGATGTCGATGATCTCGTCGAAGAAGCCCCGGCCAAGCAAGGCGGGATCCAGCCGGTCGATGCAACTGGTGGCGCCGAGGACAAAGACACCACGTAAACCGGCCAGGGCGCTCATCTCGGCCAACAGGTACTGGGACAGGAACGACTGCATCAGGTCGTCGATCTCGTCCAGGAACAGGATGCAGGGCGCCGCCTGCCGCACGCGCCGGAAGGCTTCGCGCAGCGTACCCGCCGGGTCTTCGTGCTGCGCATGGAACGTTTTCCCGCGCAGGGCGAGAAAGCCCGCGCCGCTTTCACTGGCGACGGCCCGGGCGAGCAATGTCTTGCCAACTCCGGGAGGACCACTCAGCAGAACGCCCCGCGTGCCCGAGACACCGGCCCGGACAAAGGCCTCCGCGTGCCGGATGGGCCATTCCACCAGCTCCCGCAGGCGCTGCTTCTGCGCTTCCAGACCGCCAATGCCGCTCCATCGGGCATTGGGCGTCTCCAGAAAGACCTCTCCGCGCGCGGTCCCTTCCACCACCCGAAGGGCCATCAGGAAATCGTCCATCCGCAGACACGCATGGTCCCGGCGGTGCCGGCAGGCGGAAAGCACCGCCTCCTCGCAGATACTCGAAAGGTCCGCGCCCGTGAACCCGGAAGTGATCCTGGCCAGGCTGTCGATGTCGATGGCGCCCTCAATCGGCAGATTTCGAGTACAGGCTTCGAGGATCTCCCGCCGCGCCACGCGATCGGGAACGGGCATGATGATCTCGCGGTCCAGCCGGCCTCGGCAGCACAGCTCCCGGGCGATGCCGTTGGGCGTGGAACTGGCGGCGACGACCAGGACGCGGGTGCCGGCCTGAATGCCGTCCACCTGTCTCAGCAGATGGGCGACCAGTGGCACCTCCGCGCGGCCCTGCTCGAAAGCAGCGCGTGGGGCCAGCAACTCGGCATCGGAGAGGTAAAGGACGCTCGGTGGGTTGGCGCGCGCCTGATCGAATGCCTGCGTCAGGCAGGCCACGCCGTCACGGTGGAAGTGATCCACCAGATGGCCGCTCTCGTGGGCGAAGAAATGAGCGCCGTGCTCCTCGGCGGCCGCTCGGACAAGCCGTGTCTTGCCGCAACCGGGCGGACCAGAGAGCAGGAATCCGCGCGGAGCCTGCAGACCCATCAGTTGGCCGGAAGGCTCACCCAGGGCCCAGCGGATGAGTTCGCGAACCCGGAGCTCATGGGGTTTGGCCATTCGATCCGTGGGAGAGGGGTTGTTTTCCGACATAGGTTCATCCGGGCAATCTGGATCGCCCAAGGAACTCTTCGGCCGTCAGAAGGCTTTCTTGATGCGAATGCGCGCCGTGATAGGCGGAGCCGTGGGTGCCGGCAGTTCCGTTGGGAGCTCCAACCGCCTGATCCGGCCGTCGAGATCCTGCAACTGCCGGGTCTGCCGGTTCAATATCGCGTGCAACTCGTTGACATAGAGCTGCCGCAGATCCAGTTCCGTCTTCAGACGCCGTGCTTCAGCGTCCTTTTGCACCAGAATCGATTCCAGCCGATCGAGATGCGCGGCCAACATCTCCTCAGGGGCTTCCAGGTCAAATCCGTCCACATTTCGATAGTGCCGGGACGGCCCGCGAATTCTCTACACGGGTTCGGTCCATTGCAATCCGCCGCCAAACTCGACGCCCACGACGCATCGAGCCCCTTTCGACACGCAATGGCGCACGTAGGCCACGCCGGCGATGCGGAACTGGGGACTCTCCACATGAACCATCGTGCCGACAACAATCGGGCGTTCGATCTCCAGCCTGATTCCGCTGCGCGAGATGTTCAGGCACTTGGCCGGCGCGTGGAACGAGTGCCCGTCCACAGTACGCCAGTGAACCTTCACCTTTCCAGGCAACGGGTGGCGGGTGTGACGCCGCTCTTCATGTTTCCCAGCCATGGCGGGTGCACCCAAATGGGCGTAGCACCCTCATCGTAGCTCAGCCTCGTTTGGACCAACAGGAAACAGGCGGGGAAGTAATCCAAAATCCGGCAGTCCCGTCATGGAAGGTGAAGGTCATGCGGCGCCAGGCTGGATGCCGTCGACAAGCCCGGAAGCGATTGAAGGAAACGAAGGATATGAAACGTCTAGCGGTCATGTTGTGCGTGCTGGCAGGGAGCCTGCTGGCGCAAGGGCCTGGTGGCCCAGGATTTCGGCGGAATGGAATGGGGCAGCGGCCCCAAATGATGCAGCAGGCCGCGAACGCGGATGCGCTGAAACAGTATCTCGGCCTGACCGATGCACAGGTTCAGCAGTTGAAGGATCTGCGCAAACAGCAGGCGGAATCACAGTGGCCGACGATGCAGCAGATTCGCGATAAGCGGGAACAGTTGCGCGAGGCCGTGCGCGCGGCGAGCCCCGATTCGGCGTTGATCGGTCAACTGACGGTCGACATCAAGAATCTGACCGAAACGCTGCGGACAAACAGGACCGGTCTCGAGGCAAAGGCTCAGGCGCTGCTCACTCCAGATCAGAAGACGAAGATTGCCGCCCTCGCCGAGGCTCAGAAACTGATGTCCGCCGCCCGGCAGGCGACGGCGCTGGGACTGCTGGCGCCGGCGGCAGGTATGGAAGAGGGATCGGGCATGATGGCGCGGCCCAGAGCCGGCCGGATGATGATGCGGCCGAACGGTCCACCGCCGGCCGACCGGCAGTAAGCAAATCAGCGAGATAGAGGAGGGGCGGGGTGGCGTCGGAGGGGACGCGGCTTCGCCCTTTTTCTATTAATCCGAAGTTCCTCCCCGGTGATCGGGGGTAACAGGCACACTTCCAGTAGCTTGAAGGGGTTTTCGTGTGGGCTCTACTGGGTACAGGTCCTACGGTGAGACCTGCAGCAATTGGAAGGCACGTTCCTGCACGGGCGTTGGCGAGGCCAGCATTTGAAAGGTCTGCCCGCCCATGCTGACTTCATTGCGTGTGAGAGTGGCCAGATCCTGCAGCAGCGTGCGGAAGCTGTGCACCGGCAGTCCGTCCTGAGTGTGCCTGCTGGCAGCCTTCTTTTGAGCGCTCTCTGATCGCTGTGCCGGGGCTACCACGCTGCGCCGTTGCGCCTGGGCGGCCTCACGATCTTCGTCGTCAAATAGCATCGGCGCCAGCGCCTGGCGCATGTGCCACTCCACGTAATAAGCCAGCATGCACAGGAAGATGTGCGCCTTCACCCGATCGGCTTGATGGTGGTGGATCGGCCTCACTTTGAGATCCACGCTCTTCATGCTGCGGAAGGCACGCTCCACGCTGGCCAGACTCTTGTAATGCGCAACGGCTTCGGCGGCAGACAGCGATTCGGCCGACACATTGGTGCGAATCACGTAGATGCCATCCAGAGACGCTTCCTTGTCGATGCTGGCCGGCTTGCGCGTCCAGCGGAAAGTGTCGTCTTCGATGGTCAACTGAAAGTGCTTGCCCATCTTGTAGCGGCCCAGCAATTTGCCCACGGCCAAGCCGATTTCTTTCTTGCCCCGCAGCGGCCGCCGTTTGCGCTGTGTCGCCGTCACAATCCTGTCGAGTTGTTTCTCCGTGGCCGCCAGCAGTTCCTCGCGCTTGCGTTTGCGCTCTTCGGCCAGCAAGGGATTGCGACAGGCCATCAAGCGTTCGCCGGGATAGGCCGGGTGGCGAATTTCGGCCAGGTCCTGCTGGTCGAATAGCGACAACTGCAGATGCCCATCGGAGGCCAACTGCTGGATCTGGACTGCGCGCAACGCCGTGATCCAGCGCAACCCTTCTTCCGGCGCCAAGTCTTGC
This sequence comes from uncultured Paludibaculum sp., assembly GCF_963665245.1. Classification (NCBI taxonomy): domain Bacteria; kingdom Pseudomonadati; phylum Acidobacteriota; class Terriglobia; order Bryobacterales; family Bryobacteraceae; genus Paludibaculum; species uncultured Paludibaculum sp. The sequence continues at coordinate 3,218,840 of NZ_OY762267.1, forward strand.
CGCAGGCGGGCCGAGGTGAGCATGCCGCGGTCGCCGACCAGGATCACTTGATTCAGTCCGAAGCGTTGACGGAGTTTGCCGACCTGAGCAGCCACGGTTTTCGGATCGCCGGTGTTGCCTTCGAAGACTTCCACCGCCACCGGACAGCCATCCTGGTTGGTTAACAGGCCGAAGACGATTTGCAGGTTGCCGGGTCGTTCATCGCGCGAGTGGCCATAGTGCGCCAGTGGGCAGCGGCGGCCTTCGAAGTAGGTCGAGGTGAGGTCATAGAGCACCAGTGAGCCCTCGCTCAGGTGGCGCCGCGCCAACTGCTTTTCGATACGCGCCTGCCGGCTCTGCAACCAGTCCAGAGCGGCGTAGAGCTGATCCTCGTCCGGATTGCGGAGATCCAGCAGGGTGGCGAGCGAACTGGTGGCGGTATGCGCGGACAAGCCGCGCGAGGTGGCGAGTTTGGAAGCGGGCGCGAGGATGCGGGCCACGATCATGGCGCAGACCAGATCGCGTTGAGGGCAGCGGGTACTCGCCAAGATATGGTCGAGGCCGAGGCGGCGCAGGACTCCGAGAGTGGCTGCGACATGGCCGTGAGGGAGGGAGCGCTGAATCTGCAGGGCTTCGGAAGGAGACAGCAGAGACTCGCCTTTGAGGACGCGACGGAGGAGATCGACCTGAGCGGGCGGCCAATCGGAGAGATTGGCGAGAGTGCGTTTGAGGATCCGTTTGCCTTGACGGGTAGCGGAACGCAGGAGCACGGCAGGGGGTGAAGAGCGATTGGGGACGATCTCCACGTACATGGCAACATAGTATCAGTAGACATATTCTATGTCAATGCTAATGATGTAGATTACATGGGAACACAAATCACTGAAGGAACTCCCGTAACTGCAGCTGCTAGAACTACTTGATCGAGATTCTATGCACGATTGCTAGGGGAACTTCGGATTAATGGGGCGCCCAGGCAGGCATGACGTAGGCGTAGAACAGCACGACCAGGCCGATGATGGACGCCAGCAGAACGCTGTGGCGCAAGGTGAAGCGGAAGAGGCGCGACTCGTCCTCCAGCGGCATGCCGGTGGCGGCCGCGGCGACCGCGATGCTCTGGAGGCTGATCATCTTGCCCATCACGCCGCCACTGGAATTGGACGCGGCCATCAGGATTGGATTCAGCGACAGACGGTTGGCGGTTACCACCTGAAGGTTGCCAAAGAGGGCGTTGGCGCTGGTGTCGCTGCCGGTGAGGAAGACGCCCAGCCAGCCCAGCAGGGCGCTGAAGAAGGGGAAGGCGGCACCGGTGGCCGAGAAGGCCAGGCCCAGGGTGCCGGTGGCCCCGGAGTAATTCATTAGGAACGCCAGCCCCAGCACGGAGGCGACGGTGAGCACCGGCTTTCCGAGTTGACTGCACGTGGTGCGGAAGGCCAGCGAGACGGTCGCGGATGAGGGGCGCAGCACCAGCAGCGACAGAAGGCACGACGCCAGACAAGCGGAGCCCGCGGCGGAGAGCCAGTTGAACGCAAACTTCGCGGCGTAAGGCAGCGCTTTGGCGGTCACGGGCGGAGCCTGCACGACTTGATTGTGCAGGCCGGGCCAGTCGACAGGGATCGTGAAGGTGTTGAGAAAGGCCTTGATCTCCGGGCGGCCCCAAAGCAGGACGCAGATCACCAGCAATCCGTAGGGCGACCAAGCCTTCACCACGGCGCCGAAGGTGTGCCGGGGCGGTAGTTTGGTGACGGCGGCCGCGCCGTCGAAGGTGAAGTGGTCCTTGGGTTTCCAGACGAGGGTCAGCAGGATGCAGGAGCCGATGGCGGCGAGAGAGCCGAGGATGTCCGTGAGTTCCGGGCCCAGGTAGTTGGAAGCGTAGAACTGCGACCCGGCGAAAGCGACGCCGCAAGCAATCGTGGCGGGCAGGACGCCGCGCAAGGCACGCCAGCCGCCCATGACCATCACCAGATAGCTGGGGATGAAGAGCGACACCGGAGCGCAGATGCGGCCGACGGCGGCGCTCAGCTCGGCCAGCGGCAGCCCGGTGATTCCCGCGAGGGTGATGACAGGGATGCCGATGGAACCGAATGCGACCGGTGCGGTGTTGGCCAGCAGGCAGATGCCGGCTGAGTAGAACGGAGAGAACCCGAGGCCGGTGAGCATGGCGGCGGCAACGGCGACGGGGGCTCCGAAGCCCGCGGCTCCCTCGACAAATGCGCCGAAGGCAAAGGCGATCAGCAAGGCCTGCAGACGGCGGTCCTGGGTGAGGCCGCCGATAGAGTCCTTCACGATCTCAAACTGCCCGGTCTCGACGCTGAGGCGGTAGAGGAAGATGGCCCAGAAGATGATCCAGCAGATGGGGAAGAGGCCAAAGGCGGCCCCGTAGGCAATCGCGCTGAACGTGAGATCGACGGGCATACGGTAGACGGCCAGCGAGACCAGGGTGGCGGCGGCCAGGCCCCAGAGGCTCGCGATCCAGGCCGCTTTTCGTTTCACACCAAGGAGATAGAGCAGAGTAAAGAGTGGTAGCGCGGCCACAAGGGTGGACAGGCCCAGACTGTCAGCGACCGGAGTGTAGTGTTGCTGCCACATGGCAGGTCATTCTATGACATTCGACCCGCGGAACGTGCGGGCGCGCGGCGGGCGAGGTAGCGGAGCCAGAGGACGGACTGACCCTCGGCATCGAAGGTCTCCCGCCAGTACTCACGAAAATCCGATTCCAGCTTCTGAGCGCGGACTTCGATGGCGGCCAGCACCGAGGCAGCGGCCGGATCAGTATCCACGAGCGGTTTCAGGCGCTCTTCGGCGACGGCGCAGTCCTGGCGTTTGCCCAGCAGTGACTGGATCTCCCGGACACGCTCCAGCCGCTGCTGGAAAACCGGGCCGTAGAAGCGGCGGAAGAGCTCCAGGGTGTAGCGGAAGCGCTTGGCGGAGAGGCGGAAGGCATGGAGACGGCGGGCGGACCCAGGCTGGAGTGCGACCTTGCGGCCGGCCTCGAAGAAATCGGTGGCGAGCGGCGGCAATTCCTGCCGGGCATGGAGGGCCGCGTCATCCTCAGGCCCCGCGATTGCGGCGACGCGCGGATACCAGGAGGCAGGGGCCCCGGTGGAGCGCATGAGGTACAGCTGACCCAGAAGGGCCCAAGCGGCGAGGTCGCGCTCCGCCTTCATTCGAACCAGAAGCGGGTGATCGGGCAGCAGACCGGACTTGATCAACAGTTCGGAACAGACGTCGTGATCACGAGCCACGGCTGCGGCGTCCAGAACCGGTTTGAGCACCCGCCGCATCTTCCGCGCCGGATTGCGCGCCGGCTTGCCCGGAGGAGCGCCAGGCAGCAGCGGAGCAAAGGCACGCAGGGCTTGAGAGACACGGCGGATGGAGACGCGCAGGTCGTGGACGGGGTCCTCCCCCTGATCCTGGAGGGTCACCGCGATCTGGTCTTCCAACCGGTTGATGGACCGGCGCAGCGTATCGCGGGCGTGTTCGGCCGAGGTCATGAGGCGGTCATATACGGGTGGACGTCACGGCGAGCGGCTTCTGATACACCTGCCGGAACTGCGGAGCGACGCGCTCGACGGCCCACTGCTCGAGGCCTGTATCCTCGCTTGCTTCTATTGTGAGGCAGAACGCACCATTGCGGATCTCGCACTCAACGCCGGCCACACGCTGGTCGCGGCTGCGGTCGAGGGCGTCGGCGATGCGGAGGATGGGCGCGAGCAACAGGACCACTTTCTGACTCTCGGCCGGCAGTTCCAGAAAGTCCTGGTGACGGCCTCCAGGCATGGCCTTGCGGTGGTAGCGGCACAGCATGGCGACCTCGATGCGTTCGAGATCAGTGAAGCCGGCAATGTCTGAGTTGGCCACGATGTACTGCGAGTGCTTGTGGTGGCTCATATCGTTGATCGCATGGCCGACATCGCGCAGATAGGCGGAGGCTTCCAGCAGGCGGCACTGCTCGGGGGAGAGGCGGTGCCAGGGCTCGAGCGACTGAAAAAGTTCGCGGGCAAAGATGGCGACGCGCCGGGCGTGGCGCAAGTCGACGCCGAAGCGGCGGGCGAACTGCTCCACCTGGATGCGCTGCTCGTTGTCGAGCCGGGTTCGTTCCCGGCCGACGCCACGCTCGGCCAGGTCGCGCAGCAGACCGTCGCGAACGCCGGCGGAGCAGTAGGCGAGCTGGGGGATCTGGAAGTGCTCCATCACCGCGGTGAGCACGGCTGCGCCGGGGAGTATGATTTCGGCGCGGCGCGGGCCGATGCCGACAACCTTGCGGCGTTCCTCCAGCTTCATGGAGGCCAGGGCCTTGTAGAGGCGGCGGATCTGGGGGAGACTGGCGCGGCGGCGATCGGCTTCGGGCCGGCGGGCGCGCGGGATGCGATTGGCGGCGCAGACGATGGCGGAGGCAGAAGCGGAGGTCCCGATGGCGCGGGCGAAGCCGCCTTTCTCGATGCGGCGGGTGACGACGGCCAGCTTTTCCTCGATGAACTCGCCCATGCGGCGGAGATCCTCGAAGGGCGGCGGGTCATTCTGCAGGAATACGGATTGGAGCCGGACGGCCCCCAATGGCCGGGAGAAGGCGGCCTTCATCGTGCCGCGTTCGGCTTCAATGATCTCGGCACTGCCGCCACCGATGTCGATGATGAGGATCCGCTCGTCGGGGTGGGGCCAGCGGGTTTCGACGCCGAGGTGGATGAGGCGGGCTTCCTCCTGGCCGGAGATGATTTCGACGGGCTGGCCGAGGACGGCGTTGACGCGCTCGACGAACTCCTCGCCGTTGGAGGCATCGCGGACGGCCGAAGTGGCAACGACGCGGGTGGCCAGAACACCCAGCGGCTTGTAGGCGGCGACCATGCGCGCGAGTACGCCGCACAGGAAATCGAGGGCGGGCGCGGCGATGCTGCCGGTGCGGAAGACGCTTTCGCCGAGGCGCGTCACCTGACGGTCTTCGGCCAGCACCTTAAGGGGCCCACCGCGCTCGGTTTCGGCGGCCATCATGCGGACCGAGTTACTGCCGATGTCTATCGCCGCGTAGCGTGGCATGGTGCAAAATGAATGAGTTCCCGCGAGACTTCGATTATGACCCACTGCAAGACCACTCTGGGGCTGATGGCGCTGGCCGCGCTCAGTTCCGCACAGACTCCGGACCCGCAGAAACTGCTGCAACAGGTGGAAGGGCGGTCAGCGCGCTTCAAGGAGATCTCCCGGCAGATCTGGGAGAACCCGGAGCTGGGCTGGGCGGAGTTCAAGAGCTCGGCGCTACTGAAAGAGGAGCTGCGCAAAGCGGGCTTCCGCATTCAGGAGAACGTCGGCGGGCTGCCGACCGCGTTCGTGGCGGAGTGGGGCAGCGGCAAACCGGTGATCGGGATCATTGGCGAGTTCGATGCCCTGCCCGGACTGTCGCAGGACGCGGAACCGGCGCGCAGCCCGCGTGTCTCCGGCGGGCCGGGGCACGGGTGCGGCCACAACCTGTTCGGTTCGGCGACGGCCCTGGCGGCGGTGAGTGTCAAAGAGCATCTGGTGGAGGCGAAGCTACCGGGCACCATCCGGTTCTACGGCACGCCGAACGAAGAGGGCGGCGCGGGCAAAGTATATATGATCCGAGCCGGAGCTTTCAAAGACGCGGATGTCGTGCTGGCGTGGCATCCAGGCGACAGCCATCTGGCGGATGACAACTCGTACCTGGCGAACATCAGCGCGAAGGTCCGGTTCTATGGCAAGGCGGCCCATGCGGCGGGCGCTCCGGAGGCAGGGCGATCGGCACTGGACGGCCTGGAACTGATGACGCATGCCGTGAACATGATGCGCGAGCACGTGCCGCAGGAGTCACGGATGCACTACATCATCACCAGCGGCGGCGCGGCGGCGAACATCGTGCCGGACTTCGCGGAGCTGTCGATTGTCGTGCGGCATCCGGACCAGAAGGTTCTGGACGGGCTCTGGGAGCGGGTGAAGAACTGCGCGGAGGCCGGGGCGCTGGGCTCGGGCACACGAGTCGAGATCGAAATCATCTCGGCCTATGCGAACTTCGTGACGAACCCGGTGCTGCGGGATCTGCTGGACAAGAACCTGCACACCACGGGCGGCTTCACGTATACGCCGGAAGAGGCCGCCTTCGCGGAGAAGATCCGGCAGACGCTGAACAACCCGAACCTGCCGCCGCTGGACACGATTTCGCGAATCCTGCCGCCGCGCACCGCGGTGAGCTCGGTGTCGACGGACGTGGGCGACGTGAGCTGGGTGGTGCCGGTGGGGCACATGGTGGCCGGGACCTTCCCTCCGGGCACACCTCTGCATTCGTGGCAGTCGACGGCGTGCGCTGGCACGGAGATCGGGCGGAAAGGACTGATGGTGGCGGCCAAGGCGCTGACATTGAGCGCGTCGGATCTGTTTCACAGTCCCGAGTTGGTAAAGGCGGCGCGGGCCGCGTATGAGCAGAAGATGGCCGGGCGCACGTATCGTTCGCTGATTCCGGAGGGGTACAAGCCGGTGCTGCCGGCGCGGCCGTAGACGCCTCAGCGGCGTTTGGCATACGCCTTCATCAGGCAATTGGGTTGCATATCGCGACAAATTTGAGGCCCCTCGGACGGCGCGCCGGACTAGTCACGGTGGAACCATCCATCTTGACACTCTCTTTATTTACATATTCCTACAAGGGATGCCGTCGTCTCGAAGAGATCTTTCGCGCGAGCGATGGCGTGGATTCACGCCGCATTCAGTCGATCATCAATATTGCAACTCATTTGCATATTTGTATTGACAGCCTCGCTCCGCACCGGTAATCTGGAGCGGAGAGCCGTTGGACTGGGGATTCCGGCGGACTTTTGTTGATCGAAGAAACCCCATGGAACCAATACAATACCGACCTGCCTGCGACGCGAAGGCATCGCCGCGAGAGGATAGAATCCACCTGGCCTGCCTGGCGTGCGGCCGGACCGAAGAGTTTGCGAGTCCGCTGTTTGCGGTTTTGAAGGTCGAAATCGCGCGGCAGTCAGGCTACGACGTACACGCGGTAAGGCTGGAAGTCAGCGGCCATTGCCGCGCATGCCGAATGCGGCCCAGCGCCACGCAGCACTGAGCAGCGTCCGGCCGAGACGCAGTTGAACATCTTTAGAGGGGCCACCGCAGCGGACTTTTGGCGAAGCGCCGCGGAGGCCCGGCCATCGACACGACCGTGGGCCGTCGACTCCCTGTTTTAGAAGCGGCCGTCCACGGTTCTCAAGGAGAGGGGAACCGAATGGTGGGCATTCGTATTTGGGTCACTGTACTTGTGGCCATTCTGCCGTTGGCGGTGCTCAGGGGGCAGAGTGGTCTGCCGGCACCAGCCACGGAGGGACAAAGAGGAACCGCGAGCGGGCCGTCGATGACGGTGACGATCACGGACGAATCGGGCCGGCCGGTGAGTCAGGCGCGCGTGGAGATCCGGGCGGCTTCCGGCGGAACCGAGTATAGCCGGGTGACGGACGCGGGCGGCGTTGTCCGTGTGACGCCGAGACTCCAGGGCCGCTACCTGGTTAAGGTGACGGCTGCCGGTTTCGCGGCAGAGTCGCGGTTTGTGGATTGGCGGGCGGAGCCGGCCGAGGTGCCGGTTCGTCTCCAGGTGGAGACACTGCGGCAGCAAGTGACCGTAACCTCGGGTTCGCGTGTGGAGGAACTGGCGGAAGAGTCGCCGGTTAAGGTGGAGGCCGTCACACGCGAAGCCATGGCGACGACGGGCTATGAGCGGCTGACTGACGTCCTGGCGGAGATACCCGGCGTTGTGACGAGAAGCGGCTCGTCGAGTTCGGTGGGCACGGAGCAGATTCGCGGGATCAATGCGCGTCAGGTGGCCGTGCTGCAGGACGGGCTGCCGATGATCGGAGCGCGGGGGATCAAGAGCGGGAATCTGAACCTGAACCGGATGTCGACCGGGCGTCTGGACCGCGTGGAAGTGGTGAAGGGGGCGTCCTCGGCGCTGTTCGGCAGCGACGCGATTGGCGGCGTCATCAATATGATCTCGCGGGAGCCCACGCAGAAGGTGCAGGGCAATCTGAGCTTCTCGGGCGGGTCGCTGGGCATCTTCGACGGCCGGGGCGACATCGGCACGCGGTACAGGAATCTGACGGCGTTTCTCGACCTGGAGCAGCACCGGCAGGATGCCTACTCCCTGACGCCCAACAGCACGTCGACCGTCGGTCCGGATCTGCGGCGCAACGACCTGCTGTTCCGCACACGCTACGCCTTCACGCCCAGGGTGGCGTTGGGCTTCACGGCGAATGCCTATCAGAACCGGGAGACCGGGCGCAGTGTGGGCGAGACGGGTCCGGTGAGCGGGCTCTACAACGACAGCGTGCAGAATTACGCCGTGGTGGGCGACTTCGTGCCCACGACAAAGACGACTCTGCAGTTGCGGGCCTACTCAGCGCGGTATGACGAAAACTCGCGCCAGGATTCGATTGGCGCGAGCGCTCCGCCGTCCTATGCGAACCTCAACGAACGCTACAAGCGGCTGGACGGGACGGTGTCGCAGCAGTTGGGGCCGTGGAATTTCCTGCAGGGCGGATATGAGTGGGTGCAGGACAACTACCGGGGCGCGAACCGGCTGGTGGGGGACAACGACGGGCGGCAGGTGACCTCGAACGACGTCTGGCTGCAGGACCGGATCCGGCTGTCGCGCATTGCGTCGCTGGACGTGGGCGGAAGGGTGACGAGCCATTCCCTGTTCGGTACGTGGGCTGTTCCGAAGGTAGGGCTGGTGGTGAAACTGAGCGACCACTGGACGGCGCGGGGCGCATTTGGCAAGGGATTCCGGGCTCCGGATCTGGGGCAGTTGTATTACCGGTTTGCGAATCCAGCGAGTTTCTACCAGGTGATTGGGAATCCGACATTGGAGCCAGAGACCTCGCGCAGTTTCTCGACGGGCGTGGATTACCGTGCGCGGCGGTTTCGCGGCGGCGTCCACCTGTTCCGGAACGACGTGCGGAATCTGATCGATACGGTGAACATCGGGACTCCGCAAACGCCCGCTCAGATGGCGGCACTGCTGGCCAGGTATGGGATTCCGGCATCGTTCAATCCACTGTTGGGGCGCATGACGTTTCTCTATCAGAACTTCGGCCGCGTGTACACGCAGGGTTTCGAACTGGATGCGGAGCAGGCGATTAAACCGGGGCTGCGCGTGGCTGGAGCGTATACGTATCTGGACGCCAGGGATACAGGGACCGGCCTGGCTCTGCCGCAGCGGCACAAGCATCAGGGCTACGTGCGAACGGAGTATTCGAACCCACGTTGGGGCCTGCTGGCGAATGTCCGTGGCTCGTTCTTCAGCAAATGGTGGCTGAGCCCGGCGGCGGGCACGCGGACGTACGGCTATGGGCTATGGGACTTCTATGTCTCGAAGAAGCTGCCAGCCGGGCTGCAGGCGTTCTTCACCATAGACAACTTCGCCAACAGCCGCGACCAGAAACTGGGACTGCCCACGCCGACCTTCGACAGGCCCGACTACGGGCGCATGTACCGGGTTGGGCTGCGGTGGAGTTACGGCCGGGCGGAGTGAGGTCCGGGCAGGCGGGATTGCAGTGCGATGGAGACTGATTTTCCGAGGAGGGATGACGTGACAAGGACAACGACCAGATGGATGGCATGGACGGCCGCCTTGGCGGCGACGGTCTCGATGGCGCAGGCGCATTTTGTGTTTGTCGTACCGGACGCCGGAGGCGGCAAGGCCAAGGTGATTCTGGGCGAGACGCTGGAGCCGGATAAGGACATCAACGTGAAACTGATTGGAGGAACCCGGTTGAGCCTGCGAAGCCTGGATGGCCGCGAGAACCCATTGACCCTAACCCTGGCGGAGCGTGCGTATGAAGTGACGCTTGGCGGCCAGGGGCTGCGCGTGGTGCATGGCGTAACGGATTTCGGAGTGACGCAGCGAGGCACGAGCAAGGCCCACATCCTGATCTACCATCCGAAGACGATTGTGGGCGATGCGTTCGACGCCAGGAGCGTGGTGGGCGGCGACACTCCGGTGGAGATCGTACCGGTGGGGCGTCCGGGGGCGCTGCAGTTGAAGCTGCTGGCGCACGGCAAGCCGCTGCCCGACGCGGAGGTAACGGTATTGCTGCCCGGCGGCGGAGAGAAGAAGGTGAAGACGGACGCATCCGGCTTGACCGAGGTGTTCACACCGACCGGTCGGTATGGAGCGTGGGCCCGCTTCTGGGAGCCGGGCACGGGCGACCGGGACGGTAAGAAATATGAAGAGCTGCGCCACTACGCCACGCTGGTGTTTGACGCGGCTCCGGTTGTCGTGGCGGCCCGTTCCGTGGCGACTCTGCCCGAGGCTACGTCGAGCTTCGGCGCCGTGGAAAGCGGCGGCTGGCTGTATGTCTATGGCGGACACATCGCGCCGACGCACAACTATTGGGAGGGGGCAGTGTCGGGCCGGTTCGCGCGGCTGGAGCTGGGCAAACCGGGCAGTTGGGTGGAACTGGCGGCCGGACCGGCGCTGCAGGGGTTGAACCTGGCGGCGCTGGATGGGCGGATCTACCGTGTGGGCGGCATGGCTCCTCGGAATAGGAAAGGTGAGGCGACGGATAACCGGTCGACGGCGGAGTGCGCGCAGTTCGACGCGGCCCAAGGGCAGTGGACGGCGCTGCCCGCGCTGCCGGAACCGCGGTCATCACACGACGTGGTGGCGGTGGGCCGCAAGCTGATTGTGACGGGCGGATGGGATCTGCAGGGCTCGCAGGAGCGATGGATGGACACGACGCTGGTGCTCGATCTGGCGGCGCGGGCTCCGCGGTGGAAGTCTGTGCCGCAGCCGTTCCGCAGGCGGGCGCTGATCGCCGCGGCGTATCAGGGCAAGGTGTATGTGATTGGCGGGTTCAACGAGAAGGGCGAGATTGAGCGGTCGGTGTCGATTCTCGATCCGGCGGCGGGCGCGTGGACGGACGGCCCGAAGCTGCCGGAAGGGGTGGGCGGAGCGTTTGCGCCGGCGGCGGCGGTGCATGAAGGGCGGTTGTACGCGAGCGTTTCGGACGGGAGTCTGTTGCGTCTGGACGAGGCGGGCCGCGCGTGGGAGAAGGTGGGGCGGACGGGCGCGCGGGTGGCACACCGGATGGTATCGAGCCGCGGGCAACTGCTGGTATTGGGCGGAGCCGCGGGCGGCAGGAACCTGGACAGTATCGAGATGGCCGGAGCCGGGACTCATTAAAAGGAGAGAGCGTTTGCCATGGAAGCGGATGCGTATGTATTGGCGGAGATCCCTGGATTTGGGCGGATCTACGATTGTGGCGGGTGCGGCAACCTGCACTTGAGTGTGGGTCCGGTGAGCGTGACGTTGACGCGGGAGGCGTATCTCCAGTTGGCCGCGCTGATGAATTCGAGCGCGGCGCAATTCGAGGTGTTGCTGGAAGCGGAAAGCCGCAGGCGGCGCGAGGGCGTGCAAGGGAGCATGCCTCCGGGGCTGGAGGGGCTGTGAAGGTGAGCGGAAAGACGACGAAGAGCAGCCGATGGGGCAGTGGTTTGGAGGTGTGGGCTGGACTGTTGCCGGGGCTGTATATGGTTTTAGTGGGAGTGGGCGGGTTGGTGTGGTTGGGGTGGGGCGGGTAAGGGGATTGAGGCTTTCTGGCGGCCCCGGTCACCCCGCTCCCCGTCGCTTCAATGGGACGTGATCCCGCGGTCGCCGAAGTGGCCGTAGTAGTGCTCCAGGGGCAATCGCGCCATGTACCTATCTAGCTGCGATTCTGCCGGCCGGCCTCGTGCTCAACACGAAGACGACGGCCCCTGGTGTTAGCAGTGCATTGATATTATTGGTGGCGTACCGAATCCATTCACACACGTAAGGCGTTTCCGCAGTGGACATTCCAAGGATCTTCAACGTCAGCGAAAGTGCTCACCGAATCCATAACCCCTTCACACCCGAAAAGCTCGCCACTCTCGGAGCGGCGCTGCGCCTGGAACCGGGGACCCGTGTGCTCGACCTCGGCAGCGGTTCGGGCGAGATGCTGTGCACCTGGGCACGCGACTACGGAATCAGCGGCACCGGTATCGACCTGAGCCAGTTGTTCACCGACCAAGCGAAACTCCGCGCTGAAGAACTCGGTGTCGCCGATCGAGTCGAGTTCCTTCATGGCGATGCTGCCGGCTACGTCGCTGGCGAGAAGGTCGGAGTGGCGGCCTGTCTCGGTGCCACGTGGATCGGTGGGGGCATCGTCGGCACCGTCAAACTTCTGGCGGAGAGCCTCCGCACCGGAGGGATCATCCTCATCGGCGAGCCGTACTGGCTGCGGTTACCGCCGACGGAAGACGTTGCCAAGGGATGCCATGCCGGTTCGATCTCCGACTTTCTCCTGCTTCCAGAACTTCTCGCGTCTTTCGGCGGCCTCGACTACGACGTCGTGGAAATGGTTCTGTCAGACCAGGACGGCTGGGACAGGTACGAAGCAGCCAAGTGGCTCACGATGCGCCGATGGCTCGAAGCGAATCCCGGCGACGACTTCGCGAAAGAGGTTCGAGCCGAACTGACCTCGGCACCCAAACGCTACGCCGCGTACGCGCGTGAATACCTGGGCTGGGGCGTGTTCGCGCTGATGGCGCGGTGATGTGAGGCAACCGGGGCATGCTCAATGAGGCCGCGACCCTGCGGTTGCGGAAGTGCGTCTTCCTGGCGGCTGGCTGAGCCATCGGGTGGTACGGGGCAGCCCCAACCTTCGGTTTGGGGGAACCTTGGTTACTCGGTCATTTGGGCTCTCGGAGCCTTGGGCTCGCGGCCCTTGCGCTCTCGGGGATCGCTCTGGTTCGGGGAGTCCTTGAGAGATCTGAGTTGCGGCGCGCGGGGTCGGGCCCGGGATGGGGCGTCTTGTTAAGTTTGTCGAGTGTCGGTGGGCCGTCGAAGCGGCCTTCCAGGCCCGCGTTCCCCCAAACCGAAGGTTGGGGCTGCCCCGAACAAGCGTCGCCCAAAAAGCAAGGATGTCCCCGCAAGCAGGACCCGTCCCGGACCACCAAACATGCCCCAGTCGAAGCCGCCTTCCAGGCCCGTATTCCCCCAAACCGAAGGTTGGGGCTGCCCCGAACAAGCGTCGCCCAAAAGGCAAGGATGTCCCCGCAAGCAGGACCCGTCCCGGACCACCAAACATGCCCAAGTCGAAGCTGCCTTCCAGGCCCGCATTCCCCCAAACCAAAGGTTGGGGCTGCCCCGAACACCGCGCCGCCTAAAAAGCAAGGATGTCCCCGTGTCAGCGCCGGTGCAAAAATCCCCATAGTGCCGATCGAAAATTCCCCACCCCCTGACAAGGGCTGAGGCCGGTTGCCGACTCTGAGAAGAGGAGGTACCGAGATCTGTTGAGGGGAAAAGACGTGCACGAGGTTGTTGAGATGAAACGGCAGGGATTGAGCATCCAGGCCATCAGTCAGCTGCTGGGGTACGACCGCAAAACTGTTCGTAAGTACCTGCTGGAGCCGGAAGCAAAACCAGAGTACCGGCAGAGGCCAAAGCCGGAAAGCAAATTGGATCGATTTCGGTCTTACCTGGAAGAGAGACTGTCGGCCGGAGTTTGGAGTGCCTGCGTCCTTCTGCGGGAGTTGCGCGAGCGAGGCTACCAGGGCGGCTATTCGATCCTGACCGATTGGCTGAGACCCAAGCGGCAGATGGCTCATGTGGTCGCGGTGCGGCGGTTTGAAACGCCGCCGGGCCAGCAGGCGCAGGTCGATTGGGGCCACCTGGGCAGCATCGAGACCAATGGGCTGGAACGGAAACTCTGGGGCTTCGTGTTCACGCTGGGCTACAGCCGGATGATGGTGGCCACGGCGGCACTGAATCAGAAACTGGGGACCCTGCTGCGACTGCATGAAGCGGCGTTCGCAGAGTTAGGGGGTGTGCCCGAAGAGATCCTGTACGACCGGATGAAAACGGTATGGCAGGAGACGGACGAGCGGGGCGAGATCGTCTGGAACCCCGTGTTTTTGGACTTTGCGCGCTATTGGGGTTTCAAGCCCAGGCTCTGCCGGCCGTACCGGGCACAGACGAAGGGCAAGGTGGAGTCCGGGGTGAAGTACGTCCGGCGCAACTTTCTGTGCAGCCTGCAAGGCCGTGAGCCGAGCGGCCTGGACGACTTCAATACCCAGCTCCGGGCGTGGGTGTGGGGCGTAGCCAATAAGCGGGTGCACGGGACGACCCATGTTTCGGTCCAGGCCCGCTGGGACGCCGATCAGTTCAGTCTTCAGCGGATCGAGGGAAGAGCGCCTTATCCGTACCTGGACGAAGAGCTGCGCAAGGTGGCGAGGGATGGCTTCGTCTCCTGGCGCGGCAGCTTGTACTCAGTGCCTTGGATCTATGCCGGCAAACAGGTATGGGTGCGTGGCGAGCGGGGTGAGGTGGAGATCCACTACGGGGAGCGGCGCATCGCGCGGCACGGCGAAGCGCCGCACCGGCACCTGATCGTACGCGATGCCGAGCACCACGAGGGGATTCCCCTCGGTGCGCGGACCGATGGCAAGACGCTGGTCCACATCCGCAGCCAGGCGCCGGCGGTGGAGATCCGGCCGCTGGACGCTTATGAAAGCGTGGCGTTGGGAGGTGGGCAATGACCTCGATCGAACGGCTGCGGGAGATGCTGGCCTCGCTGTCGCTGACGGCGCTGGACGCAAAGCTCGAGGCGCTGCTGGAGCAGGCGTCGAAGAAGGAACCGAGCTACGCGGAGTTCCTGCTGGAGACCTTGGAGGCGGAGGTGGATGCGCGGCGGCAGAGGTATCTGAAGACGCGGCTGCAATTGGCGCACCTGCCTTATGTGAAGACGTTCGAGCAGTTTGATTTCAGCTTCCAGCCCTCGATAGACGAGCGGCAGGTGCGGGAATTGCAAACGCTGCGCTTCGTCCACGAGGCATCGAATGTGATCCTGCTCGGGCCGCCTGGTGTGGGCAAGACGCATTTGGCGGTAGCGTTGGCGGAAGCCGCGATCCGTGCGGGACAGCCGGCGTATTTTATGACAGCGCATGATCTGGTGGACGATCTCGGGCGGGCTTACCGGGAGGGGCGCCTGGATCGGCGGATGAAGGTGTATCTGGCGCCGAAGGTGCTGATCATCGACGAGATGGGCTATCTGCCGCTGGACGACCTGGGGGCGATGATCTTCTTCCAGTTGGTGAGCGCGCGCTATGAGCGGGGCAGCATCGTGCTGACGTCGAACAAGAGCTATGGAGACTGGGGCGGGATCTTTGGCGATCCGATTATCGCCACAGCGATTCTGGACCGGCTGTTGCACCACTCAACGACGATCAACATCCGAGGGGAGAGCTATCGGTTGAAGGACCGGCGGAGGGCCGGATTGGTGCCACTACGAGGGCAGGAGGGCGGGCCGGCGGCCGCGCTTTCGGGGGCCCCGTCTTCCGCTACGCCCAAAGCGCGCCGCCTGAAGGCGTCGCTGGGCTCCGCTCCAGTCGGGGCCCCCGAAAGCAGGTTCTGAGAGGAGTTGGGGTGGGGAATTTTCGACCGGCACTATGAGGAATTTTCAACCGGAGTTGACACCCGCAAGCAGGACCCGTCCCGGACCACCAAAGATGCCCCAGTCGAAGCTGCCTTCCAAGCCCGTATTCCCCCAAACCAAAGGTTGGGGCTGCCCCGAACAGGCGTCGCCCAAAAAGCAAGGATGTCCCCGCAAGCAGGACTCGTCCCGGACCACCAAAGATGCCCCAGTCGAAGCTGCCTTCCAGGCCCGCATTCCCCCAAACCGAAGGTTGGGGCTGCCCCGAACAAGCGCCGCCCAAAAAGCAAGGATGTCCCCGCAAGCGGACCCGTCCCGGACCACCAAAGAGGCCCCAGTCGAAGCTGCCTTCCAAGCCCGTATTCCCCCAAACCGAAGGTTGGGGCTGCCCCGAACAAGCGCCGCCCAAAAAGCAAGGATTTCCCCGCAGGCAGGACCCGTCCCGGACCACCAAAGATGCCCGAGTCGAAGCTGCCTTCCAGGCCCGCATTCCCCCAAACCGAAGGTTGGGGCTGCCCCGAACACCGCGCCGCCTAAAAAGCAAGGATGTCCCCGCAAGCAGGACCCGTCCCGGACCACCAAAGATGCCCAAGTCGAAGCTGCCTTCCAGGCCCGTGTTCCCCCAAACCGAAGGTTGGGGCTGCCCCGAACAAGCGTCGCCCAAAAGGCAAGGATATCCCTGCACAGCAGGACCCGTCCCGGACCACCAAAGAGGCCCTAGTCGAAGCTGCTCCCCGAGAGTAAGGCCAACCCTCAGTCCGCGGCAGGCACTCTGACTGCCTTCCACGTTCTGAATGGGGCTTCAATGAGGCCGCAACCTTGCGGTCGCGGAAATGCGCCTAGCGACAATGCCAAGCGGGTAATCAGTGAGGCTTCAATGAGGCCGCAACCTTGCGGTCGCGGAAATGAGGTAATTCCGCCGCATTTTTTGAGCTGATTTCCGGCTTCAATGAGGCCGCAACCTTGCGGTCGCGGAAATGTCTTAGCCGGTACACCGTTCGGTGTCGATACCAGCGCTTCAATGAGGCCGCAACCCTGCGGTCGCGGAAATCTCTGGTCCCGTACCACTCGGGATAGCAGTACTCCCGGCTTCAATGAGGCCGCAACCCTGCGGTCGCGGAAATTTGCTGAGGTTACAATTCCAGAGCCACCGCCGCTCGGCGTGCTTCAATGAGGCCGCAACCCTGCGGTCGCGGAAATCCACAGTAGCGGACGTTTGGATTGAAGATGTTGTCAGGCTTCAATGAGGCCGCAACCCTGCGGTCGCGGAAATCACGGTAGACCTCCTGGAGATCATGGACGGCACACTCGCTTCAATGAGGCCGCAACCCTGCGGTCGCGGAAATATGGCCCACTTCTGGCCCGCCGGGGGGAGAACCTGAGTGGCTTCAATGGGGCCGCAACCCTGCGGTCGCGGAAATTGTCTGGCGGTGTTGCAACGGTGACGCTAGCCCATGGCGCTTCAATGGGGCCGCAACCCTGCGGTCGCGGAAATACGGCTAGCTGTTCTTCCACTGGATTCCCTGGGCATGCTTCAATGGGGCCGCAACCCTGCGGTCGCGGAAATCTAGCCACCGCGCGCCCACCGTGCTACTCATGGCCGCTTCAATGGGGCCGCAACCCTGCGGTCGCGGAAATTTACGGGCTACTGCGCAGTGAACGGTACGGGTAGCGGCTTCAATGGGGCCGCAACCCTGCGGTCGCGGAAATCGACATTCGCACTAACAACGTCAGCTGGCACCGGGTTGCTTCAATGGGGCCGCAACCCTGCGGTCGCGGAAATCCCAAGATCATCAGCTCCTTAAAGGGAGGCTCATAACGCTTCAATGGGGCCGCAACCCTGCGGTCGCGGAAATGGCCTGGCCGAGCTAGAAACGGAACTCACGGAGGAGCGGCTTCAATGAGGCCGCAACCCTGCGGTCGCGGAAATGAGGCCCGCGGGGGTAGTGTTTCCGCCCAAGGCAAGTCGCTTCAATGAGGCCGCAACCCTGCGGTCGCGGAAATCTGGCTGGCGGCTCCAGCCGACCCCGGGGAGGGTCGCTTCAATGAGGCCGCAACCCTGCGGTCGCGGAAATAAGACGATGTTGGGGTCGACAGAGGCAGCTAAAGAGGCTTCAATGAGGCCGCAACCCTGCGGTCGCGGAAATAATTCCCGTCCGGTGTCGGGATGACGGGACAGTCGACGCTTCAATGAGGCCGCAACCCTGCGGTCGCGGAAATCTACCGAAAAAGCGACGGTTGGGAATGCAATGGTGTTGCTTCAATGAGGCCGCAACCCTGCGGTCGCGGAAATCCTACCCATCCGTGGATACGCTGGCTGAGAGGATCGGGCTTCAATGAGGCCGCAACCCTGCGGTCGCGGAAATGGTGATGATGCCCTTCCGTTCCTAATCTGAGCAACGCATGCTTCAATGAGGCCGCAACCCTGCGGTCGCGGAAATAGTACGGTCCAATTCTATCCTGTTTTCAAGGACCTGGGCGCTGCTTTGCGAGCGGTGGGCTCCGGCGCGGGCCGGGTGGGCTTCCTCGTAGGCCGAACAGCGGCGTAACTCTCTCAAACTCAGCGACTTGACTGGTCGCGAGCGGTTCCTGGGGTCCGAAATGCATCGGACCGCTCGCTCATCTTGTCACGAAGACGGGGTAGTCGGCAATCTCGCCATCAAGGCGTGAGAGCGACACTTTGCCCGGCACGGACGAAATCGTTGGCGGTGATCATGCCAGTATTGATGGCCGAGAGGACGGCCGAGTCGACGATGAAGGGCGAAACGACTCCAGCAGGTCGTCGAAGCAGCGCTGAATTCGGAGCAAGCACGCGGCGTGCGGGCAGGCTGCCAAATGGCCGATGATGGGAAGGATCGGCATGCGCGAATCCAACTCAGGTCTGACCGCCCTTGAACGTCGACTTGGCGCGGACTGGCAGCATCTCAGGAAAGCCAAAGTCCTGGCGGAAGCCAAGCGCAAGGAGTTGACCAAAGAGCTTCGCGAGCTTACCACCGACGACACGAGCATCGTCGTTTTTGGATCCCTAGCCCGTGACGAGTTTACAGAGGGAAGCGACATTGACTGGACGCTGCTGGTGGACGGAGCGGCCGATCCGAGGCACCTGGATCAAGCCAAAGAGATTGAAGCCGTTGTGCAAAGACTGGCCAAGAAGGGCGTCGGGCGAGAGGGGACCTTCGGGAAACTGGCGTTCAGCCACGATGTGGTACATCAGATCGGCGGGCAGAGCGATAGTAATCAGAACACGACCAGGCGGATTCTCCTGCTGTTGGAGTCCATGGCGGTTGGGCGCACGGAGGCCTACGAACGTGTTGTCAACAGTGTGCTGAGCCGCTACGTATTGGAGGATCGCGGATTCCTGGCGGGCTCCGCCGACCATCACATCCCACGATTCCTACTCAACGACTTCGCACGGTACTGGTGGACGATGGCGGTGGACTTCGCCTACAAGCACAGGACGCGGTTCGGCGAAGGCGCCGCAATTCGCAATTTGAAGCTGCGCATGTCCAGAAAGCTGATCTACGTGTCCGGAATGCTCACGTGTTTCAGTTGCCATCTGGACGCTACGCCATGCTCCGGCGGAGCTTCAGTTCGCGACGCCGCAAGGGCTCCGGAATGTATCCAATGTCTGAGGGCCAAGCTTCAACTGACTCCGCTTGAGGTGATCGCCGGGACGTTCCTGCGTTATCCCCATCTGGACAGCACGGCCCTGGAGCTGTTGAGCGCATACAATGACTTCCTCGGCATTCTCTCCAGTGCGAAATCGCGAAGCAAACTGGAGAAGCTCGGGGAAGCGGAATATGAGCAGGACAGAACCTATCAGAAGGCCCGGAAGTTGAGTCACCACTTCCGCGATGCCTTGGTGAAACTGTTCTTTGATGACAGATCCGGAATCTCGGACCTGACCAAAATATACGGGGTATTCTGATGCGAACCATTGGTTTCTCTACCGGCGCACTGGCCTTCGCTGACTTCGCTCGCGGAGTGTCGATGCTCCACGGGAAGGATGTCCATGCGATTGAGTTGTCCGCGCTACGCCAGGAGGAACTCGGTCCACTTTCCCGCGGATTGGGCGAATTGGACTTGCGGCCGTTCACCTATGTGGCGATCCATGCGCCCAGCAAGTTCCGCAAGCAGGATGAAGCGGCGGTGGTGGAGACACTGCTTGCGTTGACGAAGCGAGGATGGCCCATCATTCTTCACCCTGACGCGATTTTCGACCATGGTCTTTGGAGGCCCCTTGGCGTAAATCTGCTGATTGAAAACATGGACAAGCGGAAACCGGTCGGGCGAACGGCGCCCGAGCTGATGAAGGTCTTCGAGAAGCTGCCGGATGCGGCGTTCTGCTTTGACATTGGCCATGCCCGGCAGGTGGACCCGACGATGACCGCCGCTTACTTTCTGCTGAAGGAGTTTGGCAGCCGCCTGCGGCAGGTGCATATGAGCGAAGTGAATACGCGGAGCACCCATGACCCGCTGTCGTTCGCGTCGATCCTCTCCTTCAAAGAGGTGGCGGATCAAATTCCAGAGAGCGTGCCGATCATTCTGGAGACGCCGGTCGCTGAAGGGCAGATCGTGGCGGAGATGAAGAAGGCGGCGGAAGCACTGCGGATCGGAAGCCGCGAACTCGCTGTTGCTGGATGATGGCCGGGGGCGAGTGGGGTGGTTCGAGTGGGGGTGGGTGTGCGGTGAAGTTGGCGCGCCTTGGAGTTGCGGAAGTGCGCGTAAGCTTCGGCGGCTTGTGCGCATTGTGCTCGCTTCAATGGGGCCGCTGCCTTGGGGGCGCGGAAATGGCCGGATGATGGCCACCTGGACAACGAAATCGTAGCTTCAATGAGGCCGCGACCCTGCGGTCGCGGAAATCCGGAGTCATCGGAAACTTCCAGATGGCGGGAATGAAGCTTCAATGAGGCCGTAACCTCGCGGTCGCGGAAATGCCTGCGACGCCGACACCCCGCTTTGAATCAGGGCGTCGAGCTTCAATGAGGCCGCAACCTCGCGGTCGCGGAAATTCCATGAGTCAACCAAACCACCGCCTGTAAGGCGGAGGCTTGCATCGACGGACTGCAAGTCGCTGTTCCGGCCAGAGGCCGGCTCGAAGTCGCCCCGCTCCCAGCGGGCTTCTCTCTTGTAGAGGGCCTCAACCCTCTACTTTGAAATCGTCGTCCCGATTTTCTGTCTGATCCGCGATGTATTGCGCGATCATCTCGTCGGTGACGTTCCCGGTGCTGCAGCAGAAATAGCCCCGCGCCCACATGTGTTGGCCCCAATAGTGCTTCTTCACGTGTGGGAACTCCAGCATGATCTTGTGCGCCGTCTTCCCCTTCACGTACTGCATCAGCCGGCTGATCGCCACCTGCGGCGGTATCGATACCAGCAAATGCACGTGATCCTTCGAAACATGACCCTTCATGATCTTCACATCGTGGTCCCCGCAGATCTCTCGGATCAGATCCCGGAGCCTCAGCGCCACCTCTCCCGCCAGCACGGGCTTGCGGTACTTCGTCGTCCATACCAAGTCCAGGTGGATTTCATAGACGGTGTGCGCACCGCGTCGATATGATCCCATCCCTCAACACTATCCCGCGGCGCTCCTAGCTGAAGCCGTCGCCTCAAGGCGAGGGCTTGACCCCTCCCAGAGTGAGACAGTCAGTCGGGATGCTTATGCGACAAGGGGACGCTTCAATGGGGCCGCAACCCTGCGGTCGCGGAAATCTTCTCGATGGAAAAACAAACCGGGCACGTGCCGCAGTGCTTCAATGGGGCCGCAACCCTGCGGTCGCGGAAATTTCGGCCGCAACGACAAGCTGAATCCAGTTCGCGACGCTTCAATGGGGCCGCAACCCTGCGGTCGCGGAAATATGGCCCACTCGACCAGGTCCGCCGGCGCGTTGAGGCTTCAATGGGGCCGCAACCCTGCGGTCGCGGAAATGAGGCTCTTCCACTTCGAGTCAGTGAAACGTGCGACACGCTTCAATGGGGCCGCAACCCTGCGGTCGCGGAAATTCACCGCGCCAAGCTGGAACTTCTCTTTTCCTTGCGCGGCTTCAATGGGGCCGCAACCCTGCGGTCGCGGAAATTCATCACCCCGTCGATCAATGCCAACGGCGGCATCAGGCTTCAATGGGGCCGCAACCCTGCGGTCGCGGAAATATCGTGGCAATTTTCCTCCTGATCCTCGTGGCTAAGCTTCAATGGGGCCGCAACCCTGCGGTCGCGGAAATGGGCCTCAGGTGGCCGCCAGTAGCTTGAAAGGAAATCAGCTTCAATGGGGCCGCAACCCTGCGGTCGCGGAAATGTTTAATCTCCACTGCAGATCGCCATTTGTATCACCGAGCTTCAATGGGGCCGCAACCCTGCGGTCGCGGAAATCTAGCCATAGCTGGGCGCTGGCTCACTGGAACATTGCGCTTCAATGGGGCCGCAACCCTGCGGTCGCGGAAATGCCTGAATACCCTTCTCATCGGAGCGCCGAATCTGGAGGCTTCAATGGGGCCGCAACCCTGCGGTCGCGGAAATGGCAAACTCGCCGAGATGGCCCGCGAGAAGGAAGCCGCTTCAATGGGGCCGCAACCCTGCGGTCGCGGAAATCACCCTGGGCAGATCGCTATCTGCGCAAGCGACCTCCGCTTCAATGGGGCCGCAA
This sequence comes from uncultured Paludibaculum sp., assembly GCF_963665245.1. Lineage (NCBI taxonomy): Bacteria > Pseudomonadati > Acidobacteriota > Terriglobia > Bryobacterales > Bryobacteraceae > Paludibaculum > uncultured Paludibaculum sp. The sequence continues at coordinate 3,240,911 of NZ_OY762267.1, forward strand.
CCCTGCGGTCGCGGAAATGCTACCTGACCTCGGCCGACTGGAATACGTTCTTTGGAGCTTCAATGGGGCCGCAACCCTGCGGTCGCGGAAATCGGAAGCATCGTGGTGCGTCATCACCACCCCAGACCAGCTTCAATGGGGCCGCAACCCTGCGGTCGCGGAAATACGTCGAGTATTGGTGTCACCGCTCAGGCCGATGGACCGCTTCAATGGGGCCGCAACCCTGCGGTCGCGGAAATGCGCTCGGCCTCTGCTGGCAGCCAATCGCCACCTTGCTTCAATGGGGCCGCAACCCTGCGGTCGCGGAAATATATGCCATAGGGGTCCATCCAGATTGGCATCGGCACTGGCTTCAATGGGGCCGCAACCCTGCGGTCGCGGAAATAAGCGGAAGGCATCTTCCACACCACGCAGCGTTGCACTTGCTTCAATGGGGCCGCAACCCTGCGGTCGCGGAAATCTGAATGCGACGATCTCCAGCAGCATCAATGGCGGGCTTCAATGGGGCCGCAACCCTGCGGTCGCGGAAATATCCCACGATCACTACTGCCTCGTTGCCAACCGGCACAGCTTCAATGGGGCCGCAACCCTGCGGTCGCGGAAATCAACGCGTCCGCTTCGATGCCGCTCCGATCCTCGCGCGGCTTCAATGGGGCCGCAACCCTGCGGTCGCGGAAATCGAGTCGTCCAGGTCAAGGGTATTGTCCGTTGAGCAGCTTCAATGGGGCCGCAACCCTGCGGTCGCGGAAATGCAGGCGATCGGGACTTCCCTGGCGGCGGCAGAGTAGCTTCAATGGGGCCGCAACCCTGCGGTCGCGGAAATTTGTCGTCTTGCCGGCCTGTCGAACTTGTGAGAAGGCGCTTCAATGGGGCCGCAACCCTGCGGTCGCGGAAATAGGTGACTGTGGCATGCAAAGGCAACTGAAAGTACGAGTGCTTCAATGGGGCCGCAACCCTGCGGTCGCGGAAATATAATCAATGCCTCGCGGATCCCTCGTTATCACTAGCGCTTCAATGGGGCCGCAACCCTGCGGTCGCGGAAATCGGAGACATCGGTTCGGCCAGTTCCGCTACAGCCGCCATGCTTCAATGGGGCCGCAACCCTGCGGTCGCGGAAATCGGACGCGGCCGCGGAGATCTTCAGCGGGCAACCAGCTTCAATGGGGCCGCAACCCTGCGGTCGCGGAAATGGGTGGGGAACTGGAGACCTTCCGTCGGCTACTGGCTGCTTCAATGGGGCCGCAACCCTGCGGTCGCGGAAATTTAGCCTCCACTTGGAGGTGTCGCCACCATCGTGAACGCTTCAATGGGGCCGCAACCCTGCGGTCGCGGAAATAGCACAGTCCAATTCTATCCTCTTATCAAGGACCTGGGCGCTGCTTTGCGAGCGGTGGGCTCCCGCGCGGGCCGGGTGGGCTTCCTCGTAGGCCGAGCAGCGGCGTAACTCTCTCAAATTCGGCGACTTGACTGGTCGCGAGCGGTTCCTGGGGTCCGAAATGCATCGGACCGCTCGCTCATCTTGTCACGAAGACGGGGTAGTCGGCAATCTCGCCATCGAGGACTCGGGCCAGGAGCCGGGTTTGGATCTCCAGCAGGCGCCGATAGCTCACCCGGTAGTCGAATAACGGGTGCGTCACCATGGTGTCCATTCGCGCCTCGTAGGCACGGAAGAACGCCTTGCGGCCTTCCGGCGTGAGAGCGACACTCTGCCCGGCGCGGACGAAATCGTTGGCGGTGATCATGCCTGTATTGATGGCCGAGAGAACGGCCGAGTCGACGATCAGCGGGCGGAAGGGCTCCATCAGGTCGAGCGCCAGGGCCGGCCGGCCAAAGCGGGGCTGATGGTAGAAGCCGACGAAGGGGTCGAAGCCGACGGCATAGGCGGCGATGGTGAGGTCCTTGGCCAGGACGCTGTAGCCAAGGGAGAGGAGGGCGTTGACGGGATCGCGAGGAGGACGGCGGTTGCGTCCGTCGAAGTCGAACGGGAACGGATCGCGGTTGGCCTTGATCATGCCGGACAGGGCTCCGAAGTAGAGGCGAGCCGCGTTGCCTTCGAGACCGAGGAGTTCTTCAAGAGAGGTAGCCTGTTCGGCGCGCTCAATCATGGACTTCATGGCCCGCAGCGTATCGGGCGGCGGTTCCTCGTGGTTGCGCAGGAGCATGGTGCGCTGGTTGCGGGCCTTGCCGGCGACCAGACGCCGGGCAAGCTTGACGGTGAACCAGTCACTGCCGGCGAGGGCGAATTGGGAACGGCGCAGGAAGACGTTCTTCTGGTTGAGGCCGTTGGTGATGCCGTAGAACCAGCCGCCTTGCGAGAAGTAGCAGATGGGGACTCCGGCGTCGCAGAGGGCGTGAATCGCCTGAGTCGTGAGTTGGACATTGCCGAACAGGTTGACCTGGCAGAGTTCGCCGATGCGGGCCTCCTGGATGGTCTTGTCCTTTTCCTTGAATTGGAGGACTTCGCCGGAGCGGCCACCGCGGACGCCTTGGGTGTTGAGGTAGAGGGGGCGGAGTTCCGAGCGCGGTGTGACGAGGCGGCGGACTCCGGTATCGGCATCGGGCGGTTTGCGCGGGATGCCGCAGGGCGCGAAGAGGTCCAGTTGCGCGGCGAGGGCGCCACGGCCAGCGGCACGGAGCGCGGAGGTTTCGTCGGGGAGGCAGATTCCGACGAGCGAGCACCCGGGGCACTTGGGCGAGTCTTCGAGCGGGGGCGGGATGATGCCTTCGGAGGCAATCCGCCAGGCTCCGGAGATGGCGAGGCGGGCTTCGTTGATGGCGTCGTCGTTGAAGCGGACGCGGACGCGTTGGCGAACCTGGGCGTACCAGAGAGCACCATCTTCGCAGCGGTAGCCGTGCTCGCGGAGGATGATTCCCTGAAGGATGAGTTGGACGCGATCGGCGGGCCAGGCCTCGAGGCCGTTGGGGGTCTCCTTGGGGCTGCCGCGTTTGTAGTCGACGGGGATGACGAGTCCGCCGGTGATCTCGATGAGGTCCATTTTGGCGATGATGCGCCACTGCTCACTGGAGAGGGTGACGGAGCGGGAGTGGCGGACGTCGGGTGGAGCGGTTTCGGAGGGATCGGGCAGGGCCCCGGAGCCGGAGTCGACACGGGCATGCTGGGCTTTGCCTTCGACGGTATCGGCGCTTTCCGCGAAGAGGGTTTCGACCCACTCGTAGTAGAAGAGGCGCGGGCAGTAGATGAACTCGTTGACCATGCGAGCCGGGAGGTAGTCCGGCAGGGTTGACGGCAAGGAGGCTGGCTGGACGGGCTGAGCTGGAGGAAGAGGTAAAGCGCCCATGGGAGAGGGATTCCGTAGTCTGGTTCAAACGACGATGCAGGGGGCATCGACATTGGTATAGGGTTTGCCGAGGGCGGTGATGACGCGGTCGCCACGACCGGCGGCGGGGCCGAGGTTTACGAAGAGGACCTGATCCTCTTTGTGGTGGATGATGTCGGAAAGTCCGGTGCGGCACTCGACGAGATCGCGAGCGGTGAGTTGGCATTCAAAGATGGAGTACTGGAGATGGTCGCCGAAGCCCTTGAGGAATTGGAAGGCGGTGCGGAGGCGTTTGGGGTCGGCGATGTCGTAGCAGACAAGGTAGGAGGTGCGCATTAATGGACCTCAAGATGAAGCCAATTCAATTCCGAGATTGGCTGCCAGAAGCCTCGACACTATCACGGTGTTGCGATAGGATCAACGGGGAAACACTTCGGAGTTCGGATATCCAGAGAGGATTTGTCGACAATGCTGGATATTGTTAGTCGGTTACAATGCAGCCGCCCCGGCGGAATGGCGGTATTGCCTGTAGGTGACCATGTCAGTTGAGAGAAACGACCCTGGCCACAGCGGTGGGAATCTCCTTGACTGACGGCCGTCGCGGTCGAATTCCCAACAAGGAAGGAATACAGTACGCAGGACGCGGAACGAAGCAACTCGCCGATGAGAATCAGCATGGAGTTTTCTGACTTGTTCCGGCGCGCGATGGGTGCCGCCGATGCCCCCTACACCTATCAGCGGACCTTAGCCTCGGAGCCCATTCGGGATCGCGTCTTGTGTGTACCGACCGGCGGAGGCAAAACGGCAGCAGCGATCCTGGCCTGGATTTACCGATTGCAGCTGGACGCCGCACATACGCCGCGCCGCCTGGTTTACGTACTGCCAATGCGGGCCTTGGTGCAGCAGACTGCGCGTGACGCGAAGAAGTGGCTATCAAATCTCGGGCTGGCCGAAGAAATCCCAGTCTGGCCGCTGTTGGGCGGAGACCCCGAGTTGTCAAAACGCCAACGCACCTGGATCACCCAGCCAGAACAGGCGTGCATCCTGGTGGGCACGTTGGATCTGATATTGAGCGCGGCCCTGAATCGCGGCTATGCGATGAGCCGATCCGCATGGCCGACTGCATTTGGGCTGCTCAGCAATGATGCTCTTTTCGTCCTTGATGAAACACAATTAATGGGAAACGGATGTGCGAGTTTTGCGCAACTGGCACATTTTCGTACAGTATTTGGCACAGCTCGTCCTGTCCATACGTGGTGGATGTCGGCCACACAGGAGCGGGCGTGGCTCAAGACGGTCGACTATCAAGAACCTCCGGTGATGTTTCCAGAGGGCGATGTCCGCGAGAAAACCCTGAAGGAACTAGGACGGCGCTGGACCGGCGCGAAGCCTCTGAAGCGACTAAAAGCACTGGCGGCGGGCGACGTGCTGACGCAAACGGGTCCGGGGCGATTGACCCTGGTCGTGCGGAACACTGTGTCGCGTGCCCGCGATCTGGCGGATGAGTTGGAGCGTGCCGGCGCGGGAACGGGCAAGAAGCGAAAGCAGGCTGAAGCCACGGCCCGGCCGCTGGTGATGCTGATGCACTCGCGTTTCCGTGTCCGAGAACGTGAGCGCCTATTCCGGCAACTCGTCGATGCGGATGCGGTATTGCGCGGCAAGGTAGTGGACACGACGACGGATACGGCGTGGCTCGACGAGGTCAAGAAGCGCGGGCTGGTGGTTGTGGCGACGCAGGTGGTGGAGGCCGGGTTGGACATCTCCGCCGATGTATTGATCTCCGAACTGGCGCCATGGAGCAGCATGGTGCAGCGGTTTGGGCGTCTGAACCGGGAGGGCCGACAGGCAGCCTCCGCATTCTGGGTCGACGTGAAGGACAGGGACTCCGCGCCGTACGGTCCAGAGGACCTGCGGGCGGCCCGGCAGCGCCTGGCAGACCTGGTGGATGTGAGCCCTGAATCGTTAGCCAAAGTCGAGCTACCCGCGCCGGAGCCGCCAGATACAGTCATCCGCCAGCATGACTTTCATGCGCTGTTCTCAACCGAGCGGGACTTGGCCGGCGGATTCACGGACATCTCGGCGTTCCTGCGGGATGTAGATGAGCGGGATGTCTTCGTCTTCTGGCGGGCCCTCAAAAAGGGCCAGTGGTGGGAACAGAGCGCGCCAACAGCCGAGGAATTGTGCCACGTGCCGCTGTACGGAGAGCACGGCCTGCAGGAGTTTGTTCGCCGGACACAGGGCTGGTGCTGGGACGCCGCGCGGAGAGAGTGGCGGTTTGTGCAGGCGAGCACGCTAACGCCGGGCATGACAGTGATGCTGTCTCAAGCCGGTGGAGGATATACGGAAGCGGCGGGCTGGACAGGCCGGGAGGGGGATCGTCCGGAATGGGTTGGCGAGGGAGAGGAAGAAACGCCAGACAGTGATTCCGGCGAGCGGAAGAGCATTCAGGATCAGCAATGGAAGCCGCTGGTTGATCACCTGTGGGAAGTGGAGGCGGCAGCGACCCACATTGCGGGCCGGTTGAACCTGCCTGAGGAGTATTCGAAGGCCCTGCGGATGGCTGCATCGTGGCACGACGTGGGGAAGGCGCACCCTCAATGGCAAGGCGCGATTCCCGGCGAGGTCGCGAAGTATGAGCCTGGAGTCTGGGCGAAGTTTCCCGGCAGATGGCCCAGCCGGTTCCGACCGGGCCTGAGGCACGAGGAAGTCAGTGCCATGTTGGCCTACCAGCAACTCCTCGCCGGGAAGGGCGAGTGGACGGCGTTGGCGGTCTATCTAGTTGCGAGCCACCATGGCAAGGTGCGGACGGCGTTGGGCGTGCAGGCGGGCGGCGCGCCAGGTGGCGACGAGGAGATTTCCCTTCCGGGCTGGCTGGATGAGGGTACGCGGGTAGAGGCGGATCTGGCTGGATTCGCGCCGGCAGCACACTGGCTGGAGGATGGAGACGTCGAAGTGAGAGGCCCGAGTTGGACGGACTTGGTGCAGGGATTGCTTGGGCCGGATGAGCCTGAGCCAGGGTCGAAGGCTCTGGGACCGTTTCGCCTGGCGTACCTGGAGGCCTTGCTGCGGGCGGCGGACGCGGCAGCGAGCGCGGGCAAGGACTCAACTCATGGCTGAAAGGCTGCAGGTGGTGCCATGCCCGGGCGTCCGGCCCGATTCCCTGGGCGAGTATCTAGTGGGCCTGGGGCTGCTGGCGGCCGTGAGCCGCAAGTGGCCGTGCACACGGGGTTGTTGGCGCGGCGGAGAGTTTGTGCTGGCCGGAACCGGATTGAATGCGGATGAAGTACTGAAGTTCCTGGAACACGAGTGGCAACCGACCAAGTATGAGCGGTGGTGGAACAAAACGGAGGAGATCTCGTCGCAGCGAAGTTGGGCCAGCCTTAATCGCGTTAAGCTGCTTGATTGTCACATGGTGGAGCGAGGTAAAAGGAGGGTAAACAATCCGGTCCTGGGCGACGCAGGAGTAGTCGGACAGCGTGACTTCGCTCAAGTGGCGTCGACGTGCAATCAGCTTAGGAGCACCCCACAGAGTCGAAATTGGCTGGAACATACCATTCTCGGGCGTTGTGATGTCAGTCTCCCCAGCTTGTCTTCAACCGCAACTTGGTTTGTGCATGCGAACAAGACCTTCAACAGTGGGCAAACAAGGTCCAGAGAAGGGCAGCTCTCACCGTGGTCCTATCTCTTGGCGCTAGAGGGCGCCTTGTTGTTGACTGGGAGTGTAAACAAGCGGTTGAATATTGTGGCGCGACCCTACGGTGCATTTCCGTTTGTGGCGGAGGCACCAGCTCCCGACAATGCTAGTGAGTTAGGAGTGGCACGTGCGGAGTTTTGGGGGCCCATGTGGGGAAACCCTGCCACAATCATCGAGCTAAAGGATCTCTTGCAGCGTGGTCTGGCAAGAGTTGGCTTCCGCGCAGCAAGAACTCCAGCAGACTTTGCAGTGGCGGCTTTGACTGCGGGTGCACAGTCGGGGTTGTTGGGCTTTAGCAGGTTCGTGCTTCGGCGCACAACAACCGAAAAGTACCGCGAGTCCATTGGAGCCGGCCGGGTCGAAATCGGCGAGGGGCTGGATGAAGCACTGGCCTTGCAGCAGATCGCGGACTGGGCCGATGGTCTGCCGCGTGACGAGGCGAGCCAGAAGACAAAGCGATTCGCAGGGTTGAAGGGTCCGGTGGAGCGCGCGCTGGTCGCGCTGGCCGAGCACCCCCATGAGGCGGAAAGCTGGCAACGGCTGTTGCTGGTTGTCGCGGATGTGCAGCTTCGGATGGACCGCAATCGGGGTTTGCGAACGGGTTCGCCCGTGTTGGAGAAGCTGGATGAGAGCCTGTGGCGGCGCGGATGGCGCGCTGCCGGGAGCGCGACGACTCCAGCGTCGTTGCCGGCGGAAGTAGCGCGCTGCATTGCCGGCCTTCGGAGCGGCCCGTATCCGGTGTTTCACAACATCTTCGGAGTGGCGCAAGGCGACCGGAAGTTTGGCAAAGAGTCGACAGCGGCCGCAGTTTGGTCGAGCGGGAATGGCTACAGCGTACTTGCTGACATCCTGGAGCGCCGGTTGGTGGATTCGGGTCGGCGAGAGGGCTCAGATGTCGGCGGACCACGGAGCAAAACAGGGCCTCCCAGCCCGCTTGCCCGGGCTGAGTGGGTGGAGGAATTCCTTTCGGGCGGAGTGGATGCCGATGAAGTGGCACGGCTGCTGCCAGCGTTTTCGATGGTGGATTGGACTGCCGGGTGGGATCGTGAGGGGCCTGGAGCAAGACCAGTCGCCTCAGCGGAGTATCGACTACAGGCGCTATTTCGACCGCTGCTCCAGACCGACAGGATTCGCTTGACGTCGAAGGAGTGCGAGGCATCCCTAGAGCCAAAGGTGGCGCGTGCCCGAGCCGTGCTCGCCGCGATCCGTGGCGGCAACTGGGATCGAGCCTTGGAGATCGCCGAACAGACCTACCGGAGTTTGAATCTCCGAATCGTGCAATTGCCGGATGTGGCGGCGGAGGGAGACCGGATTGTGGCGGCAGTTCTAATCCCCCTGCCGGTCGCAACCGTGCGCGCCGAGTTTCGACGGATCTGGCTGACTCCAGCCAATGAGGATTGATGTAACAGGAAGTGAAAAGACCCATGGCACAGACAAAGACGATCGAAGAGCTGCTGTTGGATGCCGAGGCGACTTGCCTGGTGGCGCAGGCGCATTTGAAACCGGTTGGCGATCTGCACCGTTTTCAGCCGGCTGGATTCCCGGAGATCGGACAGGTGGCCTACAAAGTGGGCGATGACCGGATCTGTATTGTCGACAGCGCGGCAAGCATGGCGAACCATCTTGAAGCGGTGTGCTTCGAGGATGGCGGAGGCACTACTCTGCACAAGGACCTGAGCGGGCTGGCGTATGTGGCGTGTGTAACTGAAGAGGCAGGTGAAGAGCAGATCGTGTGCACAACACTGTCAGAGGGGCACCGGTTGGCGTCGGACTATTTCGTGGGCAGGACGGTTAAGGTGGGTGAGGAATTGTTCCGGGAGATTCTGCAGCGCAAAATGCGGCTGAGGAAGTTGAGCGAGAACAAGTTCTTCTTCTATCCCGAAGGGTGGGGCCGCATCTACAGAACTGTTTTTGAGTACGACCCCAACTCGCTGGTCCATGGGCTGATGTTCGCGAAGGAATCTATCAAGATCAGCCGGCTTCTGACGGCGCACCACGAAGCTCACAAGTCGGAACGGGTGTCGAGCGCGGGCGTGAAGTTCGACAAGTTGGGCAAGACAGAGTCGGGGCAGCCGATTTTTTCGGTTACGCAGCAGACCGCGGAAGAGACCCGGGTGACCTTCATCGTGGATCTGTCGTTATTGAGGTCGTATGGACGAGGCGAGGATGGCTTGAGCTTGGCCCAGAAACAGCTTCTGTTGGAATTGGCCTTGTGGAAGATTCAGCGGCTCACCGAGAAGCCGTTCCGATACCGGAGCGGGTGCCATCTTGAGAAGGCCGGAGAGTTGGAATGGAAGCTGGACGGCCAAGCTATAGAGGCCATCCCATTCGACATTCGGGCCGCAATTCGGGGGGCTGGTTTCCTGGAAGAACGGTCCCCGACACAGGTGCACTATCCGGCTTCCGATCTGTATCGGACGGAAGATGAGAAGGGGCGGGACAAGAGCCCCGAGTCCGACGGGACGACCGACGACGAGAACTGAGTTATGTCGCTCAGGATCCGACAAGAGTTCCCGCTGGGGCGCTATCATGCAACGCCCTGGCGGCAGAGTGTCTTCGAAGACCGGCGCGGAGAATGGCCTCCGTCGCCGTGGCGGTTGCTGCGTGCATTGGCCGCCCGGTGGTTTCAGTACAGCCGGGAAGTCGGCGAGCAGGAACCGGCCATCATGGAGTCCCTTCTGCGGTCGTTGGCCTCGGAACTACCGCGATTTCATCTGGCCACCGCGGGCGAGCGTGGGCCAGGCATCAGGCAGTATCAGCCGACGGGCGAGTTTGCCTGGTCGGACCCGAAGAAGGGCTCGGGGGCGATAAAGAAGTCAAAGACAACGTTAGTGCCCGACCAGTATCAGGTAGCAGGCACGGAGGCGGTGTTCTGGATCTGGGAGGCACTGGAACTGAGCGCGGGCGAGGCGGAGTTGCTTAGGGTGTTGCTGCGGCGCACTTTGTATTTTGGCCGGGCCGAGAGTCACTGCCGTTTGTGGGTAGTAGACGAGGCGCCCGCCGCCAATTGTGAACCGTGCGAAGCAGGGGCCGCAGGACAACGCGCTCCCGTGTTGGCAGCGGACTGGCACGGACCATTGCGACTGGATTCGTTGTTGGCGGAGACGGACAGCGATTTACTGCGGAATGCCCCGGTGCCACCAGGGGCGGCCTGGGTCCACTACCGGCTTGCGCTGGAAGACCGGCGGCCAGCGGCCGGGCTGCGTCGCCAAGTTCCATCCGATTCCAGGTACGTTCAATTTGCGGTGGGGGGCCGGCTGTACCCGCCGGCAGAGCGGTGGATCAAAGTGACGGAGCGGTTCCGGGGCAAGACGCTGACAACCTACACGGACCTGTGCGCGGAGCTAGGTCCACAGTACGCCTTGCTGGCAGGAAAGGACCCGGAGAGCGGGAAGCCGAACGACGATCACAGCCACGCTTACTTTGTTTTGTGGCCCGATGAGAATGGCGATCCGACGCGGCTGATTGTCTGGCGAAGGGCTGCGCCGTTCGTGCGTGAGGAAATGGCGGCCCTCTCGATCGCTTCCGAATTTGAGTTGGATTGGGGGGACTATTCCAGCGACCGCAACGAGACGGCCGGAGCTGACTCGCGCAGCCAACGAAGGCTTCGGCTCGTGCAGTTGCCTGAGGCCACGAAGCTGCCTTGGGCGTTCTCCGGGACTTCGAGGATTTGGGAGAGCGTCAGCCCGTTTGTGCCTCCCGCGAGCCGACACCGATTCCGGAGGAACGGGAAGATCCGGGCAGCCGAACTGCCCGAGGCTATCTGCGCCCGCCTGGTTGAGGATCTCGTGGGTCAGCGGCCTATAGTGGAACCACTCTCGGAGGCGCCTGTTTGGACGAAGCTGCATGAGCCGCTAGCGCGGCGGGCCGCACGCAAGGCTGAAGGCGAGACGATGTCTCTGACCAGGCCAGGGTACCGGCTTCGCTTGCGATTTGACGAGCCGGTGACAGGCCCGCTACTGGTGGGGGATTCCGCACACTTTGGACTTGGCGCTTTTCGAGCGGTGCTCGAGTAATCGAGCTTGCCGGCAGGTGCTGCTCGGCGTGAGGCGAGGGGTTGGGTAGCGGCGCCAAGCCTGCTATCAGGAGCGGCTCTGCCAGATCCTTGGGGTGGAAATCGTGTGCCTGGGCGGCACGGGGAAAAGCCTCCGGCGTTCAACTCGCGGCCCGGTACGCCTCCACCAGCGACACGGCCTGTTCTCCGCCGCCGGCGCGTGAGCAACCCATCACTTACGTCTCCTGGCGGCTGGCTGAGCCATGGGGCGGTTCGGGGCAGCCCCAACCTTCGGTTTGGGGAATCCTCGGGCGACCTGAGTCGCGCAGGTTGGGTCAGGCGCGGGATGGGCGTCGTGTTCGGTTTGTCGAGTGTCGTTGGGCTTGGGACGGGCCCCGTCCGGTGGCCGAGGCAATGGAACCCATGGGCACAGCTGTACAGAAGATCAACCCCTCCTTATCCCGTGAGCTTCCTCAAAGTTTGCGGCTTGGTCGGGTGGAAGGTCGGCAAGAACGCCGGCCCGCAAGCGTGGACGCATACCCCACGAAGGCACGCGACCTGCCTTCCAAGCCCGTACTCCCCCAAACCGAAGGTTGGGGCTGCCCCAAACAAGCGTCGCCCAAAAAGCAAGGATGTCCCCGCAAGCAGGACTCGTCCCGGACCACCAAAGAGGCCCCAGTCGAAGCTGCCTTCCAGGCCCGCATTCCCCCAAACCGAAGGTTGGGGCTGCCCCGAACAAGCGTCGCCCAAAAGGCAAGGCTATCCCTGCACAACAGGACCCGTCCCGGACCACCAAGGACGCCCCAGTCGAAACTGCCTTCCAGGCCCGTGTTCTCCCAAACCGAAGGTTGGGGCTGCCCCGAACAAGCGTCGCCCAAAAAGCAAGGATGTCCCTGCAAGCAGGACCCGTCCCGGACCACCAAAGAGGCCCCAGTCGAAGCTGCCTTCTAGGCCCGTGTTCCCCCAAACCAAAGGTTGGGGCTGCCCCGAACACCGCGCCGCCCCAATCCAAGGAAGAACCTGCCGTAAGCCACAGCGAAAGCGGACGTAACCCAATGACAACAAACCATCCCACCAGGGCTCCATGCTCCCAGCCATCGGCCGGGGCCCACCCCAGTCCCAACGAACCCCAGCAAACTCAGCGGGAACCTCACCCTGTCAATCGAAGAGCTTCCCGAAGCCGTCGCCGCCCCGAATCCCATCCCCCCGGCACACCGGTGACACCGCGATCAAATAAATAATCCCCCTCTTTTCAGTAACCTCCAGCCGCAGCGGTCAGAAGCCCGTGGTCCCAACCGCTATGCTCTTCACGCGACGAGGATCCGGGAACACCCGGCTCCGAAGGACCGGATGACGAGAGCCACTCGGTCAACCCCGGTCCCGCGCTCCGGAAGCCCCAGGGCGGCCACGGCCCACCCTGTGACCCGGTCGGTCTTTGACATTGAAACCGTCCTTTCTCCCCGAGGGACGACTGCGTGCCCGCCCGGCAGTCGTCCTCATGGCCCCGGGGAGCCGCGAAGTCTTTTTTACAAAACGAACCAAAAAGCCCCATGGAATCAATAAAACCTGCCGGGAGGCGAACCCAACGCGAACCCGGGCCGACCGGAGTCCACCGCCGGCCAGCCCAACGAGCCCTAACCCCACCGCGTACTTTTGAGGGAACAAACCCATCTCGATCCGGTGGTCCGCCTGTTCCAGGCGCAAGCGTCAACCAAGCCCACCGATCCCCCAATCCACCATTTCTGAAGGAACAAACCCATTGGTCTTCACCAATCGCACCTTGAGATCCCCGTCTGGCGGGCGCACTGGGGCATGCTGGTAGGTGGCTTATGCATACACCCGCTCTGATGGTCCTCGGCACTGCGTCCCATACGGGGAAGTCCATTATCACGGCCGGATTGGGCCGGATCTTCTCAGATGAAGGGCGCCGGGTGGCGCCGTTCAAGGCCCAGAATATGTCGCTGAACTCGGCGGCCACCCCCGAAGGACACGAGATCGGACGGGCGCAGGCGCTGCAGGCGGAGGCGTGCCGGGTGACTCCGCGGATGGAGATGAATCCGGTGCTCATCAAGCCGTCGTCGGAGACCGGAGCCCAAGTGGTGCTGATGGGCAGGGTCTGGGGGCAAGTGACGGCCGCGGACTACTTCAAGCACCGGACGGACGCATTGTTTCCCTCCGTCGTGGAGAGCTACCAGAGGCTGGCCGCGGAACACGAACTGATTCTGCTGGAGGGGGCCGGTTCGCCCGCCGAGATCAACCTGCGGGCGCACGATATCGTCAACATGCGGATGGCCCACGCCGCAGAGGCTGACTGTGTCCTGGTGGGCGACATCGACCGGGGCGGGGTGTTCGCTTCGCTGTACGGCACCGTCGAATTGCTTTCGCCGGAGGACCGGGCCCGGATTCGCGGCTTCATCATCAACAAATTCCGAGGCGATGAGTCGCTGTTGTATTCGGGCGTCCAGATGATGGAGGAACGGCTGGGGATTCCGTGCGTAGGCGTCGTCCACTTTCTGCGCGACCTGGGACTGGAGGAGGAAGACGGGGTCGCGATGGAGGACCGGCGGACGGCGGCTCGGGTGTGGGCCGGATCGCGGGACCGGACGTCCGCCGATGCGCAGCTTCGCATCGGGGTGGTTGCGCTGCCCCATATGGCGAACTTCACGGATTTCGATGCCTTGGGCATGGAGCCGTCAGTTTCGCTGGCGTTCCTGGAGCAGCCCGAAGAGGCCGCTCTGGCCGATGTGCTGATTCTGCCGGGGACCAAGCAGACGGTGGATGATCTGCACTGGCTGGAGGCGCGCGGATTCGCGGCGGCTGTCGCGCGGCACGCCGGGCCGCTGATTGGGATTTGCGGCGGCTTTCAGATGCTGGGACTGTCTATCGAGGACCCGCATGGAGTGGAGAGCGCGGGTCTGGCGCGTTCCACTGAGGGACTGGGATTGCTGGCCATTCGAACGGTGATGGATCGGGCAAAGACGGTGCGGCGCGCCGTGGGGCAGGCTTCTGGGTGGACTGCGGCCACGTTCTCGGGTTACGAGATTCACATGGGTGAGACGCAGTATGAGGACGGCAGCCAGCCGTTCTCGCGGATCCGCCGGGAGGGCGAGCGCGAAGAGATTGCGGATGGAGCACATGACGCCTCCGGCCGGATTTGGGGGTCGTACATTCATGGGCTGTTCGATGACGACGGGTTCCGGCACTCGTTTATCGATGGAGCGCGACGGGCGTGCGGACTGCCACCTGCGGCCTCGTATGCAGCTGTCACGGAACAGCGCCAGGCGCGGATCGACCGCTGGGCCGATCATTTGCGGAAGTCGCTGAAGCTGGATGTAATTCGCGGGTGGATCGACGGGCAACGATGACGGATGGGGGGCTTCCCGGCCGGAGAGGCTGGAGAAGAAAGCCGTCACGAATGCCGGCCCGCAATCGTGGACGATCGCCCCACCTTCCTACTCATCTGTTGGAGAATCCTTACATGCCCCCCAAGGAGCCTCGGCTGCTCAAGGTTGGTGTTCTCGGCTGCGGACCCATTGCCCAGGCAGCCCACTTTGAAAGCTGCGTGAAAGGCCGCAACACCGAACTCCACGCGATTTGCGATCTTGCCCCCGATTTGCTGGAGCGGATGGCTGCCACGCATCAGCCGCGCCACGCGTATTCCGACTACTCGGCGCTGCTGGCGGATCCCGAGGTGGAGGCCGTGATTATCGCTACCTCCGACGCCTTCCATGTACCGGCAGCGCGGCTGGCTCTGGAGGCCGGCAAGCATGTGCTGTGCGAGAAGCCTCTGGGGCTGACGGTGGCAGAAGTGGAGGAGCTACGCCGGATGGTTTGGCGGACCGGACTGGTGCTGCAGGTGGGGCATATGAAGCGGTTTGACGCGGGGCTGCAGGCAGCGCATGACTTCGTGACTCATGAGATGGGCCAGATGCTCGCACTGAAGGCGTGGTATTGCGATTCGACGCACCGGTATGCGATGACGGATGCCGTGCAGCCGACAATTGTTACCAGCAAGGCGGCCCGCAAGCCGGAGGGCGACCCGAAGGCGGACTTGCGCCGCTATTTCCTGCTGACTCACGGCAGTCATCTGGTGGATACGGCGCGCTTTCTTGGGGGTGACCTGGTCGAAGTGGAGGCACGGCTGAACCAGCGGTTCGGTGCTTACTGCTGGTTTGTCGATGTCGCCTTTGCCAACGGTGCACTGGGCCATCTGGACCTGACGGTGGCCGTGCGGATGGACTGGCACGAGGGATTCCAGATCTATGGCGAACACGGGAGCGTGACGGGCAAGACGTTCAATCCGTGGTTCTACCGGTCGAGCGAGGTGGACATCTTTCACGAGGCTACGGCGTCGACGACGCGGGTGCTGGGTGCGGATGGCCACTTCTACCGGCGGCAGTTGGAGGGATTCGCGGAGAGCGTGCTGCAAGGAGTTCCGATGGAGGGGGCGGGGATCGACGATGGAGTGGCCTCTGTGCGGGCGTTGGTGGCGATCGCGGAATCGGCGCGCACAGGACGGCCTGTGAAGCTGGCGGATGTTCAGGGAGGAGTGGTGTGAGGCTCGGGATTTTCGCCAAGACCTTCGTGGAGCGGCCTTTCGCGGCGGCGCGCCAGGCGGGCTATGTGGCCGTGCAGTACAACATGGCGTGCGTGGGGCTTGCGCCGATGCCGGACGCGATCGCTCCGGAGGTGACGGCCGCGGTGCGTGGAGCCGCCGTGGAGGCAGGTATCGAGATTGCGGCGCTGTCGGCCACGTACAACATGATTCATCCGGACGTGGCGGTGCGGCGACAGGGGCTGGCACGGTTGCGGGTGCTGGCTGGCGCGGCTGGGGCCCTGGGTACGCGGCTGCTGAGCTTGTGCACGGGTACGCTGGATGCGGAGGACCAGTGGCGGCGGCATCCGGGGAACGATGGACCAGGACCCTGGCGGACTCTGCTGGAAAACATGGAGGCGGCGATTGCGATTGCCGAGGAGTTTGACGTCGAACTGGGGATCGAACCCGAGCACGCGAACGTGGTGAGTTCGGCGCGGAGGGCTCGGCGGCTGATGGACGAACTGGGGAGCCCGCGGGTGCGCATCATCCTGGATGGCGCCAATTTGTTCGAGACGGAGCCGCTGGAGAAACAGCGGGTGATCGTCTCGGAGGGGATTGAACTGCTGGCCGACCGGATCTCGCTGGCCCATGCCAAGGACCGGCTGGCGGATGGGCGGTTTACGCGTGCTGGGGCGGGTGTACTGGACTACGGCCACTATCTGGCAAGTCTGGTGGGCGCCGGCTTTCGGGGCCCGCTGGTGACGCACGGGCTCGGCGAGGAAGACGCGGCGCGGGTGGCGCGGTTTCTGGGCGAACATCTGGCGGCCGTGGGCGGCTTGGGTGAGAATTCCGCGTCGCAGCGGGAATAGATCGAATCCTTTGAGGCATATGTTTGCGTCGGGTGTCTCGACGCCCGGCGGAGAGTGGCATGCACCATGAGCTGTCCGGACACCAGCTATTTGTGGAACAACTGAAACCAGCCCCCTCGGCCGCGCACACCCGGACCGAGTTCGAGTCTGAGGCGATGCCTCACGTGAACGACCTCTACCGCACGGCAGCGCGGATTCTGGGTGATGGCACGCGGGCCGAGGATGTGGTGCAGGAAGCGTATCTGCAGGCCTGGAAGTCGTACCACCGCTTCGAGCGCGGGACGAACTGCAGAGCCTGGCTGTTCAAGATTCTGTTTCATTGCATCAACCACCACCGGCGGAAGTGGTTCCGGTTCCCGCTGCTGAAGGAGACCGAGGAGTTTCTGGAAGCTAACCTGGTGGCGCCGACTCCCGTGCCGGACCAGTTGACGGACTCCGAAATTCTGGGGGCGCTGGACCGCATTCCGGATGAATACCGGGCGGTGATCCTGCTGGTGGATGTTGAGGAGTTTGCGTACAAGGATGCCTCAACGATTCTCTCCGTGCCGCTTGGGACCGTGATGTCGCGCATCAGCCGGGGACGCAGGCTGCTGCGTGCGCAGTTGCAGAGCGTGGCCGAATCCTATGGAATCGGGAAGAGACCCGCGAAGGAGCAAGGTCTATGAGTTCTGAGCACTTGAACTCGACACCGCTGGACGAGCAAATGGCCGCGCGGTTACGCCAGGCGGTGCGGAGCGAACCAGTGCCGCCGGAACTGGCGGTGAAGATCCGGCAACGGTTGGATGAGGAGCGGGCGCGGGGCTTTGGTTCGTTCTGGAGGATGTATGCCTGGGTGCCCACCGCGGCGGCGCTGATTGTCTGCGTAGCGGCGGGGATCGCCTATCAACAGGGCCATCTGCGGCTCACACCCGGACAGCGGGAGTCGTTTATGGAGTCGGTGCTGGTGAACGTTTCGAACCCCATGCGCCCGGGTATGGACGATCATCTGCATTGTTCGGTGTACGGACGGGTGCCTGCCACAATTCCTCCTTTGGCGGAAGCCGTGAAGGATCTGCCGCCGCAGTTCAGGGAACTGCTGACGGTGGTGCAGGAGAAGGTCCCGCCGTCGTTCGGCGTGTACTCGGCCCACCAGTGCACGCGGCACGGGCGCAAGTTCGTGCATATCCAGTTGAAAAGCGACTCGAAGCTGCTGTCGGTGATCGTTACGCGCAGGAGTGTGGACGAATCATTTGTGCGGGATCAGATTGTGCCGGCGCTGACGGAGCGAGGGATTTCGCTGTACGAGGCGCGCTCAAAGCGCTTTGCGATAGCGGCTTTGGAGACTCGGGACTATTTGGCGTATGTGGTCTCGGACCTGGGTGGCGAAGAGAATCGGCAACTGATGCTGGCGATGGCTCCGGGGATGGAGTCGGTGTTGAGGAGGTTGGAGAGCTAAGTCACATCGCCACGCAGTGAGTCCGCTGACGAGCCGGATCACCCCCTGAGTGCCCCGTGGAGCATCCAATGAATCCCGGCGGCGACGATCCGCCCGAGGTCCGGATCCGGAGAGCGGTGCGCCGCACTCCAGTCGATCCGACGCTGCACGCCCGAGTGCGGGCATCGGTGGAACGGACGCGGAGACCGCCTTGCCGGAGGCCGGCGCTGTGGCTGGCTCTGGCCGCGATCCCGGCTTTGCTGTTGATGGTTCTGAATCGCGTTGAGGCTCCGCTGCACGATCTGGCGCAGTTGGCCGCGAATCAGCATGCTGCCTGTGCGGTGGCGCGGATCCTGCCGGTGCGACCTCTGGATGCCGCCGCTGAGCCGGTGCGGGCTCGCGTGGCCGAAAAGACTCCGGCGCCGTTTCACGTTCTGGACGGCCATCTGTGCAGGATGGGCGGGCGGGCATTCGTGCATGTGGTTCTCGGCCGGGGCAACAGCCGTATCTCTCTACTGATGACGGACCTGGGTCGGGGCGAGAAGGTGGCTTCGCGCTGGGACGTGCCGGTTCCACGGTCCGGCTACCAGGTGAGCAGCCAGACAGTGGGCCGGAGGGCCGTGTTTCTCGTTTCGGATCTGTCGATGGAGGCCCACGAGGAATTGGCACGCGCATTCCACGGTACACTTTCGGTCTCATTGCGGCCGGGTTTACCGATGAGGCTTGCGAGGGAGATCTACTGCTTTGCCGATTGACGCCCAGGACTCCTACTTGGAGAGCCGCATCCTCACTGCCGACGGAATTCAACTGGTGCAGATCCTGTATCAGGCCGCGATTGACTCGGTCGAATTGGCGCGCGAATGTCTGCATCGACGGGACATTGCGGGCCGTTCGAAGGCAATTACGAAGGCCTACGAGATCGTCATGGAACTAGAGGTCTCACTAGACCTCGAGGCCGGCGGTGAGCTGAGCCGGAATCTGCTGGAGACCTACTGCTATTTGAGGAGCCGGCTGCTGGCCGCGAATCTGGAGCAGAGCGAGCCTCCGTTGGAGGAGGTAGCGCGGCTGCTGCGTGTGATTCTCGAGGCGTGGCTCGAATGCAAGGAGACCGGGCCGGCGCGACAGCAGCAGGCGGCGATCGAGCATGCGCCCGACCTTGGCAGTGAGTGTGAGTGGCAGGGCTATTCGGGCGGATATGCACCGTCGTATCCACCAATCGCGGAGCCGCAGGAGTATCACGTCTCCGTCACCTATTGACCTGACTCCGCCGGGGAGGCGCGTAAATGGGTACTCCGTGTGCCGCACGGATTTGGTGCTTGAGTTGCAGTCTATTGGACGAGTGTTCCGAATAGGAACGAATTTGTTCAAATGCCAGCAATCCAAACAGCATATTTCGAGGAAGTGACTTTTCCGGAGACCAGCGTGATCCGTTTTGAACGCGGCCTTCCCGGATTTGAACACGAGACGGAGTTTGTCTCCATCTCGAGGGAAGACTGCGAGCCGCTGATCTTCCTGCAGAGCGTCAAGACGCCGAAGCTCTGTTTCGTGACCATGCCGGTGCAGCCGCTCTGCCCGGATTATCGCGTCGACATGCAATCCGACGAACTGGAAGCACTGGGCTTGGCAGAGGGCCAGCCCCCCAGCATCGGCAGCGAACTCGCCTGCCTGGCCATCATTTCCGTGACTGAGGACGGCCCGCCCACGGCCAATCTGATGGCACCGTTGGTGATTCACGTCTCCACCAGTCGCGCGGTGCAGGTCATTCAGAGCAACCCCGCGTATGAATTGCGTCATCCCGTTGGAGGAGTCGCGTGCTCGTGATGCAGCGCCGGCAGGGCGACACCATCCTGATTGGCGACGAGATCGAGATTCAAATTCTGGAGAGCACGCGGTCGCATGTGAAGCTGGGCCTGATTGTGCCCAAGAAGCTGCCGATTGTGCGAGGCGAGATCCGCAAAGTGAGCGAACAGAACCGGTCGGCGGCGCAGGGGGCCGGGGTGGAGCCGCCGGCTCTACTGGCATTGCGGCTGCGATCTGAGATGGGCTTGGTCTGCGCGGGAGAGCGAGTTGCGCCTCCCAGACCGAAGTAAGGGGTAAGGGCGGTTGACCTGAGATTCTTTCTCAGTTCTTTTTTCCTCACCATCCGCGCACCCGGCCGATATGGGCAGTGACTTCGAGTGGAACGAAGCCCGAAGCCGCCGGAAGGAATGTCCGGCACTCCCCGCAAAAAGGATTTGCCAATCGTATGTTTTCGATTCAGACCAACGTAAATTCGCTCATCGCGCAGGAGAACATGCGCGTGAACGGTGACTTCCAGAGCAAGACCATCCAGCGCCTCACCTCTGGCTACCGCATCAATCAATCTGGCGACGATGCCGCCGGCCTGGCCGTGGCGAACAAGTTCCGCAGCGACGTGGCGGAACTCTCACAGGGCGTCCGCAATGCGAACGACGGCATCAGCACACTGCAGATCATCGACGGCGGCATGAACAACATCTCCAAGATGATTGACCGGTTGAAGACGCTTGCCTCGCAATCCGCCTCGGAGACCTTCACTGGCGACCGGAAGGTGCTGAATGACGAGTTCCAGACGCTGCTGAAGGAAATTGACCGTCAGGCGCAGGCCGTCGGTCTCGACCAGGGCGGTTTGTACGCGAAGTCGCTGTCGGTGTTCGTCGGCGGCGGGCGCAGCGCGGCTCTCGGTGCGGTGGACACCAGCAACGGAACGGTGAAGCTTGATCTCGCCGCCGCGGCGGTGGACACCAAGAGCCTCAGCCTGAAGGGCATGCAGGCCGTTGCCGGCTCCGATACGACGGATATCGGCACCGGGTCGGCTACCCACACAGTGGCCGACATTCTGGCCGACAACGGAAACACGACGGATCTGGCCGGCTACACGAACTTCTACATCTCGGGCGCCGGGTTCTCGGATGACAACAAGGTCAAGGTCGCGGTCAACATGACCGGGGTCAGCGACATCGACACTCTGGCGACCGCGATTAACGACGCTATCGACCAGGCGGCCACCGGCGGAAGTTCGGCCGCGACCGCATTCAAGAACGCCGGTGTCTCGGCCTCGGTCTATACCAACGAAAACGGCGGCAAGCAACTGGCCTTCAATTCCTCGTACGCACCCATCCAGGTGCAAGCAGGCGATGTGATGGCCAATGCGTTGATGGGCAACTTCAGTACCGTGGGCGGTGATCCCGCCACGCGTGGCGCGGCCATGTCGTCGTCGGTTCATGGTGTCAACACCACCGCGGGCACCCTGGGCGCCGGCGATGTGACGGTGCGCATTGTGGGGGGCGGACTGAGCAGCCCGGTGGACATCAAATTGGACGGCGGCCAGACGACGGCCAGCGCCATCGCTTCGCTCACGTCACAGATCAGTGCCAACGCCGATCTCGTGGCGGCGGGCCTGAGCGTGAGTAGCGGTGCGGTCGGTTCGAGCCCACTCACGTTCACCAATAGCCGCGGTGACAAGTTTAGTGTTCAGGCCTCCGGCGACACCACCAACCTGCTGGGCCTCGGCTCCTTCAACAGTGGGGCGGCGAACGCCGTGGACTACACCACACTCTCCGGAACCGTCTACACAGCTTCCACCACAAGCGACACTTCGACCCTCGAGATCTCGCTGAACGGCGGAGCTGCCGAGCAGATCACGGTGGACCTGACAGCGGGCAATGCCTCGGCAGCCAAGGAACTGTCAGGCGTGGTGGGATCCAATGACATTGACGGCACCAACGACACGCTGAACCTCACCATTGACGGACAGAGCGTAGCAGTCTCGCTGACGCACAACACCGGTGTCAGTGAGCTTACCGTAGCGGGAGAAATTCAAGCCGCGGTCGACGGAGCGGGTCTGACGGGTGGCGCGCATGCGACCGTCTCGGTCACTCAGGATGGACGCATCCAAATCGAGAACGACAACAAGGGCGGCGCGCACACACTGCTGGCCGCAGGGAACGCAGTCAGCAGCGGCTTGCTCGCCTTCACCCTCACCGCAGGCTCCAACCGCACTGCCGGTGATATCGCTGACAACATCAATCAACAGATCGCCGCCAGCTCCAACCTGCAGAAGGCCGGCTTGAAGGCGACCGTCGATGCCGGCGCGCTGAAGCTGGATTCCAACGGCACGTTCTTCCGTGTCAATGGCGGAGCCGTGACGGGGGACGCCAACATCGGCTTCGGTGTCTCCGCCTCTTCCTTCACTGGTGCGGCAGCCACCGATCTGGCGGCCACCACGTCGGCGCGCGCTTCGGTGGACTCCAACGGCGCGCAACAGACCAGTTCGATGGCCTTCACCGCACCGACTTATGCCACCGACAGTCAGACGCTCACCGTCTCTGTCAACGACGCCGACGGGAACATTCAGTCGCAGGTGATCAGCCTGCACAACGACACCACGGCGCGTTCGGCTCGCAGTATTGACGAGGCCGTGGCCGCCATCAACAAGCAGTTGCAGCAGTCCAACATCGCGGCGCTGCAAGGGATTGTCGCCGTGAAAGAGAACGTCTCCGGGACGGAGAAGATCAACTTCCTCAGCAGCGGCAACTCGTTCCAGGTGAGCGCCAGCGGCACGACCAACAGCGCTGGTGTCGATGGCAACGGCACGGCGGCCGGCACGGCCGGATCGGTCGAGTCGGAGGTTGCGGGCGACGTCAGCAGCACGATCTCGATCGACTCGATGTCGAACGCCCTGAAGGCCGTGACTTCGATCTCGGCCGCCATCACGAAGCTCGGTTCCGCCCAGGCCGCCGTCGGCCGCGGCCAGAACCAGTTGAGCTACGCCCTTTCGCTGGCGCAGTCTCAGATCTCCAGTTTCTCGGCCGCTGAGTCCCGCATCCGGGACGCCGACGTGGCCTCCGAAGCCGCCAATCTGACCAAGGCGCAGGTTCTGCAGCAGGCCGCCGTGGCCGCCATGGCGCAAGCCAATTCGGCGCCGCAGGTCATTCTCTCCCTGCTCCGCGGTTAGCTCGTCAACGTCCGCTAACAACCCGAGTCGGACCGGGCGGTGGTAAGCCGTCCGGTCCGGACATATTATGAGCACCATCTTCAACGGAAACAGCCGGTACGCCGCGGATTTCCAGACCATCATCGATCGGACCGTGGCTATTGCGTCGATGCCTCTCAGCCAGCTCAATACGCAGAAGACGGGGCTGACGGACGAGTCGACGGCGTTGCAGAGCCTGGACACCAAGTTCCAGGCCCTGCAGACGGCGCTCTCCACACTGGACGATGCGATGGGGAGCGGGGCGATCGGCGCCACGTTGACGGACACCTCGACGGTCACCGCCTCCATCTCCAGCGGCGCGCTGGAAGGTACCTATACGATTGAGGTGCTAGATCAGGGCGCTTACACCACTACGCTCACGTCCGATGCCGGGCCGCGGCCGGTCGACTATCCGGCGAGCCAGAGCTTGAGTAAACTCGCGGCACCGGCGTTCACTTTGACCG
Organism: uncultured Paludibaculum sp.; assembly: GCF_963665245.1. NCBI lineage: Bacteria > Pseudomonadati > Acidobacteriota > Terriglobia > Bryobacterales > Bryobacteraceae > Paludibaculum > uncultured Paludibaculum sp. The sequence goes on from NZ_OY762267.1 coordinate 3,264,154, forward strand.
TCGGCTCGAACGACTACCAGCTCAGTCCGGCCACCAATACATTGCAGGGCCTGGTGGATGCCATCAACGCCGAGCCCGGAGCCAATGTGCAAGCCTCCGTTGTGAATGCCGGCACGGCTTCGACGCCGGACTACCGATTGTCGATCGTGAGTACGGAACCGGGCGATGTTGCCATCCAGCTAAACGACGGCTCCATGGACCTGTTGACGGAGCAGGCGCACGGAGACGCGGAAGGCGGAGTGACGTCCGCACAGAGCTCCCTGCCCGGTCCGAATGTCGTCACAAACCCGGACGCCCAGAGCCTGAGCAACCTGGTTTCTCCGCATTTCAGTCTCACTGTGGGATCCAGTACGTTCACCGTCAGTCCGGCCAAGAACACACTCAGTGGCCTGGTGGAGGCGATCAACGCCAACTCCCTCAATGGGGTGCGGGCCACGGTGGTGAACGTTGGATCGAACACGGCGCCGGACTACCGGCTGTCGCTCAAGGCCTCGAAGTTAGGGGACTTTGCGGTCACGTTGACGGATGGGGCCATTCAATTGCAAGCGGAACAGGTGCGGGGCCAGCTGGCCTCCTACAAGGTAAATGGATCCAGCAACTTGGCGCAAAGTGATTCGCGTTCGGTCACAATTGCGCCGGGACTGAGTGTGAATCTGATCGGCGTGAGTAAGGCGGGCAGCCCCACCAGCATTACGCTTACTCGAGAGAGCTCTGCGGTTTCCAACGCTTTGGCGGCGCTGGTGAACAGCTACAACGCGGCTGTGGACGAGGTGGACAAACATCACGGCACAGCGGGCGGCGCACTGTCCGGCCAGGGAGTTATCCGAAATCTTTCCAGTGCCTTACAGAAGATAACCGGCCATCTGGAATCCGGCACCGGTGTCAACTCATTGGTGGCCATGGGCATCAGTCTGGACCAGACGGGGCACATGGCCTTCAACGAAATGTCCTTTCTGGCGGCGAATTTCGCTGACGCGGCGGGTGTGACAAACTTCCTGGGCTCAGCTTCGACTAAGGGGTTTCTGCAGGCGGCCACTTCGGTAATAAATGAGGTCGAAGATACAGTCACTGGAACGCTGAAATCTGCGATGAATGCAGTGGATGGCCAAACCAAAGCTCTAGACAGCCAGATTGCCGACAAGCAAAGTTACATTGACCAGATGAGATCGGATCTGGAGCAGCGGATGGCGGCGGCGGATGCCCTGGTGGCGACGCTGGAACAGCAGTACAACTACATCAGCCAAGTGCTGGACTCGATGAACTCAGTGACCTCGACCTACGAATAACATGAATGAGACAATCGACCGCATGAAAGACGAGTTCCGCCGGGCGATCACCGCGGAACGGCACGGTGAGGCCGAACGTGTTTCCACCGCACTCCTGGACATCCTGGCCGTCAGTTACCGCTCTGACGTTCGGCAATGGGAACAGGCACTCGAACTCTGGCATTGGGCACAGCGTACTGCCCGGGCCCAACGATCCCACCTGGCACGAGAGCAGGAGGCCTCCCAGCCAGTGGCCGCTTATGGCTCGCGACGCTTTCGCATGACCAGTACATTCATCGTTGAAGGCTAGCGGGCTTGGTGGCAACTAGCCGGCAAAGTCAAGGGCCACGACTTCATGAATGCCCACGGGCGGGATGGCAATCTCGAGGCCTTGGGCGGTGCGCTTTGGAACAACCGTGCGATTGGCGACCAGCAGGCGGACCACTCTTACGGACCTGCCCTGGGGAGGCCGGACAATCAGGGTTTGCGGCGGAGAAGGGATGATCTCCCGGACCGGGCCCTTCATCATCATTGGGTTAGCAAGATTAACGAGGTGGACGGTCATCGACGCCTTCTGGGTCCAGACCGACAGGTCGAACAGGCCCTTGCCGAGAACGGAGACGGGTTGCGGCTCGTTGTGGGCCCAGAGGACGGCATTGCGCAACAATCGGCCGTGATCCGGGGACATCACCTCCCAGAATGTACGGTCGAGGTCCCAGGGGAAGTAGACGATGCGGCTTTTGCCGCTCTCTCGCAGGAATACTCCGGGTTCGTTCCTGGAGGTGTCCCGGACATAGACGGATTCCATGGGCAGGTCCGGGTAGCCGGGCACTACTGTGAGGGGAGAAGGCAACGAGCCGCCCAAGCTACGGACGTGGACGCAGTTGACGCCGTTGATAATCCGTCCTGCGTCTTCGAGGCCAGCCAGCAGCGGGTGAAAGCGGTTGGTGGCCGGGTCTTTGGCCAGGTTGAGATAGGAGTTCTGAAGAGGGCCCTCCACCCGGCCACTGAAAGATGCGCTAAAGAGGCCGGCGAGGCCGAAGTCGTCGCGACGGTTGCCCCATTCGTCGTAGAGCGAGGTTTCGTGGGTCGCGACAAGGCTGCCGCCGCCGGCGGCGAACGCCTTGAGCTGATCGCATTGCGCGATGGAGAGCGCGGCGATGTTCGGCAGAATCAGCGTTCGAAAGCGGGCGAGTTGAGCCGGTTCGAGCATCCGGTCGTGGACCATCTCGAAGGGGATGCGCGCCTCGATCAGGGCCTGATAGAAGCCCATGGTGTGATCTTCGACTTTGGCGTGGGCGCGTTCACCGCCATAGAACGTGGCTGTCTGCTGAGAGTAGACCAGCCCGACGCGCGCCAGCGACTCCTCATTGCGCAGGTAGCGCTCGTTGGCATGATGCCAGGTGTAGATCTCCTCAACGACAGGCAGCCAGCGCCGGTCGATTGGCTTTGCATTGAATTTGGTGAACCACGGCCGGAGTCCTTGAGCAATGCCGTCCATGACCCACAGGCGGATCTCGTCGCCGCTCTGCACGGAGTCCTTCCAGCGGTATGGCTCTTCGACTCCGACGCTGAAGATTCCCGCAATCGCTTTGCGGCCCAAGGCGGCGCGGTACTCCTTGCCGTTTTTCCCGTTGGTCCAAGGCGGAGTCAGACCACGGCGGGCCTGGCGATCGGCAAAGAGCGTGGGCGCGATCTCGCCGATGATCTTCATGTCGAGATCGCTGAGCGCGCCGCCACCGGCATTGGCGATATAGGCCGCATTGGGATTGATGGCCTTGATGCGCTCATCCCAGAGGTGCCAGAGGTCAAACAGGCGCTTCTGTTTCCAGACGATGTACTGACGGCGGGCGGGATCCTGTGGGTTGTTCGTACGTGGCAGGTCAAGTCCGGAGAAGTCGCGAAAATTGCGCACGCAGTGCGAGCAGTAGCACATGCCCGAGCCAGCCCAGCGGTTCGTGAAGATGCCATCGACGCGATAGAGCGTCATGATCTCCTCGGTGACGCGCGTCATGAAGTCGAAGTTGTAGGGGCCCAGCGCGCAGGAGACCCAGTATTCCGGATCGGCCCAATGCCGGCGCGGCTGGCCATCGGCGCCAACCAGAACATAGTCGGGATGGGCATCGGCCATGTCCTGATGGAGGCCATGAGGGTCGGTGCGGGCGATGATATTCATGCCCAGACCGCGGCAGCCCTTCACCAGGTCGCCGAAGGCGTCGCCATCCTTGAGCCATTTGCTGCGGTAGTGCAGGGGGATTTTTGTTGGATAGAAGGCGACGCAGCCACCGGCGCTGAGGCAGGCGGCATCGGCGTGGATGCGGCGGAAGTAGTCGAGCCAGAAGGCCTGGTCGTACTGACCGGGATCGTCCTCGACAAACGCGAGTTGCGCCCAGCGCATGGGGCGATCGAACCACGCAGCCGTGGTTGTATTGGCGGGAGCGGAGGCTTGGGCGCCGGACCGCTGGGCAGTGGCCGGCAACGCCAATCCGGCGGAGATTTGCATAAAGTCGCGTCTGTCCATGAAAAAACGTCCTGCGAGGATTTTATGCTCTGATACTGCCGAGTGGACGGCCGACGACGAAATATGTCCAATGCGCGAAATCCGCGGCACGCGGGCAACCGCACCAGTGCGCGAGCGTAGCTTCATGGAAACGGCCTGTGCCACGGATTGTAGGATCGGAGTATGCCCTCTACTCGGACCTCCCTATGCGCGGATCTCACCACTCTTGGCGTTCAGACCGGCGATTTGTTGATGGTGCACTCCAGCGTTCGGGCGATTGGCGCGGTAACGGGCGGTGCTGCCGTGGTCGTACAGGCCCTGTTGGACGCGATTGGGCCATCGGGGACGCTGGTGGCCTATGTCGATTTCGAGCCATTCTATGAAGAATCGGACGACACCGAGGTCCCGGTCTTCGACAAGCGCATAGCGCGCGCCGCACTCGACCACGGAATCCTGCACGAGACGATTCGCACCTGGCCCGGGGCGATGAGAAGCGACCATCCGGATGCCGGTGTCGCGGCGATTGGCCGGCTGGCGGAATGGATCACGGCGGGGCACCCGTTTCAGTACGGCTACGGGCCAGGCTCGCCCTTCGAGAAGGTGGTGCAAATGCGGGGGCGCGTGCTGATGCTGGGCGCGCCGCTGGATACGATCACCCTACTGCATTACGCCGAGCACCTGGCGCGCATTCCGGACAAGCATATACGGCGGTACAGGCGCCTGATGCCGGGCGAGGATGGTCCGAAGTGGGTGGATTTTGAGGAGTTCGATACGAGCGAACCTGTCCACGACAAGCTCCCGATCGATTGCTTTGAACGGATCGCCAAGGATTACCTGGCGACCGGGCGAGGCCGGAATGGGACAGTGGGTGCGGCACAGTCCTTCCTGCTGGATGGGCCGGAGCTAGTGGAATTTGGCATCGATTGGATTGAGCGGTGTGTAAGTTGAGGGCCTGGGGGAGCGAGCTGGGCCACATCCATTGCACGCCCATGCTGCCAATCTGCCAATCTGATACCAGGAGCCTGCAGGTCAGGCGCCCATGCAGATCGACACAGATCAGGAATACCGTCGGAACCTGGATCTCAGCCAGGCGGAGTACGAGCAACGCCGGATTCACCTGCTCTGCCGGCCGCGGTGTCTGGGGCTGGTGTTGGGCAATGCCTGCAACCTGCGCTGCATCCACTGCTATCAGGCGAAAGATGGAGGCAGTCTGCTGCAGCCCCCAGAGGTCGGCGCCGAGTTGCGGCGCGAACTGGCAGCCTTCTATCCGTACCTCTCCACTCTGAGGATTCAGGGCGGCGAGGTGTTTGCCATTCGCGGGTTCCGCGAACTCATTGACGATGTGGCGGCGATGGTCCAGCGGCCCCTGCTGAGCATCAGCACCAACGGCACGCTGATCGACGATGCCTGGGCGGAACGCCTGGTGAGCGGGCCGTTCTCGAATGTCACCGTGTCCATTGACGGTGGAACCGGCGCCACCTACAACCGTTTGCGGCGGGGGGCGGACCTGGACCAAGTGCTCGCCAATATCGACCGTGTCCAGCAATGGAAATCGCGCCTAGACAGCAGTACTCCATACCTGGATTCCTTCTTCGTCGTGATGCGATCAAACTTCCGGGAGATCCCGCAGTACCTGGAGCTGATGCGGCAGCACGGAATGATCGATGTCACGCTGCAAACCATGGAGCTGTCCGCCGAAAACCTGGCGCGGAATCCGGACCTGGAAGCCCAGGAACTGATCTCGGAACGCAGCGAGGTGGAGGAACTCCACGAGCTGATGCGAGCGGCGGTGCCCGCGTTCCGCCCGGTTTTTCGTACTCTGCGCGTGAGCGGGTTGCAGTCGCTGTTCGCCAGCCATGGTCTGGACACGGGGTTTCTGGAAGAGAGCCGGCTTAGCCTGTATCCCGACAGTGACGGGCTGTCTACAGGTGCGTTTGAATTGTGCCCGAATCCGTGGACGACACTGTTCGTGACCGAGAACGGGGACGTTCGTCTGTGCTTTATGGCGGGGCCGATCGGCAATCTCTACGCCGAATCGCTTTCGTCGTTGTGGAACTCGCGGGAGGCAGCCGCTATGCGCAGGGGCGTGATTGCGGGCCGTTATCTGGAGTCGGGCTGCTCGCGGCAGTATTGCGGCTGGCGGGAGGGCCATGCGGCCGAGGGACTCGTGGAGGATGGGCTTGGATTGCGCGACATGGAGTTGGCTCGGCAAGAGGCCGGCGAGACGCCGAGGGTCCTGGGTCTGGTGCGACGCCGAGTATCGGAAGAGCGCCGCAAGCGCGGCGAACTGGAGGCGGTCCAGCGTTCGCTGGAGGCCCAGATTGAGTTGGACCGTGCCGAGATTGACCGGCTGGCGGCACGCGTCCGGTCGCTGGAACTCGAGACTCGGGAGAGCGAATTATTGCTGGAGCTGGGTCGGACCCACATTGCTCACCTGGAAGACAAGGCCAATCACGCCGTGGACGACTTTCGCAATCTGGAAGCGGAGTTTCAGAGGACACGGGCGCCGTGGTTTGTCCGTGCGGTGCGGTGGGCACGGCGATGGCTGGCAGCGCAGCGGCCTGGGTAGTTGAGGGAGATCAAAGAAAGAAACGGCGGTGAGCGAGGAGGAAGGAACGCTCACCGCCAGATCGGTTCGGGAACTCGGCAAGCACACCGAGTATCCATGGGTAGGTCATGTCACCGTTTCGGGGAACCCGCCTCGAATCGGTGCTACCTTGTGTTGCTTTTCTATATACACGTCGCCTGCCATCGTGATGATTTCCCGTAAATAATTGATTCTACTTGCCGGGCCCCTCTTTCGCGCCACCACCCTAGAAATGGGAGATGATCAGAAATGAGACACCATCCGGTGGTGCGACTAAAAACGGAACAGTCAGTCAGGAGGTGGATCCCCTTCTTGCGGGCAGCTATGGCAATGGCGTCGCGCGATAGAGCAAGTGGAGGATATTGCCCTCCGGGTCAGTGAAGAATACCGTCTTGTTGCCTTTGCTTTCAGCAGGATCGCTCAGAAAGTTGACGTTCTTGGCGCGGAGTTGCGCAAGAGCCGCCTCGAAGTCCCCCACGGTGAGGGCAAGATGCCGGAGGCCGGGCGTCTTCAGTGTGTTTTCGCCCCTGGCACCCTCGGACGGGATGATCTCGATCATCGTGCCGTTGGGCGCCTTGATGAAAAAAGCGGTGGAGCCCCGATAGTTGATGACGAAGCCGAGGGTGTCGACGTACCACTGGGCCAGGGAGGCCGGGTCGGGGGATGCGATGGCGGAATGTTCGATGCCTAGAATCATGGCATCTCCATCATATCCGCTCGTCGAATCCCACCAACCCGGATCTGGCGGTACGGTTTAGGCGACAACGTAGGGTGCGCGATAGTTGCGGGTGAGCAAGGCGTTTGCAGCGGCGTCGGCGCCGAAGTTCTTGCCCGCGCCGTTCCACTTGACGGTGTGTTTGACACGGTAGGCGATGTTGGCCAGGTGGCACAACGAGGCGGACATGGCGCCGATGGCTATATCGGCGTGCAGGTCCTGATACTTCCGGCTGCGGCAGGCTTGCAGGAAGTTCGTCATGTGGGCGATGGTGCCGTCGGGGCCGCGTTCGGCCTTTTCTTCCTTGATGAGTTCGCTCTTCTCGCCTTTGTAGATCTTCGTGCCGCGGCCATCCAACCACATCCAACCTTCGTCACCGTAGAACAGGTTGCCCACGGAGTAGGTGCCGACTGGTTCGCCGCCTTCGGGCCCGGTGAGCAAGCCGCGTACTTCGAAGACGATCTCCATGCCGGGGTATTGGAGGGACGCGAGCTGAGTGTTGGGCGTCTCCTGGTCGTCTTCATAAGCGTACTTTCCACCGGTCGAACTGGTGGCTTCGGGCCAAGTGACTTCGCCGAGGCCCCAGCGGCAGATGTCCATTTCGTGGACGCCCTGATTGCCGATGTCGCCGTTGCCGGTGTCCCAGAACCAGTGCCAGTTGTACTTGTAGCGGTTCATGGTGAAGGGGCGCATGGGCGCGGGGCCGAGGAACTGGCTCCAGTCGATGCCGGCCGGGACGGGCGTTACCGGCGAGACACCGATGCTCTTGCGGCGCTTGTAGCACAGGCCTTTGGCCGAGTAGAGCTTGCCGATGACGCCCTGATGGAGCATCTCCATGGCGCGCATCTTGTGGGGCGTGCTGCGGCTTTGCGAGCCGATCTGCACCATGCGGCCGGTCTTGCGGGCCACAGCCACCATGGCTTGGCTCTCGTGGATGTTGTGGCTGGCGGGCTTCTCACAGTAGACATCCTTGCCGGCCTGGCAGGCCCAGATGGTGGCCAAGGCATGCCAGTGGTTGGGCGTGGCTATGGACACGGCCTCGATGGTCTTGTCCGCGAACAGCTTGCGCATGTCGTCGAACTCGGCCGCTTTTTCGTTGCCGGAGCTGGTCAGGTGAGCCTGCGCGCGTTCGCGAGCCGCCTGATTGACGTCGCACAAACCGGCGACGCGGGCCTCCGGAATCTTCGTGTAGTTCGAGAGGTGGTCGCTGCCGCGTCCACCCAGACCGATGATCCCTAAATTGATCCTGTCGTTGGCGCCCATGACCCTGGTGGCGGAGGCGGCCAGGACCGCACCCTGGAAGAAACTGCGGCGAGAAACAGAGCTCATGACATTACCTCGCTGAATTAGAAATCCCAGAAGCACCATATCACGCTTGGAAGCGGTCTTTCCAAGCCAGGAAACGGCGCTCGATGAGAAGCCATGAGATGCGGGCAAGTCCGAGGGCAATGGCGGAGCCCAGCGCGAAGGCGCAGAGCGCAGCGGGAACGCGTCCGACGGCTCGGGCTACCGGGTCCATCGCGAGGTAGAGGTAGCCCACCAGAGGAAAATGAAGGACATACACACCATAGCTGTACTTGCCAAAGGTGCGTAGGAGCGGGGTGCGGAGTGGTGCCCAGCCTCGGAACCCCGAAAAAACCACAAGAAAGTACAGAATCGCCAAGAGCGTATAGCCGGCGACGGCGACGACGGGTTGAGAATTCTTTGTGCCGCAGAACGCAAAGATCCCGGCTAGGCCGGCTACGGCGGCGGCCGCCAAAGGTCCGGCCCACGCCAGGAACCGGTTGAGCCAAGGCTCGTTCCGTACGATCACGGCCAGTAGGGCGCCCCAGGCCAGAGTGTCGACGCGGAATGGTGTCAGGCGGTAGAGGAACTCCGGTGAATACGGGTGCACGCGGTAAACGAACCGAAGCAGCGGCGCGGCCATGATCAGGGCGGCGCAGAGAATGGGCAGCCGGCGGCGCCCGAGCCAGAGAACGAGCGGCGGCCAGACCAGATAGAACTGCTCCTCGATGGAGAGCGACCAAAGGTGGCTGAGGAAGGCGTAGTCGGGGCCCAGGGCGCTGCGCCAATTGGAGAGGTAGAACCAATACCAGCCTTGGGCGGGACCGGGCGGAACGGGTCGATTCAAAGCATGGGTCAGGGGCAGAACGACGAAGAAGAACGCGGCGATGTAGGCGTAGTAGAGCGGAAAGATGCGCAGAGCGCGGCGCATGTAGAAGGCGCGGAAGTAGTTGGGTGACGAGGCTGTATCCAGCAGGATACCGGTGATGAGGAATCCGGACAGGACGAAGAAGAGGTCGACGCCGCTCCAGCCCAGGCGCAACAGGGAGTAGAGCGGCTCAGGCGGGTTGGCGGTAAGGCCGAAGTGGACGGCCAGAACCAGCAGAATAGCCAGCCCGCGCACACCATCGAGTTCGGGGATGCGGCGGGCTGACAACACTTCGGGCACTAGCAGCTATCCTCGCCAGCGAACGCCGAGGTCGAGCACCTTCTTGCCGTATTCGACACTGCGCTCCATGTGCTCTTTCTGCTGAAACTTCAGGGCTTCGACGAACTCCGGCGGCACGGGGCGGCCGGGGACGTCCTCAATGACGACGTGGCCTTCGTAGGGATGGCCCTTGCGGGCGAGCGCCAGGAATCGGGCGAGGTCCGAACCGCGCATCTCGGGGAACATCTTCCAGAAGGACGGTTCCAGATAGGGCAGGATGGCGGGCGGACGGCCGGTGATCGGCTTGATGTAGACGTAGACGTTCGGGCAGAGTACCTGGGCGCGGGCGATGATCTGCTTGAAATCGATAATGCCTTCGCCCAGCGGCACCCACTGCACGGCTACCCCGCGTGGTGTTTCATAGACCACGGAGTCGCGCAGGTGCAGGGTGCAGACGTGTGGGGCCAAAGTCTCCAGAGCGGTAAGGGGATCCTCAAGGATGAAGACCGGATTGCCGGTGTCCATGTAGACCCCGACGAACTCCTTGCCTGCGGTCTCGACCACCTGGCGGAGCTCCCATGAGAGCAGGTCCTTGTGGAACTCGATGATGATCTTGAGACCGGCGTCCATGACCTGGGAGCGGACGGCTTTCAGCAGCCGGACCGCGGTCTCCATATGCTGCTCAATGGGACCGGGCGGGAAGGCGGCGCGTTCGCTGGCCAAGACGCCGCGGACATAGGGCGAGCCCATGGCCTTGGCGCGCTGGACGTTCTTCAGAAGTGAGGCCACGGCCGCGTCGAACTGATCGGCGCTGCGCGGCATGATGCCGCCGCCACCGGTTTCCAGGTGGAGACCGAGGCGTTCGCTCTGGGCACGGACCTCCTGCCAGTGGGCCGGGTCCTGAGCCTTGGGATCGAGGGAGTCCTGCAGGAAGACGGCATCCAGTTTGAGCGATGCCGTGTAGTCGAGCAGTTGCGCATCGTTCCAGCGCAGGGCGCGCAGGCAGTAAGTGTTGAGCCCCATCTTCATGGGGGGCGCGGCGTTGGGCATGATGGCGTCTCCTGGATGCGTCCGAAATGCGCTGTGGGCGATTGCTGTTCCGAGGGGAACGAGCACTTGTCCTACCCCACAGGATAGATGCTTTGGCAGGGGCGCCGGGGTGTCCCCCGGAATGACAGAAAGGGATCGATCGAAAATGGGCGGCTGGACGTACACCTTAGGCAGCGCCCGGCAGTTTTTCGGTTGCTGGTTTTCGCGTTGGACCTCAGTCGTTTAGCGCGATTCCACCGACCGACAGGCGACCAAAACCATACTTTAGAATCTGGGTTCTATCAACATGAAGATGGGGAAAATCCACAACACTACAAGACTGCTCATCTGCGCCGCATTTTTTGGCGCTTCACTGTTTGCTCGCAGTGCCGGGGCCCCGGCATTTGTAACGGGCGCGCCCGGCGATGGTATCTGCACCGATTGCCACGGAGGTGTTGCGAACACCGGCGGGGGCAACGTGAAGGTTGCCCTGGTGGACGCCACGAACTGGACGCCGGGGCAGCAGGTTCGGCTGCGGATCACGCTGACTGATGCGACGGCGCAGCGTTGGGGCTTCGAAATTTCGCCGCGCATGGCGTCGGACGCAAACAAGAGTGCCGGGACCCTGGAGGTGGCGGATGCGGCAAATACGCGGAAGATCAACTCCGCCGGCATCGATTTCATCACGCATACTTCCACAGGCACCTACGCGGGCACTTCGAACTCCGGAACCTGGGACGTCCTGTGGACGCCGCCGGCCGACGCCAACTTCGGCAACGTGACATTCTACGTGGCCGGCAACGCGGCCAACAACAATGGCCGCGAGGATCCGGGCGACCACATCTACAGCAGTTCGCTCACGGTGTCGCCGACCACCGGCAATCCTCCGCCAACCACGACTACCTTCGCACTGCCGCAGCTTGCCTTTGGCGGCGGCTGGTATACGGCGCTGTACTTCAACAACACGACAGGCAGCGCCGTTTCCGTCAAGGCCAACTTCCTGGGCCAGGACGGGAATCCAATCACAGTTCCCGATGCCGGTGGAACCTCCAAGACACTGGACATCGGGCCCAACGGCACGGCTATCTTTGAGGCCAGCAACACGGGTTCACTCACACAGGGATGGGTGAAGGTGGATCTGCCGGACGGTGTGATCGGCTACGCCATCTTCCGGCAGAGTGTCCAGGGGCGCGCCGATCAGGAGGCGGTGGTTCCCTTGACCAGCATCACCCAATCCACGAGTACGCTCATCTGGGACGATACGGCATTTGCCACGGCCGTCGCGGTCGCAAACCCGACCGACAGCGCGGCTACGGTGAATGTCGAAGTGCTGGATGACACTGGCAACTCCATCGGCACGTCCACCATCAATGTACCGGCCAACGGGAAGGCCGCCTCGATTCTGCGGGATTTGCAGGGCCTGGGCGGAATGGTGGGGCATCGGGGCCTCGCTAAGTTCTCAGTGCCGTCAGGTGGTGTGTCGGTGCTGGGGCTGCGGTTTGGCGGGGAGGCATTCACCTCCATCCCCACACAGGCTCCCGCGGGTACGTCGTTCGCACTACCGCAACTCGCCTTTGGCGGCGGGTGGTATACGGCGTTGTACTTCAGCAACACGACGGGCAGCGCCGTTTCCGTCACCACCAACTTCGTCGGCCAGGACGGCAATCCGTTGTCGGTTCCCGATGCAGGCGGCACATCGAAGACGCTCAACATTAACGCCAACGGAACGGCCATCTTCGAGGCGACCAACACCGGCGCGCTCACCGAGGGGTGGGTGAAAGTGGATCTGCCACAAGGCGTGATCGGCTATGCCATCTTCCGGCAGAGCGTTCAAGGGCGGGCCGACCAGGAAGCGGTGGTGCCGCTGACTGGCACCACGCTGCCCACCAGCACGATGATCTGGGATGACACAGCCTTCGCGACCGCAGTGGCGGTGGCGAATCCGACCGGGAACGCGGCGTCGGTGGACGTTCTGGTGCTGGATGCCAACGGCAATCAGATTGGTTCCTCCAACATCCCGATTCCGGCCAATGGCAAGACCGCCAGAGTGCTGCGCGATCTTCCCGGCTTGAGCGGGATGGTGAGCAAGCGGGGCGTTGCGAAGTTCTCGGTGCCGTCAGCCGGACTCTCGGTACTCGGACTGCGCTTTGGCGGGGAGGCGTTCACCTCGATTCCCACAGTGCAGAAATAGGGATCAGACCAAGCGGACCTGAGCATTCGCACAACTATGGGGCGCCAGCGCGGCGCCCCTTTTTTTTGCGAGAAAGCGGGCTTGATTCACTGGGCCGCCGGTGGGGCGGGTGGATGCACCTCGATTGAGTTGAAGACCGGCTTCACCGTCCGCAGATACGCATAGATCGCCCGCAGATCCTCTTCCGGCAACTGCGACATGGGTAGCCAGGGCATCAACGTGAAGTTGCTCTGGTTCATCCGCGGCGCGTTGTCGTAGGTCATGTTGGCGAAGCCCTTGAACTTGTCGACAAAGCGCTGCTCGCCCCATTTGCCAAGGCCGGTTTCGGGGTCCGGAGAGATGTTGGCGCTACGCACCAGCATGCCTTTGAAGTTGAACTCCGTGCCGCCCCCGAATTCCTTGCCCGCGACCATCTTGCCCCGCTCCATCTGTGTGTGGCATTCGATGCAGCCGCCCATTTCCACCAGATACTCGCCGTACTTCAGCTTGTTGGAGCGATCGGGCGGGGGAGCCGGGCTCACAACGGGCGCGGGCACGAACTTGATCATGAGGTCGATGGGAAAGTTCAGCTCGGTCTTCGGCAGGCGGTTCTTCACCGGCTGCAGAGAGTTCATGTAGGCGACGACGGAGTAGGCATCCTCATCACTCATCTTGCGGAAATGCGGGTAGGGCATGAAGGGGAAGAGGGCGCGGCCATCCTTGGAAACGCCTTCGCGAATGGCCCGCAGTTTCTCTCCATCGGTCCACCCGCCGATGCCGGTTTCAGGATCGGGCGTGAGATTCGGGGCGACGACCTTGCCGGGCAGGCCAAGTTCGGGCGGAAACACGAAGCCCACACCCACGCGGCCGTCATAGACGGGGCCTCCGAATTTCTCCCAGTTTCGTTCACTGTGGCAGCCGCCGCAGTCGGATACATTTTCGAAGATGTACTTGCCGCGCTGCAGCCGATCGGCCGTGGCCTCCACCTTGAGGGCGGAGGGCGTATTCATCGCGGGCTTCTTGAGCTCGAGGAAGGCGAAACCGCCACCCACAATCACCACCAGGGCGACGCCAACGTAAAGCAGAACCTTTTTCAAGCGCGAGCCCCTCCTACCGGGTCTTTTCATCTACACGCTCAGTTCGCCGTGCAGATGGGATCAAGCTGTAGCGTATTCTACAAACGTCGACAACACCGTGAGCAATCCCGGGCCCGGCTATCCGATTTCGCCGACGCGATGGAGCTTCATCATGTTGGTGCTGCCGGGGCGGCCGATGGGCATGCCGGCGACAAAGACAACGCTGTCGCGCGGCTTGAGCAGTCCCCTTTCGACGAGAACACGATCCATCTGAGCCATCATCTCGTCGGTCGAAGTGGTGTGCGGTGCAACAATGGCGCTGATTCCGAAGACAATGGCCAGCGAGCGGGCCACCTGCTGCGTCTGGGTGAAGACAAAGATGGGGACGGGCGGCCGGAACCGGGCAACGTGGCGCGCGCTGGATCCGGAGGAACTGAAGACGACGATGGCCTGCGCGCCCGCCATTTTGGCCGCGTGATAGGCCGAGTCCGATACGATTTCGGCGTGAGTCACGTATTCGCGGCTAGGCAGCTCGCGGAATCCGTACTTGCGGGTGGATTCCTCTGCCTGGGCGGCGGTGCGGTCCATCATGCGCACGGCTTCCACCGGGTATTTGCCCACCGAGGTCTCGCCGGAGAGCATCACGGCATCGGTACCGTCGTAAATGGCGTTGGCTACATCGCTGACCTCGGCGCGCGTGGGAAACGGATTCTCGATCATCGACTCCAGCATCTGCGTCGCCGTAATGACGAATTTGCCGGCGCGGCGGGCCGATTCAATGATCGACTTCTGGATGAAAGGGACTTTCTCCATGGGGCATTCGACGCCCAAGTCGCCGCGCGCCACCATGACGCCGTCGCTCTCGCTGAGAATGTCCTTGATGTTGTCGACAGCCTCGGGCTTCTCGATCTTGGCGATGATGGGCAGGTTTGAGCCCTTTTCCTCAAGAAAGAGGCGCAGGCGCAGCACATCGCTCGATCGGCGGACAAAGCTGAGAGCGACGAGATCCACACCCACCTGGAGGCCGGCCAGCATGTTCTCCATGTCGCGCCGGGTCATGGATGGGGTGGAAAGCTGGACACCGGGCAGATTGATGCCCTTCTTATCTTTGATGACACCCCCGGTGACGACGCGGCAGCGAGCGCGGATGCCGTCGGAATCGATGACGCTCAACTCCATGGCTCCATCGGCCAAAAGCACACGGTCGCCACTCTTGACGTCGCGGGCGAAATCTTTGTAGGTGGTGGAGGCGCCCTCGGTGTTGCCGATCACGTCCTCGGTGGTGATGACGAACTCGGCACCAGGCACAAGCGCGGCGGAGCCGCCCTCGAACGTTCCGATTCGAATCTTCGGGCCCTGCAGGTCGAGCAGGATGCCCGTGTTCAGCTTGAGTTCTTCAGCGGCCTTGCGAATCTCCACTACGGCTTCGTGGCGTTGTTCCACGGTCCCGTGAGAAGCGTTCAGGCGAAATACGTCGACACCGGCCTGGATGAGCTTGCGGATCATCTCGGGAGAGCTGGAGGCCGGTCCCAGTGTGGCAACGATCTTGGTGTTGGTCATGCAGATTGGTTGAGTGGTTCGCCCAACGGTGGCCCTTCCTCCATTATGCCCCGTATCGGGTTGCAAACCCTAGCAACCAAACCGTAACTAGCGGGCAGTCCAGTTCACGAGGCCCATATAGGCCGTAACGAGAACGGCCCCTCCGAATACTATGCGATACCAGGCGAAAGCCGTGAAATCGTGGGTACTGATGAAGCGCATCAGCCAGCGAACACAAAGGAAAGCGGACAGGAAGGCCGCGACGGAACCAACGCCAAACCAACTGGCATCCGCCATCGAGAGCAGGGCCCGCTCCTTGTACATCTCATAGGCGCCCGCAATCATCAACGTAGGGACGGCCAGGAAGAACGAAAACTCGGTGGCCGCCTGGCGGGAAAGCCCGAACAGGAGACCGCCGATGATCGTTGAGCCTGAACGGGACATACCCGGAATCATCGCCAGACACTGCGCGAAGCCCACTTTCAAGGCGTCGGTCCAGTCCATATCGTCCACGCTGTGGATGCGGATCACGTGCTTGCGGCGTTCCGCCCAAACGATGATGAGGCCGCCCACAATGAACGCCAGCGCCACCGGTACCGGCTTGAAAAGATGCGCCTTGATTGTCTTCAGGAACGCCAGGCCCAGGAGGGCGGCGGGTAGGAATGCGACGAACAGGTTCACCACAAAACGCTGCGCTCTCCGATCGGAGAAGAGCCCCTTCAGGACCCCAAGAAACTTCTCCCGGTATTCCCAGATGATGGCCAGCATTGCGCCTGTCTGGATGACGATCTCAAAAACCTTGCCTGCCTCTGAATTGAAATGGAGCAGGTCGCCCACCAGGATGAGGTGCCCGGTGGAGGAGATGGGCAGGAACTCGGTAAGCCCCTCGACGATGCCCATGACCAGGGCTTTGATCAGAAGAATCAGATCCATCGCCGGATTGTAGCGAATCGGGATGGCCCGGCACGATCATCGCGAAGCGATCTTGTGATCTTCGGTTACTGGCTGGTGCTGGGCCACAAGCTGGCCAACAACAGCGTGGCCAGGACCAACACCGCAGCGGGCAGATAACACGCCTCGCTGACACCTATGAACGTACGGGTCCAGAGGAATTCCTCCACGGCGCGGACATCGCCGTCGAGCCAGGTGGCGACGCACCAGACGACGAGTCCGAAGAGGATGATGCGCACGCGCCCGCAGCGGTCAGGCAAATAGCCGGCAGCGGGTGATAACAAGCCGTAGGTTCACAGGAATATAGTGCCCACGAGGCCCAATTGGGTACTGGTGGCCCCGAGGTCGCGCTGCAGCAGCGGTAACATCGAGAACGCCACCTCGCGATCCAGATAGTTCAGTGTGGTCACCACCCACACGGGCCCACCAGGAATCAGGGGTGCGGAGTGCGTGCCGGGCTAGCGGCTGCGGACAGCGTGCGGCTCCGGCGTCAACAGATCCAGATCCGGCGCGTAGGCCCTCAATTGAGCCACAAGTTCCTGCTCCTGTTCGGCGCTCAGGCGGGCCGTCTGCTGGAGGCTGATGCCGTAGTCGACTCCAGACCAGCTCAGCATCGTCTTGAGCGCCGGAATCATTGGGAACCGCAGGACGATCTCGATGAAGTGGTTGAAGTGGTGCTGGAGCGCGCGGGCCTCGGCCCAATGGCCTGAGTGCGCCAAGTCGTAGATGTCCACCACCATCTTCGGGAAGACGTTGTAAAACGAACCGATGCCGCCGCTGGCGTTCATCAGCAGGCCGGCGGCCAGCACTTCATCCCGGCCGTTGAAGACGGGCAGGCCGGCGCGACGCAGCAGCGATAGGCGATACAGATCGAAGTCGGTGAACTTGATGCCCACCACGTTGGGGATGGCGCACAGTTCCAACACCTGGTCGGGCGTGGAGATGGCTTTCGTGAAGTCGGGGAAGTAGTAGACCAGAACAGGCACTCCGGACGCGGCGGCGAGGTCCTGGTAGTAGCTCTTCACCTGGGCAAACCCGGCAGCGTGGCGCGGCGGCAGGCTGCTGACGGCGTTGGCGCCGCATTGGGTGGCGTGGTCAGCCAACGCCAGGGCCTCGGCGGGATCGTTGGCACCGACGTGGACAACGGTGAGAACGCCGGAGGGTGCGTTGCGGCAGGCGATTTCGGCGGCCTGACGGCGGGTTGCGGCCGGCAAAGCGAGGCCTTCTCCCGTATTGCCGCACACGTAGACGCCGTGGCAGCCGGCAGTATAAACGCGCTCGAGCAGGGCCTCAAATGGGCGGGTGAGCAGAGACTTGTCCTCCGCCAGGGGGGTGACGAGGGCCGGCAGGATGCCTACAAAATCCGACATGGGACTCCTTTGATTCCAGGGCGGGTGGAATACCGATAGCCATTATCCCCAATTTGGGCGTCTACTCAGACTCGCTGATCTTGCCCAGCGATCACCCCCATGCAATGCATGTGATGCTTTGACATGCTCCGAGTGAGACAACTTCGGCAACGATTCGGAGGACCTCAGCGCGCACAAAAAGCCTGGTCACTGTGCAGAGAACACGTCGAACAATCCCCCCTGCCGGACTAGAATTAGAGCATGGCTACTGAAGGAACCAAGGCGCTATCGCGCCGGGGTATGATGCGGAGCTCCCTGGCAGCGTTGACCACCACGGCCGCCGCGCTGGCCGGCCCGGCGGGCTGGAACGATGCCGACCTGATTCAACCGGCTGATTTCGCCAAACGCCTGGGCCAGAAGGATGCGAAGAAGGTCGCGATCTTCCACGTCGGCTTCGGCGTGCTGTATCGCAGTAAGCACATTCCGGGTTCCGTGTATGTTGGTCCGTGCAACAAGCCGGAAGGAATCGAGAGCCTGCGGAAGGCGGCAGCCGCCCTGCCTAAGACACAGGAGATTGTCATCTACTGCGGCTGTTGCCCATGGGATCACTGCCCGAACATGAAGCCGGCCTTTGCCGAGTTGAAACAGATGGGCTTCCAGAATGTGAAGGCGCTGATCATCAACACGAACTTCTCGGCGGACTGGATCCAGCACGGCTATCCGGTGGAAAACGGACAGGGCTGAGCCGCGGCCGTTTCTGCAAAGTCTGCGTACCCGGGCTGGGCGTTGCGCAGAAGCTGCGCACTGGAAGCAGCGCTACGCGGGCGTAATACCGTAGTCCTTGAGCCGGTATTGCAGCGTGCGCAGGCTGATCCCAAGTTGCTGTGCGGTCTTGGTGCGGTTGCCGGCATTCGCATCCAAGGCATCGAGAATAGCCTGCCGCTCAATCTCCTTGAATAGTACGGGCCGAGCCGGACCGTCCGCGGTGATGGGCAGGTCATCAGCTTCCACCAGATCGTCGCAAAGGATGGCCATGCGCTCCATCATGTTCTCCAGCTCCCGGACGTTTCCGGGCCAGACGTAGCCCATCAGAATCTGTTCGGCGCTAGGCGAAAGCCGCAGGTTGGGTTTGTTCATCGACCGGCCGGCGCGCTGCAGGAAGAAGCGGGCCAATTTGACAATGTCGCCGCCGCGCTCGCGGATGGGCGGAAGCTCAATGGGAAACAGGTTCAGGCGGTAGTACAGATCCTCTCGGAACTTGCCGTCGGAAACGGAGCGGTGCAGATCGCGATTCGTGGCGGCGATGACGCGTACATCGACGCTGATCTGGCGGGTCCCGCCCACGCGCTCGAACATCTTCTCCTGTAGTACGCGCAGCAGTTTGGCCTGGAGGTTGGCATCCAGCTCTCCAATCTCGTCCAGAAACAGTGTCCCGCCATGGGCGCGTTCAAAGCGGCCGACATGTTGGCCGACGGCCCCTGTGAACGATCCCTTTTCGTGACCGAAGAGTTCACTTTCGATCAGCGTCGGCGAGAGGGCCGCACAGTTAACGGGCACGAATGCCCGGCTCGCCCGGGTGCTGTTGTCGTGGATGCAGTGAGCGATGATCTCCTTGCCCGTGCCACTCTCTCCAGTGATGAGTACGGTGGCGTTGGTCGGAGCGACTTTGCGGGCCAGTTCGACGACCTTCGCCATGGAAGGGTGTTCGGCAATGATAGACCCGCACGAGAACCGGCTTTGCTGCTCCTCACGCAACAGGTCGCGCTCGTGCTCGGCACGGTTCTGATCCAGCGCTTTGCGAGCCAGCATGCGCAGTTCGTCGGGACTGCTCAACGGTTTACCCAGGTAGTCCACTGCCCCCAGCTTCATGGCTTCGACAGCGGACGCGACGGACCCGAAGCCGGTGATCATGATCACCGGGGTAGCCGGCATATGTTCCTTGGACCAACGCAACACGTCCAACCCGTCTCCGTCCGGCAGCCTCAGATCCGAAACCACGAGATGGAACTGTTTGCGGCCGCAGATCCGGATCGCTTCGTCTACGGTACCCGCCGTATCGACGTGGTAGCCTTCCCCCGCCAGAATAGTCTCCAGCAGTCTGCGAAAGCCCGGATCGTCATCGACCACCAGAATTTGTTCCATCGTCTGCATCCCTCTCATTCACCTGGCCGCGAAGGGAGCACGATGGTGGCCATCGTGCCGGCCTCCGCCCGATTCTCAATCCGGAACTGTCCACCCAAGGCTTCCACCAACTTACGGGTGATGGAGAGCCCGAGACCGGTGCCGAATGCCTTGGATGTGTAGAATGGCTCGTACAAACGCCGCCGCGCCTCCTCACTGAGTCCCGGACCGTCGTCCAGCACGCGCCAGACCACCTGACCGTCTCGCGATTCCACTTCCAAACGCACCGTGCCCGTGCCGCGCTCCTGCAGGGCCTCCATCGAGTTTCTTAGCAGGTTCAGGAGCGCCTGCTCGAGGAGATTCGGATCGGATTCGAACGTGACAGAGACGATCGATTTCTCCAGCCGCACCGCCCCCGAGGCCAGCGCCTGGTGAATATGGGTTTGTACGGTTTCCGCCAGTTCGGTGCTCTCCACCTGGCGGAGGACTGCCTGGGCCGGCCGCCCATAGAGGAGAAGATCCTTCACCAGGCCCTCCAGACGGGCGGTCTCGGACAGGATGGGCTGGAGATACTCCGAATACCCGGACGGGAGTTGCTCGTCCAGCAACTGCGCGAAGCCCTTGATGGTGCCCAGGGGGTTCCGGATCTCATGGGCCAGCACGGCCGACATCTTGCCGATGTGAGCGAGGTGCTGGAGTTCCAACTGGCGGCGCTCGGCCTCGGCGGTCCGTTCGAGGCTCCAGAGGGCGAACAGAGAGAGTGCGAGGATGAGTATGCCGCCAAAGCCCGCGAACCAGAGGTGGTGGCGGGCGTGCTCCACCAGAAAGTCGGCGGTGTTCTCCGCGAGCTCGATGCGAGCCAGCCGCAGTCCGTTACCCGTGTGAAACGGCACGAAGGCGCGGAACACCTGCCGCCCAGCAACTACTTCATTTTCAGTGCGAAACAGCTCGCGGCCCCGCCACAAATCGGCCAGCGGATCGGACTCTGCCTGTGCCGGGGGTTCCAAGACCCGCAGGTTCATCAGGCCGGGCTCTTCGCTGAAGGTCTCCAGGATCTCGTCGGACGAGAGCCCCGGGGGAAGGGTCTCCAGGCGGGCTGCGATGGCAGCGACGCGGCTGCGCAGGTAGACCGTCTTCTGGTCATCCAGTTCCTTGTAGGTGCGGATGGCGCTGTAGAACAGCATCGCCGGCAGACCAAAGGCCGTCAGGATCCAGATCAGCCGGACGGGCCTGGAGATGGATTGCCTCACTGCGAAGTTCACTTGCACGCAAAGGCCCGTCGAGCCAAAGCGCAAGACTTGCAAGGATCACCGGGCATCAGCGCAAACCTTGCGCATCTCGGGTGCCAAAGAAAGCTGTAACTGATTGAAGTATTGCCGAAGTCAGGTTGGCCCTCTGTTTGCCTTTCCCAGAGCGGAGGCTGATATGAAAAGACTTCTGATTGGACTCGGAACGGGTCTTTTAGCGATCTCGATGGGCGTTCTGGCTCAAACGCAGAGCGCGCCTGGCCCACACGCCTGGGGCGACAAGGACAAGGACGGCAAGTGCGATATCACGGGGCAGTCCGTCGGTCAGGGCCGCGGCAGTGGTAGGGGAATGGCGGCCGGCCGTCGAGGCGGTGGCTGCGGTCAGGGAAGGGGATGCTGCCGTCGCGGGCAGGCTGCAGCGGCGCCGGCCGCGCCCGAGGCCAAGAAGTAGAGCGTCCGAGCCATCCCAGCAAAGGGAGGAAACGAAGATGCTCCCAAAATTGATCATCTGGTGTTGCCTGGCCGCCGCTCCGGTGGCCTCGCAACCCAACAGACCGCAATCGCCTCCGGACGGTAGCCCAAAGGTGGAGTTGAAGGGCACGATCGAGCAGGTACGGATCGCGGCGGGGCAAGGTATGCCGTATCTCGAGTTGCGCGATTCGAAAGGCCTGCATCGAGTCATGTTGGGTTCGATGCGTTATCTGTTCGAGCACAATTTCAATCCCAAAGCCGGCCTCGACGCCTCGGTGAAGGGGTTCCAGGTCGGCGATCTGGTGCTGGCGCAGAGTGTGTCGCTGACGGCCGACAAGATCACGATCCAATTGAGGGACGACGATGGGGTTCCGTTGTGGCGCATGGGCCGCTACGGATGGAGAAGAAACTGAGCTGATCGGAGGGTGCGACAAGGGCCGCGGCTGTGAAAGCAGCCGTGGCCCTTTGTGTTTCTGCCAAGCCTACCTCCGCCCGGCTCGATAGTCCGCCACCGAGGTGCGGACGTCCTGGATACTTTTACCCTGCCTGTGCATCCACTCGCGAACCGGTTGCTTCGGGTCGATGCCGGCCGGGACATGCAGCCGCTTCGTCAGCCATTGCTCCGGCACGTTGGTCGTCGAGGCGATCTCGCGCAGGCTCATGAAGCCTTTCACTTCCTCGCTTCCGTCGTGGTCCTTCCCACCGGCCGCCTTTGCTGCCGTGGGTTCGTTATGCGCCAGGATAGCCCGCACAACGTCGCGCATACGGTCGGGCTCGAACTCGAGCTTGTAGTTCCTGGCGATCTGATTCAGGTGCGTCCCGGCCGCGACCTGCGGCGGAAGCTGCGCCGCCGAGTAGAGGCGGCCGAGGGGAATGCCGTAGCCGTCGCTGATGTCCTGCAAACTCATCCAGCCTCGAAGCTGTTCGGGGTCGAGCCGCCCGGCGGCATCGGTAAAGGCCACCATTGCCGGTTTGGTGCGCCAATAGGCGGTGGCCTGACTCACCCCGATCATTGCCGCCAAACCGGCGATGAGAAGGCCGGCGTACGCGCCGTGCGACAGGTGAATATTCAAGCCTCGCAGCGTGAGCACATTCGGCTTTGGGCAATGCACCACGCAATCGAGGCAGTGGTTGCACTCGGCGTCGTTGATGGTGTTTGCCGACAGGAACTCAATGTGCGTAAAGCACTTCTTCTGGCATAGGTTACAGCCCCTACACCCTTCGTCGGACCGCGTGATGCGCGTGAGCCCAAACTTGCCGAGCAGGCCGATGACGGCACCCAACGGGCAGGCGTAGCGGCAGAAAAACCGCTCGTACTTCAGTGATGCCAGCAGGACGGCACCCAGGATGGCATAGGCGTAAGGCAATTCGCTGAAGCCAGCACCCAGGTGAAAGAAGGCGAGAAACGGATCGTAGGGTCGGAACACGAGGGTCCCAAGGTGCCAGGTGAGGGCAACGATCACCAGCAGAATCAGGTACTTCAGATAGCTCAAACGGCGCACCCAGACACCCGGAGGGTTGTAGCTCCGGCCGAAGATCCGGCGGCCCAACAGCCCCAGCCACTCCTGCAGGCTGCCGAAGGGGCAGATCCAGCCGCAGAAACCACGACTGAGTACAACGCTCAGCAGCAGTAGGGCGGCCATGAGAATCATGGCCGAAGGCTCGATGTGCCGAATGAAGCCGCCCGTCGTAACGAATTGGTAGAGATTCTCGATCCCGCCAAATGGGCAGTAGGCCTCAATGGACGGGGCACCCTTCGGACCGCCGCCCCGCAATTGATGCTCATACGCTACATGAAGCAAGAAGAGGAAGAAAAACAGCATGACGCCGTGGCGAATGAGCCGCGGCGACCGAAACCAGGGATTGCCAGGAGGGTGAGGGTGTTGGATGGGATTGAGTTGGATGAGTGGCATGGCGAACCTCACACGCCCGGTCCCGTCGTCTCGCGAGACGGAACCGGGCGCACGGCAACCGCCGCCGAATCATATTGAGCGGCGGGCTGAAGTGTGTTTCTAGTTGTTCCAGGCAGGGGTGCCGTCGTCGTTGCGAAGGACGGTGGTGTTGCCGGTGGCATCGGTGAGTTGCAGCGCAAGGTACTCATCGCAGCAGGTGGCGGTGGCGTACCTGACGGTGAGTTCCGAACCGGTTTTCAGTTCGAGGTCAATGTCCAGCAGGAGGCGTTCCGGTCCGAGCTTGAACGCCATCAGAGTGCCGTTGGTTTTCAGGACGAGTACCGGTTGCTGGATGCCGATGCCGATGGTGACGCTCTCAATCGTGCCTGAGACGGTGTTGATACTGGCAGGGTCAATGCAGTTTCCCGCGATGCGGGGTACTGCCGCATTACCGCCCGAACGGGCCGTACCCAACCATAGCGGGACGCCAGCCTCATTCCTCAAGGTAATCTTGGCTCCGGAGGCGGTTTTGGTGACCGCGACAGCGTAAAGGTAGGGATCGCCGGCCGTACTCGAAGGAGCAGCCAGGACGCCAACGGCTTCACCGGCAGCGAGTTCGAAGTCGTTCTCCAGAAGGTACCAGATGGGGGCGACCTTGATGGACGTCTGATCGAGAACGATAGAGGGGTATTGGACGCCATAGGTGATCTGGACGCTGCTGATGGTGCCCTCGATCGTCTGTTGCATAGCCATGTTCAGCCCCGGGTTGGCGCGTTGGCCGGGGCTGGCCGGGGTGCCTTTACCCTGAGCGAAGGTGAAGGGCGCCGTGAGAAGAGCGGCGCAAAGAAGGGAGGTGGTCAGTTTGATGTTCATTTAGTTTTCCTTAAGCTGGTGCCTGTCCGCACGCCAATCAGGAAAGCACCCTCCGCGCCAAACATCGCACACTCGTATCTTATTGAAATAATTGGAGAATCAAACCTTTCGGCAGCCCGCTCCCCGCAAGCCATGCAGGCCGCCAGACGTAGAGTGCGCAAACGATGCAGGCGCGTGCGCCTCACCCTTCGCCAGATCCAGCCAGTCATAGACTCGTGGGACTAGGCCAAGTCCTTGTCTACAGCTAAGGTTCTGGTATACTTGCTTTGCTCTGGCTTTCTCTCGCCGGTTGGGCGGATGAAGGTAAAAATATTCACACGCTTTCCACGCCTCAAAGAGGTGACGGGCATTGTGTTGCTGCTCGCCTCCGTGGGGTTGCTGTTTGCACTCGCCTCCTACGATCCGACTGATTCCAGTTGGAATAACGCCACTTGGCGCGCGCCGGCCCACAACAAGATTGGAAGCGTCGGCTCGCACATTTCCGACCTGCTGTTCCAATCGATCGGCCTCACGGCGTGGGTGGTACCATTCCTTACCGCGTGGTTGGGACTGCGTTGGATGCGGGCGAAGGAACTT
The DNA here is from genome assembly GCF_963665245.1 of uncultured Paludibaculum sp. Lineage (NCBI taxonomy): Bacteria > Pseudomonadati > Acidobacteriota > Terriglobia > Bryobacterales > Bryobacteraceae > Paludibaculum > uncultured Paludibaculum sp. The sequence goes on from NZ_OY762267.1 coordinate 3,288,946, forward strand.
CGATCACCCATCGCCCGGCTGATCGGCTACAGTCTCATGTCGGCGTCGGTCTCCGGCGTGCTGGATCTGCTGGAACCCTTCCATCCCTACGACGGGGCCTTCTCGTCCGGCGGCGTGGCGGGCTATCTGGTATCGAGTAGCCTCATCAAGATCCTGAACGTCACCGGTACAGCGATCCTTCTGGCGTGCATGGTGATTCTGTCCGTCTACCTGGTGTCGACGTTCTCGGTCGCGGCGATCGGCGAGGCCGTCGAGCAATGGCTGATGAACCAACTCAACCGGGTGTGGAAGCGGAAGCCCAAGCCGACGATGGAGCGGATGGCCGAGGAGATGCGGCCCGAGGAGGCGGAATCGGCTGGGATGCTGGCCCAGGCCATGGCCGGCAGGAGGTCGCGCGGTAAAGCCGCCGTAGCCGGCGTCGCCCTGAGCCCGGCCGGGCTCAATGCCGATGTCGCCCAAATGGAAGAGGCCAGCCTGGAGGCGGAGATCCCGCACTACACGAACGGCCACGGCGAATCGTATGCCAACGGCCATTCGAACGGACCGGGCAACAGCTATCGAAATGGAAGCACGGCCGTCGAAGACGCTCCGCCGTGGGAGCAGGACATCCCGATTCGTTCTCTGGAGGACGAACTGTCGCCTGAGGTTGTACCGGCGCCGCCCCTCCCGAAAGCGCCGGTGAAGCCGAAAGATGAGCCGCCCCGCCGGACGTCGTTCCGCGTTCCGCCCACGAATCTGCTCAACATCGTGCCGGACCGTGAGGGCTATGACAGCGCGGAACTGAAGGACGTGGCCAGCCGGATCAAGTCGAAACTCGAAGAGTTCAACGTGATGGGCAACGTCGTCCAGATCAACCCTGGCCCGGTGGTCACCACGTTTGAGTTCAAGCCTGATGCTGGCGTGAAGATCGCGAAGATCACCACGTTGAGCGAGGATCTGTGCCTGGGCTTGCAGGCGGAATCGATCCTGATTGAGCGCATCCCCGGCAAGCCGACCATGGGCATCGAAGTCCCGAATTCCCGGCGTGAGATGATCAGCCTGCGCCAGATTCTGGAATCGGATGAGTTCATTGAGTCCGCGTCGCGTCTGACCGTCGCCCTGGGCAAGGATATCAGCGGCCGCATCCGCATCTCCGAACTGGAGAAGATGCCGCACTTGCTGATCGCCGGCTCCACCGGCAGCGGGAAGAGCGTGATGCTGAACGCTCTGATCATGTCGGTGATCTACAAGTCCACGCCCGATGAAGTCCGCATGATCATGGTGGATCCGAAGCGCGTGGAACTGGGGATCTACGACGGGATCCCGCACCTGTTGACGCCGGTGATCACCGAGCCGAAGAAGGCCGTGAACGCTCTGCGCAACGCGGTGCTGGAGATGGAACGCCGGCTCAAACTGCTGGCCAGCTACGGTGTCCGCAACATCGACCAGTTCAACAAGAAGGTCCGGCTGGCGAACGACAAACCGATGTCGTTGTTTGACGAGAATAAGCCGAAGGATCCGGTGGAAGAGGAGCGGCCACTGCCGTACATCCTCATCGTTATCGACGAGTTGGCCGACCTGATGATGCTCGAGCGCGCCGGGGTGGAAGAGTCGGTGATCCGGCTGGCGCAGATGGCTCGCGCGGTGGGTATGCACCTGGTGCTGGCCACACAGCGCCCGAGCGTCGACGTCATCACCGGCTTGATCAAAGCGAACTTCCCGGCCCGCATCAGTTTCCGAGTGGCGACTCGCGTGGAATCGCGCATCGTGCTCGACGTGATGGGCGCCGAGCACCTATTGGGCAAGGGCGACATGCTGTTCCTACCGCCGGGCACGTCGCGACTGCTGCGCGTGCACGGTGCGTTTGTGACCGAGACCGAGATCACCGATGTGGTCGACTTCTGGCGCAAACAAGGTTCGCCGGACTACGACCAGAGCTATCTCATTGCCCCGCCGTCCGACGATGACAACGACGAGGCGGACGAAGCGGACGGCGAAGAAGATCCGCTGTACCGCGACGCAGCGCGCGTTGTGTGCGAGATGGGGAAGGCATCGACATCCATCCTGCAGCGCCGGTTGCGGCTGGGGTATGGCCGCGCGGCTCGAATTTTGGATAATATGCAGCGGGAAGGGATCATCGGACCGCCCGATGGTTCCCGGCCCAGAGACGTTCTGCGGCGCCCCGGTTGGCTGGATGCGCCAAACGGCGACGACGACTGAGTTTGTGGTGAAAAAACCGTGAAAGCCCGGGGGCCGACTGAGCCTGGCCCTCGGGCTCTTTTCATTTCACGCGACCCGGAGCCACCTGAATTCGACGCCGGCGTACTCTCCTTTTGGGATCCCCAAGCGCCGCCGCCGGCGGCACACTGGAGATAGCTACACAGATTTCAAGGAGGCAGCTATGCTTCGCAGCCTGAACACTCTGTTTGGCTCGGTGATTCAAGCCGTAGACGGCGAACTGGGCCATGTGCACGATTTTCTGTTCGATGAGCGTGGTTGGACTGTCCGCTACATTGTTGTGGAAACAGGGAGTTGGTTTTCCAGCCGGCAGGTGCTGGTTTCGCCCGCGGCGGCATCACAGCCGGACTGGGAGCGACGTGTCGTGCCTGTCAGCCTGACGCAGGAGCAGGTGCGCAACAGCCCGGATGTGGACACGGAGCAACCGGTTTCGCGCCAGCAGGAGATCGCTGTCAGCGAGTACTACGGCTGGCCGGCATATTGGTCGATTGAGCCGCCTTTAGCCCCTGTTCTTGTTACCGAGCGTCCGGTCGTCGTCGAGGTGGATACTCACCTGCGGAGCGCCAGAGAGGTGATGACGTACAGTGTCGACGCCACTGATCGCGAGATGGGTCACATCGACGACTTGATTATGGATGATGCGAACTGGTTCATTCGTTATCTGGTGGCGGGCACCGGCAGTTGGTTCCGAGGGCAGAAACTCCTGCTCGCGACCCGCTGGGTAAGTTCCATCGTTTGGGCCGAGAGCCGCGTCGTTCTGGCGCAATCGCACGATCAGCTTTGACTCGGCCTCTTTGTGAGCCGCTGCTGCGCTTCCATGAAGCAGCGTTGTGCCAAGCCGCACAACACGAGGGATTGGGACCAGCGATCGCATTCCTCACGCGGGCAGCCTTGGGCATCGGGAAAGGTCCGGCCGTAGTAGATCCTCGGCGAGAGCAACTCAGGGACGAAATAAAGTGAATCGCTGGGCGCGGCCTGACTGAGGAAGTGCTCCATTGACCGGGTCCAGAGAGCGCGGAAGTGCGCGACATAGGGGTGGACGGTTTCGTCGCCATCACCGATGTCCACCTGCATGCAGCCCGGGTTGCCGATGCGGCCATGGAGGAAGCGCACGCGCTCCAGTACCGGCTGAATGAACTGCAGCTTCTTCTCAAAGCCGCCGTAGACAAACTCCAGCCCGGTGTACCAGTGGGAGAAGTCGCCGTTGACGCGGATTTGCGGATAGCGAGCGAGAAACGCGACCGTCCGCCACGCGTCCTGGAAGATGGTGGCTCGATGGGTTTCAATGTACAGGGGGACACTGTGGCGCTCGGAAGCCGACAGCACGGCCTCGATGAGCCGGCACGCCTGCTCGTCGCTTTCCAGACCCCAGCCTACGTGCAGAGTGGCGCAGGGGAAGCCATCTCCGGCGAGCCGCTCCGCCAGGGGGCCGGCCTCTTCGGGCTCATTCACGCGGCCCGATGCGGCCATGCTCAAGCCCAGCGAGCGGCAGGCGGCCAGCTGCCGGTTGGAGTATTCGACGTCGAATTGAACACCGTCGTACCCCGCGTCGCGAATGTCCTCCAGACGACGTTGCTGAAGGGTGTCCGCGTTGCCGCGCAGGGGCTCGAATCGCGCCATATCTTCCAGCGCGAGCCAGCTCATAAGGCAACGTAGGGCGGGCGCCATGAGACTACTTGGGCTGCTCCAGACTGCGCGCGCTCTCGTCACGAGCCGCTTCGAGCCAAGCGACGTCGGAAGCGGAGTCCCCAAACCGGCGAAGCCCAGCCTGCAGGATCGCCGTATCCGGCACCTTATTCAAGGGCGTGTAACGGGGATGATGGGAGTCCTTGTAAGGATCATTGCGCGCCGCGTTGTAGCAGCAGATCATCGACCAGCGGGGGTTCTCCGAGTTGTTCTCCGCTGAGCGATGGAGCATGTTGCTGTGGAAGAAGAGGACCTCACCGGGCTCCATCTCGACGTAGCTCAAGGGCATGCGTTTCAGAATGGCATCGACTCGCTCGCGGTCGGCGCCGGCCTGTTCGCCGGTGAGGACGTGATCGATGCGCCCCAGTTTGTGCGAATCCGGCACCACCTGGAGGCAGCCGTTTTCGCGAGTGGCGCGATCGACCGCGATGAACGCACTGCACAGATCAGGAGACAGCACTCCGTTCTGATACCAGTAGCCGTAGTCCTGGTGCCACGCCCAGGCCCCACCCACGCGGGCATCCTTCATGATCATCTTTGAGTGATAGTGATAGACCTCGCCGTTCAGCAGTGCTTCCGCCGAATCGACGATGGATGCGCAACGCGCGAACATGCCGTAAACAGCGTCGCCGGGATGATTCCACAACGAAAGCCGCACGACGTGGCCCTCGCCATCGTTGCGCCCGAATGACCGTGCGTCCAGTTCACGGTCTTCCTTAGCTGCTCTTCCCAACAGGTCGATCTCGGCTGTGCTGAACATGCCACGGGCCAGGACGAAGCCGTGTTCGTGATATTCCGCCACTTGTGATGCCGTCAGGGGACCACTTGCCATATGCGCCGCCTCTCTTTGTCAGTGATTCGCCACTTCGCCGCCCCTTCTCCAGCAGCCCTCCCAGCGGGCCTTCCGGCCGCAGTTTCCATGATGATATCGCCATCGGCAGGCCCAGCGAAGCGGGTATAGACTAAACAACGAGTTTGGGCGGGCCGCGCCGCATTGCGACATCTTGCCTGGAGCATCTCGAATGGAACGCAGAGACTTTGTGAAGACCGCCGCCACGGCCGCTGCCGTGGGCCCGTTTCCGGGCACTGTGCTGGGCGCGAATGATCGCATTGTCATCGGACAGATCGGCCTGGGCAGCCGGGGCTACTACGAGACTACGATCATCTCGCGCAACAACGGTGTCGATCTGGCTGCGGTCTGCGATGCCTTCCAGCCTCTCGCCTCGATGACGAAGCAGAAGGTGGGTGGCAAGACCGAGGCGTATACGGACTTCCGCAGGGTGCTGGAGCGCAAGGACATCGATGCCATCTTTGTTTCGACGCCCGACCACTGGCACGCACCCATGGCGATCATGGCCTGCCAGGCCGGCAAGGATGTTTACTGCGAGAAACCGCTCTCGCATACCGTAGAGGAGGGCCGCCGGATGGTCCAGGCGGCGCGTAAATACAATCGCATCTTCCAGGTGGGCAGCCAGCAGCGTTCCGCTCCGCACTTTGCCAAATGCGCGGAACTGGTGCAGAGCGGCTATATCGGCGAAGTCTCGGACATCGATTGCTGGATCGTTTCGAACGAGTATCCGGTCGGCTTTGGCGACGTGCCCAATTCCGCCCCGCCGAATGGGCTCGATTGGGATCTGTACCTCGGCCCGGCGCCCAAGGCGCCATATAACCGCAATCGCTATATATGGAACTGGCGCTGGTTCTGGGACTACTCCGGCGGGAACATGACGGACTGGGGCGCCCATCACCTGGACAGCATCCACCAGATCATGAATGTCACGGCACCCAAGAGCGTTTCGGCCACCGGCGGGCGCATGATCAGGGACAATCGCGACACGCCCGACAACTTCCTGGCGACCTTCGAGTATCCCGGCTTCACGGTGCGCTTCGCCAACAGCCAGGTGGGCATGCGGATGGACCGCTACGCCGGCACGATCTTCTATGGCACCAGGGGTACGCTTTTTGTGGATCGCAAGGGGTACCAGGTGATTCCCTCGAAGTTCTCGGCCATCGTGCGATCCGACGTGGATCAAGTGCAGGAGATGCTTGCCTCAAGGCGGCGTGAAGTGACGGGCGAGAAGCGGCCGCCCGCACCTTCCACCATCAATCCGCCGTTGTGCGAGGCCGTCGAAGTGACCGGACTTTCACTCGATCCCGAGATCCAGATCGTTCACGTCCAGAACTTCCTCGACGCCGTGAAGAGCCGTCAGCGCCCGTTCGCCGATGTCGAAGTGGGCCACACGTCGATCGTGCCCTGTCATCTCGGCAATATCGCTTACCGCACCGGCCGCACCATCCGCTGGGACGCGCAGAATGAGGAGATCGTCGGCGACCCGGACGCCGCCGCTCAACTCAGCAAGCAGTACCGGCCGCCGTGGTCACTGCCCACGCCTGCCGGCCTGTAGTTTCGTGCGACCGCCGCAGGAGCCCCGCCCGATGACTCGCACCCCACTCGGAGCTCTACTGCGCGTCGTGAAAGATCACACCCAGCGTATGCCGCTGGCCGGTACGGATGCGGCTCACGCCGTGCCGCATTTGAACTCGATAGACGCCGCGAGTCCCCTCAACCGGGCGATGGTGCACCGGAAAAATAACGCCATCGCCACGGCGTAGCGGCACAACCTCCGCGCGCGACTGCATGCGTGGACGCTGTTCGGTGAGTACAAACTCGCCGCCGGTGAAATCGTGGCCAGGTTCGCTGAGGAGGAAGGCCACCTGTATCGGGAAGACGTGGGCGCCATACAGGTCCTGGTGCAGGCAATTGTAGTCGCCTGCTCCGTACTGCAACAAAAGAGGCGTGGGCCGTGTTTGGCCGGCGGCATGACACCGGTCGAGAAACTGCTGATGCAGCTCAGGGAATCCGGCTTTGGTCAAGTCAAGCGCGGCATTCCAGCGATTGGCGATCCGTGCCAGCGGGCCGTAGAAGCCCTCTCGCAGCTCCTCCACCAGGGGCGGTAGCGGGGCCGCGAAGTACTTATATTCACCGCGCCCAAAGCCATGGCGGCCCATAATCACGCGACTGCGAAACCACGTATCGTTGGGATACCAGTTCACAGCGCCGGCGCAGTCAGCCGGACTGAGCAGGCCCTTCGCCACCGCGCAGCCATGCGCATCGAGCTCTCGTGCCAGACTGATCCAATCCAGAGCCGCGATCCGGTCTGTCACGGCTATGCCCATGCCAGGGCCTCCCGTTCCAGCAGTGCCCGCTTACGATCCAGGCCCCACCGGTAACCGGCCAACTCTCCGTCAACCCGCAACACCCGGTGGCACGGTACCGCCACCGCCAGCGGATTCGCCGCGCACGCCCGGGCCACTGCCCGCACCGCCTTCGGATTACCCACGCGCGCGGCCAGTTCCCGATAGCTCGTGGTGGAGCCCGCCGGCACCGCCTTCAGCTCGCGCCACACGCGCTGCTGGAATCGTGTCCCCCGCTCCGCCCACGGCAGAGTGAGCGCGGTGCCCGGACGTTCGATCGCTTCCACTACTTGGGCCAGCCACGCCCGCAAACCCACACCGTCTTCCCACGGAGTTTCGCGCGGAAACCGCTTCTGCAGATCCTTCGTCAACTCCTCCGGCGCATCACCCAGCAGAATCGCGCAGACCCCGTCCTCGCGCGCCGCCAGCAGAACCCAACCCAGCGAACATTGTGTTGTCGCATAGCGCATCCCAGTCATCGTCTCAGCTCCTTCTTTCCGGCTGGCCTTCCACGGCCCGCTCATGCTTTGACAATACGCGCGCCCGTCGAAAGAAAAACTCCGCTCCTTGCTCTTCGTCGAAATGGTGGAGTTATCCTGGATTCTGTCTATGAGAACCCTTGCGCTGCTTCTGCTCACGGCCATGCTGGGCTTCGCCCAGGACAAGCCCAACTTCACAGGCCATTGGGAACTGAGCGTCACGAAGAGTGATTTCGCCAAACAGCCGGCCAGGGCTGTGCGCTTCATTGTCGTCCACAAAGAGCCCGAACTCGAATATGAGGTTTTCCATGACGCCCCGCCCGGCGCCAGCGCCGGCAAGCTGAAGTACGTCATCAACGGGCAGGAGGGTAATGTCGTCGCCCAGGGCAATCCCTTGAAGTACAAGGCCCACTGGGAGGGACCTGTGCTCGTCGTCGAGACCTGGGGCAAGTTCGGGCAGAACGAAATCAAGCTCACTGACCGCTGGGAGCCCCAGCCTGAAGGCAAAGCCGTGAGGATCTACCGTCACTTCGAAGGGCCCGGCGGCGCGCAGGACCAGAAATTGCTGTTCGAGAAGCAGGCAGAGAAGTAGCATCCCAAAAAGAGAATCGCCGCGGGATCGGCTTCGATCCCGCGGCGCTGTCTGGTTCCGGTAACCCGACGACTAGAGGGGCTTATATGCGATACAGTCGATCTCCACCTTCATCGTGGGATCGGCAAACGCCACCGCCACGGTTGTGCGCGTCGGCTTCTGTTCACCGAAGAACTCGCGGTAGACCTCGTTCATTGCCGCGAAATCCTTACCGTCGCGCAGAAACACGCTGCACTTCACCACGTCGCTCATTGACGCGCCGGCTGCGTGCAGGATGCGCTTCACGTTGTTCAACGTGGTGCGGGTCTCCTGCTGGATGTCGCCATAGGACATCGTGTCCGTGGCTGGGTCCACCGGACCCTGCCCCGACACGAAAATGAAGTCGCCCGCGCGAATCGCCGGTGAATACGGACCACGCGGCGTCGGCGTATCCGCTGGGAAGATACGTTGAATGTCACCCATCTTGAATTACTCCGAAGCCTTCCGCCGGGTGCGGCGCACCGGCTTATCCTGGCCGCCCGTGTCGGCCTTCTTGCGGCTGACCCGCTTCTTCGTGGCCTTGGGTGGCTCATCATCCGGCGGAATCTCGCCGGTCGCCGTGGGTTGCCCCTTCACAATGGGCTGCTTGAAGTCGTGCTCGGTCAGCAGATCTTCTTCCTTCACTTCCTGCTTTGGCGGCGCCTGCGGATAGAACTCAGAGCCGAGGCTTACCAGCAACCCGCCTTCCTGGCGGTGCTGCAAGCGGACTACTGTTTTGTCCTGCGCAAAGTTCAGGAATTCGGCAAAGCCCTGGAAGCCGTAGTTGGCGTGATCGAAGCTTGGATATTCTTCCTTCATCCAGGTCGACAGGTCTTCGGCCGTCTGACCGCTCTCTTCGAACTCCAGGCGGTGAATCTCCAGCACCTCGCGCAGTTGCGGCAGCGCCTCTTCCGGACGAGGCAGAGCCTTTTCCTGATAGTTATGCTTGCGCTCGATGAAGTACCGGCCGCCGGTGCCCTTCACGTAGACCAGTTCGGCCCGCTTCAGCTTTTCGACGAAATCGGAGAAGCTGCGGGCACCGTAGGCGCTTTCGTTGAACGCGGAGTCCAACTGCAGCATCGTCGACTTCAGCAGCCCCAACTGGGGCTGCACATTGCGGCGCTCCAGCACCTGCAAGGCGCGCTCCACCAGCGGCATGGCCAGAGCCAGATCCAGCGGAGCAGGACGTCCCTGCTGCGGCTGGTCTTTTGGACCAGGACCCGCGCCAGGCGCACCCGCCGGACCAGCGGCCGGCATTGGGCCTTCGCGCTGCTCACGCTCCCGACGCCGCTCTTCGCGCTCACGGAACCGCTTCTCTTTGCGGTCCCGGTAGGATTCGCGATAGGGCTCGCGATCACCCGTCGGCGCGCCGGCCGGGCCTTGCGCCTGCTGCGTCTGCGACTGCGGAGGCGGCAGCGGAATCGAGTCAGCATTCAGCAGCGATTCGAAGCTGATGAACTCATGGCAATTCTGCTGCAGGATGGTCGAAGTGAAGGCCTTGCCGCCCACTACGAACACGGTCTTGCCGTATTCCTTCAGCTTGTTCACCAAGGGGATGAAGTCGGAGTCACCGCTGACCACGGCGAATGCGTTCACGTGATCGTGCGTGAACGCCATCTCCAGCGCATCCAGCGCCAGATTGATGTCGGCGCCGTTCTTGTCTCCACGTGGCGATGGAATGCGCTGCACCATCTGCACCGCATTTTCCGCCATCTGCCGCGTGGCGCCTTCCTGGCGGCTCCAGTTCGCGTAAGCGAACTTTGCGACTATGTCCCCGCGCTCCTTGAGAGCGTCCAGCACGAGCGACACTTCGAACTCCCGTCGAAGTGTGCTTTTCACGCCGATTTCGATGTTGTCGTAGTCGACAAACACGGCGATGTTGAGTCGGTCTTGCATGTGTTGTAACAAAATCCTAGCAAAATGTTGTGGAAGCCGGCCTCGTACCCTTGGCCCTCAAACAGCCGCGCGGACGGACGTTTTCACGAACGCCACAATCTCTTCCAGCGCGGCGCCGGGCTGAAACACAGCCGCGACTCCCAGTTCCTTCAGTCTTACGGCGTCGTCATCCGGGACGGTGCCGCCTACGACGACCACAACGTCGTCCATTTCCTTCTCACGCAACATTGCCATCACTCGCGGAACAATCGCGTTGTGCGCGCCTGACAGAATGCTCAGTCCGATGACCTGAACATCTTCCTGCAGGGCCGCATTCACGATCATTTCCGGCGTTTGCCGCAGTCCTGTGTAGATGACTTCCATCCCGGCATCACGTAACGCCCGCGCGATCACCTTCGCTCCGCGGTCGTGTCCGTCGAGGCCTGGCTTGGCAACCAGTACTCGGATCTTTGGATCCTTCTGCACTTGGTCCCCTTAAGTATATCCCTACAAAACACTTCTCTCTTGCCACCCCCCGAACACCCCGCCCAGGGTCCGGCAAATCTCACCCGTTGTGGCATAGGCGCGCACGGCATTCAGGATGAGCGGCACGGTATTCGCCTGCCCCTCCGCCGCGTCCCTCAGTGCCGCCAGGGCTGCATCGACACGCGCCGCATCACGCCGCGCCCGCAGCGCGGCTACTTTCGCAACCTGCGCCTGCTCCGCCACATGGTCGATCTTGAGGATCTCGAGCTTGGGCTCGTTCTCCTGCACATACCGGTTCACGCCGACAACCACCTGTTCACCACTCTCCACGCGCTTCTGATATTGGTAGCTCGCATCCGCAATTTCAGCCTGCGGGAAGTTGCGCTCTATTGCCGCGATCATTCCGCCCATCTCGTCAATACGGCGCATATACTCCAGCGCCTGCCGCTCCACCTCGTCGGTCAACGCTTCTACAAAATGCGACCCACCCAACGGATCGGCCACCGCCGCCACGCCGCTCTCGTGCGCGATGATCTGCTGTGTCCGCAATGCCAGCGTCACGGCCTGCTCGCTGGGCAGCGCATACGCTTCATCCAGCGAATTGGTGTGCAGCGACTGCGTTCCGCCCATCACCCCAGCCAGAGCTTGCAAGGTTGTCCGCACGACATTGTTGTAAGGCTGCTGCCATGTCAGCGAACACCCGGCGGTCTGCGTGTGGAACCGCAACTTCCAGCTTCTCTCGTCCTCCGCCCCGAAGCGCTCCTTCATGACGCGCGCCCAGATGCGGCGGGCGGCGCGATACTTCGCGATCTCCTCGAAGAAGTCGCTGTGCGCGTTGAAGAAGAAGCTCAGCCGGGGTGCGAACTCGTCCACAGCCAAGCCACGCTCCAGCGCCCACTCCACATACTCGATGCCATCCCTCAGTGTGAACGCAAGTTCCTGCACCGCTGTCGAACCGGCCTCCCGGATGTGATAGCCGCTGATCGAAATCGGGTTGTACCTGGGTACGTGCCGCGCCGCATACTCCACCACATCCGTCACCAGCCGCATGGAAGGCCGTGGAGGATACAGGAACTCCTTCTGTGCGATGTACTCCTTCAGAATGTCGTTCTGCAGGGTGCCGTTGAGCTTCTCGAACGCCACACCCTGTTTTTCGGCCACCGCCAGATACATCGCGAACAGCACCGCCGCCGGCGAGTTGATCGTCATCGAGACGCTCACCCTATCCAGCGGAATTGCGTCGAACAGCGTCTCCATATCGGCCAGTGAGGCGATGGAAACGCCGCATTTGCCCACCTCGCCTAGCGACGCCGCGTCATCTGGGTCGCAGCCCATCAGAGTCGGCAGGTCGAAGGCTACCGACAGGCCCGACTGCCCCTGAGCCAGCAGATAGCGGTAGCGCGCATTCGTCTCTTCCGGAGTCGCAAAACCCGAGAACTGGCGCATCGTCCAGAGTTTCGCCCGGTACATCGCCGCGTGAATGCCGCGCGTGTAAGGATACTCGCCCGGCGCCGGTGAGCCATAGTGGCTCTCCAGCGGAATGCCACTGAGCGTGCACGGCTGAGCCGTTTCCGATGCGCCCCTCTTCATGCCTCGATTGTAGCCCTCAATTCCAACATATGGTCCGAAATACGCTCGGCCAGCCATTCGTCGTGCGTTGACAATACGACCGTGCCCGGATACCTCGTCAGCGCCTCCTCCAGCGCCGCACGCGCCTCCATCTCCAGATGATTCGTCGGCTCATCGAGCAATAGGAGGTTCGCACCCGAGAGAAGCAGCATCGCCATCCCGGCCTTGGTCCGCTCACCAGCACTCAGCGTCGTCAGCGGACGAAGAATCTGCTCCGCCCGCAATTTCAGACAGGCCAGCATGGTTCGTACCCGCGTCTCGTCCGGGCAGACACTCATGCACAGTTCCAATGGCGTCTGGTCCAGCGTCAGATTCTCACCTTCCTGGGCCAGGTAGCCCACGCGCACTCGTCCACCCAGACGAACCACCCCAGCATCCGGCTGCTCCGTGCCCGCCATCATTCGCAGCAACGTGCTTTTGCCCGATCCATTGGGCCCCGACAGCACCCAGCGCTCGCCCCGCGTGATGTGCAGATCCATTTCTTCGAACAGCACCCGCTCGCCAAAGCGCTTGCTCATTCCTTCCACGCGCACCGCGATCTCATCGCCTCGTTCCACTGCGCTGAAGTCGAGTTCCGGAATACCCTGCTCCTCCCATGGCTTCTCAACGGATTCCAGCATCGACTGTCGCTCCCGCAGAATCCGCGCGGTCCGCGCGACTTTCGCAGCCTTCTTCGCATAGTGCGGACCGCCGCCCCGCGCATCCCTCTGCCCTTCCGGTGGCTTCGCCACTTTTCGCGCCAGCGCCATGCGCTTCTCCGCCGCCGCCCGCTCCGCCGCGGCCTGCCGCTCGCGCGCGTCGTACTGCTGCCACGCCTGCCGCTCCTTCAGCGATCGCTGCTCGATGAACTTCTCGTAGTTGCCCTCGAAGCACTGCACCACGCCCCGCTCCATCAGCACGGTCCGATTCGTCACCCGGTTCAGAAACGCGCGATCGTGCGACACCAGCAGGACCGCCGCATCCAAACGCCGCAACTCGCCCTCCAGCCACGCCCGTGCGGCCGAATCCAGATGATTCGTGGGTTCGTCCAGCAACAGCAGGTCCGCACCGGAGAGCAGGCACCGCGCCAGCTCCGCCCGCATCCGCTGGCCCGATGACAGATGCTCCGTCGCCAGACTCCAGCTCTCGTCGGGAAATCCGAGCCGGCTTAGGGCCCGCTCCACCCGCGCTTCAAAACCGGGGCCGCCCATTGCGACAAACTCCCCAAACCAATCGGGATCCTGACGCAGCCGCGCCAGTTCGGCATCGGCCTCCATCACGCGGTCGAAGAGCGTCTGGCCCGTACCTCGCGGCGCTTCCTGTGCCAGATACGCGACTCGCAGCCCACCTCGACGCACGACGCTGCCCGCGCTCGGCGCCAGATCTCCGAACACCACGCGCATAAGCGTCGATTTACCCGCGCCGTTCGGTCCCACAAGGCCAATCCGGTCACCGTTGTTGATTTCAAAGCAGGCGTGCGCAAACAGCGGCACCCCGCACTGGATCTCGTAGCAAATCTCGTGGATTCGCAGCATAGACCAATCCCCCTGCGCCCCATCGGGCGGCATGATGTCAAAAAGACGTGGGAATTTGGTTTAGCTGCGCATGCGTGCGAGGGTTGGGCCCTCGACACCATTATATTCCACCTACAATGAGATTTAGTCCGAACCCATGGAAGATCAATCGTTCAACGAACCCCGCCTCGCCCTCAACCGCATCTATACGAAGACCGGCGACCAGGGCGATACCCACCTGGCCAGCGGCGAACGCGTCGCGAAGGACTCTCCTCGCCTGGAATGCTACGGTTGCGTGGATGAACTCAACTCCTTTGTCGGGGCCGCTGCCGTTACGTGCAATGGAGTCCCTACCCTGGCTCCGCTGGCCGAGATCCTGATACGGGTCCAGCACGAGCTCTTCAATCTCGGCTCCATCCTGGCCACGACACCGGAACACGTCCACCCAAAGCAGGCGCGCATCGCCGACGCCGACGTGTCGCAATTGGAGTCCGAAATCGACTCGATGAATGCGGATCTGCCACCCCTGCGCAGCTTCGTCTTGCCCGGTGGATCGCGCATCAACACGGACCTTCACATCGCCCGCACCGTCTGCCGCAGAGCCGAGCGTCTGCTGGTCGGCGCCGCCCGCCAGGTCCCCATCGACCCGGTCAACCTGCGCTATCTGAACCGTCTGAGCGATGCCCTGTTCGTTTGGAGCCGCTGGGCAAACCACGTTCAAGACGTGGAAGAGACGCTCTGGTCCCCCAATCGCGCCGCTTCCGCCCAGCGCGGATAGACGCATGACCCGCCTTTGGCGAAGCCCTCTGGTGCTGGCTTGCGCCGCGGTTCTGCTTGCCTTGTCGTGGCAGGCCACCAAGGTCCACGCGCTCCACCACGGCCAGTGGACAGCCCTCTTCTACACTTCGTCCACAGCGCCTGTTCCGCCCGACCTTCGCCCAGGCACGGCTGTCTTCCCGCCGGGTTCCGACTACGACGGGCAGTTCTACCGCTACATCGCCCACGACCTCTGGCCGCCCTTCGAATACAGCGCCTACGTCGACGCGCCCTTCAATCGCTATACGCGTGTGCTCTTTCCGGCCTTGGGGCGTCTCCTCGCGCTGGGAAACCCCGGATGGGTGGACCAAGGCATCATCGCGGCAGTCTTGCTCACGGTGTTCTGCGGCGTTTTCTGGTCCGCTCAGTTCTTTCTACTCCGGAACCGCGCGGCCGCCTGGGGACTGCTCTTCCTCGTCCTGCCGGCCACCATCTCGTCGGTCGATCGTCTCATCACGGACTCGCTACTCGCCGCTCTGACCGTCGCTTTCCTGCGCTTCTCTTCCGCTCGCGCTCTCTGGCCCGTCGCGGCCGCAGCAGCGCTCACGCGCGAATACGGAGCCGTCATTGCCGCCGCCCTCGCGTTCTCAACGCGCCGTGTTGTGCTCTATCTCACGGCGGCTGCACCGGCTGTTTCCTGGTGGATTCTCGTCTGGAAGTATTGCCCGCCCGGCCAGCCCGCGCGCGAATTCGGCTTCCTGCCGCTTGCTCTCATCCACCGCATCGCGACACCACGCGCGCCCTGGCTGCTCGCTGTCCTCGACCTAATGGCCATCACCGGACTCGTGGTCTGTCTCGTGCTGGTCGCCCGTTGGGCCTGGCCCCACCGCACGGAGGCCGCCCCACTGGCGGTTCTCCTTTGGAGCGTTCTCGCTATGGTCACCGGCGGTCCCAACATCATGTACGAGCCCTTTTCCTGGGCCAGGGTCTTCTCGCCGCTCTTCTGTTGGGTGCTCTACGAAAGCATCTTGCGACGCACAGCGACGGGAGTCGTCGCGGTGCTCGCCGTTGCGGCCACGCCGCTGGCCATCGATGCCAAGGCGCTACTTATCGCCATCGGTCTCCTCGGCTCCTGATCGCGGAACTCCGGGTGTCCCACGGCGGCACAGATCTCCTGTCCCGCCGCGCCGGCTCCAGCCCCGGTCCTTATGCCTGGCCCGGCACCAGCTCTTTCCGGGCCTTCGCCACCACCCGATAGCGCCGCTGTCGCACCGGTCCGCCACTGAAGGCATCTTCCATCACCGCCGCGTGCTCCTGTGCGTGCCGCTTGCTGGAACCGGTGGAAGGCGCTGCCGCCTCCTGCCGTCCCGCGTAACGAAGCGTCCGCCGCGTGGCCGCCAGCATCGGCTCCAGCTTGTCGCGGACAAACAGGTACGCGCCCTGATTCCGCGGCTCTTCCTGGGCCCATACAATCTCGGCGGTCGAAGGATACCGCCACAACATCGTCTCGATCTCCTCGGTGGGCCACGGGTACATCTGCTCCAACCGGATGATCGCCACGTTGTTCAGTTCGCGCTTTTCGCGTTCCGCCACAAGCTCGTAGTAGATCTTGCCCGTGCAGAAGATCACTCGCGACACACGGTCCGGCGCGGCGGCGCCGGTATCGCCGATCACCGGTTCGAAATGGCCGTGAGTGAAATCGGCCAGCGTGCTCACCGCCTTCGGGTGCCGCAACAGGCTCTTCGGGGTCATCAGGATCAGAGGCTTGCGCAAGCCGCGCCGGTCCTGCCCGCCGTACATCTGGCGCCGCAGCAGGTGGAAATACTGCGCTGGTGACGTCACGTTGCACACCTGCATGTTGTTCTCGGCGCAAAGTTGCAGGAATCGTTCCAGCCGCGCGCTGGAATGCTCCGGACCCTGCCCCTCGTACCCATGCGGCAGCAGCAGCACCAACCCGCTCGGCTGGCCCCACTTCGCTTCGCATGACGCCACGAACTGGTCGATCATGATCTGCGCGCCGTTCGCAAAGTCGCCGAACTGCGCTTCCCACAAGGTGAGCGTCAACGGGTCGCCCAGCGAATAGCCGAACTCGAAGCCCATCACGCCATACTCCGACAGCGAGCTATCGAACACCTCAAACCGCGCCTGCTGAGGATCCATGTGCATCAATGGCGTGTGCACGTGGCCCGTGTTGAAATCGAAGTACTCCAGATGACGCTGCGAGAAGGTGCCGCGCCCGCTGTCCTGCCCGCTGAGCCGCACCGGAGTCCCTTCCAGCGCCAACGTTCCAAACGCCAGAGCCTCGCCGGTCGCCCAGTCCGCCGCGCCGCCCTTCAGAATCTCCTTGCGCTTCTCAATGAAGCCCTTCAGCTTCGGATGCAGGGTGAACGTGTCGGGGAAGGTCGTCATGCCCTCCACCACGCGCGCAATCAGGCTTTCGTCCACCGAGGTCTTTGGGCATACGAGCGGAACGGTGGTCTCCTCGAAGGTCGTCACCTCCTGCAGTTCCCACTTCTCGCCCTTCTGTTGCGCCTCTTCGTGCGCCGCGTTGAGGGCATCCTGGATCTGTTTGCGGATCCGCTCCACGGCGTCCTTGGTGACCGTGCCTTCCTTGGTCAGCCGTTCCGCATACTGTGTCCCGATCGGCTTCTTCGCCTTGATGATCTTGTACATCAGCGGTTGCGTGTAGCTGGGATCATCCGCCTCGTTATGGCCGTACCGGCGGTAGCAGATCATGTCGATGACGACATCTTTCTTGAACCGCATCCGGTAATCGATGGCGATCTGCGTGGCGCGTACGCAGGCCTCCGGATCGTCGCCGTTCACATGCAGGATCGGAGCCTGCACGGTTCGGGCCACGTCGGTACAGTAGGTCGATGAGCGGCTCTCGTCCGGCGTCGACGTGAACCCGATCTGGTTGTTGATCACCAGATGGATCGTGCCGCCGGTGCGATAACCGTTCAACTGCGACATGTTGAGCGTTTCCACCACCACACCCTGGCCCGCGAACGCCGCGTCGCCATGCACCAGGATCGGCAGCACCTTCTCGCGCTTGACGTCGCCCATCCACGTCTGCTTGGCGCGGACGATGCCTTCCACCACCGGATCCACGGCTTCCAGATGGCTCGGATTCGGCGCGAGAGAGACCTTGATCTCCTTGCCCGAAGCCGTCCGCTGGATTCCGCTTGCGCCCAGGTGATACTTCACGTCGCCGGAGCCCTGTGTCGCTTCCGGATCCACGTTGCCTTCAAACTCGCCGAACACCTGCGACATCGATTTGCCGATCAGGTTGGAAAGCACCGTAAGGCGCCCGCGGTGAGCCATACCCACCACCATCTCCTGCACGCCGCTGTCCGCCGCTCGGTCCAGGCACTCGTCCAGCACCACCATGGCGCTCTCGCCGCCCTCCAGCGAGAACCGCTTCTGCCCCACAAACCGCGTGTGCAGGAAGTTCTCAAAACTCTCGGCCTGCAGCAACTTCAGCAGCACGCGCCGTTTGGCGGTCTCTTCCAGCGGCCAGTTGTTGGCCTGTGGTTCCATCCGCTCCTGCAGCCAGCGCTTCTCCTCCGGGTGCTGGATGTGCATGTACTCGCAGCCCAGCCGCCCGCAGTAGGTCTGCCGCAGGGTCTCCAGAATGGCACGCAGAGTGACGATTGTCTGCTTCCCACTGGTCGCCAGATTGCCGATGATGAACTCGCGGTCGAAATCCCAGATGCTCAGTCCGTACGTTGTCGGATCCAGTTCCGGGTGATAGCTCGGCTGCACACCCAGCGGATTCAGATCCGCGATCAGGTGCCCTCGCACGCGGTAGGCATTGATCAGTTGCAGCACCGCCGCCTGTTTGGCAATCTCTTCCATCCGCTTCTCATCGCGGAAGGCGGAACCGGCGGCCTTGCGGTCGACCTGCCAGCGGAACGGCTGGTAAGGCATCCGGGTCTGCTCGAAGATCTCGTCGTAGAACCCTTCGCTGCCCTCCAGCAGCGCTTGCAGCTTGCCGAGAAACTGGCCTGACTCCGCGCCCTGAATGATCCGATGGTCGTACGTGCACGACATCGTCATCACCTTGCAGACACCCAGCGTGGCCCGCAGTTCGTCGCTCACACCCTGGAACTCGGCCGGAAAGTCGATGCTGCCCGTTGCGATGATCGCGCCCTGACCCGGCATCAGACGCGGCACGCTGCCCAGCGTCCCCACGGTGCCCGGATTCGTCAGCGAAACAGTCGTGCCTTTGAAATCGTCCACCGTCAACTTGCCGGTCCGCGACTTCGCCACAATCTCGTCAAAGGCGGTAAGGAACTCGTAGAACCCTTTCGCCCCAGCATTCTTGATGCTCGGCACCACCAGCGACCGGTGGCCGTCCTTGCCCGCCACGTCGACAGCGATGCCGATGTTGATCTCGGGCCGCACCACCCGATGCGCCTGGCCGTCAATTTCGGCATAAGCATCGTTGATGGCCGGCACTTTCTTGATCGCCTTCACCATGGCCCAGGCGATCAGGTGCGTGTAGCTGATCTTGCTCTTGCCATGCAGGTCGCGCCAATGGTTCAGCAAACGCCGGTTCTCGTCGATGACCTTGACGGGAATTGTGCGCTGGGACGTCGCCGTCGGCACCGTCAGGCTCAGCGTCATGTTCTCCGCAATCCGCATCGGAGCGCCCTTCAGCGGCACCAACTGATCAGCGGGACTCAACGCTACTGCGGGAACGGTGGGCGCCACCGGGCGAACCTGGACCGTCTGCGGAGGAGCGGGCGCCGGAGCCGGAGCTTCGGCTGGAGGCTGCGCCGCAACCGCTACGGCTGAGGCCCCGGGCTCATCGCCCTCCTCGTCCGGTTCGGCTTCAAACTTCTCTTTCCAGCTCTCGTCTACGTTGTGGCTGTTATTAACAAATTCTTGATACAGCTCTTCTTCCAGCCAAGAGTTGATCGTGATGCGCTGTCGCGGTTCTGAGGACATGGTGTAATTGCGGCGAGGTACGCCCAGACTGGGCCCAGTCTTGCTTTCAGGATAACTCCCTTTTCGACAGATGCGCGGCACCCCCTTATGGGTTCCACGATCACCCGCGTAGCCTTGCGTTTACAATGTGCGTAACGGAATGAAACTCCTCGTCTTCTCCGATATCCACAACGATCTTGCAATGCTCCGGCGGCTCATGGAGACCGATGCGGACTACTACGTCGCGGCCGGCGACATGGTGAACTGGGCTCGCGGCCTCGACGCCATTGGCCCAATCCTACAGCCCAAGGCCCCGCGAGTCTACGTTCTGCCGGGCAACCACGAGCACGCCGACCAGATCGAGGCCTTCTGCCTCAAGTTCGGCCTCAATCCATTGCATGGGCGGCACTTCCAGGCCGGCAGGCGCGTTGTGGCGGGACTCGGCCATTCCAGCCCAACCCCTTTCGATACCCCTGGCGAGTACTCGGAATCCGAGATGGCGGAGCGTCTCGCCCCGTTGGCGGACCCTCACCCGGAGATTCTCATCTGCCACTGCCCGCCCCTGGGCACGCCCCTTGACGAAGCCGCCCCGGGCCGCCACTTCGGCAGTCAGGCCGTCGGAGACTTTCTGGCCAAGGTGCAGCCGGTCTGGTTCTTCTGCGGCCACATCCATGAAGCCGCGGGGCGGGAGACGGCGCTAGGCTCCACTCGCGCCCGAAACGTTGGGAAGCAGGGCTACCTGCTTGAGCTGCCGGATTGATTCAGATGCACGCTGGATGTGTATAATTCCAGTCAGGCATACACATTCATGCGAACCAATATTGTCATCGACGACAAATTGATGAGTGAAACCCTGCGGGCAACCGGCCTGAAGACGAAGCGCGAAGCTGTTGAACAGGGCCTGCGGACCTTGCTCCGGCTCAGCCGCCAGACGGAGATCCGCAAGTTCCGTGGAAAGCTGAACTGGCAGGGTGATCTTGATGCGATGAGGACCGACCGTTGATCCTTGTGGATTCGAGCGTCTGGATCGACTACTTCAGAGGCGCCGTCACGCCACAAACAGAAAAGCTCGATAGCGTGCTGGGCCAGGAACCCCTGGCCGTGGGCGACCTGATTCTGGCGGAGGTGCTGCGGGGTTTCTCCGGCGAGCAGGATTTCGAAGAAGCAAGACGGCTCCTGACTTCCCTGGAGGTTGTGGACTTGGGCGGCCAGGAAGTCGCTATTCAATCCGCGAGGAACTTCCGCACACTGAGAGCGCTAGGCGTCACCGTGCGCAAGACAATAGATACCGTGATAGCCACACGCTGTATCGAAAGCGGCTATCACCTCCTCCACAACGATCGCGACTTCGATCCCTTCGCCAAGCACCTCGGCCTACGTGTCGTTGAGTGATCCCTGGCTGGGCCTCACCATCGTGAATTGCTATCGCGGTTTCAATTCGGACGTGCGGCTCTGACGCGAGATCTCAGTTGTTCGTCTCCACATCCAGCCCGCCCGCAGCTTCCAGGTCCGCCAGCGGAATCCGTCTCGCCCCTACGTAAGTCACACTAAAATAAGGGTCTGACAGCGGCGTCACCATCACCGTCTTGCGGCGGTTCGGTGCATGGATAAACGAGCCTCCGCCCACGTACATGCCCACATGCCAACCTCTGCGCCGATGGTGGAAGAACACCAGGTCGCCGGGCAACAGCTCCGACTTCTCGACCGGGACCCCGATGTGGAACTGCGCAGGGGCCGAGGTCGGCAACGCGAGCGAGAAGTTCGACTGGTACACATACCGGACAAATCCGCTGCAGTCGAAGCCGTTCTCGGGGCTGCGTCCGCCCCAGCGGTAAGGAGTGCCAATCAGCGAATATGCCGTGGCCAACAATGGCTTCGTGCAAGTCAGACAGGTGCCGGGAACGGGAGGTGGTGGCGGGTAGGTGGGAATGCTCAGCGAAAGAATCGGCAACGCAGTCAGCCCATTAGGCATCACATCCACAGGTTCGAGAAACGGACCAAAGTTCCGTGTAGGTGGCTTGGGCGTGCTTCGGCGCGCCACGGACCGTTTGTGAGTTCTGTGGCCGCGCCTGGCGACGGCAGCCTTCCCCTTGACAACGGGGCGCTTCGCCTTCGCCGCTGGCCTCTTGCCGGTAGCGGTCTTCTTGCTGGCCGCGTGGACTGAGCCGCCCATGGTCAACAAGAGCGGCAGCAGCGCCAGGATCAGACTGAAGAGAACAGTACGCAAGTCCTAATCCTTTTCCAAACCCCACAAGTCTACACAACTTAAGCGCCGGATGGGAAATCCGTCTGGCATTGGTAGGATAGAGTCTATGACCCTCGACGAACTCGAGCGGGAATACTTTGCGCTCCGCCAGCAATCGGAAGCTGTGCGGAGCTATCTTTGACATTCCCGCAAAAAACAAACAACTGGCCGTCATTGAAGAGACCATCTCCGCACCCGACTTCTGGAACAGCCAGGAAGCCAGCCAAAAGGTGATGCAGGAGCGCAAACGCCTCGAGGCCTTCGTCTCGCAGGATCGCTCTCTCTCCACCCTCGTCAGCGACATCGACACCCTCTTCGAACTGGGCCGCGAAGGCGAGGATGTCGGCGCTGAACTCGCCAGGGAGTTCGACAAGCTCCGCAAACTGACAGACCACCTCGAGACCAACATGTTGCTCTCAGGGGAGACCGACCATTGCGGAGCGATTGTCACGATCCATCCCGGCGCCGGCGGCACCGAAAGCCAGGATTGGGCCGAAATGCTGCTCCGCATGTACCTGCGCTGGGCGGAACGCAACGGTTTCCAGGCCGCCGTCACCGACCGGTTAGAGGGTGAAGGAGCCGGCATCAAGTCCGCCACCGTCGAAATCGACGGTGAGAACTGCTTCGGCCTGCTCCAGAGCGAGGTCGGCGTCCACCGCCTCGTCCGCATCTCCCCGTTCGACGCCAACGCCCGTCGTCATACGTCGTTTGCCAGCGTCTTTGTCATTCCCCTGATTGATGACGACGTGAAGATCGACATCAAGACCGAAGACATCCGCATCGACGTCTTCCGGGCCAGCGGCGCCGGCGGCCAGCACGTGAATCGTACGGAATCGGCCGTCCGGTTCACCCACATCCCTACCGGCATTGTGGTCCAGTGTCAGAACGAGCGAAGCCAGCACAAAAATCGCGCCGCCGCCCTCAAGCAGCTTCGTGCCCGTCTCTATGAGTACGAGATGGACAAGCGCCGGGTCGCCGAGAAGAAACTGGAAGACTCCAAAGCGGACATCAACTTTGGCAGCCAGATCCGCAGCTACGTCCTGGCGCCTTACAGGATGGTGAAGGATCTCCGCTCCCGCTATTCCGTGGGCGACGTCGACAGGTTGCTCGACGGCGACATGGAAGACATGATCCACGCCTATCTGGTGTGGAAGAAGACCGGCAAAACGTTCGGTGAGACTAGTAAGGACGATCTCGCCGATTAACCTCAACATGGATGAAGAATTGTTGGAACAGGCGGCCGCGCTCATCCGAGCCGGCCGTCTCGTTGCGTTTCCCACCGAGACGGTGTACGGTCTCGGCGCCAACGCCCTGGATCCCGTCGCCGTCCGCCGTATTTTCGCCGCCAAGGGCCGCCCGTCCACCAGTCCCCTCATCGTCCACGTCGACTCACCCGAAATGGCCCGCCGCTACTGCACTGTGTGGCCGCCCTCCGCTCAACTCCTCTCTGATCGCCATTGGCCCGGCCCATTGACCCTGGTTCTGCCCAAGACGCCTGACGTCCCCGACGAAGTCACGGCGGGCCTCCCCAGTGTCGGCCTCCGCATGCCGGCCCACCCCATCGCCCTGGAACTCATCCGCCGCTCCGGGTGCCCCATTGCCGCCCCCAGCGCCAATCGATTCATGGGCGTCTCGCCGACCTGTGCCGCCCATGTCCGCAGCAGCCTCGGCGATGCCGTCGACCTCGTCCTGGACGGTGGCTCCACCCCAGTCGGCATCGAATCCACGGTGCTGTCCCTCGCCGCCGATCCGCCCATCCTCCTCCGGCCTGGCATGATCGACCGCGACGAAATCGAGCAACTCATTGGTCCAGTGGACCTTGCCACCGATCCCGGAGCCGGCCCCCATGCCGCGCCAGGGCTCCACGCCCGCCACTACAGCCCTCGCACGCCGCTTTTTCTGGTGAGGAACGGCGCCCTACCCCAGTCGGGTCGGGGGGTGTATCTCAAGCACGGACAATCGATGCCGGCGGAACCCAAGGCCTACGCCGCCGCACTCTATGCCACCTTGCATCAATTGGATGAACAGGGTCTGGACTGGCTGGCCGTTGAAGAGGTACCTTTGGAATCCGCGTGGTCCGGCATCCGCGACCGCCTCCGCCGCGCCGCGTCGCCAGAGCGATGAATACGCCGCACGAGCCCCTTCTCGCCAACTTACTCGGCTACTCCGCCGGCACCCTCATCTTCGCTATTTTCCTCGTTCTGCTCAGGCTCGACCGCGCCGGTCAGCGTCTACGCACCAGCCGCCTCTCGCTCGCCGCCGCGGCTATGGCGCTGATTTGGAATGCCGGATCCCTCGCACTCCTCTTTACGGATTCTTTCGCGCTGCTCGTTCTCACCACCTGCTCCCTTAGCCTACTGCCCGCTCTCCTACTCGACCTGCTGCTGGATGGTCGCCTGCGCCCCATCGCCTGGACCGGCTACCTCCTTAGCGCGATCTCAATGGTGCTGCACGCCAGCGAACAGTGGATCCCTTTGCCGGTCACAGAGATGCACCGTCGTACTCTGGCCGCCACTGCGATCGGTTTCGCCGTGCTCACGGCCATCAGTGCCGCATTTCTGTTACGGAAGGCACCAGCCGCCCGCCGTGCCATTCCGGCAATGTCACTCTTCCTCTTCGCTCTTTCTTTTGCTCATTTCCACAATGAGGGCTCCGAGCACGCCTGGCCGGCCGAACTCGCCGTCCATCATGCCGGGATCCCGTTGGCTTTGTTTGTCCTGATGCAGGACTACCGCTTTCTCCTGCTCGACGCCTTCCTGCGTTTCCTGGCCAACATGCTGCTCGCCGGTCTCTTTACGTGGGGTGCCGCCGAGGTCGCTCACCGCGCTGGTTGGGTTCGTTACGACCAAATGCCGGTCCGCCAGATCGCCCTCATGGCCCTTGGCACTTGCGGGGCCCTCGTTGCCTTCTCGGCGGCCCGAGGCGCTGCCCAGGCACTGCTTACTCGGCTCGTCTTCCGACGAGGCGACCCCGACCAACTTCTCGAACGCCTGCGCAAGCAGCCCATCGCGTCCGAAACGGCCTACCAGGAGTGGGCCCAGAACGAGATTGCCCGGTTCATGGAGGCAGAGCGACTGCCCGAAGGCCCGGGGCGCCGCGCCGGGGGCCGACCCTATTTGAGTGAAGATCTGGCCATTCTCGGCCGCCTGGAGGCACTAACCTCGGAACGCCTGGAGCAATACCGTGAAAGCGAACGCAAACGTCTGCTTTCGCAGGCCGAGCTTCGTGCGCTCCAGGCGCAGATCCACCCCCACTTCCTCTTCAACGCCTTGAACACCTTGTACGGCATCATTCCCAAAGAAGCCGCGGGTGCACGCCAGACAGTCCTCAACCTCTCCGACATCTTCCGCTACTTCCTTCGCAGTGAACGTCAGACGATCGCCCTCGAACAGGAACTCGAAATCGTGCGGGCCTACCTGGAAATCGAAAGCCTGCGCCTGGGCCCGAAGCTTAAGATCGAATTCCTGATTGACCCGGAGACGAAGCGCGCACCCATCCCGGTCCTGAGCGTACAGCCGCTGGTGGAAAATGCCGTAAAACATGGCATCGCGCCGCAGTCCGGCGGCGGTACCGTCCGGATTCGCACCAGGATCGAAGACGGAATGCTCTGCGTCTCGATCGAAGACACAGGCCCCGGCTTCATCCAAACATCTCAGAGCGGCGAAGGTGTCGGTCTCGAAAACGTTCGCCAAAGGCTCCAACTGCGCTACGGGCCAGTCGCTAAACTGGAGATCAAACGGGAAACCCAGGAAACCGTGGTCGGGTTCCGGGTGCCCCTCACTTGGTGATCCGCATGAAAGTCCTCATCGTCGATGACGAGCCCATCGCCCGCCAGATCCTGCGCGAGCTCCTCGACGATTGCCCAGGCATCACTTTGGCAGGGGAGGCCGCAACCGGTCTCGAAGCTGTTGAGCAGATTGCCCGTTTGAAGCCCGACGCCGTCCTGCTCGATCTCCAGATGCCCGGCCTGGACGGATTCTCGGTCGCACGCACCTTGCGCGGGGAGTCGCTTCCGATCATCATCTTCGTGACCGCCTTCGAATCCCACGCCCTGCAGGCCTTCGACACCGGAGCGGTCGACTATCTTCTGAAGCCTGTCCGGAAGGAACGCCTTACAGCAGCACTGGATAAGGCGCGCACCCAACTGGCCGGACTGAAGCCGGAGCCGCCGCCTGCTGTGGAGCCACTGCGCCGCATCCTGGGGCGCCTCGGCACCGACCTCCATATGCTCAACCCCTGCGATGTCATCGCCTTCCAGGCGGAGGGGGATACGGTCCAGATCATCACGGCGCAGGGACGCTACTATGCGGATCACTCACTGCGGACACTCGAAGCCAAACTCCCGCCGCCGCAATTCCGGCGGATCCACCGCGGCACCATCATCAACACGGATCACATTCGAAAGATTTCGCCGCTGACATCCAAACGGTGGCTGTTGAAGATGTCGAACGGTTTGGAGGCCATCGTGTCCAAGCGGATGGCCGGCGTCATCCGCGACGCGACACGCTGGTAATCCCGCGGTCATCTGAATCGGAATCCCACGCTGCCTACGGCCACGGGCCTGTAGTTCCAACGGCTCCAGAAGGGAAATGCGGACACAAAGCCGGTGGCTGGCGTCCGGTAGAGGTTATTCCGCAGTTCCCCGCGCACGAACCAGCGTCCCGTCACCCGCATGTCGACACCGGCCGCCGGAACAAGGATTCCGACGAGACTTGAGTCATTCTGCGCGGCAGTCGGTATGCCCAATTCGGAGTCGTTGCCTGTGCGGCGGAGTGTCGCGACGCCGGCACCGAATGATACCCACGGAGAAAACCGCCGACCAGGGCCGAACCGTGCGCGGACACCAGGCGTCAGCGTGGCCGTGAGCCGCTCGGTGTAGAAACTCGAATAGAGTCGGCTGGCGTAGACGTCCGCGCTACGCGACCCATAGAGCGCGATTGGAACATCAATCGCCAGCGAGACCTTCTTGTCCCGAAAGAATTCGATCCCGGCGTCCAACAGAAAGGTCGCACCTATGGCCTTCTGCACTTCTCGTCCGCCCGGACCGATCCGGGCATCTCCCGGGGCAGGTCCCGCGCCCCCACCAACCGCGAGCGACAGACTCTGGCACACGGCGTTGGGCGCGACGCAGAGCAGGAAGACGGCACAACACAAGTTCAGTCTCATTAAAACAAAGACTCGCAGCCTGCCGTGATCAACGACAGCCACACTCAACGGCTAGCCGGATAATCCGGTATGCAGCGCCACCACGCCGAACGTCATTCGTTCGAACTTCACTCGTGTGTAGCCCGCGCCTTCCATCTCAGCCGCCAGAACCTCGGCACCTGGAAACTTGCGTACGGATTCCGGCAGATATGTGTAGGCGTCTTTCGAGCCCGACACCAGTCCGCCGATAGCCGGCAGTATCCGCCGCGAATACAAGCCGTAGACACTGCGGATCAGCGCGTTCGGGGGTGTTGAGAATTCAAGGATGGCCAGCATCCCGCCTGGCTTCAGGACGCGCCGCAACTCCCGCAGTCCTTTGCGGTAGTTCGCGAAATTGCGGAACCCGAATGCCACGGTCACCAGATCCAACGAATTGTCGGCCAGGGGTAGCTGCAAACCGTCGCCTTCGAAGAGTGGCGCGCAGGCGTGGCGCCGCGTGGCCTTGTCGAGGGCCGCCACCAGCATGGGGTGGCAGAAATCACTGCCCAACACCAAGCTCTGTTGCGACGTCCGCTGCTCTATCGCCAGCAGCAGATCGCCGGTGCCGCAGCAGAGATCCATCACACGCATCCCTGGACGCCGCAGAATGTGCTCCACGCGTCGGACGGTGGTATTGCGCCAATAGCGGTCCACCTGAAAGGACAGTAAGTGATTCAGCAGGTCGTACTTACCGGCGACACGGCCGAACATGCCGCGCACGTAGCGCGCCGCCTGTTCCTCGCTGGCCGTGCCAGCCGGAGTCGTCCCTCTGGGTGCTGTCATGCGAGCGTCAACTCGATCGCCTCACGAACCAACTCCGCGGGCAGCCCCGGCACCACTTCCGTCGACCCGATCCCCGTCGCCAATACGAAATGGACGGTTCCCTGAATGGCCTTTTTGTCCTTGACCAATCTAGGCATCAAGTTGTCCGCGCTCAGCATTGACGTGGCGGGAAACGGCCCGTAGGACTTCACGACGTCGTTGATCTCCGTGCAAAGACCGTCGCTCAGCCGGCCAGCCAACCGCGACAGATGCGTGGCCGCAATCATGCCCAAACCCACCGCTTCCCCGTGAAGGAAGTGTGCGTACCGGGTTTCCGCCTCCATCGCATGGCCGACGGTATGGCCAAAGTTCAGGATCTTGCGCAGACCCATCTCCTTCTCATCCGCCGTGACCACTTCGCACTTGATCCGGACGCTTTCGGCCACCATCTGCTCGACGGCGCCGGCCTCACGAGCCATCACTCGCGGTTGCTCGTTCTGCATCAGGCGAAACAGCGGCTCGCAGGCGATCACACCGTGCTTGATGACCTCGAATAGCCCTGCCCGGTACTCGCGTTCGGGCAGCGTCGTCAATACGTCTGGGTCCGACAGAACTGCCAGCGGCTGATGGAACGAACCGATCAAATTCTTGCCGCCGACCAGATTCGCACCTGTCTTGCCGCCTACGGCCGCGTCCACCTGGGACAACAGCGTGGTGGGGATCTGGATCACCGGAATCCCGCGCATGTAAATCGCCGCCAGAAAGCCGCCCAGATCGTTGACGATGCCGCCGCCAAAGGCCACCACCAGGCTGGAACGGTCGCCGCCCAGCTCGACCATGCGGTCCGCCATCGCCTCCACCGAAGAAAGGCGTTTCCGTTCTTCCCCTCCGGGAAACACCAGGCGGTGCCAGTCTTTTGCCTGGAGGCCGGATTCCACGGCCGGGCCGTGCAGCGCCCATACGTCGTCCGTGGCCACTACAAACACCTTTCCGTGTTTGGCAGGAAGAAAGTCGCGCAGCCGCCGCAGTACGCCGCGCTCTACAATTGCTTCATATCGGTGCGCCGTTGTCGTCACGGCAAAGGCAGGCATATCTTCGTTGTACCATGGGAGTTATCAGCGCCATCTCAGACTTGATTCAGACTGACTACCTGGTTGTAGGCGCCGGTGTCGCAGGTTTGCGCGCCGCCATAGCGCTCGCTCCGGCAGGCCGCGTCCTGGTAGTTGCCAAAGACAGCCTTCGCGAATCTTCCTCGGAATACGCCCAAGGCGGAATAGCCGTCGCTCTCAGCGACGATGACGAGGTGGACCTTCACGAAGCCGATACACTCGCGGCCGGGGACGGCCTGTGCAATCGGGAGGCGGTGCATGTCCTGGTCGAGGAGGGCCCGCATGCCATCCAGCAACTGATGGACTGGGGCGCCGAGTTCGACCGTGAGGGTGGCCGCCTTGTCTTCGCCCGGGAAGGGGCCCACTCCCGCAGCCGGGTGCTGCACGCGCACGGCGATTCCACCGGCAAGGAGATCGCCCGCACCCTGTATCACAAAGCCGCATCCCTCGAGAACATCTCGTTTCGCAGCTTCGCCGCCGTGGTCGACTTGCTTGTCCAGGACGGCGCGATTGTCGGCGCCGTCGCCCTCGACGAGAATTCCGGCTCGTTGATCCCGATCTCCGCCAAAGCCGTTCTTCTGGCCACAGGCGGGCTTGGCCGTGTGTTTACCGACACCACAAACCCCGATGTCGCGACCGGCGACGGGGTTGCCATGGCTTGGCGTGCCGGGGCCGTGATTTCGGACATCGAGTTCGTTCAGTTCCACCCCACGGCTCTCCATGTCGAAGGGGCTCCCCGCTTCCTGCTTTCCGAGGCCCTGCGCGGCGAAGGCGCACATCTGTTGAATGCAAAGGGCGAACGCTTTATGCGCCGCCTCCATCCGATGGCCGAGCTCGCGCCTCGCGATGTGGTCTCCCGCTGCATCGTAGAAGAGATGCGCCGCGAAAACTCGCCCCACGTGTTCCTCGACCTCTCAGGCAGGGGCCACGATTTCGTCAAGAATCGCTTTCCACGCATCCACTCCACCTGCCTGCTTTACGGCCTGGATCTCGATAAGGAACCGGCCCCGGTGCACCCCGCCGCACACTACTCCATGGGCGGTGTCTGGACCGCTCTGGACGGAAGGACCTCCATCCCTGGCCTTTGGGCGGCCGGTGAGGTCGCCTGTACGGGTGTCCATGGTGCCAACCGGTTGGCCTCCAACTCGTTGCTGGAGGGTGTCGTCTTTGGCGCCCGCGCCGGCCAATCGATTGTGGAGGCGCAATCCACCGCCCAACTCCGCGCAGTCCGGTTCGAACCGCTCGAGATTCCTCAAACCAAAGAGGCCGTCGTACGGCGCATCGCCACCGATTTCTGTGGCATCGTCCGCAACGGAGATGGACTGGCTTCCGCACTCGCAATCCTCAACGGCATGCCAGCCGCCCGGAAGCGTCAAGTCACCCGCGCCGATGTCGAGGTGGCTAACATGCGGACTATCACGAAGTTAATCGCGCGCTGCGCACGTGCCCGCGAAGAAAGTCGCGGGGCACACTGCAGATCCGACTATCCTAAGAGAGTGGCGGCCTTTGAACGACACTCCCGGATCCGGATCAGCCAGCGCGAGGTGAATTTTGAATAGACGTAGCACCGCCGCAGCGCCCACTTGCGCCTTTCTTCTCCTCGCCTCGCTCGAAATCATACAGGTTGGGCCGTCCACCGCCCTATGGGCCGCTCCTGCGATCCTCATTGCGGCCATGTTGATCGCCTGGGCCGCCGAGTCAGCTCAGTTCTATATCGCCCAGGGTTTCGCTCTCGCCATTCTCGCCTGGCTCCAGACGCTCCCCGAGTTCGCGGTCGAGGCCGTACTTGCCTGGAAGCAACAGGTTCCACTGCTACTTGCCAACCTGACCGGAGCCCTTCGACTGCTCACCGGCCTCGGGTGGCCGCTGATCTACTTCACCGCCGCTGCCTTCCACCGCATTAAGTACAAGAAAGCTCTGAATGCCATCCATCTGGCCGACGAGCACTGCGTCGAAGTGGTCGGCCTGCTCGTCCCGCTGGTCTACGTCACCATCATCTGGGCTAAATCTTCGTTGAATCTGTTCGATGCAGCCATTCTCATCGCCATCTATGTCGCCTACCTGATGGTCCTCTCGAAGATGCCCCCCCAGGAAGTAGAAGGTATCGAGGACCTTGACCGGATCCCGCGCGCCATCGTCAAATCCGGACCTCGCGTCCGGACGATCGCCATCTTCTCCCTATTTGCCGCCGGTGGAGCGCTCATCTACTTTTGCGCCGAGCCTTTCCTCGGCAGTCTGTTGGCCTTGTCGGCCGTCCTGGGCATCCCGAGCTTCGTGTTCGTCCAGTGGGTTGCGCCCTTCGTCAGCGAGTTTCCCGAGAAGGTCTCGGCGTTCTATTGGGCCCGGACCATCGACCGCGCTCCCATGGCCCTCATGAACATGGTGAGTTCCAATATCAACCAGTGGACTCTCCTCGCCGCCATGCTGCCGGTGATTTACTCCATCAGCCGCGGCACGCCGTCCGCCATCACCTTTGACTCGCAGCAGGAGCTTGAGCTGCTGATGACCATCGGCCAGTCGCTGGTTGGGATGATCTTCCTGGTCAATATGATGCTCACGTGGTGGGAAGCGGGGGCCCTACTCGGTTTGTGGTTCATCCAGTTCATCCTGTCGCCTGTGCAGCCCGGCCCAACCATGTGGGGCATGGTGGCCGGTCATATCCACTGGATCGTGACCGCGATCTACTTCCTCTGGTTCGCGATCGAGGTGATTCGCTGCATCGCCGGCCACCGAGTGCCGGCCGCCTTCCGGCTCTTCGCCGAACTGTGGCGAACACGTATCCGGCCGGCCTAATACCGAACCGGCGGCCTACAACTGCAGAACCGTTCGCAATCCGTCATCCACGGCCCGCTGCAATCGCGGTGACAGCGTCCCTACGTGCTCCGTGAGAAAACTTCGATCCAACGTCAGAAGCTGGGACACATTGACCACCGAGTCTCGGTCGAGCCCCACCGAACCCACCGGTAGTAGGACATTGCCCGGAGCCTCGGAGAGCCTCAGGTTGGAACTGATCGTGGCAATAATGACCGTCTGAATACGGCTGAAGTTGAATGGGTTAGCCTGCACCACCAGCACCGGTCGTCTGTATCCAGGGTCTGAAAGACGGGGCTCGCGAAGATCCGCCCACCAGATCTCCCCTCGCAGAATCTCAGACACCACTACCAGTCGCCTTCTTCGAGAGATCTCAACTGGGCAAGCTGCAACCCCGAATCCACTTGGGCCGCAGATTGGGCATAGACGTCGTTCAGACGCTGAGTGATGGCCGTGCCGCCCTTTTGCCGGAGGAACGCCTCTATCGCTCTGGCGTACAGTTCACTTCGGGAAACGCGAAGCTCCCGTGCGGCAGCCTCCGCCTGCCGGAAGAGGTCATCCGGCAATGACACCGCAGTCTTCATACAAACAGTATAACTCGGGTTATACCGAGCCGCTTTCCGCAGTTGCTGAAACCTGAGGACTAATCGGCCTCACAACTGAAAGGCAAGTTTCAGCGCCTTCTCCCGCTCGGTCGTCCGCCGCATGACTTCGCGCCACATCTCGGGCAGTACGGCGTCCATGGCCAGAAGCCCTTCGTACGTCATTCCGCCGGGTGTACTTACTTCCTCCAGCATCTCGCGTCCGTCGATCCCCGCCCTTGGCAGGTCCGCCGCGGCGCGTACGGTGTCCCACACCAGGGACTCCCACTGTTCCAGGGAGATGTCCGGCTGCATTTCGTAGGCCGCGGCCGCCCACTCCGTGCAAAACCGCGCCAGAAAGGCCGGGCCGCAGCTCACCACATTGGTGGCCGCCCGGCTCTGCGACTCCTCAATCTGCTCCGTGCGGCTTACCTTCTCCAACAAGTCCCGCAGGTATGCCAGATCGGCGTCCGTACTCCGCGGCCCGGGAATGAGCAGGCTCACGCCGCCGTGAACGAATTGCGTAAAGGAAGGAATCACCTTGGCCGTGCGACAGGGAGTCGCCTCCGCCAACCGTTCCAATTCCACCACGTTCGAGATGCTCACCAGAAGGTGCCTCCGCGTCAGCAGTGGCCGCACCTCCTCCAGCGCCTGCGCCGTATCCCCCGGCCGCACGCATAGAAACAGTGTCCCGCACGCTTCCGCCAGCTCCCCGTTCGACCCCGTCCGCAGCCGTGGATAGTGCAGTCGCAGATCGTCCAGCTTTTCCTGGGAGCGGTTGCTGGCCCAAATCTCTTCCTCTACCGGACGCTCGGCCCGCAACAGAGCGCGAACCAGCATGGCGCCCATTTTCCCCGTACCAATGAACCCGATGGCCATGCGAACAGAGTATTACAACCCGCCGCGCTACACTGGAGGTGGTTGAGACCTGATGACGAATAGCATCCACGGGACCACTATCTTGGTGGTCCGCCGCAACGGCAAAGTCGTGATGGCCGGAGACGGACAAGTGACCCTGGGCAGCGAGGTGTTGAAGGCGAAAGCCAATAAACTCCGTCGTTTGCACAAGGATAAGATCGTGGCTGGATTCGCTGGATCCACCGCGGACGCTTTCTCTCTCTTCGCCCGCTTCGAAGCCAAACTCGAGCAACACAACGGCAATCTGCCGCGCAGCGCCGTAGAACTCGCAAAGGACTGGCGAACGGACAAGATGTTGCGCCACCTGGAAGCGCTCCTCCTGGTCGCCGATGCCACCAACATCTACATCCTCTCCGGCAACGGGGACGTCATCGAGCCCGACAGTGATTGCATGGCCATTGGCAGCGGCGGCCCCTTCGCCCAGGCGGCGGCCCGCGCCCTGCTCGAAAACACAAAACTTTCCGCGCGCGAAATCGTCGAGAAGGCCATGATTATCGCCGCCGACACCTGTATCTACACCAACAGCAACATCAGCTACCAGGAGCTCGGCTAAGCATGGTCATTTACCTCCCCGGCGACGCCAATCGCGACGAGCCCCTGCTCGACGAACTCACTCCACGCCAGATCGTCGCTGCCCTGGACAAATACGTGATCGGTCAGGCGGATGCCAAGCGCGCCATCGCCGTCGCACTCCGCAATCGTATCCGCAGACAGAAGCTCGACCCCGAGATGGCCGAAGAGGTGATGCCGAAGAACATCCTCATGATCGGCACCACCGGAGTCGGCAAAACCGAACTGGCTCGGCGCCTGGCGAAGCTCTCCAACTCACCGTTCCTGAAGGTGGAGGCCAGCAAGTTTACGGAAGTCGGCTATGTCGGACGGGACGTCGAATCGATGATCCGCGACCTCGTCGAAGTCGCCATTGATATGGTGCGCGAAGAGAAGCTCGAGGAAGTAGCCGATCGGGCCGAAGAGGCCGCCGAGGAGCGGCTGCTCGACATCCTTCTCCCGCCGTCGCCCGAGCCCAGCGACACCGCCGAAAAGACGCGCGAGAAAATGCGCGAAAAGCTGCGCGCCGGGCGCCTCGACGAGAAGATCGTCGAAATCGACGTCAAGGACCGCGGCCCGGCTTTCGAAGTGTTCTCGAACACCGGCAACGAAGACATGGACATGAACCTGAGGGAGTTCCTGCCTCAGTTGTTCGGTGGCCGCACCACCAAGCGCAAGATGCGTGTGGCCGAAGCGTTCGAGTACCTCACCCAGGAAGAAGAAGGGCGCCTGGTCGACATGGACCAGGTCACACGCATGGCCATCGAGCGCGTGGAACGCAACGGTATCCTCTTCCTTGATGAAATCGACAAAATCGCCGGCCGCGAAGGCGGCCATGGGCCCGATGTCTCGCGAGAAGGAGTCCAGCGCGACATCCTGCCCATCGTTGAGGGTACGACGGTGAACACCCGCTACGGCTTCGTTCGCACCGATCACATTCTCTTTATCGCCGCCGGGGCGTTCCACGTTTCGAAGCCCGCCGACATGATCCCGGAGCTCCAGGGGCGGTTCCCCATTCGTGTCGAGCTCAAGTCTCTCAATGAAGATGACTTCGTTCGCATCCTCACTGAGCCCAAGAACGCTCTCATCAAGCAGTACACCGCCCTACTCGAGACAGAAGGAATCCAGCTCGAATTCGGCGATGACGCCATTCGCGCCATCGCGGGTTTCGCCACGCAGGTCAACGAGTCGAGCGAGAATATCGGCGCCCGCCGCCTGCACACGATCCTCGAAAAGCTACTCGAGGAGATCAGCTTTGAAGGCCCGGATCTCAAGAAGAAAAAAGTGAAGGTCGATGCGGCGTTCGTGCGCCGCCAACTGGCCGACATCGTCGCCGACCAGGACCTCAGCCGGTATATCCTGTAATGCGCCCGCTCGCCGCCCTCGCAGTTTTGGTCATTGCGCTTGCCGGTTGCGGTTATGTGGGCGACCCCAAGCCGCCCACGCTAGACATCCCGCTGCCCATCCAGGATCTGCGCGGAGTGCAGCGCGGCTCGAAGATCATTCTCGCGTTCACCCCAAACCCCAAGACCACGGACGATCTCCTGCTCAAGAAGTTCGAAACCATCGATTTGCGCGCCGGAGAGAACGTTAGCGGCGGGTTCGACGTGAACCGGTGGGCCAACGCCGCTCGGAAATTCCCCGTGGACGATGTCTCGGTCGGACCGCACGAGATCACGATCCCAACCACCGGGTTCATCGGCAAAGAGGTCATCTTTGCTGTCCGATCGACAGGCCCCAAGGGCCGATCCTCCAATTGGTCCAACCTTGTCACGCTCCGCATCGAACCCACGCTGAGCATCCCCACGGGCCTCGCCCTTACTCCCTCCGTCAAAGGTATTGTCTTGAACTGGAAGGAAGAACACACGTTGCCCAATACTCAATGGCGTGTGTGGCGACTGGTGGAAGGCGAGAAAGAGCCGACCGTCCTCGGCAATGCCGCTGGTGCTTCCTGGCTTGACCCCAACGCTGAGTACGGCAAGACCTATAGCTACACTCTGCAGCAGGTGTTGAAGATCAGCGAACAGCAGGAGGCGGAGAGTGAGATCACACCGGCCAGCACCTTGAAGTTCGAGGACAGGTTCCCGCCCGCCGTGCCTTCCGGCCTCACAGCCATCGCCGGCATCAAAGCAGTGGACATCAATTGGGACCGTAATCAGGAATCCGACCTCAAGTCGTACATCCTGCTCCGGGCCGAGGGGTCTGGCGCGCTCTCCCCAATCGCCGACCTGGGGGTCACGCCCAATTACAGCGACACGAAGGTGGAGAGCGGGAAGAAGTATCGCTACGCCGTGGCGGCCAGGGATGAACTCGGCAATACGAGCGCGCCAAGTGCTCCTGTCGAGATCACCGCGCCGTGATCGCCGTTCACTTGGCGGCGGAAAATTGTACTCGCGATGTACTGATTTTGCGGATTCCGGCCGATGGTTCTTTCAAGGGAAGAAGCCTCAAAGCCGGAACAAACCGCCTCGGCGCTTGAAATCACTTACTTAGTACATCGGCGCGAAAGGTCCGGGTACCGCTGTTGTCCTGAGGGTCGAACTCAGCCGATTCCCCGATTCAGGCCGACCCGCTCCACCTCATACAATGCCCTCAGAGGTGGATTCCAACTCCATGACGATCCCCCGGCCCGGCAAGGGTTACTACAACGAGACAGAGGCTGCTCAGGCGCTTGGGCTCTCCATCGAATCGCTGCGTGCTCTCGTGCGCCAGCATATCCTCCAGAGCGAGGATGAGATGGCCTATCTACATATGACCAGCTTCCAGCCCTCTGATCTCCTGCTCCTGAGGCTGCTGGCTTCGACCAGCGAGCAGCAACCCGCGGAGGCTCGCTAGCCCGGAAACGTCCACGTGGCGGCAAGGTATTGACAACCC
Source organism: uncultured Paludibaculum sp. (assembly GCF_963665245.1). Lineage (NCBI taxonomy): Bacteria > Pseudomonadati > Acidobacteriota > Terriglobia > Bryobacterales > Bryobacteraceae > Paludibaculum > uncultured Paludibaculum sp. The sequence goes on from NZ_OY762267.1 coordinate 3,325,337, forward strand.
AAGGTGCGGACCAGTCGCTCCACTACTTTGGGAATGGCGTTCCACCATCGGGACCATACCAGTCGTATTCAACGATTCCACCCTGGATGCGCCACCGGCCCGGCGTCGTCGTCTCCATCCAATCCAGCGGCTCCGCGACAGGCTGTGGCCGGGCGGCTGCCGCCAGGGCCTTTCTCAGTGCCCCTTTCACCTCGGCGTCGAGTGTTCTGGGATCGGCGGATACAAACAACGGCGTACCGCTGCGGGCGACCAGGTCGAGCCAGCGGGCCGACAGGTCCCAGGGGACTTCGGGCGTGATCGGAACGCAGTCGGCATCGGCACCGAAGAAGGTATTGTGCTGGGGGGCGCGGAACGCGAGTGTGTTGACGCCCATGCGGCGCGTGCGATGGAAGTCACGGCCGCTAGTGTCGTCGCCGATTCTCTGCAGCTCGAACAATCCGGCGCCCAGGTGGCCGAACGTGTTGCACCCGATCACCTGCGCGCTGCCGGCGGCTTCACGGATCGTCCGGTAAAAGGCGAGAGTGATTTCCGCCGTGGTCTTGGCTCGGTCGGCAAAATGCCATCCGGCATCGGTCAGTTCGGCGCCCATCGCGAAGCCCCATCGGCCGGTAAGGTCGAAGCTGCTGTAGTCGTGCTTGATCAACTCATAGCCCCAGGACGCCACGCGCCGCGTGTCCTGACGGATGAGATCGGTCATCTCGGGGATAGTCGGGTCGATGGTGATACCATCCCGCCGCCCCGATCCGCGCAGGCGGGCACTTTCGGGAATGGAGGCGGTGGTGTACAGCGGCCGGGTCCAGATGCCGGGCCGTACTCCACGGTTCTTCATGTCGGCAGCCAGCTTGGCCATATCGGGGAAGGCAGCATTTCCGCGATCCCAAGGGCCGCTGGTATTCGTAGGCTGCCAACCGTCATCGATCACCATGAACGGCCGATTTGCGCTGGATGGTGACAGTTCCTGAAGGATGTCAGAATCACGCAGGATCTCCGCAGCCGAGCAATTGCGGCCATAGGCGTAGTACCAGTTGTTTGCGCCATAGGTAGGGGCGGCTGCCAATCGCGGCTTGGGGCAAAGCAGCCGGCAGAACTGGCGAGCCGATTCGAAGGCCGATTGGCCTGGGGCGCCACGGTGTGTGCGCACTGTTGCCGCTTCCAGAACGCGGTCACCCAGCCGAACCGGCCCACCGCCGTTCCTGACATCCAGCCAGAGTGAGATGCCGTCGGGATCGGCCTGCCAGAAGGCGAACGAGTTGCCGCCCGTGGCTACGCCGTAGCCGTGCGTGGCATGGCCGTCGAAGGCCAGGAAGTACCAGGGCAGGACCCGCTCGCCCAGCAGGCCACGCCACTCCAGGTCGCCGTAGCTGCGCTCCCACTGTTCGTTGAGCACCCGCCAGGTGAGCGGCACGCGCACGCGCCATCGCAGGTGCACACGCATCAGCGGGGCTTGCGACGCCTCGATGCGGATGGGGATCTCAGCGCCGCGCGGCTCGGCTTCGACCGAGACGCCCTTACCGGCCCACCGAGGGCCCGTCCGCACAAGGGGCGCTCTTTCATTCTCCAGAAATGCCGTGACCCCATCAGGAGGGCGGAGAATGTCCACAAAGCCCGCAGCCGGCTGGACGCTTTGAGCCGCCGCCTTGGCTGCGGTGAGGGCAGCCGCGGCCGCGAAGAGCGTGCGGCGAGTGATCTCGGATTCTGGCATCGGTTCGTTCTCCTGATGGCGCGGAAGCACCGCCGAGGCGCCGTGAGCGCAATTCGCGATGCCCGCTTGGGGTCCCGACGTTGCCGGCAGAGCTACCCTCGGGAACAACCGCAGATCGTCGCCGGGCCAGCCCACCAGCAGCGTGACTCTCACATCCTACAGGCCGGCGAGTCTTCACGCCAAGGTAAGGCTGCGAGTGCCCACGTGAGTGACGAACAAGGCGCTACGGAGCGCCTGAGATCGACGAAGAGGTCTGAGTCGTGTTCTCCACTGAGTGGCGGGCGGTCTTGTCCGTCCGACGGGCCAGGGCCAGCAATCCGACGCAACCCGCGAACAGGAAGCCGGAAAGCAGCATGGCCGGCAAGACCACCTGCCGATGGCCAGCCAGCCATGACTCCACGGAGGCCATCAGCAGCCACACCTGGACCACCAGGAGTACAACGAGTAGCAGCATCGCGCCATCCATCGCGCGGGCCGCCCGCTTGCGGGTGGGAGAGTCGTAGAACGCCATCGCTAATCCCCCTCTCCAAAGACCGACATTCCCGTGGCGATGAGCTTCCCGCCGTTCGACTCCAGATTGACTCTTGGCAACGGCCTAGGCGGCGGACCCTGGATGACGTGCCCGTCGTCAATGGAAAAGGACCCATTGTGGCACGGGCATTCCAGCACATTCTTTTCCTCCGAGTAGATCACCGCGCAGGACAGGTGCGTACATTTCTGGCTGTAGGCCACATACTTGGCTTCGCTGATGCGCACCAGCAAGCAGTTGTCGTTCGGACCCGGGTACTGGAAGACCTTTGCAGCACCTATGGCCAGATCGCCTTCCGCCGCCACTTCCTTGCGCGGCCACACAATCGCTTGGGCCTTCGACATCCAATCCTTGGCCATCAGCCAGATCTGCCCGGCGAACATCGCTCCGCTGGTCAACACCAGGAACTTGCCGAACTGCCTGCGCTCCACGTAGGACTGCTCCGACGAGGATACTGAGAACTCCTCGCGCCACAGCCCCTCTTCCCTGGGACAGCGATCTTTGCCGTTGCTCATTCCTCGGGCCTCCACATGTCGTGAATCACATCCACTTCCAGCGCGTCGTCACCTGGCGGCAAATACATGAACACCTTGGTCTTCACTTCCTGATTGCCGAAACGGAACGTATTCACCGGCTCGTCCCGGCGCAGCCGTGCGGCCTCGTCCGGCGTCACGTACATGAGGGCCTGGGAAGGGCACACGGTCGCACACATGGGCCGCAGACCCACGGAAGTGCGGTCGTAGCACATATCGCACTTCATCATCAGCTCCATCTCAATCTGCATTTTGGGTACACCGAACGGGCAGGCCAGGACGCAGTTGGAGCAGGCGATGCAGCGCGGTTTCAGGGCACTTCGTACCACGCCGTCCTCGCCCTTCTTGATCGCGTCGGCCGGACAAGCCTGGGCGCAGGTCGGATCCTCGCAGTGCATGCAAACCATCGGCGTCGAAGCCGTGGTCCACTCACGGTCTATAAAGTCCAGATGGATCATCGACACGCCGCGATGCGTACCGCACTCCCCACACGCGTTCACACAGCTCTGACAGCCGATGCAGCGGGAGGGATCGACGTAGAATTCGAAGCCGTGCAAGTCAGCGCCCTCCCAACACTTTCAGGTGGCCGGTTGATGTCATCCCCGCCGGCGTCTCCGCCTTTGCGATGCGGCAGGCCGAGTTTTTGTACTCCGGGATTTTGCTGCGTGGATCCAGAGTGCGGTGGGTGAGGTTGTTTGCGCTCTTGCGGCCCGGCCAGTGGTAGGGGATGAACACGGTGTCCGGCCGAATCGTTCGCACCACCAGCGCCGGCAGTGTCACGGAGGACCGCCGGGAGGTGACGGTGACCAGATCGCCGTTCGAGATCCCATGCTTGGCGGCGAGTTCCGGATGCAGCTCGGCCTGGGGCTCGGGATACTGGTCGACCAGCGGGCCGATGCGGCGAGTCTGGGTGCCGGAGAGAAACTGGCTCACAACACGCCCCGTCGTCAGATGCAACGGGTAGTCGTTGTCGAGCGGATCCCCACCGGGCTTGACCTCGGCAACGAGAAAGTGCGCTTTGCCATCCGGATGCTTGAAGTGGCCGCCTTCGAAGAGGCGCGGAGTTCCGGGATGGTCCTCTGACGGGACGGGCCAGAACAGTCCCATCTGCTGTTCGAGACGTTCCCAGGTGATGCCTGAGTAGTCCGCGGTTCCACCCTTTGATGCCAGGCGCAGCTCTTCGAAGATCTCGCGGGTGGAGGGGAACGGGAAGTACTCGCCCTTGCCTAAGCGGTGAGCCAGGTCGACGATGATTCGGGCATCACCGCGCGCGTTGCCCGGCGGGTCCACCGCCTTGTTGATTTTGATGACGCGTCCCTCGCCCGAGCAGACGACGCCTTCCTCCTCTTCCTGCAAGCTGCCGGCCAGAACGACATCGGCGTGATGAGCGGTCTCGGAAAGGAAGAAATCAATGATGCCGAAGAATTCGAGTTTGTTGAGGGCCTCACGGATGTAGCCGGCATCGGGGAGCGAGACGAGAGGATTGAAGCAGATGGAGAGTAGTCCCTTGATTTCGCCGCGATGAATCGCTTCGACGATCTCCATCGCTGTCAGCCCGACATGCGGCAGGCTGTCTGGATGCACACCCCACACCTTCCCGATGTATTCGCGCGCTGCCGGATCCTCGATGTGACGCTGTCCGGGCAACTGGTCGCACTTCTGACCGTGCTCGCGGCCGCCTTGCCCGTTTCCCTGTCCGGTGATCATGTTCGGGCCGGCGCCTTTGCGTCCGATGTTGCCCGTGGCCAGGCAGAGGTTGAGCACCGAGAGAACGTTCTCCACGCCGTGCGAATGATGTTCGATACCGCGCGCGTGCAGCGCCATCGCGCGCTCGGCGGTACCAAACCATCTGGCGGCTTTCTCGATCGACTCGGGCGGTACCCCAGTTACTTCCGCAGTGCGACGCGGGTCCCACTGCTTTACGTACTCCGCAACTTCATCGAAGCCAGTCGTATGGTGTTCGATGAACTCACGGTCTTCCAGCCCTTCCCGCAACACGACATGCAGGATTCCAGCGAACAGGGCGACATCGGTGCCCGGTTTTACCGGCAGGTAGAGGTCGGCGTTGCGGGCGATCGGAGTCCGCCGGGGATCGGCGATGATCAGCTTTCCGCCGTTGTCGCGCATGCGCCACAGGTAGTCGGTGGTGATGGGGAAGCACTCGGCCACGTTGGATCCGGCTACCAGCACGACCTGCGCCTCAGGGATGTCGGACCACGGGTTCGGGTTGCGATCGACGCCCAGCGCCAGCTTGTAGGCGGTGCCGGCGGACACCATGCAGAGCCGGCCGTTATAGTCGATGTGGCGCGTGCCCAGTGCCACGCGAGCGAACTTTCCGAGGAGATAGGATTTCTCGCTGATGAGGGAAGCGCCGCCGAGGACGGCCACGGAATCGGGGCCGTGTTGGGTCTGAATGGCTCGCAGGCGCTGCGCGGTGGTATCCAGGGCTTCGTCCCAGGATGCTTTCCGAAAGCCGCCTGCAGTGCGTATGAGCGGATCCAACAAGCGATCGGGGTGCGATCCCTGCAGGTAGCGCTTGACGCCTTTGGGGCACAGCATTCCGCGATTGAACGGGAACTCTTCCCAGGGTTCGAAGCCGACCACTTCGTTCTGACGGACACGCAGTTGAATGCCGCACTGCTGGCCGCAGAAGCAGCAATGGGTCTTCACGATCCGATCGTCGGAATGGGACGCACTCTGTGTCCACCCGCCCGGAGGCGCATACTTCAACGTCGGGCCATACAGGCGGCCGAGCTCTTCAATCGGCAATGGCGGTTTTGCCATGGGCAGTCTCCTTTGCCTTTAGCTGGGACAGCGCGATCGACTTCCGTTTGCAGGGCGGGCAGACTGCCTGCCAGTGATCCGCGATGCCCGTCATCGAGTAGTCATAGCCGAGTTGTGGAAGCACTTGCTTGAGATCTTCGATCTGCATCTTCGATGCAAAGGCGGTGCCGCAGCGCGGACACAGGGCGCTGCCATCCAGTTCGCCCGCCTTCTGATAGAGCTTCACCCCGAGCTGGGCCGGGCGCTGGAAGATGTGAAAGAACTTTCCGAAGGGCAGGTAGAGCAACGCTGAGATGACGGTAATCGCGTGGAGGATGGCCAAAAACTGGTACTGCGAACCTCGCAGCCAGATGGTCGAAGCAGTGAGCGCCAACCCGGTCACCGAGATGGCGAAAAGGAGGATAAGCGGCAGGAAGTCCACTGATAGGGATTCCAGTGACATGGCGCCTTCGTCACGCATTCGCCGCCATAGGGCCAGTGAGATGCCGGCCAGCACCAGCACGGCCGAAAAGTCGAGCCCATGGAAGAGCATCCACGACAGTACGGTGCCCACCCGGAACGAACCCACCGGAAAGCCGAAGAGCCACGTCACGTAGGTCTTCTGATCCTGGAGGGAAGATGTGAAGTGGATCCATCCAAACACCAGGGGAAAGGTGATGGCAACCGCCGTGATGCAGCCCCAGAAGAGGCAGAAGTGCATCCACCAGCGGAGACGCGAGCGCTTGGCGATGAAGTTCTGCGCGACGATGTGAGTGGCTGCGGTCCTGGTGATCAGTGCCATGGAGTGCGCCAGGCCAAAACGCTTCACGAGTTCGACACTCCGTTCCCAGAACCGGCGTGTCGGAGGCTTCCGTAGCCAGACGGCGTAGTGATAGACGACACCCCAGGTGGCGAAGATGACCGCGAACGTGTAGACGACAAGGGCCGCGTCGAAGTTCTGTAGATTGCGCGAGCCCACGACGATCGCGGCGCAGAGCAGAGCCGTGAGCATAGTGGCCCACGAAGCCGCCCGGAACTGGTCCGCCCGCCGCTGGAGCTCCGGCGTCATGAGCTTGTCGAGCTCAACCTCCCTGGGAAGGAAGACACGGTAGTTCAGGACTCCAAGAGCCGCGCTTGTGCCGGCCAGAAGAAGGAATCCGGGCCAGACCGCCCCCAGTCGGTCGCGGAAGACACCCAGCAGAAGCGGCGGGAAGAAGCCGCCGAGCCCACCCATGGCACCGACGAGCCCAGTAACGGTGCCGGTCTGGCCTGGAAACGACTGCGGAACCAATTTAAACACAGCACCATTGCCCAATCCGAGCAGCGCCGCGCAGCCCAGCGCACCCACCGTAAATGGCAGCATCGAGGGCCAGGCCATCAAGCATGCGAAGGGCGCGATGCCGGCGAAGACACCCACCAGAACCCGGGCGCCGCCAATTCGATCGGAAAGCATTCCGCCGACGGGTCGCATGAGGGTCGCCAGGACCACAAACCCGGCGGTTCGGAACCCGGCATCACCCGGAGTGAGCCCGAAGTCGTCTTTGAGCAGGCTGGGCAAATAAATGGAAAAGGCGACGAACCCGCCGAAGGTCGCAAAGTAGAACGCGGAGAGGTGCCAGGCCGTGCGATTGCGGGTCAGCAGGTGGAGCATATCCCCCAAAGTCGGCCGTGGGCCAGAGACGGGGGCGTTTCTGCCCAGCGACCAGAAGACCGCGGCCCAGATCACCAGAAGCGCGGCGACTCCCTGGAAGACGGCGCCGCGGCCGTAAACGGCGGCAATCACGGGTCCAAAGAAGACCGCCAGCGATTGCCCGATGTTCCCCATTCCGTAAATACCCAACGCGGTCCCCTGGGCTTTAGCCGGGAACCACTTGGAAACGAAGCCAACTCCGGCGGCAAAGGAGGAGCCCGCCACGCCGAGCAGGAAGCCGGATGCCAGCAGCAGCGGATAGGTTGTGGCGTGGGGGACAAGGAAGGCCGCGGCGGCCGAAATGAGAAAAATCAACGTGAAGATCAGCCGGCCACCGAAGCGGTCTGCCAGCAGGCCAACGGGAATCCGCGCCAGCGAACCCAGAATGACAGGAGTCGCCACCAGGAACGAGGTTTGAGTGGCATTGAGCGAAAACTGAGCGCGGAAACCGGGCGCAAACGCGCCGACCAATCCCCAGGCACAGAAACAGACGGCGAAGGAGATTGTACCCAGCGTTAGTTGACTATTCGAGGATTTTGCAGAATGCTCCACGTGCCCTCCAATCAATGGTTCTACGCGCCCCCGTTCCGGCGGCCCAACAGGCCGCCTCCGCCGATCAATGGTCCACTTCGTGCCGTCTGCGATGCGTAATTCGACTTGGCATCTGCAGTGCCTGTCCCGCCACCCGAGTTCTCCGGGATGGCTTTCTTCCAACCTGGTCGACACCCGGGAGTTTCATGAGGTGGACGAGCGCGGGGTTACCTTCGACAAGATCAGCAAGCGAGTATTTCCTCAGGACGCTCATCCACGCCTCCAGCGCCTCATCCAGCACGCCGCGCAGACGGCAGGGCGTGGTGATGAGACAACGGTTGGCGTCGCCGCGGTAGCATTCGACCAAGTCGAAGCCCGGCTCCGTTGCCAGAAGAATCTCATCGAGAAAGATCGATGACTTGGCCCGGGCCAGCTTGATGCCGCCCCCGCGCCCTCGTGTGGTTTCCAGGAATCCGAGGGTGCCCAAACGGTGAACAATCACCATCAGATGCCCGCGGGAGATGCCGTAGTGCTCTGAGATCTCCTGAATGGTGGAGCCCTGCGGGTCGCGAACAGCGAGGTACATCAATGTGCGGAAGGCATAGTCGGACTGGACCGTGAGGTTCATGGCGCCCTTTAAAGATATATCGGTCCTATTGCTTTTTGCAATGGTGCTCGATAAGATATATGTGGAATATATCTTTACTGGGAGACGAGCACGATGAGCCAGGAGATACCAACTAACGCGGCGGTGGCGGAGCTGATTGCGGAGCACGCACAGATCCAGAAGGTGGTTGCGGGATTAGCTCTGCTGGAGACCAGAGTGACCTCCGGTGAAGGAGCGGATCCCGCCTTGCTCAGAAGGATTCTGGAGTTCCTCAGGGAGTACGCCGACCGGCTGCACCATGGCAAGGAAGAGTCGTTCTTCTTCCTGGCCCTGGAACGACGCGGTGTGCCTGCCACCGGTTGCCCTGTCGGCGCGCTGCTGGGCGAACACAAGCGTGGGCGGGCCCTGGTGGCGGAGTTTGCCGAGGGCATTGAGGCGTATGCGGCCGGAACCGAGGGAGCCAGCGAGGGTCTTGCCGCCACAATGCGGGGGCTCACCGAGCTTTACCCGGCGCACATCTGGAAAGAGGACTATCTGCTGTTCCCGATGTCGGAAAAGGTTCTGAGGGAAGAGGACCTGGCCGAGCTGATAGCCCAGTTCAAGACAGTCGATCTAGCCATCGGCGATGCAGCGATCGCACGGGCGGAGGCGCTGGCCACGGAACTGGCTGGGATCGTAGCGCAGTCCTAGGAGAACGGCATGGCATTTATCATTGCAGAGCCCTGCATCAAGGTAAAAGACACGGCGTGTGTAGATGCATGTCCGGTGGATTGCATCCACCCCAGGAAGGACGAACCGGGTTTCGAAGAGGCCGAACAGCTCTACATCGACCCCCAGGAGTGTATCGACTGCGGCGCCTGCGTCCCGGTTTGCCCAGTTTCGGCAATCTTCTCGGACGCGGACCTGCCGGACAACTGGGCCCATTTCGAGAAGATCAACGCGGATCACTTCCGAGGGTAAACAGGACGCCTCACCCTTGGCCCGGGGATCCGCAAAGGCCCTTGAATCCGGCACAGGACAGCAAAATTCATAACCGGCATCTCATTTCACAGGAAGACTTATGGCAGCCAGAGCAGATTCTTCACCCCTGATTGTTCCGCACGATGTGACACTGGAGCTGTATCGCAAGATGCTCACCGTAGCTCTTGTCGAGGAGCGCCTGAAGGTCTTCTGCAAGCAGGGCAAATGCACTTTTCAGGCTTCGACGCGTGGGCATGAGAAGGTGCAGATCGGCATGACAATGCTGTTGCGCGCGCGCCACGACTGGTTCTTCACCTACTATCGATCCAAGGCGATCGCCATCGGGCTGGGTATGCCGTTGAAGGATATCTTCCTGGGGATGCTGAGCCGCGACGGCGATCCCAGCTCGAACGGGCGCAACATGCCGGAACAGTTCAGCGCCCGTGAACTCAATCTGGTGGCGCAGACGGCCGTGACGGGGAGCCAGTACCTGCCGGCTGTCGGCATGGCGCGAGCGCTGAAACGCGAAGGGATCGACCAATTGGTGCATGTCTCCTCCGGAGAGGGGGCAACCAGTGAAGGTGAGTTCTTCGAGGCCCTTAACTGGGCTTCCCGTGAGAAGCTGCCGGTGATCTTCACCGTACAGAACAACGGCTATGCGATCAGTACGCCCCAGTCCGTCCAGACCGGATCATCGATACACCAGATTGCCAGGGGCTTTGGCCTCCGGTCGTTCCATTTTGACGGCACCTGGTTCGAAGGGATGTATGAGACGCTGCCATCGGTCATCGAAGAAGTACGCCGCGGTGCCGGCCCCATTCTGATTGAGGCAGAGGTCATTCGCATCGACCCTCACTCTTCGTCGGACGATCAGCGCAAGTACCGGCCCGCGATTGAACTGGAGCAACTGCGAGAGAGGGATCCCATCTGGCAGACCGAACAGTACCTGCTGCGGCATGGCCTGTTCAGCCGGGACGAGATGGACGCCGCGCGGGAAGAGATCCGCGCGGAGGTGGATGAGGCGGCCCTGGCGGCCGATGCCACTCCGCAACCCAGCGGTAACGACTTGATGGCCCACATTGTCAGTGCACCAGACCCGGAAGAGTCCGAGGAGCGTGCACCTCGGCCGATCTCCGATGCGCCAGTGGCCATGATCGATGCGATCAACCACGGACTGCGGGAGGCGCTTGCGGAGGACCCTCGTGTTGTTATGTTCGGCGAGGATATTGCCGACCCGAAGGGCGGAGTGTTCGGGGTTACGCGCGGACTCGCCAGCGCCTTCCCAGATCGGGTAGAGAACTCAGCCCTTGCGGAAGCCAGCATTATTGGCATCGCCAGCGGCATGGCCATGAATGGTCTTAAGCCCGTCGTCGAGATTCAGTTTGCCGACTACATCTGGCCGGCGATGATGCAGTTGCGAAATGAGGTAGCGACGCTACGATGGCGCAGTCAGGGCGCATGGAGCAACCCGATGGTTGTACGGGTGGCCGTGGGCGGCTACATCAAAGGAGGCCCCTGGCACTCGGCCTGCATCGAGGCGACTTTCTCGCACATTCCCGGCTGGAAGATCGCGTTCCCAAGCTCCGCCGACGATGCGAAGGGACTGTTGAAGACCGCGATCCGAGGCCAGGATCCGGTGCTCTTTCTCGAACACAAAGGCCTTTACCGCAAGGTGCAGGCGAAGGCACTCGAACCCGATGCGGCGTACTCGATCCCGTTCGGGAAAGGGCGCATCCGGCGGGAAGGAAAGGACCTTACGGTCGTCACATGGGGCAGCACAGTCTATCTCGCACTGGAAGTGGCCCGGCAGTTGGAACTCGAAGGGCGCTCGATTGAAGTGATTGACCTGCGCACCCTCGCGCCTTTTGATGAGGAGATGGTCTACCAGAGTGTCCGGAAGACCAATAGGGTGGTTGTGGCCCACGAGGATTCCCTGACCGGCGGATTTGGCGGAGAGATCGTCGCCCGCATCGCGGAGAATGTGCTGGATTCCCTGGATGCTCCGGTTGTCCGTGTCGCGGCAAAAGACACATTTGTCCCTTCCGCACCGAACTTGGAACTGATGGCACTGCCTTCCATTGAGGACCTTCGCGGCGCAGTTGAGCGAGTGTTGCGCTACTGACAGCTTTGTTTTTTGCCGTGGTTCGTGACTGCCGTCACCGAAATCGTGCAATAGAAAAGTCAAGATAGGGCAGCACACAAATCTGGAAGCTGATCCATAAAGGCAGGATGAAACAACCGATGACAACGACCAAAACGCTGGCTGATGTAGCGGCCCTCTCGCTTGATGCCGTACGCACTCTGGAACGATACGGCCTCGACTATTGCTGTGGCGGGAAGAGGCCATTTGATGAGGCGTGCCTCTCGAAGGGGCTCACGCCTGACTCGGTCATGGCGGAGATCGAAAAGACACGTGGGGACGGCGCGACCGACAAAGACTGGCAGACGGCGCCGCTGGACAAGCTGGTAGGGCACATCGTCAGCACTCACCACGAGTACCTCAAACTGGAACTTCCGGCCCTGGCGAACCGCTTGAACAAGGTGCATACGGTTCACGGCGGGCGCGACCCGGAGATGCTCGGAAGTATGGTGGAGGTATTTGGAGGCTTACGAGCGGAGATGGAACTGCACATGCACAAAGAGGAAGTGATGTTGTTCCCGTTCATCGAACAATACGGCCGTGCGGAAGCACAGGGGCAACGGATGCCTCCCGTACCGTTTGGATCGATCGCCAATCCGATTGGGGTGATGGAGCGCGAACACGCGGAGGCAGGAGATGCCTTGGGCCAGATCCGAGCTCTGACCAACAACTACGAACTGCCGTCATACGCCTGCACAACGGTGCGCACCCTCTACGCCGGACTGCAAGCACTGGAGGCGGATTTGCACGTCCACATCCACCTGGAAAATAACATCCTCTTCCCTCGCGCTATTGCCCTGGAAGGGTAGTGGCATGCGTCGTTCGGCGGCATCATGGACGGAGAGAATTTCGCCATGGCTGACCACGGCCCGGTAGCAACTGAGACCGCTCTGCAACGGCTGGTGACGGTGTACATAGTCACTGGCCTGCTGTTCCTGGTGCTGCCGGGCACATTGCTGGGCGTCTGGAATCTGGTCTCCATCAGCGGACGACACTCGTTGAACGGGCTGTCTCAATCCTGGCTGCAGGCGCATGGACACGCGCAGATATTCGGATGGATCGGCACGTTCATCATTGGAATCGGATACTACTCCCTCACAAAAATGGGTGGGCTGAAGCCGTTCGCGGTCAGCCGTGGCTGGTTGAGTTGGACACTATGGAGCTGTGGCACTACTCTCCGCTGGGTGGCCAACGTCAGTGAGTGGAACTGGCGAGTGCTTCTGCCGGTTTCAGCAGCTTTCCAGCTTGCTGCCTTTCTGATCTTCTTTCGGACCGTCAGCGGCCACAAGCGGCCAGATAAGCCCTTGAAGCGGACACGCATTGAGTCGTGGATGAAACTCGTCATCGCCTCGACCACCATGTTTCTGCTGGCTCTACTGGTCAATCTGGTTGTTACTCTCGCGCTTGCGGCCACCAGCTCCCATCCTGAGATCCCGCACTGGTTCGACCAGCGCTTCCTGGTTTTGGCAGCCTGGGGATTTCCGGTTCTGGCCGCATGGGGCTTCAATGCCAGATGGCTGCCTGTTTTCCTGGGCCTTGAGTTGCCTTCTGACAGGGGCCTGCTCTCGGCCATGGCGGCGTGCGGATGTGGAATCTGCGCAGCCCTGTTTGGTCAACTTCTGGTTGCGACGATACTGCTGCTGATTGCCTCCATCCTGGCTTCCCTGGCGCTCAATGTCTTCCGGTCTGGTGTGAAACCGGCAAAGACACTTGGTGTCACCAATTCGTTCCCATACTTCGTAAGGAGCGCTTACGTTTGGCTCCTGATCGCCGCTGTACTGGGAGTTGGGGCAGCAGTTTCAGACGTTCATGGGGGCATCTGGGGCGCCTCGCGCCATGCTCTCACAGTGGGTTTCCTTGCCACCATGGTGTTCGCCATCGGCCAGAGAGTTCTGCCGGCTTTCTCCGGCATGCGGCTGTTGTTCAGCACTAAGTTGATGTTCGCTTCGCTCGCAGTTCTCAACGTGGGCTGTCTGCTACGGGTAACGTCTGAGGTACCTGCCTACGAGCACAATCTGCCGCTGGCGTGGAGAATCCTGCCGGTCTCCGCCCTCACCGAACTGACGGCCGTGGTCCTGTTCGCTGTCAACCTGGGCATCACGCTACTACTACTGCCACCACGGCGGGCGGAAGCAAGCGCGCCTGGAACTATGCCCGAGTACAGGCCGTAGGCGGCTGAGGCAGCTACATGAGACCGTCGCGGCTACACAGCCCTGCGGACAGAGGCGTTGCGGCAAACTTCTACCATTCTGTACGATTTCACCAACAAGGCGGCGGCAGGCTGCAATCCATAGCAATGGGCCGCGATCTCTTATTTATCCATAAATTATTGATTTATAACAAGTTAGGAGCCAAGCGCCAGCATATCTCCCGATAGCATACTGGCTATGCAAACGGTGGCGAACAAACATCGAAAATCGTGCTATGCTGATCGCTAGAAATGCTCGTGAAGCCGACTCTCGAGAATCTCCGCCAACGGATCAGTTGCCTTGAAGAAGGGCAACGCCGGTTTTCGCGTACCATTCCGATCGCGGACGCGGTGGATCGCTGGCTACCGCATGGCGGACTACCCGCAGGTTGCATCCACGAAGTCAAAGGCTCCAGCCTTGCCAATGCCATCGCCTTCGCGTCGATTCTGTCTTCACAACTTGCCGGCGAGCAGGGTCATATTCTCTACATCACACCTGGCCGTTCTCTTTACCCACTTGGCCTGCTGCCCTATGGAGTGCGATTGGATCAGGTACTCCATATATCGACCCGGCGATCGCAGGATCTAGCATGGGCCGTCATGGAAGCGTTGCGATGTCCACAGGTCAGCGCGGCGATCGCCCTGCTCGACGGGCTCGATCTGACAGAATGCCGCCGTTTGCAGCTTGCAGCGGAAGACAGTGGGGTAACGGGCTTTCTTTTAGGTCATACGACTTCCACGCCCATCGCTTCGCCCATCACGCGCTGGCAGGTTTCCGCTGTTCCCGGCAACTTGCGTCAGCGGTTTGATGAACCCTCGTGGGCGCTCAACCTTCTCTATTGCCGGGGCGGCCGCCCGGGAGCGTGGACCGCGGAATGGCGAGATCAAAAGTTGAGCGCGATCCCCGTTCAACCAGCGAAGCCGGTTGAGTGCAAGGCACTGGCGGGATGAGATGGCACGTTGTTTTCTCAGCGTCTACTGTCCGGACGTTGCAGACGATCGCCTGACACGCCTTGTGGAGTGGTGCGATCGCTACTCGCCGCTTGTCTCGCAGGACGGACGCAACGGCATCGTTCTCGACATCACCGGCTGCACGCATCTGTTTGGCGGTGAAGGCCCACTGCTCCTCGATCTTAAGCAACGTCTGTACCGGATGAGGATTGAAGCGCATGCGGCCATCGCCGACACCTGGGGCGCGGCGTGGGCTCTGGCGCGCTACGGAGATAGATTCATCGTTCATGGGGATAACACCGGCCCCGTTCTCGACCCTCTGCCGGTGGAAGCGCTCCGCCTCCCGCATGAGATTGCTTCGGAACTGCGGCGCCTCGGCTTGACCACCATCGCCGCTGTGCGGAAGATCCCACGCCAATCGTTGAAAGTACGTTTCGGTTCGACCCTTCTCTGGCGTCTCGATCAAGCTTTTGAGAAAGCGGAAGATCCGCTGACGCCCTGGCGCCCGCCCACGGTTTACCGCGCCGCACGGATTCTTGCGGAACCGATCTCCACCGTCAGTTCCGTTGAGTACGTGCTTCGAGACGTGCTCCGGGAACTCTGTACACGGCTCGAAAAGAACCATCTCGGATCGAGATGCATGGATCTTGCGTGTTACCGGGTAGACGGAACAGTGGATCGATGCGAAGTCCGCACGTCCAAACCCAATCGGTCTATTTCTCATCTGATGCGGTTGTTCAGCGGCAGACTGGAAAGACTCTGGGCGGATTTTGGGTTTGAAGCCTTCATTCTTTCCGGGGCCGAAGTAGAGGCGCTCCCTCCGGCGCAGCTCAGCTTGTCTCCATCAGATGCGGCTGGCGACGAAGAATCGTACGACCTGCTGATCGATCGCCTTGGAATGAAGTTGGGCTTTCAGGAGGTGACTCACATCCGGATACGCGAGAGCTACCTGCCGGAACAGGCAGTGGAATTCCGCCCCGCCGCCACATCGTCCTCTGCCGGTACGGAATGGCCGGCGTATCGCGTGCGCCCCCTCCGGCTGATCGATCCGCCCATGCGTATTCAAGTATCCATCCTGATTCCCGGTGGGTCCCCCGTACAGTTTTTCATTGGGCATCAGAAACACCAGGTCCTTCGTTCAGAAGGACCTGAGCGCCTGACCGCCGAATGGTGGCGCGAATCCGGCTCGAGATGGGGCACTCGTGACTACTATCGGATCGAAGATGACAACGGGTTCCGCTTCTGGATTTTCTGCGATCCATCCGAACAATGGTTTCTACACGGGCATTTCGCATAGGTCGCTTATATGCAATATGCGGAGCTACAGACATCATCCAGCTTCAGCTTCCTGCGCGGAGCCTCCTATCCCCAGGAGCTGGTAAAAACGGCCAACGAGTACCGTCATCACGCGATTGCCCTCACCGACCGCAACACACTGTCTGGCATCGTGCTGGCACATTCCACGCTGAAGAAAGCGAAAGAGCTTCACACCCGCTTCATCGTCGGTTGCCGGCTCGATCTCACGAATGGGGAGAGTCTTCTCTGTTACCCCACGAACCGCAAGGCTTATGGGAAGCTCACACAACTGCTGACGTTAGGCCGGCGGCGGGCAGCCAAGGGGGAGTGCCTTCTTGATCTCACCGATGTGATGGATCATGCCGAAGGCCAGCACTTCATTCTTCCATTCCCGCGAGCTATGACGGAGTCCGTGACAACACACATTGGCCGTTGTGCCGGCATGTTTCGGGGAAACATCCATCTGGCGCTAACGCACTCCTGCCGCGGTGACGACACACAATGGATCCACGCTGTCGCCGCGTTTGCACGGTCCACATCAATCCCTATCGTCGCCACGAATGACGTTCTCTATCACCAACCAGGACGGAAGATGCTTCAGGATGTGGTCACCTGCATTCGTGAGAAATGTACCCTGGCTCAAGCAGGATTTCGTCTGGAAGCCAATGCTGAACGTCATCTAAAACCACCGGAGGTGATGGCTCAACTCTTCGCCGAGTGGCCGGAGGCGTTGGCGGCAACCATCGAGATCGCCGATCGGTGCCGCTTCTCCCTGGACGAACTCCGCTATGAATACCCAGAAGAGATCATTACGCCCGGCATGTCGGCGTTTGATGATCTGAAAGCCCGCGCTCTGGCAGGCGCCCTGATCCGCTATCCCAAGGGGGTTCCTCAAGCGGTCTTCAAGCAGATCGACCATGAGTTGAAGCTCATCGCCGAGCGGGAGTATGCGCCTTACTTTCTCACAGTCCACGAGATCGTGAAGTTTGCGAAGAGCAGAAAGATTCTGTGTCAGGGGCGTGGATCCGCTGCAAATTCGCTCATCTGCTACTGCCTGGGGATTACCGAGGCAGACCCTGTGGAGTGCGGTCTGCTATTCGAGAGATTCATCTCCGCAGCTAGAAATGAGCCCCCCGACATTGATGTCGATTTTGAGCACGAGCGCCGTGAAGAGGTGATCCAGCATATCTATGAAAAATACGGCCGCGACCGCGCCGGCCTCACCGCCACCGTGGTTCACTACCGCAAGCGGCGGGTGGTCCGGGAGGTCGCGAAGGTGCTGGAGCTTTCCAACGAAAGTTCACCGGAGCGCAAGGAGCTCGCGATGCAACTGATGAAAGAGCTGGTTGGATTTCCGCGCCATCTTTCACAGCACGTCGGAGGGTTCGTCATTGCGCGCGGCCGTCTGGATGAACTGGTACCGATCGAGAACGCGCGGATGAAGGACCGCACGGTCATCCAGTGGGAAAAGGACGACATCGACGAGTTAGGGATGATGAAGGTGGATGTCCTTGGCCTAGGCATGTTGAGCGCGATTCGGAGATCATTTGAGTTGCTGGAGCGCCACTATCACGAGCAGTTGACGCTGGCCACCATTCCCCAGGAAGATCCGGCGGTGTACGCAATGCTTCAGGAGGCGGACAGTATTGGCGTCTTTCAAGTGGAAAGCCGGGCACAGCAGAGTATGCTGCCTCGCCTCCGGCCGAAGACGTTTTACGACCTGGTAATTGAAGTTGCCATTGTCCGCCCCGGCCCAATTCAAGGAGACATGGTGCATCCCTATTTGAAGCGCCGCGAAGGCAAGGAAGCTGTCAGCTACCCGAGTCCTGCACTGAAGGCTGTACTGGAAAAGACCTTGGGTGTGCCGCTCTTTCAGGAGCAGGCGATGCAGATCGCCATCATTGGAGCCAATTTCACTCCGGATGAAGCCGATGAGCTACGGCGAGCGCTGGCCACATTCCGCCACGTCGGCACGATCGGTTCGTTTGAGAAACGATTTCTTGAAGGTATGCGAAGGAACGGCTATCCAGAAGACTTCGCCGCGCGCTGCTTCAATCAGATCAAGGGCTTCAGCACGTATGGATTTCCCGAAGCCCATGCCATTTCGTTCGCCAATCTCGTGTACGTCTCGGCGTGGATCAAACGCCATTACCCCGATGTCTTTTGTGCAGCGCTGCTGAACAGCCAGCCCATGGGATTTTACGCTCCGGCGCAATTGGTGAGGGATGCGCGCGAGCACGGTGTGGAAGTGCGGCCCATCGACGTGAACCATAGCGATTGGGAGGCAACCCTGGAACCCGCCGAGGGTTCTGCTCGTCACGCCGTCCGTCTAGGCCTGCACATGGTCTCCGGATTACCGGAGAAAGAGGCACAGACACTCGTCGCAGAACGCGGCCCCGGCTACCGCACACCCGCCGAGATCGCGAGACGAGCCGGATGCAGCCGCCGCGCGCTGGACCGGTTGGCCCAAGCTGATGCCTTTTCTTCCATGACCATCGGGCGCAGGCAGGCTCTTTGGAAAACCAGTGCACTCGATGGGCGACTCCCCCCGCTGTTCACCGCAACGGATCTATTCGACGACCCGGAGGCAGCCTTGCCGCCCACAATGGCAAGTCAGGAAGTCCTGGCGGACTACATGGCCGCAGGGCTCACGCTGCGCGATCATCCTCTAGCCTTCCTGCGCGCTCGATGGAAGAACAGGCGGGTCATCACCACAGCGGAGTTGAAGCAGACACCGGCTGGGAAGTCTGTACTGATCGTGGGCATCGTGCTATTCCGCCAGCATCCACAGACAGCGAAGGGGACGATCTTCCTGTCCATTGAGGATGAAACCGGGGCGGCCAATCTGATCGTTTGGAAGCACGTGCATGAAAAGTACCACGACGCCGTCTATCACGGGAAAGTACTGGCCTGCTGGGGTGTGGTGCAAAGAGAAGGGCAGGTGTTGCACGTCGTCGCGCGCCGCATTTGGGACTGGTCGGCACAACTGAAGCACCTCGATCCGCAAGCGAGTACTCCGGCGTTTCCGATTCACAGCCGCGACTTTCGATAGCCACCTTGGCCGGCAGTTTGGTGGAAGAAAGCGCTTCAGTACACAATCTGCGCTCGGTCTCACCGTTACCGTCAGCCACTATCCCCCGAGCGCTTCCAAGCGGAATCCCATCGAGCACCATCTGCTCATCCAAATCAGCAAAAACTAGGTGGGCGAACCTCTCACCGACATCGGCAGGATCCTCAAGTTCATCCGTACTACCAAAGCAAAATCTGGCCTCACTGTCTGCGCCTTTTTTGTGCCGCAGAACTACGAGACCGGCACCAGGATCTCAGATGCCGAAATGCGTCAACTCAACCTCGTTCCCCATGAGATCCCCGGTCGTTGGAATTACACCGTACACCCCAGTCAGCATGGGAACTAATTTCTTGGGCACCGCCTAAGCGGAGCCGGCGCGCCCGAGCGTGTTCACCAGGCCAGAGATCGCCGTGGCGAGCCGCTCCTGGGTGATGGACTCCGGTAGCGGTATGGACAAGGCCGGCCTGTTCGTCCGAGTATCTCGTGTAAACAGGGCCGACAAGATCTGTTCCAATCCGCCGCCGGGCACACCGTTGGCGGCCCCAGCGGTTCGGTTGGCCGCGATCGACTCCACGAATTTGACACCGGCCTCAATCAACCCGGCTGCCGCCAACTCGATGCCGCTTGCGCCCGCCGTTTCACGGGTCGCCTGGGCTCTCTGAATTGGGGTTCCGCCAACCCCTCCTGGAACTGTCGATTCCGGCGCAGTGGCCGCCACCTTCACCGGAACCGCCGCTGTTGCGTCGACTACCGGCTTAGGCCTGCCAGGCTGATTGGCAAATATCTCCTTCACCGCATGGAGAACCGTCTTCCGGCCCAACTTGGCAAAGCTGACTTCGTCCGTAGGCGAGTCAAATACCCCCGCAAATAGCGATTTCTTCAGCCTCATGGTTTCCCACACGCGCTCTTCGATGCTGTCGGTCGTCAGCATGTGGATCACATTGACCGGCCGCGACTGCCCAAGCCTGTGCACGCGCCCGATCCGTTGCTCCAACCGGGCCGGGTTCCACGGCGGCTCAAAGTTCACGACGGCCGACGCCGCTTGGAGGTTCAAACCGACACCGCCCGCGTCCGTAGACAGGAAGACTTGGCATTCCGGATCGCTCCGGAATCTTTCGATCAGAGCGCCCCGTTGGCGAGAGGGCACACCGCCATGGAGCGACACAAAGCCGATCCCAAGCTTGCGAAGCTCCTCCCCGGCCAGATGCGTCATGCGCTCGTATTCACTGAACACCACCACTTTGCGGTTTTCCTCGATCACTAGCTCCGACAGGATCTCGCGAAACTCCTGCAGCTTCGGTGAGTGGTGCGTACTCTTGTCAAAAAGAAAGGTCGAGTTGCACAGCATCCGCATGTTTTGAATGCAGCACAGGACGCGCTTCTGATCGATCTCAGAGAGCCAGCCCTGGCGTTCCCACTTCCGCATCAGCCCGCCCAGAATGTCGCTCTGTTCGTAGTACGGCTCGGCCTGTTGGGGAGTCAGAGGCACACGGAAAATTTGGTCGGTCCGCTCTGGAAGATCCTTGAGAACTTCCGCTCGGGTCCGCCGGAGCAAGATCGGCGCCATCTGATCGTGAATTCGATCCAGACCGCGATAGCCCTGCAAGTGGCCGTGCTCGTCCTCAACGCGGTGCTCGTGCAGGAAACGGAATGCAGGGCCCAATCTGCGTCCGTCGACGAATTCGACCACGGAAAAGAGCTCCTCAAGTTTGTTTTCGAGCGGTGTACCGGTGAGGACAAAGGCGTAACGACTCTTCAGTTGCTTGATGGACCGTGCGGTCGCCGTGGCCCAGTTGCGGATGCGCTGCGCCTCATCGAGGATGATCAAATCCGGCTTTAATTCGTGCATGTACCGCACATCTTTGATCGCCAGCTCGTAGCTAGTGAGGTTAAAGAACAACGGGGCGGCGTAGAGCGTCTTTCGCCTGGGCAGCAGACCGTCGATCACCTGTGCCGATAGATCGGTGAACTTCTCAATTTCCGTCTTCCACTGGTACTTGACCGAGGCCGGCGCGATCACGAGCACTCGCTCGATTCCTCTGTTGCGGCGCAGCAACTCTGTCGCGGCTAGCGCCTGCACCGTCTTCCCGAGGCCCATGTCGTCGGCGAGTATCACTCGACCACGGCAAGCCGCAAACAGTGCCCCTCTCGTCTGGTATGGCAGCAGCTTGGTCTTCAGGACGCCGGTCAGCGGCTCCTGTCCCCGCTTGAGCTTCGCTAACAGCTTACGTTCCACGTCGAGGCCCTCGGCCAGTTCGTTCTCCCGGTCGATGTAGTCCAGAGCATCGCTGTACACGATCGCCCGGTCGTCGGCCTTCCGGAGCGCGTTCAGGACTTCGCCGAATCGCCGGTACTGTTCGCGCAGCAACAGACCAGCCGGATCGAAGTACTCCGCGGCCAGTGATCGCAATGCAGGCGAGGGTTCAGCGGGCAAACGCAGCCGCACCTCGATCGTCTCGCCGTAAAGAAGCGAGATGGACGCGCGCAGGCGCTGATTCGCCGCCGTCTCCAACGTCTTGCGGCGGCGTTGCCGCAGCCGCGTCAGCATAGCTTCAATGTGCTTGCAGGTGCCGAGAGTGTTGACCGCGAAGTCCGGGCACGAGCAATAGTTCTCAAAGAGCCCAGGCCCGCGGACCGCGACCCGATAGGTTCGTCCACTGCCCGATTCAATCCTATAGTCACCATACGCGCCCCCTGCGGGCTGTTCCAACACTTTCACGACTGCGCCGCTCGCCCTTGCCTGCCGTTCGGCAATCTGTTCTTCGACTAACATGGAGAAGCCGTCCTTCCTATGGAGCGTACACCAGCGGCCAGCAGCGCGGCGACGTCCGACAGGCGACATCATCGAGTCTGCAGTCCGACCGGGCCGCTTTGTTCGATGGGGTGATGACTTCCCCCTCGTCACGAACCTGCGTCATTTCCGACGCGACAGTGTAGGGTCACTTGCCCGGTGGAGAGAAACAGCCATCGTTTGTGCAAATCCGATGGTTCTGGTGGCGAACTCAGGTGGCACGCCATCCGGATGGGTGACAGCAATTCGGCATCCCGTTTTGCGGCGTCGAATGTAAGTGCAGAACGCTGACGTTCAGAGGCCTTAAGCAGATTCGTCTCTAATGGAATCAATGGTTGGGAAGGCCACGACGGATTCGAACGTAGCGAATAGACAGCGGCGACGAGACGCACCAATAAGCAGGGTAGAATCTGTCGGTTACAACCCAACGCAGCAACGGAAAACTCGCCGTGAGTTATTGGAAAGAACGGAGCGGAAGACCGGGATCGAACCGGCGACGTTCAGCTTGGGAAGACACCTCAGCGACGAATTCTATCGCGAGATTCTCAGCCATCCGACTCCGACTGATCTTGAAGCAGCGAAGGCTCAGTCCTCCAGTCCCGCAGCCTTGGATCTCTTCATGTGGCCTTGGTACCCATGTCTTGCGGCACACGGCAAAGAACGGGTTCCGCTGTTCGGGGCGTTCGGCTTGGTGAGCCAACTCGGCAGCACTGAGTACGCTCGCCCCCGAAAGTTCCGAGAGAAACCGGAAAGCCGGCTCGGTCTGGTACGCGTCATGTGGCCGACGTGTCCGGCAATTATCGATCGGGATGGGACGGGACCGATGCTCGATCATAAGTTGGCAGTTGTACCGTCGGCCCAAGGTCAGGTTTTGGGGAAGACACGGAGCTCGGAGAATCGCGTCGACGGCCAGTCGAGCCGTCGCATGCGATGACGCGGCCGCGAACTTCCCTCGAGATATTACTCGGGAATGCCTTTGCACCAGACACTGAAGAAGACACCAATTGCTTTTGCGGCTATGAGCTGCATGCGGCGCCGGTCAAAAGAGATTGATCGGTGGCATCTAACTGCGGGAGTGAGGTTGGTCTCAGACACCTACCTTACATCGACAAGTCCGGTCTCTCTCAAAACACGAAGAGGGAATCTGCTCGACAGATTCCCTCTTCGTGTACTGCTGCAACCGATCTGGCTAGAACTCGAAGCGAGCGCTGATCTGCACGCGTCGCCCGGAGGCGGCTCCCGTCACGAGTCCGAAGCTGGAACTGGAGATGTTCGTGCTCGGTGTGTTGAAGTTCGGGTGGTTGAATGCGTTGTAAAGCTCACAGCGAAGTTGAGCTCGGGCGCGTTCCGCGAAAAGGTAGACATTCTTGGCGGCAACCAAATTCCAATTCATGGAACCCGGACCAATCAGTACGGAGCGGGCGGAGTTGCCATAGTAGCCGCGGCCCGCGGCCGGAATGACGAACGCATTGCGGTCGAAGATCACCTGGTGGTTCTCGATGCGATCCGTCAAAGATCCTCCAATGTTGCCATCGCCGATTCGATCGGGACGGCCGCTGAACTGGTTGGTATTTGTGGGGTCAACACCGGAGAAACTGGGGGAGCGAAACGGCCCGGACTGGAGCAGCGTGGTGCCCGCCACCTGCCACCCGGCCACGATCTTATCGAAGAGACCGGAGGCATTGCCCAGCAGGGCTTTGCCATGACCGATTGGCAGTTCGTACGTGTAGAAGAAGACGAGCGTGTGACGGCGGATGGCGGGATCGTCCGCACGTTCCAGGCGCCGGTTGTACTGGTTCTGCGCCGGCGCATTCAGGTAGCCGTTGAGGCCGACTTCGTCCAGCGCCTTGGCCCAGGTGTAGTTGGCGTTGAACGTCAGGCCGCGGGCGATGCGACGGTCGGCTTTGACGGTCAGGCCGTGGTAGATGGAGGATGAGCCGGTCTGGTTGTAACCGACGCTGCTGAAGAGGGGGTAGCGCAAGGCTGCCGGATCAAATGACGTCGTACTGGGCCGAGGCAGGTTCATGTTGTCGTAGAAGGGCAGGTTCTTCGCCTTGGTTCCTACGTACGCGACATCAATGCCAGTCTTCCAAAACTGCCGACCGAGGGACGCGTTCCACTGCTGGGTTCGTTCGTGAGGGAAGTTGGGCGAGATCGCGTTGATGCTCTGGACACCATCGAAGCCCTGCACGGTGGAGCGGAACGGATTCGGGAAGGTGATGCTGGGGGTGTTGTTGACGATGTACCAGCTCTGGTTGGACTGCCAGGGCCCGCCGGTGGCGCCGAGGCCAAGCTGTCCAGGCCACATGGAAGTGAACAGGCCATAGCCCATCCGGAAGACCGTCTTGTCGTCACCGAAGGGGCGGTAAGCCAAGCCAAGGCGAGGGCTCCAGTTGGCGGTGTCAGCATGCATCATGCTCCGGGTGGGTAGTCCCGCTGAATCGGCGGAGATGATGGGCAGAGCCGCGGCCACGGCAGGCACCAGGTCAGTGGGGACGGTGCTGCCGGCGGTGACGACGCTACCGGTTTTGAGATCGAACGAGGTCAGACGGTTGAATTTCTCCACCCAGGGCGGCTGGTATTCATAGCGGAGGCCGTAGGTGAGGGTCAGGCGCCGGTTTACCTTGAACTCGTCCTGAATGTAGTAGCCCTGCTGCATGCTGCGGACGTAGGCGTTAGGGCGGGCAACAGCGAGACTCACATTCGAGGGGAGACCCAAGAGGAAGTTGGCATAGGCGAAGCCGCTGAGCTGATCGTCGAAGGCGATGGAGCCGGTGACGTTCTGCGGCTTATTCTGGTCATTCACCTGGTAGCGGCGAAGATCGAATCCGGCCTTGATGTGGTGGTTGCCGAGGTTCCAGGAGAGGTTGTCTATGAGCTGATAGGTATTCTGGGTCTGCGAGCTGTAACCGGTGGAAGAGGTCCCCTGAAAGCCATTTGCTCCGTTGATCTGGAGATCAGGCATGGCAGAGAGAGCGGGATCGTTGCCGGGATTGCTGATGCCCTGAAGGCCGATTTTGCCCACAGCGTCGGCCAGGCTGTTCACACCCCAATAGTCGAAGCTTGTGCTGGAATAGCCGGCCTTCAATTCGTTCACGAGGCCGGGGCTGAGAATGTGCGTGTCGGAGACGACAAAGCTGCGGCCCGGATCATTGTCGCCGGTGCCGCCATAGCCGCCCAGAAGAGGACCGGGATTGGCATCCTGGTTGTGAATCGTGAGACCGACGCGGGCGAAGAAGTAGTTCTTGTCGGAGAACTTGTGGTCGATGCGGGTGGAGATGTTGTCGGCGTTGAACTGGGCGCCGGGGTCGGTGTAGTAGTTGTTGACCAGGCCCAAGGCGCCTTGCCCCGCCAGGTTGGGAGTGGGATAGATGAGCGATTGCCAGGCATTTGCCACCGGGCTGATCCGGTTGGAGGGAATCTTGTTGCCGGGGAAGGCCTGTCCGGTGAGCGGGTCGAGGATGGTTAGTGCTCCGGCGATGGAGGAGAAATCTCCGGTGCGGAAGGAAGACGGAGGGACGCTGGTATTGTACCGGGCGCCGGTCCGGTAGCGAGCGCCGCCGTAGGTGAAGAAATAGAAGGTTCGATCCCGTCCATCGTAGAGATGCGGGAGGATGACGCGACCGCCATTCATGGCCGTGAACTGGTTGAAGTTCTCAAAGGCCGGGCCTGTCGTGTCCTGCCAGGCCCGAGCCCCGGTGGCGGAGTTGTAATTGCCCCAGAACAGGCCGCCATGGAAGCTATTTTCGCCGGACTTGCTGACGGCGGCGAATTGGGCCACCTGGGCATACTCGGCGGAGTTGTTCGCCGTGGATACCTTCATTTCCTGGAAGGCCTCAATGTCGCCCGAGAAGCCGTTGGGAGTTTGGCGGCTGCTGACGATGTCGTTGGCGGAGATCCCGTCAGAGGTGAAGTTGTTGGCCGTGTCCCGGGCGCCATTGACTTCCAGGCCGCTGCTGGATTGGACACCGGCCGCCACCTTGGCCACGTTGATCCAGGCGCGGCCATAGACGCTCATCGGCAGATCGGCGAAATCACGGGCGGTGGAGACAACGGCCAACGTGGAGGTCTCGGTGTCGATGTGAGCGGCCGAGACGCCTTCGACGGTGATCATGGTACTGACGTCGCCGACTTCAAGTGCGGCGTCGACGCGGCGGGTCTGACTCAGGTCCAACGTGATGCCGCGAGTCGTATGGGATTTGAAGCCCGGGGCTTCCACCGTGACCCGGTAGCGGCCATTGAGGATACCGGAGAACCGGTAGTCGCCGGCGGAGTCTGTAACCTGGACGCGCTCATCGTTCGACCCCTCATTGACGAGGATGACTTTCGCGCCCGGGACGACCGCTCCGCCGGAATCCCGGATGTTGCCGAGAATGCTGCTTTGAGTCGACTGCGCCAGCAGTGTCGCGATTCCAGCGAGCACCAACAAGACCAACCTTCCAATCGAAGCTCTCACGTGCCTGACTCCTTTCAAGTGCGCCCCTGGTTTTGGGATGGCCGGTGGAGACGCATCATCGTCTCCGCCGGATTTATTTAGTTACTAACAGATCTTATAAGGTGCCGCGAGCACCTTGTCAAGACAAAAACGAGCAGTTGCCGACTACAGAGGGCTGGGCCAGGTGTATGGTGGCCGGTTTTGGCGCCCCATCAATGCATTGGCCTCGGCGTCACCGGCCCACGCATGCTCGGCGGGGGCCCAGGTGAGCTTCCGGCCAACCCTGTAGCTGATGTTCGCGAAATGGCACAGGTCCGCCGAGGCCGCCCCGATGGCAATGTCGGCATGGAGCGAGGTGTGATCGCGGGTCTTCACCGCATCGAGGAAATTCGCGATATGCGGAGCAGTCTCGGACCGTGTTTGATCGCGGCCTTCTCGAACGAGGACGTGATCCTCGCCCTGATAGACGCGATAGGCGGAGTCGTCGAGTTCCATGAAGCCGTCGGAGCCGTAGAACACGTTTCCGATGCAGTTGCCGCGCGGCGAGCCGAGGCCGCCCACGCGTTCGGCAACCAATCCGCGAACTTCAAACGTGAGCTGCCTGCCTTCGAATTCAAAGGCCGCTACAAGGGTATTGGGCGTCTCCTGATCGTCGTGGTAGACGAGTTTCCCACCGGTGGCGGTGACACTGCGGAGCGTGCCGTGATGATCCGGTAGGCCCAGGCCCCACCGCGCGACGTCCATCTGATGAACACCCTGGTTGCCGAGATCCCCGTTGCCGGTGTCCCAGAACCAATGCCAGTTGTACTTGAAGCGCAGTTCGTTGAACGGCCGCAGGGGCGCAGGACCGAGGAATGCATCCCAGTCGACACCTTTCGGCGGGGCGGAGTCGGGCCTGTGGCCGATGGATTTGCGGCGTTTGTAGCAGATGCCTTTGGCGGCATATACCTCCCCGATCACGCCGGAGCGGAGAAGTGCGACAGCCTCGATCTTGTGAGGCAGACTCCGGCTTTGCGTGCCCACCTGGAGCATCCGGCCGTGACGGCGCGCGCCCTCCAACATGATCCGGCTCTCCGTGGGGTCATGACTTGCCGGTTTTTCGCAATAGACGTCCTTGCCGGAACGCATAGCCCAAACAGCGCCCAGGGCGTGCCAGTGGTTTGGGGTAGCCATGGAGACTGCGTTCACATCCTGAAGATCGAAGATGCGCCGCATGTCGCTAAACTGGCGCGCGGCGCGCCGACCAGCTGCCACGAGGCGTCCCTGTGCTTTCTCGACGGAGACAGGATCCACGTCGCAGATCGCCGTGACATCGACGCCGGCCATGTTGACGAACTCGGTGAGGTGGTCGTTGCCCCGGCCGCCCAGGCCGATAAGGGCGACGCTCACGCGGTCGTTGGCGCCTAGGATTCGCTGCGCTCCCAGGGAGAGAGAGGCCGCGGACAGAGGAAGGAAGTCACGTCGTCGCATAGGAGTTTGTTCAGTTGCCGAACCACTCGTCCAGGTGCTGGCGAACAAAGCCGTCGTCCGCCAAATGCGGATAGCTGGAACAGACCCGGTCGATCTCGCCGAGTTGGCCGGAGGAGAGGTCCTCTTCCGGATCCAGACAGGTCCGCCCGGCCAGCAAGCCCTGACGTCGGAGGATTTCGTGCAGGCCCGCTATACAGCCGCGGAATCCGTTCGCGGCGTCGAACAGGGCCGCATTGGCGTCGGTCACCTGCTGGGCGAGCGTCAGCAGCTCCGACGGGACCGGTTCACCGCTCTCAGCAACGAGGCGAACATGATCGAAGATCTCCCGGGCTTTTTGTGTCCAAACCAACCAGTGCCCCAGCAGGCCACCGGCAAAGCGCAGACGGACGCCGTCGATCTCCGCCGTAGTGAGAAGGTCCAAAAGGATGTGGTCGTCGTTGCCAGTGTAGAGGGCGATCTCCGCACTCCGCCCAGAACCAGCGACGGCCCGCAGGACGTCGAGTGTCTGGTAGCGATTGAAAGGAGCCACCTTGACGGCGACTACGGATTCGATGGAAGCGACGGCCCGCCAGAAGTCGAGCGGCAAGACCCTGCCGCCGACGGCAGGCTGCAGATAGAAGGCGAAAACCGGCAGAATCTCACCGACAGCCCGGATGTGGTCCACGAGTTGGGGCACAGTGGCGTCCCGCAACGCGCCCAAACTCACCAGTCCGCAGTGATAGCCCAGTTGCCGCGCGATTCCGGCTTCCTGAACCGCTTGGGCGGTGCCGCCGCAAACACCGGCAATTCTGACCGTGGGAGACGCCCTCATCTCCTCCATGGCCAGTTCCAGCACGGGCGAATACAGGCCGACCTTTGCGTCGCGTATCGCAAACTGCGTGGTGTGGACTCCGACGGCTATTCCGCCGGCTCCGGCGGCAAGGTAATAGCGAGTCAGGGCACGTTGCCTGCGTTCGTCCAAAACTCGGCACGGCGACAGCGCCAGCGGGTGGGCGGGAATCATCAATCCCCGGTGGAGGGCGGTGCGCCATTCCATGGTCAATACCGTCCCTGCCTCTGCTCGAAATGAGTGGGGCGATGGAGGGAGCGTCCGCCGGCGGCGATCCAGGCAGCGGTGTACTCGACCAATGTCTGGAGTGGGAGAGACGGATAGCCGAAGTGCGCGTGGCACAGCGAGGCATTGCTGAGCAGGGCAGTGGACGCTTCTTCTCCTTGCAGCTGAGGCTCGCGCTGAAAGAGTTCGCCGAACTGCCGCGCCACCCAGGCTACAGAGATGGTCTCCGGCCCGGTGACATTGAGCACGCGGGGCGGACTGTCTGCGAGCGCGAGAGATCGCAGGCACACACTGTTTGCATCCCGCTGCCAGATCGCATTCACCGCGCCAGTGGTCAGGTCCACCGGTCGCCCCTCATACACCTTGCGTGCGATGTCAGGAAGGACTCCATAGCGCAGGTCCACCGCATAGTTCAGGCGAAGCAGGGTCACCAGGGTGCCATGCACCTCAGAGAAGTACTCGAACATTCGCTCACGCGCTAATGCGGACTGTGCGTATTCGCCCACAGGGCCCAGAGGGTGCTGCTCGCTGCATCCGCCCGTGGCTATGGGGGTCAGCGGGTAGACGTTGCCGGTGGAGAAGGCGACGATGCGCGAACTGCAGAAGCGCTGAGCTACGAGTCCGGGCAGATAGCTGTTGATCGCCCAGGTGGCGCCCTCCTGCCCGGCGGTGCCGAACTTGCGAGCCGCCATAAAGATGACGTTCCGGACGGAGGGCAAGGAGGCAAGGGCGTCCTGCTGAAGCAGATCCGCCTGGATGACCTCTACGCCGGAGGCGCTCAACTCGGCAGCCACCGCCGGATCGGAAAACCTGGCGACACCCAGGATCCGTTTCTGGACTCCAGCCTCATCAGCCGCGCGGCGGGCGAGTCGAGCCAGAGTGGGCCCCATCTTTCCGCCGACTCCAAGAATGAGCAGGTCACCGTCCAGATCGCGCATGGCCTGGCGGTCCGCTTCACTGGGGCGAGAGAGGAGTTCATCGAGTTCGGCATCGCTTCGGGGAGGTGGCGGAGTGCCTGCTGAAGACGTGGTGAGCATCTTTGGTGTGTAGGATAGTTTTAAATTTAGTTACTGCACTTGTCAACTGGAATCTTGGAGCCGCAGTGTTGGAATTGCTGAGAATGCGCTGTACTATGGCCATCCCCCGCCTTACTCGGCCACCTTTAATTTATTTTCTTACTGTTGACAGCCACATTGAAGCTGCGTTACGATCCAGGGCGAACGAGCACGGGCCCACTCGCATGGATAGCGCTTCCAGCAATGCGTTTCGCAGCCTTTACGCGCAGGGGACAGATCGGCTCACTGCCGATGCCGCTGATCCGTTCTGGTTGGCCGCGCCGCCCCTGAGCGTGGATCAGAGCCCTTTCGGCGAGAGTTTGCGATCACTGGCAACGATCGTTCGCTCGCGTTGGACCGGGCAACATCTATATGTGCTCTTCGAATGCGCCTTCCAAAAGCTCCACCTGAGACCGGAGCCGCGCAGGGACCGGAAGACCTGGGAACTTTGGAACTGGGATGTGGTGGAGCTGTTCCTTGGTGACGACTGGGCGCATATCGAACGCTACAAGGAATTCGAGCTCTCGCCGCAGGGCGAATGGCTGGACGTCGCAATCGACCGCACGCCTCCGGACCTCGAGCGCAACCGGCACTGGTCGTCCGGCTTCCTCACGGAAGCCAGAATCGACGCTTCCGGAAGGAGTTGGAACGGGGCCATGAGGATTCCGTTCGCGTCCATCACCACGGGCCCGGTGGTTGCCGGTAAGATCTTTCGGGCCAATGTGTATCGTATGGAAGGACCGCCCGAGGCTCGGACGTTTTTGGCGTGGAAGGCGACGGGCAGCGAGAGCTTCCATGTGCCGGCCGCCTTCGGAATCCTGGAACTGATCATATGACTCAGCCTCTCTGTACAAGAAACCGCGCGGACGTTCCCAGGGGAGTGCAGTGGAGGATGGCACGGGAGACGGGACTCCCCGTTGCCGTGCTTAGCAGAGAGGCAGCGGACAGGCGAGTGAATCGTGCTGCCGGTCCAGCCGCCCAGGCTGTGATCGGACGAGAGGAAACAGCTTCATGACCCGACGAGGTCTTCTCACGTTTCTGGCATCGTTGCGCACGGCGGTGCGTCCACCCGCAGCGTTCGCCGCTTCCTTCGACGACGTCCCTGCCCGGCTTCGCAATCCGAAGGAGTTGAGCGAGCAGTTCGATCAGTACCTCCAGCGGAAGGCAGCAGAGATCACGGACAACTCCCTGCGGAACCTCTCCTCCCTGGCAGACTGGCAGAAACTGCGCCCCACCATCCGGGCGCAGGTGCTCTCCATGCTTGGGCTGGACCCGCTGCCGCCCCGGACGCCACTGAACGCTCGCACAACGGGCGCTCTGGAGCGCGAGGGGTACCGCGTGGAGAAGGTCGTCTTCGAAAGCATGCCCCGGCTGTACGTGACGGCCAACCTCTACCTGCCCAAGGCGACAGGGCGGGTCCCGGTGGTTCTCTATCTCTGCGGCCACAACCCATCGCCGGCCGGCGCCAAGTATGGATACCAACATCACGGAGTCTGGCTGGCCCGGCATGGCTTCGCGGCGCTATTGGTCGACACGATTGAGTTCGCGGAAGTGCCTGGCATCCATCATGGCCTGTACAACCTGGAGATGTGGCACTGGCTGTCGCTGGGCTACACGCCGGCGGGCCCGGAGGTATGGAATGGAATGCGGGCGATCGACTACCTGGCTACGCGGCCGGAAGTGGATATTGCCAAGCTCGGCGTGACCGGAATTTCGGGTGGAGGGATAGTCTCCTGGTACCTGCCGGCCGTGGACGAGCGGGTCCAGGCCGTGGCTTCAGTGTGTGGATCCTGGACGGCGAAAACGCAGCTGTCGCTGAATGCGGTGAAAGAGAACTGCGACTGCGTCTACCTTCCCAACCGGTTCCGGCTCGATCTGCCGGCGATTGGAGCCCTGATCGCGCCGCGGCCCTTCAAGATTCTGGGCGCCCTCCGCGACGAGATGTTCCCCACAGCGGGCTACCAGGACGCGTACCGGCGTGTCGGGGCCATCTACGATCTCCATGGAGCCAGAGATCGCGTGGCTCTCTACGAACACGATGCTCCGCATCAGGACATCCCGGCGTTCCGCAAGGAAGCGGATGAGTGGCTCAGTCTCTGGCTGCGCAAGGACCACACTCCGTTCGACGAAGGCACCATCCAGCGCGAGTCCCCTGATGCATTGACGGTCCTTGACCGCCTCCCCTCGAATGCGGTGAACGATCACGTGGACCGCGTCTTTTTGCGTCCGCCTGGCACTGCGGCACCTCAGTCACTCGCCAGTTGGAAGCGTCGCCGGTCGGTTCTGGCAGACACGCTGCGGCTCGAAACCTTCGCCGCGTTCCCGCCGTCGGCGCCGCCCGCCGATCCGGTGCAAACTCCTGTCCAGGAGTGGACCGCCCGCTATGGCGAGGCGTACCGCATCGAGTTCACTACGGAACCGGGGCTGCGCCTCACCGGACATCACTATGTTCCGCGCGGGGCGAAGGTGACGAAGACCCTGCTGTGGCTGGAGGGCGATGACGACCTGATCGATCCGATCAATCACGATCGAATCCTGCCGGCTCTGGGACGGTGCCGGGTGCTGGTGCTGCAACCTCGAGGCGTCGGCCATGGCCTGGATCGGCAACGCCTGACGACCATCAAACGGAGCGCGGCCATTCTAGGTGCGACTCTCGAATCGATGCAGGTTTGGGATGTGATGCGAGCCGTGGACCAACTCATCGCGATGCAACCGGCGCCGGCGCAGTCCATCACGCTGTTCGCGAGACAGGGGATGGGGGTGCCGGCCATTTACGCGGCGGCGTACGATGAGCGCATCGCGCGAGTAGTTCTGGAGGATCCACCGGCGACCCACTGGCACGGACCGGCCATGATGAACATTCTCCGCACGACCGACCTGGCCGAAGTGGCTGCCATGATTGCGCCTCGCCCGCTGGTCTTTCTCACGCGCCCGGCCTCGCAATATGACCAGACGCGTGCCGTCTACCGTCTTTACGGACGCGAGCCGGTCTTTCGCATCGCCGGCGGGCTCAGCGAGGCGTTGGAGCTACCATGAGGCGATTCGCACGTCTCGTCTGCGGATTGTTAGGGGCCATTCCCCTATTCGCCGCCACGGGCGGTGTACGGGTACTGGACGACTTCGAAACGGCCGCTTCTATTGGCCGCTGGGAAGGCCCCATCGTGCTTGCCCATGGGCCGGCCGCCCACGGAACCTCCTCCGCCCGCGTTGCTTTCACGGCCGGACATTCCCGATTCAGCTCCCGGCAGGTGGGTCGCGACTGGTCAGGCTATGACCTGCTCGCGTTTGACATCCGCAGCGATTCCGAGGAGCCGAAGGCCATTTCGCTCACCCTATACGACGAGGTGGGCGGGGACGAGAGTAAGGCCGCAAAGTACGACTACTTCGACGCGAATCGCAAACTGCTGCTTTTGCAGGGATGGAATCACTTCCGTGTCGAACTGCGCCCGTTGCGCGCCTCCAACACCATGCGCGATATGGATTTGCGGCGAGTTGTCCGGCTCAGCTTCTCTGCCGGTCAGGACGTTTTGCCGCTCACCATTCACGTGGACAATCTGCGTCTCATCGCGGGACCGGAGAGTGCGGCCACAGCTTCGCGAACCATGCCGGCGGACGCGCTGACAACGGTCTCGGGACGCTGGTTCTCAGTGCGGCAGGTTGCCGATCCTGAGGATTTGCCCGGATCCTCGCAGGTCATCGAATGGAGAAAACGGGCGGAAGTTGAGGCCGAGAGTCTTCGCAATACGATTCGAGTGGCGAGTATGCAGGGGCTCGACACCATCTACAGCGAGCGCCGGTTAGTGGTGGCCGACCTTGGGCTGCAGGTTCGTCCGCTGCTCGCCTGGTTCAACAACGACAAGCAGAAGTTGCGAATGTTCCAGTATGTCGCCGTCGCCTGCCGGACGGAACGCCAGGCGCTGCAACGCCTGCTCAATTCGACATCGCGGCTGGAGGAGGCGGACGATACGCAAGCGATCAAGCCGCCGGTGCCGGTGATGCCGTTGTTGAGAGGAGTCCCATCGACCGGCTGGTTCTTCCGCGATGCTGACGGCGACCCGCTGATGGTAATCTCGCTGCACTCCTCCAGCGTGCCGTTGCAGCGCTTCTTCGCGTCGCCGCAACAGCACATCGAGAGCTACTCGGTGGGCGGCGGCTCGCGCTGGACGATCGAAGACTCCCCCGTCTACGAGGCCTTTCAACAATATGCCGACACGCACCGCGTCGGCTGGGACGGCTGGTGCGGCCATCTGGTGAAGGACCTGGACTCGATGGGCGGGACGAAGCGGGAGAACGTCGTCATCTGCCTTGAGAGCCGTCGCATTCGGGAGGCACTCGAGGAGTACATTCGCATCAATATTCCCAAGCTCCGCACCAATCCCAACCTGCTGTACAACATCCTGGCCTACGAGTTGACCTATATCTGCTACTGCGACGAGAGCCGCCGCATGTTCGCCCGCTGGCTACATCAGAAGCATGGCAGCATCGCGCAGGCGAATGCGCTGTGGGGCACCCACTACGCCTCATTCGAGGAAGTGGCGCCCTCGCCTACTGCGAACAGCCGGCCCCTGCCGGGCACAAATCGCGCGCTCTGGTTTGATTGGGCGCGATTCAACCAGGACCGCTTCACTGAGCATCTTCTGTGGGTGCGGGACACCGTCCGCAAGGTGGATCCCTCCACGCCTCTGGCCGCGGGTGGAAGTTCCAGTATGTTGTCAGGCAGGGCGGGAGTCGCCGGCATCGATGAGGAGCGGATCGTCAATGAAGTGGATGACGTGATCATCCACGAAGGCGGCGCTTCCACGCTGGGTCTGGATCTGCAGGTGGCGCTCTCGGAACACGCGAAACCGATCGCGGATCCGGAGATGAGCCTGGAGTCGATCTCCAATCTCTGGCCGCACCTGCTGCACGGCAAATCCGTGGTGCAACTCTTCCACTGGCCCGTGCAGCCACCCAGCGAGTTTGTCAGCACGATCCATAGCTCCCTGGCCCACAGTTGGCACTACGGGCTGGAAGAGATCGACGAACTGCTGAAAGCCACGCTCGACGCACGTCGCTTGCGCCGCGAGATTGCCGCTTTTGTGGAGGCTCCGGCCCAGGTAGCGATCCTGTATTCGCAGACCTCCACCTTGCAAATTCCACCCGCGATGTTCAGTTGGGCGCAGACACCCTATCTGTACGAACTCGAGCGTGCCTACACCGCCAGCCGCTTTTTGGATGCAAAGACGACCTTCATCACCGAACGGCAGATTGCGCAGGGAAAGCTTGCCGTATTCCCGATGCTGATCATTCCGTCGGCAAACGCAGTACCCGCCGCCATCGCAGAGAAGATCAGTGAGTATGTTTCCGCGGGCGGCGTGGTGCTGGCCTCGCCGGACTCGCTGAGTGTCGACGAATACAACCATCCTCGCGATTACCTGGCCCGCTTCGGGATCCGCCCGGCAGCGGGTGCAACTCCACAAGCCGTCGCTTCCGGAGAGCTGCAGCAGGGTTACGACCAGACGTTCAGCGAGAACGTAACGTTCGCGACTGCTCCAAGGGTCACTACTACACCCGCGCCTGACAGCCCCCTGCATTCGCTGGCCGGGCTCGTCATGGAAGGCGGCCATCAACGGCTGGAGCTTTCCGGCGGCGCCAAACCTGCGTTCCTCTATCCGGACGGCGGAGCTGCCCTGGCTATCGCCCGGTATGGCAAGGGATCGTTTTACCTCGCCGCCGGCCGGTTGGAGGAGCGCGACTTCTCGCGGCTGTTGGACCAGCTCTTCACCGGTGCCGGGGTGAAACGTGATTTCCGAACGCGGGTCGACCAGCCGGCAAACTGGAAGATCGAAGCCCGTCCGGCCATGCTGGGCGAACGCCGGCTCCAGGCGATCACCAACCACAATGCGACGCCGGCGACGGTCCGGATTGTGAACTCCAAGGGCGAGGCAGTGCCGTGCAGGGAACTGCGCGGTGAGAAGGACCACCCCGAGGGCCGCATCTCCCTGGCAATCGGGGAGACGGTACTGTGCGAGCTCCGATGAACTTCCACCTGCTCCTGTTTACGTCCTGGTGCCGCTTACCCCACTCCCGAAAGAAGTGGCGCAATTCGGGCGCACCGTGGGGGGCGCCGGCGAGACAGCGGTCGCCCTTCGCTGAAGGGGATCAGGCTTCCTTCATCAGGACGGACCGTTGACGGCCCTTGTCGCCGCCATCTTCAAAGCTGTTAAAGAACCGGCTCAGCACCAGGGCCACCGCTCCGGCGAGAGGGGCGTCGGCGCGATGGCAGGAAGGCAGGATTCGGATCTCGCTCAGGTAGTAGGACGGGACCCGGCTGCGCAGCACGGACCATACCGTCTCTTCCATCAAGTCCCACGCATCCGCAAGGTAATCGCCCACTACGATCAGTTGCGGGTTGAGGGCCATCACCAGATTCACAAAACCCAATCCGACGTTGTGGGCGGTTTCGCGGAGGACTTCCGCCGCCGTGGCATCGCCAGCCCGGACCTTCGCGATGATCTCCTCGGGTTCCACTTCCTGGTCTGGTGCAAGCTGCGCGCGCTCGCAATACAGGCGCGTGAAGGCGAAATCGGAGGCGTACTGTTCCCAGCAGCCCGTATTTCCGCAGGAGCACTTGCGCCCTCCAGGAAAGATGGGGATGTGCCCGAACTCCGATGCGCCGAACGTCGCGCCCTGCAGGATCTCCCCGTTGATGATGACTCCGGTGCCCAGGCCGCCGCGTGCGATCACGGAGACAAAGTCGCGCAGCGGCTTGCGCTGTCCATCGGCGGACCACATCTCGGCCAGCGCCGAGAGCTTCGCGCCGTTTTCGAAGTAGATGGGGATGTCAATGTCGCGCCGCAACGTCTCTCCCACTTCGACGCCGAACCATTGCACATTTTCAGCCGCGATGACGCGCCCGGTGGCGCGATCGATGAATCCAGGCAGCGCCACGCCGATGCCCAACACCTGGTCGGGCTCATACTGTGCGGCCAGGCCGAGAATGGCTTTGCGTACCTTATCGAGGAAGACGCCGTGGTTGGCGTGCCATGGCACGGTTTTGCGCGACACGATGGCGTCGCTAAGATCCGCGACCACAATCCGGCCGCCCGCCAGCCCGAGTTCCACACCAATGCCCACGCGGGCGTTGGTGCGCAGCCGGATCGCCGTCGGCAGCCGGCCGACCTGCGACCAGTTTTCGGTCTTGAACTCGCAGATGATGTCATCCGCCTTCAGCCGCTTCACGATGAATGTGACAGAACTGGGAGACAGTCCGGTGATGCGGACAATGTCGGCTCGAGACAACGAAGGGTTCTGGCGAATCGTGTTCAGCACCAGCCTCTCATTCGCCTCCCGCAAAGCGGATTTCTTGAGCGCACCGCTTGTCGTAAAGGTTACCGGCATCCGATTTTCATCCTATCTCAACTCCTGCCAACATCTGCTCAATCGGTAAAACTCGGGATCGGAACGCTGCTGCGAAAGCCTCGCGTCCGCAGGCCGATGTAGGCGAGGCCAGTGGTGATCCAGACGGATCCGATTACCGTGGCCGTTCTGGAAAGGTTGACGAAGATCAGCAAGCACACCGCGAAGCCAAGCGCCGGCAGAGCGAGATTGCTGACAAACTTCCATCCCGTGCGTTGACGGTCGTGCACATAGAACCGGCTGATGACGCTCAGATTCACGCACATGAATCCGAGCAAGGCTCCGAAATTGATGGCTTCAGCGGCGAGTTGAAACGACAGAAGAAATGCGCAACCAAGCGTGACAGCACCCATGAGGAGCACGCCGTAGGTAGGTGTAGAGTACTTCGGGTGAATGTAGG
The DNA here is from genome assembly GCF_963665245.1 of uncultured Paludibaculum sp. Taxonomy (NCBI): domain Bacteria; kingdom Pseudomonadati; phylum Acidobacteriota; class Terriglobia; order Bryobacterales; family Bryobacteraceae; genus Paludibaculum; species uncultured Paludibaculum sp. The sequence goes on from NZ_OY762267.1 coordinate 3,362,900, forward strand.
CGAACAGGCTCGGCAGCAGGCGGTCCCGGCCCATTCCATACAGCAACCGGGAGGCGCTGGCCTGGCCGGTGACGGCGCTGGCGACGCCGGCCACCACCAGCGCGACGGAGACAAAGAGCATCAACTGTTGGCCTCCGACACGCAGCGATACGTCGAGAAAGGCGGTTTCTGTATTCGGGTAGGTGGTGAAGTCCGGCCATGCCAACTGGCCGAGATAGGCCTGCAGAATGAAAAGGAATCCACAGCACAGACATACCAGGACGGTCGCCCGGCCGATATCCCGTTTGGGATCCCGCGCGTCTTCCGCCAGCGTGCTGATGCCGTCGAAGCCCAGATAGCTGTAGGCCGCCACGGACGTGGCGCTGATCACGCGCCCCAGGGAGAATGTGGCGGGGTCGTAGAACGGACGGGTGGACAGCAGTACGCCTGCGCCGATGCCGCCGTGGAGCGCGCGCACGGCCATCGCCACAAACCACACGACGACGCCCATCATGATGGCGGTCATAGCGAAGTTCACGCGATTGGCGACTCTTAAGCCAAACAGGTTCATCACCGTGATGGAGAGGGAGAACAGAGTCAACCAGACGGGGTGCGGCACGGCGGGGAAGAACCGCTGGGCCGTCAAGGCCAGATAGATCACACTCATCAACGGAATGAGCACGTAGTCCAGCAGCATTACCCAGCCGGCCAGGAAGCCCACCAGAGGATGGAGCGTCTGCTGCGCGTAGGTGTAGGCGGAACCGGCCGTGGGAAAGACCGTGGCCATCCGGCCATAGCTGAACGCAGTGAGGGACATGCACACCATCGCCAGCGCATAGGCCAGGGCCATGTGGCCGTGCGACATGTTGCTGACGATGCCGAACATGGGGAACGGCGCAGTGGGCCCGACAAAGGTCAGTCCGAACAGGATGAGCAGCCGCAGGTCCAGAATCCGCTTCAGATGGGCGGGCCCGGCGGTTGAGGTAGTCACCGTGCCGGCACCTCGACTCCACACCAGCGGTGCACCATCTGCAACAGCACGCGCGCCGCTTGCACCAGCGATTCGATGTCCACGAACTCATCCGCCTGGTGGGCATTCCCACCACTGGGCCCCCACATCAGGGCCGGCATCTGGAAGCATCGCTGAAAGATGTACATGTCGCTGGGAGCGTCGAGGCCTTCCAGGCCAGGGTCCAGGCCTACACTGCGCGCGGCGCCTTGAAGCTCAGTCACCAGCGGCTGGTTGGAGGCCATTGAGGATCCGGGCAGCCAGCGCATGGGGAGATGGACCGTGGGCCGGATGCGGAAGAGGTCCGGCCGGGCGTCCAGAGTCGCTGACCACCATCGCTCAAAATCAGCGTGGGCTTCGTCGCGGGTCTCATCCGGCATCGTCTGGAAGTAGAGCTCAATCCGGCAGCGTTCGGCCACGGTGATCGGCTGCGTCCAACCCCAACTGCCGGTGGCGATGTTGGTAATCCACGCGGCGAACGGCTCCGCACATCCGGCATAGTAGGGATGGATGGCGACGCGGCTCTCGCGCTCCCGGGCAAATGCGGGAACGGCGGCGAGCAGGTGCGCCAACTGCTCGGTCACCCGGCCGGAGGTCTCGCCCGGAGAGAGCATCCCGCCGGAACCGCGAAGCTCCACATGGATCACCTGGCCGCCCCGTTGAGCCGGGCAGATCTTAAGGTGAGTCGGTTCGGTGATGATCGCCGCATCGGCGGTATAGCCGCGCAGCCTGGCGGCCAGGGTCCCATTGACGCCGCCGAACTCCTCATCCACGACGGTCTCGAAGGTCAGGTCGCCACCGAGGCTGGCGCCTGCTTCGTGCAGCACGCGCAGCACCATCAGGTTCATGGCAACGCCAGCTTTCATGTCCCACGAGCCGCGGCCGTAGAGCCGCCCATTGTCGGTGGCGGCGCCGAAAGGAGGATGGCTCCATTCGACGGGAGTGTCGGCGGGCACGGTGTCGATGTGGCCGGAAAGGACCAGCGACCGGCCGCCGCGGCCGCGCATTACGGCGTTCACATTCGGCCTGTCTCCATAATCGCGGCCAGGCCAGTATTCCGGATGGGTTTCCAATCCGGAGACGTCCCGGGGCGAATAGACGTCCGGGGTCAGGCCGAAGGTCTCCAGTTGCCGGGCCACATGCTGCTGGCACGCCCTCTCATTGCCATGCGGCGGCAGGTTCTCCGACGGAATGCGGACCAGTTCCTCCAGCGTCTGGATCAGGTAAGGCCGCATCCGCTGAAACGTGTCGTCGAGATACTCATGCAGGGCCGGGGCGCCACTTTCCGGCTTCAGGGGTTGGGACGTGACATCAAGCATACGATCAGGCTCCGTTAAATTCGCATACTGAACTAATCGCGCCGGGCCGCCTGACGCGCAGACGGTTTCCCCGGCTCCAGCCTTTGCAACAGCCGCACATGAGCCGCGGCGAAGTCCTGGGGATTCGTATGGTACGACTCGATACTGCCCGCAACTTCCGCCGCCAGTTGATCGGCACTATCCCGGCCGGCCTGGCCCGCCAACTGAGACAGAAGCTCACTATCCTCAAAACCGTCGCGCAGGTTTTCGAAGCGGATGGACGCAAGCGGTTCCCCGTTCTCACCGGGATAGAGCAGCCAGCCGTCGCCCCATGGCCATTTGGTCCGGCGCCACTTGGTCCGCGTCTCGCCCGAGCGGAAATTTGCCCAGTCGCGGACTCCGGTATTCTCCCCCCACTGGTTCAGCCCCCAATATTCGAAACCCGAAATCCCGTAACGGTACGTCAGCCACCCGATGGCGCGTGCGTCCACCGCAGGGTATTCGATGAATAGGTTGGGATGCTCGTTCGGCCAAACGCATACGGCCCAGATGACTTGCTTGCCGGACTTCCTCACCTGTTCCACACCGGACGAATCAAACTGGCGAATGTAGACGTCCAGGATGTCGGCATAGGAGTGCAATTGACTGACGGCCTTCGGCTGATTGAGGCAGAGCCACGTCTTGAGATCCGGAGCGATGCTCTTCACCAGCAGGTGATTGTTCCGAACCGTGTCCCATTGCTCCTCGGGTGGTTCGTCGACGTTGTAAATATAGGAGGCATCCCACCGGCCGCGTTTCTTCAGGTGCGCGGCATACGCGCGGAGATAGTCTGCCAATTCGCGTTTTGCCTCTTCGGTCTGCCCGCTCCACGGCGTTTCCCGATCAAAGATCCCGATCGAGAACTGGCGCATTCCGTACTCGCGCCCGAGTTCGTCAAGCGCATCCGTCAAGTGAAAGTCGTAAGCCCCCGACTGGCCCAGAACCGGCCAGACAAGGTGGCTGCCCCGCCGGCCCAGCAACATATTGCCCGTCGGACCAAGAGGCCCCGCCGTAGTATCGGTCCTGATCTGCCCTTGATTCCAGCCCATCATCATGTCGAATGTAGGCCCGAGATGTTGAGAGAAGGCTTCTCTGGCCCATCGCTTATACAGCTCAAAGAACGTGGGGCTTTCCATGCCACCCGGTGTCTGATAGTGAGCGAATAAATTGCCGGCGGGCATGAATGCCGCATTCCGCAGTTGCTGGCGCTTCGGCAGTGTTACGTGGAAGACCCGGACCAGATAGCGGACAGAGGCAAGTTGTCGACGCCCCTGCATGACGCGCAGCAATCCACGATAGAGACCTGAGTGGGCGTCTGTCGGGGCCTCGATGCGAATCCAAACTGGCTGGGTCTCGCCAGTCGCAACATCGAATGGTCGCATGGGCAGCAGGGGATCCGGCCACCAACCGATGCGCGGCAGAGGCTCGCGCTCGGCCCACGGCCTCGGATCGCCCGCCGCCGTGTGGACATAGCCCACCAGGCTCATCTTCACGGCGAGGTTCGGGGCTCCGGCTAGCGAGTTCTCTACCGTCAGGCCGTGATGAGCGCCCCCGTCCGCATGGATGAGAAACTGGAACGATTCCTGCTCGCCCCGCGCCATCGATACCGTCCATGTGGACACAACCGGGGCTGGCAGCGGATCCTCCAGAAGGACCTTTACCATGGGAGATGCGAACGAGGTGCGGATCGTCCCGAACGAAGGGGTAGCGGCACAGGAGAACGCCACTAGCCACGCGAGCTGCAACTGGTTCCCGGGCATCAACCGCCATCATACTTCAAATAGTGCAGTAATTGCACTAATACCAAACGATCCCTGCCAAAGGTATCAAAGGCGGCGCTGCAGACCGCTCTCCGTTGTCCGCAACGCCATCGGCAGCGTCAGCGACGGAGGTTCATGGCAGACCACCAACTCCTTGTTCGGGCCCGTCGCTACTGAAAATCCGGTCAACGAATGGTTGCTTCACGCTTCAAACCGAGAAATCGAGGTGGAAGTCGCCGGGGCGCACCGCAAGGCAGATGACTCTCTTTTTCAGCCGTCGACAGTGGGAGAACAGGGCTGTCCAGTGCTGCAGGTTCATTCGCACGACTCGACCCAAACCCGCATCGCGCACACCCTTCTGCGTCCAATAGAACTTGCTGTCGTCAGTGTCCACTGATATGCCGGCACACCATTTCCTTTGACCTGCTCCCGGCTCCGAATCTCCCGGGCTTTTATCCGCGAGAGCTGCAGTACTCGACACCTCCAGTCGTTGCTCGTCTGAAGCGCAGTGGCTTTCGGCATCACTAACTGATTGGCCTGAGTCTTCGCCGCGCGGCGAGGGTCGCACTGTTGAACGGGGCCAGGTCGATGATCTTTATCTGCTCGGTGATTGAGCCAGGCCATCGGTCTTCACCCCGACCAGCAGTTCGTGGCTGAAAGCAAGTGGCGGTACCGGTAATAAACGAGCGCGGGAAGCGGCAACAAGCTACGCTTGGGCGGTGCTCCAAATCGCGGTCCAAGCGCATTGAGCGAACGGTCTCGACATTCGGAGCTTTAGCAGTGTTGGCGTTCTAGGATCATGTCCGGCGGAGTATAGGCGGTGGCCGACACTCTCGGTTGAAGATCGATGGTCAGCATACCCGACTGGCATTCAGAACGAATTATCAATCAGATACGGATGACCATCTGCCCGCGGACGGGTGACTCGGTAGGCAGTCACTGACATTCCGGTCACGCGAAATCAGTAGCTTACGAGCTTTTTACTCCGATTGCTCCGTTTTCCGCCATCGGACAACAGCTGGAAACTTGGTAAGCTGTTGAAACGATTGGAGCGGGAGACCGGGATCGAACCGGCGACGTTCAGCTTGGGAAGCTGACATTCTACCACTGAATTACTCCCGCTCATGGGAGGGACACCCTCAGAATAACAGATCCCGTCAAGGGTGGATCAACGCACCAGTGGGTCTTCCACCCAGGGCGGGGTGGCCTCGATTAGGCGGCCTAGCTCGGGCTCCACGCGGTCCAATTCCGTCTTCATCCGCCAGGCGATGTCGCGGTAGCTGAAGTGGCCCTTCACACCGCTGCGCAGTTTGGAGATATACTCCGCCTCGGCGAAGTCCATCTTAAACAAAAAGCGGCCCTTGGCCGCAAACGGCAATAGGTAGTGGCTACTGACACCTGGCAGTTTCGACGCTGCCGACTGCGCGTCCTGGAGAGCCGAACGGTAAACAGATTCCAGGCCAGCCTCCCTCACACCGTCCGGTACAGCGAACCCGTGCCGCCAAGTGAAGACCTGACGGGTCTGATGACAGCGCCGGTGCCGGTGCATATCGCGGTACGCACCAATATCCACCAGCATGTCGAATGCATATGGGCCGCCGCGGAACTCCCGCAGCAGTTCATCACGCCGCGACCGAGCTTTCAATGCCACGTCCAGCACTTCCGCCTGGCGCGCCCGGCTCCAGCCGCTGACCAGTTCATGCAGTTCATGAAACGGCCTGTCCGTGACGGCGTACAGGAGAGTCGCCGCTATATCCACCAGCGGTTCCACGGTCTTGGTCAACACAACAGACGGCGGCACCTCACTGGAGGCCGCCGGGAGATTCTGGCTGACCCATTGCGTCAGATCCGCTTTTGCCTCTATCGGATACGGATCCGGGTCCACATACTTGGCCAAGGTCGGCGCCAACGGTTCCTCGGGCACATCGGTCCGCCACGGACAGTGAGGAGGGACCGCGCACGACCGCGCGGCCTCAGCCGCGACAGACCGCACCTCCTCGTATTCTGAGCTCTTCAGCCGCCGGATCTGCTTCTCCAGCGTGCGGATACTTGTCACCTGTCCGACTCCGGTCGGAATGCCCAGGAACAGGACATAGCGGGCAATATCGAACGCTCGCGCCGCGATATTCCGCTTGTACGCATCTGGCTTCATCGACTCCGGACGTGGGAGCTTGGTGCTCAGCGCCTCGACCATCCGGCCGTGGATCTCCTGGTACGCCTCCAGCAGCCGTTTGGCAGCCGTCTGGTAGATCTCCACCAGCGCGCCATCCAGCACCGCTGGAGTTACGAAACCCGAGCGCGAAAAATCCTGATAGCGGGACGACCGGGCCTGTCCATCCCAGAGCTGCTCGTCCTCGATCTCGATCGCCGCGATCTCGCTGACCCCCTCGAACGAGAGCGCAACGTGACCCAGATCGGCAATCGAGGCGTGGCCGTACTGGAAGTAGAAGCTCTCCAGAAACTTGGAGGAATCGTGGTTCCGAACCCACTCGATGGACTCACGAATGGAATCCGGCGATCGGCTGTACCGCGCCAGTGCGTAGGCCAACTTCTCGGGCGGCATCGGCCCGACGGAAATCACCCGGCTCGCTGCTTGTTCTTGGGGCAAACAGTTATCATAGCGAACACCGCCTCATGAAGATTCTCATCAACCGGGTTCATCCCGATGCCGAACTGCCCGCCTACGCGCACGGCCCGCTGGAAGACGCGGGTATGGATCTGAAATCGTTGGCAGATCTCGTCCTGGAGCCCAATCAGCCAGCCCTGGTCCCAACCGGACTCTCCATTGAGCTCCCTCCCGGCTACGAAGCCCAGTTGCGCCCTCGCAGCGGCCTGGCCTTGCGTCACGCCATCACTTTGCCCAACGCACCGGCCACCATTGACCCGGGCTACCGGGGCGAAATCCGCGTGATTCTCCTGAACCTGGGTACGGCGCCCTACCAGATACACAAAGGCGACCGGATCGCGCAGATGGTCATAGCCCGCTATGAGACGATCGAATGGCAAGAAGGAAGCCTAAACGATTCCGCGCGCGGTTCGGGCGGCTTCGGATCCAGCGGACGGTGATACTTTGAAGATCGACAGTGAAGTGGGTTTGGTGGACGGCGTGGGATTCGAACCCACGACCCCCGCATTGCGAACGCGGTGCTCTCCCAACTGAGCTAGCCGCCCACAGTGGCTGTCTTTCCCAATATAACACGCCAATTCCCGCTTGGGCGGGTAGGTACAATAGACTGAGTCTCATGGAGTCACCGAAATTGGAACAGACCCTCGATAAGATGCGTCGCGACTGGGACGAACGCGCCCGCGAGAACGCACGCTTCTACGTCAACACGGAACGCACGGACTGGACCGATGAGGACTTCTACGCTTCTGGCGAGCGCACTTTTGCGGAAGAGATCCTCACAGACCTGACCAATATCTGCCAAGGCAAAGATCCCCGGCAGATGCGGGTTCTCGAAATCGGCTGTGGCGCCGGCCGGGTGACGCGCGCTTTCGCCAAGTACTTCGGCGAGGTCCATGCAGTCGATGTCAGCGGTGAAATGGTGGCGCTCGCAACGAAAGCTGTGCAGCCATTTCCTGGCGCCCATGTCTACCAGAACAATGGCATGGACCTGTCGGTAATCCCCACTGGGGAGTTCGACTTTGCGTTCTCCACGATCGTTTTCCAGCACATCCCCAGCCGCGAAGTGATCTACAATTACGTCGCCGAAGTGAACCGGTTGTTGAGGCCGGGCGCCCTGTTCAAGTTCCAGGTGCAGGGCGATCCCACTCTCCAAACCGAGGTGGACGACACCTGGCTCGGTGTACCGTTCTCCGATCAGCAGGCCGTGGAAATGGCGGAGAAGTGTGGATTCGAGCCGCGCTACCGGCACGGTGCCGGCCAGCAGTATTTCTGGCTCTGGTTCTTCAAGAAGTAGGCCGCTCGGCTTACTTCGCGGACTTGGGCGCCATGCGCCACCGCGTCCCGTTCGGCTGGTAGGCGATCTTCAGCAACTCATCCAGCGCATAGCGGATGTGCTGCCGGATGGCTTCGTCCGCTACCTGAATATCGCCGGTACAAAGTGCCTCCGCCAACTCCGAGTGGTACCGCGCGGGCAGCGGATGCACCTGCGCGGCCGTGTCGGACAACCAACTGAATAACAGATCCTGCTCGCGCTCGATGGACTGCCGCAGCAGGGCACATCCGCCCATCTCGGCAATACGCAGGTGAAACTTCACGTGGTAGACGCGCACTGACAGCCGGAACTCGTGATCTGTCTCTGCCCCGTCGCAACAGGCGTAGAGATGATCCAGATGCTTCGCCATGCGCAGGATCTCGGCCTTGTCCTTGGTCGTCGCCCGCTCGGCAAACAATCGCGCGGATTGGCTCTCCAGTGCTTCCCGAAGGAGGTACCGGTCCTTCACCTCATCGCGTGTGGGCGTCCGGACCCTTGTCCCTACCCTCGGCCGGCTTTCCAGTAATCCGTCGTTGACCAACCGCTGGAGCGCCTCGGCCACTGGCAGCAGGCTCATTCCGAACTCGTCCGCCAGGCGCCGCCGGGAAAGCGCCGCACCTGGAGGATATTCGCCCTTAAGGATCCGTTCGCGAACGAGACGGTACGCCTTTTGCGCCAGGGTGTTTTCCTGGCGCACCGCACGCACCCCCTGTTCCGGCTGAGAACTCCGAACGGGTTGGGTGCGAGCGGGTTGCGTGCTCATGCTTCTGCCACTGTGAAGTCTACTTCATTAGAAACGGCCATTTCCACAGCCAATGATACCCATATTTCGTTAGGGCCAGCCAAAGCAGACCGGCGATGATCGCGACTACCACCAGTACACCGTAAACCACACGGTACCAGGGGAACTTCCTGCCTTCGCGGCTCAACACCAACAGATGACTGGCGAATACACCGGCAAAGTAAAGCAGGATCATCGGCGCGGCGAAAATCGTCAGATTCACGGCATCCGGCGTCGGCGTAATCACCGCGGCCAGGATCACGATGATCAGAATGGCGTAACGCGAATGCGTCAGCAGGAACCTGGGCGACGCGATGCGCAGCAGGGTGAGGAAGAAGATCAGGACGGGCAGTTCGAAAACCAGGGCCACGCCCAGAATCACATTCACGAACAAATCTGTATATTCGGTGATCGAAACCACCGGTTTCACGCCGTGGCCCACGCCGATGCCCAGCAGGAAGGCGAGGCCAAACCGGAATGCCACGAAGTAAGCGAAAGCGCCGCCGGCAATGAATAGGCCCGCCGTCGTAAAGATGAACGGCGTCGCCAGTTTCCGTTCCTTCTTATACAGGCCCGGCGCGATAAAGGCCCAAACCTGGTACAGGATCCACGGGGAGGCGATGAACAAGGCGCAGATCACAGGGATCTTTACCCAGATAATGCTGAAGCCCTCGATCGGCGTAATCTGCGCCAGATCCTCGGGCAAACCCAATTGTTTCAATGCGCTGGCGGCCGGTTCGCGAACCGCGTCCCACAGCTTGTCGGTATAGAACAGGCAGACCCCAAACGCTACGCCCAACCCCATCAGCGCCCGGATGATGCGGAATCGCAGCTCTTCCAGGTGCTCCAGGAAGGACATCCGTAGCATGCCATCGTCTTCCTCGTCGTCTTCTTCGGGGTCTGTGGTTTTCGGGGGGGCGGGCGGGGCAGGAGGCGCGACAGCGGTCACGGGCGCCGGAGTAACGGCGGTGACCGGCGTCGTTTCCGCCGGTACCGCCGTCACTTCTTCAGCCAGGCCATCTTCCTTTGCGTACGGGTCAAGATTCCCGGACGTAGATTCGGGCGTCAGGCGCCCATCGTGCTCCGGGTCAAGCTCCGGACGTGGTTCTTGCGGGTCGTTTGTATGATCCGGCATTTCCGGCATTCGCGTACTGCTTGTTCCTGATTTGTGACCGGACTTGTGCTAGCGGGCTGCCGACGGCTCCGTGGAGGAACTTTCCAACGGCGAGGAGGCCGTCGTGCCGGAAGTGGGCACGGCGCCTTCGGCCGCTTTCAAGTTTGGAGCCGCTTCGGCCACCTCTGTGGCGGCCGCACCGGTGCTGTCAGCGCCCTGAGTTGCGGAAGCGCTTACGGCGGTAGAATCCGTACTTGTCGTTGTTGACGCATCGCCCGACTCCGGATACCCATAGGCACCGTAGTCGTACGACGAATCGTAGTTGTAGTAACTCGTGTCGTTGACCGTATCGTTGGTAATCTGGGCGAGTGACTCAGTCTCCTTGCGGATCTCCTGAGTTTCCTTCTCCAGATTCGCCATTTCGCGTTGCCAGGTGTCCTTCAAATCGTTGGAAGCCCGGCGGAACTCACTGATGGCCTTGGCGATATTTTTGCCGACCTCGGGCAACTTCTTCGGCCCGAAGAGCAGCAGGACCAACACGAATATGACAAGGGTCTCTTGCCAGCCTAGCGGACCCATCCAGGGAACTCCTTCTCGACCTTATCTATCAGAGATGATAGCGAACCCCGGGAACCCACTCAACCGTCCTCCAAACGGGCGGTCCCCCTCCCCGTCTCCGCAACTACAGCGGAAACACCTCCAAACGGTCTGGATCAAAGCGAATCTGCCGTTTCTCCACGTAGGATTGGACCGCCAGCAGTGGCGGTAATATTGATATCGAAGCCACGCCACAGTCACCATTCGGGTGCTTTCGCGACTTGCAGCAATCCAGGAAGTTCCTGACGTGATCCGCCGTGATGTCGCCCGGTGTGCGCTTCACCACCGGCTGGGCACCCTTCTCAGCCGAAACGAATTCGTACCGATTCCGGTTCACGAACAGCCTGCCTTTATCGCCATAGAACGTGATGCCGTACTCCGGCGGGTTGCCGTAGGCATTCGACTGGAACAGGGTGGAGAAGCCGTCGTACTCGAATAGAGCATTGCAGGTATCCGGCGCCGTCCGGCCGTCCTTGAAATCGTAGTAGATGCCCCCAGCAAAGCTCACCGTTCGCGGAGCTCTCTCGCCCATATACATGTGGACGACATCCATCCAGTGGTGGCCGAAGTCCGTCATCTTCCCACCGTTATAGTCAAGATAGGCGCGGAAGTTGAAATACTGACCCGGATCCCAGTCCCGGTACTTCACCGGCCCTAGGAATCGAACCCAATCGAGATTCGACGGCTTCTCCGCCGGTTCCGTGACCATCCGCCGTGTCACACCGCCATGCCAGATCGCGTCGATGTGGGCGATCTTGCCCAGTTTGCCGGTCCGCACAAAAAGCTCCAGCGGCTCTATATAGATGGGTCCCGAACGCTGCTGCACGCCAATCTGGAGAATCCGGTCATTGATACGAGCCGCCTTCACCATCAGAGGCGCCTCGTCCCGCGTGCGGCACATCGGCTTTTCGACATAGACGTCCTTGCCGGCGTTCATGGCGTCGACGGCGTGCGTTTTGTGCCAGTGATCCGGTGAACCGATCAACACCGCATCGACTTCCTTGAGTGCCAACAGTTCTTCGTGTGCCCTGAACGTCTTCGTCCCTGGAGCCTTCTGCTGCGCTTCATCAATTCTCGCGGCGTACACGTCGCACAGGGCCCGCACCTCGACGTCGGCATTCTTCTGGAACAGCGTCATGACATAGGTGCCGCGATTGCCTGTGCCGATCACGCCCAACCCAATACGGTCGTTGGCTCCCATCACTCGCGAGTAGGAGAGAGCCGTCAGGGCCGCTCCTTTCGCCGCTTCACGCCGGGTGATCATCATGGATTCTCCTTGCCGGGTTCGTCTGCCCGCCGCTCGCCAGCGCGGCCAGGGTCGCTGACATTTTACATGTTTGCCTGACCCCTGACTTCAGGGTTCCGTATATAACGGAAGGACCTCTCCATGCCTAATCTCCTGCCGGACATTCGCTTCGCCTTACGATCGCTGCTGCGCAGCCGCGGCTTCGCCGTCGCCTCCGTTGCGTGCCTCGCGTTGGGCATCGGTGCGACTACATCGATCTTCAGCGTGGTGAACGCTGTGCTGCTGCGGCCGCTGTCCTATAAGAACCCGGAAGGGCTGGCGCGCATCTACACCGAGTTCCCGCGCTTTCCCAATGGTGGGCTGAGGCGCTTCTGGACCTCCGGCCCTGAGTTCCTGGAACTGCGCCGCGATCTGCGCAGTTGGCAATCCATTGATGCCTGGCGGTTGGGTGGTGTGAATCTCTCCGGCTCCACTGAACCACTGCGCATTATGGCCGGATTCGTCAGCGGCGGCCTCATGGAGACGCTTGGCGTCCAACCGCGCCTGGGCCGGCTATTGACGAAATCTGATGACGTGCCCGGAGCCAACCCCGCCGTGGTTCTCAGCGCCGGCCTCTGGAACCGTGCCTTCGGCAGCGATCCTAACATTCTGCGGCGTGAAGTCTGGCTGGATGGCCGCAAGGCCAATGTCATTGGGGTCATGCCCGAGGGCTTCCAGTATCCGCCCGGCGAAACCGAACCCGCCGAGATGTGGAGCGCCATGCAACTGGATCCCGCGCGCCCTGGTGGCCGTGGCGGCCACGGCTTCAATCTATTGGGCCGCCTCAAACCAGGAGTCACACTGGAGCAAGCCCGGCAGGAGGCCGCCCAGTATGTCCGCGCCACAGGCGAAAAGGAACGGGCGAATCCCAATCTGCATATGCTCGACCCCGAGGGCCACCCCCTGGTGATGTACGGCCTTCAACAGGAGGTCACCGGCAGTGTGCGTCCTGCCCTGCTTGCCATGTTCGCAGCCGTGGGTTTCGTACTGCTCATCGCCTGCGGCAATGTAGCCAATCTCCTGCTGGCCCGGGCCGAATCCAGGCAGCGTGAAATCGCAGTACGCCGCGCCATGGGGGCGTCGACCATGGGTTTGATCCGCCAATTTGTAGTGGAAGGCATCCTGCTCTCGCTCGGCGGCGCCGTCGCCGGGCTTGCCCTCGCCTTCGGCTGCCTGCGTCTCATCCTCTCGGCCGCTGGAGCCAGTCTGCCTCGTGCCACTGAGATCGGCCTGGATACGACTGTTCTCGCCTTCACCATCGGCATCTCGATCTTCACCGGCATCTTCTTTGGGTTCGCACCACTGGCTCAATCCCTGCCCCGCTCCCTGGCCGAGACGCTCAAGGCCGCCGGCGGCCGCACCACCGCTACCAGGGAAGCCCACATACTGCGCCGCCTGATGATCACCTCCGAGATCGCGCTCGCCCTGGTTCTACTAATCGGCGCCGGGCTCATGATGAGCGCCTTCTGGAAACTGCAGGCCGTCCGCAGCGGCATTCAGCCAGACAACGTCATGACCATGCGCATGGCTTTGCCGCGCGAGGTCTACCGCCAGCCCGCGGACATCCTCTCTTTTTGGGCGAGACTGGAGCAGCGCACCCGGACACTTCCTGGCGTCGTGAACGCCTCCCTTGTCGGCGGCTTGCCGCCCATACGGCCCGTCAACGCCAACGATACGCAGATCGAGGGCTTCGTACAGAAGCAGGGCGGGCCCATCCAGAACATCGACTACTGGAACAGCGTAGGCGCGAACTACTTCGCCACCATGGGCATCCAGCTCCTCGACGGCCGCTTCTTCAACGAGAGCGACGGCGCCTCCAGCCAGCCCGTGCTGATCATCAACGAAACCCTGGCGCGCATCTACTATCCCGGCCAAAGCCCCATCGGGAAACGCATGCGGCCCGACTCCGACGACCCGTGGAGAACCATTGTCGGCGTCGTAGCCGACGTGAAGAATGCGGGGCTGGACAAACCGGCCGGCACTGAATTGTATTTCCCGATGGCCCAGACCGAAGGCAACTTCCGCTCGTCTTACCTCGTCGCCCGCACCCAGGGCGACCCCATGCAACTGGTATCGGCCCTCCGCGCCACCATCCGCGAACTCGACCCCGCGCTGCCTGTATCGGGTGTCATGCCGATGACCGAGGTGATGGCCAAGGCGCAGGCCCGGCCTCGCTTCCTGGCCCTGCTGATCGCCCTCTTCTCCGCCGTCGCCCTGGGACTCGCGGCGCTCGGCATCTATAGCGTAATGGCCTACTCCGTCGCGCAGCGCACCAATGAATTCGGAATCCGCATGGCCATGGGCGCCGTGCAAGGGGACGTCCTGCGCCTTGTGCTGCGCCAGGGCCTGATCCTTGGCGTGGTGGGCGTGGCCGCCGGCGCGGCCGGTGCGCTCGCCCTCAATCGCCTGTTACGCGGTTCGCTCTATGGCGTGGGCGCCTTCGACCCCTGGCCCTTCGTGGGGATGAGCGCCTTGCTGCTGGCCGTCACCGCGTTGGCCTGCCTGGCGCCGGCGCTCCGGGCCACACGTGTCGATCCGGTGATCGCGCTTCGCTACGAATGATCTCGGCAGCCGCTCAGTCCAGCGCCTGCCTCACCCTATGCAGCAGTTCGCCGTGCGCGAATGGCTTTGGCAGGTACACGAGATCAGGCTCCAGGACACCCCTGCTCACGATCGCCGCTTCCGTATAGCCCGACGTGTAAAGCACCTTCAGGCCGGGCTGCCGCTCGGCCGCCTTCTCCGCCAGCGCCCGCCCGTCGATGCCCGGCATCACGACATCCGTCAGCAGCAGGTCGGGCCTCACGCCCTTGCGCGCCAGCAGGCTGAGCGCGTCCTCGCCGGACTTCGCCGAGAGCACACTGTAGCCGTGCGACTCTAGCGCGTTCACCACGAAGCTCCGCACTTCCCCCTGGTCTTCCACCACCAGAATCGTCTCGCTCCCGTTCAAATCCCGGGTCTCCGGTTCCACTCGCAGTTCCAAATCGGCCTCTGAGGTCAGAGCCGGCAGATGAATTTTGAGCGTTGTCCCCTTGCCGGGCTCGCTGTACACCCACAGGTGCCCACCCGCCTGCTTGATGATCCCGTAGACCGTCGAGAGTCCCAGGCCTGTCCCCTTCCCCACCGGTTTGGTCGTGAAGAATGGTTCGAAACTTCGCTGCCGCGTCTCCTCATCCATACCGCAGCCCGTATCGCTCACCGCCAGTTGCACGTACCGGCCGGGCTCCACGTCGGCATGTTCCAGCGCATAGTCTCTACCGAGGAAGACCACCGATGTCTCGATGCGAAACTCGCCGTTCGCCGCCATGGCATCCCGGGCGTTGGCCGCCAGATTGAGCAGCACCTGGCTGATTTGGCCGGAATCCGCCATCACCGCGGCCAATCCATCCTGAAGCTCCGTCGAGAATTTGATGTCCTCGCCGATGATTCGTTGGAGCATGCCGCTGTTGTCCGTCACGACATCGTTCAAGGAGATGGCCTTGGGCTGAATCACGTTCTTGCGGCCAAACGCCAGCAGTTGGCTGGTGAGCTCCGCCGCGCGGTCGCTCGCTTTCACCATCTGCTCGACCCTGCCCTGGTTGGATTCCGGCTGGATGCCCTCCAGAATCATCCGGCCATACCCTCCAATCACCGTCAGTAGATTGTTGAAATCGTGAGCGATGCCGCCCGCCAGCCGGCCGACTGCCTCCATCTTCTGCGACTGCCAGAACTGCTCCTGGATCGTCCGGACACGGCCCTCGGCCTTCCTCCGCTCGTCCATCTCAGCCAGCAGGTCTCTGTTGGCCGCTGACAGTTCCTCGGCCTTTCTGGCCAATGCATTCTCGGCCGCCCGTCTCCTTCGGATGTTCACCAACAGGAAGAGGATGATCGCCGATTCCACCATCAGGGCGGCAAAAGCGATCCAGATGGCCGTCCGGTTCTCGGTGTAGAACGACGACGGTCTATGGATCACGCGGCTGCCGGCCGGAAGCAATCCCATGTCGATGCGATGCTTTGCCAGTTGGTCGTAGTCGAATACGTAGCGTTCCCGCGTGTGCTTCTCGATTGGGATGCTATCGATCGGGTCCCCACGCAGCACTTGCACAGCCTTCCGGCCAGTGAGCGCGCCATGTTGAAAGCCGGCATTGTCGTTGCCCGCCAGAATCCCCTGGCCCAGCGAACTGATGGAAGGGCTGTAGATCTGTCCGGCCGAGGCTTGGGCAATCCGCCGTTGTGATTCCTCACGGTCAAGGTAGTCTCCGGTCCGGTCGTGGGCGAACGCCGTCAGGATCACCAGATCGCCGGCATTGACACGCCCCATGGCCGTTACGATCTCGTCCAGCGAGAGCTCCGAGCCATCCAGGAAGTCAAACCGCATCCGTGGACGCTGTTTCGCGATCTGCTGGAAACTGCGCTTTTGCTGCCAGCCGGCTGGAGAGTTATCGTTCACCACCCACACATGCCGAGCGTTCGGGTTGAGTCGCGTGGCCAGATCGAGAATTGCCCCGATCGCAAAATCTTCCAGCACCCCGGTGAACCCCAGACGCCGCGCCTCGTCCGCCACTGTCCAGTCATTCAGGCCGCAGAAGATGACCGGCGCGCCGCCGAACAGGTTGCGGTCATTATCCAGAGCAAACCGGATCGCGTCGTCATCGCACGCAACTACAGCATCCAGCTTCCGGCCGCGGTACTTGCGCTCGAGATACGTCCGCAGATTCATCAGCGGACGGGGCCCGGACTGCCGCTTCATGTCCATGTTCTCGGTCCAGACTTCCACCTGGAATGGCTGCCCTTCCAGGGCCGAGCGGACTCCGCGCAGCAACTCGTCGCTCCAGTGATAGCCCTCGTGGTAGGAGTTCAGGAACAGGAGGTGTTTGAGGGGAGGCCGCTCCGCTGGGTGGCAAAAGGACGGAAACAGCAGTTGGAGAAGGACGCAGGCCAAGGGCGCACGAACAGCCAGGCTGCCGAAGATTGTGCTGTACAAGCCAGCGCGAACGCAAAGACCGCGCGGAATTTTCGCCGTCCGTTTCGGATCTTGTGGGATAAGCTCACAGTCTAAGGCGGCGGGCCACTCCCATGCAATCACGCGGAGTTCGTGCACTGGCTTCACCCCGCTAATATGGAGAGCCCGCGCCCTTCACATCCGACGCCCGTCAGAGCTCCTTCATCATCTGCTCGGCCAACTGCACGGCCGCCAATGACGGGGCTTTGCCAAAACGGAACAGCAGCTTCCAATTGCTCGCCCGGCGCTCATACTCCGGCTTGACGAACTTCCGCACGCCGGACGTTGTCGTCTGCGCGTCATAGTCCACACTACGCGCCAGTTTCACGAACTCCGCCAGCTTCTTTTTCAGAACCGGGCGCAACGCGTACTGGTTGTAATTCTTCTGCTGTTCTTCCTTGGCCGCCAGATCGCCGCCGGCCTGCAGCTCCGCCCAGTTGTCTGGCCCGCCGGTTTCCACGCTCTTTAGCAGCGCATAGCCTTTCCGGAACTCCTCGGGGTTGGTCTGCTGCAGCGCCTTCAGTTGCGTCGCCTTGGCCAGCAACTTTTTGTACTTCACCTGCTCGCTACCCGTCCCAACCGCGTTGTGCTTCCAATTCTCCAGATCCTGATCGAAGACCATCTTCAGGCTCGAGACGTCCATCTGGGCGTACGACTTCGCCATCTGGATCCCAACCTGCCGTTGCATGTCGGCAAGCATCGCGTCCGGATTCTTCGTGGCGGCCTTCATCTTCTCTTCCTGGCTTTGCAGCTTCAATCCGTGGTTCACGGCGTTGTAGCGCTTTTGGATGTACTCGTCATGAGCCTTCTCAAAAGATGGCGACAGCACCAGCGCCTTTGCCACGGCGGCAATCTCCCGCACGGTCTGCGCACGCTCATCTTCTGTCATGCCCTTCAATGCCTTTCTTGCGGCACTTGTTCCGTAGGGCAGTTCGCCCAGGTAGTCCTTTCGGCACTCCTGCTCCGCAATCCGCTGAATGTCCTGGTCCTTCAGTCCCAGGCGCACCAGAGCACCCTCCCACGCGTAGGTGCTCGTAACCACGGCGCCGAGCCCGAGCGCCAGCCAGATATTCCGTCTCATGTTGATCTCCCTCCCAATACGCGTCGCGCGCTGGAAATCCGGATCAAGATTCTGCGCTGGCATCGGTTGCGATCATCCGATAAGCCCATCTGGAGTTCCGGAATGCCGTAAAATCGTACATTCCGAATGCTCTTCTACGCCGTTACCATCTTCCTGAGTGCCTTCCTCCTCTTTCAGGTCCAGCCCATCATCGCCAAGATGATCCTGCCCTGGTTCGGAGGCACAGCCGCCGTGTGGGCCACCTGCCTGCTCTTCTTTCAGGCAGCGCTGCTCCTGGGCTACTTCTACTCCCATGGCATCGTAAAGAGACTGAAGCCCAAACAACAATGGATGCTTCACTCCGCGCTGCTGCTGCTCTGTCTGCTGCTGTTGCCCATCACGCCGAACGCGTCGTGGAAGCCGCTCACGCCGGACGCCCCGATCTTCCGCATCCTGGGGCTGCTTGCCGCCACCATCGGACTGCCATACTTCCTCCTCTCCACCACTGGCCCCCTCATTCAGGCCTGGTATGTGCAATCGAATCCGGGGGCTATCCCTTACCGTCTCTTCGCCCTGTCGAACCTCGCCTCGATGCTGGCGCTGCTCAGCTACCCGCCCCTCATCGAGCCGAATCTGACCCTTCACCATCAGGCGTATGTCTGGAGCGGTGGCTTCGCGCTCTTCACTGTCCTGTGTATCTTCACTGGCTGGCGCAGTTATCGCACCGCCGTCGTCGCCGAAGCCTCCGCGGCCCCGGAAGATCCCGCGCCACAGCCGCCCACGCGGTCGCTCTATCTGATGGCGATCGGGCTCTCCGCCGTCCCGTCGATGTTGCTGCTCTCCTTGACCAGCCACATGAGCATGGATCTCGCCCCCATCCCGTTCCTCTGGATCCTGCCGCTTGCGTTGTATCTGCTTACGTTTATCCTCTGCTTCGACGCCGAAGGCTGGTACCGGCGCGTCTGGTTCCTCGCGGCTCTCCCCTTCGCCATTGCGGCCATCGGCTGGCTGATGCGCCTCGACCCTTCGGAACGCCCCGACGTCCGCCTGTGCATCACCGAGTACGCCTTCGCCTTCTTCATCGTGTGTATGTGCTGCCACGGCGAATTGGCCCGTCTCAAGCCGCATCCCAAGTTCCTCACTGGCTACTTCCTGATGGTCTCCATCGGCGGTGCTCTCGGCGGCGTCTTCGTGGCCCTCATCGCCCCCTCCGTCTTCAACGCGAACTACGAACTCCCGTTGTCTCTCTGTTGCTGCGTCGCGATGGCTTGTCTCGTCCTCTTCCGCGATAACGGCTGGCCCTTCCGCAAGGACCTCCTCGGTTGGCCCGCCATTGCCTTGTTCACCCTCTCCGCCCTTCTCATCGGGGCCCTCGCCCGTGAGATGCGAGAGATGGTCTCCGACAGCATTCTCGTCGCTCGCAATTTCTATGGAGAACTGCGCGTCAAACAGTACGACGGAATATACGATTGGGACGGCCACCGTTCGCTGGTCCACGGCTCCATCAACCATGGCGAGGAGTACACCCATCCTGCCCGGCGCAAGGAGATCGCCACCTACTATTGCCCGGACACCGCCCTCGGCCTCGTCATGGGCACCCGATCCATCGGCCAGATCCAGCGCGTAGCCGTGATCGGACTGGGAACCGGCACCATCGCCGCCTATTCGCGCATGGGCGATCTCTATCGCTTCTACGAAATCAACCCTCTGGTGCGTAAGATTTCCAATGAACAGTTTTGGTATCTGAGCACGGCTGAAGGTCTTGTCGAGATCGCCATGGGCGACGCCCGTCTGTCGCTGGAACGGGAACCCGTCCAGAACTTCGACACCATCGCCGTCGACGCCTTCTCCAGCGACTCCATCCCCGTCCACCTCCTCACACGCGAGGCGATGCTCCTGTACTTCCACCACCTCAAGCCCGACGGCGTCTTGGCCGTTCACATCTCCAACCGCTACATCGACCTCAAACCCGTCCTCGAGCGGGCCGCGCAATCCATCGGGAAGTCGGCCCTGATCGTCGAGACGGACGATGACGAGGAAGGGAAGTGCTATGGCACCACCTGGGTACTCATCACGGGCAATAAGGACTTGCTGGAGAGGCCGGAATTCAAGAAAGCGGGAACGCCGCCGACGCCCGCCCCCTGGCTTCCGGTTTGGACCGACGACTACTCCAACATCTACAAAGTGCTGAAGTAGCACCCGGGCATGATCCGAAAGCTGATGCCTCCACGAGACCGATGGTACTCTGTAAGGTGCAATGACCAAGGTCGAGGTTCAATACGAGTTCACTGCCCCCTTCCAGGAGGCCTGGACGGAGGCGATTGAGCGATTGCATGGGGTCTACGGGATGCAGATGATCCAACTGTCTCCGCAATTGGACGGCCTCAAAATCGGCTACGACGCCTCGCGGCTCAAACTCACCGATGTCGAGAACCGGTTACGTCACGCCGGGTTACCGGTGCGTCGCGTCGAGGCCTGACCCGCAAGGCGCGCCGAGGGGTGGGCCATGAGCGACAATTTGCCGGAAGTCGTCCACTTTTACCGGGAATGGCATGGGGCCGGCCGCTTCCTCGTAGTATGGCTCAGCATCACCTGCATCTTCTGGCTCGTCAAGGACTTAGTCCTTCGGATGATGCGGCGGGCGGCGGCCCGCACGGAAACCAGGATCGACGACGAGGTGGTGTCGGCGCTCGCCTGGCCACTGCGGTTCTGGACCATCCTGGCCGCTCTGATCGTGGCGGTCAGAGATCTGGATGAACGCGACCTGCCCAAGTCGTTCCAGGAACTGATTTCGGGCGTCATGATCGTGCTTGTGGCCGTCTCGTTCACGATGGCGGCCTCCCGGGTCTCCGCACTACTATTGCAGTATTACCTGGCACGAAGCGGTTCCGGCCAGCAGGTGACGACCCTGACGCGGACCGTGCTGCGGGTGATCTGGCTGATCCCCTCGGTGTTGGTGATCCTGAACATGCTTCAGATCAATCTGGCGCCGGCCTTGACGGCCTTGGGCGTCGGCGGCCTAGCGGTCAGCTTGGCCATGCAGGGGACTTTGGCCAACCTGTTCTCCGGCTTCTACGTCAGCATGGCGGGCAACATCCACCGGGGCGATTTCATCCGGCTGGACAACGGGCAGGAGGGCTATGTGGAGGATATCCGCTGGCGCATCACCACGTTGCGAGCGTTGTCGAACAACCTGGTGATTATCCCAAACGCCAAATTGGCTGAAGCCGTCGTGACCAACTTCACTTACCCGGAGCCGCGGATGGCTACATCCATAGCCGTCGGCGTGAGCTACTCGAGCGATATTGATCAGGTGACGGAGATCCTATTGGAAGAAGCGCGGGCGGCAGTAGGGGAAGTGGAAGGTCTGCTGGCCGAACCAAGCCCTTCGGTGCGGTTCAACCCGGGATTTGGAGCGTCGTCACTGGACTTCACGCTGGCGGTGCACGTCACGAAGTTCGAACGCCAGTTCGCCGTCCAGGACACGCTGCGACGCCGTATTTTCAAGCGGTTCCAGAAAGAAGGGATTGCGATTCCGTTCCCGGTCCAGACGCTGGACATCGCACCCGGCCTTCTGAGGAAGGCTCTCGAGCGGGACAGATAAGTGGCTTCTACGCCTTAGTGTAGTTTCTTGCCGGCCTTCTGCATACCCTCTCCGGTCTTCTCTATTCCTTTCCCCACTGCACCGATACCCTTCTTGATGCCCCGGCCGGTGGCCTTGGCTGCATCTGTCGTGGCATCGGCCGTGGCCCCGGCTACCTCTTTGGTCTTGCGGCCGGTGGCCTTGGCCGCATCCGTGGTGGCATTGGTGGCCTTTTTGGCGCCGGAAGCGGTGGCCTTGCCGGCGTCGGAGGTCGCGTCTGCCGTGGCCCCGGCTACCTCTTTGGTTTTGCGGCCGGTAGCTTTGGCGGCATCGGTGGTGGCATTGGTCGCCTTTTTAGTTCCGGATGCGGTGGCGTGAGCGGCGTCTGACGTGGCGTCGGCCGTAGCTCCGGCAGCCTGCTTCGTCTTGCGACCGGTGGCCTTGGCGGCGTCGGAGGTGGCATTGGCCGTGGCCTTAGCGGCTTTCTCGGTGGCAGTAGCACCTTTGACCAGGGGGCCATCGTCTTTCTTGGCTTCCTTCTTCTCCTGGGCGCCCAAAGAAAAGAAGGCGATGGTCGCGAACGTGGAGACAGCGAGGATGCGGCGAAACATCATATCTATTTATGCCGTCAATACTTTTCAGTTGCAAGGGCCACGTTTGACACCCGCGACGGTCTAAACCTATACTGGAAGTTCAGCCTGCAAGGGCTAGGGATATCTTTGTGCTTGTGCACGGGCCATCCCCACCGAGCCCGCTGGGACACCCAAAGGTAGCAGAATGCCGAAGAGAACATTTCAGCCGAATAATTTTAAGCGTGCGAAGGCGCATGGCTTCAGAGCCCGCATGAAGACGAAGAACGGCCGCGCCGTGCTGGCCCGCCGCCGCGCCAGGGGCCGTCACAAGCTGACAGTCAGTGACGAACGCGCCATCCGCTACAACGAACGCTAATTCCAGTCGTCCTGACGGGGCCCGACTGACGCTGCCGAAAAGCCGGCGGTTGTTGAAGTCGGTCGAGTTCCGGCAAGTGTACGACAACGGATTCAAAGTACCCTGCCCTTGTTTCGTGGCCTTTTGCTGGAAGAGTTCGCAGCCGGACGGACCGAAGGTCGGGTTCACGGCGCCTCGAGCATTGGGCAAAGCGACAGTTCGCAACCGAATGAAGCGCCGGGTCCGAGAGACAATTCGCCGCAGATTCCCCACGTTGGGTGCTCAATGGCACATCGTGGTGAATCTGCGGCGTACGAGTTTGACCGCGCCTCAATCCCAGTTGGACAGCGAAGTAGAGAAGGTAATTGCGCGATGCAATGGCTGATCCTCGCCCTACTGTCCGGCTACAAGAGCTGGATATCTCCTTTATTACCTTCCGCTTGCCGATTCCATCCCACATGCAGTGAATACATGATGCAGGCCGTTAGAAAGCACGGCGTGCTGCGTGGCATATGGATGGGTTTGCGGCGGCTGGCCCGCTGTCACCCCTGGAACCCTGGCGGGCTCGATCCCGTAGTCTGAGCAGCACCTCGAGAAAGAGAGACGAATGGCCGACGACACCAACGGCGCTTCCAAGAAGCCGAGCACCGGACAGAAGAAGGAACTCAGCATGGAGATTCGGCTCCTGCTGGCGTTTGGCTTGATGGGAATCGTGCTGTTCGTCACGCAGTACCTGATGCCGAAGCAGGCTGCGAAGCCGGTGGTGGAGCAGTCGGCGCAGACGGCGCAGCAGGCTCCGGCGCAAAAGCAGGCGGAGCCGCCGGCGGTGGCACCGAAGCCCGCAACACCCACCAAGCCTGGCGCGCAAAAGCCGGAAGCCGTGGCGGCGGTGTCGAGCCAGAAGGAAGAGCTGCACGTCATCGATACGGAAAACTATAGAATCACGTTTTCCAATCAGGGCGCCTCCATCCACAGCTGGATCCTGAAGAAATACAAGGACAACCAGGGCAAGCCGGTGGAATTGGTCAGCAGTACAGCCGCCCCCAAGGTGGGCTGGCCGTTCAGCTACATTTTCCCAGGCCAGAAGCCGTCGACGAATCTGAATGGTGCCCTGTTCGCCGTGAAGCAACCGGATCCGGCAACCTTGGAGTTCGAATACTCCGACGGCACGACAACGGCCAGGAAGACCTTCCATTTCGACCCCAAAACCTACAAATCGCTATTCCGGTCCGAAGTGACGGGTGGTGGCAAGGGCATTTCGCACCAACTGGCTTGGCGCGGCGGGTTTGGTGACCGGTCGGTCCACAACGCTCCGGACCTCCAGAAGAGCGTCCACTATGACGCGGCGAAGGCGAAGCTGGTGGAAGAGGGGTCGGGCTCGGCCTCGAAGGGGCCGGTTACGGTCTCGGGTTCGTTCCATTTCGCCGGCATTGAGGACACCTTCTTCGCGGCGGTTGTATTGCCGGAGCCCGGCAGCACGATGGAGATGACCACGTGGCAGGATCACATCGTGCCCGTGGCCGGCGCCGAGGAGAAGCCGCACGTCGGCATCTCATTGGGTGGGAAGGACATCAACGAAGCGCTGCTGTTTGTCGGCCCGAAGGACACAAGCATCCTGCGGTCAACCGATCCCAAGCTGGAAACCATGATCGACTGGGGTTGGTTCTGGTTCATTGCGAAGCCGCTGTTTCTGGCTCTGCATTGGGCGAACGACAACCTGACGAACAATTGGGGCTGGGCCATTGTTTTTGCCACAGTGATCATCAATCTGTTGATGCTGCCGATGCGGTTCTCGCAGTTGCGCAGTTCGCAGAAGATGGCGAAGTTGCAGCCGGAACTGCAGGCAATCCAGGCCCGGTACAAAGACATTTCGATGAAGGACCCTCGCAAGCAGAAGCAAAACGAGGAGACGATGGCTTTGTATCAGAAGCACGGGATCAACCCGGTGGGCGGCTGTGTGCCGCTGCTGCTACAGATGCCGTTTTTCATTGCGTTCTTCAAGGTGCTCTCGGTCGCGATCGAGTTGCGCGGTGCGCAGTGGCTTTGGGTCACGGATCTGTCCCAGCCGGAAACCATCCCGATCCGCATCCTGCCGGTTACAATGTTGATTACTCAGGTGGGCATGCAGAGGATGACGCCGGCGGTGGGCGCCGATCCGCAGCAGCAGAAGCTGATGATGTACATGATGCCCATCATGATGACGTTCATGTTCTACGGCGCATCCAGCGGGCTGGTGTTATACTGGCTCACTGGCAACGTGGTAGGCATCGCCCAGCAATATTTCTTTAACAAGGCAGCAGCGAAACCTGCGCCACCCCAGGTCATCATTCCAAAGAAGAAATAGAAAGCAGCTACGGTTTGGCTCATGAGCAACCGGAATTACACAGTTGAAACGGTAGGCGATGATGTCGCCGACTTCCTGGACGCCGTCCTGGATGCCGCGGACTTCGACGTCGAATATGAGATCCTGGACGGCCACGAGGCGGGCAGCTACTTTGAGAAGCCTACCCTGGTGGTGAAGTTCTCAGGGCCCGACCTCGAGTTCCTAATGAACAACAAGGGCGAGTCGCTGCTCGCCTTGGAGCAGTTGACGCAGGAGGTGCTCAAAATGGCCCCTGACGAACATGCTCTGTTGTGCTTTGATGCCAATGACTACCGGTTGCTGCGGCAGGAAGAGCTGCGCCTGAGCGCGCTGACGGTGGCGGAGCGGGTGAGGGAGTCGAACGTCCCTTATCGGTTCAACCCGATGAGCAGCCGCGAGCGGCGACTGATTCATCTGGCGATGCGCGACCAGACGGACCTGCGCAGCGAGAGCGCCGGTGTCGGCCCAGGCCGGCATGTCGTCATCTATCCGGCGGGCATGGCTTCACTGCCCGATCCTCCCCCAACCGCCATGCTGCCACCACGCCGTCCGAGCGGACCCGGTGGGGATCGCCGGGGCGGAGACCGTGGTGGAGACCGTCGCGGCGGCGGCCGTGATCGCGATCGTGGTCCACGGCGCGGCCCGCGGCGCTAATTCTACAACTGTCGAGTGTCTACACGGGATACGATTGTCGCCATCTCGACTCCTCCGGGGGCGGGTGGCCTGGGTGTCGTGCGCCTATCGGGCAGCGACGCCCGGAGCGTGGCCGAAGGGCTGCTTCGATTTGCTGGTGGTGTCGAGTGGAAGCCATGGACCGCTGCCCTGGCTGAACTGCTGGATGAGGCGGGCAACACGGTGGACCAGGTCGTCGTGACCTATTTCGCGGCGCCCCGATCTTATACCGCGGAAGACGTCGTGGAAATCGCCTGCCACGGATCACCGGTCGTGCTGCGGCATTGTGTCGCCCGTGCCATGCACGGCGGCGCGCGTCCGGCGGAACCGGGCGAGTTCACTCTCCGGGCTTACCTCAACGGACGCATCGACTTACCGCAGGCCGAGGCGGTACACGACCTGATCGCGGCCACGACCCTGCACCAGGCGCGGATCGCCGCTCAGCAAATGGAAGGGTCCGTTTCGCGAGCGATTGCGCCGTTGAAGGCGCAGTTGGTCGAACTGATTGCGCTGCTGGAGGCCGGCATCGATTTTGCCGAGGACGATGTCAGCGTGGCGTCGAGCGAGCAAATTCTCGGCCGGATCAGGCCCATCTCCCTGGGGCTCAGCAAACTTGTCGACAGTTTCCGATTCGGGAAGTTAGTACATGACGGGCTGACGCTGGCCGTCGTCGGGCGACCCAATGTGGGGAAGAGCAGTCTCTTCAATGCGTTGTTGCAGCGGGACCGGGCCATTGTCACCGATATACCGGGAACGACACGAGATACGGTGTCCGAGATATTCGCACTGGAAGGGATCCCCGTTCGGCTCGTTGACACCGCGGGGATCAGGGCGAGCGTGGATGTCGTGGAGAAACTGGGCATCGAGCGCAGCTTTCAGGCGATGGCTGATGCCGATATTACTATAGTAGTAATTGATCTAGCGCGTGAGGTCGAAGAAGAGGACAGGCAACTGCTGCGGCGAGCGGGCGGCCAGGGTCTGCACATCGTGGTAGGGAACAAGGCCGATCTGGTCGCGGACGTTCCGGGGGATCTGGAGTTGCTGCCGGTTTCAGCCAAGACAGGTCAGGGGATCGAGGAGTTGCGCAGGCGCCTGATCACGTTGATCGCTCCGGATGGATTTGCCTCGCCTCAGGCCGGGCTCATCACCAGCGTGCGCCATGAACTACTTTTGAAGGAGAGCCTGGAATCCCTGCAACGTACTGTGAATGCAATAGATTTCGGATTACCTCACGAGATGCTACTGCTGGATTGCTATGCGGCGCTGCGGCCGTTGGATGCGTTGACCGGAGCTACCACGGCGGACGACATCCTGAACCATATCTTCTCGACGTTCTGCATCGGGAAGTAGCTGCCTTATTCCTCATCTGTAGTATTTCTATTCCTCATCAAAGAACTGCTCCACCTCGTTGAGCGTGGTGGTGAACCGGTATGGGGGCAGAGAGTCGAAGAAAACCTGCCCGTAACGGTTGCGGGTGATGCGGTTGTCGAGGAGAACCAGAACCCCGCGATCGGTCTTTGCGCGAATGAGCCGGCCGAAACCCTGCTTGAGAGAAATCGCGGCCTGGGGCACCTGGTAGTCATAGAACGGGTTGCCGCCGGCCATCTTGATGGCCCGGACCCTCGCCTCGACCACGGGGTCGCTGGGTACGGCGAAGGGCAGTTTGTCGATGATCACGCAGGACAGTGCTTCGCCCTGGACATCCACACCCTGCCAGAACGAAGACGTCGCGAACAGCACGCAGTGCGGCGTGGACCGGAACTGTTCGATGAGCACGCGCTGCGGGGCATCCCCTTGCAGGAGAACTGGATAGTCGAGATCAGGCGTCACCAGGTCGTGAATCAGGCGCATCTGCTGGTAGCTGGTGAACAGAACGAACGCCCGGCCCCGGCTGTGCCGCAGAATGACACGGACCTCTTCGCCGGCGTCCCGCAGGAAACTGGCCGCACGCACGTCGGGCAGATGGTGCGGCACGTACAGGAGAGCCTGCTTCTCATAGTCAAAGTGGCTGGGGACGATGAGCTCCCGAGCCCCATCCAGCCCCAACCGCTCGCGCAGATAGTCGAACTTTTCCTCAACCGCCAAAGTCGCTGAGGTCAGGATTGCGGGCGAAACTTCGGCAAAGAGCTTGTCGCGGAGAAGGGATGACACGTCAATGGGGGTGGCCTGGAGGTAGACGCCTCGCCCACGGCGCTCAATCCAATACACATTGGTGTGGTCCTCGCCCGCCATCCACTGCCGAAGATTGCCAAGCAGGGTGATGGTGCGGCGGTGGAGCGGCACAAGCTCCTCGGGGGCGTCTTTAACCAGGGAGAGGTGGGCGGCCAGCAACTCCAGCACGCTGAGGAAGTTGCCGAACTGGTCCTGGTGTTGAGAGAGGAAGTGCTGGTGGCCGGAGAAGCCGGTGCGGCCCTCCTGCTGGGGGAAGAGCGCGAAGAAACGGTCGCCGTGGTCGACCAACAGAGTCAGAATCTGTTCGAGATCGTGTGTGAAGAACTGCTTGCGGCGAGCCGTGGCGAGAATGTCGCGCCGGAGATCCTCCACTTGGTGGGAAGAGATGGAAAGGCCGAAGTACTGGCCGGCGACATCCTCCAACTCGTGCGCTTCGTCGAAGATGACAGCCGAATAGTCGGGCAGAATGGCAGCATGCTCCTCCTCTTTCACCGCCAGGTCGGCGAAGAAGAGGTGATGGTTGACGATGATGATGTCGGAATCCATCGCCCGCTGGTGCATGAGGGTGATGAAACAGCGCTCGAAGGAGGGGCACTTCTGACCGGTACACAGGTCGGACCGGGCGTCGAGCTTGAACCAGACGGACGTGTTGTCGGGAAGATTCGGGATGGACGAGCGATCGCCGCTATCGGTCGTCTTCTCCCAGTCGCGGATGATGGCGAAATCGGAAACCTCCTCCAGTCCCTGGAGGATGGGCTCGCGTTCGGCATCATAGATCTTCTGACGACAGGCGTAGTTGTTCCGTCCCTTCATGTAGCAGGCCTTGATGCCATTGGGGAAGAACTGCGCGAGGAACGGGATGTCCTTGAAAAATAACTGCTCCTGGAGGTTCTTGGTGCCTGTCGAGATGACCACACGCTTGCCGGAGAGGATGGCGGGAATCAGGTAAGCGAGCGTTTTGCCGGTGCCGGTGCCGGCCTCGACGATCTGGTGGCGTTTGTCCTCCAGCGCCGATTCGACGGCCAGAGCCATGTCGAGTTGGCCCTGGCGGAACTCGTAGTTCGGGTGAGCCTGCGCGAGGGGTCCCGTGCGCGAGAAGAACTGGCGAATGGAGAAGGGTCGAGCCAAGACTACCGCTTCCAGTTTATGACGGCATCGCGGAAAACCTCGAAGAGGCGCAGGTGGCCGGCGTCGCTTTCATAGAGATCCTCGGGATGCCACTGGACACCCAGGACGAAACCGGGGGCATCGGGCATCTCCAAGGCTTCGACATGGCCGTCCTCGGAACTGGCTGTGACGACCAAGCCCTCACCCAGACGCGCGGCGGCCTGATGGTGGCGGGAGTTCACGGAGTAGCTTGCCCCGAGGATGGCATGGAGCCGCGAGCCGGCGGTGATGTGGACCGGATGCATGACGCCGGTGTGGGCATCACCGATGTGCTGCAGCAACTTGCCACCACGGAGGACATTGAGCAGTTGCATGCCGCGGCAGATGGCGAACAAGGGCATGCCGAGTTCGATGGCTTCGTCCGCCAGTCGCAGCTCCATCTCGTCGCGGGCTGGATCGGGGTTGCGCGCGGCCATGTCGTCCTGGCCATAGCGCCAGGGCTCAATGTCCGATCCGCCGGTGAGCACGAGCCCGGAGAGGCCGTCGAGAGATGCAGGCGCGTCGGGGGTCAGGTTCACAGGTTCCAGGCCGACGGCCTGCAAGGCAGCGCGGTAGGGCACCGCTTTGGGTTCGTTCCGATAGGTGAGACCAATGCGAGGAGTCACGAGACTATTGTGGCGAATTTAGATGGCCTGCTTCTTCCACCGCCCGCGCCGGAACACCAGGACGCCTGCCACGGCTAAGGCGGATTCGGCCATGGGAACGGCCCAGAAGGCTCCAGTGGCACCGAAGTGCAGGTGGATGGCGAGGAACCAGGCCACGGGGAGTTGGAAGAGCCAATAGCAGCCGAGGTTCACAATGGTGGGCGTGACGGTGTCGCCGGCACCATTGAAAGCCTGCACCATCACCATGCCATAGGCATAGAAGATGTAGCCGTAGCTGATGATGCGCAGGCAACGGGCCCCGTACGAAACCACGTCCGGTTCGGAGGAGAAGAAGCGGATCATGGGTTCGGGAAAGATGATGCAGACGGAGCCGAGCACGGCCAGAAAGCACATGTTGTAGAGCCCGGTGCGCCAGACGGCCTGCTCGGCGCGCGCCGGTTGCCGGGCGCCCAGATTCTGACCGACCAATGTGGCTGCGGCGTTGGCGAGCCCCCAGGAGGGTAGCAGCGTGAAAATGATGATGCGGATGGCGATGGTGTAGCCAGCCAGAGCCGCGCTGCCCGACTTGGCTATGACGGTCACCAGCCCCACCCAACTCGCATGGGCGATGAGGAACTGGAGCATCCCGGTGGCAGAGATGCGGGAGAGGCGGCGCAAAATGGGGAAGTCGACGCGGAGTTGGGCGCGCGACACGGCTACACGGCCACGGCCCCGGAAGAACACGACCAGTTGGAGCAGGACCCCGAACGAGCGGCTGATGGATGTGGCGACCGAGGCTCCCGTGATGCCTAGAGCGGGGAAGGGCCCCAGTCCGTAGATCAGGCAGGGGTCGAGCACCATGTTGAGGAGATTGGCGGCCCAAAGGACGCGCATGGCGATGGCGGCGTCGCCGGCTCCGCGGAAGATGGCGTTCATCAGGAAGAGCAGCATGATGCTGGGGGAGGAACCCAGCATGATGGCGGTATAGCGATGAGTGGCTGCGACAACAGGCGCCTCGCCGCCCATCAATTGAAGCAATTGGCCTGAGTAGAGAATGCCGGGCAACGCGATGACGAAGGAGAGGGAAAGCCCAAGGATGATCGCTTGCACCGCGGCTACCGCGGCGCCATCAGGGTCCTTTTCCCCAGTGCGCCGTGCCACCATGGCGGTGGTGGCCATGCCCACGCCCATCGCGATGGCGTAGAGGACGGTGAGCATGGTCTCGGTGAGGCCGACGCCGGCCACCGCGTTTTCGCCGAGGCGCGCAACCCAGAAGATGTTCACGATGCCGAAGAGCGACTCCATGCACATCTCCAGGACCATGGGCACGGCGAGCAGGAGAATAGCGCGCGAAAGTGGCTCGGCGGTGTAGTCGCGGTCGGCGCCCGCAACGGCGTCGCGGATGTCGTGCCACAGTGAGTTTGACCCCTGGCCCATGATCCAGTGTAAGCGGGCAAGCGGTCCCACCGGCACGAGCACGGGGAGGGAGACCGCTACAATGAAGGTTTCCCCATTGCTATGCGCATCGCACTCTGCCAGATCAATAACACCGTCGGTGATCTTGCTGGCAACTCGACGTTAATCCAACGATTTGCCCGGCAGGCCGCCGAGGCGGGCGCTGAGTTGGCTGTTTTTCCTGAGTTGGCCCTCACCGGGTATCCGCCGCGCGATCTGGTGGAGAAACCTTCGTTTCTCGAACGGACGGCCAACGCGCTCACAGAACTGGTGGAGTCCACGCGCGATCTGCCGCTGGGCCTGATTGTCGGCTATGTGGGCCGGGCCCCCGCCGGTTCGGCCCGGCGTGCCACCAATTCGGCGGCGCTGATTGAAGGGGGCCGCGTGGTCTTCCGGCAGACCAAGATGCTGCTGCCCACCTACGACGTCTTCGACGAGTGGCGGAACTTCCAGCCAGCCGAGAAGCAAGAGATCGTCGATTTCCGTGGCACGCGCATCGCGCTCACGATCTGTGAAGACGCGTGGAACGATAAGCAGTTCTGGGAGCGGCCGCTGTATAAGAACGACCCGGTGGAGGCCCTGGTGCGGCAGGGAGCGCAGATTGTGATCTCGATCAACGGGTCACCCTACGATATGGCCAAGCGTGCCGTGCGCCGGCAGATGTTTTCGGCCATGGCGCTGCGCTATGGGCTGCCGCACGTGTACGTGAACATGGTGGGCGGTAATGACCAACTGGTGTTCGACGGCTCCAGTTTCGCGATGGATGCCGCCGGTGGGGTGATCTCGTCGCTGAAGTCGTTCGAGGAAGACATGGTGCTCTTCGACAGCGCGGAATGCACTGGCGAACTGCACGATACGCACGACACCGAGACGGCCGCGGTGTATGACGCGCTAGTGCTGGGCACGCGCGACTACCTGCGAAAGTGCGGTTTCAAGAGAGTGCTGCTGGGCCTGAGCGGCGGAATCGACTCGACGCTGGTGGCATGTGTCGCGGCCGATGCCGTGGGTAAAGAGAACGTGGTGGGGGTGGGCATGCCGGGCCCCTACTCCTCTGACCACAGTGTGAGCGACGCGCGCAGTCTGGCAGAGAATCTGGGTATCCGCTTTGAAATGGCGCCGATCAAAAGCGCCTACGACGAAGTGCTGCGGTCGCTCGATCCTATTTTCCAGGGTGCGCGGCGCGACGTCACTGAGGAGAATGTGCAGGCGCGGCTGCGCGGGCTGACGCTGATGGCGCTGTCGAACAAGTGGGGCGCGTTGGTGCTGACCACAGGGAACAAGAGCGAGATCGCGGTGGGCTACTGCACGCTGTATGGCGATATGTGTGGCGGTCTGGCGGTGATCAGCGACGTGCCGAAGACGATGGTGTACGAGCTGTGCCGCGAGGTGAACCGGCGCAAAGGTCCGGTGATTCCGGAGAACGTATTCACAAAACCCCCTTCAGCCGAGTTGCGGCCGGATCAGAAGGACTCCGATTCCCTGCCCGAGTATGACGTGCTGGACCGGATTCTCAAGGCCTACGTCGAAGAATTGAAGCCGCCGGCGTTGATTTCATCGGAGCAGAACGTACCGATGGAGTTGGTGCGGGACATTGTGAACAAAGTGGACCGGAACGAGTACAAGCGGCAGCAGGCGGCACCGGGGTTGAAGGTGACATCGAAGGCGTTTGGGATTGGCCGGCGGTTTCCGATCGCGCAGAGGTTTTTCGAATGAGAATACCGTTCCGCATAGCCTTGATCGCGGGTGGACTGGCCGCCGCCGGAGCTCTGATTTCGCAGACAACGGCCCCGGGCCGCGTGGGCCCCACCGCGGACGGCGGGTTCCTGATGAACACGGGCTGGCTGTTGAAGCCGGCCGGCCGGCAAGTACAGTTGCAGACACTGCCGATGGCCTCGGCGGTTT
Source organism: uncultured Paludibaculum sp. (assembly GCF_963665245.1). Taxonomy (NCBI): domain Bacteria; kingdom Pseudomonadati; phylum Acidobacteriota; class Terriglobia; order Bryobacterales; family Bryobacteraceae; genus Paludibaculum; species uncultured Paludibaculum sp. Next base: position 3,395,562 of record NZ_OY762267.1, read on the forward strand.
CTCCCGGCGGAAAGTACCTGGTGATTCTTCAGGCGGGATCGCAGCCACCCTCAGTGAGCCTGCACGAGCCCGGGTCGCTGAAGGAACTGGATCGCCTGGTGCTGCCGGACGCCTGGTTGGGCCTGGCCTTTGCACCGGTCGGCGATGTGTTCTATGTCAGCGGAGGGGCCACGGCCACGGTGATGGAGATTGCGATCAGTCACCAAGCCAAGCTGGAACTGCGGCGGACGTTCACGGTCGTGCCGGCGGAGAATCGCAAAGCGACGGATCTGATCGGCGATGTCACCTTGTCTCCGAACGGGCGGCTGGTCTACGCGGCGGCGGTGCTGCGGAACAGTATTTTCGTGATCAACCCGCAATCGGGCATGGTGATCGAGGAGTGGAAGACGGCGCATCGCCCCTACCGTATTCTGTTCCACCCCGATGGGCGGTCGTTCTACGTGACCGGTTGGGGCGACGGATCGCTGTACCACCACAATGCGGAGTCTGGCGAGATCCTGGCACGCTACTCGGTGGGGCTCCAGCCGATGGATATGGTCTGGCGGGATAAGGCTCCAGAGGCGGACCCGGGCGAGGATCCGCCGCAGTACAAGGCGAGGCTGTTCGTGGCCGTGGCGGGGTCAAACCATGTGGCCGTATTTGGGGTGAATGCAGACAAGTCGATGTTCCGAGTGGATTCGATCTCTGGCGTGACGGCCTCGAACAGCCAACCCAGCGGGATGACCCCTTCGGCTTTGGCTGTCTCACCCGATGGAAACACGCTGTACGTCGTGTGCTCCGACTCCAATGCGGTGAGCCGTGTGGCGATTGCCGGGAAGCGCGGCATGGTGGAGGGCCTGATTCCTACGGGCGCCTATCCGACGTCTGCTCGGGTGCTGCCGGACGGGCAGTTGCTGGTGCTGAACGGCCGCACGCCGCAGGGCGGCGGTAGTGCCTCGATCATCCCGAATCCGACGCCGGAACAGATGGATGACTTTGCCCAGACGGTGGAGCGCGGCTCGACCTATCGTCCGCAGGACGAGCTTCGAAATCCCTTCCCCATGGGACACGCGCTATTCCGAAACGAGTCGGTGAAAGCGCCCATCGACCACGTCATCTATGTGCTGAAAGAGGGCCTCACGTACGACGAGGTTCTGGGCGACATAAACACCGGGAACGGCGACGCGGCGCGTACGATTTATGGGGAGGATGTGACGCCCAACCACCACAAACTGGCGCGTGAGTATGTGCTGCTGGACAACTTCTATGTGAGCGGAGACACATCGGCGGCCGGATTGAGTTGGAGTGTGGCCGGCATTGCGCCGCCCTTTCTGCAACTGCTGGCGCCGGGCCAGGAAGCGGGCCGGTACAAGCTGAACGCGTTGGAGGGCGTGGAGCGGGCAGCGGTCCCGTCGGCGGGTTATCTGTGGTCGAACGCGATGCAGCGCGGCGTGAAGGTGCGCAATTACGGGCTATGGGTGAATAACATTGAACCCGCGCCGAAGAGCGACCTCCAGGTATCGGGAGTGAAGGATCCATCCTTGGCCCAGGTCACGAACCGGATGTATCGTGGCGCCGACCTCGACTACAAAGACACAGATCGCGTGAAGGTGTTTCTGAGCGATCTGTCGCAGGCGGAGTCGACGGGCAATTGGTCCCAGTTGACGGTCGTTGGCTTGAGCAACGACCGCACGTCGGGCTCGGAACCAAAGAAGATCGCCCCGAAGGCGGCGGTGGCGGACAACGATGCCGCGTTGGGCGCCTTGGTGGCAGGGGTGAGCCGCAGCCGATTCTGGAGCTCGACGGCAATCTTCGTGGTGGAGACTTCGACGCGCGGCGGGGCGGATCACGTGGATCGTCATCGCGCTCCGGCGCTTGTCATCTCGCCCTACACGAAGAATCGTGGCACGGATTCGACCTTCTACAATACGATGTCGCTGTTGCGATCGATCGAGGCTGTGCTGGGTGTGACACCGATGACAATGCACGATGCGGGCGGGCGGGTGTTGCGCGCCCCATTTCTGTCGTCGCCGGACACGGCGGCCTATGGGGCAGTGCAGCCCAGGCAGAACCTGGAAGAGCGGAATCCTTAGCCGTTTCGGGAGACCCGATGCCGCACACATACCTCGTTTTCGTCTGGCACATGCATCAGCCGTTCTACAAGGACCTGGCCACGGGCGAGTATCAGTTGCCGTGGACACGGATGCATGCGCTGAAGGACTACTACGGCATGGTGCAGATGCTGGAGGAGTTTCCGGCGGTCCGCCAGACGTTCAATCTGGTGCCGTCGATGATGGTTCAGATCGAAGAGTATGCCCAGGGCAAGGCGCTGGATCCGTTTCTGGAGCGGGCACTGAAACCGGCGGAGGAGCTAACGGACAGCGAGCGGGAGTTCATCCTCAAGTATTTCTTTCAAGCGAACCCGTCGCGAATGGTGTACCGCTACCGGCGTTACGGCGAGTTGTACGATGCCTGGCGCGCGGCGGAAGGAAATGTGGAGCGACTGCGCCGCAGCCTGGGGGCGCCAGGCATGCGCGACCTGCAGGTGCTGTCACAACTTGCCTGGTTCGATGAGATCTTCCAGGAGAACGACCCGGAAGTACGCCAGTTGACTGAGAAGGGCCGCGATTTCACGCTGGACGACCAGGCGCTAATGGGGCGCAAGCAACTGGAGATCGTCGGCCACGTGCTGCCGGCCTACCGCCGGATGTCTCTGAAGGGTCAAGTGGAGCTTTCCGTCACGCCCTACTACCATCCAATTCTGCCGCTGCTGTGCGATTCCGACATTGCCAACCAATCGCATCCCGGCGTGATGCTGCCGCGCCGCTTTCAGTATCCGGGCGATGCCCGGCTGCAGGTCCACAAGGCCCTGGACTACGCCGAGGAGAAGCTGGGACTGCGGCCACAGGGCATGTGGCCGTCGGAAGGATCTGTCTCCGATGAAGTGCTGGCGCTGGCGGCCGACGAGGGCGTGCGCTGGATGGCGACGGATAATGGCGTGCTGGGTGCCACGCTGAGTACGCTGGCTGGGGTCAGAGAGACCTACCGGCCGTATGTCTGGAAACAGGGCGGCCGCGAGATGCGGATGATTTTCCGCGATCATTTCCTCAGCGACCTGATCGGCTTTGTCTATTCGCGCATGGACGCACGGACGGCGGCGCATCACCTGTTGGACCGGATCAGGGAGAACGCGCGGATCCTCCACAACGAAGGCCGCGATGCGATGGTTCCGGTGATTCTGGACGGCGAGAACGCGTGGGAGCACTTCGACCACAACGGGCGTCCGTTTCTGAAAGAGCTCTACCGGCTGATTTCGGAAGACCCCGGCCTCTCGGCGGTCACGGTGAGTGAAGCATTGGAACGTGTGCCGGCCACTGAACTGCCACGCATCCACCCTGGCTCGTGGATTAACGCGAACTACGACGTCTGGATCGGCTTCGACGAAGACAACCAGGCGTGGGAGTATTTGTTGGACGCCCGGCAGACCTACGACCAAGTCGTGAATGGGCCGGAGGGTGCGACCCTCAGCGACGAGAGCAAGGCTCTGGCGCTGGAAGAACTGTTGATTGCCGAGGGCAGCGACTGGTGTTGGTGGTATGGTCCGCAGCACCATTCCGAGAACCGGCCGGAGTTCGACAAGCTGTTTCGGGATCACCTGGCACACGTGTACCGGGCGCTGGAGCTTACTCCACCCGAGCATTTGTCGCGTACGATTCTGCGCGCCGCGGTGCCCGCCTACCAGCAACCGCCGTGCGCGCTGATCAGCCCGCGTATCGACGGCGAGATCACCTCCTACTTTGAATGGATGGGGTCCGGGATCTATAGTCCCGACCAGCGGCAAGGCGCGATGCATGGGCGGGATTACGCGGTGCGGGAGGTGCGCTACGGCAGCGACGGGCACAAGTTGTTCGTCCGAGTGGATCTGGAGCAGCCGAAACCGGGCGCGCTGGCGGGCACGGAAGTGCGGGTGATCGTGAAGTCGGTGCGGCATGAAACGGAACTGCACGCGACACTGCTGGCGGACGGCGCGAAGGGCAAAGTCGCGCGATCGACACGCAAGCGGACCGTCGGCGCCGAAGTGCAGTGCGCTTACTCGCAAATCTTCGAGTTGAGTGTCGATCTGCTGAGTGTGGGCGGGCGATCGACAGAGAAGATTGAATTGCAGATGTCCTTGTGGCGTGACGGGCTTCCCTTGGAGGCTGCTCCGGCACAAGGTTGGCTCGAGTTGGTTCCTTCCGAGCCGTCTGACTGGAAGTGACGTCCAATCCGTTTGTGGCCCAGTAAGGAGATGAACTCGATGCGACTGACCCTGCTGCTTGTCCTGGTGTGCGTGGAGGTTTGGGGCCAGGGGGCGCGTGTCCCCAGTGCGCTGGATGCCCAACTACAGAGCATCTTCCTGAAGAATGCCTATGACGCCAAAACGTTCCGGCAAGCCCGATGGGTGGAGGGCGGCGCGGCCTACACGACGCTGGAAGGGCAGGGCGGCCGGAATGATGGCCCCCGGGACATCGTACGCTACGCGACCGCCGCGGGTGAACGGAGCATCCTGGTGGCCGCCTCGGCTCTGAAACCGTCCCCAGATGCCCCACCACTGATGATCAAAGATTACACATGGTCGGCCGACGGCCAGCGGCTGTTGATCTTCACCAACACGAGACGCGTGTGGCGGCAAGAGACGCGCGGCGACTACTGGGTGTGGGAGCGGGCCACGGGGGCACTGAGAAAGCTAGGTGGAGCAGTGCCGGCGTCGTCGCTGATGTTCGCGAAGTTCTCACCCGATGGCGGGCGTGTGGCCTATGTCCACGACAACAACATCTTCGTGGAGGAGTTGCGGACCGGGGCAGCGATTCAGTTGACGACGGACGGCTCGGGCACGATCATCAACGGGACTTCGGACTGGGTATATGAGGAAGAATTCGCGGTCCGCGATGGCTTCCGATGGAGCCCGGATGGCCGGTCGATCGCCTACTGGCAGTTCGACACCAGCGGTGTGGGCGAGTTTACGCTGATCAACAATACGGATTCGCTGTATCCGCAACTGATCAGGATTCCGTACCCGAAGCCAGGAACGAAGAACTCGGCGGTGCGCGTCGGAGTGGTGGCAGCCAAGGGCGGGGCGACGAAATGGATGGACGTGCCGGGGGACTCGCGCGAACAGTACATCGCGCGGATCGAATGGAGCCCCGATTCGAAGCAGGTGGCGCTGCAACATCTGAATCGGCAGCAGAATCGCAACGATCTACTGCTGGCCGACGCGGCCACCGGGTGGACGCAGCGGGCCTTTCGCGATGAGGATGCGGCGTGGGTCGATGTTGTCGACGACTTTCATTGGGTGGACGGCGGCGGTCAGTTCACCTGGTTGAGCGAGCGTGGTGGATGGCGTCAGGCGTGGGTTGTCTCGCGAGACGGGCAGAGCAGCCGGGCCGTGACGCCGCTGGGATCAGATGTCGTCCGTTTCCTACGCCTGGACGATCAGGAGCAGTGGTTGTACTACATCGCGTCGCCGGACAACGCGACACAGCGGTACCTCTGGCGGATGCGCCTGAACGGCCAGGGCAAGCCCGAGCGGTTGACACCGGCGGAGCAGCCGGGGACGCACTCCTACTCGATTGCACCGAATGGGCGATGGGCGTTTCATACCTGGTCGTCATTCGACCGTCCGCCCATGACCGAGTTGGTCAGCCTGCCGGATCACAAGGCAGTCCGAACGCTGGAGGACAATGCGGAATTGCGGCGGGCGGTGGTTCCCTTTCTTGAGAATCGGACGGAGTTTTTTGAGGTGAAGGGCTCAAACGGGACAACTCTGAACGGGTGGATGATCCGGCCACGTGGGTTCGATTCGTCTAAGAAGTACCCGGTGCTGGTGCACGTATATGGGGAACCAGCGGCTACGACGGTCAACGATGCTTGGGCCGGCCCTCGTGGCCTGTTCCATCGGGCACTGGCGGAGACCGGCTATGTCGTGGTGAGCTTCGACAACCGGGGGACCCCGGCCCCGAAGGGCCGTGCGTGGCGGAAGGCGGTGTATGGCGAGGTGGGTGTTGCCTCGTCTGAGGATCAGGCAGCCGCGTTGCGCGCGTTGCTGGCCGAGCGGAAGTATCTGGACTCCGAGCGGATTGCCGTATGGGGCTGGAGCGGCGGCGGCGCCAACACTCTCAACCTGATGTTCCGATCGCCGGACCTCTATCAGGTGGGCATGGCCGTGGCCCCGGTGCCGGACCAGAAGCTGTACGACACCATCTACCAGGAGCGGTACATGGGCGTGCCGGAATCGAACAAGGCCGGCTATGACCGGGGATCGCCGATTCACTTCGCGGAGGGGCTGAAGGGGAGCCTTCTAATCGTCCATGGGACGGGCGATGACAATGTCCACTATCAGGGGGTGGAGCGGCTGATCAATCGCCTGGTGGAACTGGGCAAACCGTTCGACATGATGGCGTATCCGAATCGAAGCCATGGAATATCGGAAGGGCATGGGACGTCGTACCACCTGCACAGTCTGCTGGCCCGGTATCTGTGGGGGCATCTGGACGCGGGTGGGCGGTGATCGTTATGGTGCGCGGCAGTCAGTAGGCTCCGTCCTCCATCAGGCACTGGATCTCCCCTTTGTCGTTCGTGCGGCCCAGGATCAGCATGAGCTTGATGCGCGCTTTGGCGGGGTTGAGGGTTCCGGCCAACAGGACACCACGCTGACGTAGGTCGTGGCCACTGCCGGCGTAGGCGTAGGTGTCCAGAATGCGGCCCTGAGGGCAGCGTGACGCGATGACCACCGGCAGGCCGGCGTCGACGGCTCTCTGGACGCCCGGCACGGCTGCGGGAGGAACATTGCCCCGACCGGTTCCCTCGATGACCAGACCCTGGGCACCCTGTTCGCGCGCGAAGTCGATGTGACGGCTGTCGGCTCCGGCATACATGGCGATGATGTCAACGCGAGAGTCGAGCACAGTCGTTTCGATGGTGGCTCGCCGCGTGCACTGACGGGCGAACAAGACGCGGTCGTCATCTACCAGGCCCAGGGGGCCGAAGAGGGGACTCTGAAAGGTCTCCAGTTGCTGCGTGCTGGTCTTCGTCACTTCGGAGGCGGCATGTACCATCTGGTTCAGGACGACAAAGACGCCCTGGCTCCGAGCCTGCGGGTGGATGACCGTGCGCAGGGCGGCACGCAGGTTGGCGGGGCCATCGTAGCTGAGTTCCGAACTGTTGCGGACCGCCCCGACCAGCGCCACTGGCTTTGGGCTGGTGTGGCGCAGGTCGAGCAAGTAGGCAGTTTCTTCGAGAGTATCGGTGCCGTGGGTGATGACAGCCCCGTCGATCTCCGGCCGGGCGAGTTCCTTGGCCAGAAGCTCCGAAAGAGCCCACATCCGGTCCGGTGTCATGTGCGGTCCAGGATAGCGGCCGAAGTCGAGCACTTCCGGATCCGCGATGCGGCGGAGGCCCGGGTCGTAAGCCAGGATCTCCTCGCCGCTGAGGGCAGGCACGGCGCCCCCGGTAGCGGGGTCGAAGCGCATGGAGATCGTACCTCCAGTGAATACGAACAGAACGCGTGGCATCACTGTCTATTGTGCTGGAGGCGGGGCGGTGACGGTTGCCGCGAGACCAACCGCCATTGGCCCGTCCGACGGCGCGGTCAGCGGCTGATGGCGCCGATACTGACGCCAGCGGCGGCGACGGAGCCTCCGACGACGGCAAGTCCAATCTTCGTTCCGTGGCTCAGGCCGGTGGTTGCCTTGGCCGCCGTGGAAAACTCGGGCGCCTCGGTCAGGTGGGTGGTCTTCGCCACTTCCAGAATCTGATGGCCGGTGCCGGGCTTCGGCGTTCCCATCACGCCGATGCGCTGGCCGACTCGGGACGCGAGGTCTTTGCCTAGCAACTCTACCTGGACATGCGTGAGTTCATCCGTGAGGAAGTACTGGTCGCCACGTTTCTCCAACCGGCCAGTGAGCTTGGAAAGTGGCTCGGACGTTGGCTCGAACGAGAGCGGTATGCCAGGATTCACCCTCGCCAGCAAGACGCCATCCATATTGCTGACGGAGACCACTCCGTTGGCGGCGCCGACCGCCACCTGCCCTGATTGCATTTCGACCTTTGCCTGGGCCCCTTGCGCCGGCGTCACAATGTAGCCTCCAGCGAGCACCCGATAGCCCGGCCCCGGAGATACGGAAGCCTGCCCTGTTTGGAGGACCAGACGGTCGGCAAAGACCGCGGCTTGACTGCCCGGGCCCAGCGATCCTCGAACCCCGTTCAGGAGGGTGATACGCCCAGGAGCCTCGCTCGTCCTCACTACCGATCCATCGGAAAGCGGCGCGATACCGGCCGCCAGAGCGTGGTCAACGTCCATACTGCCTTGGGAGAGCGCCTGCCCGATCACCCCACTCGCTGCATGTGCGACCAGCGCCAATAGCAGTGTCGATCCAACCAACCCAAAAGCTTGTTTCCAGTTCACCTTTTCAGACCTTCCTACGCAATGTGGTGTATTTCCGCGAAAGAATTTCTCAGCCGCGCCCACTACACATATCGGCAGGCTATGTCGAAAACGAGCCGATTTGCGTCACTGGCGCTTCTGTTGTTGTTCACCCTGGCCATGGGCGTCCACACGCACAGGGCCTGGATGGAATGGTCCTGGCAGCGTGCAACTTCGTCATGGCAGGCCGAGAACGCCTGCCGGGTGCTGGAGCGGAATCCGGATTGCTGGCGCGCCGCCGCCCGTCTGCGCGAGCAGGAAGGCGGAAACGCCCTTCCCCTGTGGAGCCGGAGCCTGGATTTGGACCCACGCAACGTGGAGGCGGCGATCGCTTCGGCGCTACCGCTGGAGTCCGCGGGGCAGCCACAAGAGGCGGAACGATTGCTGCTGCGGGCTGCCAGGCTAAACCAACTGTGGCTGCCGCGTTGGAGCCTGGCCCTGTTTTACTCCAGGCAAGGACACAGCGATGAGTTCTGGCGATGGGCCAGACTGGCCTTTGAACGGTCGTACTGGGACCGCACCGCCATGTTTCGACAGTGCTCGGCGCAAGGGGCGACCGCTCAGTTCCTTCTCCAGCATGTTCTCCCCGTACGTCTCGATCTGAGATTGGCACTGCTGCGCTACCTAACCGGCCAGCCAGTGGACGGGCAGTTGCTACCGGCCGCGGAGGCGGTTGTCGCATGCGCTCGTCCGGAACAGCGTGGCGATGCCCTTCCGGTGCTCGTGGACGCGATCGCCGTTCTGGCGCGCATGGGGCATCCGGAGCAGGCGTTCCGCGTCTGGGCGTCAATGTGCGATAGGCGGCTGACCAGCTACGCAGCTCCAACGGAACAGACCCCGGTCACGAATTCTGAGTTGCGGGCCCCGTTCATGGAAGCCGGGTTCGACTGGCAGATGCCACCGGCGAGCGGAGTTTCGAATCTGGTCCTGGCCGGCGGCGAGGGCGTACGGTTCACGCTGACGGGATCGCAGCCAGCGGGGGCCATCCTGCTGCAGCAGTGGCTCTTCCTGCGCGGCGGCCAGACGTGGTTGTTGACCGTGGACGCGCGCACGCAAGGCATTGAACCGGCTGATTCGGCGCTCTATTGGCGGATCATTGACGAAGAGAATGGACTGCCGTACGAACCGGACCGTGCCGCCGTTCACGGGGATGAATGGACTAGACTACACTTCCGTCTTCGCGGGCCGCCAACGGATCGGCTGGCTCGACTGGCTTTGATGGCCGCACAACGGCCAGGCAGAGTGCGCATGCAGGGCGATGTCTCGGTGAGGCGGGTGGAGCTGCGAGCGGAGCCGCGGCCATGAGTACGGCATTGTTCCTCTGCCTGGCCTGGGGGATCTTGACCCTCTGGGTACGGGACCGCTGGGCCGTGTCTTCGTTTCAGGTTGGTGCTTTGGTTCTTGCGGCGATCTCCCTGGTCAGGTCCTGGAAGGACGGAAAGCCGCCACGCTGGCATCCTCTGCTCTGGCCACTGGCGGCCATCCCGGCTTGGGGGCTGGTCCAACTCGCCCTGGGTATTAGTGTGGATCCGTGGAATACGTCTGAAGCCATACTGATTTGGGCCGGCCACTTCGCGGTGGCGTTCGTCGCCGTGCAGGTTGCTGGCGAGGCCCGGCGCCTCCGGATCCTGCTCGCGGGCTTTGGCGTGACGCTGGCCGTGGAGTCGATGATGCAGTGCTGGACGGCGGGGGGGCGTGTGTTCTGGCTGTTCGACAGCGGCTACACGGAGCGGGTCTTCGGGCCGTTTGTCTATCACAACAAGTTCGCGCAGTTTGTCGAGCTGATCATGCCCATCGTGTTGTTTCAGTCGATGGTGGATCGCAAACGGGCTCTTCTGTGGTTCACCGGTGCCGCGCTGCTGTTTGGTGGCATCCTGGCGAGCGCCTCGCGCTCCGGGCTCCTGCTGGCGTTGCTGGCGTTGGGTCTGTTTCTGGCGGCTGGGTTCGTTTCCGGAGCCGTACGCGGACGCGCTGTGCTCTGGTTGGCCTTGGGCCTGGCGCTGCTATGCGCCGGCGGAGCCGTGCTAGCGGGCTGGACCGGTACCCTGGAGCGGTTGACCGGACTGGATCCGCGGTTCGATCTGCGGGTGCCCATCTGGAAGTCGACCCTGGCGATGATCCGGGAGCGGCCGGGTGTTGGGTTCGGCTTGGGCAGTTTTCCTATCGTCTACCCGGCCTATGCCGAACTGGATGTCGGGTTGACCGTGAACACGGCGCACCAGGACTGGCTTCAATGGGTAGCCGAAGGTGGGTTGCCCATGCTGTTGGCTATGCTTGGATTCACAGGTATGGCGGCACCTCGCCTGTTCCGGTCAATCTGGGGCACGGGCGTGCTGGCCGTTCTGCTGCATGGGCTGCTGGACTACCCCATGCATCAGACGCCGGCGTTCGCCTCGCTGGTGATCGCTGTGGCGACGCTCTCCGCCACCTCTGAACACGAAGTGAGCCCTCGCAGTCTCTGATTGGCAGGCGGACATTCGTACGGTGGCATGGATATTCACGTGGTGCGCCTAAGTCCGCTAAAGGCCAGCCAGAGCGCTTGGTCCGCAGATCTCCGCGACGGGCTCAGTAGGCGCCTTCGCCCGTGATGACGACCTTCACGGTGCGGCACAGGATATAGAGGTCGAGCCATACAGACCAGTTCCGAACGTAGTACTCCACATACCCCAGGCGTTGGGCGTACGTTGTGTTGTTGCGGCCGGATACCTGCCAGAGCCCTGTAAGCCCGGGGCGCGTGCGCTTGTAGAGTTCGTAGCACGAGCCGTAGCGGGCTACCTCGTGGGCCAGGATCGGGCGGGGGCCGATGAGACTCATCTCACCCCGGATCACGTTCCAGAGTTGGGGCAGTTCGTCCAGGCTTGTGCGGCGCAGCCAACGACCGATCCAGGTGATGCGTGGGTCGTTCTTTAGTTTGTTGTCCCGCTCATATTCCTCACGCGCTTCCGGCGACTGCGCCAGGTGAGTCCGCAGAACTTCGGTCGCTCCGACGACCATCGTGCGAAATTTCCAGGCCGAGAACCGCCTACCACCTTCGCCAATCCGGTGACTGGCGTAGAGCACAGGCCCCGGCGAGCTCAGCCGGATGGCGAGCAGTACCAGCGCAGCGAGCGGCAGAATCACAATACCGCCGCCGATGGACAGCACGAGGTCGCAGATGCGCTTGAAGATGCGAGGCGCCGGACACATCAGACGGTGGCTGACTTCGACACCAAGAATGCCGCCAACATCCCGCGTGGCGGCGTCGAGGCTCGAGATGCCGAACAGCCCGGGTAGGATCAGCACATGCCGGTAAGGCCAGAGGTACCGTTCGATCAGTGATGTCAGCTCTGATCCGGAGACCTGAGGCAGGGCCAGGATGGCGTACGTGGCGCCGCTCTCCAGCGCCAAGAAAGGAGCCAGATCCAGACCTCCGGCAATTGGATGAGCCCTGTACGGACAAGACGTTGAGTTGGCACTGGAGCCGGCACCTGTATCGAGCAGTGCAATCACTTCGAAGCCCAGCGCTGGACGAGCGGCGAGGGCCTGCGCGAGATTCCGCCCGGCCTCGCCGGCTCCCAGAATCACGGCTCGGGCTCCCCTGGACCCGGCCTTCGCAAGGAGAAAGCGGCCCACGTCCCGAAGGCTGGGGCTGATGACCATCGTGAGGATCCACGCGAGCAGAAGGGCGACTCGAGAGTAGGAGAAGGCGTCGCGTTGGAAGAAGGTCATGGCCGCCAGGCAGAGAAATGTGAACGTCGCCGCCTGGGAAAGACCTCGCAGTTCGGCCACCGGATTGAGGCCACGCGCCGGATACATGCCGGCCATGGCGAGAGAGAGTGGGTGTAGGAGTGCCAGGGGCGCCAGCTTCAGAAAGGATCCGGTGTCGTATGGACCGGCCAACCAGTAGCGGAGCAGGACCGCGATGCCGCCGGCCACAAGCATCGCGGTGATATCGAGCAGGACCATGGCGCTATCGGCGACCCACAGCGGACTGAGACGTCGAGCGCGGCGCGGGTGGCTCGCGGCTATGACGGCGCTGCTCATGTCCCGACTCGCGAAGGCTGCAGCACCGGCGAGATGAGTCCCGCGGACTCAACCACTCGAAGGAAGCCCTCGCGAAACGCCTGGATACTGAAGCGTTCGGCGTTCCGCCGGATGGAGTGAGGATCCCAGCGGGTCTTCCTGCTCTCAAACTGGAGGACGGCCTGACGGAGTGACTGAGGAGTGGGTTGGCGGAAGAATACCCCGGATTCGTCCTCAAGAACTATGTCCAGAGCTCCACCTCTGCCGTAGCAGACAGCCGGAGTACCGCATGCCTGTGATTCGGCCAGCACGATACCGAAGTCCTCCTCGGCCGCGAACACGAAGGCGCGGGCCTGCTGCATCATCTGGCGCAATGAGGACCTTGATACGGCCCCTAACAGTTCCACATTCGGAGGGGCTTCCCGGCGAAAACGAGACAGTTCCGGACCATCGCCGGCAATGACGAGACGACGCCCGGGTAGCAACCGGAAGGTTTCCAGCAACAGCCCAATACGCTTGTAGGGCACCAGGCGTGAGGCCGTGAAGTAGTAGTCACGCTTGTCTTCCGCGACGGTGAAGTACTCCGTATCCACTGGCGGATGAACCACAATCGAATCGCGTCCGTACACACGGCGTATGCGCTCCGCGATGAAGCCGGAGTTGGCGATGAAGCGGTCGACGCCATGGGCTGTACGGACATCCCACAGTCGAAGGTAGTGCAACACGGCTAGAGCGGCCGCGCGCCGGATTCCCCCGGTAATGCCGGTCGTTCGGAGGTACTCGTGCTGCAGGTCCCAGGCATAGCGCAGAGGTGTATGGCAGTAGCAGATGTGTGTCTGGCCCGGAGCCGTGAGAACCCCTTTGGCGACGGCGTGCGAGCTGGATAGAATGACGTCGTAACCAGAGAGGTCGATGGTTTCGACGGCCAAAGGCATCAACGGCAGGTACTGGCGCACACGGCTGTGTGCCCAGGGCAGACGCTGGATGAAGGTGGTCGCTGGCGTCCGGCCGGCAAGAAACGCCCGATCGGACGCAGGCAGAAAATCAGCCACGAAATAGAGGTCCGCTTGAGGAAACAACGCAATCAGTTGTTCGACAACGCGCTCGGAACCGGCGTAGCCGACGGACCAGTCGTGGACGATCGCCACTTTCACGGATGAACCTCGACCGCTTGTGGCGTGGAGTGTTCCACCGTGGCGAGCCGGCGGTAGATGGCCGCATAGGAGTTGGCGGTACCCGAGATGGGGAATCTCTCGGCGATGGTCATTCGCGCATTGTGGCTCAGCCGCGCCCGGAATGCCTCGTCGCCGGCCAGGCGGCGGATGGCATCGGAAGCGGCCGCCAGGTCTTCGAGAGGGAACAGGATGCCGTTCGAGCCGTGATCCACCACATCGACGTTGCCGGTAACCTGCGAGACCAGTGGGACCACTCCGTGGGCCATCGCTTCGAGCAATGCGAGCGACATTCCCTCCCAATGGGCCGTGGACAGAAACAGGGAGGCCGCACCAATCTCGTCGCCGCAGTCCTGGCGTGCGCCCAGCAGGCAGACTTCCGATTGCAGCCCCCGACGTTCAATCTCACGCTGCATAGCCGGACGCAGGGGGCCATCGCCGATGATGCGCAACTGGAAGGCTGTGTTGCCCATGCGGCGAGCGCACAGGGCCGCGATACGAAGCAGCGCCATTGGGTTCTTCTGGGATTCCAGACGGTTGATTGCCAGAATCCGCAGCGCCGGCGGGGTGGGGCGAGGGGGCGGCAGCGCAACTCCGTTGTGGACAAGGTAGAGACGGCCGCGCAGGAAGGGTATGCCACTGACGATGCCAGCTGCCTCAGACGGGGAGACGGCAACGCCGGCAGTAGTCCAAGGAGCTAGTAGGTTTTCGACAGCCTGCCGGACAGTCCCCCCGGGACGCTGCGGACAATACCCGTGATAAGTGTGCAGACTGGGCTTTCCCAGAAAGGCGGCGAGCAACCGGGCATGGAGCCCTCCACCAAACCCGTGTGAGTGGATGATATCGATCGAGGCCTCGCGAGCGAAGCGGACCAAGGACGGAAAGACTCGTGGGTCCAGACTGCGAGGGGGAATTGCCTGCATTGACGCCCGGCCCAGCAGATGCCACCAGCGGTCCCAGTAGGGTGGTTCCTGCGGGCAGGCAACAAAGTGGCGCAGATCCGGCGGGCTGTTGACGATTAACTGTCGGATGACCTCAGGGCCACCTCCAGCGTCGGCGCGGGCGGTGATGTGAAGGATATTCAGACGCTCATTGAGTGGCATGGGACTCCCCGTAAATGGATTCGAGACGGCGGACACTCTCTCTGATGTCCAGGGCGCCCTGTTGCAGTTGTCCGACCCGTTGCTGGCGGCCGATAGGGACAGGCGCCGCTCGCAACTCTCGGACATGAGCGGCCCAGGCGGCAGCGGAAAGACTGAGGGGCAACGCGCGGTTTGACGTGGGGAAGAGATTTGCTTCGCGGGTGATGGTGTCGGAAAAGACACAGGGCAAGGCCGAAGCCTGCGCCTCGATGAGCGCTAGCGGCAATCCTTCATGCAGCGACGGAAACAGGAAACAATCCATGGCGTTAACCAGGAGCTCGGGCACGTCGGGCCGGCTGGACAGGATGGAGACTCGATCCGTCAGGTGGCGGTCTAGAATCGCCGACTCGATCGATCGTCGCTCTGCCCCGTCGCCCACGAAAAGGAAGTGGCAGCGTGGGTCGCTGTCTCTCAGGCAGGATGCGATTTCGAGCAGAAACCGGTGATTTTTCTGCGGCTCCATCCTGCCCACGTGGCCTACTACCCATCGGTCGAGAGGAATACCTATCTCCCTCCGAAGGGATACACTGAGCGAAACCTTGGCGAACCGTTCGAAATCGAACCCGTACGGGAGCAGCTGAATCCGCGGATCATGCCTCCAGTACGGGCCGAACAGGGAGGGCGCGGCGAGTTCGCTACACGACAGCCCGTGGGTGGCATGCGCGACAATGAGCCGCCGCATCGCGGCACGAAACGCAAACCGCGGCAGGTTGGGTAGACTGTCGCCGTGGGACGTGTCGTTGTGACAATGGGCAATACGTGTCGGGATACCGAGCGACCGGGCCACGGCGAGAATCACACCGCTGATCTGGTGTTCATGGCTGTGCAGGACGTCGAAGGGGCCGGCTTGGCGGAGGCAGCGGGCCAAGGCAAATGGATAGGCCGGCGAACGCTTTGAGCAGCCAACACGAATAAGGCGGCAGCCAAGCGCGCGAAGTTCGCCATCGTAATCCGCCTCGTTCGCCGTGTGGACACAGAATGTAAAGCAGAACCGCCGAGGGTCCATGCGGCGCACTACGTTCATGAGCCAGGTTTCGATGCCGGCGCGGCGCATGCAACCGACTACCTGAACGATGGAGATGGGCCGCATGACGGTTCACGCAGGCTGCCGGAGCAGATCCCAGGAGTTGCGGAACAGGCGCTTGAGCGTGTTCTCTGACCACCAGAGGCGCAGGGTGCGGTGGGCGACCGGACGCGGCAACGCGAGCAGCAGACCCCACGCGCGGCGTTGGATTCGAGACGGAAGCGCGTGGAGGTAGCCTGCGGCGCCGGGTTCTCCAGTGAAGAGGTGGCGAGCTAGTTGAAGGTGCGCGCACTCGATGTCGCGCCAGACGCCGATATCTGGCGCGAAGCCGTGGTGGGCGAGGACGAAGGCACGGCGATCCTCCCAAAGCTGATCCAGGAACTCGAAGTGCTTCTCCAGTGCCGCTAGCGTGCAAGGGCCGCTGAGGCCGGTAAGGTTGGCGCCGTGGATGCGGTAGAGCGACAGCGGACGGCGAATCGCCGCCACGGGCGCCAGGAGGGCGGCCCGATCCTGGGCAATCTTATCCGCGCAACGGCGAAAATGAGACGGCAAGGGGAAGACGTGCCGCGCGATATCCATGTGAAAGGTGAGGCCCGAGCAGGGCGGCAAGCCGGGTTCGCGGCCCTCGAGAATTGCGGGTGCCAGCCAGCCATGGTCGAGGCGGCGAGGGTGTCTGGGTTTCAGCAGACGTCCGTTGGCGCGAATCGCGCGCACGGCATGTGTGACCAGGCCGGCGCGGGGGTTGTCCTGGAACTGGTTGACGACAGTTTGCAGGCGAGTGGGCAGCCATTCATCGTCGGAGTCCAGCAGGGCGACAAGTTCGCCGCGCGCGCTCAGGAAAGCATGGTTCAACGCCGCGGCCATTCCAGCATTGCGCTGCGTAATGAGTCGCACGCGCGGATCGCGCGCGCTGTAGTCCGCGATAGTTGCCCGGGAGTGGTCTGTCGAGCCATCGTCACAGATACTGGCCTCCCAGTGTGGATAGCTCTGCATTTGGAGGCTCTCAATGGCCTTGCCAACCCAGCGCGCGTAGTTATAGTTGGCGATGAGTATGGAGACCAACGGAAGATCACACACCCGCGAAACGGTGAACGGATTCATCTGTAACATCCACGTCGGGCCGCGAACGGCCGCTCTTCTGAAGTAGTGGCGATCACGAGCGATTTTGCTCGGGAAAGATTCGGAATGTTTGCCCACCCACGCGAATCAAAAATCCTTATGGAGTCCATACGGCTCCTTGATGACTTCCTAAGGTCTTGCCCGTCAGGATGTAAGAGACGATTGGAGGGCACGGCGAGCTCTGATGGCCGATGTGGAGATCAACGAAGCCAGGCGCCCGATCGGGAGACTCTTGCCTGGGTGAATCGACACGATTGATAGCTCTCATAAAAAGTCTCGATTTGTCATGGAGCCTGAAAGTCCACATACTCACTAAAACCCGGTTGATTCCTGTCTTTCGCGCGGCTACGACCACCTGCCGCGGTTGCATCTGGGATTGCGCACAGCCACATCTCCCTCGTCTGGAGTGCCGGTGTAGCACCGCTCCGCAAGGACCTATTGAAACGACACAGCTATGCGTTACTACGGAATTCTCTGTTTCCTGACTCTCTGCCTGAACTCCCTTGCCTTCGCGCAAGACCAGAGTGCGCAGGCCCCGACAACACCCCCGGCAGCGGCGCCGGCGGACGCGCCACCCCCAACCGCCTGGACCTACAAGGGATTCAGCGTCAGCGGCTATGTGGACGTGTACTATAACCAGAACGAGAACAATCCATCGTCACGGTTCTCCCAAGTTCAGGCGTTGAACATCACGGCCAACAAATTCAGCCTGAACAGCGCCACGGCCTCTGTTACCTATGACGCGAACCCAATCGGGTTTCGCGTAGATGTTGGTGATGGCCGGACCTATGATTCGTTCTTCCTGAGCGAGCCAAAGCACACCGACTGGTCGCGGCATCTACTCAACGCCTACGTGACGCTGAAGCCGAAGGGATGGAAGGGCGTCACGATCGACTTCGGCAAGTTCGTGACTTCGGCGGGCGCAGAAGTGACGGAGAGCCATCTGAACTGGAACTATTCACGGTCGTTACTTTTCGCCTTTGGGCCGTACTATCACACAGGTTTGCGGGTGACGGTGCCAGTGACCTCCACGTGGTCGGTTGGCGGGCAGGCAGTGACGGGCTGGAACGTGATGCGCGACAACAATACGGGCAAGACCTTCGGCTTCACGAGTCTCAATACTTTGAAGAAGGTCGTTGTGTCGAACAACTACTACACGGGGCCCGAGAACTTCGGCACGAACAAGGGTTGGAGGAACTTCTACGACTTGGCCGTGACGATAACGGCGACGGACAGGATCTCGGCGTACTACAACCTGGATATTGGCAACAACAAGTTCGCCACCGGAGGGTCAGGCACCTTTTGGGGCACGGCATCGGCAGCGCGGTTCGCCTTGACGAAGCACCTGGCGGTGTCGCCCCGTATTGAATACTACAGTGACAAGGACGGCTTCTGGACTGGGACTCCACAGGCGTTCAAGGAGTTCACGGGAACGGGAGAATGGAAGTTTAACGACAGCTTCATTGCACGTCTGGAATACCGGCGTGACTGGTCGGACCAGCCTTACTTCCAGGTGGGGCAAACCCCCAACGCATCGAAACATCAGACCATGATCACGGCCGGCGTGATGATGGTGTTGAAGCCGGGGATGTTCAGTTTCTCGAAGTAGAAGTGCGCCTTCGTGCGAGTGCCGGTTGGCAAGGCCGGCTGACAAGGCTCCCGCCCCGCGGGGGCCTTGTTGCATTTTGCCACAACGCGGGCGATAGGAAACGGCCGAGGCGGCGGGTGGTGGGCGGTGAGGGACTTGAACCCCCGACTTCCTGCTTGTAAGGGATCAGCGCCCCTTCCAATGGTTCCTTGGCATGCGTCTGAATCTCAATATTTACAATAACTTGGGGAATCTGCTTCTTCGCTCGAGACAACCCAAGTGGAATCAACAGGTCGAGTTTTGGCACAGTTCTGACACAGCGAGGCGGTGTCAGATCGCCCAATAGAGCTCGTCCTGGGTATTGAGGATCTAGGCGTGCAACACATCTCGAGGGCAGTCTCGAGCCCTGGCAACTCGAGCACTCCAGGAGGAGATGCATTTCGGCGCGTGGGACAAGTCCTGCGGTCGCGGCATCCAGAGCTGCTTGTTTCTAGGCGTAGACTCCGACAAGTTGAGTCAATCCAGTTGGTTCGGGAGAAGCGGGAGTCTGACACTCAGAACCTGGGCTTCACATCCCGCCCGTTTGTTCTCTGCGGGTTGCCGGTGAAACGGCCTCGCGCGGGCTGTCTCCTCCACGAGCGCCGCAACGGACAGTTCGTGCTGCAGGTGACCGGCCATCCGAGCTTCGGATTGCCCTGGGGCCAGGACCGACTGATTCCCATCTTCTTGGCGACCCTCGCGATTCGACAGAAGTCACCACGGATCCAATTCAGTAGCGCAGCACAGATGCTTGACTCCTTCGGGCTCCAGCAAGGGGGCTCACAGTACCGCCGGTTAATTGCCTCATTCCAGAGGATCTTTGGTGCAACGATCTTCTTCGGCACAGACACGCAACTTGAACGCACAGCCGTCATCCACTGCGCCCGGTTCAACTTCATGACTGAGGCGAGGATCTGGTACTCAAGATACTCCAATGAGCAGTTGCTGCCTGGGGATTGTCAGAATGTGATCCTGCTAAGCGATCAGTTCTACCGAGAGATTCTGGATCACCCGATTCCCACCGACCTGGACGCAGCCAAAGCTCTGTCTTCCTGTCCGGCGGCTCTGGACCTGTTCGTGTGGCTTTCTTATCGCTGCTTTACGGCAACGCGGCAAGAGCGGATATCTCTTTTCGGTAGCTTCGGTTTGGCGAGCCAATTGGGAAGTACCGAATACGCGCGGCCGCGCAAGTTCAGGGAGAAACTGGAGGGCTGGCTCGGGATCGTTCGAGCGATGTGGCCAGCGTGCCCGGCCGCCATTGACAAGGACGGGACGGAGTTGGTGCTTGACCGGGCGTTCGCCGTTGTGCCGATAGATCCATTGCGCACATTCCGGGCCGGTTAGGTCCTCACGAACTCTGAACACTTTAGCTCTGGCGGCAGGGACCAACAGATCGGCTTCGACAGCCACGTCTGAGGCAGAAAACTTTCGACTTAGGACCCATCCGATTCACCACTTGGTCACCTCGCTCAGGTTCCGTGGCGGATCGCGCGGGGAACTGCGCGGACTCTCCAGATCGGGCAAGCTGGGCGTGGCGATCGCGCTCGGCCAGCAGGGAGAGCACCATCGCCTTCAGCGTTGCGCTGTCCTCGGGTAAGTCGATCGAATTCCCGCTGCCAATGGCCACGGAGAATTAGATGCGATATCCCTATTAAATGTTACGCGAATAGTGGCTTTTCTTGTGATTCAGACGACGCACGTGCCGCGTTCGTAGCGGGCGACCCGTTTCAGCCGCAACACATCAATTCCATCCAGAACCATGGCCAGTTCACTGGCCCGCAGTTCCACCGAAGATGAGCCGGCTTCCACGCGAGGCAGTTTGAAGGTGCCGGTCTCGAGCCGCTTGTACCTCAACTTCGAATGCAGGTCTGCCAAACACAGGGATGCGTCTTGTGCGCGTCACGCATCCGTTCCATCCGCTGAGCGGCCAAGAGTTGGCTTGCGTGGGAGAACGCTACAACCGCTACGGGCGGCGCTTGTTGCTCAGACTCGATGAGGTTGCAGTCTGCTCGGTTCCGCCCCAATGGACGGATCTCGTGACTCCCGATCCGGAGATCGTTCTCGGCGAGGGTCGTGCACTCTTCCGGGTTGCCGATCTGCTGGAGCTCGTGCGGCTGGTAAACCAGCTTCACGAACGCGGGTTGCCGGTGAAGTCAGGTGAGCGTGTAAAGTGAACTGTGCCGCATATGTTAAGGAAATAACGCCGCGAAGGAAATCGGCGCGCTTCATGATGACTAAGTGCTGGAGCCCATAGTATTGACCAAGCGTGACATTCTTTGCTTGACAAGCCTTTGCTGTAGCGGCATTATTAGCAAGACGTATTGTGGTGATCTATGCCCATGAAGAATAAGAGCGAGCGCCTGAAGGTCGAAGCCCTCCGCGAAGAGGGGACGTTGAATCCAGTCCCGGAGGATGTTCGGGATCCGAAGTTTCACGAGAACGAGTTCTTCGATCCGCACGACATCGTTCAGGTCAAGTACGAGATGCTGCGCCGTGTCTCGGCCGAGAACGCGTCGGTCAGCGCCGCCGCCGAGGAGTACGGCGTGTCGAGGCCGACGTACTACCAGACCAAGGCCAGCTTTGAGAAAGCCGGCATTGCTGGGTTGGTGCCGCAGAAGCGTGGCCCGCGTGGTCCGCACAAGCTTCGGGGCCAGGCACTCGCATTCGTCCAGCAGCAACTCGTCGCCGGTGAGCCCGTGCGAGCGCGCGAACTCGCAAAGCTGGTTCGGCAGAAGTTCGACCTCAACGTCCACCCCAGGACGATCGAGCGTGCGGTCGCTGGAAAAAAAACTTCACGATGAGCAGCACCAGGAACCATTCGCGGAGGCATCGATGCTCGTAGCGCAGTACGAAGCTCTACGCGGCGCAGTCCTTGGTGACATACTGCCGCCCGAAGCGCGCGCCGGACTGCTGCTCTTTCTCCGCCGTGGCCTGTGCGGATGGGCGCGGGCATTGGCCACCATGCGTGCGCCGCAGCGGCCAACTGGCTCCCGGCCACCAAACAGGACGATACCGCAAGAGCACCGGGCTGTCGTTCAGATCTTTGCCGCCATGGTCATCAATGCCAATCATTACGGAGCAACACCATGAATGAATCGCTCCAAGTCCAGCCTCACCATCTCGAACGGGCTGCGTACCTGTACGTCCGCCAGTCCTCAATGCGGCAGGTGGTCGAAAACATCGAGAGTACAAAACGCCAGTACGCATTGCGTAACCGCGCTATCGCACTCGGCTGGCACGATGATCAGATTATCGTCATCGACAACGATCAGGGCGAGTCTGGCGCCTCGGCTGCCTGGCGTGAGGGCTTTCAGCGACTCGTCACCGATGTGGGTATGGGCCATGCCGGCATTGTCATGGGGCTCGAGGTCTCGCGCCTGGCTAGAAACAACGCCGACTGGCACCGTCTGCTGGAGATCTGCGCGCTCGCCGACACATTGATTCTCGACGAGGATGGCGTCTACGATCCGGCCAGTTTCAATGACCGGCTCCTGCTCGGGCTGAAGGGAACCATGAGCGAGGCCGAACTTCACGTTCTGAAAGCCCGGTTGCGGGGCGGGATTCTTAACAAGGTACGACGCGGGGAGTATCGTTGTCCCCTGCCCACAGGCTTCGTCTATGACGAGGCAGGCAATGTCGTGCTCGACCCCGACGCACAGATCCGGGAAACGATCGCCCACTTCTTCGAGACGTTCTCCCGCGTGGGCTCGGCCAGCCAGATGGTGAAGGTGTTTCGCAAGGAGGGTGTTCTTTGCCCGTCTCGAATCCACGTCAGCGACACGGTCGTTTTCCGGCCGTTGACGACATGGACAGCGATACGCATGCTGGACAATCCGCGCTATGCGGGTGCCTACGTCTACGGGCGCCGGCAATACCGGCGGGCTCTCGATGGCAAGAAGCATGTCCAGAGGAAGCGCGACTCGAGTGACTGGCTTGCCTGCATTCCGAATGCTCATCCCGGCTACATCAGTTGGGAGCAGTTTCAAGAGAATCTCAAGATCCTCGAAAACAACGGTCGCTCCTACGAACTCGCGCGCGCATCGCCGCCACGGGAGGGCGCCGCACTCCTGCAAGGACGCGCCGTCTGCGGCCGCTGCGGAAGACACTTCCGTGTCCGATATGCCGCGCGACGAGGCAGGCAGGAAGCCTGGTACGTCTGTGACCGTGGCCACACCGCGTGTGGGGAAGTGAACTGCCAATCGATCGCGGCAGCGCCCGTCGACGCCGCCATCGGATCACTCGTGGCCGAAGAGATGACGCCCGCGGCCATCGAGTTGGCCATCGAGATCAGACGAGAGGTCGAGGCGCGGCAAGAAGAGGCAGACCAGTTACGCTGCCGTGCAATTGAGCGCGCCCAGATCGAAGCGGATCTGGCCCAACGCCGATTCATGCTTGTCGATCCGGGTAACCGCCTGGTTGCCGATACCCTGGAACGGGAATGGAACGAGAAGCTGCGTGCGCTGGCCGTCGTCCGAGAGGAACGCGAGCGGGCACGGCAGCAGGATTCCGTCGTCTTCGACGATACAGTCCGCCAAAGACTGGTAGCCATGACGACGGACTTCCGTCAGCTCTGGGACGATCCGGACACGGCAAACCGTGAACGCAAGCGACTCCTCGCCTACATCATCGAAGACGCAACGCTGATCAAGATCCCGGCCGAGGGAGTGACGAAAATCCACATCCGGTTCAAGGGCGGCAGAACCGAAACGCTGACTACGCAAAATCCCAGATCATCCGCGCAGCAGATCAAGACGCGGCCAGAGGTCGTGCAACTGGTTGACCGACTGCTCGACCATCACGTTTACTCCGAAATCGCGGCTATGCTCAACGAACGTGGGTTTCGTCCGGGCGCATCGGCGAGACCGGGCCGGACGGCTGACCGCTTTTCGGCAAAGAACGTCGCCTATCTCATGCACACCTACGGCCTGCGCTCACGCTATGATCGTCTTCGCGAGCGCGGAATGTTGAACAAGCGGGAGATGGCAGATCGCCTCGGCGTGCATGCGCAGACGGTCGACCGTTGGACGGAGTTTGGGCTAATTAAAGCGCATTTCTATAACGACCACGGATGGCAGCTCTACGAACCTCCAGGGTCGAACACACCGGTGAAACATTGCAGCCGATGGGACCGTCTGGTGGACCGAGCGGCAGCTTTGCAGACAGGTCCTCAAGATGCTGACTTGGAACTGAAGGAGATGTAGTGTGAAGACGATTAGTTGTACCAGAGCACAAAGCCGTCGCGATCCCACGCAAGAATTTTTAGCCGGTCGCCGCGGCGCGAGCGAAACACAAACAGGTGGCCACTCAAGGGGTCCTGCCCGATGACGGCTTTCACGCGTTCGGCCAAGCGGTCGAAACCGCAGCGCATGTCAGCGGCCTCGGCGGCGAGCCAGATGCGCGCGCTTTGCTCGCGATCGAGTGCGCGCAAGCTCGGCAGACCGGTCAAACGCGGGACTCCAACACGGCCAACAAGGCGCGCAGATGATTAGGATCGAAGCCTGGCTCGACGAGCAGGCTCCGGCCGGCGGGCAGTCGAATCTCAATTGCCGATCCGTGCCCAGCCGCCGTTTGAGTCGCCGTGCCGGCGTCCACCAAGTGGACCTCGACGAAGGGCTGCGGTCCTGCCAGGATCAGACGTTTCTTCCAGGCAAAGAAGTGCGTTGGAGAAAGGCCACGTGCCCGGCAGAACGCCGCCGCACTTTGCCCGCTCCGTTCCTGCTCCGCGATCAGTTCTCGCCATTTCGTCCAAACCTCAGGTCCACGCGTGCGCATGACTCCACAGTGGGGCACACAGAGAACGCATTCAAGATGGGGTTGGTGTAGCGCTCACTATCGTTCTGCGTAAACCTGCAGGACGGCGCTGTCAACCGACTGTAACGAGTAGTGGATTTTCAACTCAAATTGAACCTTCTGTCCTTCGTGCAGTTGAACCCCTTCGGCAGGTGATACGGCCAAGATTTGTGCACGATCCGCATCTGCGGCATCTGGTGCGCCAAGGGAAACCGCGCAGAGAATGAGTGCAAGCACCGGATCAGCGAGCATCGATGCCATTCTATACGTTCCTGGCCCTCGGACAACTGTTTCACTTGACCATTCAATCCATCACTTCACGTATAGGCCCTACAACGGCCAGCGATGTTCTTGGCTTCGATTTTGACTGTGATTTTTCCTTCTCTCTTTCCGTCACAATCGTCCGTGATGATGGGCTTCCATAGGGGCCAACTTGGCCTGACCGTGTGGAGGCGAATCCATGGACAGAACCTCGCAGGCTGTTCAACGCCAGATTGCTGCGATGGGGGCTCAGGTGTTCGAAGTCGGGCTCTTCAAGCCCTCCGCGCAGGAGGAAGGCCAAGCAGTCATGATTCCCCGGACTTGGGACCGGGACACACTACTGCGGTCGATTCCCTGGCTCCGGCTGCAGAACGCCGATGGTCGTAACATCTATGTGCGGCCCAAGGGCGAACACGACTTGAGCCTCGTGGATGATCTCACGGCGGGATCCGTCAAGCGGATGAAGTTGACGGGTTTCGCGCCGGCGGTCGTCGTGGAAACTTCACCGGGGAATTTCCAGGCCTGGCTGAAGCATCCCAGACCGTTGCCTCGGGAAATGAGTACGTTGGCGGCGCGTAAGTTGGCCGAGGAGTTCGACGGTGACCGGGGCGCTGCCGATTGGCGACATTTTGGACGACTGGCGGGGTTGACGAACCGGAAGCCCAAGTATATGAATGACGCTGGATTCTTCCCATATGTTCGATTGATCGAGGCCTCCGGCAACCGCTATGAGGGTGGAAAGCGTTTCGTGGCGGCGATCTCAGCCCAACGCGAGGCCGATCTACTTGCTCGGGCGAATCCCCGGTTTGAATCAACGGGCACTGGCGGCCAACCGCCTCGGAAGAACATTGCGGATTTCCGAGCAAATCCACGGTACGGCGGAGATGCCACCCGCGAGGATCTCGCGTTTGCCATTTATGCTCTCACTCATGGGGTGGACACGGCGGACGTCGCAGCTACGCTCCGCTGCCGGGATTTGGCTCACAAGGGCGATGACAAACGTCAGACGCAGTATGTGGAACGTACGATAGGCAAAGCGATGAAGGTCGCTTGCGGGCGGATCCTTGAGTGAGACTTTGCGCAACTGGGGTGCGGTCAAGAGAGATGGTGCCGGGTAAATCAACTTGCAGAGTCAATGGCCTTCCTCTTGGGCGACCTCGAACAGCTGGTTGGCTCATTCGTGAACGATACCGTCCTCATCCACGAAGGGAAGAAATTCTGCGAACTCATTCTTCAGCATTCGGCGGACTATGCATTTCGCCAGCGGAAGCCATCTCGTCAGATTCTGGATGTCCAACCCCTCATCAGCGATATGAGCTGGCTCTCCGGAGTCGAGAATCGCATGTGCCACTTTGACTCGGAGTGGGCGCAACTCTGCTTCGATTAGTCGCGACAGTTTCTTGCCGAGAATCTCAGGACGAAAGATCTCGTCAAGTGACATAGGGTCCCAGGGTGGCCTCCCATAGAAGATTGCGTTGAGCCACGCCTCGCAATCAGCCCGATTCTCCGGAATGCGCTCGTGATACCGCTTTGGATCCAGGCCCCTGCTTCGAGCGTCTGAGTTGAGTCTCGCTCTCCTCGACTGCACCCCTTCAATGATCTTGAAGAAGCACAAGAATTGGTATGCGGGAGTATTACTGTTCAGGGCCTCCCGATAAAGACTGGCATACCTTCTGAGCTCGTCGCTAATCGTTCCTCTCGGGGGCACGGCCCAGGCTGCTTCCACAACTGGATTTACGAAACTAGTCCTTGTGTTCCCGGTGGCGAGTTCCTCGCTGTCAGTTTTCGCAATATGGAGTGGTATGTCGCGATAGAGTGACCACATGCTCAAGGAAGGTGCGAGCGCTCGATAAGCCTTCAGCTCGGCATCATCAAAAGTCTCGGCCTGAACCGACTGCAGCACGACCTTGCCGAGAAATCCTCTCCGATTGGGATACCCATCGAAAGCAAACTGTCCTTGGGGAGTGCCCCCGTAAACCCTGATTTGAGTAAACCGCTGATTCGCCCGTGTCGTATATGCTGGCCCAAGGATTGCCAAGTGCGAATCACCCTTGAGTTCGGCTGCGAACTCAACCTGCTCTTCCGGGAGCAAGGGGTATCCTGGCCTGCTGAGGACGAAGACAACCTTATACAGGCCTGGCCGGCCCGATGGTCCACTCTCGTTCCGCTGATCATTAGGGTCGGCAAATCGATTAACTGTGATCAAATGCTGGGTCAGACCAGGCATTCCCATCGGCACCAGTGGCACTTCTGTTCCCTTGCCGTCGGAAGGCCTTTCAGTGCCAGAAGTTGGCGGACGGGATGTGGCCGGCTGTGATTTCGGACTGCCAGTGACTCCGTGACATTTCTTGTACTTCTTGCCGCTCCCACAGGGACAGCGCTCGTTTCTGCCGATTTTCACCAAGCCAGATTGTAGCCATTCTCCACGTAGAATCCAATACAGGGACCGTACGTCTGGTGCTGAAATCCTGTGAGGCTGAGCTATTCGGCTTTCAACAGACGCGTTGATTAGCGCAGGGAATCCAGCTTGTACGCAGCAACCCAGACCGTCACCCAGCCATTCGACCATAAGTACGACGGCACAGGGAGCGGTCAACGAGAAACAGCGTACAGCAGCCCCGCGCACACAACGACGAATGCGAGCCGTGCCTTGGGACCCAGGATTGCCAGCCAGAAGTAGAATATCCGCATAGCTTCATTGTCTCCCTAACCCAGGTCAGCTACCTCAGGACGGCACCTATCCAGACGCCCAAGCTCACCAATGCCAGGGAGAGAGCCAGTCCGAAGGTAATCCACCCCACAAAAGGAACCCGCAGATCTGAACAACGAACAGATTCGCGGGCTGCCCCAGTCGAGCGTAAATGTTCGACGGTCGATGCAATTTCGTCTCGGAAGCTCGCACTGCAGTCCCGAACCTCCTGCGCAAGAACGCTTCCGGCGCGCACCTGCACCTTATCCGCGGCCACCTCGAAATCCCGAACTGCCATCTGAACTCGATCCAACACCTGTCCAACCGCCTGCTCGAAAACCAAACGATTCAGGGTGACCACCGCCATCATAGGGTCGTCCGGGTCGATGCGGATTCCATGCTGGGCCGACACTTCAGCGGCCAGGCGCTTCAAGTCGATTGATACCGGTGGAGTCGTCATGTCAGAACGGCACCCTGTCGAGCTGCTCAAAGAGATCCCGTTGAACGATCTTCAAACGCTGCTTCGCCATGATCGGCAGTTTCGCGGTGTTGATCGCCTCCTGGAACGTCAACTTGCCCGCGATCATCTCCTCGACGTCCCGACCGAAGGTGTCCTGATTCCGCTTGGAAATGATGACGGCGCCACAAACCTTCTCGGTGTTGTCACGATACGCCGCCATCTCCGAGAACTTCTTGCCCTCGGCCTCCACGCGGCCAAAGTACTCGTTGACCCAGACAACGATGTTTCGCTCCTCCGTCGTCTGCGCGAGTTCGTGAAATCCATTGAGGGTATCGAGCAGCGCCTGGCCACCGGTGATCACGGTGTGTACATAGACTCGGCGCCCGCTCTGGCGCAGGTAGTCAAGTGCGCTGTTCTCCAGCAGGTAATGCCATAGCGGCAGGAACGTTGAGGCCCCATTGTCCACCACGAAGGTGGCCGTCTCCTCGGTGAGGAAACGCTCCATCAGGGAATCGAACGCCCGTTGCTCGATCCGGTTGTGCTCATCGCGCAGGTTCAACCGGTCCGCGGCCAGCGCTCCGTACTGCGCGAACGTCCGATTCACCGGATCGGTATCGATGCAGCGGACTTCGCTGCCCTTGTCCCTCAGGTACTGCGCGAGAATCGAGGCCACGAGGCTCTTTCCAACGCCGCCCTTGCCCTGCAGTGTGAGATGAATCGCGCCGAAGGGCTCGACTCCGTTTGCTCCATTTGCGGTAGTGGCTTTCGCCATAACGCTCCTTCCAGTCAGATCAGCTTTTTAATGTCAGGGTCGGAATTGTATTGAAACCCGGGATGCCGGCTCTCTCGTTCGCGAATGTTCGCGAGCGGATCGGTTGGAGATGGCGGACGGTCGCTCGCTGTTGGAATTCTACCGGACGAAACCTCGTAGGAAGCCGGCAAATGACTGTCCCTGACATGCCCGCCTTCCTGGCTCGCCGTGACATTTTCACCAAGGGTGGCGGCCTGGTCACGTCTCCTCAACTGTCCCGTGTAGTGCGACAACCGGGCGTACCCAATCTCGACTCCGATCTCGTTCAGCCAGATCCAAATGTCCTTGAGGCTGTGCCCAGCGTCGAACAGCGCCTTGATATCCGGCCATGCTTGCCGGATCTGCCCCGCCTTCGTACGCGGTTTTTCCCCGAGTCGCGCTCGGAGGCGGTTCAGGTCCAGTTTGTCCTTTGATTCTTGATCCAAGCGGCCTCTATCCGGTAGGCCGCGAGAAATGCGATCTGTGACGGCGAGTTTCACGATTTCCACGGAATGTTTCGGATCGTTTCAGAAGTTCGCGCCGGGGGTGGTGGGTTTCAGAATGTTTCAACTGCTTACCACTTCGTTGCAACCGCAGTGCGGGCAGCGAAGACTATGCCGGCCACACAGACGGGTAGTGGAACATAAAGGGTCGTTGCGCGTTTTGGGTTCGGAGGGCTTCTATCCCCGGGGATGTGAGGTGTTTGCAGCGGGCACGCTCTGAACCGGATCGTGCCCGTTTGGGCACGGGTCTGTCACTGGCCCTATTCGCTGCGCCATACGGAGTGTGAAGAGCCGAACAAAGGAAAAGACCGTAAGCCGCGGGCTCCGAATCGACGGCCAATTAATCGGGAGGATAGAGAGCGCGGCCAAGGCCACCGGCTATACGAGTCCGGCGGCATTCATGAGGGCGGCGATTGAGCGGGAGTTGGCCGGAAGGGAGAGCGGGGTCGACGCCGCGGAAGAGCGGATCGCCGCCAGTCTCGACCGCATCGCCCGCGGAATCCGAGGCATCCGGCTTGGACAGCAGGCGCTATTCGCTTTCGTGGACTCGTTGGTAAAGACCCTGCTGACCTGCGTTCCTGAACCGCCGAGGGATGCCTATGACCAGGCCGTTGCCCGCGGGAAAGCTCGATACGATCGCTTCCTCAAGAGCGCCGGAGCCGGAATGGCGGGCGACTCCCAGGCGGCCATGAAGGAACTGCAGCAACATGGCGAAGGCGACTGACGACGGGCGGGAGTTCCGAGTCCGGCCCAATCGCGCACGTTCAGGCGGTCAGAGCGAGGCACGCGCCTGGTCGACTGCACTGAGGACCATGCTCCGCTATGCGGGGACTTCGCGCCGGTCCAAGGCATCCGTGAGTGCCGGCACAGGTGCAGGGATGCGGAAGAAGTTCAACCAGCGTTGCGCCGTCCGGACGATGTACACCGCTATCAAGACGCCTGGGCAGTGGAAGGCTCATGGCCGGTACATCGCGCGAGAGAGTGCCGGCGGAGCTGTCTTGAACCGGGGTGCGGACAATCTCGGCGAAAGCGGGAACCGGCTGCTGGATCCAGCCAAGGAACTGGAGCGCTGGCAACACGAGGGCGATCCACGATTGTGGAAGTTGATCGTGTCACCCGAGTTCGGCGAACGCACTGACCTGGACCGGTTGACCCGAGAACTCATGGAGCGCATGGAGAACGACCTGGGAACCAAACTGGAATGGGTGGCCGTCTCGCACTTCAACACCGAGCATCCGCATGTCCACATCGCGCTGCGCGGAATCCGAGAGGACAGGTCGGCACTCGAACTATCGCGTGACTACATACGGCATGGGATCAGGGCGATCGCGGAGGATCTGTGCACCAGGCAACTGGGGCACCGTACTCAGTTGGATGCGAATGAGTCAGAGCGTCGTGAGATCCAGGAGCGCCGCTTCACATCGTTAGATCGGGCGATCAGCCGCGCGGGCGTGGTCGAAGAGGGACCTGTCGGTCAGACGGCCGAGCAATTTGTCGTCCGGCGTCCGGGCCAGATCCCAACCCGGGCGCGAGAGCAGCACATCGATGCACGCCTGCTCGTTCTTCAACAGATGGGCCTGGCCGAACCGACCGGCTCGCAGGACTGGTTGGTACGCCGTGACTTCGAGACGGTGCTGAAGGCGATGCAGCGGACAAATGACCGTCAGAAAATGCTTGCCTCCCACGGAGCACTGCTCTCCGATGAACGACTACCACTTGTTGTCACGGACATGAGGAGACTGAAGTCCGTCGAAGGCCGGGTATTGGGCCATGGCGAAGAGGAAGCCAGGCAGAGCGCCGGTCGCCATTACTTACTGCTCGAAGGCACGGACGCCAAGGTGCACCTGATCTACTACACGCCGGAAATGGAAGAAGCCCGGAGCAGAGGAAAGCTTCAGATGAACTCTTTTGTCCGGCTGCAAAAGCAATTCGTAGACGGTCGACCGCTCTTGGAGGTTGAAGACCTAGGTGACGCAGGACGAATCCTTCGGGACAAACGACATTTGCATGATCGGGCTAAGGCACTCGCATCACGAGTGGGCTTCCTGTCTGAGCGTGGGTGGGGTGGATGGCTGGGCCAATACGAGACAGCGTTGTTGAAGTCGGCGGACGGTCTGAGGGTAATGAATCTGGATGGGCGCTTTAGCATCGATCGCTAGTGTCCCGGCTGATTCCCAGGCCCCGCTCGAGCGTGTCGAACCAAAGCAAGAGCGACTGCCCGAACTGAACGCCGGAAGAGGGCCGGATCCGACCTCACTGCAAGCGCGTTTGGAGCTCCGCGCAATAGACGAAGAGAAGCGAGTTATCCAGGAGCCATCCGGACGGAGTACATTTACGACATGGCGACTATACGGTCATGTGGGTTGCTTGCGATTTACGACAATCCAGCCAGATTCCCCTCTTCCTGTACCTGGCGCGTCCTTCGTTCCGTTGGCAGGTCAAAATCAGGCCGAACGCTAACGAGAATCGAAGAGGACTGGGCGCAGTGTTGGCCGCTGCTGGCTAGGCTATCTCTTGTCGTTTCAGTGCAGCCTGTTTCGGCGATCCAGCCGAAAAGGCGCTATACATGGTCGGGGTGCTTGCCCGATGCTTGCCGACTCGTATGGACAATGCCACGTGCTACTCGGAATCGTTGCCATTCGTCACCGTTGCCTTCCGACACCTCGCCGCAAACTCCTTTGAATGCAGCAAAGTGAGCACCTCGCGGGTCTTGGCGAGGATGTCGGCCAGTTCTCCGCGCCCGGAGGCTCCACATGTCTGAGACAGGGAAGTGTTTATTCTTCGAACACCAACTTTAATTCGATCGTAGAGAGCCGGTGCGATCCATCCGCCATTATGATCGAGCGCGACAAGGCCGATATGGATTTCATTGAGGCACTCTCTCAAGACTGGCGCGACAGTCGGCCATTCTTTGTGGCTCCCACATTGCAGAACAATAGCTAGACCCTGAGCTACCGAAATATCCAAGGCCATCATGTGCATCTCGCCCGACAAATCGCCGGCACGCTGGCGATCAGTAACTAAGCGACGAGCATCATGCAATTCGCGCCGCGCTTTTTTGTAATACATCCCGCTGACTAAAACAATCCCCAAGACGGAGAGATTATACATAAACGCCAGTCCACCGGCGTCCCGAATGCCTCTCTGCGCAGCGCTCAAGTCAAGCAAATACTTGTACGCGGCCTCAGATAGCACCGGCTTGCCATCCTTTAAGCCCGTACCGAGACTAGCAGCCACATCCTTCAGGATCAAATCTCCACTACGCAGGCTAGTCCAATGTGTCGTAGTTTCGACGCCAATCATGACGATCAGCGCGAGCGAAACAGCGCACAGCAGAACCGCTGTCAGAAGGTCATCCAGTCGTCGGGTCATTGGATCACGTATAATCTGGAAGAGTCAGCGCTTTTTAGTAATCTCTTCAACCGCCGCCAGCAGACTCTCGATTGGTGTCGCTGAACGTTTTGCTATTATCGAGATCCCGCGGCATTCTTCTTCTGGAACTCGGTCCTTGAACTCCGCAAGGTAGTCGCTAAAGATGATCGTTCTAGCCTTCATCCCAGGATCTACTTTGAATACGTACTCCCTCAGCCAGATCCAACCAGTGAGTAGTCCTGCCGCGGTTGCCGCCTCCTCGACCTCAGTAAGTCCGTCAGCGGGCATGTTCAGGTCAATAATCATGCAGTGGATTGGCTGTTTAGTACGGTCCTCCCAACTGCTCTGAGCATCGTTGATGTCAAAGGCCTCGATCACACGGTGCTTATTGTCCCTTTCCAGAATCTCCTTAATGTATTCCGTTACGGAGCCCCTGTCTTCCAAGAATAAAATGTTCATCGCAATCTGCCCCCTCTGCCACCGGCTGGGATTCTGACATACAAGGTCACTTGATATGTTGGCTGTTTAATGCTTCGTACAATCGTTCTGCGTCTGGGCTCATAGCGAGGGTGGGGGTTGTCATGTACGGCTAAGATGGTCGAATATGCGCCGGCCGCTTTCAATCGCTCGCGCTCCTCCCGAATCTGACCCGTTAGTTCGCGATCCGTTTCGGAGAAAGGCAATCGCAGATATGGACGCATCAGAGCGACGTTGAAAGGAGATATCAACACCGAATCGTGCCAGACATCACCACCATGCGCAACAGCGATCTTCTTGGCCAGCCACAAGCCGATGCCCAATCCTTCAGCCGGCGCGCCGTCGCCTCGAACGTACAGATCGTAATAGTGGCCGCCAGGCGGCATAGCCAATCCGAAATCGGTTACAGTTAACAAATGTCCCGAATTGGCTTCGGATGATTCGAGAAAGCAATCGAGGTGAATGCGCGTCCCACGGTGACAGCATTTGATAGCGTTGTTTACAAGATTATATACCAACTGCTCTAGGAGGCCCTGGTCGCCATTAACGCTCGGCCTTTCTTCGTCAGCTTGCGTCACCCTCGGCACGCAGAATTCGAGACACTTCTTCTTCGCTTCTAGGCGGTACGTGTCTTTCCATTTGTACAGCAATTCACGGAACGCCAAAAACGGCTTAGAAGTCACTTTGGGCAAGTCCTCAATGGAGTACTTTACCAGGTCAAAAAAGAGGTTGATGTGCTTTAGGTAAGCTTCAAGATCTCGGCACAGATCCTCAGCTTTTTGGCCGCTAAGCCGCGCGATATCCTCGGGATTCTTGAGGTAGCACATCCGGAGTGCGTCCATACCCGAAGTGAGTTGTCCGACCTCGTGACGCAAGATCCGCAGTCGGTCATCAATGTCGCGCTCCGAGGTCGCCGCCAGGATCGCTGAAAGGGATGAGACGACGAGAGTATTGAATGACTGCAACGCCCGATCAAGGATGGCATTCGGCCGGTTCTCTGCGGCGGAACTGGGATTAGACTCGGTGTAGCCAATCAGAATAGCTATGGAACTCAAAGGATGGTGGGGCACGTCAACGAGCACCAAAACGAAGTCGCCTAGATCGGCGAGCGAGGCGCCTCGAAACGCCTTGGCCAGCAATTCTTGGCGCTCGTTAGGTCCGTAGACGACAGTCTGGCCATCGCCGTTCTCAAAGGCCTTTAGTTCGAGTTCGACGGTCGGCGAAGCACCCGCGGCGAGTGGCGCGGGGAGAGTACCTGTCCGCGCGACGACCTGCAACAGGGAAGCCGGCTTAGCAGTCGGAGTCCGAATACCAAAGACCGCCAAGTACTTAAAAGTGAAATCGGCCTGCACGGCCGCCAGCGTATCTTGGAGATCTTGCCAGAGACCGTCGAGTGCTTTCTGGCCTCTAACGGAGCCCTGTGGCAAGAGTCTCCGGAACTGCTCAATTCGTGCAGTTGTTCGCTCCGAGATATACCTTTGACGCTGGTGGGCCAACTCGTCAGCCAGTCGATTCTCTAGACGAGAAACCTCGTCGCATGTCAATGTCAGTTGGTCCAAGTACTGATCATTCGTTAAGACTCTTCGGCCATCTTGGTTCAGCCAGGCCTCGTTTGCTCCAGCAATGGAATCGACAAGTTGATCGCAAGTTGTGTGGAGGTGACGATTCTCGGCTAGGTACCGGCTGAATGCGTGAGGTTGCCGGTGCCGGAGGCTCGAAATGCGACCTCTAATGAACGGAATTCGATCCTCCAACACGATTTCCCCGACGAAGAGGACAGCGATGACGCGATCTTCTAGATAGATTGGAAACACGCCCTCGCGGTAACCCAGAAGTGGGCAGTCGTAGACCAGAACGGTACGATCGGAGATTGTGCGGCGTTCGAAAACGCAGACCGGTTCACCGTCATACACACGAAAAGCTGGGTCAGTGTCAAACGGCACGGAAGGCGGTAAGCCCGACTCAACTTGTGCTCGCGTAAGATTAAAGAACAGACGCGCGTGAGCCGCATCGTTGACTGCACAGAGGCAAGCGCATTGAGGCCCTTCGCATGAAGGGTCTTCTCGGGTGAACTGGCGCAGGTTCCGACATGCGGGATGTATTCGGTACTGTAGTAGAGGCGAGTCGGTCCGGACTGGTTCGCCGTTGGGTCCGAATTCAACCAAGGTGGTCGGCTGATCAATCCGATGGCAGATCTCAGATTGACATGCCGCCAAGTAGCTGTTTGGGATAACACCGACCTGAGTCAGTTGTCTCAGGGGGGACCCGTCTGGCGACTGCTCGCCATCGTTGGTGATGTGCCGAGGCCTAAACGGCCAGTCCTTACAGACCATTGCACCCCTCCGCGGCGCGAAAAGGAAAATCGGATCCTAAATTCGTATGCAATACTACCATACGGTCGTTACCAGCACCACGGAATGAGATTAATGGTATGCGGCGCACGCAAGTTGCGGCAGTGCCGTACCAGTGT
The DNA here is from genome assembly GCF_963665245.1 of uncultured Paludibaculum sp. Classification (NCBI taxonomy): domain Bacteria; kingdom Pseudomonadati; phylum Acidobacteriota; class Terriglobia; order Bryobacterales; family Bryobacteraceae; genus Paludibaculum; species uncultured Paludibaculum sp. Next base: position 3,430,900 of record NZ_OY762267.1, read on the forward strand.
TCAGTCTTCACAGGGACCAGAGAAGAGCAGCTTCGGGCGGCTATCGCCGCCTTCTCGAATGCCGTGAAGGCACCCTCATGGACTGCGTCTGGACCGTCTCGGAGCATCCGCGAGGCCGTCGTCAAAAGACCGTCCGGCAGATCTTGGAAGTCCTCGGTATAACAACCCTTGTCCAGCCACGATTCCGTTGGCCGGTTTTGAGGTGTCCCTCATTGGCCGGTTTTCAGGTGTCCCCCGAGGCTCGGGGTGCGCGTCGATTGAACTCCGGCCGGCAGTCCGCGTAGTGCGGCTTGGGCCTCGGTCGGCTTGCGCTCTCGCCGCCGACATTCCTCTCCTTGGTTGTTGCACTACGTTCAACGCCTGCATGAGGCGGTTCCTGGTTGATGCCTCTCCTACTTGCGCATTGCCTTGTCATCCGTGCCATCCATCATGTGCCGGCAAATCCGGAAAGTTTGTTTGCGGCCGCTGTGCTCCAGGCTGGCGGACTTTGATTGCGGGCGGATCACGCGCAAGCCACCGAAATGCTTCGGCCGGTTGCTCTTGGATAGGCGACAATCCGGAAGTTGGTCAGGACTTCTCGCCGCAAGTCGGTTAGCGCCCACCAAATCTATCCGAATGTCCGCGTACCGCGGACATTGATTGACTTTCTCTATCTCTGAGGAGGAAGGCAAAACACGTGGAGCATACGCGAAAAGCCTCCGGGTTTGCGGCGACCGGAATAGGACGGCTTATCCTGCGATCGGGCATCTGTCACGCATGCTCCTGCTCGCGCCTTACCGGGTATGCCAACGGGCTTGGTTCCTGCAAGGCACTACGAGACAAGCCAAGAGAGAGGGAACTCGTTCGATGATGGCCCAGCCCGGCATGTATCGAACGCCACAGGATCCGGGAGGATTCCCGTTTGGCTACAACTGGCGGGCGACCGGCACGGGACTGATTCTGCTGGTCGGATTCAACTTCCTGGCAACGCAATACGTCGCCAACCGATTCCGATACCAAGCGGCGCTCGGAACGCCACTCCTGCGGACTCGTCAGACGGCGTTCTACCAGCCGTTCGCATGGGTTGTCTGGGGCTATCAGAACTGCACCAGCCGCGATCCCCGTATCCGCAAGCCACTCTTCGAGGGCGAAATGATCGTCCTCGGAGGCTGCGTCCTCTCGATGTTGGCGTTCTTCGTTGCGGCCAATCGGCAGGCTCGACGCCTCTCGGAGAATGCAGAGGACCTTCACGGTTCGGCGCGCTGGGCAACGCAGGCGGACATCGAGGCCACTGGCATCATGCGGTGCGACGGGGGTGTTTACGTTGGGGGCTGGTACAACGCTTCAACTCAAAGGTTGCGGTATCTGCGCCACAACGGCCCTGAGCACGTTCTCGCCTTCGCGCCTACCAGGTCGGGCAAGGGCGTCGGTCTCGTCATTCCGACATTACTCGCGTGGGAGGAAAGTGCCGTCATCGTACCCCGGCCTGTCGATGTGGGCCGAAACGGTTCGTGCACTTGGAGACCTCTTTGCTGGTCGCGGGTGGCGCCGCGTCAACGAGTCGAACCTGCCACTCGTACTAAGCCAGGATGGCAAGCTAGCGCTGACCGTATCGACCGGAGATGACGCAACCGGACAGAGCGATGGCAACCCGTGCACGAACTCCGCGAAGGGCCCACAGACAGCCAGGGCAATCAGTGACAATCGGCAACTGCTCTTATTCCCTGAAGCGGACGCCGCCGTCCGTCGTGCCTTTTCCGAAAACGTCAATACGCCTGACCGGAGTACCTGGATCCTCTTGCTGCATCGGGATCTCGCCGGACTAGAAGTGCGGTCGGAGCTTTCACGCCCGATTGGAATGTCCGAGGACGGTCGTGTCGACGGATGGGCCGAGCGGATCATGCTCAGACCGTTCCGGATTGACCCAGGCGCCGCCACCATGCCATTGGACGACAGTCCGCAGAGCCCAGAAATTGACCTCGAGGTCAGACGTCGCGCCTGAACACACTGGAGAGTGCGATGAACCCCAGTCGTTTGAGACTGGCCCGCAAAAGGCGGCAGTGTACTCAGCGCGAGTTGGCCGAACTAGCGGGTCTGCATGAACGGGCCGTCAAAGCATATGAGGCAGGCGAATACGAACCCACGATGGAGACGATGGAGCGAATTCAGGCTGTTCTGAAATTTCCAGCCGAGTTCTTCGAAGGTGATGACCTTGAAGAACCGCTACCTGATGCTGCGAGCTTTCGCGCCTTGACAAAGATGTCGGCTCGGCAACGTGACGCGGCCCTTAGCCAGGGGGCCCTTGCTCTGCACTTGAACAAATGGTTTGAGCGGAGGTTCGAACTACCAGCCGCTTCACTACCAGACCTCAGCGATGAAACCAGCCCAGAAGCTGCGTCAGAAACGCTTCGTGCTACGTGGGGCCTCGGCGAACTCACAATCCGCAACATGATCCATCTGCTTGAAGCGAAGGGCGTCCGAGTGTACTCCCTTGCGGTAAATGCGAGGGAGGTGGACGCTTTCTCGATGTGGAAGGGTACGACGCCGTTCATCTTTCTCAATTGCTACAAGTCATCCGAGCGCAGTCGGTTTGACGCTGCGCACGAACTCGGCCATCTCGTTCTGCACAGGCAAGGTGTCCCGCAGGGCCCCGAGGCAGAGCGAGAGGCGAACCGGTTTGCTTCGGCGTTTCTGATGCCGTCTGGAAGCATCCATGCTCACGTGCCGCTCTTTCCGACAGTGGAAGAACTCGTCAAGATCAAGAGAGTGTGGATCACGTCCGTTGCTGCGGTTAACCATCGATTCCACGAGCTAGGCCTAATTCGGGACTGGCACTATCGACGACTATGCGTGGAAATCGCCAAACGGGGATTTCGAAGTGCGGAACCCGAAGAAGCCCCGCGAGAGACCTCATTGCTCGTGCCAAAGCTCCTGGCCGCGTTGCAACAGGAGGGGATCAGCCGCGCTCGCATTGCGGCAGAACTCGGAATCCCCATAGCGGAATTGCGGGAACTCCTGTTCGGGCTCGCAATGACGGACATCGATGGCGGACGGACGGAGGCAGCGAGCCGGGGACCTGGAGCGACACAGCCAGGGCTTCACCGGATCAAGTAACGTTTGTGAAAGGTGCAAGTGCCCACTTAGCTGATGCGACACAGTACAAGTATCGTTGAGTCACACGACTCTCCTTTCTTTGGCTATTGCCCGGAGCCTATCACGGCTCCGGGCGGAGAATCGCCACTCCTTTCAACGATCTACCGAACATCCTCCCTCGGCCGACCGCCCGCCAAGTTCTACATATGTCTTGTGTTTTCGGTCAGCGCGGGCGGCCTGCCGGCCTGCTGGCAGGTCTTGGACGGGTGCGGCTCCTATGTGCGAAAATGGACAGGCTGCGGTTTTATGCAGAAGAAGGTGAGTTTCACACGTGCCGGCAATTCCCAGTGATTATCACTTCATTTTCGGATTGTGTCCGGACTTCGGAGGCAAACCGTTTTCGCTTGTACACTATCTGTCCATAGTCTCGTGTAACTCCGTCAATCGGCCCACGTCGATGAATTTCTATTATCAATACGAGCCAAGTGGATACTGGTGGGATAAGGCCAAACCGTACTTGAACCTCATACCTGTCACCTCACCATCAGAGGTCTTCTGTAATCCCCTCCTTCACCCAGCACACAAGGCAGATGTAATGCGGTTGGACATCCTCCTCGATCGTGGTGGGGTGTACCTTGACCTCGATGTAATCTCTCTAAAGCCGTTTTCGCCCCTTCTGGAGTTTGACGTAGTGCTTGGAGAGGAGCGGAACGTAGGGTTGTGCAATGCTGTGATTCTCGCGCGTCCTCGGGCGCCGTTTCTTTCGCGTTGGCGGAACGCGTATTGCTCATTTGATGCCAAGGAGTGGAATTCGCATTCAGTCAAAGTCCCGCGCATGCTCGCTGACGAGGCACCAGACGAAGTACATATCGTGGACCACAAGAAGTTCTTCTGGCCTATGTACTGGCGAGAGCATCTGCGATCGTTCTTTGTAGAAGCAGGATCCTCGTTTTGTGCCGAATCGTACTGCGTCCACCTCTGGGAGTCACTTACATGGCCGCACATTCGCAAGCTGACCGTTAAACATTTGTTGACAGTAGATAGTGAATTCTGCAGCCTCGTGCGTCAGTACGTAAGCGATACAATGGACGAGCCAGTGGATGTTACATGATTTGTGACGTGCCTTGATTCCTTGATTCACCATTGTCGGACCGCCTCGGAAGATCAAGATTTGGACAGGGACGGGCCGTGGTTGCTATCTCGCTAACCAAGGCATCCCTCACGCGCGAAGATTGCGCGTATGTCCCTCTCAAGAAAAAGGGATCGCCTCCGGTCCTGTGCACGATGCTGAATCATGCTGTACCAGGGTGGTTGGGTCGTAAGGCACCCCGGTAGTGCACGCCGAACAGCTCCCCGGGAAGCGAGGCGTCTCTAGCCCTTCGGCCAACTGCCTAGCGTGATCGAAGCCGGCTGCAAGGCCGTCATCCGTTCACGGGTCATTAATCTGGAATGCTTTGGACTGTGTGGGGCGCCGCGAGTCAATCCTCGCCCGGCGGTGCTGTCGGTTCGACTTTCGGTTCGAGGACTACTGGGAAGAACGCCGTGCTGCCTGAACATCGCTTCTATTTCGCGCATACCCGCGCTGTTAACCCGATCACCTCGGACCCTGATCCGTTCGTCAGGGATTTCGGGGTGTGGGTGCAGAGCAGAGGTCGCAGTAGGGCAGCAACGGCGACTCAATCGGCACATCAGTACGATCTGCATTTTCCAATCCACAAATGAGCCTGGAGCCCGGAAGTGCTTCCACTCCAGGATGAGCCTGGACGCTTATCCTCGTGTCGTACCGTTTGTCAGGCTTCTCTTTTCGATGGAATCTGTTCAGCCGGGGAGTGGGGTGGGGGGCGAAGGGGCGGCGCTCTTTGGAGCCCCCTTGCCCCCCCAACAATGGAGTCACCGGCGGCTTTGCACCTCCAGCAACTCTGTCTTGGCTTCCTGCATCTGCGCGGCCGCCTCGGTGTCGCTTTTAGCTTCAGCAAGCTCGCGCAGCGACTCGGCGGTAATGCCTCGCTTCAGATACTGCTTCCACTTCGGCGGCGCCGTTAGCTTCTCGTACGGCGTGCGGTAGTCGTCGGCTCGATAGTGGCGGCGCCGTTTGCCGCGTGCGTTCGTTTCCACCGTGGCAAAACCGCACGGCCGGTGGTAGTTTAAATAGGGATTCGGGTGCTCGCGGTAGAAGTCGTGGATCTCCTCCGCCCACTCGCTGCCAATCAATCCGCACCCATATGCTTGCGGACCATAGCGCCGTGCTTGCCCTCCACCAGCGCGTTGTCGGTCGAGCGGCACAGGCGCGACTTGATGAACTCCACCAGCAACTTGTTCAGCATGGCGGCAACCCGGTGGTTCAAATACTCCGAGCCATTGTCGCTGTGAAAGCCCAGAATCCGGAACGGGTACCGGGCCAACTTCTGTTCCAGCACAGGGATCAAATGGTTCTCATTGATGGCCTGGCAACAGCCCCGCACCTCCCACTGAGTCACTGTATCCACGCTGTTGATGTGATACGGACCAGCCTTGCCGTCCTGTTGGCCCTGATGCACCGTGCGCAGGTAGCCTGGCTGGCCTTGCGGTTCGGGCCGGCGCCGCTCGGCTATCGACACCGGCTTGCAGTGCATGAGATCGACCCTCACCCACCGCCTGCGATAGGCTGCCGACTGGCGCAAGTTGTACAGGTGCGACACCGACAGTGTGGCCAGGTGTGCGAATTCAGCTTTGCCAAACACGGTGTACTCGCGCTGGAGAATGCGGCGGATGGCCGGGTCACTCAAATCCTCATGTGCGGCGTCGACCTGAGCCAGCAGGGCGATGTCGGCGGAACGGTAACGGCGCGGGAAGCTGGGCACCGGCGCGCAGGCAAGGGCCGATCCGCGCGGGTCTGCCGGCGGCACCCGATGAGGCGCGTCGTCTGGGGAGCGGCTGAGGCCGGACAACTCGGACAGATGGGCTCGCACGACGCCGCGCCCGGCCCGGCTGCGTCGGTCGTAGTGATGGGCGCGCAAGACGTGCTCCTGCAACTGATAGACGGATTCTTTGCCTTCGAAGGCAAACTCCAATTACCGGCTACCTTGAGGAAACTCGCCCATCTGTTCAATGGTCAACCGCTCGGCTTCGTGCACCTGGAGTGTCATTCACCTGAGTCATCGGCAACTGTCCGGCTCCAGGCTCATCCCGCATTGGAGTCACACCCCTCGGCCAGGCTCATTTCGCATTGGAAGAGCCGGGTGCGCGACTTGAAAGTGGACGTCATGCTGCCCGACGCCCTTCCCAGTAGGTCTCGAAGCGACCATTGAGATGGCAGCATCGCAGGGCGATGATGGCGTTGGCTCCGCGAACGGTCCAGAACATGCCAGATTGCTTTAGGCGGCAACCGATTACGGTTTTGCAGCCAGCTTCGATTACACCTGAGCCGATGAACAGGTGCTGACGGCGGAACTTCGGATAGCGCATACGCTCGGCGTTGCGTTCGAAGTAATCCGCCTCGGTGCGAATCTTTTCCAGAACTTCGGTATTGGTGGATCTGGTGGAGCGCAACGAGAAGACCAGCTTTTCGATCTTGCCCTTGTCGAGGAGCCGCTTCTGGTGGACCTTCATCCAGGCTTGCTGCCCGGCTGGATCGTTGGGATACAGTCTGCGGACCAAGTCCCACAGGTGCTGGCGAGCGTGATACAGATCGACGATCTGCACCGTGCCGGGAAAGTGCTGGTCAGCAAGGTTCCAAATCCATTCGGCGCCGTCGCCCATGACAACCTTCTTTTGCGCGCGACTCCACCCCCGGTTCCAAGCTTCCAGATAGATGCGCCGGCCAAACTCCTCGGCCGTTTCGATGGCTCCGGTATCACTGCTGTCCAAGACAGGACACACCTGTCGTATCTGGTGCTGAATTCAAAGGGTTCCTGACCGGCGGCGTCTGATTTCCTGAGGGGTGGTCTCCGTTCTAGAGGGATTGAGCCTGTCCAAGTCAGCACAGATCGAGGGTCAACTGTTGCGGCGGCGGTGGCAGCGGTGGGGTTTCGAGCGGATGGTTGAGCCACTTGGTCAATTCACGGTAGGTGAACAGGTTGAGCCGCAGCAGCGAAGCCAGGTTGGACAAGGACCAGTTGGCTCGGGAAAGGTGATGCAGCCACTTCAACAACAGCAGGGCGATCAGGGCTGTCCAAATCTGGATGCGGAGAGCGTTCTCGCTGGTGCCAACGAAGGTCTTCACTGTCAAATTTTGCTTGATCGCCTTGAACAACTCAACCACATAATGCCCATCAACAGCGCCATGAGGAGGTTACGATCCACTATGGCTTTCATCCCCTCCGTGGGCAAAGCCTACCGGTAGTCAGGAAGTACGAGTTTCTCGACGAGGTCCACTTCGTCGTCCGCCGCCCCGATGGCAGGCCGCTGGCGGTAGCGGCATGGATGACGCAGCCTGAGGCAGCCAGCCCAAGGATCGTCTCTGCCGGGCGTCTGCCGGTTCGGACCATGCTCGAGATGCTGCGCGTCACCGAGGCCTGCCTGTCCTCTCGCGTGCACAATGTGCACGAGGAGGATCACGATGCCGCAGAATTGGGCAAGCCGCCAACGCCAACTCTTCGAACAACAGCCGCCCGCTTTGGGCGTTCGCCTTCCGCCGGAAGTGCAGGAACAACTACGCCAAGCTCTGGTGCACTGGCTGCGGGCACTGGCCAAGGCGCTCCGCGAGGAGGGAAGCGGCGATGAGTAAGATCACCGCCGATCACCTGGCCCGGCGAGCTTGCATATACATTCGCCAGTCCACACCCGACCAGGTGCGGCACAACCTCGAGAGCCAGCGCCTGCAGTATTCTCTCGCCGACCGCGCGCGCGGCTTGGGCTGGCAGGACGTCGAAGTGATCGACGAAGATCTCGGCATCTCGGGGGCGGGCACGCACCGCCCCGGTTTTGAGCGCCTGCTTCGCGCTCTCTGCAATGGGCAAGTGGGCGCGGTCTTCAGCGTCGAGGCCTCGCGACTCGCGCGTAACGGCCGGGACTGGCACACGTTGCTGGAGTTCTGCAGCATCGTCGGAGCGCTGTTGATCGATGCTGATACCACATACGACCCCAGGCTCACCAACGATCGATTGTTGTTAGGGATGAAGGGCACAATCAGTGAAATGGAAATCGCGTCTTTCCGGGAGCGCGCGCAATCGGCCCTGCGGCAGAAGGCTGAGCGGGGCGCTTTGGTACGGCGCGTCCCGATTGGGTATGTCAAAGGCGCCGATGATCGGATAGAGAAGGATCCCGACGTCAGGATCGCCTCCACGGTGGAATTGATCTTCCGCAAGTTCACCGAGTTGGGCAGCGCGAGGCAAGTCTTCTTCTGGCTGGACCAACAACAGATTCAGATGCCCGTTGCTCGTGGGCCGGAGACTTCGCGAGAAGTTGTCTGGCAGCCGGCTCGATACCACGCGGTGCTCAGCATACTGAAGAACCCTGCCTACGCCGGAGCGTACGCCTACGGGCAAAGCAAAACGACAGTACGGTTGGAGGACGGCCAGAAGCGAGTCTGCCGGAGCAAACAACCCCGGCAAGAAGACTGGGCTGTATTGATCACGGAGCATCACGAGGGTTACATTGACTGGGATGCCTATCGGAGCAATCAGGCGGTGATTGCCGATAACGAAAACGCGAAAAGCGCGTCGATGCGAGGATCGGTAAGGCAAGGTGGAGCGCTTCTCGCCGGACTGCTGCGTTGCGGCCATTGCGGTGCCAAACTGCTTGCACAGTCTCCGAGCCCTGGTGTGATTCGCTATCAATGTTCGGGGTATGTTCTCAATCGCGATCATCCCTGTTGTGTCATGTTCGGCGGTCTGCGCGCCGACCGTCTGGTGTCGGAGCAACTGCTGGGATGCCTTGCGCCGCTCGGCACCGAAGCGGCCATAGAGGCAATGGAGTCGCTACAGGGAGGAAGTGACGAGCGGATCAGGCAGAAAGCCCTGGCATTGGAGCAGGCACGCTACGATGTGACGCGTGCCCGGCGCCAATACGATGCGGTTGATCCGGCGAACCGCCTTGTGGCGGCGGAACTCGAACGGCGTTGGAATCTGGCGTTGGCTGAGGAAGCGAGGGTGGAGGCGGAACTCGCGGCCCTGCAGCAACGCCGAGAGAGCCCACTCACCGACGAGCAGAAACGAAAACTGCTGGACTTTGCACGAGATCTCCCCTCGCTCTGGGATGATGCGCGCACTTCGCCGGAGCATAAGAAGCGGCTCCTTCGAATTGCGCTCAAGGAGATCGTCGTTACCAGCGAGGGAGAGACGATTCGCTTTGTCCTGCATTGGCAAGGCGGCGATCACACGCAGACGGAGTTCTCCAAGATTCGCGCTGGTCGGCACCGGTATGTGACCGACGACGAGGTAGTGGAAACTGTCCGCGCACTGGCAAGGATCGAACCGGACGCCCGGATCGCCGCGCTACTTAACCGAAACCGAAAGCCGACGGCGCATGGGAAGACCTGGACGGCACGACATGTCTGCTCGTTGCGCTGCAATCACGAAATTGAGGTCTACCGCGAGGGAGAGCGGCAGAGCCGTGGCGAAGTATCGGTCAGCGAAACGGCAGACATGCTCGGCGTCACACAAACCACTGTGCTGCGGCTGATCCGGCTGAAACGACTACGGGCCACGCAGGTCTGTCCAAACGCTCCGTGGATTCTGCGGCGAGTTGACGTGGAGCAATGGGTGGCTGGCCGAAACGAGCCGACAACCCCACCAACGGAAACCTCAGGGCAGATGAGCCTCGAAATTCCTTAACATCCGAAGGAGTGCAACATGTCGAGCATTCGAAAAACAATTGTCGGGTAAGGGACTGGCGCGGTGCTCAGTTGCCCGGCCCGTTTCCAGCCCCTCCCCATAAGAACTGCTCGTGAGGTTTTCCCTCAAGCAGCTCACCCAGTGAATTTCGTCCAAAGGGTTATGAGTCCTGTTGACCGCCGGCCATTTTCACGTCGCCCCGCCCGACTCCGGGCAGCGGCTGGATCTTCCAGTCCCAATACAGCCCCAGTACGTCGTACAGGTATTCGTTACTCCATCGCCGCCAGCCCACACTCCGCTTTCGCCGCCGTTTCCGCCGCGTCAACAGTGTCCGGACCTTCATCTCGACGTAGTCGCGAACCTCGCTAAAGGCTCGACTGGAGTTACCCACTCTGAAGTAGTTCACCCATCCAGCCAGCGTGGCGTTGATCCGCTTCACCAGTGCTTGCGCTGGGGTTGCTCCCCCGCGCGCAATGATCTCGCGAACCCTCGCCTTCACTGCTTTGCGAGCTTTCTTCTTCGGAGTCATCAGGATGAAATGTCCCCCCCTGTCTTGCCTGCGTACCCGGCGCAGGTCGAAACCCAGGAACCCGAAGGCTTCCCCGTTCAGCGTATTCACCACCCTGGTCTTCTCCTGGTTCAGCTCCACACCCAGCGGTGCGATCTGTTCCCGGAGCCGTTGCAGGGCCCGTTCGGCCCAGCCCCGTTTGGTATGGTGCCCACTGACGGTGATCACAACATCGTCGGCGAACCGGTGATAGTTGACCGCCTCGTAGCCCCCTTCTGCCGTCTTGCGCCGAATCGTGTCGAAGAACCAGTCGACCTCGTTCAAATAGATGTTCCCCGCCAGCGGGCTGAACGGTCCCCCTTGCGGGACACCAATCTTGCCGCCGGCTTGGATCACCTGCTTCACAAGGTGCATGACTTGTGGGTCCTGGATCCGCTTGGCGATCTTGTCCAGAAGCACCGAATGCCGGATCGTGTCGAAATAGCGCGACAAATCAACATCGATGACCGTGGACATGCGCCGCATCACACTGCGCCTGACTTCCGCCAGCGCGCGATGTGGTGACCGCCTCGGTCGAAATCCGTAGGAGTTCGGGCAAAAATCCGCCTCGAAGACTGCTTCCAGGATCAGCTTCAGCGCCCCTTGCACCACACGGTCGCGGATACAGGGAATCTGCAGCATTCGGACTTTGCCGTTGCCCTTCGGGATCTCCACCCGGCGGTTCGGCATGGGTTTGTACCTGCCTGTGATGAGCTCTTCCCGCACCGCCGCCAGAAACGCGGCCTGCCCCGCGGACTCAATGTCCTGGAAGCTCTGGCCGTCGATGCCCGGGGCACCACCGTTCCCTTTGGCGATACGGTAAGCCTCTTCGAGGGTCTCGATCTTCGTGATGTGCACAAAGAGACCCCAGAAGCGATGCGTCGTTTCAGACTTCGCCTTTCGATAGATCCGCCGTCTCAGTTCCTGCAGACTGCTGGGTGCCTTTGTCATCTCACCCCTGCCTCTCCTTGACGGACGGAATACTCACCGGTCCGGGCCCTTCCCTCCGGGCGCGTTTTGCTGCACGCCCATCACCGGTACTACGACCCGATCCGCCACCCTGGCGCCTATGCCTGCATTTCCCACTCACGGTTATAGCCGGCATCTCCTCGACGAGATTTCTTCGCCGGGCACCGAGGGCTTCTCCAGTTTCCACATCGTCCTTCACACCATGTCGCCGCTGATACCCCGCCGGTGAGAGCCGCCGCATCGGACTCATTTCGGCCAGCCCTTTCTGCTTTCGCACGTTCTAGACCGTCTCAGCCACCGGAATTTCGTGTAACGAGGCTACGTCTGCGTTCACCTTACGTTGCAACCTGGTGCGTCGCGCACACTCCTTTCTGAGTATGTTGTCGGAGGGCTCCGCCGTCTTGCTTTCGCGCCACGGCGCCTCCCAAGCTACGAGGCCTGAGTCTTTTGGCCCCGGTCGGTCTTTCACCGACTGGACAATGTGTCCTTGTCTGGACACGCCCAGTTTCCAGCGGTCCTTATAGATGGAGGCAATGGTCGTCGCACCGAACTCCAGATGGTTGGTGAGCAGCACGATGACATCCTCCTTTTCGGGGACCCAGACCACGACACGCCGCAGCAGATGCGGGCAATCCGTGCGGCCTTTGTCTGAAGTGAGGCGGATGATTTGGTCGACACGGATCGCGCTGTGCTGCGGCCTTGTCCGCTCCTCGACAATCTCAAACTGGGCATCGTCCTTCAACCGGGTCACGAAGAAGACGCCAGCCTCCGTCCAGCGGCCAAACAGAGCATAGTCGTTGTAGCCGCGATCCATGGCGACGATGGAACCGGGATTGAGCAGGAAGGAGTCGGCCATTTTGACATCGCTCCGGCGGGCCTCGGTGAGTACCACATAAGCCGGGAGGTAGTCGTCGTGGTCGAGGAGGACATGCGCCTTCACCCCGCCTTTGGCACGACGGAACTTCGCCCAGGGAAACAGATTCAGGCACAGCGTAATGGTGGTCGAGTCCAGACTGAGCAGTTTGTTCTTGAAACGGAACTTGTGTTGGCGGTGGCCGAGGGCCCCGCTGTCGCGGAAGCGGGCCAGCGAGGTCCAGAAGAGGTCCTCGAACAGGGCGGCAGGGCGGTGTTCATTGGCATAGGAAAGGGTGGAACGGCGGGGTGCTTTGGCGATGCCGAGATGCACGAGTTTGCCGAGGCAGCAACTGAGCCCGTTGCAGATCTCGCGAAGGGAGTCGGCGCGGCCGAGTTGGCAGAAGAGCATGGAAACGAACTGGGTCCAGCAGGTGAAGCCCTTGGCGGAGCGTTCGGCGCCGTGCTTTTTGACGAGAGCGGCGAACTCGTTGCGGGGGAAGTGATGGGTGCGCGACATAGAAGTGGAAGATCAAGCGGCGCGTGAGCGGGATTCCCAGTAGTCCTCGAAGCGGCTACTGAGTCGGCAACAGCGTAAGGCGAGTATGGCGTTGGCGCCACGGACGGTCCAGAACATGCCGGAGCATTTGAGGCGCTTGCCGACCACCGTTCGACAGCCGGCCTCGACAACACCAGAGCCGACAAACAGACCTTGCGCCCGGAACTTCGGGTAACGCATGCGTTCGGCGTTGCGTTCAAAATAGTCGGCGTCGTTGTCGACATCCTGCGCAAGTTTGTCGCTGTCCGGGCGCAGCTGTCGCAGGATCTTCACCAACGCTTCGATCTTGCCTGCATCGAGTCGGTCCACACAGAGGGCCGCCCATCGTGTGCGCGTTCGCTCGTCGTTGGGGAAGAGTTTGGCGGCCAGTTCCCAGATGTGCTGCCGGGCGTGATAGAGGTCCACAATCTGGATTGCGCCAGGAAAGTGCTGTTCAGCGAGATTCCAGATCCAGACTGCGCCATCGCCGAGCACGACTCTTTGCCGCGCCCTGCTCCAACCGCGCCGCCAGGCTTCGGTGTACAGGCGCAGGCCGAATTCCTCGGCTGTCTCGATGGCGGCGACATAGGAAGTCGAGTCCGGATCGCGAATGGGCCGTCCGTCCTCGTCCGTGGTGGTCTGGGTGAACACACAGCCGAGTTTGACCTCGCGCGTGCGAGCCGGTTCGCCTTCCTTCTTGCCGGCGCGGCCCGCTCTCTCCTTGACTGTCACTGGCACGCCGGTACCGTCCATTTCGATGTAGAAGACCGGCACGGCCGGGGCACAGACCTCAGGCAGATCCAGTTGTTTGGCCTGGCGGATCTCCTTCTGCTCGCCGGCTTCGATGGCTGCGCCAATGGCCTCGGCCTGACGCTCGACGGCCTTGGCGGTGACCTCCAATCCGGCCAGTAACTCCAACTGCTCGCGGCCCTGCTCGAAGCTGGTCTCCGAGCCCACGGCGGCCATCATGCGCCGCACACCGGGCGAGAACTCCGTGCCTTCCACGTCCAGTTCCCGGTCGCGCGGGCTCTGGCCCTGATGGCAATGCGGACAGACATAGTAGGCCCGCGAGAACTCCATCGGACCCAAGACCGACAGCAGGCCCCGGCGGCGTAGCGAATGAAATCGGGCTTGACCGCCGCAACCGCAGATGGCGCGTGGGGCGGGTGCGGAGTCCATCGACAACAATTGGCCCAGTGCGGCAGCGCCGGCACGATGCATCGCGCCGCGCACCGCCATCTCAATGGCTTCCAGATCGGTCAGGCCGGTCTTGTGGACTCCGGCAAAGATGACCTGCAGCAGTCGGCTTACTTCTTGGGCGACTTCCTGCTGGACGGCTTCCGCCGTTTTTTTTCCTGTGGCGTCAGAGTCTGCTCCACCGGACGTAGCCGGCAGATGCGTTCATTGACTGCGACGAAGGAGCGGCTTAACTGCTGCCATAGACGGAAGGCCTCGATCTCTCGCTCCGCTTTCCGCTGGGCCGCGGGACTGGCGAAGCTCTCGGTCACCGTCTTGCCACGGACCTTGTATGTCAACCGCAAGTGGGGCTGGTGGCCGGGGTCCCCGGGACGCTGGCAGTGGCAACCCTTGTTGCCGCAACGACCGGCGGTCGGGCTGATGGAACCAGGGCGCAGATCTCCCAGGATGGAGATCTGCTGGAGCAGCGCGGCTCGCTCCTGCTCCAACAGAGGCAAGGAATCAGGCATGAATGGTCTCCTGGAACTGAGCGTAATACATACGCTCGGCAAACTGCCACAAGAAAGAAACCAGCAACAATGCCACATTCATGTCGCGCACCCAGAAGTGATGGAGCAGTTGATTGAAGAGACTGGCGGCTTGTAGGATTGTCTTGCCCTCCTTGGGTGTGGTGCGGGCGCGGTCCCGGTGTGGAAATCGAAACTGCGCCAACGCCTAATTGTAGGAGGGCACCCCTCTCAGCCGTCCAACCGGGCCGGATTCGGGGTTCGCGGATTTATCTTGGACAAGAGTGCTCCGGTATAGGTAGTGGAATCCGGATCGCGAATGGCATAACCTTCGTCGTCCCACGCGGTCTGTGTGAATACGCATCCCAGCTTGACCTCCCGCGTGTGGGCCGGCTGGCCGTCGGTTTTGCCTTTGCGTCCCTCCGTCTCTTTCTTCACCACTGGCACTCCGGTCCCATCCATTTGCACATACAGAATCGGAATCGGCTCACCCACAATGACGGGCAGGTCGAGTTGGACGGCTTTGCGGATTTCCTGTTGCTCGCGCGCGGCGATGTCGGCTCCGATGGCCTCCGCCGTGCGCTCCACCGATTTGGCGGTCACTTCCAATCCGGCCAGAACTTTCATCTGCTCCCGACCGCGATCAAAAGGCCCTTGCTGGCCCACTATGGCATCCATACGGCGCACTCCGGGTGAGCAGTCGCGGTTTTCGACATCCAGTTGGCGATCCACGGGAAACTGGCCGTTGTGACAGCGCGAGCACAGATACCAGGGGCGCGTTAGTTCCACTTCACCCAGCGCGGTGAGAATGCGCCGCGAGCGCAGTTCGCGGTAGTGCGCCTGACTGCCGCATGGACAGGGGATGGTGCGCTTATCGGCGGCAGGCTCGGGGAACTGCAACAAGTGACTGAGGGCCGCTGCGCCAGCCTGATGCAGGGCGGCACGGAAGGCCATCTCCACCGCCTCCAGATCCAACTCGCCGGTCTGCTTGCGCTCGGCGAAGATGCGGCCCAGCAGCGTCGTTACTTCGCGCGCGACCTCGACGTGGATCGCCGCGGCCGTTTTTTTTCCTCTGGCGTCAACGTGTCCTCGACCGGGCGCGACTGACAGATCTTCTCATTGACCTCGAGCAGATCCTGGCCGAGATCCCGGAATCGGTGATACTCGGCGACTTCGCGCTCGGCTTTGCGCAAGGCGGCCGGAGTGGAAAAGGTCTCTGTCACCGTCTTGCCGCTCACCTTACGGGTGAGCCGATAAAACGGGCCGTGACCGGGATCGTCCTTTTGGTGGCAGTGGCAGCGCGGGTTACCGCAGCGGCCGCCGGTTGTGCTGATCGAGCCTGAGCGCATATCCCCCAACTGCGAGATCTGGCGCTGAATGGCGGCGCGTTGCGCCTCCAAGGTGGGCAAAGAGTTGGACATCGATGAGCCTCTTTTCCTAGCGTATACATACGCTCGGTTTTGCGCCACAAAAAAAGAAGAACACGCATGGCTAACTTCCACGTCGCACACCCGGAAGAGCCTCCATCTTGCGCGAAGAGTACGCTGACGTTGTAAACTGTTTGTTCATGACGTCCGGTCGAGAGTCCGCAGTGCTATGCGGCTCTGACCATTGCGCCGGGCAACAGTGAGGAGTGGGCAGGCACGGGCGCTGGCCATGGCTGCAGGTAGGCAGCCGGAGCAGTTCACCTAGGGGAGACGGGGCAAAGTGCATGGAGCTAGCCGACGGGACCTGCGACGCTTGGAACTGCCCGACCGCGTCGTGCAATTGTGGACTGTCCGGCTCTTGGTATCAGAGGAGGCGCTTGCCAGGCTCTACCCTCTGCTCACAAAGGACGAGAAGAGCCGCGCGAAGGGCTTTTCGTTTTTGCACCTTCAGCAATCATTTGTCTTAACCCGCGGTGTTCTGCGGATGTTGCTGGGCAGCTATGCCGATATGGCGCCGCATGCGGTGCCTCTTGCCTACGGCCCATGCGGAAAACCGACTATCGCAATACCCAATCACATTGACTTCAACCTCTCGCATTCAGGAACGCTCGCGGTGTTCGCATTCACGAATGGACTGGAGATTGGCATCGACTTGGAACAGATACGCCCGTTTTCCGACATCCAGGACCTCGCGAGTCGTTTCTTTTGTGCGGATGAAGTGATCGAGCTCCAAAATGTTCCTCCTCCCGACCGAGAGCGCGCGTTTTTTCTGTGCTGGACGCGCAAGGAAGCGTACCTCAAAGCAATTGGGGATGGCTTAGCTACTCCGCTCGACGGGTTTGCGGTGGCGCTTAAGCCCGATGACCCGGCGCGACTCCTCCATGTGGGCTATGACCCAAAGGCCGCTGAAGCTTGGACGTTACATAATCTTGAGTTGAGCCCGGGTTACGCTGGGGCCTTGGCATACCGTGGTGCGCCGCGTCCCGTCCACGTATTCCCGCTCCTCGATGTGGACCATTTGTTAACTGCGCTGACGGGCTTCCAACATGGGGCTAGTGAATAGGATCTGGAATATACCCTATCGGCCCAGGCCCCTCCTCGAATTCGTGGGCCGCTTCGTCAGTTTCGTGCGACTTCTCGCATCGTTCTCGCGACCGACCGGCCAGAGCCGAACCCGGTGTGGTGTTTCACAAGTAGCTCTACGCGTCTGGACGGCGGCATTTCGTGGTCGGCCACCGGATCATCGAGCTTCCGGCAGACAGAGGCGTGCGGAGCCCTGCGGGCACACCCCACCGCTCTCTGCCTGGATCCACGGGCGTGGTGCGTCTCAACGCCTACGTACCGCCCGGTGAGTACGCAGTCGGCCCCCTGGCGCGGAACATTGCCCCACACTGTGGCATGACACAGGTGGTTTCGAAGAGCTGCGACAGACTACTGGAAGACCACATAGCGGGTACGTTCTTCCAGTCAGTATTGAAGCAGGCGAGACGGAAACGTCCACTATCGAGCGATCATTTCGCGGTGGATAGGACGTCGATCGGTTGATCGAAGCCTGGGCGGGACAGAAAAGCCTCCAACCGAACAGGGACGACGACGATGTGCTCAAGCCGCCGCCTGGCCCAGGCAGTAAACGTCGTTGATTTCCGCAAGCAAAAGCGAACCGACGACACCCATCGCTCGACTACAGACCCTTCGGTGGGTTTGTACAAGACGGCGCGGGGAGCTGAATAGAAGCTCTGCTATTTGGGGCATGTCATGACGGAGAATTGCAACGGGTTGGTGGTCAACACGCTGAGTTTGCGCATCAGATTTGGCCCACTTTGAGCATCTAATTTGGCCCACCTGGACGAACCCGGATGACAAGATCCGGGAATGGACAGGAGGCAGAAAGTGGAACTGTTCGAAGTGCTGCGCCGCGAATACGCGGCGGGCGAGACGATTCTGGGCTTGGCGAAGAAGCATGGTGTGCACCGGCGGATGGTGCGCCAAGCGATCGCCAGTGCAATCCCGCCGGAGAGGAAAACGAGCGACCGGATCGAGCCCAAGCTGGGCCCGGTGCGAGAGCACATCGATCGGATGCTGGAATCCGATCGCGAGGCGCCGCGCAAGCAGCGGCACACTGCGCATCGAGTGTGGATGCGATTGCGGGCCGAGCATCCGGAACAAACGATCTCGGAATCGCAGGTGCGCCGCTACGTGCGGCAGCGCAAGCGTGAGCTCGGTTTGGCCGGGTCGGAAGTCTTCGTGCCACAGAGCTATCACTGGGGCCAGGAAGCGCAAGTCGATTGGTACGAAGCCACGGTCAGGCTCAGCGGCGAAGCGCAAAAGTTGTACATCTTCGCGATGCGCAGCATGGCATCGGGCGACGCGTTCCATCGAGCCTATCGGTACGCTACGCAACAAGCGCTGCTGGAGGCCCACGAGAAAGCCTTCGATTACTTCGGTGGTGTGTTTCGCACGAATCGCTACGACAACATGTCGCTGCTTGTGAAGAAGATTCTGCGCGGCTATCAACGCGTCGAAACCGATCGCATGATTGCATTCCGCTCGCACTGGGGATTTCAGAGCGAGTACTGCAATCCGGCCAGCGGCAATGAAAAGGGCGGCGTGGAAGGAGAGCAGGGCTGGTTCCGGCGCAACTTTCTCGTGCCGGTTCCGGAAGCCGCAGATTTGCAGGCATTCAATGAGCAATTGCGAGCCACCTGCGAAGCCAATCGTAGTCGCACTATCAGCGGCAAGAGCATGACTGTTGGGCAAGCCAGTGAGCGCGAGCGCGCGGAGTTGTTGCCATTGGCCCAAGAGGGCTTCCCGCTCCACGAGGTGTTGTATCCGCTCGTGGTGGATGGTCGGGGCCGTGTGCGCGTGAAGACGAATTGGTACTCCGCTCCGGTGCCGCCCGGCATTCGGGTCACCGCGGTTGTGGGGCCGCTGCAGGTCGAGATCCTGCACGACAACAAGCGAGTGGCACAGCACGAACGGTGCTATGGCCGCGGGCATGAGATTCTCAATCTCGAACACTATCTCGATGTGCTCGAGCGCAAGCCGGGAGCGATGGCCGGCTCGACGCCGCTGGCGCAATGGCGCAAGGCGGGACGCTGGCCGGATTGCCTGGACCGGATCTGGCGGCAGCTTGAGCAGCGACACGGCAAGGGTGCGGGCACGCGAGAAATGATCGGGCTGGTGCGCGAAGGCTTCGCGCTGGGATGGCCTCGACTGATTGCGGCGGTGGAGGAAGCGCTGCGGCTGGAAGTGTCGGACGGAGCGGCGGTGCTGCACATCCTGCGCATGCCGGACGCAGAGCAACGGCGGCACTATGCGATTGCGTTGGCAGAAGAGCTGCGGCAGTTTGAACGTCCGAAGCCGACGATGGCGGAATACGATCTACTGTTGGCCGACAGCAACGGAGGCATCCAGTAATGAAGCCGAAGCACACC
Source organism: uncultured Paludibaculum sp. (assembly GCF_963665245.1). NCBI lineage: Bacteria > Pseudomonadati > Acidobacteriota > Terriglobia > Bryobacterales > Bryobacteraceae > Paludibaculum > uncultured Paludibaculum sp. The sequence continues at coordinate 3,450,194 of NZ_OY762267.1, forward strand.
GAAGAATTGGAACACGCCAGCGTGCGGCAATACTGCAAGGCGGTCCGCACCCCGACGATTGGAGCAAACTTCGTTTCACTGGCAGAGCAGGCAGTGAAGGAGAATCACAGCCACATTCGCTATCTCGAGGCGTTACTGGCAATCGAATGCGAAGAGCGCGACCGGCACGCCATCGAGAACCGGATCCGCGATGCGCAGCTACCGCGCATGAAGACACTCGAGGAGTTCGACTTCGCGCAGGCGCCGCAGATTCAGGCGGCGAAGATTCGTGAACTGGCAGAAGGCGGGTACATCGATCGGAGCGAGCCAGTCGTTTTGATCGGTGAATGCGGGACCGGCAAGAGTCATCTCGCCACCGGCCTCTGTTTGGCTGCATGCCGGCAGAAACGGCGAGTCCGGTTTGTGACCGCGGCGGCACTGGTCAATGAGTTGGTGGAAGCCAAGCAGAACAATCAGGTGCGGCGCATGATGGCACGGTGGCAGAAGTACGAATTGATCGCGATCGACGAGTTCGGCTATGTGCCGCTCGCTGATGTGGGCGCGGAGTTCCTGTTTCAGGTGATCTCGGACCGTGCTGAGAGGGCGGCGCTCATCGTGACGACGAACCTTCCGTTTTCCGAGTGGACGACAGTGTTTCCGAATCCGCGACTGTGCAAGGCGCTGCTGGATCGCATCACAGATCGAGCGCATATCGTGGAGACCGGCACGGAGTCATTCCGGTTTCGCCGAACTAAGGAAAGGAGGAAGAAGTGAACGATGGGGGCCGAACCCGCCAGGCCGCGGCCGTGTTTGGCCAGCCCGGCTTCCGTTCCGCCTAAACGGCGCCGCCCTCCGGGCGTCGCCAGGCTCCACTCCAGCCGGGCTGGCCAAACACCCGACTGGGGAGATGTAGCAGAATAGCGATACCGGGTGGGCCAAATGAGATGCGCGAAGTGGGCCACGCCGGATGCGCGAACGCACACGCGGTTGACTTTGGCGACGAGTACGGCGCAGAGGGATGCGGCAAGATTCCATCGGGGCCCTCACTGCGAGCACGCCTCTCAAGCTCAGCGCGAACGCCAAGACGCATGGCGGACTTCGGTTCTCGGATAGGAACCGTGGATGGTTCTCTATATCGAGCGCGGGCTGAAAGCGCCGGTGCAAGAAGAGGACGGCCAGTTGGTCCCGCGTGAGAAGGGCACGCCGCAAGGCGGAGTCATGACTCCCCGAACGCAAAAACGAACTTCCGCAGTTGGGCCCTCTACCAGATGATCCCACTGGCGGTGGAGGCGTCGGGCTTGACTGAGTGCCATGGGCAGGCAGTGCCGAATGGTGATCGCCTCGGGGCCGACATCCACCTCGTTGATCAGCAGGCGGACTATCCGCTGCCGTTCCCCAATATCCATCGATTCCGCCCGCAACCGCAATCGAGCCTGAAATGGAGCCAAGCCCTCGACCATGTGCAGATAACGCTGCTGATCGGCCACGGCCGTTTCAATCGCCTGTAGTTCTGCCTGGACTGCTCCATGCTGCTAGCGGAGCGGCTCCGTCCGTTTTCTCAGTTCATCGAGAGTCAACAGATTCCCCTGATAGGCGGTCAACAGCCGCTCCATGCTCTTTTCCACCAGTGCATGCTCTCGCATCAGATGCTGCCAGCGTTGCTGCGCCGCGTCCGCCTCTTTGGCCTCTTCCAACCGCCGGGTGAGCTCGGCCTCCAGCAGAGTTGGATCCTCCAGCAACCGGATCACTTCGCCCCAAACCACACCATCCAACTAGTCTTGGCGGACAGTCCGACACTCGCAGACCCTGTGCTTGCACTGCCGCCAGGTGCCCGAGCCGAGGCAGCGGTAGTAAGGCAGCTTCTGTTTGCTGGTGCGGCTCGCGCTCCGATATAGGCCGTATCCGCAGCGTTCGCACACCAACATGCTCTGCAGAAGACTGGGTTCGATAGTGCGACGCAGGGAGAACCGTTTGTTGGCTTCCAATCGTTCTGGCGCCAGCGCAAACACCGTTTCGCTGATGAGCGACGGAACGTCGGTCTCGATCCATTCCTGCCGTGGCTGCGCCTGGCTGGCGCTACTCCGGTTGCAGTAGCCGCCCCTCCGGCGCAGTGGCCGTGTGATCCGCTGCCGCGGTTTGCGTTCGGTCTTGCCGAAACACGCTTTGCCAACATACGCCGGATTGCGCAGCATCGCCCACACTTTGCTGCGGTCCCAACGTGAATTGCCTGTGCGCGTGGCGACTGCCTGTTCATTCAAGGAACGAGTAATGGCGCCAATGCCTAGATGCCGCACCGTGAACATCTCATAGACCATGCGCACGACCGTCGCCTCGGCTTCGATCACTTCATAATAGGCATTGCCGACATCACTCTTCTTCACGTAACGATACCCGTGCGGCGCGCTCGACAACACGTTCAATGACCCCTACCTGGCACGATGACGCTTGCCGCGGCACGTTCGTTCGATGATCTGGCCCGTTCGTACTCGGCGATCATGCCTTGTACTTGCGCCAGTAATTGCTCCTCCAGAGTGGTAGCCGGTGGTGACTTGACGAAGATCACCTCGGCTCCGTTCCGATGAAACTCCTCGGTCAGCAGGATCTGGTATGCGTATTTGCGGCTCAACTGGTCTGGCGATAACACTAGCACGGTGTCGATCTGGCCCTCGGCCACGCGATCACGCAGACGTCCAAGCCCGGCCGCACCAGAGACTGGCTCCACTAAGGCCTTCGTCGAGGAGGCGCCACTCGTTGGAAACGGTCCAGTTCTGGCTGGCTGCATGCTCCAGCAGGACCGCCGTTTGACTGGCAATGGTCGCCTGCTCCTTCTGCCGTTCCGAGGACACACGCGCGGAGATCTCCACCGGTTTCATAATTCATCTCTGGGCAGTGGCCGGGGATTTCGCCCCGCCTCTCGGGCACGAGTACCTGGCAGGCCTGCCGGAATTTCCCCGGCTGCAAACGATCTAGGCGATACTCCAACTGCACGCGATAGGCTGGCCGCCGGCCCTCAGCCAGGGACCCCTCGCCGGAACAGCGCCCAGAGCGCCTGACTGGCAATGTGGCTGAGTGTCTGCTCTGTCGGCTCGGCGTACTGATGCAGCCTGACAACCAGGGACCGGGGGAGTTTGACCGTGAACACCACCTTGGCATCGACCGCGTCCAAAGGTGCATTGAGTCTTCGAGCCTGTTCCACGTAGCGATACGCCTGGCGGGTGGAGATGCCGGTAGCCTCGATCAGCCGTTGGATGACCTCCCTCGGGGACAGCACAAGTTGCAGCCAGTCGAAGGCGAGATTGAGGCGCTCGACTCGGTGGGTCGTATCCGCCCTTGGCATATGCCATAAAGATACTACTGTATATGGCAGACATCAAGAGATTTTACTTTTCCTGCGAACCTTGACCACGTGCTCAAACTCAAAGTTCGCTTTTGCGTTCGGGGCGAGAGCAGCCCTCTGTTGGCCAATCTGTTTCTGCATTATGCCTTTGATCGGTGGATGACGAAGCGGCATCGGCAGTCGCCGTTTGAACGTTTCGCCGATGATGCCATCGTGGGACGGAAGTGGAAGCCCAGGAGGTTCGGGTAGCTATATCCCCGCGATTGCAGGAATGTGGGCGGGAGCTTCATCCCAAGAAGCCGAAGGTTGTCTATGGCAGGGATGATGACCGGCGGAGGACGTATCCGAACGAGAAGTTCGATTTTCTGGACTATACATTTCGGTCGCGGAGATCGAAGTACCGCAAGGGGAAGTACTTCATCAACTTCAGTCCGGCAGTTTTTGACAAGGCGGTGGACGGGATCCGGGCGGAGATTCGACCCTGGAATCCGCATCTTCGCAGTGACAAGTCAATCGAGGACCTGTCGCGGATGTTCAACCCGATCATCCGGGCGTGGCTTCGGTATTACGGGCGGTTTTACCGATCGGCACTCTATCCGCCGATGCGTCAATTGGATCGATCACTAGACTGTTGGGCTCACCGGAAATACAAGAAGCTGCGAGGGCATTTGCGCAGGGCGACAAATTGGGTCGCGCGTATCTCGAGACGCGATCCGAAGTTGTGGGCGCACTACCAGATGGGAGTGCGGCGTGGTTCCATGGCGGGAGCCGTGTGAGCTGAGAGGTTCAAGTACGGTTCTGAGAGAGGCTCAGGGTGAGACTCCCCGGACCTACTCACCGCAATGCGTGTGTCCGCAGCCGCTGGTCCTGGGAAGGAGTGATGGAGAGCATCACGCGATTCATCACGACGAAGCGCAAGGTCAATGAACAGATGAGCGCCGTAGCGAGGCCTTGGGAGCGGAAGCATCTGGTCTTCAGCTTCACGAAGGCAGGCGTACCCCAGCGGCGGATCGACCCGAAGGCGGTGGACCGGTTCAAGGAGCGGGTTCGGGAAAGGACGCGCCGGACGCGCGGTGTCAGCATCGAACGGATGGCCGAGGAACTGAGCCGCTACTTGCGAGGCTGGATCGGCTATTTCGGAAGGTATGAAACGCTGTCGATGCTGCAGGGCCTTGAGTTGGCCAGCGTAGGCTGCGAGCTGCGATCTGGAAGTAGTGGTAGCGAGGCTCGGTGCGATACGTCGAATTGCGGAGACGGGACGTGGGCAAAGACCTCGCCACGAAAACGGCGGGCAGCGTTCATGGCTCGTGGAGGCTCGCCAACGGCCCGGCACTCGCACGTGCGCTGCCCAATGCTTACTTCGACGCGTTCGGGAATCCGAGATCGATTGTCTGCCGATAGCTCAACCCGCCGAACCGCCCGGTGCGGACCCGTACGCCGGATGGTGTGACAGGGAAAGCTCTTGAGCGCCTACCTATGCCGATCATGCCGATGCCCCTTTGGTTGGCGCCTATAATGGTCGGGAGGACCGATTAGGAGCATCGTGGCACGCATAGCCTTTTTCGTCGACGCTGAGTATGGTCATCTCGCCGCAACTTTCGAAATAGCCGGATATCTGAAAGATCAAGGGCACCAGATCGCATATTTCGCCACGACTGCCGCGGAAGCAATGATTCGGGAGCAGGGCTTCGATTTCGTCCCCATCCTGACGAGTCTGCGCGGCGGTCGCTTCGCGCCGCGACTAGAGTCGCTGCTGGAGCTGAACGCGGAGGGAAGTCCGGCCCTCCTCACGCCAGCGTCCTTGTGTGCGGCGCTGATCTCGGACGAAGCGCTCGATGCAGTCGTCGACAGTTTTCAGCCGGACCTCTTCATCACACTCTCGCTGTTCTGCACGGAAGGGGTGATCCTCAAGTACCGCTATCTGAAGCCTGTGGTCCTCCTCCGATCGCACTGTGTGTCGTTGCGCCGCCGAACGGCGGCCAGACACATCGTCGCGGCGCGAACTCAATTCCTCAGTCCCCAGGGCACTCGGCAGTTGCTGGAGATGTTGAACCAGGCCGGCCCAGACGTCAGAGACGCTTCCGGCGTCGCTGAACTCGTGCTAAGGATGCCCGAACTCGTGGTCCTGCCTGAGGGCTTCGCGAACATCCCCGGCGACAGCGAGCAGGATGGCGTCTTCTACGTGGGAGGATGGACGGCTCGCTCCAAGCACTGGTCCACACATCCGCTCATCGAGCGGCTGGATCCTTCGCGCAAACTGATCTATTGTTCACTTGGCAGCCAGTACTATCCGGACGGCGAAAGTATCACGCTGTTCCAGTCTCTGATCGACGTGGTCGCGGAAAAGGAGGATTGGGAAGCGGTAATATCGATCGGAAGACTGGACCCCGAGCAACTGCAGAGGCGGTCTGCCTCTGTTCATCTGGTTCCGTGGGCGCCGCAGTTGGCTGTGCTGGCGCGCAGCGCCGCCATGATCTCCCACGGAGGCTCCGGCACTGTCGCTCAATGCATCCTGAGTGGTGTTCCGGTTGTGATCTTCCCGGTAAATCGAGACAATTTCGACTGCGCCGATCTTGTCGTGCGACGAGGGCTCGGCCTACGGGGGAATCTGAAAGAGGCATCGCCGAGCGCGATTCGCTACCTTCTCGATACGGTTCTTGGCAAGGACAGTTTCCGAACCCGCGCGGCCGAAGTGGCTGAGAAATTCCGGCGACTGGGTCCGGAACCTGCGCTCCGGATAATCGAAGCGGCGCTGAATGCCGGTGCGGACCAAGCCTAGGTCTTTGACCACTTAGCAAGATTCCGTTGGTAGCCGAACTTCGTGCGAACTGCTTGGCGGGTGAACTTCCATCTAATGCGGGCCGGTCGCAGTTGGCTTTGGTATTTCAGAAAATGACGATGGACGCCAATAGATCCAGTTCGGGAATGTGGCGGGTTACCCCGGCATTGTCGAGACACCAAGCCGAGTTCGATTTCGGCTTGGTTGAGCCAACACCCGTGTTTGAGGGCGTCGTGCACATTCAGACGGCTCCAGACATAGCTACCCCTCTTGGCCGCCGAGGTGATCGGCAAGCGACTTACGGCAGTGAATGTTGAGGTTGTCCATCACCATGTGGATCTCGCGAGCAAAAAGACAATGGGTCGACCAAGCGCTGGACGACTCGGGCGAATTCAGCTGCCGAGCGATTGGGCATGGCGCAGGAAGATCTTCAGACGGTCAGAGACCTAGCTTACCGACGAAACGCCCACCGGAGAATCTCGGCCGGCGGAGGCGTCTTACCCTGCATAAGGATGCCTATTCGAAAGATCCGTCCGGCCAGCCAGACCATGGCCAGAGTCCAGCCCAACGCGCCAACCAATCCGACCCACGGTTGCCATATCGGTACGCCGCCTGGCAAGGCCTGGCGGAGCAACATCAGCATGGGCACGAAGGGCGGGATCAGCGACATCACCGTCGCGAGGCCAGTGTCGGAACTCATCAGCATCGGCACTGACGTGAAGAAGGGAATCAGTACCGGCGAGAGCAGCAGCAAATTCAGATTCTGCGCGTCCTGGGGCGAGCTGCACGCGGCCCCCAAAGCGGCTGCAAGAGCGCAGAGCATCGTGATCTCCAGGACCAGATACAGGTAGAACCACGGAAGCAGGGTAATGGAGACCATTCCCATCATTCCGAGGCCATTCAGCATGAGGGTGCCGCCCACAATATAAAACGAAGCGCTCGTCAGGGAGACGGCTATCGCCCCCACCACTTTGCCCGCCATCAACTGAAACGGCGTCACCGCGCCGAGGAGCATTTCATGTACGCGCTGCACCTTATCTTCCGCGATGCCCGTCAGCATCGGAGTGGCACCGGTCATCACGATCATCCCCATCAGCATCATTACGCTGAACGGGATCGCGAAGGTGGAAGCGTCGCCTGTCTTCGTCGCCTCGACGATGGCGCCCGTTTTTGGGTCTTTCGTCAGAAGCCCGCGCCGTTGTAGCACAGCGGGGCTCAGCACTCTGTCCAGTTGGCTCTCGTCCATGCCTACCTGTGCGAGACGCACACGGCGGAGTCCGTCGTTGATGGGCCCTGACAGCCACCGGCGTGCGTCGTCTATGGCGTTCGGCTTCGAATAGTAGTTCACGCGGACTGCGCCGGACCCAACCTTGCCTTCACCATCCGCCGAAATTTCCAGGAAGGCGTACAACGCACCGCTGCGGACGCGGTCGGAAAGAGACAACCGCTGCATGTCGGGGGCGGCTGGATCCGGATCAATCGAGGACAGCTCGAATTTTGGCCGCAGGCCGGCGCCCGGTCCGAAGTCCGACGTCTTGTCTCCTTCGCTTCGGGCGAGGGCTTCGGCGATAGGCGCGCTAGCGACACGCGTATGATCCACCACCGCGATGGCCCGCACCTTGCCGTCCGACTTGCCGCGAACGAGCGCCATCGCGATGAACCCACCTCCGAATATCAGTGGAGCAACGACCAGCCCGATCACAAAGGCTTTGCTTCGCACGGCGGCGAGATAGTCGCGTTTAGCGATGAGAAGGATGTTACGCAACCTGCACCTCGGCTTCGGACTTGGCCGTCGCAATGCGAACGAAGATATCGTGTAATGAGGGCCGAGCCACGGCGAAACTCTTCACCTCGCCATGGGAGATCGCCGCGTGCAGGATGGCCTGCGGATCGCTGCCTGGGGCCATTCGTATCTCTTTCACCTGCCCGAGGTCGTTCACTGCCTCGACTCCCCTCAAAGACCTGAGTAATCCGGAATCGACGTTTGCGGAAAGGCGAACGATGTCGCTTCCGTACATTTCCTGAATGGAATCCAAGGTTCCGTCCAGAACCTTCTTGCCCTTCAGGATCATGAACACCCGGTCGCACATGAGTTCCGCAACGCCCATGTCGTGAGTGCTCAAGATGATCGTCGTGCCGCGCTTCCTCAGATCGAGAATCGCGGCGCGAACCTCGTCGGCGCTGACGGGATCGAGTCCGCTAAAGGGTTCGTCGAGAATCAACATCTTGGGCTGGGGGACAATGGCGGCGATCAACTGCACCTTCTGCGCCATGCCCTTGCTGAGCGTCCCCAATGGCTGCGAGGCGCAGTGCGCCAGTCCGAGCCGCTCGAGCCAGCTCTTCACCTCGTGTGTGACCTTCCGCTCGCTGCGCAGTTCGCCGTAGAACTCGAGCAAAGGAAGCACCGCCATTTTGCGGTATAGCCCTCGTTCCTCCGGTAGATATCCAATTAACTCGGACGACGGCCCCCGCATCTGGCGGCCGAAGACATGAATAGTCCCGCGGTCCGGGTAGAAGATATTCACGATCATCCGCATGGTCGTGGTCTTGCCAGAGCCGTTGGGTCCAACGAACCCGTGAATCGTCTGCTCGGGAACTACCAGAGAGAGATTGTCGACGGCGGTGACAGCGCCGAAGTCTTTCGTGACACTCTCGATACTCACTGCGTCCATCTAAATCTGGCTAGATTCTAGCATAAGGGAGCCAAAGTGACGAAATATTTTTCGTCGCGTGAGACCTTCGAGTTTAGGCTCGCCCCTTCACATTCCTGCACAGTGCCCTTTTTGCTATAGCGAAACATTCCGTTTTCGCATTGATTCAGTCCTGGTTTGCTGCGGTTGGAACGGCTATCACTGATCGGCCTCCGCGGAGAGTCTGCGGCTTTATTACGTGGTCGACCATTCCTACCGCCTGGTGGCAGGCACCAGAGCGGGGCCGGAACGATGCGCTGCTGCAACTATATAGAAGACCTCAAGAACAAGCCGTGGAGATTCAACGCCAAAGAAGCCCGGGTCACCACTGACGAGCAAAGGGCTAAAGTCCTCACTCTCGCAACGGATTTGCCGCGCTTATGGCATGCTCCCGCCACACAGGCCAGAGACTGCAAACGGATGTTACGGCTGCTCATCAAGAATATTACAGTCGAGAAACCGCCCAATCCGAGACAGCATCTGGTTCACATCCGGCGGCAGGGCGGCGCCTGTAGTGACGTTTGCGCGCGGCTGCCGCCCGGTATTGCTGACCGCGTGTGGCGTCCTGTCGCGGTTGTGGATCGCGTCCGGCATCTCGCCTAGAGTTTCTCGGACGGGGAGATCGCCGATCGCCTCAATCAAGAAGCGCACGTCAGCACCTTGTGCAAACCCTTCACCGGGGGTGCGCGACATAGAAGTGGAAGATCAAGCGGCGCGTGAGCGGGATTCCCAGTAGTCCTCGAAGCGGCTACTGAGTCGGCAACAGCGTAAGGCGAGTATGGCGTTGGCGCCACGGACGGTCCAGAACATGCCGGAGCATTTGAGGCGCTTGCCGACCACCGTTCGACAGCCGGCCTCGACAACACCAGAGCCGACAAACAGACCTTGCGCCCGGAACTTCGGGTAACGCATGCGTTCGGCGTTGCGTTCAAAATAGTCGGCGTCGTTGTCGACATCCTGGGCGAGTTTGTCACTGTCCGGGCGCAGCTGTCGCAGGATCTTCACCAACGCTTCGATCTTGCCTGCATCGAGTCGGTCCACACAGAGGGCCGCCCATCGTTTGCGCGTTCGCTCGTCGTTGGGGAAGAGTCTGGCGGCCAGTTCCCAGATGTGCTGCCGAGCGTGATAGAGGTCCACAATCTGGATTGCGTCAGGAAAGTGCTGTTCAGCGAGATTCCAGATCCAGGCTGCGCCATCGCCGAGCACGACTCTTTGCCGCGCCCTGCTCCAGCCGCGCCGCCAGGCTTCGGTGTACAGGCGCAGGCCGAATTCCTCGGCTGTCTCGATGGCGGCGACATAGGAAGTCGAGTCCGGATCGCGAATGGGCCGTCCGTCCTCGTCCGTGGTGGTCTGGGTGAACACACAGCCGAGTTTGACCTCGCGCGTGCGAGCCGGTTGACCCTCGGTCTTGCCGGCGCGGCCCGCTCTCTCCTTGACCGTCACCGGTATCCCGGTGCCGTCCATTTCGATGTAGAAGACCGGCACGGCCGGGGCACAGACCTCAGGCAGATCCAGTTGTTTGGCCTGGCGGATCTCTTTCTGCTCGCCGGCTTCGATGGCTGCGCCAATGGCCTCGGCCTGACGCTCGACGGCCTTGGCGGTGACCTCCAATCCGGCCAGTAACTCCAACTGCTCGCGGCCCTGCTCGAAGCTGGTCTCCGAGCCCACGGCGGCCATCATGCGCCGCACACCGGGCGAGAACTCCGTGCCTTCCACGTCCAGTTCCCGGTCGCGCGGGCTCTGGCCCTGATGGCAATGCGGACAGACATAGTAGGCCCGCGAGAACTCCATCGGACCCAAGACCGACAGCAGGCCCCGGCGGCGTAGCGAATGAAATCGGGCTTGACCGCCGCAACCGCAGATGGCGCGTGGGGCGGGTGCGGAGTCCATCGACAACAATTGGCCCAGTGCGGCAGCGCCGGCACGATGCATCGCGCCGCGCACCGCCATCTCAATGGCTTCCAGATCGGTCAGGCCGGTCTTGTGGACTCCGGCAAAGATGACCTGCAGCAGTCGGCTTACTTCTTGGGCGACTTCCTGCTGGACGGCTTCCGCCGTTTTTTTTCCTGTGGCGTCAGAGTCTGCTCCACCGGACGTAGCCGGCAGATGCGTTCATTGACTGCGACGAAGGAGCGGCTTAACTGCTGCCATAGACGGAAGGCCTCGATCTCTCGCTCCGCTTTCCGCTGGGCCGCGGGACTGGCGAAGCTCTCGGTCACCGTCTTGCCACGGACCTTGTATGTCAACCGCAAGTGGGGCTGGTGGCCGGGGTCCCCGGGACGCTGGCAGTGGCAACCCTTGTTGCCGCAACGACCGGCGGTCGGGCTGATGGAACCAGGGCGCAGATCTCCCAGGATGGAGATCTGCTGGAGCAGCGCGGCTCGCTCCTGCTCCAACAGAGGCAAGGAATCAGGCATGAATGGTCTCCTGGAACTGAGCGTAATACATACGCTCGGCAAACTGCCACAAGAAAGAAACCAGCAACAATGCCACATTCATGTCGCGCACCCAACTTCACCGGCTCCACGGTCCAGTGGATCCGAGATACGATATAGCCGGAGGATGATCCGACTGGTGGGAGTAAACCCAGTTGAAAGCAACCTGCTGGAACGAGTCTCGAGTCGTGGGACGCTGCTCTCGGGCCTCCCGGACGGCCGCCTCCTTGCCACTTCTTCGTTCACCGGTGCCAGCAAAGAAGTAAACCAAACTGAGGCAGTCATACTGCGGCGTCTGGAACGCTTCCGGAGCTTGACGGATCACTCTGCGGAGTCGCTCGGCGGTGTTTGCACCGATCGCCAGGCAGCGCTCGACAAGCTGGTCCAGCTTCGCCGGGCGTCGTTGTTGATCTCCGAATCCGAGTTGATCGCCCATTGCAGGCTACGCGACTCCGTCTCTCAGCCGCAGAATGAGATCGAGATCCTCTGTGTGCCAACGCGCAATCGTCCCGATTGCCTGCGGCGGTCCCTAATGACCTACGGCGAAAACGCTCGCGAGCACGGTCGGGCGATCCGCTTTCTTGTCGGCGACGACTCCGATGACGGAGAAATGGCCGCACGCACGGAACGCTCGTTGTCCGACGTGGCCGCTGCTTGCGGCCAGCGGGCCCACTATATCGGTTCGCGGCATCGAGCGAATCTGGTTGGAAATCTTGCTTTGCAGGCAGAAGTCGCGCCAGACATCGTCACCTTCGCCCTGCAACGCGGCGCCCGCTTCAGAGTGGCCCCGGGAGTGAACCGCAACGCCCTGCTTCTGGTCTGCTCAGGCGCCATGGCGCTGATGGTCGACGATGACGTGTTCTGTCGCACCGCCGAGCCGCCCCATGTCGATTCCGGCGCTGTCCTGACGTCCCGTTTTGATCCGACCGAGACTTGGTTCCACGCCGATCACGCCTCCGCGATCGCGTCCGTCAGGCCGAGCGCACGGGACATTCTCGCCATCCATGAGGAACTGTTGGGCCGTTCTCCCGCCGAGTGTTTCGTCGAGTGGTCGCGGGACGCCGGAGTCGATCTGGACGATCTGACTACGGCAACCGCGCAGTCGCTTGCCGCAAACCCGGGACGCGTGAGGCTGACGCACGTGGGTATCGCGGGCGACTGCGCGATGGGATCTACGCGCCATTACCTGTTATGGAGTGGCGCTTCCCGGAAGCGCCTTCTCGCCAGCCGCGAGCGGTACGTTGCAGCAATGGCCAGCCGTCAGGTGGTGCGTTCAGTTACCCGCAAGACCATCACGTCCGGGGCGTTCTGCCCAGGTTGGCAGATCGGCCTCGATGCGCGGGAGGTGCTTCCCCCGTTCTGCCCGGTCCAGCGCAACCAGGATGGCCTGTTCGTTTCCGCGCTCCGGCGCGTGTGTCCATGCACATACTCTGGTTTTCTGCCCTGGGTGGTTACGCACGCTCCGGAGCCACCCCGCACGTCAACCTGGGACCACATGTGGCAATCGGTCCCTGGGCTTCGGACGTACGACATCGTGAACAGCGTGCTGGCGATGACTCCGTCGCCCGTGCCGCATGCGTCCGTCCGCGACGGGTACGAGAAGGCGGGGAAACAACTACGCGCCATCGGAAGCCTGCCGTTGCGTGAGTTCCGGCGGTTGGCGGCCGGCATCTATCGTCGTGATTCCGAGGCGCGGATCGCGTCTGCCGAGTTCCTGCTGGCCGACCGCCAGGCCACACCTGAGTGGGCCATACAGGATCTGCGGACCTACGCGCGAATCCTTCGGGAGTCGTTGTCGGACGGGGAAGGCACGATTGCGTGCGACCTTCTGGCCGAGCATTCACCGGAATTGGCCATCGCGCTCTCGCAGACCTTGCTGGTCGAGTTCGGACGGCTGTTCCAGGCGTGGCCCGCGTTGTTCGAGGCCGCAGCAGAATTGCGCCGGAAGTACGGGCCGGATGTTGCTGCCGTCCTGCTCAGCCCGCGCATCGGCGGCGTGGCTCAGCGTGAGTTCGCCTGAAGTATCCGGTTGAGATCGTTCGACAAGACGGACAGAACTTCGGCGCGGCTGCTCTCGATGAAGAAGTGGTCGCCAGGGAAGACATGGGTTTGAAAGTCCCTGCTAGTGTGTTGCCGCCACGCTTCCATGTCTGCTCGTCCCACGACGGGATCTTCGGCGCCGATGTACGCGGTGATTGGGCAATTCAGCGGCGGGGCCGGCGCATAGACGTAGGTCTCAGTGACCGCCGCGTCCGCTCGAAGGATGGGCAGAAACAAATCCAGTAATTCGCGGTCTCCCGACATCTCTTCCGGGACGGTCCGGAACCGGTTCAGTTCACGGATGAAGTCGTCATCCGGCAGCATGTGGATGGGCGCCGAGTCGGGAATGTGTGGCGCGTAGCAACCGGAGACGAAGAGCCGTCGAGGCATGCTGGCGCCCTTTGCCGACAATTGGCGAATCAATTCGAAGCAGACCAGCCCGCCCATGCTGTGGCCGTAGAGAGCGTACGGCTTGTGGAGTTCGTCCTGAAGCGCTTCGCTCAGCCCTTCTACCAATTGGGACAGACTCGTGACCAGCGGTTCCGACATTCGGACGGAACGTCCCGGCAGGCATAGGCCACAGACTTCCACGGCGGCGGGCAGCCTCTGCGGCCACGACGAAAACATCTCAGGAGATCCTCCCGCGTGCGGAACACAGAACAGACGCAACGCGGCGCGCGGGTTGGGTCTGGATGTTCTGATCCAGAAGCTAGGAGGTATGTTCATCGAATTCGTCGGCCCGATCACATTATACGTCCGCGTCCTCCCGCTTCGATTGCAGGATCCTGCGGTATCCTCCTCATGGAGCTGCGGAACGAACTGCGCTGCCAGTTCATCCCTGCGCAGGATCTGTTCGATGAAATGTACGCTTCGCCGATCACTCCACATGGAAGCTGATCAACCATCCGGCGCAGCTCTATATCCTACTCATCAATGATTCCTCCTGCCTCATCCTGAAGCCCGAACAGTCCAGCGCCTTCTTCAAGCTGATGGAGGAGCGATAACACCGGCATTCCACCATCGTCACCACCGACTTGGTCTACGACGAAAGGCACAACTTCCCTGGCAACAAATCGGTGGTCCAGGTGCCGCTCAGACGCCTGCGACACTACTGCCACCCAGTGCGCATCGATAGCCCGTCGCTGCCTGATCCGCAGGGCCGAGGCGCTTCATAGATTCGCGGCACACGTCCAGCGCGTGCTCGACGCCTATCGGGCCACGTCGGAGCCTGCGTCGTCGTGCGCAAGCCGGTCGACTCTTCGCTTTGCAGTAGCATACCCGCGGCGTGCCACTTGCCGCCCGCGAAAACGCCTTCCTGCTTGCTGCCTCGCGGCGGTTCGCCTGTCCCGCCGATGCCGCGCCGCTGGGCGTGATCCGCTCGCTGGCCTCCCTCTCGCCGGCGCTCGAGGAGGTCCCGAACTCACCCGCTAGACAAGACCGTTACCGATAGTTCCTCTCTCGCCTCACTTGCTGGCGTCGGCCCCGGTAACCAACACCTGCACTCCTGCGGCGTGGACGACGTTTATGCCCGCCCATCCACCGCACGTCTCAGGCGTGGATGGTGACCACAGCCTTACTCCGCATTCACGATCCCGCACACCTCGTGGAGCCATGGCTTGTAGGCCGAGCAAGGCTCCATCGCCTACAGAATGTCACCCCAGCCTCGGATGTTCGCCCCGCCGGGAAAGAACCTCCTTTGCCGATCTTCCTTCCGGACATTCAGCTGGTGCGATAACCTGATCTCGATCCCGTGTGCCGCTGATAAGCCGCCGGGAGTTTTGGCGCAGTTCCCTCCTAAACGCTTCGGAACAATTCGCTTAGTCGAGTATCCGGATCCTCCGCTGGTAGAGGCACGACGTCATCCACTCGGTATGGCGGATCTTCGGGAAAGTGCCGAACACGATTATCTGATCCCAGCAGCCCAGCACTCCAGCGATCTGATCCCTGTGCCGCTCCGTCAGCAGTTCGAGGCCCTCCGAGGCATCGTACTCGCACCAGTCCGGTTCCGGCTACGCCGGGTTAGGTAATCCGACAAACGCTCCCGAGGTTCGCCGCAGATCCGGCGGTTACATCTTGCGTCGGCGGAAACAGTTCGATAAAAAAGACGCAATCTCTGACGGAGGTCAGCCCTAAGTCTGGCTGAAGATTTGCCTCAGGCCTTCCGCTTCTGGCAGGCACACGCAGCCCGATATCTCCCACCATTCATCACTGTTCAGTCTGTTATCTGGCGGCAATATCGCGGCTTGACAGCAATAATTCACGTGCGTAACATTGGAGGCGGTCATATCCCGGCAATGGCTGACTTATTCGTTTTCGCCGTTCTGATGAAACGCCTTAATTGCTTTAAGTGAGGTGGATGATCGTATGCGGCCGGAGCTTGGCCTTGTTGCTGCGCGAAGGGGGGAGCATTGTCTGCACACCCAGCGAATCTCATGCCCGCGTTGAATGGCGGCACACACCCAGACGCCCCCGCCTCATTCGGCCAGGAGCGTCTCTGGTTTCTCCAGAGGTTCCTTCCTGACAGCGCAGCATACAACGTCCCATTGGCTCTACGTCTGAGCGGCCCGTTGGATGAAGCCGCGCTCGAAAGCAGCCTCCGCACTCTGTTCCGCCGGCACGAATCGCTGCGGACATCGTTCCACGCCACAGAGGGCGCTCTGCTTCAGGCGATCTCTCCCAGCCCGGAGATGGAGCTTTGTCGGCGGGACCTGTCCGATGCCGCGGATCCGCTCCGGGAAGCCCGGCGGCTCGCAGGGATCGAACTCCGTCGTCCGTTCGACCTGAGCCTGGCGCCGTTGGTTCGCGCAACCCTCATGCGCCTCGGCGAGCGGGACTTCGTGCTTCTGCTCGTCCTGCATCACGCCATCACCGACGCGTGGTCGAACCAGATCCTGCTGCAGGAACTGGTGGAATGCTACGGGGCGTCATTGTCCCACTCGGTTCCGACATTGCCCGAGTTACCGATGCGCTATGCCGACTTCTCGGAATGGCAGCGGGCAAGGATCGAGACCGAATCTGTGCAGCGGCAGCTCAGCTACTGGAGGGAGCGCTTTGCCGGCGACATCCCCTCGCTCCAATTGCCGTCCGACCGCCCGTACTCGCCGACGCAATCCTCCTCCGGCGCCCGCGTCGAGATCGCGCTCGACGGGACGCTGGCCGACGGCCTCAGGGCGCTGAGCCAGCAGCATCGCGCCACGTTGTTCATGACACTGCTCGCCGGATTTCAGGCGCTGCTGCATCGTTACTCCGGACAGGAGGACATTGTTGTAGGCTGCCCGATCGCAGGCCGCACACGCGCTGAGGTGCAGCACCTGGTCGGCTTCTTTGTCAACACGCTGCCGATCCGGGTGAATCTTGCCAGCGATCCGTCTTTTGTCGAGTTACTCGCGAGGGTGCGCCAAGCCACGCTGGATGCCTACTCGAACCAGGACGTTCCGTTCGAGAAGATTGTCGAAGTTGCGCGTCCCGATCGCGCGGGAGATCGCACACCGCTGTCCCCGGTGCTGTTTCAGTTGCGCAACGTGCCGCGGCACGAAGTATGCCTGCCTGGATTGACCGCGGAGCCGTTCGAATTCGAACGAGGCATCGCGCGGTTCGACTTGCTGGTGCAGGTGACCGAGAGCGCGAATGCGCTAATCTGTGTCGCTGAATATAGCTCGGACATCTTCGATGAAGCGACCGTACGTCGTCTGCTGGCGCATTATGGGAACCTGCTCAGGGGTGCCGTCGCCTGCCCGGAGCGTCGGATTGCGGAACTGCCGCTGCTCGAAGATGACGAGCGCGAGCAGTTGATCGCCCTCGGCCACGGCGCGGAGAGACACTTCGACCGGCGCACGCTTGCCCGTCTGTTCGAGGAGCAGGCACATGTCACCCAAGCTGAACCCGCAGTACACTTTCAGGATTCGTGTCTCGCTTACGGAGAACTGAACGAGCAGTCGAACCGGTTGGCGCATCTTCTTGCGTGCATGGGGATCGGGCCGGAAGATGTCGTCGGCATCGCGCTGCCGCGCTCGCTGGAGATGATGGTGGGGCTCATCGGCATCGTGAAAACCGGCGCGGCCTACCTGCCTCTCGATGTCGATTACCCGGTGGACCGGCTGACGCTAATGATCGAAGATGCGCGGCCCGTGACGATCGTCACAACCTCGCAGATTTCCGAGCGGCTGCCGCAGACCGTCCCGCACTTGGCTCTGGACAGCGAAGTCGTGGCATCGGAGTTGGCCCGTCAACCCTCGACGAATCTGGCCGACGAGGAACTCGCCAGGCCCGCCCATCCAGCCCATCCCGCTTACGTGATTTACACTTCGGGCTCCACCGGCAGGCCCAAGGGCGTCGCTATGTCCGCTGCGGCGCTCGTCAACCTGCTTGACTGGCATGAGGAAACGTTGCCGCGAACCGCCGGAGCGCGCGTCGCGCAATTTACCGCGCTGAGCTTCGACGTGTCGGCGCAGGAGATGTTCAGCGCTCTGCTGACGGGCGCAACGCTGGTGATCCCAACCAACGAAGTCCGCTCAGATCCGCGTCAGTTTGCGGACTGGCTCCGCGACCACGGCGTCAACGAGTTGTTCGCGCCGACGCTCGTCATTCAGGGTCTGTGCGAGGCCGCGCTGGAGGCGGATCGACCGTTACCGGCGTTGCGAAGAATCGTGCAGGCGGGCGAGGCGCTGCATGTCACGGAACCGCTGACTCGCTTTATCGAGCGCCATCCCGAATGTAGACTGCACAATCACTACGGGCCCACGGAGACGCACGTGGCGACCGCCGTGGAGCTACCGGCGGGGCCTGATCAGCCTCCGGCAGCGCCACCGCTGGGTCGGCCCATCGCGAACACGCGACTGTACGTGCTCGACCGCAACCTGCAGCTTGCCCCCATGGGCGTCACGGGCGAATTGTACATCGCGGGAAGCTGCCTTGCGCGCGGGTACTTCCAACGCCCGGGCCTTACGGCGGAGCGGTTCGTTGCCGATCGGTTTGGGCCTCCGGGCGAAAGGATGTATCGCACCGGCGATCTGGTGGTTTGGCGTCGTGGCGGCCTGCTCGAATTCCGCGGCCGAAGCGACCATCAGGTGAAGATTCGCGGTTTCCGCGTTGAGCTGGACGAAGTAGAAAAGACGCTGTTGAGAGTGGAAGGCGTGGCGCAGGCCGCCGTGGTGGCGCATCCAGACCAGGGCGGTTCGTCGCACCTGTGGGCCTACGTGGTCCCCGGCCCCGGACAGGCAGCGACCGCGATTTCCATCCGGAGCCAAATGGCCGCGTTACTTCCCGGCTACATGGTGCCGGCCATCATGCTGGTGGACTCGTTACCACGAACGCCCAACGGGAAACTGGACCGAAGGGCCTTGCCGGCGCCACACGCGCAGACCTCGGTATGGCGTCTGCCTGAGTCACCGGAAGAGGAGATCCTGGCCGCCCTGTTCGCAGACGCGCTCGGGGTCGCCGAAGTTGGGCCTGACGACGACTTCTTCACGATGGGCGGCCATTCTATGCTGGCCACCAGGCTGACCGGTTCGATCAGGTCGGCATTAGGCGTCGATCTCTCGCTTCGCGAGGTATTCGACGCCCCGACAGTCAGAAGCCTCGCGCGGAAGGTGCAGGACAGTGGTCCGCCGCGCCGAAGGCTGCTGGAGGCGACCGGATCGGCGGACCGGTCGCTGTCGTTCTCGCAACGCCGATTGTGGTTCCTTAACCGCCTAGAAACGACGGTTCCACTCTACAACATCCCTCTCGCGCTGCATTTCGAGGCGGAACCCGATCGGGCCGCTCTCGAACGGGCACTGGCCGACACCGTTGAGCGTCATGAGACGCTGCGGACAGTCTTGCCTGAAGTTGAGGGCAATCCTTGTCAGCGCATCCTTCCGCCTGATGAGGCGCGCCCGATCCTAACTCGCATCGAGACCCCAGACGAGCATCTGCAGCAGGAAATCGATCTGGCCTCGCGCCGTCCTTTCGACATCACGTGCGAGATTCCACTGCGCGTGTATTTGTTCACGTCGGCGTCGGGGAAGAGCGTTCTGCTGCTGGTGCTGCACCATGTCGCGGCCGACGGGTGGTCGCTGCGGCCACTGCTTTCGGATCTTCAGCGCGCGTACGCTGCGCGTCTGGGCGGTGAAGACTCTCGGCTTCCGGGCCTGCCGGTGCAGTACGCCGACTTCGCAGCCTGGCAAACCGAGTCGCTCGGGAAGGAAGAAGATTCCAACAGCCCGATGGCGCGGCAACTCGACTTCTGGATGAAGACGTTGCAGGGCATACCAGAAGAGGTCGAGTTGCCGACGGACCGGCCCCGGCCGAGCGGCGGCACGCTACGCGGCGACAGCATCCCGCTTCATCTCGATGCCTGTCTGCACGGCGAACTGATTGCGCTGGCCCGGCAGGAAAGAGCGACACTTTTCATGGCTCTTCACGCCGGGCTCGCTGCCTTGCTGCGACGGCTCGGCTCGCAAACCGACATCGTGATCGGAACTCCCGTCGCGGGACGCTCCGATAGCGCGCTCGGGGACCTCGTCGGCTTCTTCGTCAACACTCTGGTTCTCCGGACGGATGTATCCGGCGATCCGAGTTTTCGGGAACTGGTTCAGCGGGTTCGAACGACCGACCTGAACGCCTACGCGCACCAGGATCTTCCGCTTGAGCGGCTGGTTCGGGCCGTCAACCCAACGCGCAGGCTGTCCTCGCACCCGCTCTTTCAGGTGATGCTGGCGCTCAACAGCCAGCCCGTTCCCGACCTGGTGTTTGGCGGTGTTCCGGCGAGATGCGAGTTAGTGTCCACCGGAGTTTCGAAGTTCGACATGATGATTAGCCTAAGCGAGCATCGGACCGGTGCGCGAACTCCGCAAGGCATATCGGGGCATATCGAGTTCAGCACCGATCTGTTCGACAGGCAGACGGTGGAGGCGATCGCACGCCGATTCACGAATCTGCTTACGACCGTCGTGCGCCAACCGGAACTGGCGATCGGCCGGATTGCCCTGCTGGAAGGAGATGAACAGCGGAGGATCGTCGAAGAATGGAATGGCCCCGCTCCTGTGACAGAGTCCTCCACGCTTTGCGCGATGTTCGAACGCCAAGCCAGAGAGACGCCGGACGCCACAGCAGTGACGTTCGGAGCGGAACGCGTCACCTACGCCGAACTGAATGAGCGCGCCAACCGGTTGGCCCATGCGCTGATCGCAAGAGGCGCGGGACCCGAGCACATCGTGGCCCTCGCCATGCCCCGATCTCTGGAGGCGATCGTCGCGCTGATTGCCACCGTCAAGTCAGGAGCAGCTTATCTCCCGCTCGACCCGGAGTACCCGGCGGAACGGCTTTCGTTCATGGTGGAAGATGCGGCTCCGGATCTGGCTCTCACGCTCGCCGCAATGACGCGGAGCGTTCCGCAGTCGGTTCCGCATCTGGCCATCGACGACCCAGCCACGGCTGCGGAAATGGCGGCAAGTCCGCCGCACGATCCGACGGACGGGGATCGCCATGCGCCGCTGCTGTCGTCGAACGCGGCGTATGTGATCTACACCTCTGGTTCGACAGGGCTGCCCAAAGGCGCTGTAGTCACTCATCAATGCGTAGTCCGGCTGTTTCGCGCGACCGAGGATCGTTTCCACTTCGGCCCCGATGACGTCTGGACGCAGTTTCACTCCTATGCCTTCGACTTCTCTGTATGGGAGATCTGGGGGGCTCTCCTCTACGGCGGCCGTCTGGTCGTGGTGCCGTATCTCACCAGTCGTTCGCCGGTCGACTTCCTGCGCCTGCTGTCCGAAGAGAAGGTCACGGTTCTGAATCAGACTCCGTCGGCGTTCTACCAGCTGATTCGGGCCGACTCGGAGAACGCCGTGCCTCTGGCGCTACGTTGGGTCATCTTCGGCGGGGAAGCGCTGGACATGTCGAAGTTGGACGAATGGCGCGTAAGCCATCCCGATGCTCCCGCGCTGATCAACATGTACGGCATTACTGAAACCACAGTTCACGTAACATACATGCGTATCGGCGACACGGATTCCGGCAGTCCGATCGGTCGCGGGATTCCGGATCTTCACGTCTACGTTCTGGACGAACAGCTCCAACCTGTTCCTACTGGCGTCCCGGGCGAGATGTATGTGGCTGGTCCGGGTCTGGCGCGTGGGTACCTGCGGAGAGCCGCGTTGACGTCTTCGCGCTTCGTTGCCGACCCGCTGGGCCCTCCGGGGTCCCGAATATATCGTACGGGGGATCGGGCGAAATGGACGGCGCAGGGCGTGCTTGAGTTCCTGGGCCGGTCCGACCAGCAGTTCAAGATTCGTGGGTTCCGCATTGAACCGGCGGAGGTCGAGGCCGCCATCGTACGCCTGGGGAGTGTGTCTCAGGCTGTCGTTGCCTGCCGCGAGGACAGCGACGGCGACAAGCAAATGGCGGCCTATGTCGTTCCGGCGCCAGGACAGGAGATCGACCCCGCTCAGATGCGGGCGCAACTGAGACGGGCGTTGCCCGAGTATATGGTTCCGGCTGCGATCATATCGGTTCCGGCCTTTCCGCTGACAGTCAACGGCAAGCTCGATTTCAACGCGTTGCCGGTGCCGAATTTCGGCGGGTCTGTCTCATGCTGGCGCGCTCCGAGAACGCCCGAAGAGGAGATTCTTTGCTCGTTGTTCGCCGAAACTCTGAACGTGCCCCGGATCGGCTTGGACGACAACTTCTTCGATTTCGGCGGGCATTCGCTGCTTGCAACGCGACTCATCGGACGAATCCGTCGAACTCTTAACGCCGGATTGTCAATTCGCGATCTGTTTGAGAATCCGACCGTCTCCGGCCTGGTTCAGCGGCTACAACAGGGACGGGGGACGACTCGTCCCTGCGTTGAGCCCGCGAGTCAAGCCGAGGAGTTGCCGCTGTCGTTTGCGCAACGCCGACTCTGGTTCCTGAACAACCTCGAAGGCGAAGTCGCCACCTATAACATCCCGATCGCCTTGCGCCTAATGGGCGATCTCGATGCAGACGCGCTCGAAGCAGCCCTGGCTGAAGTCGTCGAGCGGCACTGTAGCTTACGGACGGTGTTTCCGGAGAGCGATGGCGTTCCCCGGCAGCACGTCCTCGATCCGGCGGCGGGGAGTCCTACGCTGAGCATCATACCCGCGACGGAAGACAGTATCCAAGAGGCTCTGATCCGCGAATCGCGTCGGGGCTTCGATCTCAGCCGCGAGACGCCGATGCGGGCGTACCTGTTCCGCCTCAACGAGCGTGAGCATGTGTTGCTGCTGGTGATGCATCATATTGCGAGCGATGGCTGGTCTGTCGGCCCGCTTGCCGCGGAGTTGTCGCACGCCTATGCCGCGTGCCTGCGAGGTGAGACAACAGACCTTCCGGAGTTGCCGGTCCAGTACACGGATTACACTCTGTGGCAATACAAGGTTCTGGGCCGCGAGTCGGATCCCCAAAGCGAGAGTGCGCGCCAATTGGAGTTTTGGACGAGCACGCTGCGCGGCTTGCCCGAAGAGCTCAGTCTTCCCGTCGATCGCGCACGACCGGCCGTTTCCAGCCACCGTGGCGACGTTGTGCGGCTTGGCGTTTCGGCGCAGTTGCATGGAGAGCTTCTGAAGCTGGCGCGGGATCGGAACGCCAGTATGTTCATGGTGATTCAGGCCGCGCTTGTTGCGCTTCTGACCAGGCTCGGAGCGGGCTGCGACATCGCGGTTGGAACTCCGATCGCCGGACGAACGGATACGGTTCTAGAAGACCTGATCGGGTTGTTCGTGAATACCCTCGTGCTGCGAACCGACACGTCGGGCGACCCGAGGTTCCTCGAACTGCTGGATCGCGTGAAGGCTACGGACCTCAGCGCCTACGCTCATCAGGACCTCCCGTTCGAGCGCCTCGTCGAAGCGCTCAACCCGGTTCGTTCGCTAGCGCGCCATCCGCTCTTCCAGGTGATGCTCGCTTTTCGGAGCGACGCAAGGCCGCGGTTCTCGTTCCCTCGGGTCGAGGTCGTCCCGCAATCGGTCGGCACTGGAGTTGCGAAGTTCGATTTGTCGCTCACGCTGAGGGAGAGCCGATCGGGGGATGGAGCTCCGGAGGGGATCGCAGGGAACATTGACTACCGCACCGACCTTTTCGACCGGGAGACCGTGGAAGCGCTTGGAAGCCGGCTGGTGCGAGTGCTGGAAGCGGCGGCGGCGCGGCCGGAGGAGCCGATCGGGCGCATTGATCTGCTGACTGGGAGCGAGCGGCGGCAGGTCCTGCACGAATGGAACGACACGGCCCGCGAACTGGAGCCGCTGACGCTCGCCTCGATGTTCGAACGCACGGTGGAGCAGCGTGGCGCAGCGGTCTGCGTGGAGTTCCCCGGCGGGCAAGTCAGCTACGCGGAGCTGAACCGGCGCTCGAATCGCGTGGCGCATGGGCTGATCGCGAAAGGGATTGGCCTGGATGACGTAGTCGGCGTCGCGATTCCGCGCTCGCTCGACATGGTGACGGCGATTCTAGGCGTGGCGAAAGCTGGAGCGGCGTACCTGCCGCTCGACGTGAACTACCCGTCCGAGCGCCTGGCGTGGATGGCGGAGGACGCGCGCGCCGGGCTAGTGCTGCGGAACGGCGACGAGATCGACGCCCCAGACGAAAGCAATCCGAAGCGCAGCCCGGCGATCGGGACCACAGCGTACGTGATCTACACGTCAGGCTCGACGGGCCGGCCCAAGGGCGTGGCCATCGAGCAGGGCGGACTCGCCAGCCTGACCGCAGCCGAACTGGAACGCTTCGGGGTGAAGCCGGAATCGCGTGTGTTGCAGTTGGCCTCGGTCAGCTTCGACGCGGCAGTGATGGAGATGATTATGGCGTTCGGAGCCGGCGCAACGCTCGTACTGCCGGAAGCCGGACCGCTCGCGGGCGAAGAACTGGGACGCGTGCTGCGCGAGAGCCACATCACGCACGCACTGATTCCGCCGACGGCGCTGGCCAGCATCGGCGACGAGCAGGAACTGAGCGATCTGGAAACGCTGATCGTGGGCGGCGAAGCGTGCAGCGGCGAACTGGTGGCGCACTGGTCGTCGGGCCGCCGGCTGGTGAACGCGTACGGTCCGACGGAATGCACAGCGTGCGCCACGATGAGCGAAGCGCTCGAAGGAGCCGAAGCTCCAACCATCGGGCGGCCTATCTGGAACACCTGCGCCTACGTGCTGGACGCAAATCTGCAGCCCGTGCCGGCCGGCGTTGCGGGCGAACTGTACATTGGCGGATCGGGTCTGGCGCGCGGCTACGTCAATCGCCCCGGGCTGACGGCGGAGCGTTTCGTGGCGAATCCATACGGCCACGCCGGCGCGCGGATGTATCGGACGGGCGATCTGGCGAAGTGGCGCGCCGACGGAGCGATCGAGTATCTCGGACGCACGGATCAGCAGATCAAGATCCGCGGGTTCCGTGTGGAGTTGGGCGAGATTGAATCGGCGCTGCTGAAGTGCACGGGCGTGAAGGAAGCGCGTGTCGTAGCGCGCGAGGACGAGCCTGGGCAGAAGCGGTTGGTCGGTTACGTGACGCCCGTGGACGTGGATACTGCGAGCCTGCGGCAGCGTCTCGCGCAGACACTGCCGGAGTACATGGTGCCGGCGGCTATCGTGACGATGGAAGCGTTGCCGCTGACGCCGAACGGGAAGCTCGACCGCAAGGCGTTGCCCGCGCCGGAGTTCCGGCCCATCGAATGGCGAGCGCCGCGAACGCCGCAGGAAGAGGTATTGTGCTCGCTCTTTGCCGAAACGCTGCGGCTGGAAAAGGTGGGCCTCGACGATAACTTCTTCCATCTTGGTGGAGACAGCATCTCGTCGATGCAGTTAGTCAGTCGTGCGCGCAAGGCCGGCTGGGTCATCACGCCGCGCGACGTGTTCCAGCACCAGACGGTGGAAGCTCTGGCTGCGGTTGCGCGGAGTGTGGTGGTGGAAACGGCGGAGCAGGACGTGGCCACGGGAGAAGCGGCGCTGACGGCGATCATGCGTTACGTGATCGAGCGGGGCGGACCGATGGGTCGGTTCAGCCAGTCGATGGTGTTCCCGGTGCGACCGGGCATCGAAGAACGACATTTGGTGGTGGCGCTGCAGGCCGTGCTTGACCATCACGATGCGTTGCGGATGCGGCTGAGGGGTGAGCGGTTGGAGATCGTCGAAGCGGGCAGCGTGCGCGCCGAGAGCTGCCTGCATCGGTCGGAAGCGGAAGCGCGGCTGGACCCCGAGGCCGGCGTGATGTTGCAGGCCGTCTGGTTCGACGCTGGCGAGGAAGCAGCGGGAAGGCTGCAGGTGATGATCCATCACCTGGCGGTGGACGGCGTGTCGTGGCGCATTCTCGGGCCGGATCTGCAATCGGCGTGGGAAGCTGCTGCAGCAGGCCAGCCGATTGAGTTGGGAGCGAAGGGGACATCGTTCCGGCGCTGGGCCGAGCGGCTGGAGGAAGAAGGGCGTTCAGAGCGTCGCGTCAGGGAACTGCCGCTGTGGACCGGGATGCTGAGCGCCCCGTCACCGCGGATCGCCAAAGGCGACCTCGACCCCACGCGAGACACGGCCGCGACGGCGGGACACCTCAGCCTGACGCTCGACCCGCGCATCACGGCGCCATTGCTGAGCAGCGTGCCGGCCGCGTTCCACGGTCGTGTGAACGACGTTCTGCTGAGCGCGCTTGCGCTGGCCGCGGGTCGGGATAGAGCGTTGCTGGTGGACGTGGAAGGCCACGGACGCGAAGAGATCTTCGAAGGCGTCGATCTGTCCCGCACGGTGGGCTGGTTTACGAGCCTCTATCCGGTACGGCTGGACATTGCGGGCCTGGATCGCGGCCGCGCGGTGAAGAGCGTGAAGGAGCAGTTGCGCGCGATTCCGGACGGCGGCATCGGATACGGCCTGCTGCGCTATCTCAACGACGATACGCGAGCGAAGCTTTCACAACTGCAGCAACCGGAGATCGCGTTCAATTACCTGGGACGCTTCGAAGGCAGCGGTGACGAGAATGTGCTCGGTGGCGCAGTGGATGCGGAGATGCCGATGTGGCACGCCGTGGAAGTGAACGCGCTGACGATAGACAGCCCGGAAGGACCACGGCTGAAAGCCATATGGCGTTGGGCTCCGGCGCTGGTCACCGAAGAGCAGGTGCGAGCCATCGCGGAAGGCTGGTTTGCAGAGCTCGAAGCGATAGCGTTCGACGCCGCAATTAGCGGACGCACGCCCTCGGACGTGCCGTTGGTGCGCTTGTCGCAGGGGGAGATCGAAGCGCTGGAGAGCCGTTATCCGGGACTTGAAGACATCCTACCGTTGTCGCCGCTGCAGCAGGGTCTGCTGTTCCACGCGCAGTACGACACCGAAGGACCGGACGTCTACACGGTCCAGTTGTCGCTGGACCTGGAAGGCCGGCTCGACGAGAAGGCGTTGGAGACAGCGGCCCGCGCGGTAGTGAAGCGGCATGCGAGTCTGCGGGCAGCATTCGTTCCGGAAGGCGTGCAGGTGATCGACGGCGGAGCGGAACTGCCGTGGACCGTTCTCGACCTGCGCGGGTCCGATGAGCATCGCCATCGCGATCTGGTGGAAGCCGAGCGGCGGAAGCGCTTCGACATGACGACGGCGCCGCTGATGCGCTTTACGTTGATGCGTATCGAGGAAGAGCGATGGCGGCTGTTGCTGACCAATCATCACCTGCTGATGGATGGGTGGTCGGTACCCGTATTCCTGCAGGAGCTGATGGCGCTGTATGCCAGCAAGGGCGACGATGGCGCGTTGAGACGCGTGACGCCGTATCGTGAGTATCTGCGGTGGGTCGCGGCCCAGGATGAGGAGGCCGGGCGCGCGGCGTGGCACTCGGAGTTGGCGGGGCTGGAAGAGGCGACGCGTGTGGCGGCTCCGGAGAAGGAGTCGCGGCTGGCTCCGGAGCGTGTGACGACAGATGTTCCGGATGAACTGGCGGACGAGTTGAGCAAAGTGGCGCGCGCACACGGGCTGACGCTGAACACGCTGGTGCAGGGGGCGTGGGGCATTCTACTGAGCCACTTGACGGCGCGCGACGAAGTGGTGTTCGGGGTGACCGTGGCCGGTCGTCCGCCGGAGGTGGCTGGGATCGAGACGATGGTGGGGCTGTTCATCAACACGATCCCGCTACGGATGCGCATGGATGGGCGGGAGCAGCTGATCGAGCTGCTGCGGCGCGTGCAGGAGAAGCAGTCGCGGGTGATGGCGTATCAGCACATGCCGCTGTCGGAGATCCAGCGGCTGGCCGGAGTGGGCGAACTGTTTGACACGCTAGTGGTGTTTGAGAACTACCCGGTGGCGCGGGAAGAACTCGCCGAGCGTGCGCGGGACCTGCGGGTGACGAGCATCGACGGGCGGGACACGACGCATTACGCGCTGAGCCTGGTGGTGATTCCTGGCAAACGTCTGCGCTTGCGCCTGGATTATCGGGCCGAGGCGTTCGATCGCGCGACGGTGGAAGCGCTGGCGCAGCGGCTGGTGCGGCTGCTGGAGGCGGTGGTTCGGAATCCGGAGCAGCGCATCGGGTGCATCGATCTGCTGAGCGCGGATGAGCGACGGCAGGTGCTGGACGAGTGGAACCGCACCGAGCATGCGGTTCCGGAGACGACGCTGGCGGAGATGCTGTCGGCGCAGGCGTTGCGGACTCCGGATGCGGCGGCCGTGGTGTTTGCCGGACGCAGCGTCAGTTACCGCGAGTTGCATGAGCGCGCCAATCGTCTGGCTCATGGGTTGATCTCGCGCGGCATCGGCTGCGAGGATGTGGTGGCGGTGGCGCTGCCGCGATCGGTGGAGATGATGGTGGCGCTGCTGGGGATCCTGAAGGCGGGCGCGGCGTACCTGCCTGTCGATCCGGAGTACCCGGCCGAGCGGCTGCGCTTCATGATGGAGGACGCGCGTCCGGCGCTGGCTATCACGAATCGCGCTCTGGCGGACCGTTTCGTCGAAGCAAAAGTGCTGGAGCTTGATGCGATCGAGACCGAGCAGGCGCTGAACGCCTGCAGTGCGGAGGAGCCGACGTCCGCGCTGCGCCCCGACAACACGGCGTATGTGATCTACACGTCGGGCTCGACGGGCACGCCGAAGGGCACGGCCATCGAGCATCGGAGTGCGGCGGCGTTCCTGCATTGGGCGAAAGAAGCGTTCGGCGAGGACGAGCGTGCAGCGACGTTGTGTTCCACTTCGATTTGCTTCGATCTGTCGATCTTCGAACTGTATCTGCCGCTGAGTTTCGGCGGGACGGTGTATCTGGCTGGCAACGCGCTGGAGCTTGCGCAACTGAGCCGTCGCGAGGAAGTGACACTGGTCAACACGGTTCCGTCGGCGATGGCGGAACTGGTTCGCGGCGGTGGTCTGCCGGCCTCGGTGAGGACGGTAAATCTGGCGGGCGAAGCGCTGCGGCAATCGCTGGCGCAGCAGATTTACGAGCGCGGGCATGTGGAACGCGTAGTGAATCTGTATGGCCCGACGGAGTACACCACATACACGACTTATGCGGTGGCGGAGCGACACGGCGAGGGAATGACGCCGATTGGCCGTCCGATCTGGAATACGCGGGTGTACGTGCTGGACGAGAGTCTGCAACCGGTACCGGTGGGCGTCGCGGGCGAGCTATATATCGAGGGGATTGGGCTGGCGCGCGGATACCTGAAGCGGCCCGGGCTGACGGCGGAACGCTTCGTGGCCAATCCGTACGGAGCGCCGGGCGCGCGGATGTATCGGACGGGCGATCTGGCGAAGTGGCGCGCCGACGGAGCGATCGAGTATCTCGGACGCACGGATCAGCAGATCAAGATCCGCGGGTTCCGTGTGGAGTTGGGCGAGATTGAGGCGGTGCTGCTGAAGGACCCGGAGGTGGTGCAGGCGGTGGTGGTGGCGCGCGAGGACGAGCCTGGGCAGAAGCGGTTGGTCGGTTACGTGACGCCCGTGGACGTGGATACTGCGAGCCTGCGGCAGCGTCTCGCGCAGACACTGCCGGAGTACATGGTGCCGGCGGCTATCGTGACGATGGAAGCGTTGCCGCTGACGCCGAACGGGAAGCTCGACCGCAAGGCGTTGCCCGCGCCGGAGTTCCGGCCCATCGAATGGCGAGCGCCGCGAACGCCGCAGGAAGAGGTATTGTGCTCGCTCTTTGCCGAAACGCTGCGGCTGGAAAAGGTGGGCCTCGACGATAACTTCTTCCATCTTGGTGGAGACAGCATCTCGTCGATGCAGTTAGTCAGTCGTGCGCGCAAGGCCGGCTGGGTCATCACGCCGCGCGACGTGTTCCAGCACCAGACGGTGGAAGCTCTGGCTGCGGTTGCGCGGAGTGTGGTGGTGGAAACGGCGGAGCAGGACGTGGCCACGGGAGAAGCGGCGCTGACGGCGATCATGCGTTACGTGATCGAGCGGGGCGGACCGATGGGTCGGTTCAGCCAGTCGATGGTGTTCCCGGTGCGACCGGGCATCGAAGAACGACATTTGGTGGTGGCGCTGCAGGCCGTGCTTGACCATCACGATGCGTTGCGGATGCGGCTGAGGGGTGAGCGGTTGGAGATCGTCGAAGCGGGCAGCGTGCGCGCCGAGAGCTGCCTGCATCGGTCGGAAGCGGAAGCGCGGCTGGACCCCGAGGCCGGCGTGATGTTGCAGGCCGTCTGGTTCGACGCTGGCGAGGAAGCAGCGGGAAGGCTGCAGGTGATGATCCATCACCTGGCGGTGGACGGCGTGTCGTGGCGCATTCTCGGGCCGGATCTGCAATCGGCGTGGGAAGCTGCTGCAGCAGGCCAGCCGATTGAGTTGGGAGCGAAGGGGACATCGTTCCGGCGCTGGGCCGAGCGGCTGGAGGAAGAAGGGCGTTCAGAGCGTCGCGTCAGGGAACTGCCGCTGTGGACCGGGATGCTGAGCGCCCCGTCACCGCGGATCGCCAAAGGCGACCTCGACCCCACGCGAGACACGGCCGCGACGGCGGGACACCTCAGCCTGACGCTCGACCCGCGCATCACGGCGCCATTGCTGAGCAGCGTGCCGGCCGCGTTCCACGGTCGTGTGAACGACGTTCTGCTGAGCGCGCTTGCGCTGGCCGCGGGTCGGGATAGAGCGTTGCTGGTGGACGTGGAAGGCCACGGACGCGAAGAGATCTTCGAAGGCGTCGATCTGTCCCGCACGGTGGGCTGGTTTACGAGCCTCTATCCGGTACGGCTGGACATTGCGGGCCTGGATCGCGGCCGCGCGGTGAAGAGCGTGAAGGAGCAGTTGCGCGCGATTCCGGACGGCGGCATCGGATACGGCCTGCTGCGCTATCTCAACGACGATACGCGAGCGAAGCTTTCACAACTGCAGCAACCGGAGATCGCGTTCAATTACCTGGGACGCTTCGAAGGCAGCGGTGACGAGAATGTGCTCGGTGGCGCAGTGGATGCGGAGATGCCGATGTGGCACGCCGTGGAAGTGAACGCGCTGACGATAGACAGCCCGGAAGGACCACGGCTGAAAGCCATATGGCGTTGGGCTCCGGCGCTGGTCACCGAAGAGCAGGTGCGAGCCATCGCGGAAGGCTGGTTTGCAGAGCTCGAAGCGATAGCGTTCGACGCCGCAATTAGCGGACGCACGCCCTCGGACGTGCCGTTGGTGCGCTTGTCGCAGGGGGAGATCGAAGCGCTGGAGAGCCGTTATCCGGGACTTGAAGACATCCTACCGTTGTCGCCGCTGCAGCAGGGTCTGCTGTTCCACGCGCAGTACGACACCGAAGGACCGGACGTGTACATGGTCCAGATGGTGTTCGAACTCGATGGCGCGGTAGACGAGCAGACGCTGGAGGCCGCGGCGCGGGTGCTGGTCAAGCGGCACGCTAGTCTGCGGGCGGCCTTTGTCCAGGAAGGTGTGCAGGTCATCGACGGCGCCGCGGAGTTGCCGTGGCGAGTCGTCGATCTGCGCGGGACGGATGAGCACGACTATCGCGAGTTGCTGCGAGCCGACCGTGAACAGCGCTTCGACGTGACGAAGGCTCCGCTGATGCGCGTCACGCTGGTGCGCATCGAGGAAGAGCGATGGCGTCTGGTGCTGACCAATCATCACCTGCTGATGGATGGGTGGTCGGTACCCGTGCTTCTGCAGGAACTACTGGCGCTGTATGCGACCCAAGGCGACGAGCGCAGTCTGCGACGCGTGACGCCATATCGCGAGTATCTGCGCTGGATTGCCGCGCAGGACGAGCAGGCCGGACGCGAGGCGTGGAAAGCGGCGCTGTCAGGACTCGAAGAAGGCACGTGCATCGCCGCGGCAAACACGACACCGCGTGAGCCGGAGCGCGTAACGGCCGACGTTCCGGAGTGGCTGGCTGAGGCCCTGAGCAAAGAAGCGCGTGCCCACGGGCTGACGCTGAACACGGTAGTGCAGGGAGCGTGGGGCATTCTGCTGAGCAACCTCACCGCTCGCGAAGAAGTGGTGTTCGGTGTGACGGTAGCCGGTCGTCCGCCGGAGGTGGCTGGGATCGAGACGATGGTGGGCCTATTCATCAACACGGTCCCACTGCGGATGCGCGTCAGCGGAGATGAGCGGCTGATCGATTTGCTGCAGCGCGTGCAGGAGCGGCAGTCGCGCCTGATGGCGCATCAGCACATGCTGCTGGCCGAGACGCAGCGGCTGGCCGGTGTGGGTGAACTATTCGACACGCTCGTGGTGTTTGAAAACTACCCGGTGGATCGCGAAGCGTTGTCGGAGAGTGCCGCCGGACTGCGCATCCGCAGTGCGGAAGGGCGCGACGCCTCGCACTACGCCATGACGCTGGTGGTGGCGCCCGGGCGCACGCTGCGCGTACGGCTTGACTATCGACCGGAGGTCTGCGCGCGGGAGGAAGCCGAGCATTTGCTCGCGCGTCTGATGCGTCTGCTGGAAGCCGCGGGTCGCGACCTGCAGCAGCGAGTCGGCCGCATCGGCTTGCTGAGCGAAGAAGAGCGGCGGCAGGTTCTGCAGGACTGGAACGGGACGGAGCGCGAACTGCCTGCCGGTACCGTCGCGGACCTGTTCGAAGAGCAGGCCCAACGGACGCCGGAGGCGATCGCGGTAGCGTCCGGGGGCCGGAGAGTCACGTACCGCGAACTGAACGAGAAGGCCAATCAAGTGGCACACGCCCTGCGGTCGCGCGGAGTGGGTGCGGAGGCTCTGGTGGTTGTGGCGGCGCCGCGATCGATGGAGACCATCGTCGCGCTGCTGGGCATCGTGAAAGCGGGCGCGGCGTATCTTCCGCTGGACCCCGAGTATCCGGCCGAACGCGTGCGCTTCGTCTTCGAAGATACGCGGCCGGCGGCCGTGCTCGGCCTCGGCGAGGCGGCCTCACGAGTGCCCGGACCCGTGCTGCTGCTCGATGGCGACGAGATCGCAGGCAGCGCGACGCACAACCCGAAAGACGTTTGGAGAGATACGCGGCAGACGGCGTACGTGATGTACACGTCGGGCTCGACGGGAAGGCCGAAGGGCGTGGCGGTGAGCCATGCGTCCGTCGTGCGGCTGGTGCGGAACACCGACTTTGCGCGGCTCGACGCAGAGCAGGTGATGCTGCAGATGGCTCCGGTGGCCTTCGACGCGTCGACGCTGGAGATCTGGGGCAGTCTGCTGAACGGCGGCCGACTGGTGGTGGCCGGCTCCGACGTGGGTCTGGACGAAGTCGGCGAACTGGTCAGGCGCGAAGGGATTACGACGCTGTGGCTGACGGCCGGGCTGTTCCATGCGATGGTGAACGAGCGGCTGGAGGATCTGCGCGGGGTGAAGCAGTTGCTGGCCGGCGGCGACGCTCTGGGCGTGGCCGAAGTCCGGCGGGCGCTGGAGGGACTGCCCGACTGTGCGGTGATCAACGGCTACGGCCCGACGGAAGGCACGACATTCAGCTGCTGCCGTCATCTGACGCTGGAGGACTGCGCGGGCAAGTCTGCGCCGATCGGCGGACCGATCGCGAACACGCGCGCGTACGTGCTGGACGCGAGTTTGCGGCCCGTGGCGATGGGCGTTCCGGGCGAGCTGTACATTGCGGGAGCAGGGCTGGCTCGCGGGTATGTGAACCGTCCGGGGCTGACGGCCGAGCGCTTCGTGGCGAACCCGTACGAAGGCGGCGGCGCGCGGATGTATCGCACCGGCGATCTCGTGAAGTGGCGCGAAGACGGAGCGTTGGAGTTCCTAGGCCGCGGCGACGAGCAGGTGAAGATCCGCGGCTTCCGCGTGGAGCTGGGCGAGATCGAAGCGGCGCTGGGCGGCTGCGCAGGAGTGAGTCAGGCGCGCGTGGTGGCGCGGGAAGACGAGCCCGGGCAGAAACGTCTGGTGGCGTATGTGACTCCGGCGGACGTGGATGTGGAGGCGCTGCGTCGGCGCGTGAGCGAGGCGTTGCCGGAGTACATGGTGCCGGCGGCGATCGTGGCGCTGGACGCGTTGCCGCTGACGCCGAACGGGAAGCTGGACCGGTGTGCGCTGCCGGCACCGGAGTTTGAGCCCGTGCAGTGGCGTGCTCCGCGGACCGCGCAGGAGGAACTGTTGTGTGCGCTGTTTGCCGAGACGCTGCGGGTGAAGCGCGTCGGGGTGGACGATAACTTCTTCCATCTTGGCGGAGACAGCATCGTCTCGATGCAGTTGGTGAGCCGGGCGCGCAAGGCCGGCTTGGTGATCACGCTGCGCGACGTGTTCGAGCGGCAGACGGTGGAAGCGCTGGCTGCGGTTGCGGGCCGTGCGGAGAAAGCGGTGGAGGAAGACGTCGCGATCGGAGAAGCTCCGCTGGCGCCGGTGATGTGGGAGTTGCTGGAGCACGGCGGACCGATGGGTCGGTTCAGCCAGTCGATGGTGTTCCCGGTGCGAGCCGGCATCCGGGAGCAGCATCTCGTGGCAGCGCTTCAGGCTGTGCTCGATCACCACGACACGTTGCGCATGCGGCTGGAAGAGGAGGTGATCGAAGTAGCGCCTCCGGGGGCGGTGCTTGCCGCGCGATGCCTGCGGCGCGTGGAAGTCTCCCATGCGCGTACGGCGGAACAGGCCGAAGCTGCGGCGCGTCTGAATCCTGAAGCCGGTGTGATGCTGCAGGCCGTATGGTTCGACGCTGGCGAGCAAGCAGCCGGAAGGCTGCTGGTGATGATCCATCACCTGGCGGTGGACGGCGTGTCGTGGCGCATTCTCGGGCCGGATCTGCAATCGGCGTGGGAAGAGGCGGCAGCAGGGCGACCTGTCGAACTGGGAGCCAAAGGCGCCTCGTTCCGGCGCTGGGCTGAGCGGCTGCAGCAAGAAGCGCGCTCGGGGCGGCGCGTGAACGAGATGCCGCTGTGGACGGCTATGCTGAGCGGGCCTTCGACGCCCATCGCCAGCGGAGATCTGAATCGGGCGCGAGACACGGCGGCCACGGCGGGCCACCTGAGCCTGACGCTCGATGGGCGAGTCACGGCACCGTTGCTGAGCAGCGTGCCTGCGGCGTTCCACGGGCGCGTCAACGACGTGCTGCTGGCGGCGCTCGCGCTGGCCGTCAGCAAGGACGGCGCGCTGCTGGTGGATGTGGAAGGTCACGGACGCGAGGAGATCTTCGAGGGCATGGATCTGTCGCGCACGGTGGGCTGGTTCACGAACATCTATCCGGTGCGACTTGATATCGCAGGGCTGGATCGTAGTCGTGCAGTGAAGAGCGTCAAGGAGCAGTTGCGCGCGATCCCGGACGGCGGCATCGGATACGGTCTGCTGCGCTATCTGAACGAAGACACGCGAGCGAAGCTCTCAAATCTGAAACGGCCGGAGATCGGCTTCAACTACCTCGGACGATTTCAAGGAGGCGGCGGCGATACGCAGGTGTTGAGTGGAGCCGTGGACGCGGAGATGCCGTTATGGCACAGCGTGGAGGTAAATGCGCTGACGGTCGACGGGCCGGACGGACCGCAGTTGAAGGCCACGTGGCGCTGGGCTCCGGCGGTAGTCAGTGAAGAGCAGGTGAGAGCCCTGGCGGAAGGCTGGTTTGCGCAACTTGAGGCTTTGGCCCTCGACACGACAGCCAGCGGGCGCACGCCGTCGGATGTGCCGCTGGTGCGACTGTCGCAGGACGAGATCGAAGCGCTCGAACGGCGGTATCCGAAGATCGAAGACATTCTGCCGCTCTCGCCGCTGCAACAGGGCTTGCTGTTCCACGCGCAGTACGACACGGAAGGGCCGGACGTGTACACGGTCCAGATGGTGTTGGAGTTGGAAGGCCGCCTGGATGCGATGGCGCTCGAGGCCGCCGCGCGAGCAGTAGTGAAGCGCCACGGCAGTCTGAGGGCTGCGTTCGTGCAGGAGAGCCTGAACGAACCGGTGCAGGTGATCGTGGCCGACGCGGCGCCGGAGTGGGCGACTCTGCAGGCGCCTAGCGGCGAGCAACAACAAGCGGAGATCGCGTGGCTGCTGGCAGAGGACCGGAAGCGGCGCTTCGAACTCGACCGCACGCCCCTGATCCGCCTCACGCTGATTCGGAAAGACGACGACCGGCACTTGCTGGTGATCACCAGCCACCACCTGCTGATGGACGGATGGTCGGTTCCGGTGCTGATGCAGGAACTGTTCACGCTTTACGCCAACCGCGGAGCCGAACTGGGACGCGTCACGCCTTACCGCGAATACCTGCGCTGGATCGCCGCGCAGGATCCGCAAGTGGCAAAGGCCGCGTGGAAGGCGGAACTCGCGGGCATCGACGAGCCCACGCGCCTCGCCCCGCCAGTGGCGGGACGGCGTCTCCATTCTCTGCCCAGACGCTTCGATCTGCCAATGCCCGCAGCGTTGACCAACGCCTTAACGCGAACCTGTCGTGCTCGCGGACTGACTTTGAATACGGTGGCGCAGTGCGCCTGGGGTATTCTGCTGAGCCGTCTGACTCACCGGGAAGATGTCGTGTTCGGTGTGACGATGGCGGAGCGGCCCGCAGAGGTGGTAGGGATCGAATCCATGGTGGGACTCTTCCTCAACACGGTCCCGCTGCGGATGCGTGTAAGCGCGGAAGGGCGGCTGATTGACCTCCTGATCGCAGTTCGGGAGAAGCAGTCGCGGGTAATGGCGTATCAGTACATGCCGTTGTCGGAGATCCAACCGCTGGCGGGACTGGGCGAACTATTCGACACGCTGGTCGTATTCGAAAGTTTCCGGGTTGGGCGCGAGGCGTTCGCGAAAGTTACGCACGGCCTGAAGCTGGCCCGTATCGAAGCTGGGGACACGTCGCACTTTCCACTGACCTTCCTTCCGGTAGCCGGCTCAGAGTTCATTCTGCGCTTTTCTTATCGCGAAGAGGCGTTCAATCGCGAAACAGTGGAAGCGCTGGCGCAGCGGCTGGTGCGGCTGCTGGAGGCGGTGGTTCGGAATCCGGAGCAGCGCATCGGGTGCATCGATCTGCTGAGCGCGGATGAGCGACGGCAGGTGCTGGACGAGTGGAACCGCACCGAGCATGCGGTTCCGGAGACGACGCTGGCGGAGATGCTGTCGGCGCAGGCGTTGCGGACTCCGGATGCGGCGGCCGTGGTGTTTGCCGGACGCAGCGTCAGTTACCGCGAGTTGCATGAGCGCGCCAATCGTCTGGCTCATGGGTTGATCTCGCGCGGCATCGGCTGCGAGGATGTGGTGGCGGTGGCGCTGCCGCGATCGGTGGAGATGATGGTGGCGCTGCTGGGGATCCTGAAGGCGGGCGCGGCGTACCTGCCTGTCGATCCGGAGTACCCGGCCGAGCGGCTGCGCTTCATGATGGAGGACGCGCGTCCGGCGCTGGCTATCACGAATCGCGCTCTGGCGGACCGTTTCGTCGAAGCAAAAGTGCTGGAGCTTGATGCGATCGAGACCGAGCAGGCGCTGAACGCCTGCAGTGCGGAGGAGCCGACGTCCGCGCTGCGCCCCGACAACACGGCGTATGTGATCTACACGTCGGGCTCGACGGGCACGCCGAAGGGCACGGCCATCGAGCATCGGAGTGCGGCGGCGTTCCTGCATTGGGCGAAAGAAGCGTTCGGCGAGGACGAGCGTGCAGCGACGTTGTGTTCCACTTCGATTTGCTTCGATCTGTCGATCTTCGAACTGTATCTGCCGCTGAGTTTCGGCGGGACGGTGTATCTGGCTGGCAACGCGCTGGAGCTTGCGCAACTGAGCCGTCGCGAGGAAGTGACACTGGTCAACACGGTTCCGTCGGCGATGGCGGAACTGGTTCGCGGCGGTGGTCTGCCGGCCTCGGTGAGGACGGTAAATCTGGCGGGCGAAGCGCTGCGGCAATCGCTGGCGCAGCAGATTTACGAGCGCGGGCATGTGGAACGCGTAGTGAATCTGTATGGCCCGACGGAGTACACCACATACACGACTTATGCGGTGGCGGAGCGACACGGCGAGGGAATGACGCCGATTGGCCGTCCGATCTGGAATACGCGGGTGTACGTGCTGGACGAGAGTCTGCAACCGGTACCGGTGGGCGTCGCGGGCGAGCTGTATATCGAGGGGATTGGGCTGGCGCGCGGATACCTGAAGCGGCCCGGGCTGACGGCGGAACGCTTCGTGGCCAATCCGTACGGAGCGCCGGGCGCGCGGATGTATCGGACGGGCGATCTGGCGAAGTGGCGCGCCGACGGAGCGATCGAGTATCTCGGACGCACGGATCAGCAGATCAAGATCCGCGGGTTCCGTGTGGAGTTGGGCGAGATTGAGGCGGTGCTGCTGAAGGACCCGGAGGTGGTGCAGGCGGTGGTGGTGGCGCGCGAGGACGAGCCTGGGCAGAAGCGGTTGGTCGGTTACGTGACGCCCGTGGACGTGGATACTGCGAGCCTGCGGCAGCGTCTCGCGCAGACACTGCCGGAGTACATGGTGCCGGCGGCTATCGTGACGATGGAAGCGTTGCCGCTGACGCCGAACGGGAAGCTCGACCGCAAGGCGTTGCCCGCGCCGGAGTTCCGGCCCATCGAATGGCGAGCGCCGCGAACGCCGCAGGAAGAGGTATTGTGCTCGCTCTTTGCCGAAACGCTGCGGCTGGAAAAGGTGGGCCTCGACGATAACTTCTTCCATCTTGGTGGAGACAGCATCTCGTCGATGCAGTTAGTCAGTCGTGCGCGCAAGGCCGGCTGGGTCATCACGCCGCGCGACGTGTTCCAGCACCAGACGGTGGAAGCTCTGGCTGCGGTTGCGCGGAGTGTGGTGGTGGAAACGGCGGAGCAGGACGTGGCCACGGGAGAAGCGGCGCTGACGGCGATCATGCGTTACGTGATCGAGCGGGGCGGACCGATGGGTCGGTTCAGCCAGTCGATGGTGTTCCCGGTGCGACCGGGCATCGAAGAACGACATTTGGTGGTGGCGCTGCAGGCCGTGCTTGACCATCACGATGCGTTGCGGATGCGGCTGAGGGGTGAGCGGTTGGAGATCGTCGAAGCGGGCAGCGTGCGCGCCGAGAGCTGCCTGCATCGGTCGGAAGCGGAAGCGCGGCTGGACCCCGAGGCCGGCGTGATGTTGCAGGCCGTCTGGTTCGACGCTGGCGAGGAAGCAGCGGGAAGGCTGCAGGTGATGATCCATCACCTGGCGGTGGACGGCGTGTCGTGGCGCATTCTCGGGCCGGATCTGCAATCGGCGTGGGAAGCTGCTGCAGCAGGCCAGCCGATTGAGTTGGGAGCGAAGGGGACATCGTTCCGGCGCTGGGCCGAGCGGCTGGAGGAAGAAGGGCGTTCAGAGCGTCGCGTCAGGGAACTGCCGCTGTGGACCGGGATGCTGAGCGCCCCGTCACCGCGGATCGCCAAAGGCGAC
The DNA here is from genome assembly GCF_963665245.1 of uncultured Paludibaculum sp. Lineage (NCBI taxonomy): Bacteria > Pseudomonadati > Acidobacteriota > Terriglobia > Bryobacterales > Bryobacteraceae > Paludibaculum > uncultured Paludibaculum sp. The sequence goes on from NZ_OY762267.1 coordinate 3,489,127, forward strand.
CTCGACCCCACGCGAGACACGGCCGCGACGGCGGGACACCTCAGCCTGACGCTCGACCCGCGCATCACGGCGCCATTGCTGAGCAGCGTGCCGGCCGCGTTCCACGGTCGTGTGAACGACGTTCTGCTGAGCGCGCTTGCGCTGGCCGCGGGTCGGGATAGAGCGTTGCTGGTGGACGTGGAAGGCCACGGACGCGAAGAGATCTTCGAAGGCGTCGATCTGTCCCGCACGGTGGGCTGGTTTACGAGCCTCTATCCGGTACGGCTGGACATTGCGGGCCTGGATCGCGGCCGCGCGGTGAAGAGCGTGAAGGAGCAGTTGCGCGCGATTCCGGACGGCGGCATCGGATACGGCCTGCTGCGCTATCTCAACGACGATACGCGAGCGAAGCTTTCACAACTGCAGCAACCGGAGATCGCGTTCAATTACCTGGGACGCTTCGAAGGCAGCGGTGACGAGAATGTGCTCGGTGGCGCAGTGGATGCGGAGATGCCGATGTGGCACGCCGTGGAAGTGAACGCGCTGACGATAGACAGCCCGGAAGGACCACGGCTGAAAGCCATATGGCGTTGGGCTCCGGCGCTGGTCACCGAAGAGCAGGTGCGAGCCATCGCGGAAGGCTGGTTTGCAGAGCTCGAAGCGATAGCGTTCGACGCCGCAATTAGCGGACGCACGCCCTCGGACGTGCCGTTGGTGCGCTTGTCGCAGGGGGAGATCGAAGCGCTGGAGAGCCGTTATCCGGGACTTGAAGACATCCTACCGTTGTCGCCGCTGCAGCAGGGTCTGCTGTTCCACGCGCAGTACGACACCGAAGGACCGGACGTGTACATGGTCCAGATGGTGTTCGAACTCGATGGCGCGGTAGACGAGCAGACGCTGGAGGCCGCGGCGCGGGTGCTGGTCAAGCGGCACGCTAGTCTGCGGGCGGCCTTTGTCCAGGAAGGTGTGCAGGTCATCGACGGCGCCGCGGAGTTGCCGTGGCGAGTCGTCGATCTGCGCGGGACGGATGAGCACGACTATCGCGAGTTGCTGCGAGCCGACCGTGAACAGCGCTTCGACGTGACGAAGGCTCCGCTGATGCGCGTCACGCTGGTGCGCATCGAGGAAGAGCGATGGCGTCTGGTGCTGACCAATCATCACCTGCTGATGGATGGGTGGTCGGTACCCGTGCTTCTGCAGGAACTACTGGCGCTGTATGCGACCCAAGGCGACGAGCGCAGTCTGCGACGCGTGACGCCATATCGCGAGTATCTGCGCTGGATTGCCGCGCAGGACGAGCAGGCCGGACGCGAGGCGTGGAAAGCGGCGCTGTCAGGACTCGAAGAAGGCACGTGCATCGCCGCGGCAAACACGACACCGCGTGAGCCGGAGCGCGTAACGGCCGACGTTCCGGAGTGGCTGGCTGAGGCCCTGAGCAAAGAAGCGCGTGCCCACGGGCTGACGCTGAACACGGTAGTGCAGGGAGCGTGGGGCATTCTGCTGAGCAACCTCACCGCTCGCGAAGAAGTGGTGTTCGGTGTGACGGTAGCCGGTCGTCCGCCGGAGGTGGCTGGGATCGAGACGATGGTGGGCCTATTCATCAACACGGTCCCACTGCGGATGCGCGTCAGCGGAGATGAGCGGCTGATCGATTTGCTGCAGCGCGTGCAGGAGCGGCAGTCGCGCCTGATGGCGCATCAGCACATGCTGCTGGCCGAGACGCAGCGGCTGGCCGGTGTGGGTGAACTATTCGACACGCTCGTGGTGTTTGAAAACTACCCGGTGGATCGCGAAGCGTTGTCGGAGAGTGCCGCCGGACTGCGCATCCGCAGTGCGGAAGGGCGCGACGCCTCGCACTACGCCATGACGCTGGTGGTGGCGCCCGGGCGCACGCTGCGCGTACGGCTTGACTATCGACCGGAGGTCTGCGCGCGGGAGGAAGCCGAGCATTTGCTCGCGCGTCTGATGCGTCTGCTGGAAGCCGCGGGTCGCGACCTGCAGCAGCGAGTCGGCCGCATCGGCTTGCTGAGCGAAGAAGAGCGGCGGCAGGTTCTGCAGGACTGGAACGGGACGGAGCGCGAACTGCCTGCCGGTACCGTCGCGGACCTGTTCGAAGAGCAGGCCCAACGGACGCCGGAGGCGATCGCGGTAGCGTCCGGGGGCCGGAGAGTCACGTACCGCGAACTGAACGAGAAGGCCAATCAAGTGGCACACGCCCTGCGGTCGCGCGGAGTGGGTGCGGAGGCTCTGGTGGTTGTGGCGGCGCCGCGATCGATGGAGACCATCGTCGCGCTGCTGGGCATCGTGAAAGCGGGCGCGGCGTATCTTCCGCTGGACCCCGAGTATCCGGCCGAACGCGTGCGCTTCGTCTTCGAAGATACGCGGCCGGCGGCCGTGCTCGGCCTCGGCGAGGCGGCCTCACGAGTGCCCGGACCCGTGCTGCTGCTCGATGGCGACGAGATCGCAGGCAGCGCGACGCACAACCCGAAAGACGTTTGGAGAGATACGCGGCAGACGGCGTACGTGATGTACACGTCGGGCTCGACGGGAAGGCCGAAGGGCGTGGCGGTGAGCCATGCGTCCGTCGTGCGGCTGGTGCGGAACACCGACTTTGCGCGGCTCGACGCAGAGCAGGTGATGCTGCAGATGGCTCCGGTGGCCTTCGACGCGTCGACGCTGGAGATCTGGGGCAGTCTGCTGAACGGCGGCCGACTGGTGGTGGCCGGCTCCGACGTGGGTCTGGACGAAGTCGGCGAACTGGTCAGGCGCGAAGGGATTACGACGCTGTGGCTGACGGCCGGGCTGTTCCATGCGATGGTGAACGAGCGGCTGGAGGATCTGCGCGGGGTGAAGCAGTTGCTGGCCGGCGGCGACGCTCTGGGCGTGGCCGAAGTCCGGCGGGCGCTGGAGGGACTGCCCGACTGTGCGGTGATCAACGGCTACGGCCCGACGGAAGGCACGACATTCAGCTGCTGCCGTCATCTGACGCTGGAGGACTGCGCGGGCAAGTCTGCGCCGATCGGCGGACCGATCGCGAACACGCGCGCGTACGTGCTGGACGCGAGTTTGCGGCCCGTGGCGATGGGCGTTCCGGGCGAGCTGTACATTGCGGGAGCAGGGCTGGCTCGCGGGTATGTGAACCGTCCGGGGCTGACGGCCGAGCGCTTCGTGGCGAACCCGTACGAAGGCGGCGGCGCGCGGATGTATCGCACCGGCGATCTCGTGAAGTGGCGCGAAGACGGAGCGTTGGAGTTCCTAGGCCGCGGCGACGAGCAGGTGAAGATCCGCGGCTTCCGCGTGGAGCTGGGCGAGATCGAAGCGGCGCTGGGCGGCTGCGCAGGAGTGAGTCAGGCGCGCGTGGTGGCGCGGGAAGACGAGCCCGGGCAGAAACGTCTGGTGGCGTATGTGACTCCGGCGGACGTGGATGTGGAGGCGCTGCGTCGGCGCGTGAGCGAGGCGTTGCCGGAGTACATGGTGCCGGCGGCGATCGTGGCGCTGGACGCGTTGCCGCTGACGCCGAACGGGAAGCTGGACCGGTGTGCGCTGCCGGCACCGGAGTTTGAGCCCGTGCAGTGGCGTGCTCCGCGGACCGCGCAGGAGGAACTGTTGTGTGCGCTGTTTGCCGAGACGCTGCGGGTGAAGCGCGTCGGGGTGGACGATAACTTCTTCCATCTTGGCGGAGACAGCATCGTCTCGATGCAGTTGGTGAGCCGGGCGCGCAAGGCCGGCTTGGTGATCACGCTGCGCGACGTGTTCGAGCGGCAGACGGTGGAAGCGCTGGCTGCGGTTGCGGGCCGTGCGGAGAAAGCGGTGGAGGAAGACGTCGCGATCGGAGAAGCTCCGCTGGCGCCGGTGATGTGGGAGTTGCTGGAGCACGGCGGACCGATGGGTCGGTTCAGCCAGTCGATGGTGTTCCCGGTGCGAGCCGGCATCCGGGAGCAGCATCTCGTGGCAGCGCTTCAGGCTGTGCTCGATCACCACGACACGTTGCGCATGCGGCTGGAAGAGGAGGTGATCGAAGTAGCGCCTCCGGGGGCGGTGCTTGCCGCGCGATGCCTGCGGCGCGTGGAAGTCTCCCATGCGCGTACGGCGGAACAGGCCGAAGCTGCGGCGCGTCTGAATCCTGAAGCCGGTGTGATGCTGCAGGCCGTATGGTTCGACGCTGGCGAGCAAGCAGCCGGAAGGCTGCTGGTGATGATCCATCACCTGGCGGTGGACGGCGTGTCGTGGCGCATTCTCGGGCCGGATCTGCAATCGGCGTGGGAAGAGGCGGCAGCAGGGCGACCTGTCGAACTGGGAGCCAAAGGCGCCTCGTTCCGGCGCTGGGCTGAGCGGCTGCAGCAAGAAGCGCGCTCGGGGCGGCGCGTGAACGAGATGCCGCTGTGGACGGCTATGCTGAGCGGGCCTTCGACGCCCATCGCCAGCGGAGATCTGAATCGGGCGCGAGACACGGCGGCCACGGCGGGCCACCTGAGCCTGACGCTCGATGGGCGAGTCACGGCACCGTTGCTGAGCAGCGTGCCTGCGGCGTTCCACGGGCGCGTCAACGACGTGCTGCTGGCGGCGCTCGCGCTGGCCGTCAGCAAGGACGGCGCGCTGCTGGTGGATGTGGAAGGTCACGGACGCGAGGAGATCTTCGAGGGCATGGATCTGTCGCGCACGGTGGGCTGGTTCACGAACATCTATCCGGTGCGACTTGATATCGCAGGGCTGGATCGTAGTCGTGCAGTGAAGAGCGTCAAGGAGCAGTTGCGCGCGATCCCGGACGGCGGCATCGGATACGGTCTGCTGCGCTATCTGAACGAAGACACGCGAGCGAAGCTCTCAAATCTGAAACGGCCGGAGATCGGCTTCAACTACCTCGGACGATTTCAAGGAGGCGGCGGCGATACGCAGGTGTTGAGTGGAGCCGTGGACGCGGAGATGCCGTTATGGCACAGCGTGGAGGTAAATGCGCTGACGGTCGACGGGCCGGACGGACCGCAGTTGAAGGCCACGTGGCGCTGGGCTCCGGCGCTGATCGGCGAACCGCAGGTGCGCGCGATCGCCGAAGGCTGGTTCGCGGAGCTCCAAGCCATCACCCTCGATACTGCAGCCGGCGGACTCACGCCGTCGGACGTCCCGCTGGTGCGGCTCTCCCAGAGCGAGATCAGGCAACTGGAAAGGCTTCTTGGGCGGAAGCCGCAACGAGATGCCAAACTGCCCGGGAACGCAATAAAGCACACAGTCTCAGGAGATTCGAAATGAACTCGGCAGAGCAGAATGTCGCGATTGAGGAGATCCTCCCTCTTACTCCATTGCAGGAGGGCATCCTGTTCCACTCCGAATACGACACCGCGGCGCCGGACATATACAACGTCCAGTTCGTTTTCGATCTCGAAGGTCCCATCGATCCCGCTTCGCTCGAGCGGGCGGCGCGGGCACTCGTGCGTCGTCACGACACGCTGCGGGCTGGCTTCATCTTCGAAGGACTGAGCGTCCCGGTGCAGATGGTGAGGGCGGAGGTTTGCGTCCCCTGGTCCTGCCTGGACTTCTCCGACGGCAGATCGGCGGAGCAGTTCCTGATGCAGGATCGCGCAACCCGATTCGACCTCACCACTCCTCCGCTCACTCGATTCGCCCTGATCTGTCTGGGCCACCAGCGGCACAAGCTGGTCATCACCACGCACCACATTGTCATCGACGGCTGGTCCATCCCGATCCTGATACGGGAGCTGTTCGCTCTGTATGCCAATGGTGGCGAAGACTCGCAACTGCCGCCGGTAACGCCATGGCGCGAATACCTGGCCTGGATCGCGAACCAGGACAAAGAAGCCGCCAGAGTGGCGTGGCGCAACGAACTCGACGGCCTCGAAAACGGAACGCGAATCGCGGCCCCGTCGAAGCGCCCGCCCAGCGCGCCGGGACGCGTAGTGTTCAGCCTGTCCAGTGAACTCACAGCCACGCTCGCCAGGAAGGCGTCGCACCGTGCCCTGACGTTCAACACAATCGTGCAGGCGGCGTGGAGTGTGGTGCTGTCGCGCTACACCGGACAAGACGACGTGACCTTCGGAATCACGGCGGCGGGGCGGCCTCCGGAGCTCGCGGGGATGGAAACGATGGTGGGCCTGTTCATCAACACCGTTCCCCTGCGTGTGTCACTTCGCTCCGATGAAAGCTTCGCGTCACTGCTACGACAGATCCAAGAACGCCAGTCGCGACTGTTGCCTTATCAGTTCCTCGGGCTAGCTGAGATACAGCGCGTGGCGCCGGTCCGCGATCTTTTCGACACGCTGCTCGTCTTCGAGAACTACCCGGACCGGCAGATGGTATTCGACGGCGCCGCCGGTGTAAACGTTAGAATCGAAGCTCGTGACGCCGCGCATTACCCCCTCACGTTGGTGGTCGCGCCGGGGCAGCAGTTGCATCTGCGGCTTGACTACCGCACCGACCTTTTCGACCGGGAGACCGTGGAAGCGCTTGGAAGCCGGCTGGTGCGAGTGCTGGAAGCGGCGGCGGCGCGGCCGGAGGAGCCGATCGGGCGCATTGATCTGCTGACTGGGAGCGAGCGGCGGCAGGTCCTGCACGAATGGAACGACACGGCCCGCGAACTGGAGCCGCTGACGCTCGCCTCGATGTTCGAACGCACGGTGGAGCAGCGTGGCGCAGCGGTCTGCGTGGAGTTCCCCGGCGGGCAAGTCAGCTACGCGGAGCTGAACCGGCGCTCGAATCGCGTGGCGCATGGGCTGATCGCGAAAGGGATTGGCCTGGATGACGTAGTCGGCGTCGCGATTCCGCGCTCGCTCGACATGGTGACGGCGATTCTAGGCGTGGCGAAAGCTGGAGCGGCGTACCTGCCGCTCGACGTGAACTACCCGTCCGAGCGCCTGGCGTGGATGGCGGAGGACGCGCGCGCCGCGCTAGTGCTGCGGAACGGCGACGAGATCGACGCCCCAGACGAAAGCAATCCGAAGCGCAGCCCGGCGATCGGGACCACAGCGTACGTGATCTACACGTCAGGCTCGACGGGCCGGCCCAAGGGCGTGGCCATCGAGCAGGGCGGACTCGCCAGCCTGACCGCAGCCGAACTGGAACGCTTCGGGGTGAAGCCGGAATCGCGTGTGTTGCAGTTGGCCTCGGTCAGCTTCGACGCGGCAGTGATGGAGATGATTATGGCGTTCGGAGCCGGCGCAACGCTCGTACTGCCGGAAGCCGGACCGCTCGCGGGCGAAGAACTGGGACGCGTGCTGCGCGAGAGCCACATCACGCACGCACTGATTCCGCCGACGGCGCTGGCCAGCATCGGCGACGAGCAGGAACTGAGCGATCTGGAAACGCTGATCGTGGGCGGCGAAGCGTGCAGCGGCGAACTGGTGGCGCACTGGTCGTCGGGCCGCCGGCTGGTGAACGCGTACGGTCCGACGGAATGCACAGCGTGCGCCACGATGAGCGAAGCGCTCGAAGGAGCCGAAGCTCCAACCATCGGGCGGCCTATCTGGAACACCTGCGCCTACGTGCTGGACGCAAATCTGCAGCCCGTGCCGGCCGGCGTTGCGGGCGAACTGTACATTGGCGGATCGGGTCTGGCGCGCGGCTACGTCAATCGCCCCGGGCTGACGGCGGAGCGTTTCGTGGCGAATCCATACGGCCACGCCGGCGCGCGGATGTATCGGACGGGCGATCTGGCGAAGTGGCGCGCCGACGGAGCGATCGAGTATCTCGGACGCACGGATCAGCAGATCAAGATCCGCGGGTTCCGTGTGGAGTTGGGCGAGATTGAATCGGCGCTGCTGAAGTGCACGGGCGTGAAGGAAGCGCGTGTCGTAGCGCGCGAAGATAGGCCCGGACAGAAGCGGCTCGTAGGCTATGTGACGCCTGCGACGCCAGACGCCGTCGCGTTGCGGCAGCGTCTCGCGCAGACACTGCCGGAGTACATGGTGCCGGCGGCCATCGTGACGATGGAAACGTTGCCGCTGACACCGAACGGGAAACTCGACCGAAAGGCGCTGCCCGCGCCGGAGTTCCGGCCCATCGAATGGCGAGCTCCGCGGACGCCGCAGGAAGAGATCCTCTGTGAACTGTTCAGAGAGACCCTCGGACTCGGGCGAGTTGGGCTGGACGACAACTTCTTTGAACTCGGCGGCGATTCGTTGCTCGCGACAAAACTAATCGGCCGATTGCGGACGACATTAGAAGTCGAGATCTCGATTCGTGCGCTCTTCGAAGCCTCAACCCCCGCGACACTCGAGCAGCGCGTCGCTAAAGGCGAGGGGATCCGTGAGCCGCTACGCCCCATGGAGCGTCTGGGGGAGATCCCTCTCTCGTTCGCGCAAAACCGGTTGTGGTTCCTCAATCGCCTCGAAGGTCCAGGCGGAACTTACAACATTCCTCTCGCGTTACGTCTTCGCGGAGAACTCGACAGAGCAGCGCTCCAGCTAGCCATTCGTGATGTCGCGCGTCGGCACGAGATTCTCCGCACCGTCATTCCGGACACGGCCGGCAAGCCGCGGCAACACGTGATTCCGGCTGACGAGGCGCCCGTTCCGTTCATCGTGACGGAGACGCGGCCATCCGAGTTGGACCGGGAACTTGTTGCGGCGGGGCGACGCGGCTTCGACCTCAGTCGCGAGGTCCCGATCAGGGTGCATCTGTTTGCGCTCAGCCCGACCGAGCACGTGCTGTTGTTGTTGCTGCACCATATCGCCGGAGATGGTTGGTCGATGCGCCCGCTGGTGGGCGACCTCAGCGAGGCATACTCGGCTAGGAATGCGGGAGGGGAGCCGCGTTTCAGGCCACTGCCGGTCACTTACGTCGACTACACGCTCTGGCAAAGGAAACTGCTGTCGTCCGAAGAGGGGGCCGGCACCGTGCTCCGCTGCCAATTGGACTACTGGAAGGCCGCGCTGAAGGGCATCCCTGAAGAGATCCGGCTCCCCGTCGACCGCCCCCGTCCCGCGAGGGCGAGTTATCGCGGAGGCATGGTGACGATGCAGATCGGTGCCGAACTGCATGCCGCCCTGTCCGCCGTTGCGCGTGAGGAACGAGTGACGTTGTTTATGGTTCTACACGCCGGTCTCGCGGCCTTGCTAAGCCGACTTGGCGCGGGCAGGGACATTCCCATCGGAACACCCATCGCGGGACGAGTGGATGCCGCTCTGGAGAATCTGGTCGGGTTGTTCGTGAACACTCTGGTGCTGCGTACCGACATCTCTGGTGCTCCCACTTGCCGCGAATTGCTGGAGCGTGTTCGCAGAACGGATCTGGACGCGTACGCACATCAGGATGTGCCTTTCGAGAGCGTGGTGGAAGAAGTCAACCCGATGCGATCACTGGCACGCAGCCCGCTGTTTCAGGTGATGCTTGCCTTCCAGAACGCGATGGAACCGGCGCACATCGCTCTCCCTGGCATCGAGATCGCCGGCGAGAGCTTCAGCAACGGTTCCGCCAGGTTCGATCTGACGTTTAGCTTCAGCGAACTCCGGGGCCGGAGTGGTGCGCCGGAGGGCATGGCGGGTTCCATCGAGTACTCGACGGATTTGTTCGATAAGAGCACCGTCGAGGGAATCGGTCGAATGCTGGTTCGCGTGCTCAGGGCGATGACCGTCGATGCCGAACAACCAGTCGAATCTATCGAACTGCTGGAGGTGCAAGATCGGCGGCGGATACTGCACGACTGGAATCGCACCGCGATGCCGGTGCCACAAACGACGCTGCAGGAGATGTTCGAGCAACAGGCGGAACGGCGGCCGCACGCCACGGCGTTGCGTTGCGGGCAGACCGAGCTCTGCTACGCCGTTCTGAACGAGCACGCGAACAGACTGGCGCACATGTTGATCCGGCGCGGTGTTGGACCCGAGGATCTGGTCGGAGTCGCTATGCCGCGAACGGCGGATATGGTGGTGGCGCTTCTCGCGATTCTCAAGTCAGGGGCGGCCTGCCTGCCGCTGGACCCCGTGTATCCCCGCGAGCGGTTGAAGCTGATGATTCAGGACGCCCGTCCGGCCCTGTTGGTCGCCACGCCGGAAGTGTCGCGGAGCTTGCCGACGCCGGTCGAGGTCGTCACCATCGGCTCCCCCGAGACCGAAGGAGAATTGCAGCTATGCCCGACGTCAAATCCAGCGCAGGGCGATGGGAAGCGCAGGCTGGAACCGGCCAATACCGCGTACGTGATCTACACGTCGGGGTCGACTGGAACGCCGAAGGGCACGGCAATTGAACACCGCAGCGTAGTGGCATTTCTGCATTGGGCTCACGCGGAGTTCGGTTCGGATGAGACGGCGTCGGTGCTGGCATCCACCTCCATCTGCTTCGATCTGTCGATCTTCGAGTTGTATCTGCCGCTGAGCTTCGGCGGGACCGTCATTCTCGCGGAGAACGCGCTCCAAATGCCGGAACTCGCCGAAGCCGAAGACATCACGCTGGTCAACACCGTTCCCTCCGCGATGGCAGAGCTGATGCGAATCGGAGGAGTGCCTAGCGGCGTGCAGACCGTCAACCTTGCGGGCGAAGCGTTGACGCAGGCGCTGGCGGACGAGATCTATCGCAGCACGTGCGTTGATCGTGTAGTGAATTTGTACGGACCGACCGAATACACCACCTACACAACGTACGCCGTCGCCGAACGGCGGCGCGATGGCATGACGCCTATTGGCCGCCCCATCTGGAATACGAGGCTGTACGTGCTCGACGCGAATTTACGCCCGAGGCCGGCTGGCGTTGCCGGCGAACTGTACGTCGCGGGATCCGGACTGGCGCGGGGGTACGTGAAGAGACCGGGGCTGACCGCCGAGCGCTTCGTCGCCAATCCGTACGAAAGTGCCGGAGCGCGCATGTATCGCACGGGCGACCTAGTGAAGTGGCGTGTCGACGGAGCGCTGGAGTATCTGGGGCGTACCGACGAGCAGATCAAGCTCCGGGGCTTCCGAATAGAACTGGGCGAGGTCGAGGCGGCGCTGGCAGGCTGTGCGGAAGTGAGAGAGGCGCGAGTTATCCTCAGGGAAGACGAACCGGGACAGAAGCGACTGGTGGCGTATGTCACGCCCGCGGGAGTGGATGCCGCCGGGTTACGCCAGCGGCTCGCCGAGACGCTGCCGGATTACATGACGCCATCCGCCATCGTCACGCTCGACGCGTTACCGCTGACGCCCAACGGCAAGCTGGATCGAAAAGCCCTGCCCGCTCCGTCGTTTCAGATGGTGGAGTGGCGAGCTCCCCGAACGCGGCAGGAAGAAATTCTCTGCGCGCTCTTCAGCGAAACACTCGGCGTGGACCGTCCCGGGCTGGACGCTAATTTCTTCGAGCTTGGCGGCGACAGCATCGTTTCCATGCAGTTGGTGAGCCGCGCCCGGAAAGCGGGGCTGGTGATCACGCCGCGCGACGTGTTCCAGCACCAGACCGTGGAAGCGCTGGCCGCTGCGGCCGGCGAAGCGAAGCCGGCCGAGACCACGGCCGGGTACATCGCCACCGGCAAGGTGCCGCTGACGCCCATCATGCGTTACCTGATCGCGCGTGGCGGGCCTGTGGGACGCTTCAGCCAGTCGATGGTGATGGATGTGCACGCCGGGATCCGGGAGCGCCATCTCACAACCGCGCTTCAGGAGATTCTTGACCGCCACGACGTGCTTCGGATGCGGCTGCGCAACGGCTCGCTCGATATCGGAGAGCCCGGCTGCGTGCCGGCTGGCTTGTGTTTCCGCCGGGCCGAGTGGTCGCTGGCGGAGGAGTCTGAAGCAGCGGCGTCGCGCCTGAGCGTGGAAGACGGAGCGATGCTGCAGGCTGTATGGTTCGACGACGGAGAACAGGCGCCAGGACGCCTGCTGGTGATCATTCATCACCTCGCGGTCGATGGCGTGTCGTGGCGCATCCTCGGACCAGAGCTGCAGTCGGCCTGGCAGGCGGTTGCGGCAGGCCAGCCGATCGGGCTTGGAGCGAAAGGGACTTCGTTCCGGCAATGGGCCACGCTGTTGCACGAAGAGGCGCGATCGGAACGTCGAGAGAAGGAGTTGCCGTTCTGGACGGCGATCCTGAGCGCTCCGTCGGCACGGCTGGCGAGCGCTGACCTCGACCCCACGCGAGACACGGCGGCAACGGCGGGACACCTAAGTCTCACGCTGGATCCGCGCGTGACGGCACCCTTGCTAAGCTCTGTGCCCGCTGCGCTCCACGGGAGCGTGAACGACGTCCTGCTGAGCGGGCTCGCGCTGGCCGCTGGCAGGGACGGAGCGCTGCTGGTGGACGTGGAAGGTCACGGACGTGAAGACATCTTCGATGGCGTGGATTTGTCACGCACGGTAGGCTGGTTCACCAGCCTGTATCCGGTGCGTCTGGAGATCGCGGGCCTAAATCGAAGCCATGCGGTGAAGAGCGTGAAAGAGCAGTTGCGGGCCATTCCAGACGGCGGCATCGGATACGGCCTGCTGCGCCACCTGAACGAAGAAACAGGAGCGACACTTTCGGAGTGGAAGCGGCCGGAGATCGGCTTCAACTACCTCGGACGATTTGAAGGCCGCGGCGGCAACGCGAACGTGCTGGGCGGAGCCGTGGATGCGGACATGCCGCTGTGGCACGCGATGGAAGTAAACGCGTTGACCGTCGACGGACCGGATGGACCGCGGCTGAAAGCGATGTGGCGCTGGGCGCCCTCCGTCATCAGCGAACAGCAAGTGCGGGCGATGGCGGAAGCCTGGTTCGCGGAGCTCGAAGCGATTGCGCTCGATACCGCAGTCCGCGGACGCACGCCCTCGGACGTGCCGCTGGTTCGGCTGTCGCAGCAGGAGATTGGAGCGTTGGAGAGCCGGTACCCGGATCTCGAAGACATTCTGCCGCTGTCGCCGTTACAACACGGCCTACTGTTCCACGCAAATTTCGACACGGAAGGACCGGACGTGTACACGGTTCAGTTGTCGCTGGATCTGGAAGGCCGACTGGACGAGAAAGCGCTGCAGACGGCCGCTCGCGCGCTGGTTAAGCGGCACAGTAGTCTCAGGGCCGCCTTCGCGCAGGAGGGCCTCCGCGAACCTGTGCAGGTGATCTCCGCCGATGTGGAACTGCCCTGGGTAGTGGTCGACCTGCATGGAGCCGACGATCGCGACCGGCATTGTGCCGAAGTGATCGATGAGGATCGCCGGCAACGGTTCGACGTCGCGCATGCGCCGCTGATGCGGTTCACGTTGGTGCGAATGTCTGAGGACCGATGGCGGTTGCTGTTGACCAACCACCATCTGCTCCTGGACGGCTGGTCGGTGCTGACGCTTGTGCGGGAACTGATGGTGCTCCATGCCGCGGGTGGCGACGATTCGGCGTTGCCGCGAGTCCCGCAGTATCGGGAATACCTGCGGTGGGTGGCTGCGCAGGACCGTCAGGCCGCTGTCGCCGCGTGGGAAGCGGAACTGGCTGATGTCGACGAGCTGGCCCGTGTGGCCAACATCGATGTCGCGCGAACGGTCGCGGAGCCAGTGAGCCTGAGGATCGACGTGTCCGAATACCTCGGAGACGCGCTGATGCGTGAGGCGCGGGCGCACGGGCTCACGCTAAACACCATCGTGCAGGCCGCCTGGGGCATTCTGCTCGGTCGGTTAACTGGGTGCCATGACGTGGTGTTCGGAGCAACGGTCGCCGGACGGTCCCCCGAGATCCCGGGAAACGAGTCGATGGTTGGCTTGTTCGTCAACACGCTGCCCGCGCGCGTGCAGTTCCGCGATTCGGAGACTCTGCTCGATCTGTTCCGCCGTCTTCAGAACAACCAGTCGCGCCTGATGGCGCACCAGTGGCTTGGCCTGCCCGAACTGCGGCGTATGTCTGGCAAACGTGACCTGTTCGACACCATCGTCGCTTTCGAGAATTTTCCGATCGATCGCGAAGGCCTGACGCGCGACGTCGGCGGACTTGCGGTGCGCAGTATGGAGGCGCGCGACGCCACGCACTATCCGCTTAGCCTGATGGTTGTGCCAGGGCCACATTTACACCTTCGGCTGGATTATCGGCCCGATCTGTTCGACGTCGGAACCGCGACGTCCATCTTGAGCCGACTGGTGAAGCTGCTGGAGGTCGCGGCTTCTCGTGACGATACCCCGATAGGGCGCATCGACCTGATGCGAGCCGGCGAGTGGAGGCGCATCGTCGAGGAATGGAACGACACGGCCGCGCCCTTTGCCGAGGGAACGTTCCACACGCTCTTTGCTCAACAGGCCGCCAGAACTCCGGGCGCCATCGCTGTGGAGCACTACCCCGCCGCACTCAGCTACGGAGCGCTGGAAGAGCGCGCCAACCGCATGGCGCATTTACTCGCGTCGAAGGGCGCGGGTCCGGAGTCGGTGATTGGCCTAGCGCTGCCGCGCTCTGTCGAGATGGTCGTCGCACTGCTGGCGATCCTCAAAGCCGGCGCCGCATACGTGCCGCTGGATCCTGAGTGCCCGGATGCGCGACTGTCGTTCATGGTGGAAGATGTTGATGCGCATCTGATCGTCACCACGCGTCAGGTCGCGCAACAGCTTCCCCGTACGGTCGAGTGCGTTCTGCTGGACGATCCCTCCGTGATCGAGCAACTCGCGATGGCGCCGGCGACCGAGCCTTCGCGGGCTCGGCTTGTGCGTACGGAGAACTCAGCTTACGTGATCCATACTTCCGGATCGGCCGGAGCGCCCAAGGGCGTCGTGGTCACGCACGCCGGGCTGCCGAACCTTGCTGAACAACATATCCGGATGCTGAACATCACCTCCTCTTCGAGGGTGTTGCAGTTTGCGTCCATCAGCTTCGACGTCTGCTTCTGCGAGATCGCGATGACGCTGCTCGCCGGAGCCACTCTGGTCATCGCCTACGCGGAGGACCGGGGTGGCGAGGCGTTGTCGCGCAGCCTCGGTCAACGGCGGATCACGCACGCGATGTTTACGCCGTCAGTGCTCCAGACCTTGGCGCCGGACGATGCATCGGCGCTGGAGACGCTAGTTGTCGGCGGAGAACCCACAACTGCGCGGATGGCCGGTCTGTGGTCCGGTCGCACGCGAATGCGGAACGTGTACGGGCCGACTGAGGCGACCGTCTGCTCGACGATGAGTTCCGTCCTGTCGGGCGCTGTCGTGCCGCCCATTGGCAGGCCGATCGCGAACACACAGGCGTACGTACTCGATGGCCACCTGCAACCCGCGCCCATCGGCGTTGCGGGAGAACTGTACCTTGCAGGCCCGGGCCTGGCGCGCGGATACCTGAAGCGGCCCGGGCTGACGGCGGAACGCTTCGTGGCCAATCCGTACGGAGCGCCGGGCGCGCGGATGTATCGGACGGGCGATCTGGCGAAGTGGCGCGCCGACGGAGCGATCGAGTATCTCGGACGCACGGATCAGCAGATCAAGATCCGCGGGTTCCGTGTGGAGTTGGGCGAGATTGAGGCGGTGCTGCTGAAGGACCCGGAGGTGGTGCAGGCGGTGGTGGTGGCGCGCGAGGACGAGCCTGGGCAGAAGCGGTTGGTCGGTTACGTGACGCCCGTGGACGTGGATACTGCGAGCCTGCGGCAGCGTCTCGCGCAGACACTGCCGGAGTACATGGTGCCGGCGGCTATCGTGACGATGGAAGCGTTGCCGCTGACGCCGAACGGGAAGCTCGACCGCAAGGCGTTGCCCGCGCCGGAGTTCCGGCCCATCGAATGGCGAGCGCCGCGAACGCCGCAGGAAGAGGTATTGTGCTCGCTCTTTGCCGAAACGCTGCGGCTGGAAAAGGTGGGCCTCGACGATAACTTCTTCCATCTTGGTGGAGACAGCATCTCGTCGATGCAGTTAGTCAGTCGTGCGCGCAAGGCCGGCTGGGTCATCACGCCGCGCGACGTGTTCCAGCACCAGACGGTGGAAGCTCTGGCTGCGGTTGCGCGGAGTGTGGTGGTGGAAACGGCGGAGCAGGACGTGGCCACGGGAGAAGCGGCGCTGACGGCGATCATGCGTTACGTGATCGAGCGGGGCGGACCGATGGGTCGGTTCAGCCAGTCGATGGTGTTCCCGGTGCGACCGGGCATCGAAGAACGACATTTGGTGGTGGCGCTGCAGGCCGTGCTTGACCATCACGATGCGTTGCGGATGCGGCTGAGGGGTGAGCGGTTGGAGATCGTCGAAGCGGGCAGCGTGCGCGCCGAGAGCTGCCTGCATCGGTCGGAAGCGGAAGCGCGGCTGGACCCCGAGGCCGGCGTGATGTTGCAGGCCGTCTGGTTCGACGCTGGCGAGGAAGCAGCGGGAAGGCTGCAGGTGATGATCCATCACCTGGCGGTGGACGGCGTGTCGTGGCGCATTCTCGGGCCGGATCTGCAATCGGCGTGGGAAGCTGCTGCAGCAGGCCAGCCGATTGAGTTGGGAGCGAAGGGGACATCGTTCCGGCGCTGGGCCGAGCGGCTGGAGGAAGAAGGGCGTTCAGAGCGTCGCGTCAGGGAACTGCCGCTGTGGACCGGGATGCTGAGCGCCCCGTCACCGCGGATCGCCAAAGGCGACCTCGACCCCACGCGAGACACGGCCGCGACGGCGGGACACCTCAGCCTGACGCTCGACCCGCGCATCACGGCGCCATTGCTGAGCAGCGTGCCGGCCGCGTTCCACGGTCGTGTGAACGACGTTCTGCTGAGCGCGCTTGCGCTGGCCGCGGGTCGGGATAGAGCGTTGCTGGTGGACGTGGAAGGCCACGGACGCGAAGAGATCTTCGAAGGCGTCGATCTGTCCCGCACGGTGGGCTGGTTTACGAGCCTCTATCCGGTACGGCTGGACATTGCGGGCCTGGATCGCGGCCGCGCGGTGAAGAGCGTGAAGGAGCAGTTGCGCGCGATTCCGGACGGCGGCATCGGATACGGCCTGCTGCGCTATCTCAACGACGATACGCGAGCGAAGCTTTCACAACTGCAGCAACCGGAGATCGCGTTCAATTACCTGGGACGCTTCGAAGGCAGCGGTGACGAGAATGTGCTCGGTGGCGCAGTGGATGCGGAGATGCCGATGTGGCACGCCGTGGAAGTGAACGCGCTGACGATAGACAGCCCGGAAGGACCACGGCTGAAAGCCATATGGCGTTGGGCTCCGGCGCTGGTCACCGAAGAGCAGGTGCGAGCCATCGCGGAAGGCTGGTTTGCAGAGCTCGAAGCGATAGCGTTCGACGCCGCAATTAGCGGACGCACGCCCTCGGACGTGCCGTTGGTGCGCTTGTCGCAGGGGGAGATCGAAGCGCTGGAGAGCCGTTATCCGGGACTTGAAGACATCCTACCGTTGTCGCCGCTGCAGCAGGGTCTGCTGTTCCACGCGCAGTACGACACCGAAGGACCGGACGTGTACATGGTCCAGATGGTGTTCGAACTCGATGGCGCGGTAGACGAGCAGACGCTGGAGGCCGCGGCGCGGGTGCTGGTCAAGCGGCACGCTAGTCTGCGGGCGGCCTTTGTCCAGGAAGGTGTGCAGGTCATCGACGGCGCCGCGGAGTTGCCGTGGCGAGTCGTCGATCTGCGCGGGACGGATGAGCACGACTATCGCGAGTTGCTGCGAGCCGACCGTGAACAGCGCTTCGACGTGACGAAGGCTCCGCTGATGCGCGTCACGCTGGTGCGCATCGAGGAAGAGCGATGGCGTCTGGTGCTGACCAATCATCACCTGCTGATGGATGGGTGGTCGGTACCCGTGCTTCTGCAGGAACTACTGGCGCTGTATGCGACCCAAGGCGACGAGCGCAGTCTGCGACGCGTGACGCCATATCGCGAGTATCTGCGCTGGATTGCCGCGCAGGACGAGCAGGCCGGACGCGAGGCGTGGAAAGCGGCGCTGTCAGGACTCGAAGAAGGCACGTGCATCGCCGCGGCAAACACGACACCGCGTGAGCCGGAGCGCGTAACGGCCGACGTTCCGGAGTGGCTGGCTGAGGCCCTGAGCAAAGAAGCGCGTGCCCACGGGCTGACGCTGAACACGGTAGTGCAGGGAGCGTGGGGCATTCTGCTGAGCAACCTCACCGCTCGCGAAGAAGTGGTGTTCGGTGTGACGGTAGCCGGTCGTCCGCCGGAGGTGGCTGGGATCGAGACGATGGTGGGCCTATTCATCAACACGGTCCCACTGCGGATGCGCGTCAGCGGAGATGAGCGGCTGATCGATTTGCTGCAGCGCGTGCAGGAGCGGCAGTCGCGCCTGATGGCGCATCAGCACATGCTGCTGGCCGAGACGCAGCGGCTGGCCGGTGTGGGTGAACTATTCGACACGCTCGTGGTGTTTGAAAACTACCCGGTGGATCGCGAAGCGTTGTCGGAGAGTGCCGCCGGACTGCGCATCCGCAGTGCGGAAGGGCGCGACGCCTCGCACTACGCCATGACGCTGGTGGTGGCGCCCGGGCGCACGCTGCGCGTACGGCTTGACTATCGACCGGAGGTCTGCGCGCGGGAGGAAGCCGAGCATTTGCTCGCGCGTCTGATGCGTCTGCTGGAAGCCGCGGGTCGCGACCTGCAGCAGCGAGTCGGCCGCATCGGCTTGCTGAGCGAAGAAGAGCGGCGGCAGGTTCTGCAGGACTGGAACGGGACGGAGCGCGAACTGCCTGCCGGTACCGTCGCGGACCTGTTCGAAGAGCAGGCCCAACGGACGCCGGAGGCGATCGCGGTAGCGTCCGGGGGCCGGAGAGTCACGTACAGCGAACTGAACGAGAAGGCCAATCAGTTGGCGCACTATCTGCGCCGGCGCGGCGTCGGGCCGGAGGTCCGGGTCGGAGTGTCGCTGGAGCGCGGGATCGAGATGATCGTCGCGCTGCTGGGCATTCTGAAGGCTGGCGGAGCGTACGTGCCGCTGGCGCCGGAGTACCCGGTCGAGCGCGTGGAGTTCATGGCCGAGGACGCGCGAATCACGGTGCTAGTGAGCGAGCAGGAACTCGCCGAGCGGTTGCCGCTGGAGGCCGGCCGCGTGATTCGTCTGGACAGCGAATGGGGCCGGGGTGCGGACGAGAGCCGTGAGAATCCGGAGCGCCGCGCGGTGGTGGACAACCTCGCGTACGTGATGTACACGTCGGGCTCGACGGGGGCGCCGAAGGGCACGATGGTTTCTCACCGGGCGATCGTGAGGCTGGCGCTGCGGACCGAATACGTGCAACTCCAGCCCACCGACGCCATCGCGCAGGCGGCGAACGCTTCATTCGACGCGGCGACCTTCGAGATTTGGGGCGCGCTGCTGAACGGGGCGCGCGTGGTGGTGATCGACAAGCACACGGCGCTGAGCCCGGTGGATCTGGAAAGAAAGCTGAAGGCCGAAGGGGTGACGACGCTGTTCCTCACGACGGCGCTGTTCAACCAGATCGCGCGCGAAGCCCCGGGAGCGTTCGAGCGGTTGCGGTATGTGCTGTTTGGCGGCGAAGCGGTGGATCCGCAGTGGCCGAAAGCGGTTCTGGAAGGTGCCGCGCCCGGGCAACTCGAGCATGTATACGGTCCGACGGAGACGACGACGTTCGCGACCTGGCATGCCTTTGAGGAGGTTGCGGCAGACGAGCGGACCATCCCCATTGGCAGGCCGATCGCGAACACACAGGCGTACGTACTCGATGGCCACCTGCAACCCGCGCCCATCGGCGTTGCGGGAGAACTGTACCTTGCAGGCCCGGGCCTGGCGCGCGGATACCTGAAGCGGCCCGGGCTGACGGCGGAACGCTTCGTGGCCAATCCGTACGGAGCGCCGGGCGCGCGGATGTATCGGACGGGCGATCTGGCGAAGTGGCGCGCCGACGGAGCGATCGAGTATCTCGGACGCACGGATCAGCAGATCAAGATCCGCGGGTTCCGTGTGGAGTTGGGCGAGATTGAGGCGGTGCTGCTGAAGGACCCGGAGGTGGTGCAGGCGGTGGTGGTGGCGCGCGAGGACGAGCCTGGGCAGAAGCGGTTGGTCGGTTACGTGACGCCCGTGGACGTGGATACTGCGAGCCTGCGGCAGCGTCTCGCGCAGACACTGCCGGAGTACATGGTGCCGGCGGCTATCGTGACGATGGAAGCGTTGCCGCTGACGCCGAACGGGAAGCTCGACCGCAAGGCGTTGCCCGCGCCGGAGTTCCGGCCCATCGAATGGCGAGCGCCGCGAACGCCGCAGGAAGAGGTATTGTGCTCGCTCTTTGCCGAAACGCTGCGGCTGGAAAAGGTGGGCCTCGACGATAACTTCTTCCATCTTGGTGGAGACAGCATCTCGTCGATGCAGTTAGTCAGTCGTGCGCGCAAGGCCGGCTGGGTCATCACGCCGCGCGACGTGTTCCAGCACCAGACGGTGGAAGCTCTGGCTGCGGTTGCGCGGAGTGTGGTGGTGGAAACGGCGGAGCAGGACGTGGCCACGGGAGAAGCGGCGCTGACGGCGATCATGCGTTACGTGATCGAGCGGGGCGGACCGATGGGTCGGTTCAGCCAGTCGATGGTGTTCCCGGTGCGACCGGGCATCGAAGAACGACATTTGGTGGTGGCGCTGCAGGCCGTGCTTGACCATCACGATGCGTTGCGGATGCGGCTGAGGGGTGAGCGGTTGGAGATCGTCGAAGCGGGCAGCGTGCGCGCCGAGAGCTGCCTGCATCGGTCGGAAGCGGAAGCGCGGCTGGACCCCGAGGCCGGCGTGATGTTGCAGGCCGTCTGGTTCGACGCTGGCGAGGAAGCAGCGGGAAGGCTGCAGGTGATGATCCATCACCTGGCGGTGGACGGCGTGTCGTGGCGCATTCTCGGGCCGGATCTGCAATCGGCGTGGGAAGCTGCTGCAGCAGGCCAGCCGATTGAGTTGGGAGCGAAGGGGACATCGTTCCGGCGCTGGGCCGAGCGGCTGGAGGAAGAAGGGCGTTCAGAGCGTCGCGTCAGGGAACTGCCGCTGTGGACCGGGATGCTGAGCGCCCCGTCACCGCGGATCGCCAAAGGCGACCTCGACCCCACGCGAGACACGGCCGCGACGGCGGGACACCTCAGCCTGACGCTCGACCCGCGCATCACGGCGCCATTGCTGAGCAGCGTGCCGGCCGCGTTCCACGGTCGTGTGAACGACGTTCTGCTGAGCGCGCTTGCGCTGGCCGCGGGTCGGGATAGAGCGTTGCTGGTGGACGTGGAAGGCCACGGACGCGAAGAGATCTTCGAAGGCGTCGATCTGTCCCGCACGGTGGGCTGGTTTACGAGCCTCTATCCGGTACGGCTGGACATTGCGGGCCTGGATCGCGGCCGCGCGGTGAAGAGCGTGAAGGAGCAGTTGCGCGCGATTCCGGACGGCGGCATCGGATACGGCCTGCTGCGCTATCTCAACGACGATACGCGAGCGAAGCTTTCACAACTGCAGCAACCGGAGATCGCGTTCAATTACCTGGGACGCTTCGAAGGCAGCGGTGACGAGAATGTGCTCGGTGGCGCAGTGGATGCGGAGATGCCGATGTGGCACGCCGTGGAAGTGAACGCGCTGACGATAGACAGCCCGGAAGGACCACGGCTGAAAGCCATATGGCGTTGGGCTCCGGCGCTGGTCACCGAAGAGCAGGTGCGAGCCATCGCGGAAGGCTGGTTTGCAGAGCTCGAAGCGATAGCGTTCGACGCCGCAATTAGCGGACGCACGCCCTCGGACGTGCCGTTGGTGCGCTTGTCGCAGGGGGAGATCGAAGCGCTGGAGAGCCGTTATCCGGGACTTGAAGACATCCTACCGTTGTCGCCGCTGCAGCAGGGTCTGCTGTTCCACGCGCAGTACGACACCGAAGGACCGGACGTGTACATGGTCCAGATGGTGTTCGAACTCGATGGCGCGGTAGACGAGCAGACGCTGGAGGCCGCGGCGCGGGTGCTGGTCAAGCGGCACGCTAGTCTGCGGGCGGCCTTTGTCCAGGAAGGTGTGCAGGTCATCGACGGCGCCGCGGAGTTGCCGTGGCGAGTCGTCGATCTGCGCGGGACGGATGAGCACGACTATCGCGAGTTGCTGCGAGCCGACCGTGAACAGCGCTTCGACGTGACGAAGGCTCCGCTGATGCGCGTCACGCTGGTGCGCATCGAGGAAGAGCGATGGCGTCTGGTGCTGACCAATCATCACCTGCTGATGGATGGGTGGTCGGTACCCGTGCTTCTGCAGGAACTACTGGCGCTGTATGCGACCCAAGGCGACGAGCGCAGTCTGCGACGCGTGACGCCATATCGCGAGTATCTGCGCTGGATTGCCGCGCAGGACGAGCAGGCCGGACGCGAGGCGTGGAAAGCGGCGCTGTCAGGACTCGAAGAAGGCACGTGCATCGCCGCGGCAAACACGACACCGCGTGAGCCGGAGCGCGTAACGGCCGACGTTCCGGAGTGGCTGGCTGAGGCCCTGAGCAAAGAAGCGCGTGCCCACGGGCTGACGCTGAACACGGTAGTGCAGGGAGCGTGGGGCATTCTGCTGAGCAACCTCACCGCTCGCGAAGAAGTGGTGTTCGGTGTGACGGTAGCCGGTCGTCCGCCGGAGGTGGCTGGGATCGAGACGATGGTGGGCCTATTCATCAACACGGTCCCACTGCGGATGCGCGTCAGCGGAGATGAGCGGCTGATCGATTTGCTGCAGCGCGTGCAGGAGCGGCAGTCGCGCCTGATGGCGCATCAGCACATGCTGCTGGCCGAGACGCAGCGGCTGGCCGGTGTGGGTGAACTATTCGACACGCTCGTGGTGTTTGAAAACTACCCGGTGGATCGCGAAGCGTTGTCGGAGAGTGCCGCCGGACTGCGCATCCGCAGTGCGGAAGGGCGCGACGCCTCGCACTACGCCATGACGCTGGTGGTGGCGCCCGGGCGCACGCTGCGCGTACGGCTTGACTATCGACCGGAGGTCTGCGCGCGGGAGGAAGCCGAGCATTTGCTCGCGCGTCTGATGCGTCTGCTGGAAGCCGCGGGTCGCGACCTGCAGCAGCGAGTCGGCCGCATCGGCTTGCTGAGCGAAGAAGAGCGGCGGCAGGTTCTGCAGGACTGGAACGGGACGGAGCGCGAACTGCCTGCCGGTACCGTCGCGGACCTGTTCGAAGAGCAGGCCCAACGGACGCCGGAGGCGATCGCGGTAGCGTCCGGGGGCCGGAGAGTCACGTACCGCGAACTGAACGAGAAGGCCAATCAGTTGGCGCACTATCTGCGCCGGCGCGGCGTCGGGCCGGAGGTCCGGGTCGGAGTGTCGCTGGAGCGCGGGATCGAGATGATCGTCGCGCTGCTGGGCATTCTGAAGGCTGGCGGAGCGTACGTGCCGCTGGCGCCGGAGTACCCGGTCGAGCGCGTGGAGTTCATGGCCGAGGACGCGCGAATCACGGTGCTAGTGAGCGAGCAGGAACTCGCCGAGCGGTTGCCGCTGGAGGCCGGCCGCGTGATTCGTCTGGACAGCGAATGGGGCCGGGGTGCGGACGAGAGCCGTGAGAATCCGGAGCGCCGCGCGGTGGTGGACAACCTCGCGTACGTGATGTACACGTCGGGCTCGACGGGGGCGCCGAAGGGCACGATGGTTTCTCACCGGGCGATCGTGAGGCTGGCGCTGCGGACCGAATACGTGCAACTCCAGCCCACCGACGCCATCGCGCAGGCGGCGAACGCTTCATTCGACGCGGCGACCTTCGAGATTTGGGGCGCGCTGCTGAACGGGGCGCGCGTGGTGGTGATCGACAAGCACACGGCGCTGAGCCCGGTGGATCTGGAAAGAAAGCTGAAGGCCGAAGGGGTGACGACGCTGTTCCTCACGACGGCGCTGTTCAACCAGATCGCGCGCGAAGCCCCGGGAGCGTTCGAGCGGTTGCGGTATGTGCTGTTTGGCGGCGAAGCGGTGGATCCGCAGTGGCCGAAAGCGGTTCTGGAAGGTGCCGCGCCCGGGCAACTCGAGCATGTATACGGTCCGACGGAGACGACGACGTTCGCGACCTGGCATGCCTTTGAGGAGGTTGCGGCAGACGAGCGGACCATCCCCATTGGCAGGCCGATCGCGAACACACAGGCGTACGTACTCGATGGCCACCTGCAACCCGCGCCCATCGGCGTTGCGGGAGAACTGTACCTTGCAGGCCCGGGCCTGGCGCGCGGATACCTGAAGCGGCCCGGGCTGACGGCGGAACGCTTCGTGGCCAATCCGTACGGAGCGCCGGGCGCGCGGATGTATCGGACGGGCGATCTGGCGAAGTGGCGCGCCGACGGAGCGATCGAGTATCTCGGACGCACGGATCAGCAGATCAAGATCCGCGGGTTCCGTGTGGAGTTGGGCGAGATTGAGGCGGTGCTGCTGAAGGACCCGGAGGTGGTGCAGGCGGTGGTGGTGGCGCGCGAGGACGAGCCTGGGCAGAAGCGGTTGGTCGGTTACGTGACGCCCGTGGACGTGGATACTGCGAGCCTGCGGCAGCGTCTCGCGCAGACACTGCCGGAGTACATGGTGCCGGCGGCTATCGTGACGATGGAAGCGTTGCCGCTGACGCCGAACGGGAAGCTCGACCGCAAGGCGTTGCCCGCGCCGGAGTTCCGGCCCATCGAATGGCGAGCGCCGCGAACGCCGCAGGAAGAGATCCTGTGCTCGCTCTTCGCTGAAACGCTGGGCGTCTTGCAAGTCGGGCTGGATGATCATTTCTTCGACCTCGGAGGCGATTCGCTTCTGGGAGCAAGGCTGATCGGACGCATCCGGACGACACTGAACGTGGACCTGTCCATTCGCGACCTGTTCGAAGCGCCCACCGTGGGTGGGATTTCTGAAGCAATTCAGGGCAAGGTAGCGGCGCGGCCGCGCGTACGGGTGATGGAGCGTCCGTCGGAACTGCCTCTGTCCTTCGCACAGCGGCGCCTGTGGTTCCTGTCGCGCCTCGAGGGCACTAGCGCAACGTACAACCTACCGCTGACGCTACGCCTGAGAGGGCTGCTCGACCGGAACGCCCTGGAGTTGGCCATCGGAGACCTGGTGGAGCGGCACGAGAGTCTGCGCACTATCTTCCCCGAGCACGCTGGGGTGCCGCGGCAGCTCATCCTCGACACCAGCAGGGCCAGGCCCTCGGTACGGATCGCCGCGATTTCGGAGGCCGAGGTTACCGGGCGATTGCTGGAGGCTGCGCGCCAAGGCTTCGACATCGGCTCCGAGATACCTATACGAGCGCATCTGTTCATCCTTGGACCGAACGAACATTTCCTGCTGATCCTGTTGCAGCACATTGCCGGCGACGGCTGGTCTCTCGGTCCGCTCGCCGCAGATCTGGCCCGCGCGTACTCGGCTCGTGTCCGCGGCAAAGCTCCCGAGTTTGTGCCCCTGCCGGTCCAGTATGCCGATTACACGTTGTGGCAGCAACAGGTGCTCGGCGATGAGAACGACCCGGACAGCCCCATCGCAAAGCAACTTGCATTCTGGAAGAATGCGCTCGAGGGATTGCCGGAGCAACTGAACCTGCCGTCCGACCGGCCGCGGCCCGCGGTCTCGAGCTATCGCGGCGATACCGTGAACGTGTCGATCGGCGCGCGCCTGCATCGCGCGCTTTCGGCGCTGGCCAGCGAGGCGCAGGCCAGTCTGTTCATGGTCATGCAGGCGGCCATCGCCGCTCTGCTGAGTCGATTGGGCGGAGGCGTCGACACTGCGATCGGAAGCCCCATCGCCGGACGCGGGGACAGCGCGCTCGAGAATCTGGTTGGGTTCTTCGTCAATACGCTGGTCCTGCGCACGGATGTCTCGGGCGACCCGAGCTTCCGCGAGTTGCTGCGGCGGGTGCGGACCACGGACCTGAACGCCTATGCGCACCAGGATCTGCCCTTCGAGCGGCTTGTGGAAGAGCTGAACCCCAGCCGGTCGTTATCTCAGCACCCCTTGTTCCAGGTGCTGCTCGCGTTCCAGAACTCTTCGCGCGCGAACTTCAACCTGATGGACGTCGAAGCCATTCCGCAGGCCGTCGATACAGCCGTTTCAAAATTCGACCTTTCGTTCAGCCTGAGCGAGCGGCGAACCTCGCATGCGATGCCCGACGGAATCGCGGGTCACATCGAGTTCAGCGTCGACTTGTTCAATCGCGAAACAGTGGAAGCGCTGGCGCAGCGGCTGGTGCGGCTGCTGGAGGCGGTGGTTCGGAATCCGGAGCAGCGCATCGGGTGCATCGATCTGCTGAGCGCGGATGAGCGACGGCAGGTGCTGGACGAGTGGAACCGCACCGAGCATGCGGTTCCGGAGACGACGCTGGCGGAGATGCTGTCGGCGCAGGCGTTGCGGACTCCGGATGCGGCGGCCGTGGTGTTTGCCGGACGCAGCGTCAGTTACCGCGAGTTGCATGAGCGCGCCAATCGTCTGGCTCATGGGTTGATCTCGCGCGGCATCGGCTGCGAGGATGTGGTGGCGGTGGCGCTGCCGCGATCGGTGGAGATGATGGTGGCGCTGCTGGGGATCCTGAAGGCGGGCGCGGCGTACCTGCCTGTCGATCCGGAGTACCCGGCCGAGCGGCTGCGCTTCATGATGGAGGACGCGCGTCCGGCGCTGGCTATCACGAATCGCGCTCTGGCGGACCGTTTCGTCGAAGCAAAAGTGCTGGAGCTTGATGCGATCGAGACCGAGCAGGCGCTGAACGCCTGCAGTGCGGAGGAGCCGACGTCCGCGCTGCGCCCCGACAACACGGCGTATGTGATCTACACGTCGGGCTCGACGGGCACGCCGAAGGGCACGGCCATCGAGCATCGGAGTGCGGCGGCGTTCCTGCATTGGGCGAAAGAAGCGTTCGGCGAGGACGAGCGTGCAGCGACGTTGTGTTCCACTTCGATTTGCTTCGATCTGTCGATCTTCGAACTGTATCTGCCGCTGAGTTTCGGCGGGACGGTGTATCTGGCTGGCAACGCGCTGGAGCTTGCGCAACTGAGCCGTCGCGAGGAAGTGACACTGGTCAACACGGTTCCGTCGGCGATGGCGGAACTGGTTCGCGGCGGTGGTCTGCCGGCCTCGGTGAGGACGGTAAATCTGGCGGGCGAAGCGCTGCGGCAATCGCTGGCGCAGCAGATTTACGAGCGCGGGCATGTGGAACGCGTAGTGAATCTGTATGGCCCGACGGAGTACACCACATACACGACTTATGCGGTGGCGGAGCGACACGGCGAGGGAATGACGCCGATTGGCCGTCCGATCTGGAATACGCGGGTGTACGTGCTGGACGAGAGTCTGCAACCGGTACCGGTGGGCGTCGCGGGCGAGCTGTATATCGAGGGGATTGGGCTGGCGCGCGGATACCTGAAGCGGCCCGGGCTGACGGCGGAACGCTTCGTGGCCAATCCGTACGGAGCGCCGGGCGCGCGGATGTATCGGACGGGCGATCTGGCGAAGTGGCGCGCCGACGGAGCGATCGAGTATCTCGGACGCACGGATCAGCAGATCAAGATCCGCGGGTTCCGTGTGGAGTTGGGCGAGATTGAGGCGGTGCTGCTGAAGGACCCGGAGGTGGTGCAGGCGGTGGTGGTGGCGCGCGAGGACGAGCCTGGGCAGAAGCGGTTGGTCGGTTACGTGACGCCCGTGGACGTGGATACTGCGAGCCTGCGGCAGCGTCTCGCGCAGACACTGCCGGAGTACATGGTGCCGGCGGCTATCGTGACGATGGAAGCGTTGCCGCTGACGCCGAACGGGAAGCTCGACCGCAAGGCGTTGCCCGCGCCGGAGTTCCGGCCCATCGAATGGCGAGCGCCGCGAACGCCGCAGGAAGAGGTATTGTGCTCGCTCTTTGCCGAAACGCTGCGGCTGGAAAAGGTGGGCCTCGACGATAACTTCTTCCATCTTGGTGGAGACAGCATCTCGTCGATGCAGTTAGTCAGTCGTGCGCGCAAGGCCGGCTGGGTCATCACGCCGCGCGACGTGTTCCAGCACCAGACGGTGGAAGCTCTGGCTGCGGTTGCGCGGAGTGTGGTGGTGGAAACGGCGGAGCAGGACGTGGCCACGGGAGAAGCGGCGCTGACGGCGATCATGCGTTACGTGATCGAGCGGGGCGGACCGATGGGTCGGTTCAGCCAGTCGATGGTGTTCCCGGTGCGACCGGGCATCGAAGAACGACATTTGGTGGTGGCGCTGCAGGCCGTGCTTGACCATCACGATGCGTTGCGGATGCGGCTGAGGGGTGAGCGGTTGGAGATCGTCGAAGCGGGCAGCGTGCGCGCCGAGAGCTGCCTGCATCGGTCGGAAGCGGAAGCGCGGCTGGACCCCGAGGCCGGCGTGATGTTGCAGGCCGTCTGGTTCGACGCTGGCGAGGAAGCAGCGGGAAGGCTGCAGGTGATGATCCATCACCTGGCGGTGGACGGCGTGTCGTGGCGCATTCTCGGGCCGGATCTGCAATCGGCGTGGGAAGCTGCTGCAGCAGGCCAGCCGATTGAGTTGGGAGCGAAGGGGACATCGTTCCGGCGCTGGGCCGAGCGGCTGGAGGAAGAAGGGCGTTCAGAGCGTCGCGTCAGGGAACTGCCGCTGTGGACCGGGATGCTGAGCGCCCCGTCACCGCGGATCGCCAAAGGCGACCTCGACCCCACGCGAGACACGGCCGCGACGGCGGGACACCTCAGCCTGACGCTCGACCCGCGCATCACGGCGCCATTGCTGAGCAGCGTGCCGGCCGCGTTCCACGGTCGTGTGAACGACGTTCTGCTGAGCGCGCTTGCGCTGGCCGCGGGTCGGGATAGAGCGTTGCTGGTGGACGTGGAAGGCCACGGACGCGAAGAGATCTTCGAAGGCGTCGATCTGTCCCGCACGGTGGGCTGGTTTACGAGCCTCTATCCGGTACGGCTGGACATTGCGGGCCTGGATCGCGGCCGCGCGGTGAAGAGCGTGAAGGAGCAGTTGCGCGCGATTCCGGACGGCGGCATCGGATACGGCCTGCTGCGCTATCTCAACGACGATACGCGAGCGAAGCTTTCACAACTGCAGCAACCGGAGATCGCGTTCAATTACCTGGGACGCTTCGAAGGCAGCGGTGACGAGAATGTGCTCGGTGGCGCAGTGGATGCGGAGATGCCGATGTGGCACGCCGTGGAAGTGAACGCGCTGACGATAGACAGCCCGGAAGGACCACGGCTGAAAGCCATATGGCGTTGGGCTCCGGCGCTGGTCACCGAAGAGCAGGTGCGAGCCATCGCGGAAGGCTGGTTTGCAGAGCTCGAAGCGATAGCGTTCGACGCCGCAATTAGCGGACGCACGCCCTCGGACGTGCCGTTGGTGCGCTTGTCGCAGGGGGAGATCGAAGCGCTGGAGAGCCGTTATCCGGGACTTGAAGACATCCTACCGTTGTCGCCGCTGCAGCAGGGTCTGCTGTTCCACGCGCAGTACGACACCGAAGGACCGGACGTGTACATGGTCCAGATGGTGCTCGGGCTGGACGGCGCGTTGAGCGAGACGTCCCTCCGCAACGCGGCGCGCACACTCATGCGAAATCACCCGATCCTTCGCACCAGCTTCGTGAATGAGGACCTTCCGGAGCCCGTGCAAATCGTGCTCGCGGATATCGCAATCGACTGGCAGGCCGTGGATCTCCGCGGTCTCGGCCCAGAAGAACAGGAGCAGCGAATGGCCAGCATACTGGCGGCGGAAAGCGAGCGAAGGTTCCAACTGGACCGCCCACCCCTGCTCCGTTTTCTGCTGATCCAGCTCAGCGCCGAGCGGCACCAACTCGCCATCACCAATCACCACATCCTGATGGATGGGTGGTCCACGCCGCTGTTGGTTGATGAATTGTTGTCGCTGTACTCCGAACGAACCAGCGTAGCCGGAGCCGGACGGCGCACCAGAGGCGAGGCGTGAGCCGATGAAACCGAACCCGTACCGCAATTACCTTGCGTGGGTAGCCGCTCAGGATCGCGCGGCTGCGAATGCGGCGTGGCAGTCGGAACTGGCGGGTCTGGAGGGCGGCACCAAACTCGCGCCCTCGCACGCCGGCGCGTCAACGACCGGCGTGTCCCGGCGCATCGCCGTCCAGGTAACCGCCGAACTCACACAATCCGTCACGCAGCGCGCCCGCGAAAACGGACTCACGCTGAACACCGTGATGCAGGGCGCCTGGGGCCTCGTTCTGGCGCGCCTCACCGGCAGAACGGACGTCGTGTTCGGCATCACGGTCGCGGGTCGGCCGCCGGAAGTCGACCAAATCGAGCAGATGGTCGGGCTGTTCATCGGCACGCTCCCGTTGCGGTTGCAGATCCAGCCGAACGAACGCTTCCTTGACCTGCTCGTCAGGCTGCAGGAAAACCAGTCGCGGTTGACGCCCTATCACTACGTCGGTCTCCCTGAGATTCAGCGCCTCGCGGGCGGAGGCGATCTCTTCGACACGCTGTTAGTCTTCGAGAACTACCCGGTCGATCCGCGAGCCATCGCGCCGCGAGCCTCCGGCCTCCGGGTCAGCAGCGTCGCCGGCCGCGATCGTACGCACTACCCGCTGACCTTGACAGCGGCGCCGGGCAAATCGCTCTCCATCCGCCTCGAGTACGCGCCCAACGTACTGGAGCAGAATATGGTAGACGAGATCGGCCGGATGCTGGTGTCCGTACTCGAATGCGTTGCGGCCGATCCCGGCCAGCCGGTGGAGTCCATCGAACTGTTGAGACCCGACGATCGGCGCCGCCTCCTCGACGAATGGAGCGGCTCGGAGACGGCAACGCCGGAAACAACGCTGCCCGACCTGTTCGAACAGCAGGTGGAGCGCACGCCGGACGCGGTAGCCGTGCGCCGCGGGCGAAACTCCCTGACTTACGTGGAGCTGAACCAACGCGCCAACCGCCTCGGCAGCCTGCTGAGCAATCGGGGCATCGGACCCGAGGATCTGGTCGGCGTCGCCATGCCACGATCGCTCGATCTTGTCGTGGCGCTGCTCGGCGTTCTGAAGTCCGGCGGCGCCTACCTGCCCATCGATCCGGACTATCCGCCTGAACGCGTGCAATTCATGGTCGATGACGCCTGCCCTGAACTAGTGATCACCACCGAAGAGTTCTCCGGCGAATTGCCGGACACGGGCGGGCGCCTAGTGATGGGCAGTGCGGTCGCGGAGCAAGAGCTGCGCGCATGCGCGGACACGAAGCCGGAACGCTGGGTGTCGCCATGCAATACGGCCTATGTAATCTACACCTCTGGGTCCACCGGTATGCCGAAGGGAACGGCCATCGAACACCGCAGCGCGGCCGCGTTCCTGTATTGGGCGCGCGATACGTTCGGCGCGGCCGAGCGCGCCGGGATGCTCGCCTCTACGTCCATCTGCTTCGATCTCTCCATCTACGAGCTATTTCTGCCGCTCAGCTTCGGCGGAACTGTCATTCTCGCGGAGAACGCGCTGGAGTTGCTGGAACTTGACGGGGCCGAATCGGTCACGCTGGTGAACACTGTTCCTTCCGCGATGGCGGAACTGATGAAGAACAACGGCCTGCCGCCCGGAGTGAGTACGGTCAACCTCGCCGGCGAGGCGTTGTCGCAGGCGCTCGCCGAAGAAATTTACCGCGGCACAGGGGTAGACAAGGTCGTGAACCTGTATGGGCCGACCGAGTACACAACCTACGCCACGTATACTGTCGCGGAACCGCGTAAAGACGGCATGACGCCGATCGGACGGCCGATCTGGAACACGCGCGTCTACGTTCTGGGTGGCAACCTGAGGCCCGTGCCCGTTGGCGTCGCGGGAGAAATGTACATCTCAGGAGCGGGGCTCGCACGCGGCTATGTCAAACGCCCGGCGCTGACGGCGCATCGTTTCGTCGCCAACCCATATGGGGGAGCCGGCGCGCGGATGTATCGTACGGGCGACCTCGTGAAGTGGCGTCCCGACGGCACCCTCGAGTATCTGGGCCGTACGGACGAGCAGATCAAGATCCGCGGCTTCCGTGTAGAACTGGGCGAGATCGAAGCGGCCCTGCTGGGCTGCCCAGGAGTAAGTCAGGCGCGAGTCGTCGCGCGCGAGGATACGCCGGGATCGAAGCGGCTGGTCGCCTACGTCACGCCCGCCGCCGCGGATACCGCCGCGTTGCGGCAACGGCTCGGACAGTCGCTGCCGGATTACATGGTTCCGGTGGCGATCGTGGCGATGGAAGCGCTGCCGCTGACGCCCAACGGAAAGCTCGATCGCAAGGCGCTGCCCGCGCCGGAGTTCCAGCCGGTCCAGTGGCGTGCTCCGCGAACGGCGCAGGAAAAGATCCTGTGTGCCTTGTTCGCCGAGACGCTGCACTTGGAGAAGGTCGGGCTCGACTACAACTTCTTTCATCTCGGAGGAGACAGCATCTCGTCCATGCAGTTAAGCAGCCGTGCGCGCAAGGCCGGATTGCTCATCACGCCGCGCGACGTATTCCAGCGCCAGACGGTGGAATCGCTGGCCGCGGTCGCAGGACGCGTGGACGTGGAATCGGTCGGACAGGACATGGCCACGGGCGAAGCGCCGCTGACGCCGATCATGCATGATGTCATCGAGCGCGGCGGACCCATCCGTCGGTTCAGCCAGTCGATGGTGTTCCCGGTGCGACCGGGCATCGAAGACCGACATCTGGTGGCGGCGCTGCAGGCCGTGCTCGATCATCACGATGCGTTGCGAATGCGGCTGAAAGACGGCCGGCTGGAAATCAGCGAACGCGGCAGCATCAAGGCCGGGAGCTGCCTGCATCAATCCGAATCATCGGTACGGCTGGAGCCGGAAGCCGGCGCGATGCTACAGGCCGTGTGGTTCGAAGACCTCCGCAGGCTGCAGGTGACCATCCATCATCTGGCAGTGGACGGCGTATCATGGCGCATCCTCGGGTCCGATCTGCAGTCGGCATGGGAAGCTGCTGCGGCAGGCAGGCCGCTCGAACTGGGAACAAAGGGGACGTCGTTCCGGCGCTGGGCCCACTTGCTGCAGGAAGAAGCCCGCTCGGAAAGACGCGTGAGAGAACTGCCGCTGTGGACGGAGATGCTGAGCGCGCCAGCGACGCGGATCGCCAGCGCCGAACTGGACCCGGAACGCGACACAGTGGCGACGGCGGGACAACTGAACCTGACGCTCGATGCGCGAGTAACGGCGCCGTTGCTTAGCACCGTGCCGGCCGCGTTCCACGGGCGCGTCAACGACGTGCTGTTGAGCGGGCTCGCGCTGGCGGCCGGCAAGGGCGGAGCGCTGCTGGTGGACGTAGAAGGCCACGGGCGCGAAGAGATCTTCGAGGGTGTCGACCTATCCCGGACGGCGGGCTGGTTCACCAGCCTATATCCGATGCGTTTGGACGTCGGCGGACTGGATCGCGGCCGCGCGGTGAAGAGCGTCAAGGAGCAGTTGCGCGCCATCCCGGACGGCGGCATCGGATACGGTCTGCTGCGCCACTTGAACGAAGAAACGGCGGCGAAGCTTTCAACGTTGAACCGTCCGGAAATCGGCTTCAATTATCTCGGACGTTTCGAAGGCAGCGCCGGCGACACGAACGTGTTGGGCGGATCGGCGGACGTCGGCATGCCTTCGTGGCACGCCGTAGAAGTGAACGCCTTGACGGTGGACGGACCCGAAGGACCGCAACTCAAGGCGATATGGCGATGGGCTCCGGCGGTGGTCGCCGAAGAGCAGGTGCGGGCGATCGCCGAAGGCTGGTTTGCGGAACTCGAAGCGATCGCGTTCGACGCCACCATCGGCGGACGTACGCCTTCGGACGTGCCGCTGGTCCGGCTGTCGCAGGGGGAGATCGAAGTGATCGAGAGCCGGTATCCGGACCTCGAAGACATTCTGCCGCTTTCGCCGCTTCAGCAGGGCCTCGTCTTCCACGCACAGTACGACACGGAAGGACCGGACGTGTACACGGTCCAGTTGTCGCTGGATCTGGAAGGCCGCCTGGATGAGCACGCGCTGCACACCGCGGCCAACACGGTGGTGAAGCGACACGCCAGTCTGCGCGCGGCATTCGTGCAGGAGGGCGTCCAGGAAGGCGTGCAGGTCATAGACGGCTCCGCGGAACCGCCGTGGAAGTTCGTCGACCTCCGGGGGAGCGATGAGCAGGAGTTTCAGGAACTGCTGAGAGCCGACCGTGAGCAGCGGTTCGACCTGACGAGGCCGCCGCTGATGCGGTTCACGATAGCGCGCATGGCCGATGAGCGGTGGCGGCTGGTGCTGACGAATCATCACCTGCTGATGGACGGCTGGTCCGTGCCCGTCTTCCTTCAGGAGCTGATGTCGCTGTACACGAGCAAGGGCGA
The DNA here is from genome assembly GCF_963665245.1 of uncultured Paludibaculum sp. NCBI lineage: Bacteria > Pseudomonadati > Acidobacteriota > Terriglobia > Bryobacterales > Bryobacteraceae > Paludibaculum > uncultured Paludibaculum sp. The sequence goes on from NZ_OY762267.1 coordinate 3,523,149, forward strand.
TCAGAGCTGTCTTAGGCGCGTGACGCCGTATCGCGAATATCTGCGATGGATCGCGGCGCAGGACGAGCAGGCCGGGCGCGAAGCGTGGAAAGCGGAACTGGCCGGACTGGACGAACCCACTCGCATCGCTCCGCCCGACCGACGAATCGCGCGGCCCTCTGAGCGACTCAGCGTGCACGTGCCCGAGTCCGTGACCGACGGTCTGACGAAGCAGGCGCGAGCGCACGGGCTGACGCTGAACACGGTGGTGCAGGGCTGCTGGGGCATTCTGCTGAGCCGGCTGACGGCCCGAGACGAAGTGGTGTTCGGCGTCACGGTGGCCGGTCGTCCGCCGGAGGTGGCGGGCGTGGAAACCATGGTGGGTCTGTTCATCAACACAGTCCCGCTGCGCATGCGTGTCAGTGGGCAGCAGCGGCTGCTCGACCTGCTGAAGGGCGTCCAGGAGAACCAGTCCCGACTCATGGCGCATCACTACCTGCCGCTGGCGGAAATCCAGCGGCTGGCCGGAGTGGGCGAACTGTTCGACACGCTGGTGGTCTTCGAAAATTACCCGATTGACGCGCAGTCGCTGGAACCCGCTAGCGGACCGGGCCTCCGCGTCGCGGGTGCGAAGGGACGGGACAGGACCCACTACCCGTTGACCCTCATGGTGGTGCCGGGCCAGCAGATCGAGCTGCGCCTCGATTATCGGCCCGATGCGTTCGAACCCGGCTACGTGCAAATCGTTGCCGACGCGCTGCTGCGCCTGCTGGAGGCGATCGTCAACACGCCCGAAGAGTCGGTCGGGCGCGTGTGCCTGCTCGGGATGGAGGAACGGCTCCGGATTCTGGAGGATTGGAACGACACCAGCCGCGAAGTTTCCCACGCGACGCTGGTTTCGATGTTCGAGCGGCAGGTTTCCTCTACGCCGGACAGAACCGCTGTCGTCTGCGGCCACGGAGCGACGACATACCGCGAACTGAACGAGTCTGCCGACGCTCTGGCGCGTCTGCTGAAGGCGCGCGGTATCGGTTCCGAAGACATCGTCGCCGTGGCCCTTCCACGGTCGCGCGACATGATCGTGGCGCTGCTTGGGATTCTGAAGGCGGGCGCCGCCTACCTTCCCATCGATCTCGATCATCCGGCCGAGCGCCTGTCGTTCGTGCTGGCCGATGCTCGCCCGGCGCTGGCGATCGCCGCGGAAGAATTCACCTCGCGATTCGCAGATTTCGTGCCGTGTTTCGGCATTGCGGACGCCGCGTCCATCCCCCCGGCGAACACGGATGTCGGCGGCCCCGCGCAAGCCGGCCAGTGGGATCGCCCGGCGTACGTCATCTACACGTCCGGATCCACCGGCGCGCCCAAGGGCGTGGTCGTCACCCACGGCGGCCTCGCCAACTTCCTCGCCTCCATGCAGGACCTGCTGTGCCTGGCCGAAGACGACCGCCTGCTCGCAGTCACCACCATCTCCTTCGATATCGCGGCTCTCGAGCTGCTCCTGCCGCTGGTCAACGGCGCCTCCGTGGCCATCGCGTCGCGCGAGCAGGTACGGGACGTCTCCGCGCTGGGCGCGCTGATCCGCGAATCGGGCGCCACGATGATGCAGGCGACTCCGAGTCTCTGGAACGCGATCGCCGCCTCGGATTTCTCGCCGAACACACGCTTCAGGATTCTGGTGGGCGGCGAAGCTTTCCCGCAATCCCTTACCGAAGCGCTGGCGCGACTCGGCAAGTCCGTCGTGAACCTCTACGGTCCGACGGAGACGACCATCTGGTCCACCGCCTGGGTGCTGACGAAGGAAGCCTCAGCACCGCCCATCGGGCGACCCATCTGGAACACTCGCGTCTATGTCCTCGACCGCAATCTGCAGCCGGTCCCCGAAGGAGTTCCGGGCGAGTTGTATATCGCCGGTGCCGGACTCGCGCGTGGATATCTGAAACGGCCTACCCTGACGGCTGAGCGCTTCGTGGCCAATCCGTACGGCGGCGGATTGCGGATGTACCGCACCGGCGACCTCGCAAAGTGGCGCTCCGATGGAGCGCTGGAATACCTCGGACGAACCGATCATCAGGTCAAGATCCGGGGCTTCCGCGTCGAGTTAGGAGAGATCGAGGCGGAGTTGCTGAGAAGCGGCGCCGTGCGCCAGGTCGCAGTCGTGGCGCGCGAGGACCAGCCGGGGAACAAACTGCTGATCGGATACGTCGTGCCGGCCAGCGTTGACGTCTCGGCGTTACGGCAGCGGCTTAGCGAGGTCCTGCCCGAATACATGGTTCCCGCGGCGATCGTCGCCCTTGATGCGCTGCCGCTGACGCCCAACGGCAAACTGGACCGCAAAGCGCTGCCCGCGCCGGAGTTTCAGGCGGTTTCCTGGCGAGCCCCGCGGACGCCGCACGAAGAATTGCTGAGCGCGTTGTTCGCCGAGACCCTGCGCGTCAAGAAGGTCGGCCTCGACGACAATTTCTTTGACCTCGGCGGGCATTCGCTCTTGGCCACAAGTTTGACGGCCCGGATTCGCGCCATGCTCGACGCCGATCTCTCCGTGCGCGACGTGTTCGAGGCCCCGACGGTCGCCAGACTCGCCGAGAGATTGCGGCCTCAGGAAGCACTGCACGTAAAGCTAGCGCCGCGCTCGCGTCCGGAGCCGGCACCGTTGTCGTTCGCGCAACAGCGCCTGTGGTTCCTCAGCCGGCTGGAGGGAGTCAGCGGGACCTACAACATTCCGCTGGCCCTGCGATGGAAAGGCGAAGTGAATCGCCCTGCCCTCGAAACGGCGCTGGCCGATGTGGTGAAGCGGCACGAGAGCCTTCGGACGGTGTTTCCCGAGACCTCTGGTGAGCTTGGCCAGAAGGTGCTCGACCCCCGTTCGGCATGTCCGCAACTGAACGTGACGACGGCCTCCGAAACGACATTGGCGGACGACCTCGCATCTGCGGCGCGCCAGGGCTTCGATATCGCCCGGGAGATCCCGCTGCGCGCCCATCTCTTCCTGCTCGGGCGCGATGAAAGCGTACTGCTGCTAGTTCTGCATCACATCGCCGGCGACGGCTGGTCCCTGGGACCGCTTGCCATCGATCTCGCGCGGGCATACACGGCGCGCGTGCGTGGCGTGCAGCCGCAGCTGCCCCGCCTTTCAGTGCAGTATGCGGACTACGCGCTCTGGCAGCAGGAGGTGATGGGCGACGAGAACGACCCACGGAGCCTCAGCGCCCGCCAACTGGCGTACTGGACGAAGACGCTCGAAGGCTTGCCCGAGCAGGTGGATCTGCCCTTCGACCGTCCGCGTCCGGCGGTGGCAAGCTACCGCGGTGCCACCGTTCCTTTCCGCATCGAACCCGGTCTTCACCAAGCGCTGGTGAAGCTCGCGCGCGAAAGTCAGGCGAGTGTGTTCATGGTCATGCAGGCCGCCGTCGCCGCACTGCTCACGCGCTTCGAAGCGGGGACCGACATTCCCATCGGCTGCCCCATCGCGGGGCGCACCGACAGGGCTCTCGATGAGCTCATCGGGTTCTTCGTCAACACGCTGGTGCTGCGAACGGATACGTCCGGCAATCCCACGTTCCGGGAGCTGATCTCGCGCGTCCGGACGATGGACCTGAACGCCTACGCCAACCAGGACCTGCCCTTCGAGCGCCTCGTCGAAGCGCTGAACCCTGCCCGGTCGCTGTCTCGTCATCCGTTGTTCCAAGTCCTGCTGGCGTTCCAGAACGTGTCGCCGGCGCCTCTGGCCTTCCCCGGACTGGAAGGGACACCCGAGTCGGTGGAAGCAGGCGTCGCGAAGTTCGACCTTTCGTTCAACATCAACGACACGCGCTCAGAAGACCGTGCTCCCGGTGGAATGGAGGGCTACCTCGAATTCAGCACGGACCTGTTCGACCGCGCGACGGCCGAGCGGATCGTCGGAGGGCTGGTGCGACTGCTGCAGGCCGTGGCGGCGAATCCGGAGCAGCGGCTTGGCGGGATCAAGGTGATGGCGGACGAGGAGTTGCGCAACTTCCTAAAGTGGAACGATACGCGGCACGAGGTTCCGCGAGCCTTGGTCCACGAGCTGTTCGAGCGTCAGGTGGAAAGGACCCCGTCGGCCACCGCGGTGGTGTTCGAAGGCATCCGGTTGAGCTATGCGGAACTGAACCAGCGCTGCAACCGACTGGCGCGCTTGCTGCTGGCGAAAGGCGTCAGGCCAGGCGACGTAGTGGCAATGGCGGCGCCGAGGTCGGTGGAGATGATGGTGGCGCTGATTGGGATTCTGAAAGCTGGCGCGGCATACCTGCCAGTCGACCCCGAGTATCCGCCGGAGCGGTTGAGCTTGATGCTGGCCGATGCCGAACCGGCAGCCGTGATCGCGACGGCGTCGGTGGCGTCGAGCCTGCCGCCGGATACGGCAGTGCTGGTGCTGGACGCGCCGGAAACGGTTACGGAACTCAGCCGATATGGAGCAGAGAATCTCACGGCAGCCGAGCGCGAGCTTCGTTCGGAGCATCCGGCATACGTGATCTACACCTCCGGTTCGACGGGCCAGCCCAAGGGTGTGGTGGTGCAGCACACGGGTCTGGTGAACCGGCTGAAGTGGATGCAGCACGAGTACGGCCTGACAGCCGACGATCGGGTGCTGCAGAAGACGCCGTCGAGCTTCGACGTTTCGGTGTGGGAGTTCTTCTGGCCGCTGATCGAAGGCGCGGCGCTGGTCGTGGCGAGACCCGGTGGGCATCGCGAGGCGGGCTACCTAGTCGATTTGATCCGGCGCGAGGGAGTCACGACGCTGCATTTCGTGCCCTCGATGCTGCAGGCCTTCCTGCAGGAGCCCGGCGTGGAAATGTGCGACCGGTTGCGCAAGGTGATCTGCAGTGGCGAGGCGCTGCCTAGCGAAGTGCAGGCCGAGTTCTTCCGGAAGTTGAATGCGGGACTGCACAATCTCTATGGCCCGACGGAAGCGACGGTGGACGTGACCTACTGGGCCTGCCGACAAGAGGACGGTAGCAGCAGCGTGCCGATTGGCCGTCCGATCTGGAATACGCGGGTGTACGTGCTGGACGAGAGTCTGCAACCGGTACCGGTGGGCGTCGCGGGCGAGCTGTATATCGAGGGGATTGGGCTGGCGCGCGGATACCTGAAGCGGCCCGGGCTGACGGCGGAACGCTTCGTGGCCAATCCGTACGGAGCGCCGGGCGCGCGGATGTATCGGACGGGCGATCTGGCGAAGTGGCGCGCCGACGGAGCGATCGAGTATCTCGGACGCACGGATCAGCAGATCAAGATCCGCGGGTTCCGTGTGGAGTTGGGCGAGATTGAGGCGGTGCTGCTGAAGGACCCGGAGGTGGTGCAGGCGGTGGTGGTGGCGCGCGAGGACGAGCCTGGGCAGAAGCGGTTGGTCGGTTACGTGACGCCCGTGGACGTGGATACTGCGAGCCTGCGGCAGCGTCTCGCGCAGACACTGCCGGAGTACATGGTGCCGGCGGCTATCGTGACGATGGAAGCGTTGCCGCTGACGCCGAACGGGAAGCTCGACCGCAAGGCGTTGCCCGCGCCGGAGTTCCGGCCCATCGAATGGCGAGCGCCGCGAACGCCGCAGGAAGAGGTATTGTGCTCGCTCTTTGCCGAAACGCTGCGGCTGGAAAAGGTGGGCCTCGACGATAACTTCTTCCATCTTGGTGGAGACAGCATCTCGTCGATGCAGTTAGTCAGTCGTGCGCGCAAGGCCGGCTGGGTCATCACGCCGCGCGACGTGTTCCAGCACCAGACGGTGGAAGCTCTGGCTGCGGTTGCGCGGAGTGTGGTGGTGGAAACGGCGGAGCAGGACGTGGCCACGGGAGAAGCGGCGCTGACGGCGATCATGCGTTACGTGATCGAGCGGGGCGGACCGATGGGTCGGTTCAGCCAGTCGATGGTGTTCCCGGTGCGACCGGGCATCGAAGAACGACATTTGGTGGTGGCGCTGCAGGCCGTGCTTGACCATCACGATGCGTTGCGGATGCGGCTGAGGGGTGAGCGGTTGGAGATCGTCGAAGCGGGCAGCGTGCGCGCCGAGAGCTGCCTGCATCGGTCGGAAGCGGAAGCGCGGCTGGACCCCGAGGCCGGCGTGATGTTGCAGGCCGTCTGGTTCGACGCTGGCGAGGAAGCAGCGGGAAGGCTGCAGGTGATGATCCATCACCTGGCGGTGGACGGCGTGTCGTGGCGCATTCTCGGGCCGGATCTGCAATCGGCGTGGGAAGCTGCTGCAGCAGGCCAGCCGATTGAGTTGGGAGCGAAGGGGACATCGTTCCGGCGCTGGGCCGAGCGGCTGGAGGAAGAAGGGCGTTCAGAGCGTCGCGTCAGGGAACTGCCGCTGTGGACCGGGATGCTGAGCGCCCCGTCACCGCGGATCGCCAAAGGCGACCTCGACCCCACGCGAGACACGGCCGCGACGGCGGGACACCTCAGCCTGACGCTCGACCCGCGCATCACGGCGCCATTGCTGAGCAGCGTGCCGGCCGCGTTCCACGGTCGTGTGAACGACGTTCTGCTGAGCGCGCTTGCGCTGGCCGCGGGTCGGGATAGAGCGTTGCTGGTGGACGTGGAAGGCCACGGACGCGAAGAGATCTTCGAAGGCGTCGATCTGTCCCGCACGGTGGGCTGGTTTACGAGCCTCTATCCGGTACGGCTGGACATTGCGGGCCTGGATCGCGGCCGCGCGGTGAAGAGCGTGAAGGAGCAGTTGCGCGCGATTCCGGACGGCGGCATCGGATACGGCCTGCTGCGCTATCTCAACGACGATACGCGAGCGAAGCTTTCACAACTGCAGCAACCGGAGATCGCGTTCAATTACCTGGGACGCTTCGAAGGCAGCGGTGACGAGAATGTGCTCGGTGGCGCAGTGGATGCGGAGATGCCGATGTGGCACGCCGTGGAAGTGAACGCGCTGACGATAGACAGCCCGGAAGGACCACGGCTGAAAGCCATATGGCGTTGGGCTCCGGCGCTGGTCACCGAAGAGCAGGTGCGAGCCATCGCGGAAGGCTGGTTTGCAGAGCTCGAAGCGATAGCGTTCGACGCCGCAATTAGCGGACGCACGCCCTCGGACGTGCCGTTGGTGCGCTTGTCGCAGGGGGAGATCGAAGCGCTGGAGAGCCGTTATCCGGGACTTGAAGACATCCTACCGTTGTCGCCGCTGCAGCAGGGTCTGCTGTTCCACGCGCAGTACGACACCGAAGGACCGGACGTGTACATGGTCCAGATGGTGTTCGAACTCGATGGCGCGGTAGACGAGCAGACGCTGGAGGCCGCGGCGCGGGTGCTGGTCAAGCGGCACGCTAGTCTGCGGGCGGCCTTTGTCCAGGAAGGTGTGCAGGTCATCGACGGCGCCGCGGAGTTGCCGTGGCGAGTCGTCGATCTGCGCGGGACGGATGAGCACGACTATCGCGAGTTGCTGCGAGCCGACCGTGAACAGCGCTTCGACGTGACGAAGGCTCCGCTGATGCGCGTCACGCTGGTGCGCATCGAGGAAGAGCGATGGCGTCTGGTGCTGACCAATCATCACCTGCTGATGGATGGGTGGTCGGTACCCGTGCTTCTGCAGGAACTACTGGCGCTGTATGCGACCCAAGGCGACGAGCGCAGTCTGCGACGCGTGACGCCATATCGCGAGTATCTGCGCTGGATTGCCGCGCAGGACGAGCAGGCCGGACGCGAGGCGTGGAAAGCGGCGCTGTCAGGACTCGAAGAAGGCACGTGCATCGCCGCGGCAAACACGACACCGCGTGAGCCGGAGCGCGTAACGGCCGACGTTCCGGAGTGGCTGGCTGAGGCCCTGAGCAAAGAAGCGCGTGCCCACGGGCTGACGCTGAACACGGTAGTGCAGGGAGCGTGGGGCATTCTGCTGAGCAACCTCACCGCTCGCGAAGAAGTGGTGTTCGGTGTGACGGTAGCCGGTCGTCCGCCGGAGGTGGCTGGGATCGAGACGATGGTGGGCCTATTCATCAACACGGTCCCACTGCGGATGCGCGTCAGCGGAGATGAGCGGCTGATCGATTTGCTGCAGCGCGTGCAGGAGCGGCAGTCGCGCCTGATGGCGCATCAGCACATGCTGCTGGCCGAGACGCAGCGGCTGGCCGGTGTGGGTGAACTATTCGACACGCTCGTGGTGTTTGAAAACTACCCGGTGGATCGCGAAGCGTTGTCGGAGAGTGCCGCCGGACTGCGCATCCGCAGTGCGGAAGGGCGCGACGCCTCGCACTACGCCATGACGCTGGTGGTGGCGCCCGGGCGCACGCTGCGCGTACGGCTTGACTATCGACCGGAGGTCTGCGCGCGGGAGGAAGCCGAGCATTTGCTCGCGCGTCTGATGCGTCTGCTGGAAGCCGCGGGTCGCGACCTGCAGCAGCGAGTCGGCCGCATCGGCTTGCTGAGCGAAGAAGAGCGGCGGCAGGTTCTGCAGGACTGGAACGGGACGGAGCGCGAACTGCCTGCCGGTACCGTCGCGGACCTGTTCGAAGAGCAGGCCCAACGGACGCCGGAGGCGATCGCGGTAGCGTCCGGGGGCCGGAGAGTCACGTACCGCGAACTGAACGAGAAGGCCAATCAAGTGGCACACGCCCTGCGGTCGCGCGGAGTGGGTGCGGAGGCTCTGGTGGTTGTGGCGGCGCCGCGATCGATGGAGACCATCGTCGCGCTGCTGGGCATCGTGAAAGCGGGCGCGGCGTATCTTCCGCTGGACCCCGAGTATCCGGCCGAACGCGTGCGCTTCGTCTTCGAAGATACGCGGCCGGCGGCCGTGCTCGGCCTCGGCGAGGCGGCCTCACGAGTGCCCGGACCCGTGCTGCTGCTCGATGGCGACGAGATCGCAGGCAGCGCGACGCACAACCCGAAAGACGTTTGGAGAGATACGCGGCAGACGGCGTACGTGATGTACACGTCGGGCTCGACGGGAAGGCCGAAGGGCGTGGCGGTGAGCCATGCGTCCGTCGTGCGGCTGGTGCGGAACACCGACTTTGCGCGGCTCGACGCAGAGCAGGTGATGCTGCAGATGGCTCCGGTGGCCTTCGACGCGTCGACGCTGGAGATCTGGGGCAGTCTGCTGAACGGCGGCCGACTGGTGGTGGCCGGCTCCGACGTGGGTCTGGACGAAGTCGGCGAACTGGTCAGGCGCGAAGGGATTACGACGCTGTGGCTGACGGCCGGGCTGTTCCATGCGATGGTGAACGAGCGGCTGGAGGATCTGCGCGGGGTGAAGCAGTTGCTGGCCGGCGGCGACGCTCTGGGCGTGGCCGAAGTCCGGCGGGCGCTGGAGGGACTGCCCGACTGTGCGGTGATCAACGGCTACGGCCCGACGGAAGGCACGACATTCAGCTGCTGCCGTCATCTGACGCTGGAGGACTGCGCGGGCAAGTCTGCGCCGATCGGCGGACCGATCGCGAACACGCGCGCGTACGTGCTGGACGCGAGTTTGCGGCCCGTGGCGATGGGCGTTCCGGGCGAGCTGTACATTGCGGGAGCAGGGCTGGCTCGCGGGTATGTGAACCGTCCGGGGCTGACGGCCGAGCGCTTCGTGGCGAACCCGTACGAAGGCGGCGGCGCGCGGATGTATCGCACCGGCGATCTCGTGAAGTGGCGCGAAGACGGAGCGTTGGAGTTCCTAGGCCGCGGCGACGAGCAGGTGAAGATCCGCGGCTTCCGCGTGGAGCTGGGCGAGATCGAAGCGGCGCTGGGCGGCTGCGCAGGAGTGAGTCAGGCGCGCGTGGTGGCGCGGGAAGACGAGCCCGGGCAGAAACGTCTGGTGGCGTATGTGACTCCGGCGGACGTGGATGTGGAGGCGCTGCGTCGGCGCGTGAGCGAGGCGTTGCCGGAGTACATGGTGCCGGCGGCGATCGTGGCGCTGGACGCGTTGCCGCTGACGCCGAACGGGAAGCTGGACCGGTGTGCGCTGCCGGCACCGGAGTTTGAGCCCGTGCAGTGGCGTGCTCCGCGGACCGCGCAGGAGGAACTGTTGTGTGCGCTGTTTGCCGAGACGCTGCGGGTGAAGCGCGTCGGGGTGGACGATAACTTCTTCCATCTTGGCGGAGACAGCATCGTCTCGATGCAGTTGGTGAGCCGGGCGCGCAAGGCCGGCTTGGTGATCACGCTGCGCGACGTGTTCGAGCGGCAGACGGTGGAAGCGCTGGCTGCGGTTGCGGGCCGTGCGGAGAAAGCGGTGGAGGAAGACGTCGCGATCGGAGAAGCTCCGCTGGCGCCGGTGATGTGGGAGTTGCTGGAGCACGGCGGACCGATGGGTCGGTTCAGCCAGTCGATGGTGTTCCCGGTGCGAGCCGGCATCCGGGAGCAGCATCTCGTGGCAGCGCTTCAGGCTGTGCTCGATCACCACGACACGTTGCGCATGCGGCTGGAAGAGGAGGTGATCGAAGTAGCGCCTCCGGGGGCGGTGCTTGCCGCGCGATGCCTGCGGCGCGTGGAAGTCTCCCATGCGCGTACGGCGGAACAGGCCGAAGCTGCGGCGCGTCTGAATCCTGAAGCCGGTGTGATGCTGCAGGCCGTCTGGTTCGACGCTGGCGAGGAAGCAGCGGGAAGGCTGCAGGTGATGATCCATCACCTGGCGGTGGACGGCGTGTCGTGGCGCATTCTCGGGCCGGATCTGCAATCGGCGTGGGAAGCTGCTGCAGCAGGCCAGCCGATTGAGTTGGGAGCGAAGGGGACATCGTTCCGGCGCTGGGCCGAGCGGCTGGAGGAAGAAGGGCGTTCAGAGCGTCGCGTCAGGGAACTGCCGCTGTGGACCGGGATGCTGAGCGCCCCGTCACCGCGGATCGCCAAAGGCGACCTCGACCCCACGCGAGACACGGCCGCGACGGCGGGACACCTCAGCCTGACGCTCGACCCGCGCATCACGGCGCCATTGCTGAGCAGCGTGCCGGCCGCGTTCCACGGTCGTGTGAACGACGTTCTGCTGAGCGCGCTTGCGCTGGCCGCGGGTCGGGATAGAGCGTTGCTGGTGGACGTGGAAGGCCACGGACGCGAAGAGATCTTCGAAGGCGTCGATCTGTCCCGCACGGTGGGCTGGTTTACGAGCCTCTATCCGGTACGGCTGGACATTGCGGGCCTGGATCGCGGCCGCGCGGTGAAGAGCGTGAAGGAGCAGTTGCGCGCGATTCCGGACGGCGGCATCGGATACGGCCTGCTGCGCTATCTCAACGACGATACGCGAGCGAAGCTTTCACAACTGCAGCAACCGGAGATCGCGTTCAATTACCTGGGACGCTTCGAAGGCAGCGGTGACGAGAATGTGCTCGGTGGCGCAGTGGATGCGGAGATGCCGATGTGGCACGCCGTGGAAGTGAACGCGCTGACGATAGACAGCCCGGAAGGACCACGGCTGAAAGCCATATGGCGTTGGGCTCCGGCGCTGGTCACCGAAGAGCAGGTGCGAGCCATCGCGGAAGGCTGGTTTGCAGAGCTCGAAGCGATAGCGTTCGACGCCGCAATTAGCGGACGCACGCCCTCGGACGTGCCGTTGGTGCGCTTGTCGCAGGGGGAGATCGAAGCGCTGGAGAGCCGTTATCCGGGACTTGAAGACATCCTACCGTTGTCGCCGCTGCAGCAGGGTCTGCTGTTCCACGCGCAGTACGACACCGAAGGACCGGACGTGTACATGGTCCAGATGGTGTTGGAGCTGGAAGGCTGCCTGGATGCGATGGCGCTCGAGCGCGCCGCGCGAGCAGTAGTGAAGCGCCACAGCAGTCTGAGGGCTGCGTTCGTGCAGGAAGGCCTGAGCGAACCGGTGCAGGCGATCCTGGCAAACGCCGCGCCGGAGTGGGCGACTCTGCAGGCGCCCACAGGCGAGCAACAACAAGGGGAGATCGCGCGGCTGCTGGCCGAGGACCGGAAGCGTCGCTTCGAACTCAACCGCGCGCCCCTGATCCGCTTCACGCTGTTTCGGGAAGGCGACAGCCGGCACTTGCTGGTGATCACCAACCACCATTTGCTGATGGACGGATGGTCGGTCCCGGTGCTGATGCAGGAGCTGTTCACGCTTTACGCCAACCGCGGAGCCGAACTGGGACGCGTCACGCCTTACCGCGAATACCTGCGCTGGATCGCCGCGCAGGATCCGCAAGCGGCAAAGGCCGCGTGGAAGGCGGAACTCGCGGGCATCGACGAGGCCACGCGCCTTGCCCCGCCTGCGCACGGAACCGCGGCGCGACTGCCGGCGCGACTGCCGGCGCGACTGCAACTCGACCTCCGACCCGACACAGCCGAGGCGCTGAGGCGCCAGTCGCGAACCAGCGGCCTGACGCTGAACAGCCTGATGCAGGCCGTCTGGAGCGTCGTGCTGTCCACCCACACCGGCGCGGACGATGTCGTCTTCGGAGTCACGGTGGCGGGGCGCCCACCGGAGATCCCCGGCATGGAAAGGATGGTGGGCCTGTTCATCAACACGGTTCCGCTCAGAGTGAAGCTGATGCGAAGCGAGAGCCTGGCGGGCTTGGCAGGACGAATCCAGGACAGTCAGTCGCGGCTGACGCGCTTCCAGTATCTGAGCCTCTCCGCGATTCAGCAGCTCGCGCCCGTAGCCAACCTGTTCGAGACGCTGATGGTGTTCGAGAACTACCCGGTCGAACGAAGCGTGCCCGGAGGAGGGCTCAGGGGGCTCCGGGTTCCCCGAATCGAAGCCCGTGACGCCGCGCATTACCCCCTCACGTTGGTGGTCGCGCCGGGGCAGCAGTTGCATCTGCGGCTTGACTACCGCACCGACCTTTTCGACCGGGAGACCGTGGAAGCGCTTGGAAGCCGGCTGGTGCGAGTGCTGGAAGCGGCGGCGGCGCGGCCGGAGGAGCCGATCGGGCGCATTGATCTGCTGACTGGGAGCGAGCGGCGGCAGGTCCTGCACGAATGGAACGACACGGCCCGCGAACTGGAGCCGCTGACGCTCGCCTCGATGTTCGAACGCACGGTGGAGCAGCGTGGCGCAGCGGTCTGCGTGGAGTTCCCCGGCGGGCAAGTCAGCTACGCGGAGCTGAACCGGCGCTCGAATCGCGTGGCGCATGGGCTGATCGCGAAAGGGATTGGCCTGGATGACGTAGTCGGCGTCGCGATTCCGCGCTCGCTCGACATGGTGACGGCGATTCTAGGCGTGGCGAAAGCTGGAGCGGCGTACCTGCCGCTCGACGTGAACTACCCGTCCGAGCGCCTGGCGTGGATGGCGGAGGACGCGCGCGCCGCGCTAGTGCTGCGGAACGGCGACGAGATCGACGCCCCAGACGAAAGCAATCCGAAGCGCAGCCCGGCGATCGGGACCACAGCGTACGTGATCTACACGTCAGGCTCGACGGGCCGGCCCAAGGGCGTGGCCATCGAGCAGGGCGGACTCGCCAGCCTGACCGCAGCCGAACTGGAACGCTTCGGGGTGAAGCCGGAATCGCGTGTGTTGCAGTTGGCCTCGGTCAGCTTCGACGCGGCAGTGATGGAGATGATTATGGCGTTCGGAGCCGGCGCAACGCTCGTACTGCCGGAAGCCGGACCGCTCGCGGGCGAAGAACTGGGACGCGTGCTGCGCGAGAGCCACATCACGCACGCACTGATTCCGCCGACGGCGCTGGCCAGCATCGGCGACGAGCAGGAACTGAGCGATCTGGAAACGCTGATCGTGGGCGGCGAAGCGTGCAGCGGCGAACTGGTGGCGCACTGGTCGTCGGGCCGCCGGCTGGTGAACGCGTACGGTCCGACGGAATGCACAGCGTGCGCCACGATGAGCGAAGCGCTCGAAGGAGCCGAAGCTCCAACCATCGGGCGGCCTATCTGGAACACCTGCGCCTACGTGCTGGACGCAAATCTGCAGCCCGTGCCGGCCGGCGTTGCGGGCGAACTGTACATTGGCGGATCGGGTCTGGCGCGCGGCTACGTCAATCGCCCCGGGCTGACGGCGGAGCGTTTCGTGGCGAATCCATACGGCCACGCCGGCGCGCGGATGTATCGGACGGGCGATCTGGCGAAGTGGCGCGCCGACGGAGCGATCGAGTATCTCGGACGCACGGATCAGCAGATCAAGATCCGCGGGTTCCGTGTGGAGTTGGGCGAGATTGAATCGGCGCTGCTGAAGTGCACGGGCGTGAAGGAAGCGCGTGTCGTAGCGCGCGAGGACGAGCCTGGGCAGAAGCGGTTGGTCGGTTACGTGACGCCCGTGGACGTGGATACTGCGAGCCTGCGGCAGCGTCTCGCGCAGACACTGCCGGAGTACATGGTGCCGGCGGCTATCGTGACGATGGAAGCGTTGCCGCTGACGCCGAACGGGAAGCTCGACCGCAAGGCGTTGCCCGCGCCGGAGTTCCGGCCCATCGAATGGCGAGCGCCGCGAACGCCGCAGGAAGAGGTATTGTGCTCGCTCTTTGCCGAAACGCTGCGGCTGGAAAAGGTGGGCCTCGACGATAACTTCTTCCATCTTGGTGGAGACAGCATCTCGTCGATGCAGTTAGTCAGTCGTGCGCGCAAGGCCGGCTGGGTCATCACGCCGCGCGACGTGTTCCAGCACCAGACGGTGGAAGCTCTGGCTGCGGTTGCGCGGAGTGTGGTGGTGGAAACGGCGGAGCAGGACGTGGCCACGGGAGAAGCGGCGCTGACGGCGATCATGCGTTACGTGATCGAGCGGGGCGGACCGATGGGTCGGTTCAGCCAGTCGATGGTGTTCCCGGTGCGACCGGGCATCGAAGAACGACATTTGGTGGTGGCGCTGCAGGCCGTGCTTGACCATCACGATGCGTTGCGGATGCGGCTGAGGGGTGAGCGGTTGGAGATCGTCGAAGCGGGCAGCGTGCGCGCCGAGAGCTGCCTGCATCGGTCGGAAGCGGAAGCGCGGCTGGACCCCGAGGCCGGCGTGATGTTGCAGGCCGTCTGGTTCGACGCTGGCGAGGAAGCAGCGGGAAGGCTGCAGGTGATGATCCATCACCTGGCGGTGGACGGCGTGTCGTGGCGCATTCTCGGGCCGGATCTGCAATCGGCGTGGGAAGCTGCTGCAGCAGGCCAGCCGATTGAGTTGGGAGCGAAGGGGACATCGTTCCGGCGCTGGGCCGAGCGGCTGGAGGAAGAAGGGCGTTCAGAGCGTCGCGTCAGGGAACTGCCGCTGTGGACCGGGATGCTGAGCGCCCCGTCACCGCGGATCGCCAAAGGTGACCTCGACCCCACGCGAGACACGGCCGCGACGGCGGGACACCTCAGCCTGACGCTCGACCCGCGCATCACGGCGCCATTGCTGAGCAGCGTGCCGGCCGCGTTCCACGGTCGTGTGAACGACGTTCTGCTGAGCGCGCTTGCGCTGGCCGCGGGTCGGGATAGAGCGTTGCTGGTGGACGTGGAAGGCCACGGACGCGAAGAGATCTTCGAAGGCGTCGATCTGTCCCGCACGGTGGGCTGGTTTACGAGCCTCTATCCGGTACGGCTGGACATTGCGGGCCTGGATCGCGGCCGCGCGGTGAAGAGCGTGAAGGAGCAGTTGCGCGCGATTCCGGACGGCGGCATCGGATACGGCCTGCTGCGCTATCTCAACGACGATACGCGAGCGAAGCTTTCACAACTGCAGCAACCGGAGATCGCGTTCAATTACCTGGGACGCTTCGAAGGCAGCGGTGACGAGAATGTGCTCGGTGGCGCAGTGGATGCGGAGATGCCGATGTGGCACGCCGTGGAAGTGAACGCGCTGACGATAGACAGCCCGGAAGGACCACGGCTGAAAGCCATATGGCGTTGGGCTCCGGCGCTGGTCACCGAAGAGCAGGTGCGAGCCATCGCGGAAGGCTGGTTTGCAGAGCTCGAAGCGATAGCGTTCGACGCCGCAATTAGCGGACGCACGCCCTCGGACGTGCCGTTGGTGCGCTTGTCGCAGGGGGAGATCGAAGCGCTGGAGAGCCGTTATCCGGGACTTGAAGACATCCTACCGTTGTCGCCGCTGCAGCAGGGTCTGCTGTTCCACGCGCAGTACGACACCGAAGGACCGGACGTCTACACGGTCCAGTTGTCGCTGGACCTGGAAGGCCGGCTCGACGAGAAGGCGTTGGAGACAGCGGCCCGCGCGGTAGTGAAGCGGCATGCGAGTCTGCGGGCAGCATTCGTTCCGGAAGGCGTGCAGGTGATCGACGGCGGAGCGGAACTGCCGTGGACCGTTCTCGACCTGCGCGGGTCCGATGAGCATCGCCATCGCGATCTGGTGGAAGCCGAGCGGCGGAAGCGCTTCGACATGACGACGGCGCCGCTGATGCGCTTTACGTTGATGCGTATCGAGGAAGAGCGATGGCGGCTGTTGCTGACCAATCATCACCTGCTGATGGATGGGTGGTCGGTACCCGTATTCCTGCAGGAGCTGATGGCGCTGTATGCCAGCAAGGGCGACGATGGCGCGTTGAGACGCGTGACGCCGTATCGTGAGTATCTGCGGTGGGTCGCGGCCCAGGATGAGGAGGCCGGGCGCGCGGCGTGGCACTCGGAGTTGGCGGGGCTGGAAGAGGCGACGCGTGTGGCGGCTCCGGAGAAGGAGTCGCGGCTGGCTCCGGAGCGTGTGACGACAGATGTTCCGGATGAACTGGCGGACGAGTTGAGCAAAGTGGCGCGCGCACACGGGCTGACGCTGAACACGCTGGTGCAGGGGGCGTGGGGCATTCTACTGAGCCACTTGACGGCGCGCGACGAAGTGGTGTTCGGGGTGACCGTGGCCGGTCGTCCGCCGGAGGTGGCTGGGATCGAGACGATGGTGGGGCTGTTCATCAACACGATCCCGCTACGGATGCGCATGGATGGGCGGGAGCAGCTGATCGAGCTGCTGCGGCGCGTGCAGGAGAAGCAGTCGCGGGTGATGGCGTATCAGCACATGCCGCTGTCGGAGATCCAGCGGCT
The DNA here is from genome assembly GCF_963665245.1 of uncultured Paludibaculum sp. Taxonomy (NCBI): domain Bacteria; kingdom Pseudomonadati; phylum Acidobacteriota; class Terriglobia; order Bryobacterales; family Bryobacteraceae; genus Paludibaculum; species uncultured Paludibaculum sp. The sequence goes on from NZ_OY762267.1 coordinate 3,539,964, forward strand.
GGCCGGAGTGGGCGAACTGTTTGACACGCTAGTGGTGTTTGAGAACTACCCGGTGGCGCGGGAAGAACTCGCCGAGCGTGCGCGGGACCTGCGGGTGACGAGCATCGACGGGCGGGACACGACGCATTACGCGCTGAGCCTGGTGGTGATTCCTGGCAAACGTCTGCGCTTGCGCCTGGATTATCGGGCCGAGGCGTTCGATCGCGCGACGGTGGAAGCGCTGGCGCAGCGGCTGGTGCGGCTGCTGGAGGCGGTGGTTCGGAATCCGGAGCAGCGCATCGGGTGCATCGATCTGCTGAGCGCGGATGAGCGACGGCAGGTGCTGGACGAGTGGAACCGCACCGAGCATGCGGTTCCGGAGACGACGCTGGCGGAGATGCTGTCGGCGCAGGCGTTGCGGACTCCGGATGCGGCGGCCGTGGTGTTTGCCGGACGCAGCGTCAGTTACCGCGAGTTGCATGAGCGCGCCAATCGTCTGGCTCATGGGTTGATCTCGCGCGGCATCGGCTGCGAGGATGTGGTGGCGGTGGCGCTGCCGCGATCGGTGGAGATGATGGTGGCGCTGCTGGGGATCCTGAAGGCGGGCGCGGCGTACCTGCCTGTCGATCCGGAGTACCCGGCCGAGCGGCTGCGCTTCATGATGGAGGACGCGCGTCCGGCGCTGGCTATCACGAATCGCGCTCTGGCGGACCGTTTCGTCGAAGCAAAAGTGCTGGAGCTTGATGCGATCGAGACCGAGCAGGCGCTGAACGCCTGCAGTGCGGAGGAGCCGACGTCCGCGCTGCGCCCCGACAACACGGCGTATGTGATCTACACGTCGGGCTCGACGGGCACGCCGAAGGGCGTCGCGGTGACCCACGTCGGACTGAACAACTACATCCGCTACGCTCTGGCCCACTACGCCCGCGGCCAGCGCTTCGATGCGCCGGTTCACTCCAGCATCAGCTTCGATCTCACCGTCACGATGCTGTATCTGCCGCTGCTGACCGGCGGAAGAGTGCTGCTCACGACGGAAGAGCCGGGCATACAGCCGCTGCTGAACGTGCTCCGGGACCACGATTACGTCCACGGTCTGAAGCTGACGCCCTCGCACCTCGATGCGCTTTCGGCAGCCGCCGAGACCGAACGCATCCCGTCGGTGATCGGTATGGCGATCCTCGGCGGAGAAGCGCTCAGCTATCGACAACTGGCGCGCTGGCGCGCCCCGGACTACTGCTCTATGCGCCTGATCAACGAGTATGGACCCACGGAGACTGTTGTCGGCTGCGCCGTGTACGCCGCCGGTCCCGACAAGATCTCTGACGGCAATGTCCCCATCGGACGCCCGGTCTGGAACATGCGACTCTATGTCCTCGACGCCGAGTTGCAGCCCGTTCCGCCGAACATGCCTGGCGAGCTGTACATCTCCGGAGCCCAGCTTGCCCGAGGCTATCTGAACCGTTGCGCCCTCACGGCCGAGCGCTTCGTCGCCGATCCGTACGGCCCGACGGCCTCGCGAATGTACCGAACCGGCGACCTGGTCCGCTGGCGGCCCGACGGCGAACTCGAGTACCTCGGGCGCACCGATCAGCAGGTTAAGCTGCGCGGCTTCCGCATCGAACCGGGCGAGATCGAATCGCAGTTGCTGCGGCTCAGCGGAGTCGGCAGGGCCGCCGTGATCGCGCGCGAGGACCACAAGGGCGATAAGCGCCTGGTCGCATATCTGGAGCCCAGACCAGATACGCGCATCGATGTCGCGGCTGTGCGCCAGCAGTTGAGAGACACGCTGCCGGCGTACATGGTGCCCGCGGCGCTGGTCGAAGTTCCCGTGCTGCCCCTGACGTCCAATGGCAAACTCGACCGCTCCGCCCTCCCCGCTGCCGAGTTCAGCACAGCCGAGTGGCGCGCGCCGCGAAGCTCAGTCGAGGAGACGTTCTGCCGACTCATTGCGGAAATCCTGCACGTTCCCCAGGTCGGGCTCGACGACAGCTTCTTCGAACTCGGCGGCGACAGCATTCTCTCACTTCGCCTCGTCAGCCGGGCGCGCGCCAATGGCATCATCATCACGCCGCGGCAGATTTTCCAACACCCCACCGCGGGCGAGCTGGCTGCGGTGATGAGTCCGCTGCAGCCCACGTCCGCGCAGCCCGCTGCCGAGCTGTCCCCGATTGTGCCGCTGACGCCTGTCATGCACGCGCTGTTCGAGAGCACGGACGCGATCGACTCGTTCGGACAATCGATGCTCTTCCCCGTACCCGCCGGGGTCACTCGCGCTCACCTGGTCTCCGTACTGCACGCCCTCGTCGAGCGTCACGAGGCCCTGCGATTCCGACTCGTCGAAGACGAAGACGGCCGGAAGAACCTCGAAATTCAGCAGCCAGACTCGAAGTGGACCGACGAGGCCGTGACGAGCATCGACGTCGGGTCCACCGACGAGGCATCGCCGCGCGCCGCCATCTCAGCGGAAATCGACGCCTCCGCCAAACGGCTGGATCCTCGCGGCGGGCGGATGTTCGTCTGCTCGTGGTTCCATGCGGGACCGGCCCAGGCCGACAGACTGCTGCTGACCGTGCATCACCTCGCCATCGATGTGGTGTCGTGGCGAATTCTCGGCGCACAGCTTGCCGATGCCTGGGAAGCCCTGGCGCGCCGCCGCCCCGTGGAGATCGCCGCGCCTGCAACCTCATTTGCGCAGTGGGCCGCCGCTCTCGCCGAGCAGTCCCGGGGCGCACGACTGCAAGAGCTTGCGTTGTGGAGAGGAATGTCCGGGCGTCCGGCCATCCGGTTGAGCGAAGTGCCTCTGGACCCGGCGCGAGACGTGGTCGGCTCCGCCGGCCGCGTCAACCTGACCCTTTCCCCAAGCGCGACCGCGGCATTGCTGACCACCGTCCCGGCCGCGTTCCATTGCCGACTGAACGATGTCTTGCTCGCGGCCCTGGCGCTCGCGTGTACGCGCCAGATGAGGAACGGGCCGGCAGCGGTGCTGATCGATGTCGAGAGCCATGGCCGCGAGCCGATCGCCGAAGGCTGCGATCTGTCGAACACCGTCGGGTGGTTCACCAGCGTATACCCCGTCCGGCTCGATCTGACAGGCGTAGATAGCGATGCAGCCTGGCGCGGTGGCCGCGAGCTGAGTCGCGCCATCAAGCAGGTCAAGGAGCAACTGAGCGCGATCCCCGACAGCGGCGTCGGCTACGGCCAGCTTCGCTATCTGAATCACGAGACCGCCGATATCTTGAGAGGTCTGCCGTCGCCGCAGATCGGGTTCAATTACCTCGGCCGGGCAGCCTCCGCCGGCAACGGCGTTCGCGGAGAAGTGTCGCCCGCCATGGGGTCTGCGGATCAGCGCATGCCGATGAGCCACGCCATCGAACTCAGTGCCGTCGCCATCGATTATGCCGACGGTCCGCAGCTCGCCGCCACCTGGAGTTTTGCGGGTTCCACGGTCGCCGAGGTGACCGTCGCTGCTCTCGCCGCCGACTGGTTCCAGGCACTCGAGAAAATGGTCCGCCACGCGTCGGACTCCGATGCCGGCGGCCTCACGCCTTCCGATGTTCCTCTCGTGTCCTTGAGCCAAACTGAGATCGAACTGCTTGAGACGGAAATCACGTTGTTCTCCGGAGACGGTCCGGAGTAGGAGGATTCGATGACTATAGCAGCGCCGCTCCAAAGAGCGATTGAAGACATACTGCCGCTGTCGCCATTACAGCAGGGGCTTCTGTTTCATGCCCTATTCGATTCGGACGGCCCAGACGTTTACACGGTTCAGATCGTCTTCCAACTGGAGGGTCGACTCTCGGAAGACAACCTGCGAGCGGCCATCGACACGCTCGTCCGACGACATGCCAATCTGCGCGCCAGCTTCCGTCACGAAGCCCTGAGTCAACCCGTGCAGGTCATTGCACGCCGGATCGCGGTACCCTGGAAACGCATCGACCTCTCCGGGCTACCGGCCGAAGAGGCAGGACGGCGCTTGTCCGAGTTTCTGGCGCAGGACCGCCGCCGGCGATTCGTGGTCAGCAAGCCGCCGCTGATGCGCTTCACGCTCATCCGGCTTACGCCGGAGAAGCACAGCCTCGCCTTCACGCACCATCACATCCTCATCGACGGCTGGTCCACGCCCATCCTCATGCGCGAGTTGCTCACGCTCTACGCGCGGAAAGGCGATGACGCGGGGCTCCCCCGGCCGGTCCCCTATCGCGACTACCTGGCCTGGCTCAGCCGGCAGGATCAGGCGGCGGCGCGCGCGGCCTGGACTGCCGCCCTGCGCGGCGTTGAGGAACCCACGCGCCTTGCGCCTGCCGCCAACGGCGCCATCCGCAGCTTCCCGGAGCGCGTCACCATCGATCTGCCGCCGACCCTGACGGCCGCGCTCACCCGGCAGGCCAGAGCGCACGGTCTGACGCTTAACACGCTCGTCCAAGGCGCCTGGGGCGTCCTTCTCGGCCGTTTGACCGGCCGCGACGACGTCGTCTTCGGGGTCACCGTAGCGGGAAGGCCGCCGGAGATCCGTGGCATCGAATCGATGATCGGTCTGTTCATCAACACGCTCCCTCTCCGTGTGCGCTGGAGCAGCAGTGATCGGCTATCCGACCTGTTCGCCCGCGTCCAGGACGCGCAGACCGTTCTTCTGTCGTATCAGTACGCCAGTCTGTCCGACGTGCAGCGGACCGCGGGGGTCGGCGAGTTATTCGACACGCTCGTCATCTTCGAGAACTATCTGGTGGAAGGTTCGGGATCCAGAGCAGCGTGCAACAACGACCTACAGGTGAGAAGCTTCGGCGAGAGCGACGCCACCCATTACCCGCTGACGCTGCTGGCCGCACCCGGCAAGCGGTTGCATCTGCGTCTGGTATATCGGCCGGATGTCTTTAACGCGCCAGAAGTGCGCCAGATTCTGACGTACCTCGTCCGCCTGCTGGAATCCATCGCCGTCGGCCTAGATCGACCGGTGGCCTCGCTCAGCCTACTGAGCGACGCCGAACGATCCGAAACGCTGGAAGCCTGGAATGCGACGGGCCGGGCGCTCGAACCGACGGTCTGGCCGGAGCTATTCGAACGTCAGGTGGAACAGACGCCGGACGCTGTCGCCCTCGTGTTCGAGGACACCCGACTGACCTACAGCGAACTGAACGAGCAGGCGAACCGAATCGCCCATCTGTTGCTGGCCAAAGGCATCGGACCAGAGGACATCGTCGCCGTTGCGCTGCCCCGATCGGTCGAGTTGGTCGAGTGCCTGCTCGGCATTCTGAAGGCGGGCGCCGCGTACCTGCCGCTGGACCGCGACTACCCTGGCGAGCGCCTGCGCCTCATGCTGGAGGACGCCTGTCCCGCTGCGGTCCTCGCCAACAGCGATATCACGGCCCACCTGCCCAGAAACGTGGGCCGGCTGGTGCTCGATCACCCAGAGATTATCGACGCGCTGCCGTACTCCGCCAACCGGCAGGTACCCCGGAGCACCGCGCTGGTGATCCTCGAGCATCCGGATACCGTCAGCGTTCTTGCGGATTGCCCCACGCATAATCCGTCCGACCTCGATCGCCGCGCCGCACTTCGTCCGGAGCACCCGGCGTACGTCATCTACACTTCCGGTTCGACCGGTCAGCCGAAGGGCGTGGTGGTGCATCACGCCGGCCTGGTGAACCGGCTGAAGTGGATGCAGAACGAGTACGGCCTGACCGCCGTCGATCGTGTGCTGCAGAAGACCCCGTCCGGCTTCGACGTCTCCGTTTGGGAATTCTTCTGGCCACTGTCCGTGGGCGCGGCGCTGGTCGTGGCGAAGCCGGGAGGGCACCGCGACCCCGCGTATCTGATCGACCTGATCGACCGCGAGAACGTTACCACCATCCACTTCGTGCCCTCCATGCTGCGCGTGTTCTTGCAGGAGACTGCACCGAAGACGTGCGAGAGTCTTCGTCGCGTCATCTGCAGCGGCGAGGCCTTGCCTGGCGACGTGCAGGCCGAGTTCTTCGGCAAGCTGACCTCGGACCTGCATAACCTCTATGGGCCGACTGAGGCTACGGTGGATGTTACGTACTGGGCCTGCCGGCGGGAGGATGGCGCCACAAGCGTGCCGATCGGCCGACCCATCTGGAACACGCAGGTCTATGTGCTCGACGGCAATCTGCAGCCGGCGCCCGTCGGCGTTGCAGGCGAGCTGTATCTGGCCGGAGTGGGCTTGGCGCGTGGCTATCTGAAACGTCCGGGCCTCACGACCGAGCGCTTCGTCGCCAACCCGTACGGTGGGCCGGGAGCGCGCATGTACCGAACGGGCGACCTCGTACGATGGCGCGCCGACGGAGCGCTCGAGTATCTGGGTCGAACAGATCATCAGGTCAAGATCCGGGGCTTCCGTGTCGAGTTGGGCGAGATTGAAGCGGAGTTGCTCAAGCAGCCGGGCGTCCGGCAAGCTGCAGTCATCGCGCGCGAGGATGAGCCTGGGCAGAAGCGGCTGGCGGCCTACGTCGTGCCTGGCGACGGATACAACCTCGAATCCGTTTCCCTTCGACAAGCGCTTAGTGCGACGCTCCCCGACTTCATGGTTCCTTCGGCGTTTGTGCCCATGGAAACCCTGCCGCTGACGCCCAACGGCAAGCTCGATCGCAAGATCCTTCCGATTCCCGAGTTGACGGGTGCAGAATTGCGTGCCCCGCGAAATCCCGAAGAGGAGATCCTGTGTACGATCTTTGCCGAAATCCTGGGCCTTCCGGGCGTCGGCATGGACGATCACTTCTTCGACCTTGGTGGCGACTCGCTCCTGGGCGCCCGCCTCACCGGCCGGATCCGCGCAACGCTAAACGTCAGCCTGTCCGTTCGCGACCTGTTCGAGTCTCCGACGGTCGCGCAACTGGCCGAGCGGTTGCGGAACCCGCAGGCGCCGCGGCCGCCGCTGCAGGCACGGGAGCGGCCCAGCAAACTGCCGCTCTCCTTTGCGCAGCAGCGCCTGTGGTTCTTGAACAGGCTGGAAGCACACAGCACGGCGTACAATATCCCTCTGGCTCTGGGCCTGAAAGGGCAGTTGGATCGCGCCGCGCTGGAGACGGCACTGGCCGACGTCGTGGCGCGGCATGAAGCCCTGCGCACCGTCTTTCCCGACGATCTCGGAGTCCCACGGCAGCAGATCGTCGAGCCTGCGCAGGCGCGGCCCGTGCTGCACGCCACCCGGACTACCCAGGCGGATTTGGAAGCTGAACTCACACTCGCCTCGCGCGTCGGCTTCGACATCGGCCGCGAGATTCCGATTCGCGCGCACCTGTACGTTCTCGGGCCCGACGACCACGTCCTGCTCTTGTTGCTGCATCACATCGCGGGTGACGGATGGTCGTTAGGGCCGCTAACCGCCGATCTGGCGCGAGCCTACGCCGCGCGCAGGCGAGGCATTGAGCCGCAGTTGCCGAAGCTGCCTGTCCAGTATGCGGACTACACGCTCTGGCAGCGCGAAGCCATGGGAGAGGAAAGCGATCCTGAGAGCGCCGTCGGACGCCAGTTGGCCTTCTGGACAACGACGCTACAGGACCTGCCCGAGCAACTGCTGTTGCCCGCCGACCGGCCGCGGCCCGCTGTCGCCAGCTATCGTGGTGACGCGGCGCCGTTCCGCATCGACGCGGAACTGCACGCCGTGCTGGTCAAACTTTCTCGCGAGAGCCAGGCCAGCCTGTTCATGGTGATGCAGGCCGCCGTCGCGGCGCTGTTGACGCGGCTCGGTGCCGGGGCCGACATCTCCATCGGTAGTCCCGTCGCGGGCCGCACCGACAACGTTCTCGAAGCAGCGATCGGGTTCTTCGTCAACACGCTGGTGCTGCGCACCGATACGTCCGGCAACCCGAGCTTCCGCGAACTGTTGTCGCGGGTGCGCGCCGCGGATCTGAACGCCTATGCCAACCAGGACCTGCCGTTCGAACGCATCGTGGAGGCCCTGAATCCATCGCGCTCGCTGTCGCGCCATCCGCTGTTCCAGGTCATGCTGGCCTTCCAGAAGGCACCCTACGGCACGCTGAGAATGCCCGGACTGAAGACGACCGTGCAGCGAGTGCCTCTCGGCGTATCCGAGTTCGATCTGACCTTCCGCATGAGCGACTACCGACTGGCCAACGGGGCTCCCGGTGGAATGGAGGGCTACCTCGAATTCAGCACGGACCTGTTCGACCGCGCGACGGCCGAGCGGATCGTCGGAGGGCTGGTGCGACTGCTGCAGGCCGTGGCGGCGAATCCGGAGCAGCGGCTTGGCGGGATCAAGGTGATGGCGGACGAGGAGTTGCGCAACTTCCTAAAGTGGAACGATACGCGGCACGAGGTTCCGCGAGCCTTGGTCCACGAGCTGTTCGAGCGTCAGGTGGAAAGGACCCCGTCGGCCACCGCGGTGGTGTTCGAAGGCATCCGGTTGAGCTATGCGGAACTGAACCAGCGCTGCAACCGACTGGCGCGCTTGCTGCTGGCGAAAGGCGTCAGGCCAGGCGACGTAGTGGCAATGGCGGCGCCGAGGTCGGTGGAGATGATGGTGGCGCTGATTGGGATTCTGAAAGCTGGCGCGGCATACCTGCCAGTCGACCCCGAGTATCCGCCGGAGCGGTTGAGCTTGATGCTGGCCGATGCCGAACCGGCAGCCGTGATCGCGACGGCGTCGGTGGCGTCGAGCCTGCCGCCGGATACGGCAGTGCTGGTGCTGGACGCGCCGGAAACGGTTACGGAACTCAGCCGATATGGAGCAGAGAATCTCACGGCAGCCGAGCGCGAGCTTCGTTCGGAGCATCCGGCATACGTGATCTACACCTCCGGTTCGACGGGCCAGCCCAAGGGTGTGGTGGTGCAGCACACGGGTCTGGTGAACCGGCTGAAGTGGATGCAGCACGAGTACGGCCTGACAGCCGACGATCGGGTGCTGCAGAAGACGCCGTCGAGCTTCGACGTTTCGGTGTGGGAGTTCTTCTGGCCGCTGATCGAAGGCGCGGCGCTGGTCGTGGCGAGACCCGGTGGGCATCGCGAGGCGGGCTACCTAGTCGATTTGATCCGGCGCGAGGGAGTCACGACGCTGCATTTCGTGCCCTCGATGCTGCAGGCCTTCCTGCAGGAGCCCGGCGTGGAAATGTGCGACCGGTTGCGCAAGGTGATCTGCAGTGGCGAGGCGCTGCCTAGCGAAGTGCAGGCCGAGTTCTTCCGGAAGTTGAATGCGGGACTGCACAATCTCTATGGCCCGACGGAAGCGACGGTGGACGTGACCTACTGGGCCTGCCGACAAGAGGACGGTAGCAGCAGCGTGCCGATTGGCCGTCCGATCTGGAATACGCGGGTGTACGTGCTGGACGAGAGTCTGCAACCGGTACCGGTGGGCGTCGCGGGCGAGCTGTATATCGAGGGGATTGGGCTGGCGCGCGGATACCTGAAGCGGCCCGGGCTGACGGCGGAACGCTTCGTGGCCAATCCGTACGGAGCGCCGGGCGCGCGGATGTATCGGACGGGCGATCTGGCGAAGTGGCGCGCCGACGGAGCGATCGAGTATCTCGGACGCACGGATCAGCAGATCAAGATCCGCGGGTTCCGTGTGGAGTTGGGCGAGATTGAGGCGGTGCTGCTGAAGGACCCGGAGGTGGTGCAGGCGGTGGTGGTGGCGCGCGAGGACGAGCCTGGGCAGAAGCGGTTGGTCGGTTACGTGACGCCCGTGGACGTGGATACTGCGAGCCTGCGGCAGCGTCTCGCGCAGACACTGCCGGAGTACATGGTGCCGGCGGCTATCGTGACGATGGAAGCGTTGCCGCTGACGCCGAACGGGAAGCTCGACCGCAAGGCGTTGCCCGCGCCGGAGTTCCGGCCCATCGAATGGCGAGCGCCGCGAACGCCGCAGGAAGAGGTATTGTGCTCGCTCTTTGCCGAAACGCTGCGGCTGGAAAAGGTGGGCCTCGACGATAACTTCTTCCATCTTGGTGGACACTCCCTGCTGGCCACGCGCCTCATCGGCAGACTCCGCGTCGTCCTCGACGCGGACTTGTCCGTCCGCGACCTGTTCGAAGCGCCCACCGTCGCGGAACTGGCGCAGAAACTGCACACGGCCTTCACAGCCCGTGTTCGATTGCGCCGGATGGAACGCCCGGCAGAAATTCCGCTCTCCTTCGCGCAGCAGAGGTTGTGGTTCCTCTGCCGGCTGGAAGGCATCAGCGCGACGTACAACATTCCGCTGGCGCTGCGTTTGTGCGGTCAGTTGGACCCGACGGCGCTCGAAGCGGCCATGGCCGACGTCGTCGAGCGACACGAAAGCCTGCGGACCGTGTTGCCAGAGAGCACAAGCACTCCACGCCAGCACGTGCTGCCACCCGATGCCGCAGGTCCCAAGCTTAGGGTAGTGGTGTCCAGCCCTGACAGCCTGGCCCAAGACCTGGCTGTGGCGGCGGGCGTGGGCTTCGAGATCAGTCGGGAGATCCCGCTCCGCGTTCATCTGTTCGTTCTTGGGCCTGAAGAACACGTCCTGCTGCTGCTGCTGCATCACATCGCCGGTGACGGATGGTCGCTGGGCCCGCTCGCAGTCGATCTGGCTGCAGCATACGCTGCTCGAACGCGCGGCGTCCATCCCCGGTTCCCGGAGTTGCCGGTTCAGTATGCGGATTATGCCCTCTGGCAGCGTGAGGTCATGGGTGAAGAGAACGACCGCGACAGCATCATGGGCAGGCAATTGGCCTTCTGGGTGCAGACGCTGCAGGGCCTGCCCGACCAGTTGGACTTGCCATCGGACCGAACGCGTCCCGCCATGGCCAGTTACCGTGGTGGGACGGTCCCCTTCCACATCGATGCGGCCCTACACTGCGCGCTGCTAAATCTGGCGCGCGACACCCAGGCAACCCTCTTCATGGTGATGCAGGCGGCCATCGCCGCGCTGCTGACCCGCCTGGGAGCGGGAACGGACATTCCCATCGGAAGCCCCATCGCCGGAAGAACCGATCCCGCTCTGGAGGGCCTGATCGGCTTCTTTGTCAACACGCTGGTGCTGCGGACCGACACGTCCGGAAGCCCGAGCTTCCGCCAACTCATCGCCCGGGTCCGGGAGGCGGATCTGAACGCCTACGCCAATCAGGACGTGCCCTTCGAGCGTCTGGTCGAAGCCCTGAATCCTATGCGTTCGCTCTCACGCCATCCGCTCTTCCAGGTGATGCTGGCGTTCCAGAATGCATCGCGCGGACGACTCAACTTCCCGGGGCTTGACGTGACGAGTGAAGCCGTGGAAACCGGGGTCGCCAAATTCGACCTGTCGTTCAGCATCGCCGACCAGCGCACGCCGTATGGGAGCGCCAACGGCCTGAACGGCTCCATCGAGTACAGCGCGGACTTGTTCGAGCGAAGCACCGTCGAGCGCATGACCGAATGGCTGACGCGCCTCATCGCGGGCGTCGTCGCCGATCCCGACCGTTCCATCGACTCGATCGATCTTCCTGGACCCGTCGAACGGAAACGGCTTCTCATCGAGTGGAACGCCACGGACCGCGCGGTTCCGCAGCTCACGTTACCGGCGCTCTTTGAACAGGCCGTCGCGCATCATACCGACGCCATCGCGGTCGTGTGCGGCGAAAAGCGAATGACCTTCGCGCAGTTGAATGAAAAGGCGAACAGGCTCGCCCATGCGCTGATCAGCAAGAACGTTGGTCCTGAGGACCTCGTTGGCCTGAGGTGCGCCCGTTCCGCCGACGCGATCGCGGCCGTGCTGGGCGTACTGAAATCAGGCGCCGCGTACCTGCCTCTTGATCCGGCATATCCGCTCGAGCGGCTTGCGTTCATGCAGGAAGACAGCAGGCCCGCATTGGTACTGGACGACGCGGATGTCGGCGCGGACATGCAGGGGACAGCCGCCAACCCGACGGATGCGGACCGAAACTCTCCACTGCTGCTGAGTCACCCTGCGTATGTCATCTATACGTCGGGTTCCACCGGCAGGCCCAAGGGAGTGGTCGTCACGCATGCCGGCCTCTCCAGCCTCATCGCGAGCCAGTCGGAACGCTTCGGCGTCACGCCCGCCGCGCGCGTTCTGCAATTCGCGTCCATGTCGTTCGACGCGGCCGTTTCGGAGTTGTTCGCCACGCTGGTCTCGGGCGCCACTCTGGTCATCCCGACTGAACAGAAGCTTCTGGGCGAGGAACTGTTCAAATTCATCCAGCAGCAGGAAGTAACGCACGTCACGCTGCCGCCCAGCGTGCTCTCGGCCTTGCCCTCGAAGCCACTGCCGCTGGAGACTTTGGTCCTCGCCGGCGAGCCCTGCTCGTCGAGACTGGTTTCGCGCTGGTCGACTGGGCGAAGACTCATCAACGCCTACGGGCCCACTGAAACGACGGTGTGCGCCACCATGAGCGCGCCATTACTCCGCGGCATCGAGGCGCCTCCCATTGGGCAACCGATCGCCAACACGCAGGCGTACGTTCTCGGTGCAGGGTTGTCTCTGGTTCCCGTCGGCGTGCCCGGAGAATTGTACGTCTCTGGCCTCGGTTTGGCGCGAGGTTATTTCCGAAAACCGGCGCTGACATCGGAACGATTTGTGGCGAATCCGTTCGGATCGCCGGGTTCCCGAATGTACCGCACAGGCGACATTGCTCGCTGGTGTTCCGATGGCAATCTATATATACTGGGGCGCAAGGACCGACAAATGAAAATCCGAGGCGCACGCGTCGAACTGGGAGAAGTCGAAGGTACCCTGACGCGGCAGCCCGGAATTGCGGACGCGGCAGTCGTATTGCGGGAAGACGCAGATGGCGACAGGCGCCTCATCGGGTTCGTGGTTCCTGCCGATGGCGCCGTCATCGACGCACAAGAGGTTCGGAGGCAGTCGGCCCTCGCATTGCCCGAATACATGACGCCGGCAGCGATCGTCGTCATACCCGCACTGCCCCTGACGCCAAGCCAGAAACTGGATTACCGGGCCCTTCCCGATCCCGAGTTCGCATCGGCATCCGCATGGCGCGGTCCGCGAACGCACCTCGAAGAAATCCTCTGCTCGATGTTCTCGGAAACGCTCGGCGTCCCACGACTCGGAGTGGATGACAATTTCTGGGATTTGGGCGGCAATTCTTACCTCGCAGTCCGGCTGAGCGACCGTATTTCCGCGGCGCTTGGCGTGCAAGTCCGGGTCGGATCGCTGTGGGAAGCGCCGACAGTCGCGCGGCTTGCCGACAAACTCAACGCCGAGTCGCCGCAGGATATCCACGGGCTAGCCATCCTGCGCCTTATGCGGAAAAAGGCGGCCAGTCCGTTTGCGACTCTGCTGCCGTTGCGGAGCGAGGGCCGGCAAACACCCTTCTTCTTTGTGCACAGCGTCGACGGGCTTAGTTGGTCGTACGCTCGGCTGCTACCCTACATCGAGGATGGTCACCCAGTGTACGGCCTGCAGGCCCGCCGTCTGGAGGATGTGGGCTATCGGGCTGAGTCGATCGATGAAGTGGCCGAGGACTATGCGGCGGAAATTGTGAAGATCCAGCCGTGTGGGCCCTATCATCTGCTCGGGTGGTCGGCCGGCGGAGTGCTCGCTTACGCGCTTGCCGCGCGTCTGCAGCAGAACGGACATGAAGTGGCGTTGCTGGCGATGCTGGACACGCACGCGCCTCGGCTGGACAGCCGTCCGGCGACGGACGAGGGAACACTGGCGTATCTGCATCGAGCCTTCACGGGCTATGAGGTCGGAGGGATGTCTTCGTTCGAAATGGTCGATGAATTGAAAGCCATACTGCGTGGCGGAGGAGGAACTCTGGCGTCGCTCTCGGAAGACGAACTGGACGCGGTGGTCGCGGTCGAGGTGGATGTGTGTCGACTCACCACCAGCGCGGGTACGCTGCGGTACAAGGGCGACCTCATTTTCCTCTCGGCCGAAAGAGATCCGGGCGATAAAGCGCCGCATCCGGGAAGCTGGGCAGCGTACGTCGACGGCGACATTCGGGTTGTCGGAATTCCTTGCACTCATTTGGAAATGATGCAGCCCGGGCCTTCGGCACAGATCGGATACACGCTGACAAGTGAGTTGAGCAAATTACCACACTGGAGAAAAGAGCCATGACAAATCCGTTTGAAGACGACGATCGCACGTATATCGTGCTCATCAACGACGAGGGTCAGTACTCCCTCTGGCCGTCGAGCATCGACGTGCCTGCGGGCTGGTCCGTGGTGCATCAGACCGACACCCGCCAGGCGTGTCTGGACTACATCGCCGCCAACTGGACCGACATGAGACCCAAGAGCCTCATCGTGGCCATGGGCGGCTGAGGCTCGACCAGCCGCATTGGGACAAGGGAGCGGGTGTTCCGCTGGGCGCGCGCTCGCCCGCGGAAGATACCCGCTCCGGACGACCAGGAGACTGCGAACATGTACGAAGTTGCCCTCATCAGCATGCCTTTCGGCGGGCTCCTGATGCCTTCCATCGGCCTCGCGCAGTTGCGGTATGCTGTCGAGCATGCGCACCCGGGGCAGGTACGCGTTCGAAATCTGTACCTCAGTCACGACTTTGCCGCATACCTCGGGTTCGATCTTTACCAGGAAATATTCCACGGGCGGCAGCACCACGCCTCGGGTGTCGCCGATTGGTTCTTCCGGCAAGCCGCGTTCCCCGATGCCGCAGACAATGCGAGCGAGTTCTTTGCCCGCTACTACCCGAGGCGCGACGCGGCGACGACCCGGTTCCGGAACGCGATCCTGCAAAAGCGCGCGGGTGTCGCGCAGATCTTTCAACGACTGATTGAGCAATACCATCTTGGCGAGTATCATCTGGTCGGGTTCACTGCCACGACTTTTCAGAATGTCGCGTCATTTGCATTTGCGCGCATCCTCACATCGCTGCATTCGAACATCACTGTCATCATAGGCGGAGGCAATTGCGAGTACCCGATGGGCGCTGCGATCGTGCGCAATGTCCCGGCTATAGACTACGTCTTCTCCGGACCCGGCCTCGTCAGTTTGCCGCGATTCGTGGGTTGCCGTCTGTCCGGCGAAATCGATCGATGCGACGATATTCCCGGAGTGTTGTCGATCTCGAATTCTCGCCTCTGGGCGGAAGACCATCGCGCAATGGAGTGCGTGGGCCGGAGCGG
Source organism: uncultured Paludibaculum sp. (assembly GCF_963665245.1). NCBI lineage: Bacteria > Pseudomonadati > Acidobacteriota > Terriglobia > Bryobacterales > Bryobacteraceae > Paludibaculum > uncultured Paludibaculum sp. Next base: position 3,554,987 of record NZ_OY762267.1, read on the forward strand.
CGCGGACGCGTTACGCGGCGAACATCTCGATATCAACATTCCTATCCCTCTGGACTACGACGACTTTTTCGAAAGTCTCGAGAGGGCGCTACCGGACGTTCGCGTGCCCACGGCGATTCCGTTCCAGACGTCACGGGGCTGCTGGTGGGGAGAGAAGTTGCATTGCCGCTTCTGCGGGACGTCGGAGAACGCGCTCCGCTATAGCTGCATGGATCCCGACCTGGCCATCCAGCAGATCAACTCCATCTTCTCGTACGCGTCGCGGACGGCACTGTTTCACTGCACGGACAGCATCCTCGCCAAGCAGTACTTCTTGGAGGTTCTGCCGAAGTTAAAGGTTCCGGAAAACGTCAGGCTCTGGTACGAGGCGAAGTCGGACCTGACCGAACGCGACGTCATGACCCTCGCCAGTATCCGGGCGGGCGTCCAGATCGGCATCGAGGCGCTGGCGACTTCGTCGCTGAAGCTTCTGGGCAAGGGTAGCACCGCGTTCCAAAATGTGGCTCTGCTCCGGTGCTGCGCGCAATATGACGTCATGACGTCATGGAACCTGTTAATCGGCGTTCCGGGCGAAACGAGCGAGGCGTATCGTAAATACATCAGCGATATTCCGAAACTGTTGCATTTGCCGCCGCCTGCCGCCCCGTACCCCATACGCTTCGACCGATTCAGCCCCTATTTCGACAACGCCGCGAAATATGGCCTCGAACTCCGGCCGTACGATTCCTACTTTCTCATTTACCCGTTCCCGGAAAGCCGCATCAGGGAAATCGCGTTCTTTTTTGTGGATCAGAACGTCAACGCAGATTACTTCACGGCCATGATGGAGTGGATCGCGCCCCTGCGGAAGGTCGTCGAAATCTGGAACATGCGCTGGCACGGGCGCGGACGGGACAACCGGCCCAGGCTCGAATTCGAATCGGCAGGCGCGTCCGGATTCACTATTTATGATAGCCGTCCGGAAAGGCCCCTTCGGCTAACGATTGATGATCTGAGCGTTCATGCTCTTTCCGCGCTCAGAAGCCCGAAGACCGTCCCCGAGTTGGCGGCCGGCATCGGCGTGAGCGAGGCCGAGGCTGGTTCGGTCATAGCCGAACTGAACAAGAGAGCATTGCTGTTCCACGAGGGCGAGCGCTTCCTGAGCCTGGTCACGGCCGGGACGCTCTCCGATCGGATCTTCCGAAACCAGACAGAGTTGCAAGTGACTACGTAATTGGGTCGCATTACGCCGTGGAGGACAAGTCGATGTACGAGGTAGTGTTGGTTGCGATGCCGTTCGGCGGTCTTATGATGGCGTCGCTGTCGCTGACGCAGTTGAAGTCAGTTGTTCAGGAAGCTTACCCCGGTCGGGTTAGGGTCCGAATCGCGTACGCCACGCACGATTTTGCGGCGTATCTTGGCGCGGATCTCTACCAGGAGATCGCGCTCGGCTTCCAGCACCACACCTCCGGACTCGGCGACTGGCTGTTTCGCAGCGTGGCGTTTCCGGAACTAGCCGACAATGCTGACCAGTTTTTCGCGCGATTCTATCCCAGACGAGACGCGGCGACCAAACGCTTCAAAGAGCTGGTGATGAAGAAGCGAAGCGGCATCGTGAAGCTCTTCTCGCGGCTCGTCGACAAGTACGCGCTCGACCGAGCTGATCTGGTGGGATTCAGCTCGCAGGTCTTCCAGAACACGGCCTCGTTCGGTTTGGCCCGGATGCTTCGAGAGCGCAATCCAGACGTCACCGTGGTCCTGGGCGGTGGCAATTGCGAGTATCCGATGGGTCGGGTCATCGCGGAACATGTGCCCGCCATCGACTATGTGTTTTCGGGTCCGTCGCTGGTCAGTTTTCCGGAGTTTGTCGGCTATCGAATGGCCGGCGACACGGAGGCATGCGTGCGGATTGATGGCGTATTCTGCCGCGAGAATGTGACCTCGACCGGTGCTGACGAAGGCGCCCTGACGACCGAAAGTGACCTGGCGGGTAAGCCAGTGGTCGATCAACTCGGACGGGAACGGTGCATCAATACGCCGAGTCGCCTCGATTACGACGATTTTCTCGACAGCTTCGCGGAATCGTTTCCACGGGCTGACTCGGCGGTGCGGACGAGCCTTCCGTTTGAGACATCGCGCGGTTGTTGGTGGGGCGAGAAATCCCACTGCACCTTCTGCGGTCTCAATGACCGGACGCTGAAATACCGGTTCATGGAGCCGGAGTTCGCACTCACTCAGATGCGGTCGCTCTTTGAATATTCGTCCCGATGCTCGCATCTGCAGTGCGTAGACAACATCATCCCGAAGAGCTATCTGCGCGAAGTCGTCCCACATCTGGACACGCCGGAGAATATGGGTATCTTCTATGAGGCCAAGTCCGATCTGGGTGAAGAGGATGTCCGCGTGCTTGCCAAAGCGCGGATTACGGTGCAACTCGGCATTGAGGCGCTGTCGACTCGGGCACTGAAGGCGCTTCGCAAAGGATGCACGCCATTCCAGAACGTGACGGTCCTGAAACACTGCGCGGTCTACGATCTGCCGACATTTTGGAATTTGCTGATGGGTATTCCAGGAATCGGCCCCGGCGTGTATCAGAAATACGTCCAGGATTGTCGACTGCTGAGCCACGTACCGCCGCCGGCCAGCGTGTATCCTATCCGGTTTGACCGCTATAGCCCGTACTATAACGAGGCTCAGGCCCATGGGCTCGACCTTCGGCCCTGTGAGTTCTATTCGATGGTCTATCCGCTTCCGCCATCGGCAATTCAGGATCTGGCCTACTACGTCACCGATTACAACCTGGATGCGGAATACCTCGCCACTACCGCGGACTGGTTCGGCAAGGTGCGTAAAGCTGTGGATGGTTGGCGGAGTCTCTGGCATGGCGGCGATCGGGCGCTGCGGGCGCGTCTCGAATTTCAGACCGAAGGCGAAGACATTGTCATCCTCGACAGCCGATCCGGAACCTCCGTGCGCTACGCCTTGCCGAACAGTTGTCTCGTCCTGCTACAGCGCCTTGCGATTCCGTCGTCGCTCGATCGACTAGCCGGCGAGTTTGCGGGACGACCGGAGATCAATGTCGAACGCGATCTGGAGTTGCTTCGCGATCGCGGACTGTTGTTTGAGGATGAAGGCAAGTTCATGAACCTCATCCTTCCTGCGGACCATTTGCGCAGGGAACCGCGTGAGGACGTAACGCTGGCGTCGCCAATGAGCGCCTGACGTGGCACGCGACGAGTCGTCGACCAAACTGGAACACACTGCCATGCTCGAGATTGTCCTGATCAATATGCCGTTCGCGCACGTCGTGAGCCCGTCGCTCGGGCTTACGCAACTGAAGGCCGCTGTGGACCTGCAGCACGGATCGGCTGTCCGAACCCGGATCCTTTACCTGAACCACGACTTTGCGAACTATTTCGGAGTTGAGTTGTACCAGGAAATTGCGCTCGCCATTCAGCACCGCTACTCCGGCCTAGGTGACTGGATGTTCCGGCAACTTGCGTTTCCGGACGTTCCCGACAATGCGGAAGAATATTTCGACCGATACTATCCGAGTCGGAAAGGTTTCATCCGACAAGCGAGAGATCTGATACTGAGCAAGCGGCGCGGGTTGCCGTCGGTTGTTAGATCCCTCATCCGTCGTCACGAAATCGCCGGTGCGGACGTGGCGGGTTTCACCACGATGCTCTCGCAGACCGTCGCCTCCATCGCGTTCGCCAACGTTCTGAAGGAGAGCAACCCGCACACGTTGGTGGCGTTCGGCGGAGCGAATTGCGAAAAGGAAATGGGACGGGAACTCGTCGAGAAAGTTGAAGTCATTGACTATGTGTTCTCAGGTCCGGGTCTGGTCAGTTTCCCCGCCTTCGCCGGCGCGCTGCTACGCGGCGACCGCGCCGCCTGCCACGCCATCGACGGCGTTTTCTCGCGAAGGAATCACACGTTGATGCCCGATATCGTGCAACTCGAACGCTCCACCAACGTCGCCTCCGTTGGGCAGGAACTCGACATCAACTCGGATTTGCCGCTGGACTACGGCGGCTTCCTTGCCAGCTTCGAACGTTCGTTCGCGGACACGCAACTCCGTCCCGCACTCCCGTTCGAGACGTCGCGCGGATGTTGGTGGGGCGAGTTGTGCCAGTGCACCTTTTGTGGTCTCGATACGGCCGATTATCGCTTCATGAGGCCGGATTTGGCGCTCAGGAATATTCGGTCCCTGTTCGACCAGGGCAGGCCGTATCGAAGAATTAACTTCGAGGCGGTCGACAATGTCATTCCCCGGTCGTACTTCAAAGAGGTGCTGGGTCAACTCGAGACCCCGGAAAACGCGCAGATCTGGTATGCCGTACGTGCAGGCCTTACGGAGGAGGAGGTTCGAACGCTGGCGAAGGCGCGCGTCTGTGTGCAGATCGGCATTGAGGCGCTGGAGTCCTCCACGCTGAAGCTGATGAAGAAAGGGACTACCTCTTTCGCCAACGTGGAACTGCTTAAGCGCTGCGCCGCCCATGGCGTGGAGGCCTCGTGGAATTTGCTGATCGGCTCACCCGGAGAGAAGTCGGACGTGTATCGGCGCTACTGCGAAGTCCTGCCCTCCCTCGCTCATCTGCAGCCGCCGGTCAGCGTATACCCGGTCCGTTTCGACCGTCACAGCGCGTATTACCGTAATCCGGAAGCGTACGGGCTGAAACTGCATCCTTACGATTGTTACGGCATGAGTTATCCCTTCCCGTACGCTTCCATTCAAAAAATCGCGTATTATTTCGCCGATGAAAACCTCGACGCCGAGTATTACGGCGCAATGTCGGAGTGGATCGGAGCGCTGATGCGCATTGTAGTCGATTGGAAGCAGAAGTGGAACGAGCGACAGGCGCGGCCACGGCTGGAGTATCGTCGCAGCGGAGACCGGACGTTCGTTTTCGACAGCCGATTCGGGGCGCCGGCGGAGTTCGAACCGAGCCCGCTCGAATTCTCCATCTTGCAGCAGCTCAAGACGGCGACCCCCGCCGACGCGCTGCCCCGCCATCTGCAGGGAGGCGATCAGATCGGGCCTTGCCTGGAACGCCTTCAGTCTAGGCGACTTCTCTTCGAAGAGAACGGGCGGATGCTGTCCCTCGTCCTCCGCGACGACCTGTTGCCTGCGCAGGCCAGCTCCAACTGACACACGTATAAGACCCGGAGCGGACCGATGTTTGAGATTGCCCTGATCAGCATGCCCTTCGCCCAGGCGGATGTCCCGTCTTTCCCGCTGACCCAGCTTCGGCACGTGGTGGAGAAGGCTGGAGGCGGGGATGTGCGCGCGCGAATCCTCTACCTGAACCACGACTTCGCCGAGTTCTTTGGAACCGGCCTGTACTCCGAGATCGCTCTCTCGATGCAGCACCGGACATCGGGCCTCGGCGACTGGATCTTCCGACAGGCGGCTTTCCCCTGGACGCAGGACAATGCGGACGAGTATTTCGCTCGATATTACCCTCGCGATGACAGCGAGACGCGAGCATTGCGTGAGACCATTCTGGAAAAGCGACAGGGACTGCTCGATCTATGCGAACGTCTGATCGAACGCTACTCCATCCATATCGCCGATCTTGTTGGACTGAGCTCGATGGTGTCGCAGAATGTGCCTTGTTTCGCGATGGCGAACCTCTTGAAGACGCGAAATCCGCGCCAGGTCCTCGTGATGGGAGGTTCGAATTGCGAGAGTCCGATGGGGGCAGCGATTCTCGAGAATGTTGGCGCCATCGATTACGTGTTTAGTGGACCGGCGCTGGTCAGTTTCCCGGCTTTCGTGAAGTTGCGCATGCAGGGCGACGAAGCGGCCTGCGACCGCCTGCCCGGCGTGCTGTCGCGCATGAACGCCAGCAAGTACCGACCGACAAGATCGACGAGGAACGGAGCCGCGTCCGCCTGCTGGGGACAATTTGCGGATCTTGACGACCCCTATCCACTGGATTACTCGGAGTTTCTCGACAGCTACGATCGACTGAAGCCGGAACTGAGACGGAGCCCTCAACTGCTGTTCCAGACCTCTCGCGGGTGCTGGTGGGGGGAGAAGTCTCAGTGTGCATTCTGTGGCGTGAGTCAACATTCGCTGCCCTATACGTCCATGTCGCCGGCGAAGGCAGTGGAGCAGTTTCGGTCATTGTTTCGGTACGAAGGGCGGTGTGCGCGACTGCAATGCGTCGATTACATCATCCCGAAACCTTATCTGAAAGAGGTGCTACCACGGTTGAATACGCCTCCGAGCATGTGTATCTGGTACGAAGCGAAGTCGGACCTGTCGGATGACGACGTACGAACGCTGGCGCAGGCTCGGGTAAGCGTTCAGGTCGGGATCGAATCGCTGTCGACGCCATCGCTCAAGTTGATGAAGAAAGGCAGCACGGCGTTCCAGAACTTGCAGCTCTTGAAATCGTGCGCCACCCACAATGTCACGGTGTCGTGGAACTTGCTGGTGGGCGTGCCGGGCGAGGATGCCTTCACCTATCGCAAGTACCTCGACGACATCCCTCTCCTTCTCCATTTGCCGGCCCCGAGCGGCGTGTATCCTATTCGATTCGATCGGTACAGCCGTTATTTCCATGAGCCGCACGGCTGGGGACTGGATCTGCGCCCGCAAGATTGCTATGCTCTGACTTATCCATTTGCGCGCACAGCCATCAATAAGCTGGCCATCTTCTTCGCCGATGCCAACGCCGACGCAGAGTACTTCACGGCGATGGCCGAGTGGATGCCGAAGCTGACCGACACCGTCAGTCGATGGATAGCCGCCTGGGACTCCTCCGCACGGCGACGTCTGCAATACATAGAGGCTGGGTCGCAAACAGTCATTTTCGACAGTCGGTCGGGAACACCGGTAGAATATGTGCTATCTGCTCCCGCTGCGGGCGTACTTGAATGCCTGACTTGGCCGACCTCGATCGAACGCCTGGCGGCCAGCCTGAATGGCTGCGCCTGCGCGGAGTCTTGTATCGCAGAACTGACCGATCGCGGGCTGGTTTTTCAGGAGAGCGGACGTCTGATGAGTCTGGTGCTGCCCGCCGCAGCGGATCCGCCTCCGAAGGTCAACCGAGCAGCGCTGCCCACGACGCCTTGACCAAGACCCACAGGATGTGGACCGTAATCGTTACGGCCAACGCCTGGCTCCGGGTAACGCGGGAACTCAGAGCGGTCAACCCAATGCACTGGATGGCCATGCCTCCAAACGCGAGCAGATCGAAGCCGCTGGCGAGCGCACGAACCCATGGTGGAGTGGTCGCCGAATCCAGGAACGCACCCGCGTTCAGAGCCACCATGTACTGCGGATCGACTATCGTGTAGTCGTCCACCACCGCCAGAAAAAGCCCCGAAACGGCCAGGGTAACCACGCTGGCGCAGTAAGAGCCCCAAGCGCACGCGGTTAGCACTGACGAGTACGTGGTCTCCGCTCCGAAGACGAGCAATCCGGCCAACGTGGTGACGGCGGCGAAAGCGGTCAGTAGCGGAGTCGCAGCGAATGCGCTGGCGTAGGAGAAGTACCGGCGACTGGTACTCTGTTCCGCCTCGGCGACGAAGGCATCCACTTGCTGGTGTCCGAGTTGCTCGACAAGAGCAGGTCGCTTTGCCAGTTCCATGCGTGTGAGGTTACCCATTCCCACCACGCTGATCACCATTACGCTCCCAAGCAACGCGAGAATTGCGGAAGCTACCAACGGAACCAGCCACTTGGGGCGCGCCAGGCGACGGAACGAATCGGTTGGGGCGTAGAAAATGGTGACTAGCACCAGAATGGACCTAAACGGAGAATCTACTCCGGCGGCTGGCCCTGCGAGCACTTGAGGTTGCATAGCTACTTTCGGGTCGAAAGGTCGCCTAATTGTATATCTCAATATACCCGGGGTGTCAAGGGCGCGAAGATTCGTAAAGGTTCGGTATCGGAGATTTACTTTCCCGGTAAATGAAGACTGAGCACTGCCGGATCCGGCGCTTCTTCGTACTTCAGTGCCAATGCGCCCAGCGTCGCCTGGCGCGACCGATGGACCGAGATCGACAGCACTATCAGCAAACTCAGCAGGACAAACAGTGCTCCACTATTCGACAAAGCGGCGGTGAGTAGACCGCATACGAAGGGCAGCAAGCTAATGATGCCGATAAAAATCACCACCATGGCCCATGGCGGCATCTTTCCAGGCAGATAGGAGCAGGTGAACGGCAGTTTCTCCACATCAAAAAACATCGTTCCGTACAGGAATACGCCGCCAACAAAGGCTAGCGCCACCTCCCGCAGAGCGGCGCGACCGATGATCGCAAACTCGAGCGGCATCGGGAGAATCACAATTCCACCGATTACAAAGATAACCATGAATCGGTCCACGGCCCGAACCCAGTCGCGCCGCCCTTCCCGTTCCGTGATTTGGAATATCCAGTTGGCACTCAGGGCCACGGGCAGAGAGAACAAATGCCGCATCCCAATGAACAGGAATATGAGCGCTACCAAATGGCCGTAGAGGAAGGAACTAAGGCGGGCCCATTCGGACCCGAACCACTGGGCCGTGCCAAACACGCCGCTCGCGATCATGGCGACGACGAAACCAACATACGCCATCAGAATCATGCGATGTTGGGCGCTCCGTGTCAGTACCTGGAGCATCATAACGAAGACCGCCTGCTCACGCGGATTCGGAATCGCACGATCGAGCAGACGGGACGCCAGCGCGCCCCATTTCACCTGAACGCCCGTTCCCGCCAGGAGCAACGCGTTGTGCCGACTGTAGCTCAGCGCATACAGGGCGGTCGCCGCCAGACACGAAATGGAGACGCCTGTCAGTGCATAGCCCGTGAGTTCCTGAAAAACTGGCGTCGAATGTCCGAGAAGTGTCTCATAAAGCCCCAGAAACCAAACCGGAGGGATCCACTGTCTCAGTCCGTCACGGAGAACGTAATCCAGCACAGACGGTTCGATGGAGGCGCTAAGGATGATTAGTGCCAGCATAGCGGTAATTGCTGCGGCCTGCACGATCGCGGTAACGTACGCGAAAAGGCGCCGAGGCAGCATGTTTAGCAGCAGTGCCTGCAATCCGAGAAGCGCGAAAAAGAAGAAATACGATCCGAGGGAAGCCGAGATTGCATGAGCTCCGATATGTGAGAAGACGGAACCGTTCGCGATCAGCGAGCTCCTGACGGTCACAGGAAACGCAAGGCTGGGAAGAAGGTTAACGCTTGCCGTGGCCGTCGTCACGAGCAGGAACAGCGCGACGAACTTTGCCACGAACACCCGCCAGGCGCGCAATGGCAGCGAACCGAGGGCGAAGTAGTCGTGCGCGGTGGGCAGAAGCGATTGCCAATTCACCGCCGTCAGCAATCCGATGACGCCCATGGCCGCAGTTACCAGCCAGAGTTCATCGGCCCTGACGGCGTCGCCATATACTTGGGCCGCAGCCTGAACGGCCAACTGGTTATACTTGTGCAGCAGACTTTGCGAAACCAGGAGGAAGGCGGACAGGAACACGGCGAACCCACCGACAAATACGGTTATCCACTGACCGGGAGTCGTCACGATATCGCTGTCGAAGTAGCGTGTGAGGAAATGCCTGATCAGCTCGAACGTCGGTCCGTGAGTCTCCTCCAGCCACGATTTCACGACTTCATCGCCTCCAGAATTGCGTTCGCCGTGGATTCACCGTCGTGTACCTGGGCTAACTGCGCAAAGACCGCCTCCAGAGACGGGCGTTCCATGAGTTCTTGCAGTCGCTGGATCGAATCATACGCCACCACCTTACCGTGCCCGAGGATGAGCACATTCGAGCAGACCTTTTCGACGGTCTCCAGCACGTGCGAACTGTAGAGGATGATCTTGCCGTCTGAAGCGAGTCCGCGAAGCAGAGTGCGCAGCAACATCGCCGCCGTAACGTCGAGGCCGGAGAATGGCTCATCCAGGATGAGGACCTCCGGATCGTGCAGGAGAGCGGACGAAAGCAGAATCTTCTGCCGCATGCCCTTCGAATAGGACGACACGGGCGTGTGCCGGTCGTCCCACAATGAAAACAGATTCAGGAACGCCTCGATTTTGCGTTGCAGTGTGCGCCGGTCGAGGCCCCGAAGACGTCCGACTAACTCCAGATACTCGTAGCCGGACATGTGAGGATACAGGTGCGCCTCTTCGGGAACGTAGCCAATCCTCCGCTGGAAGCCCGCGAAGTCGTTATAGACGCTCTTGCTGTCGAAGAATATGCGGCCTTCCGTCTGTTCGATCAGCCCCACAAGCACCTTGATCGTGGTGCTCTTGCCTGCGCCATTGGCCCCCAGATAGCCCAGAATCTCGCCTCTTCGAATCGTGAAGCTGACTTGGTCCAACGCAGGGGTATGGCCGTAGAATTTCGTCAACGCTCTGGCTTCCAGCACATCTCCTCCAGTCCCATCGGAGCATCGTCCGCACGGTGCGCGCAGGTCCGCGCAGTAAGTTCGACATCGACGGTCGCTTCCCTGTCGATGACGCTGCGTTCGCAGAAATGTTCGATCACGATGGCCAGAGGCCGATCGTCGAGCAGCTCTGCCAGGTTCACATCCATGTGGTACTTCGAACTCAGCAGCGCAGCCAGTCGCATGGCCTGGATAGAATCGAATCCCAAGTCCAGGAACGCCTGGTCGGAAGCATTGACGACATCGCTAGAGCACAGCAGTTCGGCGGCGTCGCGCAGAATCCGGTCTTTGATTGTCTGCGGGGGCGCCCCCCCCGCGGCCGAAGGCTCCGGGTCGAGTATGCGATTCATCATCGACATGCGGTCGGTCTTTCCGTTCGGCAACAGCGGCAACGCCGTCATCGGAATGAATCGACTGGGGACCAGATAATGCGGCAAACTCTGACGAAGATACTCCCGTAGAGTCAGCGAAAGCTGATCGTTGCGCCCATCCGATAGGACAGTTGGATCCTGAGGAACGATATAGGCGACCAGCACATGTCCGCCGGTCTCCTCCAAATCGGACCCGGACGACTCCGCTCGTCGCGCCACTGTAACCAGCGCGCTGTGCACGGCCGGATGCTGCATCAGCGGCAACTCGATCTCGCTAGGTTCGATCCGGTATCCGGCGAATTTGATTTGAAAATCGACGCGCCCTAGCAACTCGATTTCGCCATTGTCGCAATAACGCGCGAGATCACCTGTCCGATAGAGTCTTTGGCCAGCTGCGGAAGGAAACGGATTGGCGACAAATCGGGAGGCGGTAGCGGAAGGAGCATTCAGGTAACCTTGTGCCATTCCGGTGCCAGCTAGGTACAGTTCGCCAGCGACACCTTTCGGCACCGGACGCAACTCCTCGTCCAGCATCTGCGCCGTCGTACTTGAGATCGGCACGCCTACCGGAACACGTCCCACGCCCGTGTTCTCCGGATGTACTTCGCGGCACAGAACAGCCGTCATCTCCGTCGAGCCGTACCGATGTAGGATGGTCGTGCTTGGCAAGATTTCCGAGAGTCGGCGCAGCAGACCGGGAGGCGAGCTCTCGCCGCCAATCTCGACGACGTGTAACGACTGGATGGCGGCCAGTTCGGAAGCATAATACTCCACCAGGACTGACGCCAGGGAGGGAACCAGACCCACGTGCGTCACCCGGTGCATCCGCAAAGCATGCAGCAGCAATGCCGGGTCCTTCGAGACCTCGGTAGGGACGATCACCAGTTGGACGCCGGCCAACAGCGGCGCAAAAATCTCCCACGCGGAGATGACGAAACTCACCTGCGCCCTCAGTAGGGCGACGTCGCCGAGCTGAAACGGAAACAAAGTCCGGAACCACGCGAATCGATTCGTCACGCCCGCATGGGTGCACTGCACGCCTTTAGGCATTCCTGTGCTGCCGGACGTGTAGCTGAGGAAGGCGACGGCCTCATCCGAACCGCCGCTGGACAGGTCGTCGTCATCGGCGTTAGTTGTCTCCCAAATCCTACCGTCCAAAAGCAGCAGATCGCCTTCAAAATCGTGAAATTCATCGACAAAAGGGCGGGTCGTGAGCAGTACGTGCGCGTGCGTGTTCCCCGCAATGTATCGCCGCCGGTCGATGGGATGTGCGGGATCGAGGTAGACATACACGGCGCCGGTCTTCAGGACACCGAGCATGGCGGCGATCAACTCCGTCGATGGCTTTAACTGGATGGCAACGACCGCGCCGGTTGCAACACCTCGTATCTTGAGCAACGTCCGGATGCGATTGGCTGTCCGGTTGAGGTCCCGATAATTGACTCGCCTAATCGGGTCCGCCAGCGCATATCGATCCGGATGCATTCGGGAGTGCCGCTCCACAACTTCCTGGATTTGCATGGCGGACCCATTATGTCACGATTTGTTTGTTTTCGGCGCCAGGAATGTTCGCAATGTCGCTAGTATCGGCGGTGGGCCGGCGCCACGATTTGTGGACCTCGTAGCCGCGATCGAACACCAGTGTCGTTCCGGGCGGAAACTCCATCTTGTGTGCCACCGCGATGTCAGCTTTCCTGTCCTTCGCTCAGCGCCGCATACTTCGGCGGAAAACCCTGGTTGTCTAGCAGCATATGCAGCTTCACCGCCTCCTTCGCCCTCTCGTATTAGGCCCATTCGAGCATGGACAGGCACCGCGGAACCGTTGTCGAGTCCAAGCCCAGCAACGGATGGTTAGAACGAAACCGGCCTTCCGGTCTTTCGGCATCGGCTCTGCACATCGAGGCCAGCCGCTGGAAAACGTCCTCCTAGATCTGCCACGAGTGGTGCTCGTTGGCCTACGCCAGAGTCGATTGAGTGGACGGGCGCGCCACACCCAGATGTCGCAACTTGCATACACTGGCGGCCAAGCCGTCGGTGATCTTGCGTAGCGAACGCGTCCCGCCCGGATGGCAGAATTGCATCGCGATGGACTGGCTCCAGCGCCTCATGCCCTTGGGGTATTTCTCGCCTTGATGGCGCGCCAGACCGGCGTCGAAGAGCCCGCCTGGGACAAGCCTGATAATCTGACTGAAAACGCTCGATACTCGTTCCATGGGAGGGTCGACGTTCCAATAGACATAGTCATGAACAATTCAACGCTACTAGATCCGACCCACCCTTCACCCTCCGACTCCCCGCTGACGTGGCGTGCGAACGTTTTGGACGGGAGTTCGCATGTTCAGATAGAATCGTTGCTCACTGTGGATAGAACGCAAGTGGAATGTCCCCTGAATGGCGGTCTACGCTCCCGTGACGATGTTGCAGCCTGGTGTCTCCAGTTGCTCGGCGCGGTGGAAGCTTGTCTGAGTCCGGCGGGCGCTCGCCTGCGCAATGCGCCGGTTGCGGCGAATTACTCGGCGGCCGTCGCCGGCATGGAGGGCTGCACGCGTCCGTTATGGGCGGTCTCAGCGCTGCTGCGCGGCGGCTTCGCTTATGCGGGCTGGACCAGGTTCGCCGAAGGCATTGCGAACGGAACCGATCCCAAACATCCCGAGTTCTGGGTATATCCCGGGGATTGCGACCAGCGTTTGGTGGAAATCTGTCCCGTCGCGGCAGCCATTTGCCTCGCGCCGCAGTACTTCTGGCGGCCGTTTTCCGACCGGCAGCAGAACCACGTGGTCGCGTGGCTGCAAGCGGCCGCAGCCAGACGGTATCACGACAATAATTGGCTATTCTTCCGCGTGATGGTTGCGATGGCGCTGGAGTCCGTCGGGGCAAGGGCACAAACGTCTCAAGTCGACGCCGATCTCGACAGGATCGAGAGTTTTCACGTTCGAGCCGGCTGGTATTCCGACGGGCCTGACGGTGTTGTCGACTACTACAATTCCCACGCCTTGCACTATTACGGCCTTCTGTACGCGTGGCTTTTCGGAGAACGGGATCGGGCCAGAGCCGCGCGATTCAAAGAACGAGCAGCGCAGTTTTCTGAGTCGTTCCAGTATTGGTTCGCGCCGGACGGAGCTGCGGTGCCATTTGGGCGCAGTCTGACGTACCGGTTTGCGGAGGCGGCCTTCTGGTCTTCGGCTGCCCTTTGCGGCTGCGTCGACTACGGACTGGCAAAGGGCATTCTGCTGCGGAGTTTGCGGCGTTGGCGCAGTCTGCCCATCTTCAGCGATTCTGGTCTGCTGACGCTTGGGTACGGCTATCCGAATCTCAACATGACCGAACAGTACAACTCGCCGGCGTCGCCGTACTGGGCGATGAAATCTTTCCTGCCGCTGGCTTTGCCCGCCACGCACGATTTCTGGACGGCGCCGGAAGCGCCGCTGCCGGATGCGTCGCCCAAAGAGCGTCATCCCGCCAAATGCATGGTGTCGTGCCGGTCGGGCTCCCACATCTTCCTGCTGACCGGCGGCGAGAAACGGCTGCCACCCTTTCGTCATGCCGCCGAGAAATACGCGAAATTCGCCTACTCGTCCGCGTTCGCATTCAATATTCCAACGGCTTCGCGCGGGCTTTCTGCCGCCGCGATCGACAGCATGCTGGCCGTCAGTGCGGACAGCCAAACGTTCAATGTGCGCGGCGAAAGCCGTTGGATGGAGATGCGCGGCGACGAGATCTTCTGCGGCTGGTCTCCGCTGGCCGGCGTGGACGTGGTGACGGCGCTGATCGCCAGCCCGCCCTGGCACGTCCGGATACACGTCCTTGCGACCTCGATTAAGGTACTCGCGGTGGAGGGCGGGTTCGCAGTGGAGTACGACCCGGAAGGACCGCCGGAAGCGCTGGCCGGTGCCGGGACTGTGTTGTCGGCGGCGGGACTCAGTTGGATTCGCGATTTGAATGGAAATCGCAAATCTGTGAATATCGTCATGGATCCGAATGGGAATCTGAATTTCGGGCATTCGGCTGTCCCCGCTCTGGTTGGCGTATGCGGCCCCGGACGTCATGTGTTCGCCTGCGCCGTGGCTGCTTGGCCGGTCTGCGATCGTCCGACTTCGATTCCCACGGCGCCGCGCTTCGAGTGCGCCGACGACGCCTTCACGCTTCGATCCGCCGATGGGTCTGTAACACTGGCCCAGGGTACCATGGTGGCCATTCCGCGCTGAGTCGGGCAGCGATGCCGATTGGGAAATCATGAACGGCGTTGTCCCCGCGGAGATGCCAAACCCACCTCGCAATTCATCAAAGCTTCCTTCTCCCCCTCCCATGCTCGTGTTCCTGCGATTCAGCGCCAAACTGGCTCAGCCATGCGCATCTGGATACCACCAACTACTATGCCCAGGCCAACCTCCAACTGAAACGCGAGGCACTGGAAAAGGTCGCATCGAAGGCGCGACCATCCAAGCCGTCGCGCTGGAAGCGAAATCAAGCCTTGTTGACTTAGTTGGATTCCCTTTAAGTAAGCACGGATTGTGCGAAGGTTCAGAGGCGAAAAACTTCTGGCCTGGTGCTGTTCCACGGCTTCCTTCGCATAATCCGGTCCTTCACATAACCGGAGATCGTGGTGCCGGACGACTTGAAGTCCGGCGTGACCCGGGCCTGCCGCTACGAACCCGACCTCAACCGTACGTACGAAGAGATGGCCGCGCATTACGGCGTGGCGGTGATTCCGGCGCCGCGCATGAAGCCGCGCGACAAGGCCAAGGCCGGCGTGCTGGTGGTCAAGCGCTGGATTATGGCCGCGCTGCGCAAGCGCAAATTCTTCTCCTTGCTCGCAGTCAACGAGGCCATCGCGGGTGAGCGCTACGCCACCCCATCTTGAATGCGCCCTCTGTGTGCCCCACTGTGGAGTCATGCGCACGCGTGGACCCGAGGTTTGGACGAAATGGCGAGAACTGATCGCGGAGCAGGAACGGAGCGGGCAAAGTGCGGCGGCGTTCTGCCGGGCACGTGGCCTTTCTCCAACGCACTTCTTTGCCTGGAAGAAACGTCTGATCCTGGCAGGACCGCAGCCCTTCGTCGAGGTCCACTTGGTGGACGCCGGCACGGCGACTCAAACGGCGGCTGGGCACGGATCGGCAATTGAGATTCGACTGCCCGCCGGCCGGAGCCTGCTCGTCGAGCCAGGCTTCGATCCTAATCATCTGCGCGCCTTGTTGGCCGTGTTGGAGTCCCGCGTTTGACCGGTCTGCCGAGCTTGCGCGCACTCGATCGCGAGCAAAGCGCGCGCATCTGGCTCGCCGCCGAGGCCGCTGACATGCGCTGCGGTTTCGACCGCTTGGCCGAACGCGTGAAAGCCGTCATCGGGCAGGACCCCTTGAGTGGCCACCTGTTTGTGTTTCGCTCGCGCCGCGGCGACCGGCTAAAAATTCTTGCGTGGGATCGCGACGGCTTTGTGCTCTGGTACAACTAACCGTCTTCACACTACATCTCCTTCAGTTCCAAGTCAGCATCTTGAGGACCTGTCTGCAAAGCTGCCGCTCGGTCCACCAGACGGTCCCATCGGCTGCAATGTTTCACCGGTGTGTTCGACCCTGGAGGTTCGTAGAGCTGCCATCCGTGGTCGTTATAGAAATGCGCTTTAATTAGCCCAAACTCCGTCCAACGGTCGACCGTCTGCGCATGCACGCCGAGGCGATCTGCCATCTCCCGCTTGTTCAACATTCCGCGCTCGCGAAGACGATCATAGCGTGAGCGCAGGCCGTAGGTGTGCATGAGATAGGCGACGTTCTTTGCCGAAAAGCGGTCAGCCGTCCGGCCCGGTCTCGCCGATGCGCCCGGACGAAACCCACGTTCGTTGAGCATAGCCGCGATTTCGGAGTAAACGTGATGGTCGAGCAGTCGGTCAACCAGTTGCACGACCTCTGGCCGCGTCTTGATCTGCTGCGCGGATGATCTGGGATTTTGCGTAGTCAGCGTTTCGGTTCTGCCGCCCTTGAACCGGATGTGGATTTTCGTCACTCCCTCGGCCGGGATCTTGATCAGCGTTGCGTCTTCGATGATGTAGGCGAGGAGTCGCTTGCGTTCACGGTTTGCCGTGTCCGGATCGTCCCAGAGCTGACGGAAGTCCGTCGTCATGGCTACCAGTCTTTGGCGGACTGTATCGTCGAAGACGACGGAATCCTGCTGCCGTGCCCGCTCGCGTTCCTCTCGGACGACGGCCAGCGCACGCAGCTTCTCGTTCCATTCCCGTTCCAGGGTATCGGCAACCAGGCGGTTACCCGGATCGACAAGCATGAATCGGCGTTGGGCCAGATCCGCTTCGATCTGGGCGCGCTCAATTGCACGGCAGCGTAACTGGTCTGCCTCTTCTTGCCGCGCCTCGACCTCTCGTCTGATCTCGATGGCCAACTCGATGGCCGCGGGCGTCATCTCTTCGGCCACGAGTGATCCGATGGCGGCGTCGACGGGCGCTGCCGCGATCGATTGGCAGTTCACTTCCCCACACGCGGTGTGGCCACGGTCACAGACGTACCAGGCTTCCTGCCTGCCTCGTCGCGCGGCATATCGGACACGGAAGTGTCTTCCGCAGCGGCCGCAGACGGCGCGTCCTTGCAGGAGTGCGGCGCCCTCCCGTGGCGGCGATGCGCGCGCGAGTTCGTAGGAGCGACCGTTGTTTTCGAGGATCTTGAGATTCTCTTGAAACTGCTCCCAACTGATGTAGCCGGGATGAGCATTCGGAATGCAGGCAAGCCAGTCACTCGAGTCGCGCTTCCTCTGGACATGCTTCTTGCCATCGAGAGCCCGCCGGTATTGCCGGCGCCCGTAGACGTAGGCACCCGCATAGCGCGGATTGTCCAGCATGCGTATCGCTGTCCATGTCGTCAACGGCCGGAAAACGACCGTGTCGCTGACGTGGATTCGAGACGGGCAAAGAACACCCTCCTTGCGAAACACCTTCACCATCTGGCTGGCCGAGCCCACGCGGGAGAACGTCTCGAAGAAGTGGGCGATCGTTTCCCGGATCTGTGCGTCGGGGTCGAGCACGACATTGCCTGCCTCGTCATAGACGAAGCCTGTGGGCAGGGGACAACGATACTCCCCGCGTCGTACCTTGTTAAGAATCCCGCCCCGCAACCGGGCTTTCAGAACGTGAAGTTCGGCCTCGCTCATGGTTCCCTTCAGCCCGAGCAGGAGCCGGTCATTGAAACTGGCCGGATCGTAGACGCCATCCTCGTCGAGAATCAATGTGTCGGCGAGCGCGCAGATCTCCAGCAGACGGTGCCAGTCGGCGTTGTTTCTAGCCAGGCGCGAGACCTCGAGCCCCATGACAATGCCGGCATGGCCCATACCCACATCGGTGACGAGTCGCTGAAAGCCCTCACGCCAGGCAGCCGAGGCGCCAGACTCGCCCTGATCGTTGTCGATGACGATAATCTGATCATCGTGCCAGCCGAGTGCGATAGCGCGGTTACGCAATGCGTACTGGCGTTTTGTACTCTCGATGTTTTCGACCACCTGCCGCATTGAGGACTGGCGGACGTACAGGTACGCAGCCCGTTCGAGATGGTGAGGCTGGACTTGGAGCGATTCATTCATGGTGTTGCTCCGTAATGATTGGCATTGATGACCATGGCGGCAAAGATCTGAACGACAGCCCGGTGCTCTTGCGGTATCGTCCTGTTTGGTGGCCGGGAGCCAGTTGGCCGCTGCGGCGCACGCATGGTGGCCAATGCCCGCGCCCATCCGCACAGGCCACGGCGGAGAAAGAGCAGCAGTCCGGCGCGCGCTTCGGGCGGCAGTATGTCACCAAGGACTGCGCCGCGTAGAGCTTCGTACTGCGCTACGAGCATCGATGCCTCCGCGAATGGTTCCTGGTGCTGCTCATCGTGAAGTTTTTTTTCCAGCGACCGCACGCTCGATCGTCCTGGGGTGGACGTTGAGGTCGAACTTCTGCCGAACCAGCTTTGCGAGTTCGCGCGCTCGCACGGGCTCACCGGCGACGAGTTGCTGCTGGACGAATGCGAGTGCCTGGCCCCGAAGCTTGTGCGGACCACGCGGGCCACGCTTCTGCGGCACCAACCCAGCAATGCCGGCTTTCTCAAAGCTGGCCTTGGTCTGGTAGTACGTCGGCCTCGACACGCCGTACTCCTCGGCGGCGGCGCTGACCGACGCGTTCTCGGCCGAGACACGGCGCAGCATCTCGTACTTGACCTGAACGATGTCGTGCGGATCGAAGAACTCGTTCTCGTGAAACTTCGGATCCCGAACATCCTCCGGGACTGGATTCAACGTCCCCTCTTCGCGGAGGGCTTCGACCTTCAGGCGCTCGCTCTTATTCTTCATGGGCATAGATCACCACAATACGTCTTGCTAATAATGCCGCTACAGCAAAGGCTTGTCAAGCAAAGAATGTCACGCTTGGTCAATACTATGCGGCTCCAGCACTTAGTCATCATGAAGCGCGCCGATTTCCTTCGCGGCGTTATTTCCTTAACATATGCGGCACAGTTCACTTTACACGCTCACCTGACTTCACCGGCAACCCGCGTTCGTGAAGCTGGTTTACCAGCCGCACGAGCTCCAGCAGATCGGCAACCCGGAAGAGTGCACGACCCTCGCCGAGAACGATCTCCGGATCGGGAGTCACGAGATCCGTCCATTGGGGCGGAACCGAGCAGACTGCAACCTCATCGAGTCTGAGCAACAAGCGCCGCCCGTAGCGGTTGTAGCGTTCTCCCACGCAAGCCAACTCTTGGCCGCTCAGCGGATGGAACGGATGCGTGACGCGCACAAGACGCATCCCTGTGTTTGGCAGACCTGCATTCGAAGTTGAGGTACAAGCGGCTCGAGACCGGCACCTTCAAACTGCCTCGCGTGGAAGCCGGCTCATCTTCGGTGGAACTGCGGGCCAGTGAACTGGCTATGGTTCTGGATGGAATCGATGTGTCGCGACTGAAACGAGTCGCCCGCTACGAGCGCGATGCGCGCGCTGTCTGAATCACAATAAAAGTCAGTATTCTCGTAACCTTTATTTGGGAAATCGCATCTATTTATCCGTGGCAATTGGCGGCGGGATATTGATCGAGTTACCCGAGGGCAGTGAAGCACTCAAAGCGATAGTGCTCACACTGCTGGCCGAGCGTGATTGCCAGGCTCAGCGTGCCGATGATCAGACTCGCCGCGCCGACGACCAGACCCGCCGCGCCGAAGAACTCCGCGTGGAAATGCTCCGCCTTCAACTGGAATTGGAGCGTTATAAGAAGTGGTATTACGGTCCCCGCGCCGACCGGCTGCAATCAACTGGCGATCTGGCGCAGATGCTGTTCGACTTCGCCGCCTCGATGGACCAGAAGCCGGTTCATCCGGATGACGTTCCTCCCGAGACGCCACAGGACTCGGAAGTGCGCCGAGTGCGGCGCCGCAAAGGCCGGCGCAATCTCGCCAACTTTGAGAATCTCCCGGCCACCACGCATGTCCACGAGCTGAACGCGGAACAGCGAGCCTGCCCCTGCTGTGGAACCGAGCGCCAGGAGATCGGCGCCGACGAGAGCTGGCAGATCGAGTATCTGCCCGGCCACTTCGAACGCATCCACCACGTGCGCAAGAAATACGCCTGTACGGCCTGCGAGAACAGCGGCGGCAAACCCAGTATCGAAATAGCAGCCAAGCCGGAAGCGGCAATTGACAAGGGGTTGGCCGGACCGGGCCTGCTGGCTTACATCGTGACCAGCAAGTTTTCCGACTACCTGCCGCTCTACCGGCTGGAAGACATCTTCGCGCGGCAGGGCTTCGAGATTTCTCGCGCCACCCAATCGGTATGGTGCGGCGATGTGGCAGACCTGGCCGAACCGCTGTACCAATTGATGGCGCAGCGAGTGCGGTCCTCGCATGTGGTGGCCACCGACGACACCATCATGCCGATGCTGAGCAAAGGCAAAACGGCGAACGCGCGGATGTGGGTCTATGTGGGGGATGACGACCATGCCTACAACGTCTTCGACTTCACGCTGAACCGGGGCCGCGATGGGCCGAAACATTTTCTGAAAGATTACCGGCAGGTTTTGCTGGCCGATGCCTACGGCGGATACAACGGCGTGGTGGCGGGCAACGAGATCACGCGCGCGGGTTGCTGGGCGCATTTCCGTCGCAAGGTAGTGGACGCGGAGAAGGCGGCGCCGGAGATCGCGCGGGCGGTGGTGGAGATGGTGCGCGCGCTGTATTCAGTAGAGCGTCAGGCGGCCGGGCTCCCGGCGGCGGAGCGGCTGAAGCTGCGCCAGGAGAAATCGGTGCCGATGGTGACGGAGCTACGGGGGAAGCTGCTGGACTGGAAAGAACAGTTGCTGCCGAAGCACCCGATGGCCGAGGCGCTGAACTACGCACTGAGCCAGTGGGAGGAACTGACGGTGTTCTGCTCCGATGGAGCGGTGCCGCTGGACAACAACATCAGCGAAAGGGAAATGAAGCGAGTGGTGTTGAACCGCAAGAACTCGCTCTTCGTGGGCAATGCGAGGGGCGGCCGGACCGCAGCGATTCTGGCGAGCCTGACGAGCACCTGCCGCCGTCACGACGTCGACCCACAACTGTACCTGACGCAGTTGCTAACCAACCTGCCGTCGGTGCGCATCAGCGACTTGGCCGAGTGGCTGCCGGATGCATGGAAGCGGCGTCAGGCAGCGCCGCCTGATGGCCCGATGAAGTAGAGGCTGTCGGGTCGGAGGACCTGGGGTTTGCGTAGCGCTCACGAACGATATGCTGAAGGCGGTCACTATTGCGACGAGGCGCAACTTCACCAGACCGAAGGCGGCACAGTGGCCCACATCAAACGGGGCGAAGGTGACGTTACCGTCCGGTTCCCTTGGATTGAAGGAACAGGGCCCGACGCGAAGGTGCCGCGCGGTGCTGCATCCCTCGCCTTCGGGATGAACCTTTGGACCGAAAGGCACGGACGCCCGGTGAAGCCTATGCTTCGTACCTTTGCCCAATCGTTCTGCCGCCCCATTAGCGCATCGGGACAAGCCACACAACGCGGACAAGCCTGGGAATGGATGGAATACGTGTATCCCGCCGACGGATTCGCGATGCGATTCCACGCGGCGCCGTCACCGCACCCAGACCCACAGAATCCGAACATAACTGTGTATACCAGTTCTTTCCCGAATGGTGGGTTGAGTGTTCGCGTAGTCAAGTTTCCGCATGGGTGCGATGACGCCTTACAACAGATCGTAAACGCTGCCAGGCAATCGCCTGACGGGCCGGAGTCGTCTCAGTCTCGCTTTCGAAGAGATCCCGCCACGATGACGGAGAGTAGATCCAATGGAAAGGCCGTGTTCGAATATCGATTGAACGCTCGTTGCAACCCCCAATCTGGAGCGGCCTGTGCTGATGACCGAGGCTTCGAGAGATTCATGTGCGCCGACGGTCGCCTGTACGCTTTCAGCGCATCCTGGACGGGTAACGAGTCCAGCCCCCCAGACCTGAATAGAGCGCTCAGTTCGTTCCGACTTCTCTCGAAATGAGAGCGATTAGTCTGGCCATAGATGGATCTACTTCCACGGCACTCGAGGCGCCTGATATCTACTTCGAGACGGGCTTCGAGTATATTGCGGTCCGCCGAGTATGCGGCAATGGCCTACAAACTATAGACGTCAGAAGTCTGCCTTGGCGAAGGGGATGCGTGGATGCTTGAAGCCGGCTACTCGCGCAGTGGAGTTTCTCTGATGCCCCAATCCTCGCCATCGACGTTTCCCCAGCCGCAGGCGGTGCGGTTCCTCCCTGAGGTTTTCCACATTTCCACAGGACCGCGACCCCCTACTACTGGATCTGTACAGGAGCATATAGGATTATGCGCCCCTAGAATGCCGATCCAGCGCCCCCAGAAGACCGAGAATCGGCCGGATCGCCGCCCCCAGAATGCCGTGGATTATGTGGAATTCGGAATAATCCACGTTATTCTGAGTGTCCGGTTATCCCGAGTCGGTCCTTGAACTTACCGGGATGGCGGCCAAAACGCCATTCACACGATTTCCACACCCCGAATAATCGACTGTATGCGCGACTTAACCGACCGCAGGTCTGCGGGCTCGAACCCCGCTGCAGCTTCGGAATAACGAGGTGGAATCTCTGCGATACACAGGGTGGATGCCGAACCCGCCAACACCCGCAGGTCATGACCGGCTATCATTTCGATTCCGGCAGTGTACTTTCGGAAAGCGCCACTTCAGCAGCGGATCGGTCTACCCTTGCCGACAGAGGACCAATCCAGCTCGACGCGCCCCGGGTCGCACCGACGCAACTCATTCAGCCCAGAGTCGCACAAACACAAAATTTATAGGGTGGGTGGAGTTTCACTTTAGAACTGTCGCGCACGCATAGCTTGACTGTTCGCAGATTTGGACTACAATGAAGTTCAAATGGCTGCTCCGGTGAATCTCGGCGAGCTCGAACAAATGATCCTCCTGGCGATTCTGCGACTCCGCGACGACGCATACGGCGTGACAATTCGCTCGGAACTGGCAGAGCAGGCGGGACGCACTGTCGCCCCGGGTGCGCTGTACACCACGCTCGATCGCCTCGAGACAAAGGGCCTGATCGCGTCGCACATGAGCGACCCGACTCCACAACGTGGCGGTCGCGCGAAGCGCCACGTCACCGTGACCACTGCAGGCAGACAAGCACTCAACCGCGCCCGTACGGCGTACGAACGACTCCTCGATGGTCTTGACCTCCTGGGAGGTGCGCATGCGTGACCGCCTCATCGAACAGCTGTTCTCCTTATTGACGTCGGCGGACCGCGCGGAGGCGATTGCCGGCGACCTGGCCGAGGAGCGGGAGCATCGCGGATGGGCGTGGTTCTGGCTCCATGCGCTCGGCGTCACCCTCGAACTTTGGAAACGCGCTGTCGTGGCTGCGCCGCTACGGGTGCTTGCGCTGACGATCGCGGCATGCGCGCTGTTGATCGCGCCTGTGTTCGGCGGCGCGGTGGCGGCCTTCTTGTTTCCACAAATGGTTGCCGCATGGTGGTTGTTAGGGTCGGCAGGAGCGCTCTTCACTCCCATCTCTCTCGCAGCTGTCGCGCGGCGGCTCGGTTTCGCGTCGTCTGCGGCGCTCGCCGTCGTTGGTGTCTTGTTGGTGCTCGCGATTGTCATGCCGGCCGCGGCAGCACAGCAGGCGGAATGGAAGGACCCATCGCCGCACAAGGCATCGCTCGTCACGGTCGAAGACGGGGTGCAACTCGAGGTGCTGGACTGGGGTGGCTCCGGGCCGGCAGTCGTTCTGTTGGCGGGGCTCGGAGCGACCGCGCATCAATACGATGACCTTGCCCCGGCGCTGACCGCTCGCTACCGCGTGGTGGGTCTGACCCGGCGCGGCCATCGTGGATCGTCAGCAGCGCCTGGTGGCTACGGATTCGCTCGCCTGGCGGGAGATGTCCTGCGCGTCATCGACGCTGTGGGTGTGAACAACCCGATCGTGATCGGCCACTCATTCGCGGGAGAAGAGATGCACGTCCTCGGTGCCCGCCACGCCGCGAAAATCAGGGGCCTAGTGTATATCGATGCCGCGTTCGATCGTGGAGACGACACTGACAGCGAGGCGTATGGTGCGGTGGCTCGAACTGTGCCCGCTGCTCCCGGTCCCCAACCAGGTGACCTGGCGTCCTTCACGGCTTTACGTGCGTATCTGGAGAAACACGGCGCCGCTTGGCCAGAGGCGTACATACGGACCCGATACCGCACGAATCCTAACGGAAGCGTCGGTGGCTTGTGGTCCCCAGAAATTTCGATCCGTCAGGCGATGACAAAGGAGATCCAGGCCGCCTACAAGCCGTACAACCCTGAACGGATCCGTGTGCCTGCGCTGGCCATCTATGCCGTCCCGAAGTCGGCTGATGACCTGATGCGGCGGGGAAGTACCGATCGATCAGCGTTCCCGGAACTCGTCGCCAGGGCGGCGGACGATCCGGCCATTCGCGGAGGCGTAGAGAAGCTGTACCTGTTGACTCGTGAGCGCGTTCGAAAACACGAGAAATGGTTCGAAGCGTTTGCTGAGCGCGGACGGGTGGTGGAACTGTCAGGCACACATGATCTAATCATCAGCAATTCCCGCGAAGTCCTCCAGCAGATCGAGGCATTCGTGTCGTCCCTTTCTGAAAGACCCTGAACTTCGGGCCGACCCCGGTGCCGCAGCCGCTCGTCAACGCGAGGGACACTCGATCATTTCAAGCGCCGCAGATGTTACGCAAATCGCTGAGCCAACGGCGATAGGTCCCTTGTAACGGCGTAGTGTTAACGGATCAGGCGCCTAATTGGAGGTTGGGCCTTTGGAATGGTTCGAGCCCGAGGACGACGTTCCCCAGTCGAACTGTCCGATTTCCCGCCGTGCGGGCACGAGCACTGCCCGTGCCCGCATGAGACGATTACCTAGAGTTTGGCGAGGAACTGCAACAGAGAATCGCCCGCCTTGAATCGGCTGACCTTGCCCGACGCCGGAGTCAGCTTGTCCAAAGCGCGCTGTTTGGCTTCGAGGTCGGCTTCAACGTAGCCATGTGTGGTTTCGATACTCTCGTGACCGAGCCATAGCGCGATAACGGCGATATCGACCCCGGATTGAAGCAGATGCATAGCAGTTGTATGCCTCATGACGTGCGGTGTTACTCGTTTAGCGGCCAGGTCAGGACACGTCGTGGTGGCCTTCTTGACAGCACACTGCAGCAGGTAGTCGAGGGCATCCGCCGAGAGCGCGGTGCCTCGAATGGAGGGAAACGCGAGTGTATTGTCGTCGCCCTCAGCCATCTGGAACCAACGATGAAGGACTCTCGCCGTCTGCGGCCACAGCGGAACCGTTCTCTCCTTTCTGCCTTTGCCGTGTAGCTGGAATAAGGCTGTGGAGCCGAACGAAACTTGGCCGCGCGTCGCCCCAGTCATCTCAGAGGAGCGAGCCCCGGTGTTGTACAGTGCCAGCAGCAAAGCGTGATCACGACTGCCGAGCCAGGTTTCCCTATTCGGCACCGCCAGTATCGCGTCGACTTCAGGACGCGTCAGATACGTGATCATGGGTCGTGCGGCTCGTTTGTTCGGTATCGCAAGCACCCGGTTCGCGATCGCCAGGTGTTCAACGTCGCGAACTGAAGCGTACTTGAAGAACGAACGGATTGCGCTCAGGCGTGCGTTGCGCGAGCGAGCCTGGTTGCTGCGGGCACTCTCGAGATGGTCGAGAAACCCCAGGATCATGGGGGCATCCAATTCCTGGATCTCAACCTCACTCGGTGTGTGGCTGGTTTTGTTCTGGACAAACGTGAAGAGCAGCCGGAAGGTGTCACGATAAGCCGTAATCGTTCTCGGACTGACCTGCTTGTGCTTAGTCAGGTGCTGCGTGAAAAACGATTGAACCATCGACGACAGCCGGAGTTGAGATGTCATTCGTCACCTCCTGCACAGGTCGGTGCGTGGAAATCTGTGGCTGCGGCACCGAGGAGTTCCGGCGTCGCCGTCATGTACCAGTAAGTCTCGCGGAAGTCGACGTGACCAACGTATGTCGCGAGATGAGCGAGGCGAGCCTCGACATCAAGGCCTTCCTCATGCCACCGTCGCAATCGGGATACGACAAATGTGTGTCTCAAGGAATGCAAGGTTGGTTTGTTGCTGCCGTCGTGCGGTTTGATCACGGCTTTGCCGAGAATCAGCCGAAAAGACTCATTCAGCGCTGCATACGACAGGCGCCGGCCGTGACTCGATACGAAAAAAGCTGTCGTTTGAAGGCCAAAGCCGAGTAGTTCACGGTGACCGGCATATACCCGAAGTTGCTGGGCCGTTGAGGCGTGTAGCGGAACGATACGGGTCTTGTGGAACTTGGCGTCGCGGATCAGTAATGTCTCCGGAGCACTGCGGGGCATCACGTCCGATCGGTCGAGATCGAGCGCCTCGGAGGCGCGCAAGCCCGTTGCGGCGATCAAACCGAGGATCGTGTGCAAAACGACTGAGCGGAAGTCGCCAGGCCTCAGTTCCGCCGCTGACCGAAGCAGCCGCTCGATCTCGTCAGGTGTGAAGATGAAGGGCTTCGGACGGCGGTAGCTGGCGACGAGCCGGACTTCCGGAACCTGCGTGTCAGGGACAGCAGCGCTGAGATATAGCAGGAACTGCCTCACCACGCTTAACCGCCGTGATGCGATGGGGCGGTGTTGTCGCTCCCTGGTAGCGTCTAGCCAGTCGAAGACCATCTTCGTCGTCACGGCGCCTGTGGTCTCCTGATCGCCAACGAACTTGACGAAGTCGGCGAGTACGGTGGACTCCGCACCCAACTGCATCCCGAGTCCCTTACGCAGCGTCAGGTACGTTGTGAGCCGGCCTTCAAGGTTGTGTGGGCTCATACATTGCCTCCTGACCACGGCAGAGCAACATCACCGAGCGACTGCTCGTCCAGCTTGATGTAAATGCCCGTCGTTGATAGGGAGCGGTGCCCGAGCACATCGGCAACCTCCTTGAGCGTGGCTCCATTCTTCACCATCAGCGTGGCGACCGTGTGGCGGAAACTGTGGCTGCCGCGACCGGGGCCGTCGAGTCCGAGTTGTTGCAAGAACATTTTGACGAAACTGGACGCTGAGCACTCGCCCAGCGGTTTCCGGGGTGTCGTCGAGGTGATGAAGATCTCTCGATATTCCGCAATGGGCCGTTCTTCACGAATGTATCGCGCCAGCAGTCTGCCGGCGTCCTCTGGCAGTGGGAGCGTGCGTCCCCTGCCGGACTTACTCTGCCTGATGTGTAGGAGACCGGTCGTCCACTCCACGTCTTGCAGGCGAAGCGCGCGCAGTTCACCACAACGCATTCCCAAGCGGGCGAGCAAAGCAATGAAGGCACGGTCACGGAGGCTTGTCTTCGATTGTGTTTCGCATGCCTTTAGCACCAATGCCAGTTCGTCGGATGATAGATGCTTCGGCAGTTTTGCGTACCGCCATCGACGAACCCGCGGAATCGCCTTAACCATCTGAGCTGGAGCAACGCCCTCAAGGACAAGAAAGTGAAGGAAAGTGCGGACGGCCGAGACCACTCGCCCTTTCGCGGCTCTTACCTCACTGGTCGTGCCGAGAACGTAGTTTGACACGTAGTCCGAGGTCAGTTTCGACCAGTCGGGGCCATCCTTTTCGCAGAGCCCCAAGATCAACGGTCCGACGAAACGGCGATATGTCCACTGCGTTGAAGGCGTGACGCCGCGAACGTTCGCCAGGTAAGCACTGAACCGGCGCAAGCAGGGATCAGCCGGCGTTTCCGGCGACGGCTTGCAGAGCACGCCCTCGGCCTCCAACAGCGCCGGCAAACGGCTAAACCCGACCGCGCCGTCACGCAATCGTCCCGACGGCATCCGTTTCTGTGCCTCGATATAGGCCTTCAGTTCAGCCCGGCCGGCTTCGGCTGGCGTGAGGCCGCGCTCCGCCAGCCAATCTCCCAACGCCGCGGCGGTGCACACCACCTTGCGTGCTTGCGAGTCGCAATAGCCGAGCTCTGCGAGTTTCGAGGACAGCGCCTCCAGGTGTGGTCCCATCGGGCCAGCGAGTAGCCGCTGACACGAATCGTCATTGAAGAGTTTCTCAAGCATAGTTCCTCCACGAACCTTGTTGGCTCGTGGAGATGAGCCCAATGCGATTGCGGGCGGGGCGCTCGTGAGCACTGTCGATATCGCTGACCGTCCCGGATTATGCGGAATCGGCGCGGAGGCTATTCCGAGTGGCACGCGACTTTGCCGATTGCCCCTGCACCTGCCAGGCAGCGAGGCAGCGCCGGATTATTCCGGGTGTGGAAATCGTGTGAATCGCGTTTTGGCCGCGATCCCGGCAAGTTCTAGGACCGACTCGGGATAACCTGGGACTCGGAATAACGTGGAAAACTCCAGATTCCCACAGCCCGCTGATCGATTCTTCGGGCAAGCGCCCCGAGAATGCCGAAGCATCCTTGATGCGGCGACCACCGTGGAACCCTGTGCCGAAGCGCCCCCAGAATGCCGAAGGAGTTGGGCTTTGGCTGCGCAATGTGGAGCTCGCTTACGCATTCCGCAGCTCTTCACGGTCACGGATTGCGCCTCTCACGACGTACTGGATGGAGGCGTCGTGGAGAACACATCAAACATCCTGACCGTCAAGGAAGTGGCGAATATCCTGCGTTGTTCAAAGACGCACGTACTGAATGCACTGGAGGGCAAGGTGCGAGGGCTGCCGAAGCTGACGCACCTCAGCCTTGGAAGGCGGAAAGTGGTCCGTCAGGATTGGCTGGACCGATGGATGGAGGCCAACAAGACCGAATAGTCACCGGGAGCGCACCGATGCCAATCGAGACCACTTCAAACAGACTCGCTCCGCATGGTCGTCCACTAGCAACCCTTGGTGGAGAGGGGAAGGTAAGCCCGATGGAGGCAATGGAGTCCTTGCTTGCCCTAGTCGAAAGTCAACCGGCCGCCGAAGCCATCTTCAACCGAGAAGAACTGCCGCTCACTGTAAAGGACGCCGCGTCGTACCTGGGCGTCAGCAGGCAGACGGTGTATCTTTGGGTTGAGCGAAAGCAGATTCCCCATCTCCGTGTGATGGGCCGCAACATCCGGTTCTTAAAATCGGATCTTGAGCCCTTCCGCGCCGCATTCAAACAGGAGGTGGGATATGGCACGACCGATAAAGCATGATGGCGGGTTGTTCAAGCGCGCCGGCTCGAAAGTCTGGTGGATGCAGTACCGGGAGAAAGGAGGTCAGCGCCGCAGAGAGTCGACGGGGGCTGAGGACTGGGATGAAGCCCAGAAGCGTCTCAGAGAGCGTTTGCAGGCCAGAGACAACAACACATTGCCCGCGCTGCGCAAGGGAAAGGACCTCGCCTTTGCGGAGTGGTCGGAATTCTACCTTGAGAACTTCTCCAAGCCACCATTCCGAGCAAAGAAGCACTTGAATGCTGTATTTGGAGGCACCAAGCTGGCCGACCTAACAGCGGAGGAGATAGAGATGTACCTCCGGCATCGGCTTGCTCAGCGAGTTCGAGTAAAAGCCGGCGGGGGAATAGTTGAAAAGGGACTCTTGAAAGCCACAACCGTGCATCAGGAACTCCGGGTGCTACGCCGCATGTTGAACGTGGCCGTTCGCAAGAGGTTCCTGGCCGCCAATCCCTGCGCCGGAGTGGAGTTCCCTGCCAGGGTCGATGGATTGTTCCGGCCGCACTACATGGGATGGTCTGAGCAGCAGCAGATCGAATTCCAAGCACCGGAGTACATGAAGAACTTGATCCGGATCGTCACTGAGACCGGCCTCCGGATCTACAAAGAGCTGGCTCCAATGAAGAAGGAGAATTTGGATCTGGAAAACGGAGTCGCTTGGATACCGGACTCGAAGACACCAAACGGAGTCGCCGAGGTTCCTCTCACACCCATCGCTATCGAGGCGTTCCGCCGCCAGATTGAATTGTCGGGGCCGGGGCCGTACCTGTTCCCCAGCGTGGAGAATCCGGGAGGCTATCAGAAGTCGTTCAAGACGGCTTGGCGCGCAAGCTTGCGCCGAGCTGGCGTCCAGTATTTTCGAATCTACGATCTCCGATCAACCTATGCCACGAGGCTTAGTGCCGGCGGAGTGGCTGACGAGTTCGTGACTCAGTTGCTTCGGCAAGGGGATGCGAAGGTCTTCAAGAAGTATTCGCAACTGAGACCGGCCTCCGGATCTACAAAGAGCTGGCTCCAATGAAGAAGGAGAATTTGGATCTGGAAAACGGAGTCGCTTGGATACCGGACTCGAAGACACCAAACGGAGTCGCCGAGGTTCCTCTCACACCCATCGCTATCGAGGCGTTCCGCCGCCAGATTGAATTGTCGGGGCCGGGGCCGTACCTGTTCCCCAGCGTGGAGAATCCGGGAGGCTATCAGAAGTCGTTCAAGACGGCTTGGCGCGCAAGCTTGCGCCGAGCTGGCGTCCAGTATTTTCGAATCTACGATCTCCGATCAACCTATGCCACGAGGCTTAGTGCCGGCGGAGTGGCTGACGAGTTCGTGACTCAGTTGCTTCGGCAAGGGGATGCGAAGGTCTTCAAGAAGTATTCGCAGATGAAGCTGCAGATGAAGCGGGAAGCGCTCGGCAAGCTGAACCGGAGCGCTAATGAAGTTGGGAAGGGTTCTGACACAGCCAAGCTGAATTAGTGGGGTTTTGGCACAGTTCTGACACAGTTGCGGATGGAAAAAGAGACCACGCGATGGTAGGGAACCAGAGAAGTCCTTTGAAATCAATCAAAGGTATGGTGGGCGGTGAGGGACTTGAACCCCCGACTTCCTGCTTGTAAGGCAGGCGCTCTAACCAGCTGAGCTAACCGCCCGCAACTCTTATCTTACCGCGTACTCGCCCCCCGGAAAGTCAGTTGCCGATGTAGCGAGAGTACAGGCTGCGCGCCAGGCCGGGATCCTGCGTGCCTTTGATGATCGCACGGCCGTCCGGAAAGATCGTCATCTCGTAGGGTTGCACCACGAAGCGCAGGGCAAAGCCGTTCGACCGGACCTGCCCCAGCGGCGTCAGGGCGGCTGCCAGTGCTTCCAGATCGAGCGGCCGGCGGCGGTCGTGGATCTGTACCGCATTGCGGCCGCACAGGCTGATAGGCACGCGGTCCGCCCCATGCAGGTGGCGGCAAGTGCGGGCGCCTCCACACGCCGGGCACTCGGGATCCGCGTCGGGCATGGCCACCTGGCGAACGACGCCGTCCCAGGCATCGAAGGTTGAGATGCGGGGTTCCACGGCCTGACCGCAAAGCAGTCGCAAGGCCAGCGAAACCTGCCACGACGCGACCAGACTCGTAATAGTGTTCAGGACCCCGGCGGTGTCGCAGGTAGGCTGGGCGCCGCTCGGCGGCTCGGGGTAGATGCACTCGAAACACGCTGAGCGGCCGGGCACAATGGGCATGGCCAAGCCGTAGGTCCCCACCGCGCCGCCATAGATCCACGGGATCCCACGATCGACGGCGAAGTCGTTCAGCAGGTAGCGGGTCTCAAAGTTGTCCGTACCGTCCAGGATCAGCGATGCGGGTTGCAGATGGTCCTGAATGTTAGCGGCCGTCAGGTCGTCAACCACGGACTCCGCCCGAACCCCGGAATTGATCCGGCCGATGGCGCGAGCGGCGGCAACAGCTTTGGGCAGCGCGTCGCGGGCATCCGATTCATCGTAGAGCCACTGGCGCTGCAGATTGCTGAGCTCGACAAAGTCGCGGTCGACCAACAGGATGTGGCCAACGCCGGCGCGAGCCAGGGCGCCGGCCTGAAACGCACCGAGCGCTCCGCAGCCAACAACGGCGACGCAGGCGTCGAGCAATTGCTGCTGGCCGGTTGGGCCGATGCCCGGCAAGAGGATCTGGCGGCTGTAGCGGTCACGCTCCGAATCGGTCATCACTCAAAATCGTAGCAACCAAGACTGTTAAGATGACAGAGTGTGAATCAGCCTGGGCTCTGCACGGCATTGCTGACTTGTCTATTGGCGGGTGCGGCTCCGACGTGGGGCAGTGACGACCTGTCGGCCCTTTACGGTCGGCCGATTGCGTCGATTCGCTTTGAGCCTGAGCAACAACCCCTTTCCAAAGAGCAACTTCAACTGCTGATCGGCCTCAAGCCAGGCGATCCCCTGGCCGAAGCGGCGCTGAGCAAGGCGATCGAGCGGCTCTGGACCAGCGGCCGCTACATCGACATTGTGGCCGAAGGAGAGGCAAAGAGCGGAGGCGTTGAAATCACGTTCCGCACCACGCAGGCCCTGTTCGTCAGCCGGGTGTCGGTGGAAGGTGTACCCGAACCGCCCAACCCCGCGCAATTGACCGGCGCGACCAAGATGGGACTCGGTGATCCTTTCGAGGAGAGCATGGTGCCGGGCGCCGTGGAGAGTCTAGAGGAGGTCCTGCGCAATAACGGCTTCTACGTGGCGAAGATCCGCCATGAACTGAGCCCTCGACCGGAAACGGAGGAGATGGACATCCGGTTCTATGTGGATCCAGGGCCACGGGCGAAGCTGACCAGGCCCGTGTTCGAAGGTGAGCCCGCGCTGAGCGAGAGGAAACTGATCCGCCTGACGAACTTCCAACGCTGGTATGGGTTGCGCGGCTGGAAGGATATGGACGGCCGGAGGCTGCAGCGTGCAGTCGAGAAGATGCGCGATGCCTACCTCAAAACGGAGCACCTGGAAGCGACCATCCGTATCGCCTCCGTCGACTACGACCCGAAAGCCGTCACCGTTAAGCCGCACTTCCTCATTCATGCCGGCCCCAGTGTCTTTGTGAAGACCGAGGGAGCCAAGGTCTCGAAGGGCCAGATGCGCAGGCTGTTGCCGATCTATCAGGAGCGCACAGTGGACCGCGAATTGCTCCTCGAAGGGCAGATGAACCTGCAACACTACTTCGAACAGCAGGGCTTCTACAACGCGAAAGTCACCTATTCGCTGGCGGATCCGACGCCCGACGGGGCGCGCACCATCCTGTTCCGCATCCAGAAGGGGCCGCGCTACAAACTGGTCCACCTCGAGGTCTCCGGAAACAAGTACTTCGACAAAGGAACTATTGCCGAGAGGCTTAGAATGATCCCGGCGCGATTCCCGCGCTATCGCCGCGGCCAATTCAGCCGGCAACTGATGGAGCAGGATGAAGCGTCGATCCTCGATCTGTACCGCTCCAACGGCTTCCGCGACGCCGAAGTGAAGGCAGTCGTGGAACCGGGATACAAAGGTAAGGCGACCGACTTGGGCGTAGGACTGCAGATCAAAGAAGGCAGCCAGTGGTTTGTCACCGATCTGGAACTCACCGGTGTCGATCTGAAACTGCTGGAGGTGATCCGGGGCTTCCTGTCCTTGACGCCCGGGCAGCCGTACTCGGTGTCCAGTGTGGCGGCCGACAGGGACAATGTCCTGAACTGGTATTTCAACAACGGGTACCCCGACGCCACCTTCGATGCCTCAATTGTCGAGGGGGACGAACCGAACCGCATCAAGCTGAAGTACACCGTGACGGAAGGCCGCCGCAATTTCGTCCGCGACGTTCTGGTGCGGGGCCTCAAGGCCACCCGCCCCGAACTGGTGAACAACCGGCTGGCGGTGACCCCGGGACAGCCTCTGTCGCAGAGCAGCATCGTTGAGACGCAGCGGCGACTGTATGACCTGGGCATCTTCGCCAAGGTGGACGTGGCCGTGCAGAACCCAGAAGGGCGTGAGCGCGACAAGTATGTCCTGCTGCAGGTGGAAGAGGCAAAGAAGTATTCGCTGAACCTGGGCTTCGGCGCCGAGTTCGGACGCATCGGGGGCGGCAGCAACAGCTTCGATGCCCCGGCCGGCGCGTCGGGCTTCTCACCGCGAGGACAGATCGGCATTACGCGGTCGAACATCTTCGGATTGGCCCACACGGCCAGCGCCACGGTCAGAGTGTCGAGCATCCAACAGCGGCTGCTGGCCAGCTATCTGGCGCCTCAGTTCCTGGGCCGCGAGAATTTCAACCTCACCTTCAGCTCATTGGTCGACCGCTCCCGCGACGTGCGGACCTACACCTCAAACCGGTCGGAGAGCTCCGTCCAATTGGGGCAGAAGGTCAGCCGCGGCATCACGCTGCAGTACCGCGCCACGGCGCGGTTTGTCTTCATCGACAAGAACTCGCTCAAGATCGATCCGACGCTGATCCCCATCTACTCTCAGCCCGTGAAGACCATCGCGGCTTCGGCGTCGTTCATTCAGGATCACAGGGACGACCCGCTGGATGCGAGGCGAGGTTTCTACAATACTCTGGACGCGGGCTACGCGGTTCCGTTCTCCCAGAACGCCACCAACTACTTCCGTCTGGTGGCGAAGAACTCGACCTATCATCCACTGCGGCGCGAGGTCATCTTCGCCCGGACCACCTCGTTCGGCTGGCTCCACAACCTCGACAACGAACCAGTGCCGCTACCCGAGAATTTCTATGCCGGCGGCGCGTCCACGCATCGCGGCTTCCCCGACAACCAGGCCGGCCCGAGGGACTTGATCACGGGTTACCCGATCGGCGGCGCCGCCTTCCTGTTCTTCCAGCACGAACTGCGCTTTCCGCTCGTGGGCACCAATCTGACAGGTGTTCTCTTCCACGATATGGGCAACGTCTTCTCATCGCTGGACGACATCTCCTTTCGATACCGTCAAAAAGACCAGCAGGACTTCAATTACACGGTGCAGGCGATGGGTTTTGGCTTCCGTATCAAGACGCCGGTGGGGCCACTGCGGCTGGACTTGGCCTACGCGCCGAATACGCCCCGGTTCGTGGGCTTCGTCGGTAGCCGCGACGATCTGATCAATGGCACGGGACAGTACAACGTTCCCCAACGGGTGAGCCGGTTCCAATGGCACTTCTCGATTGGACAGGCCTTCTAGTCATGCTGAGACGCACGATTTCCTTCCTGATACTGGCCGGCAGCCTGCGGGCCGAAAAGGTGGTGATCGACCGCGTGGCCGCCGCCGCCGGACAACAGGTGGTCACGCTGAGCGCCATTCGGCGGCATCTGCGAATTCTCGCCCTAGTCGATAACAGCCCACTCGAAGATACTCAGGAGGCGCGGCGCAAGGCAGCCGATCGCCTCATCGACCAGGCCCTGATTCACCGCGAGATCGAACTCAGCCGCTTCAATGCGCCCACCCGGGCCGAGGCCGAGGCGCGCATCCAGACCTTCCAAAAGCAGCGCAACCTGACTCAACAGCAGTTCGACGAATTGCTCCAGCGCTATGGATTCACCGAGGACGATTTCACCGAGGAAGTGCTATGGCGCATTAGCGTAACAAGGTTCATCGACTTCCGCTTCTCGCCCGGTGTCCAGATCACAGACGACGAGATCAAGAAGTATTACACCGACGAGTTCCTGCCGCAGTTTCGCCGGCGGGCTCCGGATGCACCGTTGCCTCCCCTGGATGACGTGCGAGATCGCGTTTCCCAGGTACTGATGCTGCGCAAGACCAACCAGGCCGTCGACCAGTGGCTGGCCCAAATGCGGACCACTGTGAAGGTGCGCTACTTCGAGGCCGTGCTCGGCAAGGAGGAACTCCATTGAGGCGGCGCTGGAAGATCCTCCTGGCGGCACTCGCCGTCTCGCTCGCCATCGCCGGTGGGCTTCTCCTGACACTGCGCAGCGATTGGTTGCGTGAGAAAATCCGTGCCGCCGTCGTCGAGCAGGTGGAGCGCGCATCGGGCGGCAAAGTAACCATCAATTCCTTCGACTTCGACCTCAGCGGCATGCGAGCCCGTACCGGCGAGTTCACTCTGCGCGGCAAGGAGGCCGCCGGACAGGCGCCACTGTTCCACGCGGACAGTGTGCAACTGGGGCTGACCGTGCTCTCTTGGTTGGGCCGCGATGTGCGCCTGGACGAACTGACCGTGGAAAAGCCGCGCATCCACATTTACGTGGCCGAGGACGGCACCACCAATCTACCCGAGCCCAGGGTGAAGAAGGTCGGCGGCAATCCCGTGCAGGATCTCATCGCGTTGAAGATCGGCAAATTGAACGTGCATGACGGGTTGCTGGAATACGACTCCAAATCGGTTCCCTTCTCGGCTGTCGCCGAGGGGATGAACGCGACCCTGACGTATGACATGGTGAGGCCCCGATACAAGGTCGCAATCTCGGCGCGGACCTTGCGTCTGCCCGGAGGTCTGGCTCCACAACTCGAAGCCACGGCGCTGCTCGAGGCCAACCGTTTGGATATTGAACGAGCCCGCCTCAGCCAGGGCGACTCCTGGGTGGAAGCCGCGGGTCCGCTGAACGATTTCAAGAAACTGTCGGGCGACCTGAAGTTCAAAGCTTCCGTCCTCCTGCGGGACGTGCCACGCAGCCCCGTGCAGGAAGGCTTCGCTGTGGCGGAGGGTTTCGCACGCTTTGGGCCCGATCACACACCATCGGCCGAAGGCAACGTACGAGTGGAACAGGTCGGATATGCGGCTAAGGGGATCCGGGTCAGAAGCGTCAGCGCCGCCTCCCGATTCACACTCACTCCGGCCCTCCTGTCACTCACCGGCCTGGCGGTGCGCAGCCCGTACGGCGCGTGGAGCGGGACAGGCGAACTGCGCGACTGGAAGAGGTTCCAGTTGCGAGGCGATCTCACCCAGGTGGCGCTGGACCTGGTGCAGGCCGCGGTGCTTGATCAGCCGTACGCCTGGAATGGCACTATCCGGGGCCCGGTTGAGGTGGCCGGCGAGATCACGGGGGCCGGTGTGGCGCATATGACAGCCACCGCAGCCCTGGACATTGCACCCAAAGAGGGTGAGTTGCCTGTGTCCGGACGCATCGAAGCGGCCTGGGTCCAGGACAAAGGCAAATTGGACTTAGGGGCGTCGCATCTCGAAACAGAATCGGCCCGCGTGAATTTCCAGGGCACACTGGGCGAACGGCTGGAAGTCGGCCTCTTCGCCTCGCGGCTGCACGATCTCGATCCCGTCATCGGGTTGTTGTTGAGGGAGGACGGCTACCGGCTACCGCTCAGCTTGCAGGAGGGCGAAGCCCGTCTGGATGCAGCCATCACCGGCGAGTTGAAGGACCCCGTGATGCAGGGCCGCCTTTCGATGTCGAACGCAGTGTACGAATCAGTCGTATTCCAACATGCGGCCGCGGACTTCAGCATGTCACGGAACCGGCTGGACTTGAGCCGCATTGAGTTGCAGAGAAACGCCGCTGAGACCACCGGCCATCTGACGCTGGGCTTGAAAGGTTGGGCGCCATCCGTGGACAGCCCGATGGACGGCGGCTTGGAGTTGAGGAACGCGAAGCTGGCCGACCTGCTCCAACTCGCCAGACTCAGCCCCCACGCGGAAGGTGCTTTGGCCGGAACCGTGACCTTGTCCGGCACGCTGGGGCAGC
This sequence comes from uncultured Paludibaculum sp., assembly GCF_963665245.1. NCBI lineage: Bacteria > Pseudomonadati > Acidobacteriota > Terriglobia > Bryobacterales > Bryobacteraceae > Paludibaculum > uncultured Paludibaculum sp. The sequence goes on from NZ_OY762267.1 coordinate 3,592,540, forward strand.
CCGTAGGCTCGATGAACTTCACGATCACTGGAGCTACGTGGCAGGAAGAGAAAGTAGATCGCGTTACGGCCAGTCTTCAGTTGAAGCCCGAAGGATCCCTCAATGGCGCGGTCGACATGGACCAACTCCACCTGTCGCTGGTCGGACAATACCGTCATCCTAGCGGAGACTTCCGCGCCGGCGAGCTTAACCTCACCATGCAATCAAACGGCTTCCAATTGCACGAATCAGAGAAGGTGATGGCACTACGGCCGGGTCTGGACGGTGAAGCTCGTGCGGAATTGCGTACCCGCATCACGCTGGAAGACGGCACACCGCAACTGCGGTCCCTGGACGGCGCGGTGGCCATCCGCGGCCTGCACATCGGCGGCCGCCAGTTGGGCGAACTGCAGGTCAATGGCACAACGTCGGGTGGCCAGTTGACGGTAAATGCGACCTTGAACATGCCCGCTAGTAAGGTGGTGGGCAACGCGAGCATTCAACTGTCTGGCAACTATGCGTCGAAAGGAACGCTGCAGTCGCAGCGCGTACCGTTCCGGCTGATCAAGGATCTGATCTCCGAGTCGGCCGATCCGTCCAAGGAAGCGCCGTGGGCGGTGCGCGGGTTCATGGAAGGCAGCGTAGCCTGGCAAGGGCCTCTGGCCGAGCCGCGCAAGGGATCGGCCGTCGTCACGGTAAAGACGCTGCAGGTGCGGCCACGTGATACGCAGGCACTCGAAACACAGGCGGACACCGGCGACCTGACACTGCGCAACGAAGGGCCGCTGGTGGTGGAGGTGGATGGCAACTCGGCCCGCATCAAGTCAGCCAAAGTGACGGCTCTCGATACGAGCCTGACTCTCTCGGGGTCCTATCAGTTCCCAGCCAAGAATCCGTGGAATCTGGATATCAAGGGCTCAGCCAATCTCGCTATCTTGGGAAGCTTCCGGCCCGATCTGGTCTCCACCGGTATGGCCGACATCGACGCCTCGGTGCGAGGTGCCGCCGCCGATCCGCAGTTGAGCGGGCGCATGTCCATCCAGAAGGCCTCGTTCTTCCTGAAAGATCTGCCGAATGGGATTGAGAACGCAACGGGCAGGGTCTACTTTGAGAAGAACCGCGCCAATATCGAGCAGCTCACGGGCCAGACCGGCGGCGGCAAGTTCACCATCAATGGATTTCTCGGGGTCTCCGGTGAAGAGTTGACCTATCGCTTGCAGGCGACGGCTGCCAGCGTCCGAGTGCGCTACCCCGAGGGCGTCAGTACCACTCTCGACGCCTCTCTTACGCTCACGGGATCGACCTTCCGAAGCCTGCTGGCCGGCTCGATCACGATTCAGCGTTCCGGCTTCAACACCGGCAGTGACCTCGCCAGCATGGTCGGCAGCTCAGGAAACCCCATTCCGTCGGCGGCATCGCAACACGAGTTCCTCCGCAACCTCCAGTTCGATGTCCGCATCCGCACGACGCCGGATGCCGTCTTCCAGAGCAGCTATACCCAGGATTTGCAGACCGAAGCCGACCTGCGCCTGCGCGGCAGTCCAGCCAAGCCGATCCTGCTGGGCAGCGTGAAGTCCAGCCAGGGCGGCGTCCAATTCTTCGGCAACCGCTATACCGTGTCACGCGGCGAGATTCTCTTCTACAACACGGCGGTGGTACAGCCGAACATCGATCTCGACCTGGAGACCCGCGTTCGTGGCATCACGGTCTACATCAACGTCAGCGGACCGTTGAGCCGCCTCAACTTCACCTACCGCTCAGAACCGCCGTTGCAATCGTCCGAAATCGTGGCGCTGCTCACGGTCGGACGGCAGCCGGAGTCCACCTCCAGCTCCGTGACGGCTTCGCAGAGCATCCGCAATCAGAACGTGATGGAAAATACGCCAAACTCGCTGCTGGGTGGCGCGCTCAGCGCGGGCGTATCCAGCCGTGTTGAGCGGTTTTTCGGCTCCAGCCGCATCCGTATCGATCCCAACTTCACGGGCGTGGAAAATCTCCCACAGGCCCGTCTGTCGGTGGAGCAGTCCATCTCGCGTGACATCACCCTCACCTACATCACAAACCTCAGCCGATCCCAACAGCAGATCGTCCGGGTGGAGTGGGATCTGAACCGGCAATGGTCCGTCGTCGCCGTGAAGGACGAAAATGGCACCTTCGCCATGGACTTCCTCTACCGCAAGAGGTTTAAGTAGAAGGCATGCGTCTGCGAGCCAGCCAGAATAAGCTAAAAATCGAGCACAGTATCATCGACGGTCTGCGCCCGGTGCTGGAACGTCTGCTGGCCAACGACGATATCCGGAGCATCATCCCAGGCGTAATCAAACCGGTGCGCGATGCCCGCGGCGCCGTCAAAATCCGCATCACGGTGCCGACACAGAACGGCTGGAAGGCAATTGCTCTGTCCGCCGGTGCCCGCCAGGAACTGTTCGTGAGCACGACCCTCGTACAGGCCGAACTGGAACAGCGAATCGCCGCCGCCTTGCTCGAATAGACGCCTTGGCTCGGTTTCACGGTCACTGTAAGCTGGTAGAGCTATGAGCAATCCCATCGTCCCCTTCACGTTGGATGGCGCTTCCGTCCTGCATCAGATGTTTCACGTGCGCTGGGACGAGTGGCGCGCCCTTGATGGACAGACGCGCGCCGCGATTCTGAATGAGTTCTCCGAGTGGCTGACGATGCGGGAAGGCGCCGAGGGTGGCGATCAATCCGCCGCCTACGCCCTGCTGGGTCACAAGGGCGACCTGATGCTGTTGCACTACCGGCAGGACTTCGTCGGACTCCTGGAAGCCCAGTCGCAAGTCCAACATCTGCGGTTGAGCGAATTCCTGGACATCTCCAACTCCTACCTCAGCATTGTGGAACTTGGCCTCTACGAGTCAACACGCAAGATCCACGACGAATTGAACGAGCGCGGCATCGAACCTGGCAGCCCGGAGTGGGAGTCCGCCACAGCCGAGGTGCTCGATCGCCAGCGCCGCGCCATGGCGGGCCGCCTGGCGCCGGAGATCCCCGAATCGCGCTACCTCTGCTTCTACCCAATGGACCGCAAACGGGGCGAGGACAAGAACTGGTATCAGGTCCCGTTCGGCGACCGGCAGCAGATGATGCACGAGCACGGCATGATCGGGCGCAAATACGCCGGCGTGGTGAAACAGGTCATCTCGGGCTCCATCGGACTGGACAACTGGGAATGGGCCGTCGACCTCTTCGCCGATTCGCCCGCGCCGTTCAAACAGCTAATCTACGAAATGCGCTTCGACGAAGTGAGCGCCGTCTATGCGCTGTTCGGCGAATTCTGCATCGGTCTACGGGTGCCTTCTGAAAAGTTCGGATGTTTTATGAAGGGCGAGATTCGAAACGCCGTGGAGTAGGGCTCCACCGCCCTCCGCTGCTCGCCCGTCTCTTGCGCGTGTGTGGTTGACTATTCGCCGACTGTCGCCTTCTTGATCCCATCCAGCTTGGGGAAGTTGGCGTCAAGATACTCGTTGCCGTACATCCGCACCCGGCCCTGGTCGGGACCATTCCCGTGCGGCGCGCCCTCCCCGTAGCCGGAGTAGAGCTGCTCCACGATGTCCATCCCCTCGGTCACTTGGCCGAAGGGAGCGAAGCCCATGCCGTCCAGGCGTGGATTGTCGCCCAGATTGATAAACACCTGCGTGGTGCGGGTGTTCGGACCGGCCGTGGCAAACGTGATGGTGCCCTTCGTGTTCGAGGCCTGCACAGGATCGTCCTTGATGCTGGCGGTGGGAATCGACTTGGCTGCCTGCGGGTCGGCGGCAAGACCGAATTGGACCACAAAGCCGGGCAGGACGCGGAAGAACTTGGCCCCGTCGAAGTAGCCGGAGGTGACGAGTGAGTGGAAGCGCTCCGCGCCGAGGGGAGCCCATTCCTTGTTCACCTGGATGACAAAGTCACCCTTGGTGGTTTCGAATTTTACGTTGAATGTGTCTTGCATGGGACATGTTTATTGTCGCACTGAGGGTGCGGACCTGGCGGGCGGTCTACAATAGCGGCGTGCGGGCAATTCCTCTCCTGGTTCTTCTCGTTGCAGCCTTGCAGGCCCAGACCGCTCGGGTCCTTTTGGACACCGAACAGGGCTCCATCGAGGTGGAGCTGGACCTTAGGCACGCGCCGCTGACCAGCGCGAACTTCCTGAAGTACGTGGATGCGGGCGCATACAACGGAGGGCAGTTCCATCGCACGGTGCGCCGGGACAATCAACCAGCGAACAGGATCCGCATCGAGGTGATCCAAGGCGGGACCCGGCCAGGCGGCCGCGCGCCGGGCGACCAGCCCATCCCGCTGGAGCGTACGAACAGATCCGGATTGAAGCACCTCGACGGCGTCATCTCGATGGCTCGCGACACGCCCGACACGGCGACATCTGATTTCTTCATCTGTATTGGCGATCAGCCTTCGTTGGATTTTGGAGGGATGCGGAATCCGGACGGGCAGGGCTTTGCCGCGTTTGGGCGGGTGGTAGCCGGTATGAATGTGGTGAGAAAGATACACCAGGCGCCGGCGCAAGAGCAGAACTTGAACCCACCAGTGAAGATTCTGAAAGCCACACGCTGCGGTGGCGTTAGGGGCACGTGCGTTCCCTGAACGGCGCAGTCCGGCCAAACTGACAGAATAAATTGTTTAAAAACAATAAGATACTGTCCGCCAGCAAAAGTGCGCCCACACAAGCGGCACAGAATCCGTAGTCGCCGGCATCAAACCCTACGACAAGGCTCTGAATCGCGGCGCTGCCCGTCGCCGGGCGTCCCTAGGCGCCTGGCAGCGGTTCAAAGCTAAACTAAAGAGGTGCAGCAGTGGTTCCCTCGATCTTTTCAGTGCCTGAAGAATTACAACGCAAAGACGTTTACGTCTGACCTGATCGCCGGTGTGACGGTTGGATTGGTGGCCTTGCCCCTAGCCATGGCATTCTCCATCGCGTCGGGGTTGTCGCCGCAGGCAGGCATCTATTGTGCGGTGGTGACCGGGTTTCTGATCTCCCTGTTGGGCGGATCGAACACCCAGATCGGCGGACCGACCGGCGCCTTCGTGGTCGTGGTCGCCGGCATTGTCGGCAAGTACGGTGTCGATGGCCTCTTCACGTGCACAATGATGGCTGGCGTGCTGCTGGTGATCATGGCCGTCACCGGCATGGGCTCCGCGGTGAAGTTTATCCCGCGCCCCATCGTTGTGGGTTTCACGAACGGCATCGCGCTGCTCATCGCCAGCACCCAAATCAAGGACTTCTTCGGCCTGAAGATCGACAAGGTGCCGGGGGAGTTCATCGAGAAGGTCGAGACGCTGGCCGTCAACTTCCACACCTTGTCTCTGCAGGAGACAGCGATTGGCGTCGTTGCCCTGGTCGTCATTCTGTTCTTCGTCAGGTTTGTACCCAAAGTCCCGGGCACGATTGTCGCGTTGTTCGGCGCCACCGCGGCCGTCACGTTATTGAATCTGAACGTCGAAACCATCGGCACGCGGTTCGGCGGGATCCCCAGCGGGCTCCCCACCTTCGAGATCCCGGAGTTTCACTGGAAGTACGTCCGCCAGTTACTGAGCCCCGCCATCACAGTGGCCATGTTGGGTTCGATTGAGAGTCTGCTGTCTGCCGTGGTGGCCGACCGCATGACCAAGGACAAGCACAACCCCAACACTGAGTTATTTGGCCAGGGCATCGCGAACATCGTCTCGCCCCTATTCGGCGGGTTGCCAGCCACCGGAGCCATCGCCCGCACCGCCACCAGCATCCGTAGTGGAGCCAAGACCCCCGTGGCTGGCATGATCCACGCCTTAACGCTTCTGCTGGTCTTGCTCGTCGCGGCGCCGCTGGCGAAGAACATCCCACTGGCTGCTCTGGCGGCGATCCTGTTCATCGTCTCTTACAACATGGGCGAGTGGGGCGAGATCCCCGAGATCCTAAAACTCGGGAAACGCGACGTCTCCGTCTGGGCCCTCACCTTTCTTCTTACCGTGTTCGCCGACCTCACCGTAGCCGTGGAGTTTGGCATGATTCTTGCCGCACTGGTCTTTATCAGCCGCGTAGCACTCACCACTACCGTGTCGCAGGTGACCGACGACTATCTGCGCCAGGGGTGGCAGCACATCCTGCAGGACAAACAAATTCCGCCCTATGCGACGATCTTCCGCATCCACGGGCCGTTCCTCTTCGGCAGCACGGACAAGCTCGACGAAGTGACATCGCCAATCGAGAATCTGCCCCCGGTCGTCATTCTGCGCCTGCGCAACATGACGGCCATCGACGCCACCGGCTTACAGGCACTGGAACTCCTGGCCGACAAACTGCACGACAGCGGCCGGGTGCTGATCCTCTGCGGCGCGCCGTGGCAGCCCATGCTCATGATCAAGCGCGCTGAGTTCGAACGCCATATCGGTCTCGAGAATATCTGCGTCAATGTCGAGGCGGCGCTCAGTCGTGCCGAGGCCGTTTACCGGACTCTTCCGGAAGCGGTTCGGCGGAGCATGGCGTAGCGATCTCGGTCAGCCTGGCACCCGTCAACGGCGCGGGACAACAATCCTGCCGGCAGGGATCAGCGTCGACCCCACCAGCGGCCCGTTCGGCGATCAGTTCTCGAATCATCGCAACAAAACGGGGATGTGTGCCCACGGTGGCGGCGCGAACCATCTTCAGTCCCAGTTCGCCGGCACGCGCCGCGGCCTCATAGTCCAGATCGTAGATTACTTCCATGTGATCGGAGATGAAGCCGATGGGCGCAACGACCACCTTGTTCGCCCCGGCCTCCTTCACTTCCGCCAGAGCCTCGAGAATGTCCGGGCCCAGCCACGGCTGCTGCGGAGACCCGCTGCGGCTCTGATAGACCAGACGGTAGTTCGGACAACCGGCGCCCAGCGCGATCAGCCGGCTCGCCTCCTCCAACTGCGCCACATACTTGGACGTCCGCGCCATCTCCAGCGGGATGGAATGCGCGGTGAACAGCACTTCGGCGTCCGGCAGTTGATCGAGAGCCGCCCGCAGGTTCTCGGCATTGGGCCAGATGAAGCCGGAGTGATTGTGGAAGTGCCGCAGCTTTTCAAAGACCGGAGCTCCATCGCCAACCGTCTGCCGGGCGCGTTCGATGTCTTCCATGTACTGCCGGCAGGCGGAGTACGAACTGTACGCCGACGTGATGAACACCAGGGCCCGCCGGACACCGTCCCTGGCCATCTTCCGCATCGTGTGTTCCAGCATCGGATGCCAGTTCCGATTGCCCCAGTAGATAGGCAATCTAGGGCCATGGGCATCGAGCTCGGTGCGCAACGCGGCGATCAGCGCCCGGCACTGGTCGTTGATCGGGCTGCGTCCGCCGAACTGGTAGTAGTGCTCGGCCACCTGCAGCATGCGCGGCCTGGGCACGTTCCGGCCGCGCAGCACGTTCTCAAGGAAGGGCATGACATCCTCCGGCTTTTCCGGGCCGCCGAAGCTGAGAACGAGAATGGCATCGTATTGAGGCATTGATTCTAGGATGCCTGAGAGCCCGGCCGGGTGCACCGGGTGTGCGACAATGCGTGTTTTCCTCCCATGCACAGACGAACGTTCCTCTCCCTCACCCCGGCGATAGCCACATTCGCGCAGGGGCGGCCCAATCTCACCGAGCTCTACGGCGGCACCGCGGCTCGCTTGATTGCCGCGGCGCAGGCCGACGACGGCGGTTGGAAGAAGATGATGTACCTCTGCGACCGCATTGGAAACCGGCTGGCTGGCTCCACTTCATTGAATCGCGCCATTGAGTGGGGCGCGGCCGAGATGAAGCGTGAAGGCCTGCAGAACGTCAAAACGCCTCTCGTCAAGGTGCCGCATTGGGTCCGAGGGGAAGAGAGCGCATGGATGCTGGAACCGCTCGAGTCGAAGATCTTCATGCTAGGCCTGGGTGGCAGCGTAGCCACTCCGCCCGAGGGCATCACTGCCGAAGTAGTCGTCGTCTCCACCTTCGACGAACTCGAACAGCTCGGCGCCGACAAGATCAAGGGGAAGATCGTTCTCTACAACGAGGCGTGGCAAGGCTACGGCCGGTCCGTCGCTTATCGAGCCGCCGGCGCCTCACGCGCCGCCAAGTTCGGAGCCGTAGCCGCTCTCGTGCGCAGCGTGACCCCAATCAGCCAGCGGACGCCACACACGGGCATGATGGTCTACACAGAAGGCGTTCCCAAGATCCCCACGGCCGCCGTCACCGTGGAGGACGCGCTCCGCATGCATCGTCTCTATCAGCAGGGCGTTAAGATCCGGGTACGTCTCAAAATGGAGGCAAAGACGCTGCCGGATGCCGACTCCGCCAACGTCATCGGTGAAATTCCGGGCCGTGAGAAACCCGAAGAGATCGTTGTCATGGGCGGCCACATAGACTCCTGGGACGTCGGCCAGGGCGCACAGGACGATGGCAGTGGCTGCGTCGCCTGTTGGCAGGCCATCATGCTCGCTCACCAGCTCGGCCTCAAACCCCGCCGCACTCTCCGCATCTGTCTCTGGACCAATGAGGAGAATGGAAGCCGCGGCGGCCAGGCCTATCGCGAATGGGCTGGAGCCACCGTGAAGAACCATGTGGCCGCCGTCGAGATGGACGGAGGCGCCGAGCGTCCCGCCGGGTTCGGCCTCTCCATCGCCGGAGCCAGCGAAGAGGTGATGGCACGCGCCATGGAGCGCATGCAGCAGATCGGGGCCCTTCTCAAGTCCGTGGGGGCCGACAGCGTCACCCGTGGCGGTGGCGGCGCCGACATTGGCCCCATCATGCGTGACGGCGTGCCAGGCATTGCCCACCGCTCCATCGGTCAGCGCTACTTCGAATGGCATCACACCGAAGGGGACGCCTTGGACAAGATCGATCCGCAGGAGTTCCGGCAGAACATCGCCGCGCTGGCCGTTGTCGGCTACGTACTGGCGGATATGCCGGAAAAACTGGCCGACTAGCTCGTCCCGCCACGCGAGCGGGAAGAAACGACGAATCGAGATTCTTCTTGGCGCGGTGTACCATGCATACAGTCGAGCGCGGCCCCCAAAGCATAGACGGGCGAAGACCCGTTTGCCGGCCGCTCTCCCCTTATTTGGAAACTGTACGCACAGGAGGAATCACCGTGGCAGATGGAAAACCTGACCCTATCGATGCCGCCCACCAGGTCATCGTTCTGGCATTCGACTTAGTCGATGCCGAATTACCGAAGCTCCCCAGCCAGATCGCTCTGGCTCTACAAAGTCCGCCGGTGCAGGAGGCGATCAAGAAGACTCTTCTCGATTTCGCCAAGAGCAAACAGGCCTCCGGCGGAGTAGCCCTCACGTCCGCGGACAGCCAGAAGCTGCTCGAGGCCCTTGGAAACGGCGTCAAGGATGCCGCCAGCACCAACCTGCTTGATCAGATTAAGAAGACGTCTGAGTACAAGAAGCTCGAAGGCAGCATCGAGGCCTTCAAGAGCGCGGCCGGATCATCAACCTTAGGCGTCTGGGTCGACAAGAACAAAAAGATCCTCTACGTCGTCGGCGCGGCGCTGATTGTGGGCACCGCCAGTGTCCTCTACATCACCAAGACCGGCGGACCCGTGGTGAAAATGGCAATCGACCCGCTGGCCGGCAAGGAATTCGAGGTCCTGCAGATCGGATCCTTCAAACTGAAAGCCGGGCTCTGGCAGTTCCAGCCGGACGCCCGCGTCCTGGGTGCCCGCGTCTCGGCCAGCAAGAAATGGGATAAGGTCAGCGTCGACCTCAAACTCGGAGTGCTGGCCAAGGGGCCGCTGGTCCAGGAGGTGGAAGGCTCAGCGGTAGTGAAGTCGGGTCCCGTCAGCGTCACCCTCTCCGCCGATGGCAAGCCGCAGACGCATCAGGTAAACCTGGGGCTGAAGGTGGGTTACGACGGCACCATCGGCAACGGCAAGTTCAATATTGGGGTCGGCGCCATGTACCAGGACCAGGCGTTGAGCGGCACACTCGGGGCAACATATCAGACGAAGAACGCCACCTTCGGTCTGCAGGGCAATGTCGGTCCGCAGAAAGGCGGGGGCGTACAATACGGCGGCCTGCTCACCCTGACCATTCCGCTGTAGGCGCGAGCAGGCATCGGGCGGCTGGCAAACCGGAAATCGGATATGATGATCGGCGACATGCTGAAGAACATCCTCTTTTCTCTCGTCATCCTGGCCGTGCCTGCTTTTTGCGCCGACGACGCGGCCAAGGCCGTGGAAGCGGCGGAGCGCGCCTGGGCCAAGGGCGTAACCACAAACGATTACGCCCTGCTCGAAAAGACCCTCGGCGACGACCTCACCTATACGCACTCCACTGGAGCCGTCGACACCAAGGCCACCTATATTGGCAAGCTCAAGACCGGCGAGGCGAAATACGTTAAGGTCGACCACGACCAACTGAAGGTTCAGGTCCTGTCCAAAGACACGGCCATCACCATCTGCCGTGCCCAGGTGCTCACAGTCTCAGCCGGCAAGGAGAACCCCGCCCACCTGTCGTTCCTGCACATCTTCCAGAAGCGCGGCGGCAACTGGCAACTGGTGGCACACCAGAGCGCCAAACTGCCTAACTGACCTCTATTCGTAGTGCAGCGCTTCGATGGGATCGAGCTTTGAGGCCTTGATCGCCGGCACCAGTCCGGCGATCAGGCCCACGACCAGCAACACGCCCGTCGAGATCAGAATCGACGAGGTACTGATATTGAGGTAGATATCGCCCGCGCCTGTCGTGTCCTTAAACGCCGGCCCCAGGAACGGCATCGATCCGATCACCTTCGTGGCCACGATACCCAGGCTGATGCCCAACGCACCGCCCGCGGCCACAATGAGGCAGGCTTCCACCAGAAACTGCTTCAGCACCATGGAGCGCAGCCCGCCCAGCGCCTTGATCATGCCGATCTCCCGCGTGCGGTCGATCACCGAGGCCAGCATGATGTTCGCCAGTCCAACGCCGCCGATGGCCAGCGTCAGAGCCCCCACAAACCCCAACAGCAACTGAACCGCCAGGGACATACCCGTGACGATGGACATGAACTTCGAGAAAGCAAGAATCTCCACGGCCTTCTCGTCCGTCGGCGAGAATCGATGGATCTCGGCCAACTTGGCCCGGACCATCTTGATGGCGCGATCGCGCGAATCCGGAGTGGCTGGCTTCCACACCAGAAACCACGGGTACTTCGTGTCCCCAAACACGTTGAACGTATCGTAGGGAATGAACACGCACTGATTGTCGCTGCGATTGTAGTTGGCAATCTGCAGCTTGTTATCCATCACACCAATGACAGTGAAGTGGATCCCGTTCAGGATGACGTCCTCGTCAACCGCCGGCGCCCCGCCGAATAACTCCGACGCAACCTTGGCACCCAGCACGACGACGCGGTATTGATGCTGGCGATCGTCTTCGTTGATCCAGCGGCCGTCTGTGATCTTGATGTTGCGGACAATGTCGTACTCCGGCCACACGGCGCGGATCGAGATCTCCTTCTCGCGGCCCCTGTATTGCGCCTTCACGCCATTCCGCATGATCTCGGGCGAGAGATTCTCCACCAGCGGCACCGATTCCTTCACCAGAGCCGCATCGGTCAGTTCCAGCCGCACCCGGCGCCCTGTACGCATGCCCCCAGCCTGCTCGCTGGTCTGGCCCCCCATGGTGAGAACCAAGTCCTGCCCCACGGCCTGAAATGCCTTCAGAAGCGCCTGCTCGAACCCCTTGCCATAGCTGATGAGAATCACGAAGCACGTGACACCCCACGCCAGGCTCAGTGTGGTGAACAAGGTCCGCTGGCGATGAAATCGCAGTGCCGCCCAGGCTTCGCTGAAGATGAATCGCCAGCTCATGGCTTACCTTTCGTGCCGCAGCGCTTCCACGGGAGTCATGGCGGCCGCCCGGCGGGCCGGAGGCAGCGACGATCCCACCGCGACGAAACCTAACGCGAGGCTGGCAAACGCCAGCATTCGCCAGTGGATCGGCAAGCCCGAGAACATCGCGGGCATGGGCAGGGAGTTCACCAGGCTGGAAAGCGCCCATACGAGCAGCAGCCCACCCACCCCACTGAGAATCGCCAGGAACAGGCCCTCCAGGAAGAAATCGAGCAGGATGCGCTGACTGGTGGCGCCCAGCGCCTTCTTCAGGCCGATCTCGTTAGTGCGTTCGGACACCGCCATCATCATCGTGTTCATGACGCCGACGCCCCCCAGCGACAGCGTGACTAGGGACACCACCGCCAGAAAGATCTCGCCGGCATTGAAGATGGAGTCGAACATCTGTGCGCTTTCGATGGAATCGAAGATACGCAACGCACCCTTATCCGTGGGTTCGAAATGATAGAGACGCCCCAGTGTGCCACGCACCTGGGCCTGCGCCTCTTCCCATCGCGCCACATCCATCGGACGGTAGAGGAATCCGTCCACGCGGCCCTCGGCGTAGACTTTACGATTGGGCGGCATGTCGCGCAGCAGCGCGCTGGTGGGGACGAGGATCTTGTCATTGTCCCAGCCATCGTACGAGCTGTTCTGATCCTTCTCGCTCATCACACCGATCACCTGATAGGGGTAGTTGTTCAAGTAGAAGCGTTCGCCCAGCGGCGCCTTGTTTTTCTCGAACAACTGCTTGCGAACACTGGACCCCAGCACGGCGACGCGGCGGCCCTCGTCCACATCGGACTGGCTGACGGCCCGGCCAAGCTCCACCGGCAGATTGCGCAGCTTCAGATAGTCGGGATTCACGCCCAACGACAGAAATCGCCCGGCATTGGTGGCGGTGCGCGCGGGCACCTGGTAAGTCTTGTGCTCGGCCGAGAGCACCTGCACCGACCGGCAGTTCTGACGCAGAATGTCGAGGTCCCGTTGGTATAGCGATATGCGGCGCCCGGCTCTCTGGCCGCCGGCCTGCTCTTCCGTCACCCCACCATAGACGAACACAATGTTGTCGCCGATCTGGGCCATGTTTTTGCGCTGGCCCTGACGGAAGCCGTCGCCCAGCGCGGACATCAACACCAGCGAAGCGATGCCCCAGGCGATGCCAAACAGAGTGAGGAAGCTGCGGAGTTTGTTGCGGCGCAGGTTCGCGAAGGTCTGCGTGGCGAGATCGGCCAGAAACTCGCCGGGGTGCATCGTTCTGCCCACCCGCCGCCGGCGTTTCCCTTCGACTGTTTCGAGGGCCGATTGCACTTCCGGTTCGAGTAGCGCGCTCACTGCCGATTCTGCCTTCCTGTCTTTCATACGATTGGCGGCCGCGCGTTGTTCCAGGCGAAGGCGAAGTTTTATTCGGACTTGTACATCCGTAATTGAATCACTGCGGACGCAGGGGTGCAAGCCAGACGTTCTGGGAGAATGAGGGTTATGCCTCTTCAGAGACAGGGCGAGACCGCGCCGACCGGCCTCGTACTCGACTCCGCGTTCCTGCTGCACGACCCTGGCCCCGGCCATTCCGAGTCACCCGATCGCTATCGAGCCGTCAGGAAAGCGCTGTCACATGACGCACTGGCTGGACATCTGACGCACCTCACCGCTCGTGCCGCCACCGAAGAGGATTTACATCTGTGTCATAGCCGCCCCTATCTGGCGACCGTCCGCCACGACATTGCGCGGCGGTCGCCCGCCTTGAGTACGGGCGACACCGGGTTGTGTGAGAAGTCGTTGGACGTCGCGCTGCTGGCCGCCGGGGCTGCCTTCACCGCCGTGGACGCGGTCATGTTGGGTCAGGTCTCGAACGCCTTCGCGGCCGTGCGGCCTCCCGGCCACCATGCCACGGCCACCCGGGGGATGGGCTTCTGCATCTTCAACAATGTGGCGCTGGCCGCGCGCCATGCTCGCAAGGTCCACGGAGTCGACCGTGTACTGATCGTCGACTGGGATGTCCACCACGGAAACGGTACACAGGATATCTTCTACGAGGATTCGGGCGTCTTCTTCTTCAGCACCCACCAGTCGCCCTGGTATCCCGGCACTGGCTCGGCCGACGAAATCGGGGCCGGCTCAGGCAAGGGCACGACAATGAACTGCCCGTTCCATGCGGGCGCCGGTCACGCCGAAATCATCGGCGCCTTCCGCCGCAAACTGCTGCCTGCCATGATGTCGTACAAGCCCGACCTCGTGATCATCTCCGCGGGCTTCGACTCGCGAAAGGGCGACCCGCTAGGCCGCTTCCTGCTGAAAGACGAAGACTTCCGGGAACTGACCCATATCGTCATGGAGATCGCCGACCACTCCGCCCACGGCCGCGTCGTCAGTCTGCTGGAAGGTGGCTACAGCCTGGCCGGCCTCGCCGCGGGCGTGACCGCCCATATCGAAGCGCTGCTGGGATTGTCCTAGCACGGGAACGAAAAAAGCCGGCCACTGTTTGGCGCAGCGGCCGGCGGCTAGAAGAAGATGAGGCGGAGTGGGCCCCTATCTAGGAGAATATTCGAAAAGAGCGGACGAAAACTTACCGACGTCTTCATTGTACGTGTGCGCGCGCGTTTGCGCAAACAAAAAATGCCTGAAATGTTTCGGCCCATCGCCTGACACACGCACAAAAACGGCCCGCCCTCCCGAGATGGGAAGGGCGGGCCCTGGGTTCTATACGCTTTGCTACAGCCTATTGCGCGTGAACTTTACCGACGGAGAACTCAGAGGTCGCGCCGTGGCAGACCGAGCAGCTTTCCCCGAGTTGCGTGGTGTTGGCCTGCGTGTGAGACCACGCAGCCGTCGTGTTGTGGCAGGAGTTGCAGGCGTTGGCGGTCGGCGGAGCCGGATTCACCGCGCCGAGCCCGTTCTTCACGTTCTGCAATCCATCCTGCAGCGCCGGCACCTGTGAGTTGTTCACGTGGCACTGTGCGCAGTCCTTGATGTTGCCGGGGTAGCGCACCTTCTCGGCGTGGAAGGTGTGCACCATGTTGGTCAGGTTGAAGCTCTCTGCCTCGGTGCCCTCGGTCAACGTGGGATTGTGGCAGAACGTGCACATCTGCAGCTCGTTGCGGTTGCCGCCATGGAACTCCAGCGAATAGTGGCAACGGTTGCAGGTCGCGCTGGTCGCTACTGTGCGGCGAGGTGTCGCAGCCGAACCGTTCAGCGAGGCATAGAAGATCTTGTTCATGCCGTAGTCGCGGATCGTCCGCTGCTTCTGAGTCCCGGCCAACACGACCGTCGTGCGATAGCCCTCGATGCCGAATTGCCAGGTGCCGGCGGGATCCGCCGTCGCGGGGATCACTCCAGCGAACGTCCAGTTGTACGAGCCGCTCGCGGAGGCGATGGCTTTGAGCACATCTTCCCTGACATAGGAGGTGACATCGGAAGTCGGACCGCCCATGTAGAGACGCAGGCTGTTCAGCGTCTTGATGTCCACTGGATTGCCCTGCTTGTCCTTCAGGCTAAAAGTGACCGTGGGGTGGCTGCCCGGCTTGACGTCGGCGGCAGCGTCGATGGAGAACACCACGCCTGCCAGGAGGGAGGACTCCACCGGAATCATGTGCGCGCCGGTGATGGACGCGTCGAAATCGATCTCGCCCTTCTGCTGGTGGCAGTTGGCGCACTGGTTGTCGCTGAACTCCGGCAACCCGACGTGGTTCTCACCCGTGGCGAAGTTCACGTTGTCATGGCACGAGCCACAAGCCGCCCGTGAAGGCTTCGTCGACCAGTTGTCCGCCTGTGTGGCGCCGGCAACGCTCTTGGGCTCATGGCACACTTTGCACGCCATCGCCGGAGCCGGGAAGCCAACATCGGAGTAGTCGTGCCCCGCCACTACATAAGGAGTACCCGCTTTCACACTGGGCAGATTGGCGGCGTAGTGGATCTTGTGAATGAAGACCTTCATGTCCGTCGTATTGCCCGTCGCCGAGTCAGGAGTCTGCGGCGTATGGCACATGTTGCAGACTTCCACGCTGCGCCGGGAGCCGCCATGCAGACCCAGCGGGTCGTGGCACCGGTTGCAGCTTGCCGTCCGGATGACGTCGCGAACTTTCATCACCGCTCCACCGGCCGGAACGAAGTTGTAGGTGGTGTCCGAGTAGAAACGGCCCATCTCAAACTCGTCCAGATTCCGGGAGCCATAGGCGCCCACTGTGTGCGTGAGAGTCCGGTCGGCCGTCGAGGGAACCTTGTTCGAGAACTTGTAGGTGTACTCCCCATCGGCAATCTGCGTCCACGTGCCATTGCTTTCGCCCGTCGCCTGGGTGAAGGTGCCCGCCGCGCCCGTGCGGCTGCGGGTGATGTAGGAGACGTATTGCGACTGATCGGCCGGGATGTAGCCGGATAGAAAACTGACGCTCACCGTACCGGGAGTCGCAACCCCTGTGCGATCCAGACCAGCACCTTTGGAGTCGGTCAGCTTGACCCACGCCGTCAGTGTGCCGTCCGCCGCCAGTTCCGCTTTGGTGATGGCCACATTGAAGCCGGGCCGCACGAAGTTCACCATCGCCTGGTCGGCGTAGAAGGCTTTGTCGGTTGGGCGGAGCGCTTGTGGACGATCCGCGGAAAGGGCGGCGGCCACTAGAACCACGCTGCCCAGGGAGAAGATGATTTTCTTGCGAGACTTTGAAAGCATACAGAGCTTCCCTTCCGCTAAACATTCCAGGAAAAGGAAAGTATCAGCCGATAGGGAGTTTATCATAAAAAGGTCTGAAATAGTGATAGAAGAATATTAAGACACTTTCGTACTGTCCAGAGACTCCACACCGGCCCAGCGGCACCGTGGTGTTCTGCCACACACCCGTAAGACGATAAAAACAAACAGCCCGCCAGCTCTTTGACGAGCTGGCGGGCCGTTTGAGGCTCGATTGTGAAAGGCTACTTCTTAGTAGTCCATCTCGGGGCCGTGACCGCCGCCGGGGGCCGGAGCAGCCTTCTTCTCGGGGATCTCGCAGATCAGAGCTTCGGTCGTCAGCATCAGGCCGCTGACGGAAGCCGCGTTCTGCAGAGCGGTGCGGGTGACCTTGGCCGGGTCGATGACGCCGGCTTCCACCAGATCCTGGTACTCACCAGTGGCGGCGTTGAAGCCGTAGTTCACATCGCTGACCGAGTTGATCTTGCCAACCACGATCGCGCCTTCAAAGCCGGCGTTGCCGGTGATCTGGCGGACGGGCTCTTCGGTCGCACGGCGGATGATGTTGATGCCGATCTGCTCGTCACCGTCACCCTTCAGGCCGTCCAGAACCTTACCGGCGCGGAGCAGAGCCACGCCGCCGCCGGCGACGATGCCCTCTTCCACAGCGGCGCGCGTGGCGTGGAGAGCGTCCTCGACACGGGCCTTCTTTTCCTTCATCTCGGTCTCGGTGGCCGCGCCGACCTTGATCACGGCAACGCCGCCGGCGAGCTTCGCCAGACGTTCCTGGAGCTTCTCGCGGTCGTAGTCGGACGTGGTCTCTTCGATCTGCGCGCGCAGCTGCTTGATGCGGCCTTCGATGCTCTTCTGGTCGCCGGAGCCGTCAACGATGGTCGTGTTGTCCTTGTCCACGGTGATGCGCTTCGCACGGCCGAGGTCTTCCAGACGAACGCCTTCCAGCTTGATGCCGGTCTCTTCCATGATCGCCTTGCCGCCCGTGAGGATCGCGATGTCCTCGAGCATCGCCTTGCGGCGATCGCCGAAGCCAGGGGCCTTCACGGCGCAGACGTTCAGGGTGCCGCGGAGCTTGTTCACCACGAGGGTGGCCAGCGCTTCGCCTTCCACTTCCTCGGCGATGATGATCAGCGGGCGGCCGCCGCGGGCAATCTGCTCGAGAACGGGCAGCAGATCCTTCATGTTGCTGATCTTCTTCTCGTGGATCAGGATGAACGGATCCTCGAGGACAGCTTCCATGCGGTCCGGGTCGGTGATGAAGTAGGGCGAGAGGTAGCCGCGGTCGAACTGCATGCCGTCCACGGTGAGCAGTTCCGTGTGCATGGTCTTCGACTCTTCAACGGTGATGACGCCGTCCTTGCCGACCTTCTGCATCGCTTCCGCGATCTTTTCGCCGATTTCCGTGTCGCCGTTCGCCGAGATCGTGCCGACCTGAGCGATCATCGCACCGGAGATGGGCTTGGCCTGCGCCAGAACCTGTCCCACAACCGCTTCCACGGCCTTCTCGATGCCGCGCTTCAGCGCCATCGGGTTCGCGCCGGCCGCAACGGCCTTCACGCCTTCCCGGAAGATCGACTGGGCCAGGATGGTGGCCGTCGTGGTGCCGTCGCCAGCAACGTCGGAGGTCTTCGACGCCACTTCGCGCACCATCTGGGCGCCCATGTTCTCCAGCGGATCCTTGAGCTCGATCTCCTTCGCGACGGTCACGCCGTCCTTGGTGATCGTCGGACCGCCGAACTTCTTCTCCAGGACCACGTTACGGCCCTTCGGACCGAGCGTCACCTTGACTGCGTCGGCCAACTGGTTGACGCCGCGCAGGATCGCCTGGCGCGCATTCTCGCTATATACGACCTGTTTCGCTGCCATTCTTTAATCTCCTTGTAGGTTTACCCTGTGGATCCAGCTTGACTTGCGAACCGCTTACGCGGTCACCGCGACCGGGTCGAGAACGCCCAGCACTTCGTCTTCGCGCAGGATCAGATATTCCTGACCATCAATCTTGATGTCGCTGCCGGAATACTTGCCAAACAGGATCCGGTCGCCGACCTTCACATCCAGCGGCACCACTGTGCCGTCTTCCAGGCGCTTGCCACGGCCCGCTGCCACGACTTCCGCTTCCTGAGGCTTCTCCTTGGCCGAGTCCGGGATGATGATCCCGTTCATCACCGTTTCCTGATTCTCGATCCGGCGCACAACCAGCCGGTCATAGAGGGGACGGATTTGCATAGCTCTCAAAACCTCCGTTGGTTTCGACTCAATGATGGGTTCTTGGATTCGTCGATCCAAAGTGGATCGATCACCGCACCCATTATTAGCACAACAGGCCGAAGAGTGACAATATTTTTGTGTAACTCATTGAAAATAAGGCAAATAAAACTGCATCGACAGCCCAAAGAATCACTGATCGCCCCCATAACTCCAAGGAACCGGAAGAAAATATTAGCGTGATACACTCATATTTGCCTCTCGCCGCCACCGCCGCCTTCTCCTTCGCCTCGATGCTATGCTGAAAACATGCTCAGGCGAGCCCGCTGGCTGATCCTGCTCGCCATAACCTCCATCATCGGTATCGTCTCTTTCATCTTCGTCGCCCAGCGCAAGGTCAACCGTCACAACCGCCCCAAAACCTCCGCACCGCTCCCCGCCAATACCTCCTTTGCCTCTCCCACCTGGGAATGGGAAAAGACCTCCGGCGACAAAACCCGCCTCAAGGTCCGCTCCAAACAGATGCAGCAGATCAAGGATCCCCCCGCCATCCTCTTCGAGGATCTCGAGATGGAGATCCACGACAAGAATGGCCTCAAGTACGACTTGGTCAAGAGCAAACACGCTTCCCTCGACCAGAAGGGCGGCGTCATGTACTCCGACGGCGAGGTGGAAATCACCACCAACCTCGGCATCGACGGCGCGCCCTCCGGCCGGCTCCTCAAGATCAAGACCTCGGGCGTCACCCTCGATGTGAAGTCCTCCAAAGTCAGCACCGAGCGCCCCACCACCTTCGAGTTCGACCAGGGCAACGGCCAGTGCGTCGGCGCCACCTACGACCCCGCCAACCGCGTCCTCCTGATGCATTCGGAGGTCAAACTGGACTGGCGCGGCAAGGACGACAAGAAACCGCCCATGCATCTTGAGTCCGGCACCCTCACCTACAATGAGGTGTCCACCGAGATCTACCTCACCCCATTTGCCAAGCTGCAGCGCGGCGGATTTCAGCTCGACGCCAAAGACACCGTCGTCTTCCTCAAGCAAGGCCTCCTCGACCACGCCGAAGCCAAGTCCGCCCAGGGCCACGACCAGATGCCCGCCCGGCTGGTGGAGTACGAGGCGGACGTCCTGAACATGTTCTTCACCCCAAAGGCGGAGATCGAGAGACTCGAAGCCGTCGACCACGCAAAACTCGTCTCCACCACGGCCGCCGGCAAGACCAACGTCACCGCCAACCGTTTCGACATGGACTTCGACACGCCCCAACCCGGCGCCAAGGACGACGGCAGCACGCTAAAGCACGTGCTGGCCCGTGGGAACTCCCGTGTCGAGTCACAAGCCGCGCCGAAGCCCGGAACAGTCCCGCAGGGTGCCCGCATCCTCACCAGCGAAGCCATCGAACTGCACATGCGGCCCGGCGGCAAGGAAATCGATCGCGTCGCCACGCTCGCCCCGGGCCAGGTGGAGTTCCTACCCGGCAAGAAGGGTGACCGCCATCGCACCATGACCGGAGAGCGCCTCTTCATCGACTACGGCCAGGACAACAACATCGAAAAAGTGCGCTCAGTGAACGTCGCCACCCGCACCGAGGCCGACCCGCGCCCGAACGACAAAGAGAAGAAGCCGGTCATCACCCTCACCCGCAGCCAGGACCTGCAGGCGTTCTTCGATCCGAAAACGGGCCAGATGGTCAAACTCGAACAGTGGAACAACTTCGAGTACGAAGAGGGCACCCGTCGGGCCACAGCCGACAAGGCAACCATGGATTCGCAGAAAGAGCTCGTCACCCTGGCCGGTCACGGCCGCATGTGGGACGAAACCGGATCCACCTCCGCCGACGAGATCCTGCTCGACCAGAAGTCCGGCGACATGACCGCCACCAGCAACGTCTCGTCCACTCGCCTGCCGGACAAGAAGGATACCGGCGAGGGCATGCTTTCCTCCAAGGAACCGTTGCAGGCTCGCGCCGCCAAAATGACTACGAAGGAGAAAAATCAGAAGATCCACTACACCGGCAACGCCGTGATGTGGCAGGCCAGCAGCCGCCTGCAGGCCAACGATATCTACATCGACAAGACCGCCAAGACCCTGGAGGCGGCCGGCAACGTGGTCAGCGAACTACCCGACCAGAAGGACCAGGCTGCGGCTGCGAAGAGCAAGAAGGCCAACCGCTTCACCATCGTCAAGGCGCCCTCGATGGTCTACTCCGACAAGACCAAACTGGCTACCTATACCGGCGGCGTGACGCTCGATCGCCCGGATATGAACGTGAAGTCCAGCCAGTTGCAGGCCTGGTTCGAAAACGAACCCACCAAGGAGGGCGGCGAGGAGACCAAACTCGATCACATGTTCGCCGACGGCAAGGTCGAGATCGTTCAGCGCGGCCCAGGCCGCACCCGTACCGGCAACAGTGAGCACGCCGAGTACTACCTCGACGAGGACAAAATCATCCTCAATGGCGGAGCTCCGGTTGTCGTTGATTCCAAGAAGGGCACCACCCGCGGCAACGAGATCATCTGGTACTCCCGTCAGGACAAACTCACCGTCGACAACACCGGAGCCGGACAGGCGGTCAGCCGCGTCAACCGGGCCGGAAAGAAGAAATGAGCCTCGTACACGCGCGTCTTTTGCCCGTCCTTCGTGGATAATACAAACAGTGGGCAATAACGGAAACGGCGACCCGCGCCGCACCCTTCGCACGGAAGAGATCTCGAAAACCTATCGTGGCCGCCGCGTGGTGGATAACGTTTCAGTCTCCGTCGAGATGGGCGAAGTCGTAGGCTTGCTGGGCCCCAATGGCGCGGGCAAAACGACATCGTTCTACATGATCGTCGGGTTGGTCAGCCCCGACTCCGGCCGTATCTATCTGGAAAATCAGGAGATCACCCCCCTCGCTATGTACGAGCGGGCGCGTGTTGGCATCAGTTACCTGCCGCAGGAAGCCTCCGTCTTCCGCAAACTCTCGGTGGAAGAGAACCTCCTGGCGATCCTGGAGACCCTCCCCATGTCTGGCCGCGAGCGCCGCGAGCGCCTGGAACTGCTGATGGAGCAGATGGGCCTCGAACAGGTTCGCAAGAACAAAGGCTACATGCTCTCCGGTGGCGAGCGCCGCCGTGTCGAAATCGCCCGTTCTCTCGCCATCAACCCACAGTTCCTCCTCCTCGACGAACCGTTCTCCGGCATCGATCCCATCCAGGTGCTCGAACTGCAGCGCATCATCTCCGACTTGAAGAAGAAGGGCATCGGCATCCTCATTACTGACCATAACGTACGGGAAACGTTGGCCGTAACGGACCGCGCCTACATCATCAACAACGGCCGCATCTTCCGCGCCGGCACCCCGGCCGCCCTGGCTATGGATCCCGACGTCCGCCGCATCTATCTCGGTGAGGGCTTCGAACTGGGTTCGTAAGCCGCCCACCCCCTGGCCGAAAAGGCTGGACATGGCGGGCCTCTGCGCTATGATGAGGTTCAGATGAGCCTGCTCTCTCCGAGACTTCAGCTCGCGGTCAAGCAGAAACAGATCCTCACTCCTGGGCTGGTCCAGATGGTGACGGTTCTCCAGTTGAATCGACTGGAACTGCGGGAAATGATCGCCCAGGAAATCGCCGAAAACCCCGTATTGGAAGATACAGGGGAGATCGGTGAGGAACTGACGCCTGCCGAAGTGCAGTCCCTCCTGGAACTGGAACGCGACCCGGCGCCGTCCGACGCCGCCGTCCTCCAGGTCACCAAGGACGCCGCCGCCGCGACCTACGAAGGAGACTCCGACGGCTTCGATGCTCCGGAAAACGCCGAGCCAGCCGCCCAAGCCGCCTCCGACTACGACACCCAGGTCTCCACCGACGCAGCCCAGGCCGTTGACCCCTTCGAACAGATCGACTTCGGCAACTACTTCGACGAGTGGATGGACCCGGGCTTCCGCTCCCCGGCATCTGAAGACTCCGACAAGCCCTCGTTCGAGACCTTCCTCTCCTCGCCGGTCACTCTGACTGAGCATCTCCGCCAGCAACTCGCTCTCCTGGTCATGGATCCCGAAGTCCGGGATGCCGCCGACGCCATCATCGGGAATCTTGACGACACCGGTTACCTTTGCATCTCGCTGGACGAGATCGCCGAAACCGAAGGCTACACCATGGATAGCCTTGAGGCTGCCCTCGAAGAGGTGCAGTGCCTCGAACCGGCGGGCATCGCCGCCCGATCCCTACAGGAGTGCCTCCTGCTTCAGTTGGAAAGCCGCCACGGCCGCGATGGCGTTGCCTGGCAGATCGTCAAGGACCATCTGAAGCTGGTCGAATCCAAGAGCGTCAAGGAGCTGACCCGCCTGCTTGGCCGGCCCATGGAACACATCCAGGTCGCACTGGAAGTGATCCGCCACCTCGATCCCAAGCCCGGCATCCGCTACTCCGGGCCCGGCGCCCGCCAGGTCGAACCGGACGTCTACATCTTCAAGGATGGCGACGACTACGTCATTCAGATCAGCGATGAGGATCTGCCGCAGCTCCGCTTGAACGGCGGGTATCGCCGCCTGCTCGACCGTGAGCAGGAGCCCGACAAGGATACCCGTAACTACATCAAGGAGCGCTTCCAGTCGGCCCTCCAGTTGATCCGCAACATCGAACAGCGAAAACAGACCATCGTGAAGGTCTGCCAGAGCATCGTCCGCCGCCAGACCGAGTTTCTCGAGGACGGCATTGATGAACTGCGGCCCATGATGATCAAGGACGTCGCCGAAGAGATCGGCGTCCACCCCTCCACGGTCAGCCGGGCGGTTGCCGGCAAGTACGCCCATACCCCGCAAGGGGTATTCGAACTGCGCTTCTTCTTCTCGGAAGCGGTGCAGGGTCCGTCGGGCGGCGGCATCCCGCTACAAACGTTGAAGCGCATGGTGAAGAAGATGATTGAGGAAGAAGACTCCGCGAAACCTCTCACCGACGATCAGATTGCCGCCAAGCTCCAGGCTCAAGGCATTCAGGTCACGCGCCGCACGGTGGCGAAGTACCGTGAGGATATGAAGATTCCCTCCACCCACCATCGCCGGGTACGCGACTGACCTGTAGTTTCACCTACCCGCGACCGATGAGTGAGCGGAGGAGAAAGGCACGGCCATGAAAATCACTTTTACTGGTAAACAGGATAAGCTGAATCCATCGCAGGAGCGCAAGCTTGCCATGGCGTTTTCGCGGCTCTCCAAGCTATTGGAACGCCGCGGCGAAAAGGAGGCCCAAGTCATCCTGGGCGTCCAACGCCACCTGCAGCATGCGGAGGTACGTGTCAACTTTTATGACCATACGCTGGTCGGCGCCGGCTCGGCGTCCGATCAGTTCACGGCCACCATGGACGCCGTCGACAAGGTCGAAAAGCAGGCCCTGAAGAACCGCGAGAAGTGGCGGGACACCAAACGCGATGGCACCAAACGCTCGCCGGCCGAGATCGCCGAGCCACTGCTTGCCGAGCCGGCCGCTAAGGCGGCCAAGGCGGCCAAGACCAAGCCGGCAAAGTCGAAACCCGCCAAGGTCGTCAAGGCCAACGCCAAGTCGAATGGCAAACCCATGACGGTGGAAGAGGCGATGATCGCCATGGAAGCGGATCAGGATTACGTCGTCTATCGCGACTCGGAAACCGACAAGGTGAGCGTCCTCATCCGTCGCCGTGACGGGAAAGTCGACCTGGTGGAGGCCTAAGCACATCGTTGTGGGAGTTCGCACACGTATCGGCGGTAAGCCGTCAGCGCTCAGCAATCAGCCCGTGTAGCTGACGGCCGAAAGCTGATCGCTGGCGGCTGTGTCGCAAACACGTCAACGTAATTCCGAACGCGAATGCTAAGCCTCGGAATCTGAGGTTAAATAGAGTCGAGTGGAAGAGAAACCGAAAAGGGACCAACAGCCCGAGCTGGTGATCATCACCGGTCTCAGCGGCTCGGGCAAAGGGACTGTCCTCAAGACGTTGGAGGACCACGGCTATTACTCCGTCGACAATCTCCCACTCGACCTCATCCCTAAGTTTGCTGAGCTCACGCGCGATTCGCCCAACATCCGGCGCGCGGCGCTCGTCGTGGACATCCGGGAACGCGAGCAATTGCAGCGGTTTCCAGACCTCTTCACGAAGATCAAGCGCAGCATCTCCACGCGCCTCATCTTTCTCGATGCCGACGACGACTCCCTCGTCCGCCGCTATAGCGAGACCCGCCGCCCCCATCCCCTCGGTGGCGACCGCAGCGTGCTTCGCAACGTCCGGTCCGAACGGCGCACGCTGGAGCCCATTCGCGCTCTGGCCGATCACGTCATCAACACGACCGAACTGAACGTCCACCAGCTCAGGAAGCGCATCGTGGAGAACTTCGGTGCGTCAGAAGAGGCCAAGCTCCGGGTCTATGTGATGAGCTTCGGCTTCCGCCATGGCGTGCCACCGGAGAGCGATCTCGTCTTCGACGTCCGGTTCCTGCCCAACCCGAACTACATTCCGGAGTTTAAGAACCTCACCGGGAGGAACCCCGGGGTCGCCCGCTACATCCGCAGTTTTCCTCAAACCGCGGAGTTCATGGAGCGCATCTCCAGCCTGCTGCTTTACCTGATGCCCCACTACACCGCCGAGGGCAAGAGCTACCTGACGATCTCCATAGGCTGCACTGGTGGGCAGCACCGGTCCGTTATGATGGCCGAAGAGATCAACAAGCGGCTGAGCAAGGCGGGCTACTCCACCAAGGTCGCCCACCGCGACATCGAGAAGAAGTAGCTCAGAGCGCCGACGCGAAACTCAAGCTGCCTGCCGGCGTCCCGGCTCTGCAACCGGTTGTGCAAGGGAGCCCCAGCAGGCTCGACGCCATTCGCCGCACGGCCAAAGCCAGAGGACTCTCACCGGTAAGCCCCAACTGCCCGGCTGCCTCCAGACTGAAGTAATCATTCGGCAGAGTGTGCGCCACGCGCACGTTCAATGCCTGCTCAATGGACTCGACCGACAGGGAGTCGCTGCCCGACGTCCGGTTGAGCACGAAGTGAATCGCGGACTGCTGCACCCCGGCTTCGTTCAGCAGCAGGTTGGTCCGCCGCAGAGTGTTCAGGCTGGCCAACTCCGGCGTCGTCACCACGACGACATCGTCCAGCAGATTCGCCACGGCCAGAGTCTCAGAGGCGGCGGCACAGGGCAGGTCCAGCACCACCCAGTCGTATCTCTCCCGCGCGGCCTCCACCAACGCTCTCATCCGATCCTCGGGAATCCCATCCGCCTCCGGCACCGCCGGAGCAGGCAGCAGGCTGATGCCGCTGAACTGCATCACCTCGCTGAAACAGCCCGTGCCGTCCGGCAAGGCCTCCGCTGCATCCCGGACGTCGAACGGACGAATCATTCCTTCGGTCCAGCCGGACGAGGTACCCGAAAGCACGTTGAGGTCGATGGAGAGAACGCGTCCGCCACTCATGCGGCGCAAGGCGAATGCGGTCTGCATGGCCAAAGTCGTGGCACCGGAACCTGGCTTGCTGCTCGTGAAGCCCAGCACCCGCGCCCGGCGATCTGGAACACTGTACGACTTCCCGGTCCGCCTGATTCTGATCCGCAGAGCCACCTCGTGGAATGAGAAATCCTTGAATGGCGCGTGTAGATAGTCGAACGCGCCGCTGCGCAGAAGGTCGATGACCGGTTCTGGCTGGTGGTTCAGGGCACAGGCCACAACAGGGCCAGGGTAGTCCAGATCCTGTAACTGACACAGCAGGTCCACGGTCGACTGGGGGTCGTCGCACTGCACATAAATGCAATCCGGCTGGAAATGGGAAAGGATCAGATTCAGCCGTTCCGTGCCCGGAAAGGATCCAAGAGCCGATACAACCTCGAATCCCCCCTCTTCACTGAGCCGGGCGCGAAGCTCGGAGGCCAAACCCGCATGCGGAGAGATCAAAACGACACGGAGAAGGTTGGCGTCCATGCCGCAAAACAATGCAAGCGCCGTGCCGCATCCAGCCGTCGTGCCCTCGCTCTAAATTACTGAATTATATACGTAGTACCATCCAACGATAGGGACTAGACACGGGCACCACGGACAGAATGTCCCCAGACCGGGACATAGGTATCCTTGCCGCCTCTGCGAAGTATCGGCGCCCCAGCCCCGCTCTTGTGGAAAACGGTTGATACAATAAGGTCAGAATTCGCCCATGCTGGCAACTAACACGATTGCGGAAGAGATCCTGGACCTGAAGCGCAACCGCAAGGCCATCCTGCTCGCGCACCACTACCAGGAATCGGAAATCCAGGAACTGGCCGACTCTATTGGCGATAGCCTGGAACTCGCCCGGAAAGCGCAGCAGTTCGAAGGCGACGTGATCGTCTTCTGCGGCGTCTGGTTCATGGCGGAAACGGCCAAGGTCCTCAACCCGGACCGCATCGTCGTCGTCCCCGACCGTGAGGCCGGCTGCAGTCTGGTCGATTCCTGCCCCGTCGATCAGCTCCGAGCCTGGAAGCAGCGCCACCCGGACCACGCCGTGGTCAGCTACATCAACACCTCCGTCGAGGTGAAGGCCGAAAGCGATATTCTGTGCACGTCGCGCAACGCTGTGCAGGTGGTGAACTCCATTCCCCCCAGCCAGCCCATCCTCTTCCTGCCCGACATCAATTTGGGCAACTATGTGAAGCAGCAGACCGGCCGGCAGAACATGAAGATCTGGCAGGGCGCCTGTATCGTCCATGCCACTTTCCCCGCCCGGCGCGTCACCTCGGCCAAACTGGAGCACCCCACCGCCCTCGTCGCTGCTCACCCCGAGTGCCCGGCCGACGTCCTACGACTGGCCGACTTCATCGGATCCACCTCCGCCATCATCGACTGGTGCGTCAAGCATCCGCACAACGAATTCGTCGTCATGACCGAAAGTGGCGTCCGCCACTCCCTGGAACGTCTGGCGCCGGAGAAGAAGTTCTACTTCGTGGCCAACGAGCAGTGCAATTGCAGC
Organism: uncultured Paludibaculum sp.; assembly: GCF_963665245.1. NCBI lineage: Bacteria > Pseudomonadati > Acidobacteriota > Terriglobia > Bryobacterales > Bryobacteraceae > Paludibaculum > uncultured Paludibaculum sp. Next base: position 3,620,149 of record NZ_OY762267.1, read on the forward strand.
GAATGCCCGTACATGAAGCGCAACACGCTGGAAAAGGTTCGCGATTGCATGCGTGACCTCACCCCGCGGGTCGAACTAACGGCCGACCTCATGGAGAAGGCGCGCCAGCCCGTCGAACGCATGCTCGCCCTGCGCTAAGCGAAAGGGACCCGATGACGGACCCGTCCACACCACTCATCGACACATTCGGACGCGTCCACGACAATCTGCGCATTAGCGTCACCGACCGCTGCAACATCCGTTGCTTTTACTGCATGCCCGAGGACGGCGTTCAGTTCATGCAGCGCTCCGAGATCCTCACGTTCGAAGAGATCGAGCACTTCGCCCGCGTCGCCGTCTCTATGGGCGTCACCAAGATCCGCATCACCGGTGGCGAGCCCTTGGTCCGCAAGGACCTGCCCGTGCTCGTGGAGAAACTCACCGCCATCGCGGGCGTGAGGGACATCGCCCTCACCACCAACGGCGTCCTGCTGGCCGATCAGGCCCAGGCGCTCTACGATGCCGGACTCCGCCGCCTCAACGTTCACCTCGACACGCTCGATCGCGAGCGCTTCCAACAGATCACGCGCCGCGACGATCTGCCGCGCGTCCTCGCCGGCATCGACCGTGCCCAGGAATTGGGCTTCGGGCCCATCAAGATCAACGCCGTGGCCGTCAAGAATCTGGTGGAGCCCGACATCGTGCCGCTGGCTCGCTACGGCCGCGAGCGCGGCATCGAGATCCGCTACATCGAGTTCATGCCGCTCGACGCCCAGGGCCTCTGGGACCACAGGAAAGTTCTGCTCACCGACGAGATGATCGCGCTTCTTGAGGCCGACATCGGGCCGCTGGAAGTCGTGCCCGATCCCGACCCCCGCGCCCCGGCTCTGGAATACCGCTGGAAGGACGGCCTCGGCGGCATCGGCTTCATCGCCTCGGTCAGCCGGCCGTTCTGCATGAACTGCAATCGCATCCGCATCACGTCGGACGGAAAACTGCGATACTGCCTGTTTGCGATCGAGGAGACCGACGTGAAGGGTCTGTTGCGCGGAGGCGCCACCGATGACGCTATCCGGCAGGTGATTCGCGATGTCGTGTGGCGCAAGTGGGCCGGTCACGAGATCAACACCGCGAAGTTCGTCGCTCCGCCTCGACCCATGTATTCCATCGGCGGGTAGTAATGCTGAAATCATCTTTGCCGTACTTGGCCGGGCTCGTGGCCTGCTTGCTCTTCCTGGCTCTGGGCCTCACCTTTATTCCTTATCCGGGCGCACAGTATGACGAGACGCTCTTCGTCATGTCCATCCACAGTCCGCAGTATGTCGAGTACGCCATGAAGTTCGGGGCCGTCAAGGTGCCCATCATGCTCATGACGTACATCGGCACCCTCAAGGCCGCCATCTACGCGCCCATCCTGCACTTCTTTGGCGCGGGCCACGCCACACTGCGGCTGCCGGTTCTGTTGATGGGCACGGCCTCCGTCTGGCTGCTGTTTCTGATTCTCAAACGGCTTAGCGGCTGGAAGACCGCCTTCCTTCTGGCCCTGCTGCTGGCCACCGACGCGCTCTATCTGCTCACCGGCATCTTTGACTGGGGACCCGTCGCCCTCCAGCACATCCTCTTCACCGCGGCCGTCTACTGCTTCGTCCGGTTCCCCGACGACCGCCGTCGCCGCTGGCTCTTCCTTGGTTCGTTCTGCGGTGGCCTCGCCCTGTGGGACAAAGCTCTCTTCATATGGCTGCTGGCCGGCTTCGGAGTGGCTCTGCTCGCCGTCTTTCCCCGGCAACTCCTCGCTTTGGCGAAGGACCGCCGTCACCTGGCCGCCGTCCTCCTTGGGTTCGTTCTCGGCGCCGCGCCATTCCTCTACTACAACAAGATCCACAAACTGCGCACCTTCACCGCGAATACAGATGTAGACGAGCGGCATGCGCTCGACAAGATCCTAATGCTCGACCACACCTTCGACGGCAGCGGCCTGATGGGCTACATGGTGCGCGAAGACCCCGAAGGCCCCGTCCAAAACCTGAAGCCGTGGGAGAAGGTTCCGCTCTTCCTCAATGGCAAGCTGGGCAACCCGCGGAACAGCCTGCAACATATATTCCTGGTCCTGGCTCTCCTCATCGCGCCCATCCTGTGCTGGAACGGGCCGAATCGCAAGGCAGCGCTGCTCTTTCTCACTGGCGGCGTCGCTACCTTCGCCCTGATGCTCATCACCAAGAGCGCCGGTGGATCCGCTCACCACACGGTGCTGCTATGGCCCGTCCCGCAGATCCTTGCCGGTCTGATGGTGGGTGAAGTCCAGCGCCGCTGGCCCGCGCGCGGTTGGCGCATCGCCGCCGGCATCGTCGTCCTCTGCGTGCTCTCGAACCTGGCCGTTTTGAACACCTATCTCGCCCATTTCATCGCCTGCGGCCCCACCGTGGTCTGGACCGACGCCATCCGGCCGCTGGTCACCGAGATCGGCAGCCGTCCCGGCCGGTCGTTCTTTGGCGTCGACTGGGGCATCACCCAACAGGTGGAGTTCTATGGCAGCGGCACCATCAGCTACTATCGGGGGAGCGACGGGGTGGTCATCGATCTACCCGCGCCAGGAAGCGTCCGGCAACTGGAACGGGCCCTCGCCGACCCGGCCACCCTCTTCGTTACGCACACCGACGGACACGAGTCCTTCACAGGCGTGCGCAAAAAGCTGATCGACTTCGCCGCCGAACGCGGTTACCACGATGAGATCTACAAGCTGATCTACGACCGCCACGGCGTTCCCATCTTCGAAATCCATGAATTCCGAAAGTGAGCCCTTCGAGGTCCCCATCACGGATGTCTTCGACCTTCATCCCTTCGCGCCACGCGACGTGAAGGCCGCTGTCGAGGCCTATCTGGAAGAGGCGTACGCGCGCGGCTTCACGGCCCTCCGCATCATCCACGGCCGGGGCATCGGCGTTCAGCGCGAGATCGTCCGCAAAACCCTGGAACGGACACCCTACGTCCTGGAGTTCCGCGATGCGCCGGAAGGTGCGGGCGGCTGGGGCGCTACGATCGTAACGCTGCGGCAGCCCTGACCAGCAGCCATACGCCCGCGATCACCAGCAAAGGTGCCGAAAGCACCCCGGGCACCATCCGCTGCCAGTAGAGCGATCCGGCAATGTGCGCGCATCCATTCAGAACCATCAACAGCGCGTAGGGGATGGACACCCACTGGATCCATCGCGACCCGCCGAACGCCGCGCGCGACGCAATCAGCAGCAGCACGACAGCCGCAATCAGCCCGGCCAGCCACTCGCCAAACTCGAAAGTCGGCAGCCACTGGACGAGCAGCACATCGCGCAGCATCATCACGAAGGGATTGTAGAAACCGAGAAAGTCGTGAGTGGCCTCATCCAGCACATGCAGTGCCAGCACCAGCGTGAGAGCCACCCAAGCTATTGCATGCCGCCGTACCGCTTGGGACATCGCAGATCACTTCCGCCGCAATTGTACCGCGCCTTACCAGCCGAGGAACTTCCGCAGAAACTCGATAGCCGCCGGGCCATCCACGCGGTGCGGACCGTTGAAGTACGCGATGCGGGTACGCTCGCCGACGCCGGCCTCGTCATAGAACCGCCGCACCTTGGCGTACTCATACGCCACCCACTCGTCCTTGCCCACTCCGTCACCGTGCCCGCGTTCCACCATAAACGCCCGCGGAGCCATCATCATTGCCAGTTCCGCGTGGCTCGCCACATGCGCCATGTCCCATTCGAGAATCTCGTATTCCTTGGTGAACATGTAGCTGTACGGCTCGTCTACCGTCGTGAGCTTGCGGATCCACTCGTTAAAATCGCCGCCGCAGACGACCACTCGAAACCGCTCATCGAATACGGGCACCCGCAACGCGGTCTTGCCGCCGTAGCTCAGCCCGTAGAACCCCATGCGGCCCGCATCCACCTCGGGCAGAGTCACCAGCCAGTCGACCAGCGACTGATACTGGGCCCGGATCAGCGAATACAGCGACAGGCCCAACGGATTGGCCAGCCGCGCCAGATGCCGGAACTCCCCGACGGTGGGATTCTGTGCGGAGTACACGATGAAACCGAGGTCCGCCAGCTGCGCCCCAAAGTTACGATACACCTCCAGCCCCCGGCCTTCCTTTTCGTTGAAGTAGACGTCAGCCCGGCCATTCAAACCATGCTGCACGACCACCAGAGGCCGCTTCTCCCCTGCTTTGAGATCCTTCGGAACCAGCAGGTAGCCCGACCCGAAGACGCCGGGCCGCACATCGAACTGAACCGCGTACGCCCGCCATCGATCACCCTCTTGAAAGAGCGTACGGCGGACATTCGGGGTGCTCACCGGACCGGGCAGCCGGCCGATCACGTCGGTCAGGAACCTCTCTTCGACGCCTTTCGACCCGAGCTCCTTCCATAATTTCGCGCGTGTGTACTCGGAGAGCGCAACCAGCCGCTGCGTGTAGTCCACCAGTTCGTGCACCTGCTCGCGCATATGGATTTCCGGCTCCACCGCGTCCTGCAACGGTGCCGCTTTGGGCAGTGTGACGAAGCGCCGCCCCAGCAGCGCCGCGAACTCCGCATCGCCGAAGTCCCGCAGCAGCCCGAAGACATTGCGATAGAGCGGCTGCTGCCACAGTGGCGGCGATTCCAGTGAGAAATCGTGAGTTTCCACCTGCTGAATGCGCGGGTCCAGAACCGCTGCGAACACCGCTTCGGCTCCGCCCTCCCCGTCACCATAGATTGCAATCGGCGCCGCCGGCTGCCGCCCCGCGAACCAGTCCACCGCCGCCAGAGCCTTTTGTACTTCGTATCCGTAGATGTGCCGGCCCACCGGGAAGGCCATGCGGTAGATCCACTCCCGATGAGGCTGCTCCGTCTGTCGGCCCAGCGCGGGATTGCCGCTATAGGTCGATTTCGTGTCGATCAGAACTGGAGCCAGAACCTCGCAGCCAGCCGCGGCCAGCTCGCGAGCCCTGCGAAGATTGTCCGAAAGCACGACTACGCGCTGTCGCGGAGCGTTCTTGGGCTGGTAATACAGGCCTTCCGCCGTCACTCCATCCAGCACCGGCCAGCGAGCCGAGAACACCCGGTAGACCGCCGTCTCTCCAAGCGGCCGCGGGTCCAGGTCGTCAAAGGGGACCCGCGCATCCACCACCCCGATCATCCGCCGTAGCTTCTCAGAGGTGGGCCTCCGGCCGGCTGGCGATTCAGCGGTCAACCGTTGGAGATAGCCCGTCATCCCGGCCACCATGTCCTCGACGGACGCGGGGGCCTGCGCCGCGGCCGAGGCGCCGAGCAGCATCAACAAACATAAGGTTCTCATCAGCGCTCCGGGGGCAGAACCCGCCGCACCAGTTCCTGGAACGCGGCCAGGCCGCGCAGTGGTTCAAAGATGGGATCGACGTTCAGCATGATCAGCCACGGCTCATGTTCGCCCGAGGCCTCCACCAGCAACCGGCAGGCGACGTCATACTGCCCGAGACCGAGATGCACGAGTGCCCGGTCGTACGCGGACACATAGGACTCCACCGAGAGCGTCTCCAGCGTCTCCAGGATCATCGAAGCCTGCTCGTACTTCCCCAGCCGGCCCAGAACATAGCCCTGCGCTGCCAGTAGTCGGGCATCGCCCTCCACCACCGGCTCGGCCAACTCCAGCGCCCGCAACGCCTCTTCCCCTTGGCCCGAGGCAAGCAACGCATAGGCCAGCAACCGGCGCACCCCGTGAAATCCGGGGTTCAATTCGATCGCGCGCCGGTAGTGGTCCATCGCCGCCTCAAAGTCGCCGGAGAAGTACTCGGTCATGCCCGTGGCCGCGCTTAGCATGCTGGAAGCCGGGTCGAGCAGTGCCGCCGCCCCCAGATGCGCCCGGGCCTCGGCGAATCGTCCCTGTGGATTCATCACCGTGGTCGCGTAGTAGAGCCGAGCCTGCACCAGACTGGGATTCAGCTCCAGGGCGCGTTGATAATCCACTTCCGCTTCGTCCCAGTTCCACTGCAGCGCCGCGTTCAGGAACCCGCGCCACAGATGAGCGGCGTCCAGTTCGGGCATCAGCGTCAGTGCCTTGTAGATCACCTGGCCGGCGTCCGTCATCACGACCGAGGGCGAAATGTTGCCGAAGAACGACAGTTGCAGAATGGAGCCGGCCACGGCCGCGTACGCCGCCGCAAAGTGCGGATCCAGGTGGATCGCCCGTTGGTAGCACTCAATGCTGCGCCGCAAATGCGCCGGAGTCATGCGGTTAGCAAAGTGCCGGCCCTCCAGCAGCAACTGGTACGCATCGCCGGATATGATGTGCGGCGCGTCGGGGTCTGGCGCGGCCGGCGGGGGCAACTCCAGCGGCTGCCCACTCACGATCGTGGGCGCGTAGCTCCCCTCCTGCAAAGTGATGCGGACAAAGTCGTCCTGCCCCTCTCTCTCGTAATACTCATTGAGCTTCCGGCGCAGGCGGCGGGCCTCGACACGGACGATTGAGTCGATACGAGGGTCGAAGTCGGCGGGCCGGTCGAATACTTCCATGCCGACGGTGTATTCTTTCAGCGCTTCCGCATCGCCATCCAGGGCGCGTTCCACGACAAAGCGCAGGAACCGGCGCATCCGTTCCGACTGCCGGAACGGCTTCGACCGATCGATCTTCGACAGTGCGGATTCGACGCTATCTCTTTGCATTACTTGGGCTTCACCCAACGGACCCACCGATTGCGGCGTGAGACTTCTCACCGTGAGATGCTCTCTTCTCACTCCAACCGCCCCCCCGCGATGGTGCATTCTGGACATGCACGGGAGGATTCTTCAATGACAACAACGATGCAGAACCCAACGCTGACCAGCGAACAGGACCTCATCCTCCGCGCGCAAAACGGCGACCGCTCGGCCTTCGACCAGTTGACCACCGAGTACTGGCCCCGCATGTTGCGCACCGCTCTACGTGTTGTGCGCTCGCCCGAAGATGCGGAAGATGCCACCCAGCAGGCCTTCGTCGCCGCTTATACAAAACTCGACCGTTTCCGCGGCGAATCCTCATTCGCCACTTGGCTCACCCGCATTACGCTGAATGAGTCGCTCACACTTCTTCGACGCCGGAAGCGCGATTTCCGGCCGGTGGAGGACTTGGCCGACCCCAACGGCGAGACGATCCGCCCCGAACTGCCCGACACAACCGAAAACCCGGAACAACGCTTTCTGCGCGACGAAACGTCCAACCTGCTGCAGATGAGCCTCGGCGCCGTCAAACCCGCCTACCGCAAAGCGATGAAACTACGGCTCAGCGAGGACCTCAGTGTCGAGGAGATCGCCGGCCGGCTCAAAATTCCGGTCAACACCATCAAAGTCCACCTCTATCGCGGCCGCCAGGCCATGAAGAGCTTTCTCGAACAGAAGATGACCCTTCCGCAGGCAGCCTGAGACCTCCCAGCGGAATTACGGGCGGCGGCTGGGTAGAGCCACCGCCCGTTTTGTTTCCAGCAGCTATACCGAAGGTTCTTTCCTCGGACCGGCCGGACTGTTCTTGCCATCGCCTTCATACCCCTGACGCGTCGCGGCCTTCCTGGCCCGCTTCTGCGTGCTGGGGTCGAACAGCTTCATCTCGCCCGTCCGCCAGCTCTCGCAACCCAGCATCACCGACACCATGATCTGATGCGCCAGCGTCGGACCCAGCACCGGAGTCTGGCGCGTCCGCATGCACGAAAAGAAGTTGTCGCTGTGCCGCCGGGCCATGTCTCGAATCGCCGTCGGGAAGTCGAACGTCTTCACCTCAGTGGGCCTGTTCAGGGCCTTGGCGACGCGCTCGGGCGTGACCGTGACCTTGTCGTTCTCCACCAGGATGGTGCCGGAGTGGCCGTAAACCACCTCGGGCAAGTACTTATTGGCCGACATGTTGGCCATCGAGCCGCCCACCATGATCATGAAGTTGCCATACTCCGCCATGATGCCCAGCGTATCCGGCACTTCGCGGTCCTTCTGGACATAGATACCGCCGGCGCCGGAAACCCGTGTCGGGAACTGCGCGCCCATCGCGAACAGCATCGGACCCACGCGGTGATAGAAGAGATCCGAGGCGATGCCGTTCGAATACTCCCAATACTTGCGCCACCGGAAGAAGCGCTCACCACTGAACGGCCGCTTCTTGGCGGAACCCAGCCAGCGCGTCCAATCGATGTTCTCGGGCGTGGCCTCCTCGTCGACGTAGTAGTTCCACTCACCCACCAGTGAGTTACGGCTGTACGTCGTCTGGCCCCACAACACTTCGCCGATGGCGCCTTCGCCGATCAGCTCCTTCACCTTGTGCCAGCGCGCGTCCGAGAGAAACTGGCTGCCCACCTGCAGCACGCGTTTGTACTTCTCGGCCGCGGCAATCACCTGCGCCGATTCGTCCACAGTCAGCGTGATGGGCTTCTGAAGATAGACATCCTTGCCCGCCGCGAAGGCGTCGATCGCCATCTGCGCGTGCCAGTGATCGGGCGTGGCGATGAGGACGCAATCCACGTCGTCGCGCTTCAGCACCTCGCGATAGTCCACCACGATGTTCTTGGCATCGATCTTCGAGATCGCCTGCGCACGCTCGCGGTGGCGCTTGTAGACGTCGGAGATCGCGGCGATCTCGATATCCTTATCCGCCTCGGCCTGCTTCGCAAAAGCACGCAGATGACCTGTGCCCATGATGCCGACACCGATCATGCCGACACGGATGCGGTCGTTGGCGCCCAGAGTGCGCGAGGCGCTCTTCGCCGTGATTCCGGGCTTGATGTTCTTTTCAGCACGCGCCGTCATGGCCGACGCGGCAGCCGCCGCGGTAGCCAGAAACGCACGGCGCGAATTCAATCGATCCTCGGGCATTTCAAAAGTCCTCTCACTCTAGGATTCCACGCGCCGGGTTTCGGCGTTCCATCGCAGCCGGCGGCCGCTGCGCAACGAGTCCAGGGTCATGCAAAGTACGATCGCGGTTGCCAGTCCGGCTTCCACGGGCGCATTCGGATCCTTGCGGCTCTTTGTACACTCCAGGAAGTTGCGGATGTGCTGGCGGGTGGCCGGCCCGAAGGAACCCGGTTGGATGTCTTCCTTCACCGCCTTCAACTCTGGTCCTGTCTGTTCCGGGAACAACCGGAAGCCCTCGCGGCCAACATCCAGTCTCGCCTTGGAGCCATGGAACTGCTTCATCTGATCCAGCGACGTGGGATATCGCATGGCCTTGTACCCTAGCGTGAAGGTGGCCATGTAATTTTCAGGGTACTCGATGATGATGCTGGCCGTCTCCGGTATCTCCGCGCCCGGTAGATTCACCCGTCCGCCGGAGCACGTCACCGCCACCGGATGCGTCGAGTTCATGAACCACTGGATCGCATCCACGACGTGCGCCGCCTGGCCAATCAACAGCCCGCCCGAGTAATCCCAGTAGTAATACCAGTTGAAGAACCGCTGGGAGCTCATCTCAAGCTGCGGAGCCGTGCCCAGCCATTGCTTCCAGTCCAGTGGACCCTTCAGCGTGGCGCTGCTCAAGCCATCCTGGCGATTCAGCCACCACGACGTCACCAGACGCACCTCGCCCAGCACACCCGAGTTCGCCACGTCCCTCGCCGCGATGAACAGAGGCGAACTGCGCCGCTGCATGCCCACCTGCACCACCCGCTTCGTGCGCCGCACCACCTCCACCATCTCGAGGCCCTCTTCGATCTTGTGGCACATCGGCTTCTCGACGTAGACGTCCTTGCCTGCGTTCACGGCGTCGATCACCATGCGGGCATGCCAGTGGTCCGGAGTTGCCACCACCACGGCATCCAGCGACTTGTCTTCCAGCATCCGGCGGTAGTCGCTGAACGACTTCGCGCCCGTGTTCGCCGCCTTCAGGCCGGCCTCGAGATTCGGCTGGTAGACGTCGCACACCGCCGCCATCTCGGCGCCTACTTCCTTGAACTCGGCCGTCAGCAGCCGCCCGCGTCCGCCGCTGCCAATGATGCCGGCCCGCACGCGGTCGTTCGCGCCGATCGCCGCACTGGAAGCGGCGGCTGTACCCGCTGAGAGAACAAAACTTCTGCGATTCATCGTGCTGCCAGTGTATTGAACCAGGCGGACGGTGGAAAGCCGGGTGTCAACGAAAACGACGGCCCGGAGCAGTGTCCGCGGCCGCCGTTGCCCATCACTCGCACGAATCCTACCGCTGATTCGCCTTCAGAATCTTCTTCCGCAGGCGGATCGACTTCGGAGTCACTTCCACCCATTCGTCTTCGTTGATGAACTCAATCGCCTGCTCCAGGTTCAGGATCCGCGGCGGCACCAGCCGGATCGCCTCATCCGCGCTCGACGACCGCATGTTCGTCAGCTTCTTTTCCTTGACGATATTCACCACCAGATCGTCGGTGCGCGAGTTCTCGCCCACCAGCATCCCCTCATAGACCTCGGTCACCGGCGCGATGAACATCACGCCGCGCTCCTGAAGATTGAAGATGGCATAGCCGGTCGACGTGCCCGCGCGATCGGACACCAGCGCTCCGGTGCTCCGCATGGGAATGTCACCCTGCCACTCGATATAGCCCTGGAACAGCGAATTCATGATCGCCGTGCCCTTGGTGTCCGTCAGCATCTCACTGCGCAGCCCGATGAGGCCGCGGGAGGGGACCTGGAACTCAAGCCGGACGCGGCCGGAACCATGGTTCACCATCTTGGACATCTTGCCCTTGCGCATGCCCATCTTCTCGATGACCACGCCCACATACTGCTCCGGCACGTCCACCACCAGCAGTTCCAGCGGCTCGCTCAGCTTGCCGTTGATCTCCCTGGTCAGGATCTGCGGCTTGCCCACCATCAACTCAAACCCTTCACGCCGCATCATCTCGATGAGGATGGCCAGCTGCAACTCGCCGCGGCCCATCACCTGAAACGCGTCCGGACCGCCCTCCACCTTCAGAGAGACGTTCGTGAGCAGCTCCTTCTCCAGGCGGTCACGCAGGTTGCGCGACGTCACCCACTGGCCTTCCCGGCCCGCGAATGGCGAAGTGTTGATCGTGAACACCATGCCAATGGTCGGCTCGTCGATGCGGATCTTCGGCATCGCCTTGGGTGTATCGGGATGGCTCACCGTCTCGCCGATGGTAATACCCTCGACGCCGGCGATCGCCAGCACATCGCCAGGCGTCCCCACGGTCTCGTCCACGCGCTTCAAGCCCTCGAAAGAGTAGAGCTTGGTGATCTTCGTCTTGTGCACCTGCCCGTCCAGACGGCACACGCTCACCTCATCACCCAGGCGCAGCGTACCCTGGAAGATGCGGCCGATGGCGATACGGCCCAGGTAGTCGGAGTAGTCGAGATTGGCCACCTGGAACTGCAGGATCCCGTCGGGATCGCCTTCCGGCGGCGGGATGTGCTTCACAATCGCTTCGAACAGCGGCTCCAGCGTCTCCGAAGGATCTTCAGGCGAGTTCTTGGCAATGCCGTCGCGGGCGATGGTGTAGACGATGGGGAACTCGAGCTGCTCCTCGGCGGCGTCCAGGTCGATGAAGAGGTCAAAGACCTCGTTCAGGACTTCCTGAATACGCGCGTCGGGCCGGTCGATCTTGTTGATGACGACGATCGGCGTGAGACCCTGCTCCAGCGCTTTGGACAGCACATAGCGGGTCTGGGGCAGCGGGCCTTCGCTGGCGTCCACCAGCAGCATGACGCCGTCCACCAGCTTTAGCGCACGCTCCACCTCACCGCCGAAGTCGGAGTGGCCAGGAGTGTCGACGATGTTGATCTTGATGCCGTGATACCGTACGCCGGTGGTCTTCGACAGAATGGTGATGCCGCGTTCGCGTTCCAGCTCGTTGGAGTCCATCGCGCGATCCTGCACCGTCTCGTTGCTGCGATAGATTCCGCTCTGCTTGAACATGGAGTCCACCAGCGTCGTCTTGCCATGGTCGACGTGCGCAATGATGGCGATATTGCGAAGATTTGGGTTCGAAACTAGCATTGGGAAATCGAAAAGGGGAACTTCCATTGTCCCATGTCCGTCCCTCTCCGCGCTCGGAATCGCACGACAGGTGTGGTTCTTTGCCGCTCCAGCACCAGAACGGTGTTCCCCTTCAGTCACTTACGCCCCAGAGACCTGCTCTGGCGCGCCCTCCGCCAAGCTAAATTAGGACCGGATGCTAAACTGGTGACAGTCATGTCGCAAGCCACTGGGCTCCCCACGGTTGTCATCGTGGGTCGTCCCAACGTGGGTAAATCCACTCTCTTCAACGCGATTCTCGGTCAACGCAGGTCGATCACCGGCGATGAGCCCGGCATCACGCGCGATCGCATCATCGGTGATGCTGTTCACCAGAATCGCCCGTTTCAACTCATCGACACCGGCGGCATCGTGCCGGAAGATGCCGAGTGGATCCCCGCGCAAATTCTCAAACAGGCTCGCGTCGCCCTCGACGTAGCCGACCAGATCATCTTCCTCATCGACGGCCGCACCGAGATCACATCGGCCGATCGCGACCTTGCCCAGATCCTCCGCCGCCTGGGCAAGCCCGTCACCCTCGCCGTCAACAAGATCGACGTCCCCAAGCGCGAGTCGCTCACCACCGCCTTCTTCGAACTCGGATTCAAAGACGTGCTCTCCGTCTCCGCCGAACACCGTCTCGGTCTCGAAGAACTCCTGGACCACGTCACACGCGAGTTCACGATTGTCGAACCGGACGACACCGAAGAGCAGCCCGGCAAGCTCCGCCCCATCCGCGTCTCCATCATCGGCCGCCCCAACGTCGGTAAGTCCACGCTGCTCAACGCCATGGTGGGCGGTGAGCGCGCCATCGTCTCGCCCATCGCCGGCACTACGCGCGACTCGGTGGACGAGAGTACGGTCATCAATGGACGCGAATACGTCTTTGTCGACACGGCCGGCATCCGCCGCAAAGGCAAGACGCACCTGATGGCCGAGAAGCTCAGCGTCGTCATGGCGCGCCGCAACATCCGCATGGCCCACATCGCCCTGCTAGTGATCGACGCCACCGAAGGTCCCGTCGGCAGCGACGCCACCATCGGCGGCTACGCCCATGAAGAGGGCCGCGCCCTGGTGATCTGTGTGAACAAGTGGGACCTGCTCGATGAGAGCAAGCGCAAGGAATTCGAGCTCAACATCCGCGACGAGTTCAAGTTCCTCGACTACGCCCCCATCGTCTTCCTCTCCGCCAAGGAGAAGAAGGGCATCAGCAGCCTCTTCCGCCACATCGCCACCGCATACGAGAACTTCGACAAGCGCGTCACCACCGGTGAACTCAACCGCTTCGTCGACATGCTCAAGCTCGAGCGGGACCGCCGCATCTACTTCATGACGCAGCCCTCCGTGCGGCCACCCACGTTCGTGCTCTTCATGGACCGCGGTGAGCCGCTCCACTTCTCCACGGAACGCCAGGTCATCAACCGCATCCGCAAGAAGTTCGGCTTCGACGGCACCCCCATCGTGCTCAAGATCAAGGCGCGCCGCGGGCCAAAGGACGCACGAGCTTAGTCCGCATTCGGAATTGCCGTGGCGTATTGGTGACACAGCCGTCAGCGATCAGCGTTCAGCCGTTAGCTACACCGGCTCGGGCTGAATGCTGAATGCTGAATGCTGAGTGCTGGTTGTGAGTGCTTACCGCCGATCCATGTGCGAACTTCGGAAGCTATGTACTCAGCGAGCCGGCGCCTCGCGGCCCACCACCCAGTGGATGTGGTCGAACTCCCGCATTCTGATCTGCTTGGCCAGTCCATCGAACTTCAACAGGGCGCTGTCGTTCCTCAGCCTCTCGCACGCCTCCGCCACCAGGTCCACCCGATAGTGGTCCGCCCGGTCACGATAGGAGTAGGTGAGGTAGCGCGCTTCACCCGAAGCTTCCAGCAGGCACTGCCAGTAGCTGCGCCGCCGCAGGAACCGCCGCGGCATCGCCGCCTCTCTTGAGATGTCGACGCGCGACGTGCTGCTGGCGAGCGTCGCCTTCAGGCAGCAGATGGGATCCAGGCGCCGCCCCGGCTCCGGCTTGGGCAGCAGAGCCACTGCTGCTTCCGCATCCGCTTCCTCGCACAGCCAGCCTTCCCAGCGGAAGCGCGAGGCTCCGCTGACCAACGTGCCGCGTTTCAGTATTTCGCGCACTCGCACCGGATCCGGGCCGGCCGCGCTCGCCACGTGGTGCATCAACTCCGCGAACGGCAGCGTCTGCACCACCACCGGCGTCAGTGAGACGTACTCTGCCGCCTCGCTCGATAACTTCACACGAACCTGTTGCGGCAACGCCATACTCACAGTCTAATGCCCCATTTTGAGTCACAATCGGAAACAGTGACTCCCATCGAACGCGTCCGCGCCGAACTCGAGCGCTACCAGCACCTGCTCCTCGCCTTCGAAGCGGAACACGACTCCTCCGGTGGTGTCGAACTCGTCATCCGCCTGAAGACGGCCGTCCCCGGTGCCCACATCTATCGCGCGCCCATCCACGCGCGCGATATCGAGCACGTGCAGTTTCCCTGGACCTTCCAGAAGTATCTATACGATTGCCTCCACGACTACCTCTGCGAGATGTTCGTCTCCAATCCACAGGAGAGAGGGCCCCGCTCATGACACCCGCTGGACTCGCAATTGCCGAGGAGATCCGCGACCGGGGCCCCATCCTCTTCTCGCGGTTCATGGAGATCGCCCTCTACCATCCGCAACACGGCTACTATCGCCGCGCACGCCGTGACCGGGGTGCCGATCCCTTCGGCATTCATGGCGACTTCTACACCGCCACGCAGCTGCAGCCCGTCTTCGGCCGTCTCATCGCCTCGCTTTGCGAGCAGTGGAAGAGCCGGCTCGGCGCCCGCGACGGCTTTCGTGTCGTAGAGTGGGGCGCCGGGCGCGGTGAAATGGCCGAGCATCTTCAGGCCTTCCACTACAGCGCCGTCGATGTCGATGGTGGCGACGTGCCGCCCGCGTTCGAAGGTGTGGTCTTCTGCAATGAACTCTTCGACGCCTTGCCCGTCGATGCTGCCCGCGTGCGGGATGGAGAGGCACGCATGATGCGCGTGGACTACGACAGCCAGCGCTTCGCCTGGATCGAAGGGGAGGCCCTCACAGGCCCGTGGCAGGCCTATGCCGTCAATCTCCGTGCACGCATTGCGGAGCTGCGGGAGGAACCCGAGGTCTGGCTCGAACTACCCATCCACGTGGCGCCGTTGCTGGCCCGCATGACGCAACCTCTCCAGCGCGGCTTCGTGCTTGCCATCGACTACGGCTATACGGAGCGGGAAATCGTACGTTTCCCGCGCGGCACTCTGATGGCCTATCGGCGCCATCAGGCACTGGAGGATGTGCTCGCGAATCCTGGTGAGCAGGACATCACCGCGCATGTGCCCTTCACCTATCTGGAGCAGGCCGCGCAGTCGCTCGGACTCATAGTGTCACCGCTGCGCACGCTCACTCAGGTGCTCATGTCGGCTGGCGAGCCCGATCAGTTCGCATCGGCGCTGCAAGCCCCCGATGAGGCCTCCGCACTGCGCCTGCGCATGCAGCTGAAGAGCCTGTTATTCGGCATGGGCGAGACGTTTCGATGCCTGGTACTGGAGAAGCCGGAGTGATGGATGGGGGGAGAAAGCGACGGAAGGAAGATAGCCGAGCCCCAAGACACCTACGGCCCCGGTTGCCCGGGGCCGTCTCGTTGATTCCTGTTGCCGCGTTCGTTGGAACGCTGCGTTACTACTTCTTCTTCGCGGCCTTCTTGGCGGCCTTCTTGACTGCCTTTTTCGCCGCCTTCTTGGTTGCGTTCTTCATTGATCGATTCTCCGTGACATCAGATTTTGCGATCGCATGCGATCGCATTGTGATCTCTTTATAAACTTGGTCTCTTCCCAAAGTCAAGGAAAAAAGTGTCGTTACGGCCCTGCACGCACGGCTCCATCATCGTGCTTCTACGATTCAAACATCGGTGTCCGAAAATGTTCATGCCGCCATGCTTGTGGAAACCCGTCGAAGGCCGTTAGCATCAGTGTTGTAATGCGTCGCGACGCCGCTCTCTTCTGTTCCTGCGCGCTTCTCGCGCTAGCCGGCTGTTCGAAGCACGCGCACCACGCGCGCACGCCCGCCGCACCTGCGCCCGGATGGACCGAACTCGGCATCGCAAGCTGGTATGGCAACCCCTATCACGGTCGTCCGACGTCCAGCGGTGAGATCTACGACATGGAGCAGATGACCGCCGCGCATCGCACGTTGCCCTTCGGCGCCGTCGTTCGCGTCACCAATCTCACCAACAATAAGAAGGTGGAGGTACGCATCAACGACCGTGGCCCTTTCGCCGCCGGCCGCACCGTCGACCTCTCGCGCGCGGCCGCGCGCAGCATCAACATGATCGGTCCCGGCACCGCGCGCGTGCGCCTCGAACTCCTCTCCTACGCCGGAACACCGGCCACCACCGCGACCTACACGGTTCAGCTCGAACGCTTCTTCACTGAGCGCGAAGGCAACAAGGCCCGCAAGAATCTCATGAAGAAATACCAATCAGTCGACCTCATCGAGCGCCCCACAACCCCTGGCAGCTATCTCGTCCGTGTCGGCCGAACCTCCACGCAGGAAGAGGCCCAGTCCATCGCCGACGACGTCGGCAGGGACCTCGGCGTCGGCTACGTCGTACGCCTCGAATCCAGATCTCACCAGTAGGAAGATGTCTCGAACGTGGCCTTGCCCGCGTAGAATGAAGGTACCTCTCAATCTTGAGAAGAGTTTTCCCGCCTTGCGGACACTTCCTCTATGAGGACCTATGTCAGCTCGGCTCGAACAGTACACGGAGACGCCAGACTGGATGATCGCTGATTCATCTCAGAAGAACTACGAGTTGGTGGGCCAGTCCGCGCGTCTGCGGCAGGTTCTACGGCTCGCGGCCAAGCTGGGCAAGGGGCATTGGCCCGTGCTCCTGTTGGGTGAGACAGGCACCGGCAAAGAGCTTGTCGCCCGCACCATCCACCGCAACTCCCCCAGCGGCCCCTTCGTCACCATCGATTGCTCCGCCATGGTGGGCCCGCTCATGGAAAGCGAGCTCTTCGGCCACGCCAAAGGAGCCTTTACAGGCGCTCATGCGCAGAAGATCGGCCTCATTGAGCAGGCCGACGGTGGCACCGCCTTCTTCGACGAGATCGGCGAACTGCCGCTCGATCTGCAATCCAAACTGCTGCGGGTCCTTCAGGAGAAGGAGTTTCGCCCCGTTGGGTCGCTGCAGGTCCGCAAGTCCAGCTTCCGTATTGTGGCCGCGACCAATCGCGATCTAGCCGAAGAGGTACAGAAGGGCACCTTCCGCCAGGACCTCTACTACCGTCTCAACGTAGTCACCCTGCGTCTGGCGCCGCTCCGCGAACGCAAGGACGATTTGCCGTCCCTCATCGCCCACTTCCTCGGGAACTATGGCAACGGGCATCAGCTTACCGGCGAACTGCTGGAGCTCATGATGTCCTACGACTGGCCAGGCAACGTACGCGAACTGGAGAACTGCATTCAGCACATGGTGGCCGTTAACAGCGGGCCTCTATTGCACTCCGCCGATGCCCCTTCCAATCTCCTGAACTTCGGTCAGAAGCGCCGCTTTGCCGCCTCGGGCGCTTCCTCCGTGGCCAGCAATCTCGCCATCCTCCCCACACACGGATCGCCCAGCCCCTCGGACTCGCCGGAGTCCAGCTTCGTCATGCCGGTGTTGCCCCTGTCCGAGATGGAGAGGCGCGCCATCATTCAGGCTCTGCAATACACTAAGGGTGATCGCGTGATGGCCGCTCACCTTCTTGGCATCGGCCGTACCACTCTCTATCGCAAGCTCAAAGAGTACGGGATTCAGGATTGACAATCGCTCTCGACGCCACTTACAGCCTGGGGCAGAACCTGTCCGGGGTCGGCGTCTACAGTCGAGAGATCCTGTTCGGTCTCGCCGCCGCCCATCCGGATACGCGCTTCCACTGGTGCTACCGGCCTCACCGCTTCCTGCGCGGACGCAAGGAAGCTCTGCCCGCTAACGTGCGCGCGGTTCCGCTCTTCGATAGTCTGCCGTGGTTCCGCGGCGGCCTCTTCCATGGCCTCAACCAACGCCTGCCCAGTCACGGACTGCGCCGCGCGGTCTGCACCTTTCACGACCTGTTCGTCATGACCTCGGAATACTCGACGCCCGAGTTTCGCGCCCGCTTCACCACCCAGGCTCGCGAGGCCGCCCAACGCGCCGACCTCATCATCTGCGTCTCTCGCTTTACGGCCGATCAGGTGCGCGGGTTGCTGGACGTGCCGGAAGAACGGCTGCGCGTCATTCCACATGGAACTCATTCACCCGCCGCCATTGACGATTCGGCGCGCGGCCCAGTAATCCTCCACGTCGGTGCCCTACAACTGCGCAAGAATCTCATCCGCCTCATCGCGGCCTTCGAGCGCCACGCGCCGCCGCCGTGGAAGATGATCCTCGCCGGCTCGGACGGCTACGGATCGGATGCCATCCACCGGCGCATTGCCGCGAGTCCCGCGAGCGACCGCATCGAAACGCCCGGCTGGGTCGGCAACGAACAACTCGCCGACCTCTACCGCCGCGCCTCGCTCTTCGCGTTCCCGTCCCTGGACGAAGGCTTTGGTATTCCGGTGCTGGAGGCGATGGCGCACGGCCTGCCCGTCATCTCCTCCAATCGTTCAGCCCTGCCGGAAGCCTGCGGAGACGCGGCGCTGCTCGTCGATCCTCTGGACGAAGAGGCGATTGGGTCGGCGCTGAGCACCCTCATTGAGGACGAAGCGTTACGCACAAAGATGGTGCAAGCCGGCCGCGCGAGAGCGGCGGAATACTCCTGGCGGCGGGCGGTCGACCTGACATGGCAAGTCTATGGGGAGTTGTCGGGCAGGTAGTGACCTGGGGCCTGGGCCTAACGGCCGTCTTCGTCGACGGCAATCTTCAAGGCGCGCAGGAACTTCTGATCCTGCGAAGTCCACTTCAGGCGAGCTGTCTGTTCGTTCTTGCCTGTACTTGTGTACTCTTCCTCGAAGTCGGTTTCCAGCCGGGTCTCCAGTACCGCACCGTCATCGTCCTCGCCGTCAGCTTCATCGCGCTTGTTGAAGCCGATGGTTGCTTCCAGGACCAGGAACACGTCGTACCCCGCTCGCTTGATTTCGCCAATCGCCGCGGCGATCCGATCCGAGTCGGAGAGTGACTCGTTGATCGCATTGCCGAGCTCCTGCATCAGTTCTTTCAGTCGATCGTCCAAGGTAAGCCTCGTGTGCGGCCACTTTCAGAATACCATCCGGACCGGACAACGGCTCCAGACTGTCTTCACCTGGATTATCGGCACTTCCCTGCTCAAGCATGAGCGATACCGTCCACGGGAATCACTATCGCACGACTGGTACCATGTGAAGGGACCAATCCCGCAAGCGCCAGTTATGTTCAAGAAGTTCGTGCAAGCCTTCCTGCCCGGCATAGTCAAACCCCTCCACTCGCTGTGGAACGAGGTCCTCGGGTTTGTGTTTATCGCCATCGCCGTCCTGATGATCCGCGCTCTCTGGCGCGGCTACCAGGAGATCGACCTCGGCCTGGCCCATCTCATCAAGTTCGTCCTGGGTGCTTTCTTCTTCGTGGTCATGCTCGGATTCGGGCTCCATGCCTTCTGGCGGGCGCGCCGCATCTCCAAATCCTAGTCCAGATACAGCAAAGGCGCCCGGCCACATGGCCCGCGGCGCCCTTGCCATGTCTTACTGCTCGTCTTACTGCTTGTCAGGCGCGGCTGCCGGGGCACCCTGCGCTGTGGCCTTCACACCAGTGACACGCTCCAGTTCGGCAACCTGCTTCCTCACCGACTCCACATCCGGCGCGTTCGGCGCGAAGCTCAGATAGCCCCTCATCTGCTCCAGCGCACCCGGATAGTCGCCCTTGTCCGCCAGAATCGCCCCCAACAGTTGAGCCGACCTGGGATTGTGGTGCTCCGTGTCCAGTTTCACCGCCTCGCGCGCGCTCTTCTCCGCCTCGTCCAGCTTCTTCAGGTTGTACTTGGCGGCCGCGTTGACGAACCATGCCTGCGAGTAGGTGTATGGATCCAATTTCAGGACATCGTCACTACGATCGGCAATCAACTGCCAGTTCCTGCTGCCCAGCGAGAGCTGCATCATCTGCAGATGCGGCTTGACGAACTTACCGTCCGCGCTGATCGACTGTTCATAGGCCTTTTGCGCGTCGTCGTTCTTCTTCTGCCCCATCAGGCTGTTGCCGAGCTCATACCAGGCCAGCGCGTACTTCGGATACGTGTCCACGGCCTTCTGCAACTGCGCCTCGGCCTCGGGGAACTTCTTCTTCTTCATCAGGTCCAGACCCTTCTCATAGGCCTTCCGGGCATCCTTTGGGGCGCTGGCCGTCGTCAGGCTGTAGGTGAAGCCCTGCACGTTGGCCATGCGATGCAGGACGATGGTCCCGACCTCCGGATTGTCCAACAGGCGCCGCCCGGACAACTGCACTACGTCACTGCGGAAGCCTGGCAGGTCGGCCCTGAACTCGCAACCCATCAACTCCCGCTCCGACAGGCCATTCCGCGCACCGCCCGGCTGGCTGCGTTTCGCCCACGCACCACTTCCAACGGCGTCGTCCGGATTGCCTATGCTGGCATCGGCAAACATTGACTGGTTCTGCCCCAACGAGATGCTGAACCGGCCCTTCAGGTCCGAGTAGCCCTGCGGCCGGGGCTGTCCGTTGCACACCAGCATCATCATGACGGTCTCCGGCGGCGGGTTGCCGTCGTCCATCATCAGCCTGCCGCTGAGGTAGATGGGCCGTTGGATATCCATCATCGAGGGCGTGGAAGTGCCTTGGCCGATCGTGCCCTGCGTCGGATTCGTTGGAGTGCGGCTGGGTATCGAAGGCGCGGTTGTTCCGCCGGGCGAGCCCGACGAGCCCGAAGATCCAGTACCGCCTGTCTTCTGCGCGAACGCGCCAAACGTCCCGCAGACTGTCAGGAGACCCACCATCGCGGCCTTTGTCCACCCGGCCGGAAGCAATTGAAGATCACTCATGGCACCCTCCGCTGGTGTAACTGAGTTCTAAGGTGTAGGTATTATGCCACAGGAACCCGTTGGGGGCGCTCCCTGATCTCTTCTCCACCTTCGCCTTTCCGGCGCCCTCTCCCTCGCCACCCTTTACTGAACTATGATGATTGAGAGAAGCGGAAACCCAATGAATCATACCTTTTTATCTATTTCTTTCCTGGGCGTGCTCACCCTCGGGCTGACAGGCTGCTCGGAAAGCGCCCCGCCCGCCAAGAAGGCGGAGGCGGTCAAGAAGCCGATTGAGCCGGTCTCCGGGCAGTCCGGTCTATTCCAGATGTTTCAGGTGGCCCGCCCCTGGGCACCGGATGCGATGATCCTGACGCTGGAAAATGGCGACATCCCCGAGGCCAAGGCCCAGCCTGGCAAGTACGGCGTGTGGCGGGCGACCTTCGTTTCGCCTTCGAAGAAGGTCAAACGGGACTATGTCTTCGCGGTATCGGACTCCGACGGCGGCGTCATCAAGGGCGCGCGCGCCGGCTCCGAGTCGGCCTACGCGGCCAATGCACGGATCCACCCCATCCCGATCCAGGACGTCCGCATCGACACTACCGCGGCACTGGAGACGGCTCTGAAGGTGGTGGAAAAGGACCCGGCGATGTCCAAGGCATTGGCGGACAACAAGGATCTGCCCGTTCAGTATGTGTTGGATTGGAGCGGCACCAACCCGAAGCCTTACTGGCGCGTCGTGTTTGGCATCACGGTGTCGCAGAGCCTGTTTTCGGTCCTGATTGACGCCGGCACCGGCGAGTTCGTCAAGAAAATGCACTAAACGCTGCGGTTGCGTTTCTTAACCGGCGCGGGTGGAGGCGTCTCCACTCGCACCACCCGCATGAGCGAGTTCCTCTGTTCCGGCTCGATGGGCCGCATGTTGCGCGTAATCTCCACGTTCAGCGACGCCACGAACTGCTCGATTTGCGTCTGCATTGCGGACATTTTTTCGCGCATGTTGAGGATGATCTCGACGCCGGCCAGGTTGACGCCCAACTCACGGGTGAGTTCGAGGATCACTTCCAGCCGTACCAGATCGTCATCGGTATAGAGACGAGTGTTGCCGTCCGACCGGGAGGGTTTAAGCAACCCTTCCCGTTCGTACATCCTCAGGGTCTGGGGATGGACGCCGTACTTATCGGCGACGGCCGAGATCATGTATGCGGCTTTGGATCGTTGCTTGGCCACGGTCTCACACCTTCGACCACAGGTCAGCCCGCGGGTCGCGCGGGTCCAGTCTGGAAAGTTCCTTCAACAGTTCTCGCATGCGCTCGTCCCGGACATCGGGCGCCTGGATGGCAATCTCCACAATCTGGTCGCCGCGCGAGTTCTTTCTTGAATTGTAAACGCCCTTCTCGCGCAAGCGGAACTTCTGTCCGTTTTGCGTGCCCTGGGGAATCTTGAGAATCGCCCGGCCATCTACAGTCGGCACTTCGATCTTGGCGCCGAGACCGGCTTCCGTGACGGTGACCGGCACCACGATGGCGACGTCGTCGCCCTCTCTCGTAAAGACAGGATGGGGCTCGACGCGCACCGTGATGTAGAGATCGCCGGCCGGCGCACCCATCGTGCCCGAGTTCCCCTTGCCGCCGACGCGCAGTCGTGAACCCGTGGCGGCGCCCGGCGGAATCCGCACTTCCACGGCTTCAGTCGTCTGGCTGCGGCCTTCGCCGTGACAGACGGGGCAGGCATTCTTCAGCCGGCCGGTGCCATGGCATTGCGGACAGGTCAGCGAGAACCGCATGGCGCCCGCCATCTGATTTACATTGCCGGTGCCCTGGCATTGTGGACAGGTGACCGAGGCCCCGCCACCCTGGCCGGAGCCGTGGCAGGCGCCGCATTGATCCAGGCGGCTGATGTTCAGGCGAACCTGCGTACCTTTGATGGCCTGCCAGAAATCGATGTGTAGCGAGTATTCGAGGTCAGTGCCCTTCTCGGCTGGGGCGTGCTGCTGTTGTTCGCCGCGTTTGTTGCCGAAAAATTGGCTGAACAGGTCGGAAAAGCTGCCGCCGCCAAAGCCGCCCGCGGCCGCTCCTGCTCCAGCGCCCGGATTGGCGGCATCGGAGAAGTCGAAGCCACCAAACCCGAAACCGGCATTGCCGCCCGGCTGCGGACCGCCGCCCGGAAAGCCGTTCTCGGAGTAGAAGCCGTACTGGTCGAACATCTTGCGCTTCTTGGTGTCGGAAAGGATGTCATAGGACTCCTGCACCTGCTTGAAGCGTTCCTCGGCAGCCTTGTCGCCGGGGTTCAGATCCGGATGGTATTTGCGGGCCAGACGCCGGTAGGCCTTCCGGATGTCATCCGAAGACGCGTCCCGTTTGACTCCGAGTGTTTGATAGTAATCTTTCGTCGAAGGCATGTCTCACCCGCCTCATTTCAGCTGAGGCCCTTCCTTTGACGGAAGGGCCCCGGTTCACTTCGGTCCAGGCGTGATTACGCGCCCGGCTTCTTGTCGTCGACGTCGACGAACTCGGCGTCCACGACATCGTCCTTCTTCGGCTCGGTGTGACCCGCATCCGCGGAAGGACCTGCGCCATCGGGACCCGCGCCAGGCTGAGGCTGCGCGCCGGCGGCCTTATACATCGCCTCGGCCAACTTGTGGCTGGACGAGAGCAGTTTGTCCTGCGCGGCCTTCATCTGGTCGAGATTGCCGCCTTCCACGGCCTTCTTGGCATCGGCGATCGCCTCTTCGACGGCCTTGGCGTCGGCTTCGGAGACCTTGTCGCGATGATCTTTCAGGGTCTTCTCGGCGCTGTAGACGGCGCTATCGAGATGATTCTTGACTTCGATTTCCTCGCGGCGCTTCTCGTCATCGGCCTTGTGGGCATCGGCATCGCGGGCCATCTTCTCGACCTCTTCCTTCGAGAGTCCGGAGGAGGAGGTGATGGTGATCTTCTGTTCGTTGCTGGTGGCACGATCCTTGGCGGTCACGTGCAGGATGCCGTTGGCGTCGATGTCAAAGGTGACCTCGATCTGCGGCACGCCGCGCGGAGCGGGCGGGATACCCACCAACTGGAAGACGCCCAGCATGCGGTTGTCGCGCGCCAGCGAGCGCTCACCCTGGTAGACCTTGATTTCCACGCTGGTCTGGCTGTCGCTGGCTGTGGAGAAGACCTCCGACTTGCGCGTTGGGATCGTCGTATTCCGTTCAATCAGCTTGGTGAATACGCCGCCCAGGGTCTCGATGCCGAGGGAGAGCGGAGTGACGTCGAGAAGGAGGACATCCTTCACTTCTCCACCCAGAACGCCGCCCTGGACAGCCGCGCCGACAGCGACGACTTCATCCGGATTGACGGTCTTATTGGGTTCCTTGCCGAAGATCTCCTTGACGATCTGGGTGACCCGCGGGATGCGGGTGGAACCGCCGACCATCACCACTTCGTCGATCTGCGAGGTGGACATGCCGGCGTCGGCAAGGGCCTGCTTGCAGGGGCCAACCGAGCGCTGAAGGATGTCCTCGATCATCTGCTCGAAGCGCGAGCGGGTGAGAGTCTTGACGAGGTGCTTCGGCCCGGTCTGCGGATCGCCGTAGATGAACGGGAGGTTGATCTCGGTCTCCATGGCGGAGGAGAGCTCGATCTTGGCCTTCTCGGCGGACTCCTTGAGGCGCTGCAGAGCCATGCGGTCCTTCGAGAGATCGACGGACTCTTCCTTTTTGAACTCTTCGATGAGCCAGTCGACCAGGCGCTGGTCGATGTTATCGCCACCCAAGTGAGTATCGCCGTTGGTGGACTTCACTTCGACCACGCCGTCGCCCACCTCGAGGATCGAGATGTCGAAGGTGCCGCCGCCGAAGTCGTAGACGGCAATGCGCTCTTCCTTCTTCTTGTCCAGACCGTAAGCCAGAGCCGCGGCCGTGGGTTCGTTGATGATGCGCAGAACTTCGAGGCCAGCCACCTGGCCCGCGTCCTTGGTCGCCTGGCGTTGTGCGTCGTTGAAGTACGCCGGCACGGTGATGACGGCCTGCTTGACGCTCTCGCCCAGGTAGGCCTCGGCGGCCTCCTTCAGCTTCGTGAGGATCATGGCCGAGATCTCGGGCGCCGACAGCTTCTTGCCGCCAGTTTCAACGCGAGCATCACCCGAATCGCCGCGGACGACATGGTAGGGCACCAACTTCATCTCCTGGGAGACTTCGTCAAAGCGCCGGCCCATAAACCGCTTGATCGAGTAAATGGTATTTTCAGGATTGGTGACAGCCTGGCGCTTGGCCACCTGTCCGACTAACCGATCGCCCGACTTCGCAAAGCCGACGACGGAAGGGGTAGTACGCCCGCCCTCCTGGTTCGGAATTACAACCGGTTGCCCGCCTTCCATGACCGCCACAACGGAGTTGGTCGTGCCAAGGTCGATGCCAATAATTTTGCTCATGTCGCTCCCATCCTATAGTTATTCAAATCTCTCGGCGTTCCAGGCGTCCTTCGTCTCGCCTTTACTGCGCCTGATCGTATTATGTAAGTTTAGTGTGATACTGTCAAGTTCTATTGCGGCGCAAACCTTGACGATTGCTGCCGCAGCCGACCTAACCCCCCTGGAATCCGCACTTTCAGCACACTCCAAGGCGCCGGTTACCTGGTCTTTCGGATCTTCGGGACTTCTTGCGCGGCAAATCCGCAGCGGAGCTCCGTTTGATCTGTATCTCTCGGCAAATGAAGACTTTGTGCAACAACTGGCGAAAGACGGGTTGCTGGTCCCCGGCTCAGTGCGGTCCTACGCCACCGGCCGCATTGGACTGTGGTCGCCGACGGGCGCGATCAAGACGCTCAAGGACCTGACCCGTCCCGAGGTGCGGCACATCGCACTGCCCAACCCTCAGCATGCTCCGTACGGCGTAGCCGCCCGAGCGATCCTCCAGAAGGCAGGGCTATGGGAGGTGTTGCAGCCGAAGATCGTGCTGGCGGAGAACGTCCGCCAGGCGTACGAGTTCGCCCACACCGGCAATGCCGATGCGGTACTGACCTCGTGGACCCTGCTGCAGAACCAGGGCGGGACTCTGCTGCCCGAGAAAGACCACGCTCCCATCCGGCAGTCGGGCGGAGTGGTGCGGGGGTGCAGGAACGAGAAAGCGGCCCGGGCCTTCCTGGACTTCCTCACCAGTCCGGCCGGGCAGCAAATTCTGGCGAAATTCGGGCTATCTCCGGCGCGCTAAATACCGAGAGCGGACCAATCCCAGGCCGGACCCATGTCGGTCTTGTCGGCGCGGTAGTTCTGGTGGGAGGCGATGCCCTTGTAAGCGCTGAAGAACACAGGATCGAACTCCATGAGTTTGGCCGCCGGCGGCAGTGTCTTCTTGATGTCGAACTTCGCGGCCAGATGATGGACCAAGTCATGGACTGCAGTGACCTGGACGCTCGGGAACGTGGCGAAGTAGGTGAGTCCGCGGTAGGGCGCTTTGACGTAACGGTCCTTGTCGGACTTGCCGCACCAGCGGGTCTTGTAGTTGTTGGGCCACCAGTTCAGTTGATCCTTGTTGGCCGGGTCTTCCTGGAGAGCTCCGACGTTGACGATCTCGATAGCGACTGCGCGGCGGTCGTTGATGGAGTTGGGGTTGTTACCGGTCATGCCAAGGTGCCAGGCCCACTTCTCGGCCGGAAAGAATTCGTAGATCTTCCCGT
This sequence comes from uncultured Paludibaculum sp., assembly GCF_963665245.1. Taxonomy (NCBI): domain Bacteria; kingdom Pseudomonadati; phylum Acidobacteriota; class Terriglobia; order Bryobacterales; family Bryobacteraceae; genus Paludibaculum; species uncultured Paludibaculum sp. Next base: position 3,646,719 of record NZ_OY762267.1, read on the forward strand.
CCCGATCGACGACATAGGCGGTAGCGACACGGTAAGGCTTGCCGTTGACGGGCGCGATCCAGGCATTGAAGACGCTCTGGGCGGTGGAACTTGCCGTAAAGTGCAGCATGATCAGGTCTTTAGCGACCGTCTCGTTGGCAAATTCCGTGGTGGGCAACCGGAACGTAGTGCGATCGATGATGGGTTCGTGGGTGACGCTCGCTTCGGCAGCCAGCCCCTGAAGATCCGTGGTCAGATTCGGGATCACGAGCTGCTTGCCGACAGCTATCTTGTTGGGATCCTTAATCGAGTTGACCTGGGCCAAGGCTTTGACGTCAACACCAAACTGGGCCGCGATTTTGGCCAGGGTGTCACCGGCCTGTACAACGTAGGTATTCATAGCTCCTCCTGGATAAGTTCGAGTGCGCGCGAGGCCGGGCACCTCAACGGCAAACGAACGGATATCGGTGATTGTTGAAGTGTTTGGATCTGAATGCAACAGAAATCTTCGGCCGGGGCTGGAGGCAGTGTGTTGGCTTTGTTCCCTCGTGCCCGTGGGATTCGGGTGCGTCCACCGGCCTCGACCGTTGGCTTTGTTCCTTCGTGGCGGTGGGATTTCGGGTGCGTCCACCGGCCACGACCGTTGGCTTTGTTCTTTCGTGCCCGTGGGATTCGGGTGCGTCCACCGGCCTCGACCGTTGGCTTTGTTCTTTCGTGCCCGTGGGATTTCGGGTGAGGCCGCTGACCGCTACGACCGGGTCGACAGAGCTCTCCTTCTGCGAGAACTGCTGTCCGGTCCCGGCCGTCTTCCGAAATCCTCGATAGTTATGCTCCATGGCCGAGGTTGTACATCGGGGCAACAAGCGTTTTTGGAGCTCCCGGTTGCAAGGTATTGAATCCAAACCGAAAATATTCCGTCGCCGGGTGAACGAGTGCTCGGCCGCGAGCCAGAATGATGGAGAACTTGCTTCGGCCGGGCTTGTCTACCGTCCTTCCCGAGCCCCGCCCGGGAGGGTACCTGCCGCCGACCGAGGGTCCTCCCTACCTGCCTTGTGCACTGGGCGCATGCGCCGCGAATTTCGGCCCGAAACCTTGTCACAATCTCCCCGCAATTCTCGCTTGCCCGGGTGAACGCATGAAAGGAGCGTAACCAATGCGAGGAGCATGGGCCTATCTGATGGTGATCAGTAGCATTCCCGGCATCGCCGACGCCCAGAGGCTGTACCGGAAGGAAATGGATGCGGCGGCACAACAGGCAGTGAAAGCGATGGAGAAGGTCGGGAGCAAGGACCTCTTCGACCGTATGCTGGCCAACCTGTCCATACAGAGCAAACAGGATTTCGACACAGCGTTCGCCGGCGTCCGGCGGCAGACCAGGGATCGCATCCAAACATGGGACAACTGGTGCGCGGTCCATCAAGACATGGTCCGCACCATGAAAAGGATCGGCTATGTGGGCTTCGAGCCTGTGGATCTGCTCAGCGTCAAATCGGAATCGGAACTGAAGGCCAGGTGCGCACAGCTTCTGGAGCGTACGGCCACCTCCGAAGCACCGGCACAGACAAACTGGGCAAAGGCACTCGATGAGATCAAGGCGGCCAAGACCGCTCTCAACGAACGGATCAATGAGGTGAAGAATCCGCCAGGCACACAGAACGCCGCGGTATCGAAACCGGATGAATCGATTGGACCCGGATTGGAGACACTCATCGCTCACCTTGGCGATCTCAGCGAAGTCGAGACCGCGTTGCAGGAAATCCGGGATTCTCCCTTTGGCGGGCGCGTTGAGAAGCTGACAGAACCGGCGGGCGTGGCCGTCAGCATTCTGAAGCAGTTGAGCGCAGCCTACCAGGAGTACAAAACGAGACGCGATGAGATTGCCAAGGTCCGTGCGCAACTACGTGAGTTCCGGGTGGCCATGCTGAAGGTCGCGGTTCTCAAGCTGACGGCTCAGGAGGAGCACTTCAAACGCCTGATGGCGATTGAGGCACGCCGCATGCGCGAACTGGAGGCAGCGGCCAGCGCCTTCGAGGAATACCGCGACATCATCCGTTGCGAGCGGCAGCAATCGCTGGATCTCGACCTGGCGCGGATTGACGATTCGTTGCTGGAAGCAGGAACCCGAGTCGGGAATGTGGGGTCGACGGTGGCGGACGCCTACCGTTACTCTTCCGACCTACAGGAAGTCCTGAGTACCGGTGGGGACACCCAGAGATTCTGCCGGGAGCATCCAGCGCCATCCCGCCTGAGGGTGCAGCGGCTGGCACGGGCCCTGTTCCAGGCCGCCTCGGTGCAGGCACGCGCCGGCACACCCCAATATCTGGCGGAGCTGCGCCGTGCTCAGGAAGAGCAGCGCTACTCCATCATTCAATCGTCACTGGAAGCACGCGCGTACGAAACCCTGACGAACACGGGCGTCCGGCGGTTGGCCATGTTGTATGCCGGCGGCATCAAGCCGGAGCAGATCGCCCAGCTTGTATTCCAGGCCGGGCAACTGGCGGGTGTTTCGGTAATCGCGTTCCAACAATAGGAGGTCGAGATGAAGAAGCAGATCTCAGCGTCAATTCTCTGCACGGCCCTGCTGATTCTCGGCGGGTGCAAGGGTGAGGCGGAAGCCCGCGAATATGCCAAAGGACTCATGGAGGTCCTGAAGACGTACGAGGCCGAGCTCCAAGGCAAGACGGCAGCGGAACAAAAGGCCTACCGAGCGTTGGCAGCGATCTATAGCGGCGCCGCCGACAGCAACCTGCTGGCGTCGCTCAACACGGACAGAAAGGAGCGCGGCGACCGCCTGGCTGACCAATCGATTTCGAGAAGCACGCCCCGCGGCAGCGCGCTTCAGGACGACCTAAAGGACTACGCGAGCCGCGAAATCGACGCCACGCATGAGCTATTGACCCGCGAATCAGACAACTATGACAAGTACCTGTCGTCGTTGAACAAGCTGTCGGTGGATGCCGACGCAGTTGAACAAGCGGTCCAGGCCATGGAGGTCCTCACCGAGAAGCCGTCATTACTCGGCGAGTTGAAGTTCATCAAGGACTTTGGAGTCGCCGCCAAGAGTTGTCTGGACGAGCTGACATGCAAGAGTCTGTCCGATCAGTTGGCTTCCGCCAAGTCCGATCAGTCGGATTCAACGAAGGCACTCGAGAGGGCTGAAGACGAGAAGGCAAGACAAGCCCGTTTGCAGGCAACGATGGACGGCCTTGTAGCCCGCCAGAAACAGGCCGGGTGTGACAAGAAGCCGGTGTGCCCCAAGGACTGATCCGAAACGAACCTGACCAGAGCTCTGCCGGCAACCGGGGCGCGACCAGGAGGAGACGCCCCGAACCGGCGCACATAGACCCACACAAAAACAACAGAGAGGTGATCCATGCCCGAGAACACTGTCCCCACTATTGCCGACCTTCGTGCAAAGAACCTGAACTCCCTGGATGTAATCACCAAGGCGCTTCAGCGGCTGAAGGAGCTGCGCCGCGGTGCGGCGATCAGCCCCGTGCTTCAGGACCACATTGACGCGGAGATCAGCACGCTGGAGCTGGAACTGACCATCTCGACCATCGTGCAGACGCGCCTGCAGGCGGCGAGCGTCGTTGTGAAGCCGCTGAGCGAGGCGGATGCCGGTCGTTTGGAACAATTAGCTGCCACAATTGACGAGGCCATTGAGCGCGATACCGTCGTCACCGCATCGCTGGTCACGGTCGAGTCGTTCGTCAAAACGGCCACCTCCGTCCGCGACCTGGTGAAGGCCAGCGCCGCGGCCGCGTAGGGCAGCGTTTCGGAAGTTCGGTAACGTGCGGGAACGATAGCTCTCAGCCATCAGCTTTCAGCTGTCAGCTCGGCCGGGGCTGGCTGATCGCTGACCGCTGATGGCTGAGGGCTTGGCTCCAATTAGGGCTGCTGAGCGAGGTGGCGGCCAGCCGTCTGGAACCGCTGGCTGCCACGATTGACGAGGCCATTGAGCGCGATACCGTCGTCACCGCATCGCTGGTCACGGTCGAGTCGTTCGTCAAAACGGCCACCTCCGTCCACGACCTGGTGAAGGCCAGCGCCGCGGCCGCGTAGGGCAGCGTTTCGGAAGTTCGGTAACGTGCGGGAACGATAGCTCTCAGCCATCAGCTTTCAGCTGTCAGCTCGGCCGGGGCTGGCTGATCGCTGACCGCTGATGGCTGAGGGCTTGGCTCCAATTAGGGCTGCTGAGCGAGGTGGCGGCCAGCCGTCTGGAACCGCTGGCTGCCACGATTGACGAGGCCATTGAGCGCGATACCGTCGTCACCGCATCGCTGGTCACGGTCGAGTCGTTCGTCAAAACGGCCACCTCCGTCCGCGACCTGGTGAAGGCCAGCGCCGCGGCCGCGTAGGGCGCCGTTTCGGAACTTCGGTAACGTGCGCGGACGATGGCTCTCAGCTTTCAGCTCGGCCGGGGCTGGCTGATCGCTGACCGCCGATGGCTGAGGGCTTAGCAGCGTCTTACGCCGGAAGGACGGTCACCAGGCTCTCCGGGCCTTCGCTGACATGCAGGGGATTCCGCAGAGGGCGGCCGAAACCTTCAAAGGAGACCTGCATGATGTCGCCGCCCTGGAGTTCGAGGCCCGCTCCGAAGCTGAAGGCGTCCGCGCCGTAGAAGTGGACGTGGACGTCGCCCGGGCGGCGGTGCTGTTCGTACTTGAAGTGATGGTGCTCCATGTTAGCCAGTGTGTGCGCCATCCGTTGTTCGCCGGAGCCGATCTGCTTGCTCCAGATCGTCTCGCCGCTCCGTTCGATGCTGACTACACCGGGCACGAAGGTGAAGTCCGGATCGACGATGAGTTCCGGACCGATGGAGCACTGGCGGAGTTTGGAGGGCGCGAGGTAGAGGTAGTTGAGACGCTCCGTCTTGTGATCGGAGAACTCGTTGCCGATCGTCATTCCAATTCGGCGCGGTGCGCCCGCGTCGTCGATCAGGTAGACGCCCGCGATCTCGGGCTCTTCGCCGCCGTCCCTGGCGTAGGCCGGCACCTCCAGCGGATCGCCGTGCGCGCGCAGAATCAGGCCGCTGCCCTTGTAGAACCATTCCGGAGCGGTGCCGATCTGTCCGGCCGGCGGGCGTCCGCCTTCCACGCCCCAGCGGTACATGCGCATGCTGTCGGTCTCCTGCTCGACGGCGGCATGCATCTTCTGCCGGGTCTCCGCGCTGGCCAGGTGGGTCAGGCCCGTGCCGCTCACCAGGCAGCGGGCGGGCTCCGACGGGTGATCGAACGGGAGGAGCACTCTCCACGGGGTACGTCCGAGGTACAGGTCGTCGTACGGCACCGTTGATTCGACAGGGAGCGCGCGGAGGAACTCGGCCAGTGGCCGGCCGGCAGCGAAGGCGGTCTGGGCGGTGGCGTAAACCGTGGAGGGGCCGTCCAGGATCGAAACCGTGTCTTGGGAGACGAGACCGACGTGCCGGCCCAGAACCGGATGGGTGATCTGTATGACTCTCAGCATGCTCTACGCTTTTGCCTCCGGTTTGGACACTTGCCGCTTGTGCCAGTCCTCGGAGTAGAGGTCGAAGTGGACGTTCTCGCGTGGGTGGGCGGCGACGAAGTCTTCGTTCAGCGAGAGGCCGAGGCCGGGGCGGTCGGGCAGGGAGAAGTAGCCGTCGACGACCTGCGGATAGTGGTCGACCGCGCCCTGGACCCAGGCGTCGGCGAAGTCGTTGAAGTGCTCGAGGATTTTGTAGTTGGGCGTACAGGCGGCGAGGTGGACATTGGCCGCCGTGGCGACGGGTCCACAGACGTTGTGCGGAGCGACGAGCATGTAGTAAGCCTCGGCCCAGGCCGCGAGCTTGCGCGCCTCGGAGATGCCGCCGAAGTGAGAGAGGTCGATCTGCACGATGTCGCAGCACTGGAGTTCGAAGAGCTCGCGGCATTCAAAGCGGGTGTGGATGCGCTCGCCAGTGGCGATGGGCGTGTGGACGGCGTCGGCAACCTTCTTGAGCGCCTTCAGGTTCTCTGGTGGCACCGGCTCTTCGAGCCAGGCTGGGTGAAAGGGTTCCAGCTCCCGGGCGATCTGAATCGCGGTGGCGGGATTGAAGCGGCCATGCATCTCGACGAAGATGTCGAAGTCGGGCCCTGCCTCGTGGCGGACCGCTTCAACGAGGGCGATGGACTTGAGGCGCTCCTGGCGGTCAAGCTCATAGAATCCCGCGCCGAAGGGGTCGAGTTTGGCGGCGCGATAGCCGCGGTCGACTACCCGTCGAGCGGCCTTGGCGAACTCCTCTGGCGTACGTTCGACGGTGTACCAGCCGTTGGCGTAGGCCTTGATTTTGGGGCGCACGGCTCCGCCCATGAGCCGGTAGACGGGCTGGTTGAGCGCCTTGCCGACGAGGTCCCAGCAGGCCATTTCGATCAGCGAGATGCCACTCATGGCGACTTCACCGGCGCGGCTGTAGTCGTGTAGCCGCATGTGGTCGACGATGAGTTCGCGGTCGAAGGGATCCTTGCCGAGAACGTAGCGCGGAACGGACTCGGCGAGATAGCCAAGCAGAGCCTCGGTGTTATTGATCATGCGGACTTCGCCGAGGCCGGTGAGTCCTTCGTCGGTTTCGACGACAACGAAGGTGAGGTTGCGCCAGGGGGTGCCCATGACCAGGGGGCGGACGTTGGTGATCTTCATGGTAGTAATGGCGGCAGGGCCGGGATCCGAGGAGAGGATATCAGAGTGGGGTGGGGCTGGGCGGACGGGCGGCGGAAACTCAGTTCGGCGTGCGTTGGTTGTGCACGAGCGCGCCCGGAAGCGTGGATAACACCGCGGAGTGGCCGGGCCTCTTTCCGTGCGGTTTGCCTCGGTGAGGCCGGCGTCACGGAACGAGCGGCATTCCGCTGTGGTCCCTGTCTGCCAAGCAGATGGGTGGCTTGGCCGATCTGGGAGTGATACCGCCGAGTGAGGACGAAACCACTCTCGGCATCCCACTTACCGCCTCCTAACAGTCAGCAACGCGCACCCTGACGTTGTGTCGCGACTCGCTCCAATCCAGCTGTCTTGCCGTCTACCTTCCCCATCGGAGGAAGAGGCGCCTTAGCCGGCCTGGAAGAGTTCGAAGGGCCTCCCTCAGTGAGCGTTCAGCCTTGGCGGATTGAGGCACCGAATCTACGATCCGGATATTCCGAACCGGGGTGCCTGGAGGTATTTTCACCCATCCATTGGCGGCATTGCCGTCGATCATCTTCTGAAAGAGTTCCTTCGCGCCATCAAGCTCAGAACGGCGGCGGGGATCGGTCTCCACAAGGAGATGAGCGTCAGCCTCTCGCAGGAAGTCATGAGCTTTCTCTGAAGAAATCGCGACTTCATGCGCCGCCCCAAAGGTATCGAAGGTTGCGTTCATTGCAGCGGCAAAGTCGAATAGGTATTCGCGTCCACCTCGCAACAGGAGGATGGACAGTAGTCCCGCGAAATGGTGCGGCGCACACCATGCCTCGTGACTCCACGCGGAATCTTCCATTAGCAGATCGCGTACCAGAACAAGAGGAACGGAATCCGGCTCTGCGAGGACCAGTTTCGCAAGGGACCAGCGGAGTTCCTGATTCTCGTCGCGGAACTCGTCAGCGTGTTTCCCATTCCAGGCGAACCGGATCGCTACACGCTGCTGACCATCGTAGTCGAGCGCGAATTTGTGGATGGATTCGCTCGTTTTGTCGTCGAGCATTGGTTGTCCTTGAGACCGATGGAGCGCGGATGGTGCTTAGTACGAGGGCTCCTGAGCGTCGTTTCGCGGATCCTCCGGTGAGTCTTGTTGCGGAGGGCCTATCGTTGCAAGACTCTCATCCAGCCATCTCTCATACCAGTCCATGAAGCCCATATGTCGACTGCGGTCATCGCACTCCGGTCGGAGCCCTGCGTCATCGTTCTGAGCATCGCGCCACACCTCCCCGCAGCTCTGGCCGTTGACGATGAGCAGGAGCCGAATGCCGCACCCATAGTGGCAGATGTACAGCGCGCCGGGGACGCCAAGAATGATCTGTCGTTGAGGGGCTTCCTCGTCCTCTTCGCGGTTGCCTTCTTCGGCCATCTCCTCGTCCGAGTCATCCTCGTCGTCGCACCAAACGTCCTCCTGACTGCACGGATCGTCCCAGTCGTATGGGTTGAATGCCGCCGTCCATCGAAATGGTTTGCGGGTCAGATCCGGTTGCGTGAGGTCCTCAAGGTCGTGATCATCCAGAGGAATGAGCCCGTAATAGGGGCCTGCGCCGCCGTCGCCGAGCTGCGCGACGAACAAGCGATACTCGTCCGGCAATTGCACGCCCAGGTGCTTTTCCAAGTCCGATAGGGCTTCTGGCGGGAGTGGCGGCCGGAGGCGGTACTGGTGGGCATCGGATCCGAAGACTGAGAAAGATGAATCGGCGGCGCGCAGCCGCTCCAGTTTCGTCCGAATTCTGTCCAATCGGTCGACGAGATCAACCTGTGGTTCCGGCGTCGGCATCTTGAGACTGAGCCTATCATGGTGCTCCCTTTGCCTGCGAATCCGAGGTTCGTTTCCCTCAACGAGGTCGAGGGGCTTCAACACGCGGGCGGCGGCGAGCGGTAGTTGGAGCCGTTGCTTGGCGACGATGCGACGGGGCAAGCGATCTATCGAGTACGTCGTAGCTGCCATCACCCACCTCTTCACGGTCGCGGTTCGCAACGGAGTCAGACGGGCCCGCCCGGGCCACGAGGCCCGCTCTCTATAGACCGCGATTTGATCCACTTCCATGCGGTGGCGTAGACAACTCCGGAAGGTGGTCTCATACCATGTCCAATCGTCCCCAACCGTACGGGGGTCGACAGTGGGACGCCTCCGGTCATCCTCGAAATCGATCCCGGACCTTGACCGCGCGTTGCCTTATCAGCGCCGCCACCTTCTCCGCCGCTGGATTCGCGATCTCAACCTTCTCCAACGCGGCCAGGACCCTTGCGGCCATCTCCGGCACTCGGGCCCGCACCAATGGCTTGCCCAGGCCCGCCTCTTCAGCCAAGTGCTCGAAGCTCCTGGCGGTCACCTTCTCCGACAGATACTCGTCGCCAATCCTCATCGCCATGTTGGGGCTGAGCTCGGAATAGTACACAGTGCAAACAACATCGTAGAGCGGCGCGAGCCGGGTCGCCCGGTCGGCCGTTCCGGCACCATGGTAGAGCAGCGAGAAGTTCTTTCCGTGTGCGTCGTTGTTTCCGACGAGGTAGTTGAAGATCACCGCCTCCAGGAGCCGCGCCAGATCGATGGCGGGGGCGCTGGAGACCTCGCGCAGCAGCCGGAAGCACTGCTTGAGAGACGGGCCGCCTTCCTTCTGGTATTTGTGTTCGGGCAACAGCCCCAAGGCCTGGCAGAAATCCTCCTGATGAAGCCGCTCCAGGACCGGCCCAGTGCCGGGGTGCTGTTTGTGGACGCGGTCATAGCGTTCCACCAGAAGGTAGTCGATGCCCTGCACGCTCCTGGTGGCCACGGCAGCCGCAGGCAGCCCGGCCCCCGCGGCCAGCTTCATGCACAGCGCCTCATTGAAGACGACATCGGCGAAACGATCGACAGCGGGCTTGAGGATATGCGTACTCGGTGCGCCGCCGAGGGGCAAGCAGACCTCGCCGTTCTCGATGCGCGCCGCGATCTTGTCCTGTGCCCCGGCGAGCGACAACCTGATGCCTTCGTCGCCTGCCAACAGAGGGCGCCTCGGAAGCTCCCTGAGGATCGCAGCGAGTTGCTCCGCCGAGAGGGGTCGGTAGTTGTCATTTCGCACCGGCAGAGGCTCTCCCGCCGGGAGGAAGGTGACCGCGCCCGCGCACTCTCCACCGATCCGCTCGAGCATGGCGTAGTCGTTGCGCGCGCTGATGCCAAGATTGCGGGCAATGATCTCACGCTTGGCCTCGTCCGGCAAGATGCCGGCGAAGAAACCCTGGCACTCCTTGCGTTGGAAGCGCTTGGCGCGCAACGGCAGCGACTGGGATAAGGGTACGGCTCCGGGGGTATTCAACCAGCTTTCCGCATAGTCGAATTGCACGCCGCCGCCCGGGTGTTGAGCAAGGTGCCCTACAAGATCACTGTGGAGATAGACGTCGAGTCTTCCGGCCATGTGCTATTCCTTTGCGCCCGGAGGAGGTGTGAGGGCGATCCGAATCCCCAACGTATTCAGGACCGTCAGCACCTTGCCGATCTCGCAGGTTTCCTTACCTTTTTCAAGATCGACGATGAACCGCAGCCCCGTGCCCGAGGTGAGGGCGAGATCTTTCTGCGTGACACCCAGCGTCTTGCGGGTATCCCTGATCAGTTGGCCGATCTCGGTGGGTGTGTATCTCATAGCGGATCCTTCAATATTCCCGTACGGGAATCTTACCTCTGACCCGCATCGAACGCAACAGAAAAGTTCCCGTACGGTAAATTTTATCGCTGGATGGCGTGATCCGAGCGGAAATATTCCCGCTCGGGAATGTCACTGAGGCAGGAGCGGTTTTTACGCACCCCTGAACAGCGGATGAGCCGGTTGCGGCCGATCCTGCGCGTCTTCCGGTGGAGGTCGAACATGACGATTGCGCAGATGGCTCCGGTGATCACCCGGAAGAGCCTGGAGAACACTTACCAGTATGGGGGTGGAACGATTAGCGTTCTACTGTCGGCGGCAGAGACCGGCGGCCAGTTTTCCGTTTGGGAGAGCGTGCAGAAGCCCGGGAATGAGCCGCCTTTGCATGTCCACTACACGGCGGACGAAACCTTCTTCGTGATGGAAGGACGGATGCGGTTTATGGTGGGTGAGGAGGTTTTGGAGGCTCCGGAGGGGAGCGTGGTGTTCGCGCCCAGGGGCATTCCGCATACGTTCAAGATCAAGTCGGAGTATGCCAGGGCGATCACCGTCTGTACGCCCGGTGGGTTCGAGGAGTGGTTCCGAACCTTGGGGACGCCCGCGAGCAGTTTCGATTTGCCCGAGAGTGTGGAGCCGTTTTCGCCGGCTGACTTGCCCCGCATGATTGAGTTGGGGCGGAAGCTGGGAACGGAGACGATCCGGCCCGTGGAGTTCTGAAGGCGGATGTCCGGCGGTAGCGGCTACAGGCGTGTCGCGGCTGAGGGCTACTTACGGCCCGGATGCGCGGCCGCCTGGGTCTGAGTCCCCTGGGTCCGGCCACTGTCGTTGAACGCGTCCACTGTGAAGTAGTAGTCCGTCTCCGCGTTCAGGCCGTGGATCGCCAGTTCCTTCTGGCCTCGCACCTCATAGTTCTGGTAGAGCTTGCCCGGTGCAACGCCGTAGCGCACGATATAGCCGGCGGCGTCGCGCGACATCTGCCAGCGGACCACCGCGTTCCTGGGGTCGCTGACATCGCGGTGAACTTCGAAAGAAGGAGCAGCAGCGGGTGGTTTGCCTTCGCCGCTGCCGAAGATGCGGAGATCGCGCACACTGAATGGGCCACCACCGGGCACGCGGACATTCGTTAGCCGTACGTAACGTGCGGAGGCTGGCGCGGACAGTTGCACGTAGTCGTGCGGGACGTCCCTGCGATTGGCGGAACGGTCGGCGAGTGGCTGCCATTCCTTCCCGTCTAGCGATGCATCGAGGCGGTACTGATGATAGAGCTCCGGGCTGCGACCGAGTGTGGTGGACTCGTGCTCGGCGAAGTTCACCTGAACCGCCTCGAGACGGCAGGTCTTGCCAAGATCGACGCTCAGCCACTCACCGGCGTTCGGGGTGCGCGCACTCCAGTAGCTCTTGATGTCTTCGTCGAACGCTTTCTCGGGGCCGAAGGTATCGAGGCTCGACGAGGCCTGGGCCTTCTTCCCGTAAGAGAGCAGCATCCAGCCGGCGGAGGTGTCCACCGAGTCCCCTTTCCGGTCGTGGGGCGCCACCTGGGGATAGTCGCCAAACAGAGTGTTCATATGGAGGACACCGTCGGCGTCGAAGCCGGCCGGGAAGAGGCCGAGGCGGCGTTCGAACTGATGCTTCATCGAGATGACCATGGTGGCGATGTGCCAGTAGCGTCCTTCCTTGTCGGCAAACGTCCCGCTGTGACCGGCTCCGGTGATGAAGCCCGAGGGCTTGAACGAGAACGGGCTGGAGGGGGCGTAGGTGAAGGGCCCGCGCGGCGTGGGGGCGGTGTAGACGCCGTCGGAGTAGGTACGGAATTCGGTGCCCGGCGCGGCGTACTGCAGATAGTAGGTGCCGGCATGCTTCGTCATCCACGAGCCCTCCAGCCAGGGACCTTCCTGGAATAGGTTGCCAGTAGCGGCGCCGAGGTTGTCGTCGCCGCGGCGCTCCCATCCGTGCTGGGCAAAATTGGCACGGAAGCACAGGAACGGCTCTCCGATGGGCTTGAAGTGATTCTTCGGGTCGAGTTCCATGCCGGAGATGGCTCCGTTGTAGGACAAGCCGTAGTAGAGGTAGACACGCCCGTCGTCGTCGGCAAAGAGGTCAGGGTCACCCACGTTGAAGGTCTGGCTCACGAACTCCCATTTGCCGCTCTTGGGGTCGGTGCTTTTGTAGAGGCCGATATTGCAGGCGGTGTAGTAGAGGGCATTGTCGAGGACCATCACCGCTGGCGCATAGGCTTCGATGGGTAGGCCGGCCGACGTGACAAATTTCCAGTCGACCAGATCCCTGGAATGCCAGTAGCCGCCGGACTTGGATGCGAAGAGGTAGTAGTCGTCGCCGAAGAGGACGATGGCGGGGTCGGCCGCCTCGCGCCGGCTGGGCTGGTCGATCATGAAGCGATATTCGAGGTTGAGAGGATTGGCGAAGGTCCGAGGGCGTTCCGGCTGGGCGCTGACCGGGAGCAGGAAGGGCGCGGCAGCGATCCACAGTATGCGCAGGGCGCGGTTCCCGAAGATGGTGGTTCGTCGCGCAAGGGCAGGGCTCTCCGGAGTGGGCATAGCAAGAGCATATATGACGGAGAGGCTGGTGGCGTCCACCGGCCACTCGCGGAGATGGCCGTGCCGCTCAAGCGGCTAAAAGGGCGGTAGCCGGCTACTGTGACGCGGCGCGCGCCGTGCGGCTCCAGGCTTCGGCGGGCTTCTCCGCCGGTGCGCTGAGCTGCGCGGCGAAACCCGCATTGTCGAACATTGAAGTGATCCGGGTAATCCGCCCGTTCTCGATCCTGGCAACCGCGACGCCTTTGATCGCGACGGGACGCATGGTGGGCGGAATGCCGTTGAACACGCCCTCGTGGGTGGCGCGCGCGATCCAAACGAGGCAGACGTTGGAGCCCTCGCCAAAGGCTTCGACGACCTCGAAGCGCACGTCGGGGAAGCCAGCGACAAAGGTGTCGACCATTTGTTGATAGGCGGCTGGACCCACGGTTGGTTGCTCGACGCCGGGCATGTAGTGCTCATAGTTGGCGTCGAGGAGTTCGTCGCAGATCGTCCGGCTGCGCGCATTCCAGCATTCTTCGATGAAGCGGGCCAATATTTCGGTGTTCGCGGCCATGGCGCTCAAATCATAACGGAAAAGTCAACGAATTGCGATGGGTAGCTGCCGGAGACGGGACTTGTGATCGCAGGCAGAGGCCGCACTTTACGGTTGTGTTCCACCACGACGGGGCGCATTCTATGTGAACGAGTCTGGTATGAGTGGCACGGTGCTGTTTCTGGGAGCAGGGGCAACGAAGTCGGTCCAGGGGCCGATGACGGACGAAATTCTGCCCGCCATCTACACGGAGAAGACGCTGAACGCGGGCTCCGATCCGAAGGGGCAGGTCGCCAAGCTCGCGCTGTTCCTCGAGACCGAATTCCATGTGCATCCGGGGTTGCCCAAGGAGCAGTATCCGGGGCTGCCTCTGCTGATGAGCCTGATGGACATGGCACTGGAACGCAGGGAACTCTTCGACGCGGAGTGGGACGTGGGCGTGGTGACCGAACTGCGTGAGGCCATTGAGCTTGGGATCTTCGACGTGCTGGAAGAGGCGCTAATGAAGTTCCCGACAAACAATCACTATGCACTGCTGAACCGCCTCTTCCCCGCGCCCGAGATTCCACAGGTGATCAGCACCAATTACGACCTGGTGGTGGACACGACGCTGATGTACTTGAGCCAGCAGAGGCGTCCGATGGGCGCGATGCCGAACTATCACTGCGGCATCGCCAACATCGCAGCCGTGGGGCCGGAACAGAAATTCGGAACGCTGCTGAAGCTGCACGGGTCGTTGAACTGGCTGTACTGCCGGACCTGCCAGCGATTGGAACTGGGAGCGACGGATTCGACGAGGTTCCTGTCGATCTTCGCGAAGATCGTGGGTCCAGATTTGCGGTCGTCGTTCACGGCGGATGGTGCCCCATGCGGAGTGTGCGGCCGGCCGCTGCGGCCACTGCTGGTGGCGCCCTCGCATCAGAAGGATTACAGGAATCCCCATCTGTCGCAGGTCTGGTATGAGGCGCAGCGCGTCTTGCGTCAGGCCGACAGGGCGATTTTCATTGGGTACAGCCTTCCGGACGACGACATTGAAGTGGTTTACCTTCTGAAGCGCGGCCTGGCCCACATCCAGGATCCGAAGCGGATCACGGTGGTGGAGTTCTGCGCGTCGAATCCGAACATCCCCTTGCAGGACCACAGCGTGGGCCGGCGCTATCGCGCTTTGTTCGGAGACGTCGATTGGCATGCCGGCGGCCTGGACGCGTGGATGCAGGCCGGATAGAGGGTTGAATAGCAGAGGCGTGCTCGTTCTCACGAAACTGGCCGGATGATCCCGGTTTGAGAGAGACTAGGGATTGGGCCTGCACCCGCTTTCCGCACCCACCCATCTTTGAGGAGCCTATGGCCGTATTGATTGATGCGATCAACGTCAAGAAGAGAACCCTGTTTGAGCACGAGAACACGCCCTACTCCTGCCTGGATGTGGAGGTGAACACTCCTACGGCCCGCGGCGGACAGACCTTGGTGCGGTTGAAGATTCGCAACCTGCTGACGAATGCGGTCTTCGAGAAGACCTTCAAGGCGAGCGACAAGTTCAAGGAGCCCGACCTGCAGATGGTGCCGGCGTCCTATCTCTACAGCGACGGCGATGGCGCCCAGTTCCTGGACCAGGACAACTATGAAACCCTGACGCTGGCCGACGAGGTCCTGGGCGGCGCGAAGGATTTCCTGATCTCGGGCACGATCGTCGAGCTGCTGAAGTACAACGGGAATCCTATTGGGCTGGAACTGCCGACGTTCGTGGAACTGGAAGTGACTTCAACGGAGCCGGGCGTTCGTGGCGATTCGTCCAGCGGCAGCGTCACCAAGCCGGCCACGTTGGAGACCGGCTTGGAAATCCGCGTGCCCCTCTTCATCAAAGAGGGCGAGAAGGTGCGGGTATCGACGGAGACACGAGGGTTTGCCGGACGAGCCTGAGCGACTTCAGCGAATGGCCGGCGAGGAGGCCAATACTTCCTCCAGCCGGTTGTAGCCCGCCACCATGCCGTGCTCCATACCGGACCTTGTGGCCGTGTCGCGTGCTTCCTTCGACTCGTAGAGCACAGTGAGCGTCATCTTTGTCACGCCTGCCTGCTCGCTGAACTCCGTCGTATCGACGGCGTCACCGGGATACCAGGCGTCGTCGAATTTCTCGGTGGCCACCAGTTTGGCCGGGTGGACGATCTTGCGGAACTCGCCTCCCATGCCCATCTGCACGCCGGTGGCTTCCTTGCGCCAGACGTAGCGGTAGAGGCCGCCGACCCGCAGGTCGATCTCGCAGACGGGCATGGTCCAACCGTCCGGGCCCAGCAGCCAGCGTCTGACCAGCTCCGGCTTGGTGAATGCCTCGAACACCAGTTCCCGTGGGGCGTTGAAATCGCGCTCGACCACGATCTCGAGATCGGTGGGCGTGGATAACTTGAAACTCTCCGGGTAGAACAACATGCAGGCTCCTTTGGGGTCATCCGCGCGAGGGCTTCGCGCGCTTGGTCTTCCTGGGTTTCAGCTCTTCCAGCAAAACGTCCAGCCGGGCAAACGACGATTCCCAAAACTGGCGATACTGTTCGAGCCACGCGCTGGCTTCGGCCAGCCGCTCCGGTTGGAGGCGGCTGGGCCGGCGCTGGGCGTCGCGGACTCTGGAAATGAGGCCGGCCCGCTCAAGCACTTTGAGGTGCTTTGAGATGGCCGGTTGGGTCATGGCAAACGGCTCAGCCAGTTCATTGACGGTGGCTTCGCCTGAGGCCAGGCGGGCAAGAATGGCGCGCCTGGTGGGATCGGCGAGCGCGGCGAAGGTGGCATCGAGGTGGCTGGCGGAGATTTGCATAACCTAACAGTTATATAACTAAATGGAATTTTACGAGAGAGCAAAGTTCCTGTCAACCGGAATCTTCGCGAATGGCGGAGACGCGCGCGAAACCGATGGCCTATCGATTCGAGAGGAACTCGTAGCTGCCGGACTTCAACGTGTAGACCGCCCGGCCGTTCTCGTGCTTGACGAAGGTGACGCCTTTCGCCTGGCTGGCGGCCTTGCCGTTCTCCTTCACCGCATCCGGCGCGGCGGCCGGCAGGTAGAGGGTCGCGGTGGTGTTGGCGGGCACTGTGGCCCGGTAGTACAGAACCTTGCCGTCTGTCTTCCAGGCGCTGCGGATCCGCCCATACATGGAGTCGTAGTAGCCCTCGGCGGAGGTCATAACCCCGGTTGGATCGGGCTCGGGCTGCAGAATAAACTTCTGGAAGCCGGGCTCATCCCGCTGGATGCCCAGCGAGTAGGCCATCATCCATTGGCCGACGGCTCCGAACGAGTAGTGGTTGAACGAGTTCATGCTGTTGTTGCCGCCGAAGCCGTTCTCCACTGTGTAGCCGTTGAGCCGTTCCCAGATCGAGGTCGCGCCCTGATCGACGGCGTAGAGCCACGACGGATACTGGTTGTTCTGCAGAATCCGATAGGCGAGTTCACCAAGACCATGGTCGGAGAGCGCCTTACTGATCCAGGCGGTGCCGATGAACCCGGTCATCAGCGAGTATTTGGGGCGCACGGCGCCACCGTCGTCCTTGTTCTCGCGCTCCACGGTGTCCGCTAGGTTCCTGATCATGCGAGGAGTGTTCTCGCTGTTGAATAGCCCCATTCCCAGACCGACCGCGTAGGAAGTCTGGGTATCAGCGATTTTGAACGCCGGCGGAGTCCCTCCGCCGCCCCCGCCAAATCCTCCCCTGCCGCCGATGAGGCCGAGGGTCTTCTTCCCGGGATCGACGAAGGTGGCATTGAAGAACGCCTTCCGCTTTTCGTACATGCTCTTGTACTTCGCGGCGTCGCCGGGCTTGTCCAGTACCGTTGCGACCTGAGCCATGAGGTCGAGGTCGTAGGCGTGATAGGCGGTGGCCAGGAACGCGGTGCCCAACGCGTTGTTTTGCGGCCCCAGCCAGTCGCCCAACTGTCCATCCGAGGTCAGGCCCGTCTTCGGGTCGATCGTCGTTTCTAGATAGTCGATATAGGCGGCCATGGCCGGGTAGTGCCGCTGCAGCAGGGCAACGTCCTTGTATTGCAGATAGGTCTCCCACGGAACCACAATGCCCGCACTGCCCCAGAGGACGCCGCCGAAGCCTCCTCCGACCGGCGCCACATCGGTGAAGCGGCCGGAGGCGGACTGGACATCGCGCATGGCGTACATGTGACGCGTGAGGAACTGATCCGCGTTCGAGAGATACGTCGCGGTGCGCGAGAAGACGTTGATATCGCCCGACCAGCCCATACGCTCATTGCGCTGCGGGCAGTCGGTGGGAATCGTGAGGAAGTTGTCGACGTTGGACCAGACCAGATTGGACCACAGCCGGTTGACCTTCTCATTGGAGGTCTTGTAATCGGCGGTCAACTCCTTGACTGAGCTGATGGTCACACCCTGCACGGCTGTCACGGGCAGCGGCTTGTCCAGTCCGGTGATCTCGACATACTGGAATCCGTGGGAGGTGAACCGGGGCTGGATCACCTGGCTCCCCTGCTTCATCGTGTAGACATCCTGGCTCAGGGCAGCGCGATAGTTCTCGGTCATGATCATGCCGACGTTCTTGCCGGACTCCTTCAGATCCGGGTAGAGCATCTCGGCATATCTGAGGGTGATTTTGCCGTCGGCGCGGCCCTCGGCAATGGTGATGCGTGGCACGCCCACCATGTTCTGGCCCATGTCGTAGACGAAGACGCCGGGGCGCACTTCCTTGACGCTCTTCGCCGTGAGGGTCCGGAAGATGCCTGCGTTGTTGCCGATCTGGCCGACCAGCGATAGCTTGTCGAACCGGAACGGTGGCCCTGGGGCGCCCATTCGCCCGGCTTCCGCGCCGGAGAATGCAGTGCCTTCCAGCGGGACCACCACCGCCGCTTTCCACTTGGTGTCGTCATAGGAGGCGGCAGTCCATCCCTCCACGGCGCGCTCCCGCGCGGCATCGTACACCTCGCCGAAATCGAGGCTGCCGTAGATGAGTGGCCCGCCGCCGAAGTACTTCCAGGTCTGGTCGTTGGTCGTGATCGTGTCGGACGTGCCGTCCTTATAGGTGACGACAAGCTTCGCCAGAAGCGACTGGCGGTCGCCGAAGTGATTCCAGATGTTGCCGAAGCTGAGCAGGCCGCTCCACCAGCCCTCCGCCAGCATGGCGCCCATTGCGTTGCTGCCGGGCTTCACGAGGCTGGTGACATCGTAGGTCTGATACATGTGCGTGACGTTGTACTGCGTCAGCCCGGGATTGTAGTAGTCGTCACTCACGCGCTTGCCGTTGAGGAAGACTTCGTAGATGCCACGCGCCGTGACGTAGAGGCGGGCGGCGTCGATGGTCTGGCCCGATGTCTTGAACGTGGTGCGCAGCATCGGGGCCGAGTTCCTGCTGGGATCCCTGACTACGAAGACGCCGTTGGCGCCGCCCGACAGAGCATAGCGGCCGCCGGTAACCGAGAGGCCCGAGTTCGCCGCATCGGCATAGATCCCTTTGTAAGGGCCCTCGGCCAGGTTCTCGTGGAAGAGGGCGCTGCCGGGTAGGCGGGTGTTGCGAACGGTGACGTCGCGGAACGAGGCGTTCTGGCCCGGGCCGACCGAGAATCCGATATCGCAGAGCAGGCCGAAGGCGAGGTAGTCGCCACCCGATCCCATGGGATTCAGGTTCACTGAGTTCGGCGCCCGTCCACGGCCGAAACCGGCGGGCGGTCCGCTCTGAGGCTCGGCGGCAGCGCCCGTGATGGCGCTGTTGCCATCGATCGAAATCGAGATCTGCCCAAAGGCGCTATGGAACTCGATGACATGCTCGGCGTTCTTGTTGGCATTGTTGATGAGAGCCGTGGCGAGGTCGAAGGTTTTCAACGGCTGGGCCGGAGTATCGGTTTCCTTGTAGCCGGCACGGTAGACATGCAGCTTCGCCTTGCCGTCGGGCGTGCCGTCAACGCCGGAGATATCCAGTTCCAGCTTGATGTGGCTCTGATCCTTGGCATTCTGAAGCTGGTAGATGTTCTTGTTCCTGTCCATCAGCCTCGAGTCGTTGGCACCGTAGACGAAACTCGCGCGCGTGCTGCCCTGCGGAATCGTCAGGCCATAGCGCACGTCGAAGATCACCAGGTAAGGAGCATAGAGCACCAGGTCGTCGTTGCCACCGCCGATCCATTTGGCTCCGCCCCATGCCGCCGCATCGGGAGCGGGGTCCATGAGACCCGTTTCAAACCAGGAGCTACCGGTGATCTTCGCGCCGGCCTGGTTCCAGACAGCGACCGTCCACGAATATCGCGTGCCGGCTTTCAGCGAACTTCCGGCATAGGTGATGCCGAGGGAAGTGGAGGCCGTGGTCTTCTTCGTGTCCCAGACAATGCCGCCTTTGGGATCCTTCACTTCAATCTGATAGGCAGTCTGCGCGGCACCGCGCTCTCCGGCCGTCGCGGTCATCTGCCAACTGAATCGCGGCTGCGCCACGTCGATACCCAGGGGCGTGTTTCTGTACTCCACCTGCAGGTTCCTCAGCGTGGTCGCCGCGTTGGCCTGCAGGCAAAAGCCAAGCAGCACGAGCGCCACCACCGGGATTCGTCTCGCGGACGGAATCGCTTCAAGTCTCCGTTTCACAGCCATCACGACCTCCACTTCACTGCGTCGTTCCACGCTGGAAGCGTCGATCTTATCTTGAGTTGGAGTAGTTGTGCTGGGTTCTTTTCGTTGTTGGATGCCGGCCGAGACAAGACAGGCGGGGCTCCCGCCAAAGGAACCCCGCCGAGCCATCACCTCATCTGCCGCGCGTTGACTACCAGGGGAATGCCGCCCAAGCCATGGACGTCAATGTCTGTGCATTGATCGGGCTAACAACCGGCGGCTTCTGCCCCGCACTCATAATGACTCCGCCGAGGTAGGACTTCATGGCCGCCTGCTCGCCTGACCGGTTTGCCACCACCGCGGCCTGCTTGGCGGCCATCAGCCAGTTCTGCAACTGGCCCACCTTCTCCTGCTCCGGCACCAGACGCGACGTGAGGCCGGAGAGCGTATCGTAGCTGAAGAACGCACCCGTTCCGGGCGCCGCATCGCCGCCGGCCGGATCCGGAACGGCCGAAAGGCCCGGCAGCGATTCCCAGTGTTCTCCGTAAGCGCCAAGCTGCAGGTCGCGCGCGGCCGCAGTCCAGAAGGAGTGCATGATGGACGCCACCTCACCGAAGAAGATGGTGTTGGACGTTCCATCCGTCACGCGCGAAATGCTGGCGAAAGTGACCGTTCCATCCGCACCCGCCAACGCCCTGAATGCGTTGGCGCTGGACTGCTGGACCGACCCGTGCGCCTGCTTGTAGACGTTCTCCTGCTCGGCATCCGGAAACAGCGCGACGATCTGGGCAAACGTCTCGGCGGCGTGGCCTCGAACGGCTGCGAACATCCGCGCGCGGCCCTCATCGGCACCGGGCGCTGGCGTCATCTCCATCGTAAATCCGCTGACTGCGCTGCCGAAGACTCGTCCCGTCTCCGCGCCCGTCACGCCCGGGACTGGATTGAGCGTGACGCTCCATCCGTCCCTGCCGACGACATAGCACGAGGCTCTGTAGCCATCCTTTTCGCCGGAGGGCGGGAACTGGGCCACTCGAAGAGCCTCGCCGAGGGTCGCGGGGTAGTTCCCGGTCTTTTCGCTGTATGCGTGAATGGCCAGACCAATTTGCTTGAGGTTGTTCTGGCATTGAGTTCTGGCTGCTGCTTCCCGAACCTTCTGAACCGCCGGCAGCAGAAGGCCGATCAGAACAGCGATGATTGACGTGACAACCAGTAGTTCTATCAATGTGAATCCCGATCGATTGGCGTGATGCGAGCCTGCGTGGGTCCCGCGTTTGTTTGATTTGTTCATCTGGCTCATCTCCTCGTTTGCCTATCCAAGTCCTCCGATTGAGGAGCCGCGGCATTCAGTGCAACTTCAGCACCAATCTTGGGAGGGCTTGGGATGGATGCGTATTTTCAACGCTTTATGAGGAATCTCTGGCCAGGGTGGCGAGCACGCACAGAGCTATCGACCGTTTTGTGTCTCGTTAAAATACATTAACTGTCAATATTGCAGACAGTCACGGGCCGGATGCCACCCTACCGGCCGGTGTCGTGCATGGGAAGGGAGCCCGGCACGGCTGACAGCCGTGCTCTCTCGCTCAGTTTCGGGTTGCCGGGGAACTGCCGCGCCAGCCCTTGCCAGAGGCCGGCGGCGCGCTGCGCCCACTGCGCCCGTTCCGCTGAATTGCCTGGAAGCGAGGCGTAGAGTACGGCCGCGGCTGCCTGCATGGCCGGGTCAGTGGGGCTGCCGGCGAGGGCGGAATCGGCGCTCCGGGCCGCCTCGCGGTGCCATGGGTCCAAGGGCCTTCCCGCCGCCACCCCCGCTTGTGTTACCCACGCCAGTGCCTGGATCCCGCGGACCGCGTCCGTCCGTGGAAGCTTCAGCCCCAACCCCATCAGCGGGTCGTAGGACTCCAGCACCACCGCCAGATCGTTGGCTGCGTCCTGGTCGTGGCCGACCCGGGCCAGCACCCGCACCAGGTGATCCGCGTTGTCCACCAACTGGGCCACGGTGTCGAAATTCGACGGCGACAGGCGTACCTGTTCCGCGGATTGCGTGATGGCCTGGCGGAGGAGCGCCGCTCCCCGCAGAGGATCCTTGCGAGCCACAAAGATGCCGAGCATTCCCACCATGCCCGCGGCCTGCCGGCGGGTCCGCTCATCCTTCGTGTCGAACTGCAGGAGCCGGCCGGTCCAATCCACTCCGTCCCGAAGGACTCTCTCCAGCCGTGGGTCGTTGGACAGCGGATCGGCGGCCAACAGAATGGAGCCCAGATGCTCGCAGTAATTCACACCAAGCCGCACAGGCTCCTTCTCGTCCGGGTGGGCTGCTACCAGGCTCTCCATGACTGGCAGCGCGGGCAGGAGCGTCGCGGCAGCCGCCTTGTCGCCCGCCAGCAGCCATTGCAGACGCGAGTGAATGATCTGTCCGCGCAGCCAGTGCAACTGATAGGACAGAGGGGACAGGGCAGGACGCAGGGCCTCGAGCGATTGATCCAGCTCTTCAACCATCCGCGCCGTCGGCTCAATTTGAGAATGGCGTATGTTCCATTCGATTACCGACGTCAGAGCCTCCAACCGGCTCTGGCAGGCGCTCACCTCCCGCAGCGGGTTGCGGCACAGGGAACGCCAGATCACCAACGCCCGGTTCAGGTCGGCCTGCGCTTCCACCGGCCGGTTGGCACTGGAGAGGATCCGGCCACGTTGTTGGAGCAACCCAGCCTCGGTCTGGGCTGCGGCGGCCAGTTCCGAGGGCGGCAGGCCATTCAATAGAGCGAGCCCCTGTTCAAAGCTGGCAAGCGCTTCGTGGTGGCGCCCGCGACTCGCGCCCACCGTCGCGCCCTGCACGGCGCCCAGACGAAGATAGGCGGCGGCCAGTTCCCGGCGAAGGGGGTAGTTGCGGCCCGCGTCGCGGGATAGGCTGCCTAGTGTTTCCACGGCCGCGCGGGTCACCATCTCGCGCACTGCCGTGGCGCCAGCCTTGCTCTGCACCTTGTCGTTCACGTCGAAAAGGAAGCCGGTCGCCAGCTTCCTGACCTGGTTGAATCGCCGCTCGGCCAGGTTGGCCTGCCAGGCAAAAGCGGCCACTCCGCCGATCAAACTCACCACCGCCACGGCGCCCGCAGTTGCCGGCAGCCAGTGCCGGCGCAGGAACTTGGAGGCACGATAGGCGACGCTATCCTTTCGGGCCACGACGGGCCGCCCATCGAGATACCGCTCGAGGTCCTCGCCCAACTGCTCGACTGAGTGGTAGCGCCGTTCCGGGTCCTTATGCGTGGCCATGCCGACGATGGTGTCCAGATCTCCGGCGAGTTTGCGGCGTAGCGCTTGCGGGGCGCGCGTGCTGGGCCGCGGCAGGGCGGCCTCGCAGATCGAGTAGTCCAGCGCCAGCGGAGAGGACTGGTCCGCCGTCTGCCCGCGCTCTCCGGTAAGCAGCTCATACAAGACCAGGCCCAGCGAATAGACGTCGCTGCGAGTCGTGATCGGCCGGCCGCGGACCTGTTCCGGGCTGGCGTAATCGGGGGTCCACAAGGCGGTGCCGGTTATCGTGCTTTGGCCCGCATTTTCAAAGGGGCTGAGCAGCTTGGCGATGCCGAAGTCGAGCAGCTTGGGGATACCTTCGTCGCTCACGAGAATGTTCCCCGGCTTGAGATCACGGTGCACCAGCAGGTTCTGATGCGCGTATTGGACGGCCGAGCAGACCTGCAGGAAGAGGCCGAGCCGGTCGCGGAGTTTCAAGTCCCGCGCGTACTCGGTGATGGGGCAGCCGACCACGTACTCCATGGCGAAGTAGGGCACACCGTGCTCCGTGCCACCATCCAGAAATCGAGCGATGTTGGGATGCTCGAGCCCGGCCAGAATCTGGCGCTCATGCCGGAACCGTTCGCGCAGGAGGCCCAGGTCGCACCACCAGGGCGCGATCTTCACCGCCACGGTCTTGCGGTATTCGTCGTCGTCGCGGACCGCCTCGAACACCTGGCCCATGCCGCCACGGCCGATTTCGCGCAGGACGCGGTATGGTCCAAAATACCGTCCGGTCCAGTCGACCGGCGCGGCCGCTACCTGGGCGGCGCCACCGATGGCGCGCGCGATCCGCGCTCCGGCGTTGGTGTCGTGTTCCAGCAAGGCACGAAGACGGCAGCCCAGTTCGGGATCGGACGCGGTCTCCCGTTCCAGGAAGGCGGCCAGCTTCTCGCGCGGCAGGTCTACTGCTTCCTCGAACAGTTGCTCCAGACGTTCCCAGGAACGAAGGTCTTCGTCCAAACTCTCTCCTGCCGGGCGGAGTTACCGCCGAGTGTCGATTATCCTTCGGATTTTGCCATTTCCTGACTGAGCCAGGCTTCCGCCATGCGCTGCTCCCTCGCGATGGTGGAGACGGAGACATCCAGCATCAAGGCTGTCTCTTCCACGTTGAGTCCGCCGAAGTAGCGCAGCTCGATGACCTGCCCCTTACGGGGGCTCAGCCGCCAAAGGGTGTCGAGCGCCTCGTTCAATGCCAGGAACTCGTATGCACGGTCGGGGACGTATTCGACGGCGTCGCTCATGGGGATCCTCACCAACCCACCACCCCGCTTCTGGGCGCCCGCGGCGCGTGCGTGGTCGACGAGGATCTGTCTCATCAGGCGAGCGGAAAAAGCAAAGAACTTCCGGCGGTTCTCGAAGCTGGGCGACTGCTCTTTGACCAACCGCAGATAGGCTTCGTGAATCAGAGCAGTCGGCTGCAGGGTGTGGGGTCCGCGCTCCTGTTGCAGATAGCTATCGGCGATTTTGCGCAGTTCCCCGTAGACGATCCGGGTTGCCGCATCCAACGCGGCCCGGTCGCCTTGACCCCACTGGAGTAGCAGTTGGGTGACGTCGCCCTGTGGCCCTTCCAGCAATGTTCCAGTTTACCAGCCGAGGTTCCGAGTGTAGAACCGAGGTGCGATTGGCGAAGACAAATGGGTTTGTTCGCTCAAAAGTACGTGGTGGGGTTAGCGCTCGTTGGGTTGGCCGGCGGTGGACTCCGGTGGGCCCGGGTTCGCGTTGGGTTCTCCTCCCAGCAGGTTTTATTGATTCCATGGGGCTTTTTGGTTCGTTTTGCAAAAAAGACTTCGCGGCTCCCCGGGGCCATGAGGACGACTGCCGGGCGGGCACGCAGTCGTCCCTCGGGGAGAAAGGACGGTTTCAATGTCAAAGACCGACCGGGTCCCAGGGTGGGCCGTGGCCGCCCTGGGGCTTCCGGAGCGCGGGACCGGGGTTGAGCGAGGGGCTCTCGTCCTCCGGTCCTTCGGAGCCGAGTGTTCCCGGATCCTCGTCGCGTGAAGAGCATAGCGGTCGGGACCGCGGGCTTTTGACCGCTGCGGCTGGAGGCTACTGAAAAGAGGGGAGTTATTTTTCTGATCGCGGTGTCACCGCATAAGTTCTCATCGGCGGGACGGGGCAGAAACGCGGTGGTGGGGGCGGACCTTGCCCCGTCCCGGTGATGAGAACGTTCGATGAACTCAAACCGCGGGGCTCAGTCCTTGGGGCTATGGGTTTTGCTTGGTTCGACGGTTGGTCTAGCGGATTGGCAGGGGTGCGCTGGCTCACCGAGGATGGCTCTGGGGCGTCTTCGAGCGGCTTGGGTTGGCGGCAATGAGGGCTGAAGGACTCCTGTTTCTTGTGGTTGGGCGGCTCCGGACACACTGCGGGTTCCGGCCCGATGTCGGGTCGTTTCTGGACCAACAGGCGGACTGAGCAGGCTCATGAGGAATTCATCTCCCGGAAGCGGTACAGGCGAGGCAGCAGGACTTCCACCCTCTGCATCTGGCCGGTCCCACAGGCCGGACAGCGCAGGTACGGAGCCATGAGGTCCGGTCCGCTCGACGCCTGGGTTGGCGGGGCAAGCGGCTCTTCTGGTGGCTGTGCCCCGGTCAGCAGTTGGCGGCAACGGGCCAGGTTGGCCTGTTTCTGCCGGCTCGCCAGCAGACCATAGTGACGGATGCGCGGAAAGCCCGGCGGAATGGTATGCAGCAGGAAACGACGGATGAATTCCCCTGCCTCCAGCGTCATCGTGCGGTGCCGGTCTTTGTGTTGAGCCCGGTAGTTCTTGTAGCGGAACTTCACCTGTTCGCCGTCCATGCCGAGGAGCCGGTTGTTGGAGAGGGCCACGCGGTGGGTGTAGCGGCCGAGGTAGTCGAGCACCTGGGCGGGACCGCCAAAGGGCGGCTTGGCATAAACGACCCATTCGCGTTTTGACAGTTGGGCCAGTAGTGGACACAGATCGCCGGCTTCCTGCAGTTGGCCTTTGTCGAAGGCGCGCCGGAGGGCCTCAAGAAACAGCCGCCGGAAGAGGCGCGACAGCACACGGACGCTGAGAAAGAAGCCCGGGCGGCAGCCGATCCAGCGTTGCCCGTCCGGACTCAAGCCGCCGCCGGGCACGACGCAATGCACATGCGGGTGCAGTAGCAGGTTCTGACCCCAGGTGTGGAGGATGGAGAAGAAACCGATGCGGGCGCCGAGATGGCGCGGATCGCCTGCGATGGTCAGCAGAGTTTGCGCACTGGCCTGAAACAGGATGCCGTAGACGACGGCCTTGTTGCGCAAGGCCAGCGCGTTGAGTTGGTCCGGAATGGTGAAGACGGCGTGGAAGTAGGGGACCGGCAACAGTTCGGCCTGCCTGCGTTCCAGCCACCGGTTGCGTTCCAGATTCTGGCACTTCGGGCAGTGGCGGTTGCGGCAGGAGTTGTAACTGATGCGTTGATGGGGGCAGTGGCTGCAGCGCTCCACGTGGCCGCCGAGAGTGGCGGTCCGGCACGACTCGATGGCCCCCATCAGGCGCAGTTGCTGCAGGGGCAAACGATGCCGGGCTCGAAAGGCGGGGCCGTGTCGGCGGAAGATGTCAGCCACTTCCAGAAGTGGCCGGGGCAAGGCTTCAGCCTTGAGGCTCCGGCGCAGGGTGCTTGCGTGGGCGGCCGCGTTTGCGTTTGGGCGGCGCTGCTTCGGGTAACTGATCGAGAGGGCTGCTCAGGCGGGACACGGTTTGCGGCGAGACAGCGGTGTAGCGAGCCGTGGTATCAATGCGCTGGTGGCCCAGCAGGACCTGGATGGCGCGTGTGTCGGTGCCGTTTTCCAGTAGATGGGTGGCGAAGCTGTGGCGCAACAGGTGCGGCGTAACCCGCTTGGTGATGCCTGCCATCTGTGCTGCCTGGTGGCAGACCTCGCGCACGGTGGCCGGCTGCAGGTGTGTGCCTGCCTTGGTGCCGGGGAAGAGGTAGTCGACGGGCCGCTGCAATTTCCAGTAGGCACGCAGCAGAGTGAGCAGGCGGGCGCTGAGCACGGTGTAGCGGTCCTTGGCGCCTTTGCCGTGCTCGACACGGACGAGCATGCGGTGGGAGTCGATGTGGGCGGCCTGGAGTGCGACGGCCTCCGAGATGCGGAGCCCGGAGCCGTAGCAGAGCATGAGCACGGCGCGGTGTTTGAGGATGTGGATGTGGCTGAACAGGGCGGCGACTTCGTCGAGACTGAGCACCTCGGGCAATTTCTGGGGCACCTTCATGCGGGGGAACTGGGCACTGCTCCAGGGCATGTCGAGGGTGACGGTGTAGAGAAACTGGACGGCGGACAGGAAACAGTTGATGGACTCGGGCGACAGTTGGCGCTGCTGGACGAGGAAAAGCTGGTAGTTGCGGATGTCGTCGAGCCCCAGTCTTTCGGGGCTGCGGCCGAAATGATTTGCATAATTGGCGACGTAGTGGATATAACTACGCTGGGTCTCGGCGGAGAGGTTCCGCAGGCGCATGTCTTCGAGCATGCGTTGGCGCAATGGGGTCAAGAGGGACTCCTTCACTTGGTCGATTGGGTTGTCTGGAACAACCTAGTCGAGTGTGATCCCATCGCCCGATCCGCCGGACCCGGAGAATCTGCGAGCAAGCTGTACTCCCGGCTGAGATACCGCGTCAGCGGTTTAGTTCACCGGTGTGCCGGGGGGGACGGGATTCGGGGCGGCGACGGCTTCGGGAAGCTCTTCGATTGACAGGGTGAGGTTCCCGCTGAGTTTGCTGGGGTTCGTTGGGACTGGGGTGGGCCCCGGCCGATGGCTGGGAGCATGGAGCCCTGGTGGGGTGGTTTGTTGTCATTGGGTTACGTCCGCTTTCGCTGTGGTTTACGGCAGGTCCTTCCTCGGATTGGGGCGGCGCGGGGTTCGGGGCAGCCCCAACCTTCGGTTTGGGGGAACACGGGCCTGGAAGGCAGCTTCGACTTGGGCATGTTTGGTGGTCCGGGACGGGTCCTGCTTGCGGGGACATCCTTGCTTTTTGGGCGGCGCTCGTTCGGGGCAGCCCCAACCTTCGGTTTGGGGGAATACGGGCTTGGAAGGCAGCTTCGACTCGGGCATCTTTGGTGGTACGGGACGGGTCCTGCCTGCGGGGACATCCTTGCTTTTTGGGCGGCGCTTGTTCGGGGCAGCCCCAACCCTCGGTTTGGGGAAATACGGGCCTGGAAGGCAGCTTCGACTTGGGCATGTTTGGTGGTCCGGGACGGGTCCGCTTGCGGGGACATCCTTGCTTTTTGGGCGACGCTTGTTCGGGGCAGCCCCAACCTTCGGTTTGGGGGAATGCGGGCCTGGAAGGCAGCTTCGACTTGGGCATGTTTGGTGGTCCGGGACGGGTCCGCTTGCGGGAACATCCTTGCTTTTTGGGCGGCGCTTGTTCGGGGCAGCCCCAACCTTCGGTTTGGGGGAATGCGGGCCTGGAAGGCAGCTTCGACTTGGGCATGTTTGGTGGTCCGGGACGGGTCCGCTTGCGGGGACATCCTTGCTTTTTGGGCGGCGCTTGTTCGGGGCAGCCCCAACCTTCGGTTTGGGGGAATACGGACCTGGAAGGCAGGCAGGGTGCCTGCCGCGGACCGAGGGTCCGCCTTACCCTCGGGGATCAACTTCGACTGGGGCACCTTGGGGTCCGGGGCGGGTCCTGCTATGCGGGGACATCCTTGCTTTTGGGCTGCGCTTGTTCGGGGCAGCCCCAACCTTCGGTTTGGGGGAATACGGACCTGGAAGGCAGGCAGGGTGCCTGCCGCGGACCGAGGGTCCGCCTTACCCTCGGGGATCAACTTCGACTGGGGCATCTTGGTGGTCCGGGGCGGGTCCTGCTTGCGGGGACATCCTTGCTTTTTGGGCGGCGCTTGTTCGGGGCAGCCCCAACCTTCGGTTTGGGGGAATACGGGCTTGGACGGCGGGCGGGGTGCCTGCCGCGGACCTGGGGCCCGCCTTACCCTCGGGGATCAACTTCGACTGGGGCATCTTTGGTGGTCCGGGACGGGTCCTGCTTGCGGGGACATCCTTGCTTTTTGGGCGGCGCTTGTTCGGGGCAGCCCCAACCTTCGGTTTGGGGGAATACGGGCCTGGAAGGCAGCTTCGACTGGGGCATCTTGGGGTCCAGGGCGGGTCCTGCTGTGCGGGGACATCCTTGCTTTTGGGCGGCGCTTGTTCGGGGCAGCCCCAACCTTCGGTTTGGGGGAATACGGGCTTGGAAGGCAGCTTCGACTGGGGCATCTTTGGTGGTCCGGGACGGGTCCTGCTTGCAGGGACATCCTTGCTTTTTGGGCGGCGCTTGTTCGGGGCAGCCCCGACCTTTGGTTTGGGGGAACACGGGCTTGGAAGGCAGCTTCCACCGGGGCATCTTTGGTGGTCCGGGACGGATCCTTACCCTTTACTGCCTTTGCCCTTGTAGGTTCCGTCGAGATTGAGATCGAATGGATCCTCTCCCCGCGGGCTGAGCGAGGGCAACTCGCCTGGGACCGACGTGAACACGTTGTTGAGGGGCTCGTCCCGCCTCGACGGAGTTGGGGTACCGTGGCGATCCGTCGATTCCGCTGGCTTCGCGGAGCCTTCCTCGGCCGGGTAGTTCGCGAGTGCCCGGCGGGCGGATTCGCGGACCGCTTCGTTGCGGTCTTGCAGGGCTCTCTTCAGCGAGTCGAGATAGCCGCGCTCCCTGGTCTTTCCGATTACCCATGCGGCCGTGGCCCGGAACTCCGGTTGGGCATGCTCCAGCATTCCCTGCAGGTGGCGGCCAACATTGTTGTCCCTTAGCAGATGCAGGCCGAAGACGGCATTGCCGACCACGCGGTTGTTCCCGTCCCGGATCGCCCGGGTGAGCCGGGCGCGCACCTCCGGGGTGTCCACACCCCATAGCGACTCCAACACGTTCGCCCTCAGCCTCGGGTCCCGGGAGGAGAGCTGCCGCTCCACCCAGTTGGGATTGGAGACACGGCGAGCCAACAGCATCGCCACCTTCGACGCTACAGCCGGAGAGCAGTCCCGCAGGAGGCGGGTGAGGGTCAACGTCAGCCGGCCTCCCGGCGAGATTTCGTCGAGGACGGCGAGGACATGGAGAATCGTCGACGTGTCTGGGTCCCGCTCGGAGAACAAAGAAGCGGCCAGTCTGGCGTCGAACCTCGGATCCACCTTGAGGAGTGCGCGGCCTATGCGCACGAGGTCGGGCCGGCTGAACACCTCAGGATTCGACAGGTGGGGGAAGAAGCCGGGCAGGCTTAGCAGATAGTCGCAGAGGGCCCGCTGCTCGGGTGAGCCGGGCGGCACCTGGATGAGCGATAGGACCGCCGCGAACAGGAGGCCCGGCGCGGGGAGGTTCAATTCGCGCCAGAGGTTCCTGGACGCTTTTCTCGGATCTGTAAGTCCGTTCAGCACCGGCTCCAGGACTTGCTGTTCGTCCAGAGTCAGGGCTCGGCCCAGTAGCGTTGGCATCACCATTTACCCACCGGCCCTTTTCGAAGTGCTTTCACTGTTGATCCAGACGCACGATGCGCCGCCAGGACAGTCTGGCCGCGCGTTTCGTCGATGGACTTATCGACCGAACAAGCGGGCAGTTGCTGGAAATTTCCGAGTCGTTTCCTATTTCCAGGGGACAGCGGAGCGGAAGGCGGGCCATGCGGTGAGGAATGCCATGGCCCTCGGACCGGGCCAATCCGCCTTATCGAGCATGGACTGCTTGTTGCCGAACACCGAGCCGTAGTTGGCCCGACAGCCGCCCTGCAGGTTCTCCCGGAGGCGGTGGGGCGAAGCATCCGGAGCTGCACCTTGAGGATCCTCCTTCCGTGAGAATCCATGATCGGGACGTCGTGCGCGCCGCCGTCTCACCGGTTCAGGCAGCAGCACCAGAGTTCCCGGATGTGAATGACGTACCGGCCAGCGCCGCTGACCGACCGCGGACGGTCACATGACTTCCTGCGATCAGTTGGGCCGGCTTCCGGCGGGCCGACGAGATAACGGCTGCTCCCGTGTGGTGCCCTGGGGGCGAGCCCTGGCGTCGTTTGCCGCCGCATGGAGCGTTGGCCGTGGCGATCGAGCGCCTTTGGTTGAGTGCGTGCACTAAAGGATGTCATCGCCGGTGGTCCAGCAAATCCCTGGCGGGCGCAAGCGGCGACCACAAGCCGCTACGGTGCCCTGCAGGCGGGGCTACACCCAGAATCGGCCGCTGCCCGGCTGTGACCTTTGTGGCACCGGGTGGTGGAGCTACGAAACAGGAGTGGGTATGCCGGTTCCTGGCGGCGCATTCCGGGACGTTCTCCGGGCCTACATATCGAGAGGAAGAAACCTATGAATAAGCTGTATCTAGTTTTGATCGCTACGTCTGTCCTGGCGATCCCCGCGGGCGCCCAGCAGGTGACGCGGCGCGCCAACATCACCGGCCATGAGGTGAACGGGAAGTGCACTATCGAAGTGAACGTTGACGGGGCCGCCGAAGTGGAAGTGCAGGGGAGCCAAGGCCGGATGCGGAATCTATCCGGACAGCCGGCGGTCTGGCGCCGCTTTGTGTGCGACGGACAGATGCCCGCCAATCCGCACGACTTCCGATTCCGCGGCATTGATGGACGAGGCAGCGTTCAGCTCGTGCAGGATCCACGGCAGAACGGGGGCCGGATTGTGTTTCGGATTGACGATCCGGACGGGGGCCGGGAAGGGTATACCGTCGATCTCGAATGGCGTGGATCGAGCGAAGGCCAGTGGAGTAACCAGGACACGCGCGGCTGGATGGGCCCCAACGCGCGAGGCGGCAATGCCGCGCGGGACGAGCGGAGGCGGGATGACCGGCGCGACCCCGGGGTTTCCGTTCAGATCGGCGGCGATGGCGTGAACCGCGACGGCCGGTACTACAACGAAAACGGGCGATGGAACGAAAGCGGAACGGCAGAAGCGATCCGGATGTGCCAGGCAGAAGTCGCTGAACGAATCGCGCGCGACGGATTTCGAAACATCGCGTTCCGCAACGTGGCCCCGGACAACAACCCGGGCCGGAATGATTTCGTGAACGGCCGGGCTACGGCGCAGCAAGGACGGCGGGGCAACGCCAATTTCCAGTTCTCCTGTTCCGTCAATCTGGCCAACGGTCAGGTCCGCTCGGCAGAAGTGCGTCGCCGCCGGTGAACGACGCCGGCGACTGATGCGTGCAGAACTGCGCTCTTCTCCGGCTGCAGTCGGCTGGTGAAGCGGCTTGGCGGCTTCGGGTGCGGGATCCGAGGCCGCCGAGTTTCGACAGTCCGGGAAGCTTAGGGGCGATGCCGTCGGCGATCAGGTTGGCGAGGTGCTCCTCTTCCGCCAGGCTGTCGCAGGTGGCCTGACCTTCCTGTGCCGTCTTCCCCACCAAGCACAATGATGTCGCGGGAAATACCGGCGAAGGCCGCGATGGCCTTGAGGGTTCCTTGGTGGGATTTCACGCGGCGGTTCGCGGCAGCACTTCTTCTTGGACGCGGGCGCCAATCGCCTGTTCGGCAACCTCCAGGTCGTAGGCGACCTGGAGATTCAGCCAGTACTGCGGAGATGTGCCGAAGTATCGAGCCAGACGCATGGCCGTGTCCACGGTAATCGCTCTTTTGCCATTGACGATCGCACTGATCCGGTTCATGGGGACCCGGAGGGCGCGTCCCAATTCGTTGAGACTCACTCCGATTTCGTCCAGTTCATCCCGGAGCAGTTCGCCCGGGTGGATGGGGGGAAGTTTCTTTCGCTGTGCCATGATTCTCCACTCAGTGGTAATCCACTATCTCGACGTCGTGCGCGCTGCCGTCTCGCCATGTGAAGCAGATCCGCCAGCGCTCGTTGATACGGATGCTGTATTGACCGGTTCGGTCCCCTTTCGGGGCTTCCAGGTGGTTGCCTCGAATGGCCCCGAGATCAGCCAAACTCGTTGCCGCATCCAGCCAGCGGAGCCGTTTACGGGCTTGCAGTTCGATTCCGCGAAACGTCCGACTGCCAAATCCCTCGTGGATTGCCTTGGTCTCGGAGCAGCGGAACGAACGGATCATACACGCTTAACATACTATGCAACGCATACTATGTCCACCGGATAGCCAGATGCGATTGTCACGGCCGGCCCGGGGGTTGCGGTTCAGCGGTATTCGAGGGTGTTGGTGCGGCGTGTTCCGGGCGGCGGTTGAAAAGTGAACAGGCTGGGGTCGGCTGGGTGGTCCAGGTCGCATTCGTACCAGACGGTGGTCGTCACGATGTCCCCTGTTTCCGGCATGGGGCGTTTGAGACGGGCGACGGCTTTCAGCACAAGATGGCGGGCGGGGTCGATCCAGAGTTCTTCCGCGCCGCTTTCGCCCGCGGACTCGATGCGCACTCGGATGCAGAGGACGGCGCGGCCACCGGAGCGCACTGAGCCATGGCCGACCACTTTCGCGTCGGTGGCCAGACGGTCCAGGTGCTGGAAGCGCCCGAAGTATTGGTGGTGGACTCGCGCGAGCTCGGTTCGCTCTTCGCCTCGTTCCGGGCCAGACTTGGTGTAGAGCTTGCGGTGCGGCTGGTAGCCCCAAGCGGCGGTGGCGTCGGCTGTGAGCAGGAGTTCGAAGCGGCCGTTGGTTCTCGACTTCTGACGGAGCATGGATTGGTGCGGCAGTGAGGCCGCGAGGGTGAAGTCGGAAGAGGAAGCGCTGGAGTTGGTGCGGACGCGGAGGGAATAGTCTGTGGCGGAGGCGTAGCGGGCAGCGACGGCGCGGAGGAGGGTCTCGGCATCGGTGCCGCGGAGAGCCGGGGCCACGATGGCGGCGGCCAGGGGCAGCGAGAACAAGCGGAGCACTGCCGACGGTTTCACGCTTCTACAATATCGTTCCCCGGAGCGGCACGAACTCCTTCGGCAACTGAGTGGGGTGGGCACCTTTGATGATCTCGTGCCAGATCTTGTGGACGCGAGTGGTGGTGGCCTGCGGGATGTCGCCCCCGGTCACCTGAGAGTCAAGGCGAGCAGCGCGGCCGATCGCTTCGATGACGGATTCGATGGGGTAATGTTCCCGCTTTAGTTTCGTTTTGTTGTACTCGCCACGGTGGCTACGGATGAGTCTCGCGATGTCGCCGGCAGACTCCGTCCCGATGACAGCTTCCTCCCCTGTGTGGTGAAGGAGGAGCCAGGTTTCAAAGCAAGGACGGCTGAGGGCCACGTTCACTCCGACCTGACGGGCGCGCTGGAGGGTCTGCTGGAAGGAAGCGACGTGTTGGGCTTGGGTGTAGTGGTCGGTGTCGAGGACGAGCCAGCGCTGGTCGCCGGGTTCGTAGTCGATGGCGAGCAGGCGGTCCAGGACGTGGACCGACGACGACGTGCCGTCCTCGGTGGGGATGACGTGGACCTGGATGCGGGCGATCCGGAAGAAGTCGAAGTACTGCTTCGGCGCATAGCGGTCGTCACAGGCTAGGAGGAAGAGGCGGTCGTCACGGAGAGTGGCGGCATCGCGGACCAGCGGACGGGGCTTGCGCGGCATGGCTCCTACTTCTGACCGGTGGCGCTGAGGACGGAACCGGCAAGGTCTCCAATAAATGGCACGGCTCCGAAACGCCCCTGAAGGTAGTGCTTGCGGAGCTCGAGATCCTTGCGCACCTTGAAGTCCGCCAGGGAGTAGAGGCGGCTGGCCTGGTTCTGATCCTTTTCTACGAACCAGACCTCGTCGCGGCGGAGGAGGTCCTGGTCGAGCAGGCTGGATTCATGGGTGGTGACGATGAGCTGGCTGCCGACGCCGGCTGACTTCAGGAAGCCGGCAAGGAACTCGCGGGCCAGGATGGGGTGGAGGCTGCGGTCGATTTCGTCGATGAAGAAGGTCTTTCCGGCGGCGCGCTCGCGGTCGAGAGCGGGCAGGAGGTGCAGGAGGCGGCGAGTGCCATCGGACTCATCGGCGAGGTCCAGATTGGGTGCCGCGGAACCCTCCTGATGCGCGGCTCGGATGCGGATGTCACTGATCGATACGCTGCCGTCGTGCCGTTCGAGAACGATTTCACGGTTGTCGCCGACTTTGATCAGCGCCGAATCTTCCTGGGTGTCCCTCAGCCGGTGCAGATATTCTTCGGCCGAGTTGTCACCGACCAGCAGGCGGAACTCGGCCTCGGTGAGTTGATACCGTTGGACCTCAAGGCGCTCGATGCCGGTGCCGCTGAGTCGCAGGAATTCGCCGGCAAACTTGCGGAACGTCCCATCCGCCTCCAGCAGCGGGGCCAGGAGGCCGAATTCCGTGTCGGGCCCGAAGAAGACCAAATCGGTCTTCAGCCAGGCCAGCACTTCACTGATCTCTTCGCCCGCCGCTTCGGCTCCCAGGATGTTGTTGGCCGTGGCGAGGAAGGACTGATTGGGCGGACCGCCGACAGTCGCCAAGGCGGCCAGCTTCTCGTTCCTGCCCGGGCGGGTCCCCAAGTCCACATGGACTTGACCCAAGGCATTGGTGGTCCGCTCGAAGATCCGCGTTTCCCGCGCGCCGTTTTTGCGGACGAGCCACTCCTCGGCAATCCGTTCATCGAGGACGTCCAGTCCGTAGCGATAGACCTTGCCCGCGACGACGAACTGGAGATCGAAGGTGGATGGCTGTGCCCCGTCGCCGCCAAGACGGAACGGTTCCCGGCCTGTGCCGCCATTTCTGGGACGGGGCTCGGTCGCAAGGGTCGACAGATAGCGGAGCGCCTTGAACAGATTCGACTTGCCGCCACCATTCGCACCGTAGAGGACGGCACAGCGGAGGACGTGTTCGCGCGTGTCCGGGATGGGGATCAGGTGGTCGTCGTGTGTACCAGCGAGGCGCTTACTGGCTACGAACGAGATGGTCTCCTCTTCGTTGAAGGAGCGGAAGTTGGAAAGGGAGAAGGAGAGGATCATGGTACGACCTGTGATCTGGTCTCACTATAGCAAGAGTCTCCTCCACGCTGGGCTACGGAATCAGTATGGACCGTGATTTTTTCACAGATGAGGCCAAGATAGTTATCTTGACCGGGTACAGGCCGGCACTGGTTACCGGGTGTACGTCAGGCCAAACCCGAACTTGAATAGCGGGTCGTCCATGTCGAACGGGACGTCGGCGGCCTGGGCCATCACCGAGGGCATGTCGAACGGCACAGCTTGCCGGTGGGTTTTGCCTTGTCAAAGACGCTGTCTAGGACGGCGACGCCGCTGGCTCCAAAGGCTGCGAGGACTCCCGCGACGCTGTCGATGAACTCCGTCACGATGGCGGGTTTGTCCATGTTCACGATCGCCACCGTGGACGTGCCCGAGGCCGCCACCGTGCAGACGTCTTCACGAGGAGAGGTTGCCTTTGAACTCCATGGTCTTGCCTTCCTGCCGGATAAGGAGGGTGACGAGGTCCACTACTCTGCATCTTACTCGGAAGTGGTCTTGGGTACAGAGCTTCCGAGTAGGATGCTCGGCTCTGGGGTAGAGGCCAAGGGAACCACAGGTTGCGGCCGGAGCGGAGGAGTGGATCCAATGTCGCGGCTGCTGTCGACGCACGACTTCAGGCGGAAGCGTGTCGTCGATCTGGCATGGCTACCTCTTTGAGAAGTGGAAATAGATCGCGTCGATGGCGCGGCTGAAGACCAGATAGAGGCCCCGGAGGAGTAAGGCCGCAAAGAGTGAACATACGGCCACAAGGTCTCTATCGACCTCGTCCGGATGGCCGTGATTGGTGGCGAAAACGATGCACAGTGTAATCAAGGCGGCAGCCGACGCTAAAGCCACCCGCCGTTTTGTGGACAAGTTGTTCCAGCGTCGCCGGAACTGCTCCAACGCCCAACTGACCACAAAAGCTCCCAGGAGGCCGACGACAGTGAGAGCGCCGAAGGCCCACCACCCAACCAGCCGTCCCACGTCCATGCTGAGAGCAAAGAGCACAAACAGCAGCGCGGCCGGAAGTATCATCCAAGGCTGTCCTCTGAACGGGTTCACTCTCGCCACAGTATCAAACGCGGGGTGGCGGGTGGAAACGGCAGAGCGCAATTCCGACGTTACTATCGTGCTTTCGCCTGGAAAGTAGCCTGTACCCGGGCTCTGGATCTCATGCATGCTCTGACTTCGCCAGGACGGCGGTATCTCAACCTCGCCTGAACCGGGCGACTAATTCGGAGGCCTGGCAAGCGGTTTGGTCTGCTCGATTCGATCCCCCTCGCGCTGAAAAGAATCCATGGCCTCATCAAACTCGGCTCTCCGCGATGGGGCCACATGGTGGTAGCCAATGTTGGGTGGAAGAATCTGAAATATCGACAGGTTACTCCCTACCAGTGGACTCGCATGGTAGTTGTCCTCGCGCCAGAGCAGTCGCGTCCCGCGAATCCTGCCGGTCCTGATCGTCTTCTTAGGCACATCGGAGGATCCCATCAGCGCGTAATTATTGCCCTGGAACATAGGGATTCTGTACATGCCTCCAGCCTGGAGGACCAGACTGGCTCCGTCAGCAAAATGAAGTGTTGTGACGAATCCCTCTCTGTAGTTGTAGACCTCGGTCTTGAACCCTGGAGGAACACGCAGTCGCCCAATCACTTTTCCAGCAGGCGCCCACACGAACACCTGAAGCCCGCTCGCTCCCTTACTGGCGGCGTCCAGCACGAACTTGAAGGAGATCGCTCCAGCTACATAAGGCACTGGCTGCCCGTTCAGCTCAACTGGTCGAAACTTCCATTGGCGAGCGGCCGCTTCGGCGGGCTTGCGGAGTTCACCGGGGCCACCGGTCGCACAAGCTTGCTCGACACTCCCCTTGGCGTTGATCAACAAGAGGACGGTGACGAGGCCGGACATGCCGCTTCGCCTTGCGCCGTCGCTATAGGCTGGCGGGACTTGAGAGAGGATGTCTTGGCGCTGCGGCCAATCGGAGCCAATGCGGAGGGGGTGGAACTTGCTGAAATCACAATGCCCTATGGACCCCAGCACCACTTCGGTTGTGAAGGAACAAGCTTCCAACCGTCCGATGCCCGGAACGATTGTGACGGCCACGGCGACGAGAATCCACGCAGCTCTAGCTGAAGCCATACAGTCTAGACACAACAATTCAGTTGCTTGGTCCTCGGTCACTGGATCAGGAATCGACGGCATGTTGTAGACAGCCTCCGTATCGTCCTCCACGCCCAGCACTATGATGCCGTCGGACGTGTTGGCGAACGCCGCGATGGCTTTGAGGATTCCCTCGGGGGGGGAGGAGAGGTCGCGTTTGAACTCGAGAGCC
Source organism: uncultured Paludibaculum sp. (assembly GCF_963665245.1). NCBI lineage: Bacteria > Pseudomonadati > Acidobacteriota > Terriglobia > Bryobacterales > Bryobacteraceae > Paludibaculum > uncultured Paludibaculum sp. The sequence continues at coordinate 3,685,021 of NZ_OY762267.1, forward strand.
TTGCCTTCCAAAACGGCGTGCTGTCCATAGGACCGGCGTACTCAGGCGGCCGGGTCGTGAGCTACGGATTCGACAACCGGGGGGGCGGGTGAGTGCGAGGTACTGAGGGTGGGCTCAGCTCTTTTCGCTCGCACGTGTGATCCGTCCCGACGGCACTTCTGCCCTATTGAATGCGTACGTCAAGGCATGCTTTGATTCGTCGCCGGAGCACAGGAGAAGCGGGTAAGTCACTAGTTCACGGTTGGTTACGAAGGAGGAGTGAGGCGACACACGGCGTCGGCCCCGTCGACGGTGCGTGCTCATCAGAGAATCGGAGCGACACATCAGTGTATTGGTTACTTTCGTTTCCGGATAGGGACGGGCCGACCCAGCTCCAGACCAGCTCCAGACCCAGTTCCACCGTCTCCACTTTGCCGTTCCGGATCAATGGGCTGAGCCGGCTCTCGGCGAGGAGTTGCCTGTGGGCTGCGGGACGGCCCCTTTCCTATCTGCCATCTCTAATTTCTTTGATTGCCGGACTATCACCAACAACGAGGTAGAGTATATGCGCTTGAAATGGCGGGCTGATGGTGGAGTCTCCGTCTTTGAAGTCCGTAATGGCGTTGTCGATTCCGACAGAACGCAACGCATCGCTAAATCTTCGAATCAAGTCATGGGCTCCAGTATCTCTTGGCTGAACGGTACCCATTTGCACCCCTGTAGACCTCCCAACGTGGTTCTTGATTCTATAGGCATTCCACCCCGCATCCTTGAGCGCCCCCTCGATGTCGTCCGCGAAGTCAGTTGATTCGGAATCCATAAATTTGGACACAATCGTTACCGACAGCGGCTGATGCCTAAGTAGCGACCGCAAGGCGGAGCGCTGCTCGCCCGTAAGACGTCTCGCCATCATCGACTTCCGCAGTCGTGCAGTTTCCAAAGAGGCTTCGGCCGTCAACTGTTCAGCAATCGCAATGCGAGACTCGGCTTCGCGCTGTAGGCGCTCGGCCGATCTGGCGCGATCTTCTAGTCTGGCAGCACGCTCGGACGCTTCACCGCCCACTCTCTCGGCGTTTCCTGCTTGTTGGCGAATGAGCCCGACCAACGTTCGGTTTTTGTCGCGAAGTTCAGAATTTCGATTTCCCGATACAATGCCCACCCATAGTTCACCAGCTACGCCAAGCGTGACGAGCAGTGCTCCCAGTAGTTCGAAGGCGAACATACTCCTTGACGGTTTCTCTGGAGAGCAAATTGATCCACGTCGCCAGCCCCTCAAATCGGATTTGTATTCATGGACGACGACCAATAGTTCGAAAGCAACACCAATCACCACGGCCGCCGAGGCAATCCACACCAGCATCTCAAGAAAATCTACGTATCGTTCAAGATTTGATATATTGTTCTCTAGCGAGTATATTAGGCTATTGAGAGATGAGGGCGTCATGAGAGACTCAGATGCCATGGTCCAATACTGCATCAACGATGGCATCGACGGTCGCGATTGTATCGATCTTGGTACTAATAAGCAACCACCACGGCGATTCGCCGGTTATTGCGTGCCGCGGCGGCGAGTGCCGGTGTTTTGCTCACGCTGATCTGCTCACTGGGGTGGAGTGCGTAGCGGGGCGAGACGTGGCGGTGCTGGGGCTCGGGTTCGGCGACTGTCGCGCTGGCTTTCGAACGGATGACTGGATTGCGGCGTATTCTTGGTGTGTGTGCGATGGCCCAGCAGATCACAGCAGCGGGCTCGCCTTCCCCGCCTAAGGAGCACGTAATGAGCGAGAAGATCGGTCGGAATGATCCGTGTCCTTGTGGCAGTGGAAAGAAGTACAAGAAATGCCACGGACCGATGGACGAGTTTCCTGGAGACGATAGCGGGGTTTCGGTGCGGTCCGGCGGGCCACGGCCGTCGAGTTCGTCCGGGGCTCACGGTGACGTGGATCCGGACGAGGAAGCCGGGGGCGGCGCTACGGGGCCGTTGCGGGTTCGGTTTGCACGGGGTGATGGCGGAGGTGAGGCTTCGGCAAGTCCGGATGAACTGCTACGTTGACGCGGCGATGGGGCGGGGTGTGCCCGGTCCGTCGGGGTTACGTGCATAGCCCGTCACTGACGTTCCGGGACTGGACGGGGGGCGCGGGTTTATTGGGTTTGGCGACGGGGCGGGTCAGGTGGGCGTCGAAGACGGTCGCGGTTCGGGGCCTGAGGATCTAGCTTGGGGTGTTCCTGGGGGCCGGGGCAGCCCCAACCTTCGGTTTGGGGGAGCGCTTGGGGTTTGGGGAACACTTGGGGTTGCGGGGTGGTCGTGGTTTCCGGTCTGGGGATCTGGCTTGGAGAGTTCTTGGGGGACGGGGCAGCCCCAACCTTCGGTTTGGGGGAGCACTTGGGGTTTGGGGAACACTTGGGGTTGCGCGGTGGTCGTGGTTTCCGGTCTGGGGATCTGGCTTGGGGTGCTCTTGGGGGCCGGGGCAGCCCCAACCTTCGGTTTGGGGGAGCACTTGGGGTTTGGGGAACACTTGGGGTTGCGGGGTGGTCGTGGTTTCCGGTCTGGGGATCTGGCTTGGGGTGCTCTTGGGGGCCGGGGCAGCCCCAACCTTCGGTTTGGGGGAGCGCTTGGGGTTTGAGGAACACTTGGGGCTGCGCGGTGGCCACGAAGATCGCGGCGGTGGGCTCGTCGTCCCGGCCTAAGGAGCATGCGATGAGCGAACAGATCGGTCGAAATGATCCTTGTCCTTGTGGCAGCGGAAAGAAGTATAAGAAGTGCCACGGACTAATGGACGAGTTTCCTGGAGACGATAGCGGGGTTCCGGTGCGATCCGGTGGGCCACGACCCTCGAGTTCGTCCGGGGCTCACGGTGACGTGGATCCGGACGAGGAAGCCGGGGGCGGGGGTACGGGGCAGTTGCGCGTTCGGTTGGCGCGGGGTGATGGCGGAGGTGAGGCTTCGGCGAGTCCGGATGAACCGATGAGTTGACGAGACGGTGGGGCGGGGTGTGCCTGGGCCGTTGGGAGTTGCGTGCATAGCCCGTCACTGGCGTTCCGGGACTGGACGGAGGGCGCGGGTTTGTTGGGTTCGGCGACGGGGCGGGTCACGTGGGCGTCGACGACGGTCGCGGTTCGGAGCCTGGGGATCTGGCTTGGGGTGTTCTTGGGGGACGGGGCAGCCCCAACCTTCGGTTTGGGGGAGCACTTGGGGTTTGGAGAACACTTGGGGTGTGCGCGATGGCCCAGTAGATCACGGCGGCGGGTTCGCCTTCCCCGCCTTAGGAGCATGCGATGAGCGAACAGATCGGTCGAAATGATCCTTGTCCTTGTGGCAGCGGAAAGAAGTATAAGAAGTGCCACGGACCGATGGACGAGTTTCCTCGAGACGAGAGCGGGGTTTCGGTGCGGTCCGGTGGGCCACGGCCCTCGAGTTCGTCCGGGGCTCATGGTGACGTGGATCCGGACGAGGAAGCCGGGGGCGGGGTGTGCCTGGGCCGTTGGGGGGGTGGGTGCGTAGCCCGTCACTGACGTTCCGGGACTGGATGGGGGGCGCGGGTTTATTGGGTTTGGCGACGGGGCGGGTCAGGTGGGCGTCGAAGACTGTCGCGGTTCGGGGCCTGGGGATCTGGCTTGGGGTGTTCTTGGGGGCCGGGGCAGCCCCAACCTTCGGTTTGGGGGAGCACTTGGGGTTTGGGGAACACTTGGGGTTGCGGGGTGGCCGTGGTTTCCGGCCTGGGGATCTGGCTTGGGGTGTTCCTGGGGGCCGGGGCAGCCCCAACCTTCGGCTTGGGGGAACACTTGGGGTTTGGGGAACACTTGGGGTTGCGGGGTGGTCGTGGTTTCCGGTCTGGGGATCTGGCTTGGGGTGCTCTTGGGGGCCGGGGCAGCCCCAACCTTCGGTTTGGGGGAGCACTTGGGGTTTGGGGAACACTTGGGGTTGGGGGGGTGGTCGTGGTTTCCGGTCTGGGGATCTGGCTTGGGGTGTTCCTGGGGACCGGGGCAGCCCCAACCTTCGGTTTGGGGGAGCACTTGGGGTTGCAGGGGAGGGCCCGGGCCGGTGGCCGGGGGAATGGCCCCCAGTGCTTTCCGTCGCCTCGGAACCTCCAGAACGCCCCGTCGCTTTGGTTCTATTGCACAACTGGACGGACACAGATCGTTGAGGCTCATACACTACCCATCACTTGCGGGACGGGGAGGAGGGCGCGGTTCCGGAACTGGACGGGGGCACGGTTCCGAGATTGGATGGGGGGCGACTTTGTCGGGTTTGGCGACGCGCTGGGCCATGCGGGACTCGATGACGATCGCGGTTCGCTGGGCGGCCGGATCATTCGGATGAAGACGCTCCCGCAGCGCGCGCCCGCTTACTGACGTGCGCGGTTCGCAACGGACTGGAGATCCCTCCCTGACGGTTGGGGGTCGTTGCACCTAGCCGGCCGCGGTCGCTCTGTGATACCGCCGCAGTTCAGGAGATGGTGTAGACGCGGTTCACCGCCGCCTCGAAGACCAGGGCTCCATCTTCGGTCCGGGTTTTTACTTCCTGCTTTCCGTGGCGCACCTTCAGGCCACCCGCGTAGCGGACTCTCAGGGTTCTGCCGACTCGCGCCTTGATTTGCGCGGTCTTCAGGCGGCCTCCCTTCCATTCCATGTCGACGTCTACCGCGCCTCGGGCTCGCAGGCCTGTCACCTTGCCTTCCGACCACGCGGCCGGTAAAGCCGGCAATAGATGGATCTCGCCCGAATGGCTCTGCAGCAGCATCTCGGCAATGCCCGCCGTGCCTCCGAAGTTGCCGTCGATCTGGAACGGCGGGTGAGTGTCGAAGAGGTTCGGCAACGTACACGTGGTGATCAGCATCGTCCAGAGTTTGTAGGCACGCTCAGCGTCTTGAAGACGGGCCCAGAAGTTCATCTTCCACGCAGTCGACCAGCCGGTGGATTTGTCGCCTCGCACCTCCAGAGTCTTGCGGGCCGCGGCGGCGAACTCCGGCATTTTGCTCACGCTGATCTGCTCGCTGGGATGGAGCGCGAAGAGATGCGAGACGTGGCGGTGCTGGGGCTCGGGCTCGTCGTAGTCCTCCACCCACTCCATCAGGCGGCCCGTGCGGGCACTGACCTTCAACGGGGGCAGGCGCGGGATGGTGGCTTCACACTTGGCCCGGAAGTCGGCATCGACACCGAGAATCTTCGACGCCTCCACGACGTTGCTCAGCAGGTCGCGAATGATGGAGTTGTCCATGGTGGCCGCATAGGTGAACATCGAGACCGTGCCGTCGGGCTTGCGGAAACGGTTCTCTGGGGAGTGCGACGGAGCGGTGACGAGCATGCCCGCCACGGGTGTGCCGGCGGGCGCTTCGACGAGGAAATCGAGGATGAACTCGGCGGCGCCCTTCATCAACGGGTAAGCGCGCTTGGCGAGGAACTCCCGATCCTCCGTGAAGCGGTAGTGCTCCCAGGGATGTTGGGCGAGCCAGGCGGCGCCCATGGGCCAGATGCCCTGCGTGCCGTCGGCGGGCTGTGTGAAGCCGAAGATGTCGGAGAGGTGATGGACGACCCAGCCCTTGGCTCCGTACTGGAGCTTGGCGGTGCGCGTGCCGGGTTGGACGAGCGAATTCATGTAGTCGAAGAGGGGCAGGTGGCATTCGGAGAGGTTGGTCACCTCGGCGGGCCAGTAGTTCATCTGGAGGTTGATGTTGGTGTGGTAGTCGCTGTTCCAGGGGGCCTTCAGGTGCTCGTTCCAGACGCCCTGCAGGTTAGCGGGCAGGGTGCCGGGGCGGGAGCTGCCGAGCAGGAGATAGCGGCCGTACTGGAAGTAGAGGGCGGCCAGGGATTCGTCGCGTTCGCCGGCTTTCACCTTGTTCAGGCGCTCGTCGGTGGGGAGGGTCGACAGGGCCGGGTTGGCGGGCAACTGGAGAGAGACGCGGCGGAAGTAGACCTGGTGGTCGGCAATGTGGCGGGCCTTCAGGTCCTTGTAGGACTTTGGCGCTTTGGCCAGGGTCCGGGAAGGGATCACCTCGCAGGGCTGGTCGCGGTAGCTGGTGGCGGCGGCCAGGCGGAGGAGAACCTCGGTGGCTCCGTCGACCACGAGGACGTTGCCTTCGGATTTCACGGTGCCTCCGGTGGCTGTGGCGTCGAGGTGGGCTTCGAAGCGGAGGCCTTCGTCACCGAGTTGACCTCGGAGGAAGAGGCGGCGGGGGTTGGCAGGGTCGGCTGTGGTTTGGGACTGGGCGGGGCGATCGAGGCGGATGCGGGCCTGGATGGGCTTCTCGGAGGAGAGACGGACGACGATGACCTGGTCCGGGGCGGAGACGAAGACTTCGCGAGTGACGCGGGCCGAGTTGACGAGGAAGGTGGTGGCGGCGATGGCTTGGTCGAGGTCGAGGGAGCGGCGGTATTCGGCGGCTTGCGTGGCGCCGGGGAGGTCGATCCAGAGGTCGCCGAGGGTCTGATAACTCTGGATGGTTTTGGGGATGCCCATCATGGTGTTGCCAGCGAGTTCGGTGGCTTCCTTCTCCTTGCCTTCGAAGAGGAGGCGGCGGACATCGGGCAGGTTGCGGAGGGCGATGGGGTTGTTGCCGTCGTGGGCGTGACCGGCCCAGACGGTCTCTTCGTTGAGCTGGATGCGTTCTTTTTCGACGCCTCCGAAGACCATGGCTCCCAGGCGGCCGTTGCCTACGGGGAGGGCTTCCACCCAGGTGGAGGCGGGCTGGCGGTACCAAAGGGTGAGGGGGGAGTCCGGGGCGGGGGCGGCGCCTTGGAGGTTGGCGGTCGTGGTCAGCGTGGCGAGCGTGCCGGTGAAGAAGGCTCGGCGGGAGAGGTCTTGCGGTGGCATGGGGTTGGTGACGATCCAAGTTTACTGGAGACGGGGCGGGGGACGCGGTGGTTTGGGAAAGGCTTGGGCGGGAGCTGGGGCTCCCGCGCGGTCCTGGGGGACCGCCGTACTATCCGGGGCGTCCAGAGATTCTTGTGACGCCGGATCAAGCCTCGCCACGTGCGGGCGACGCTGGGATTCCGAGGGGGCTGTGTTTTGGGCCGCGGGAGAAACGTCCTCGAACGTGGGGACGCGGTGGCTTGGGCGGGCTTGGGCGGGAGCTGGGGCTCCCGCGCGGTCCCGGGGGACCGCCCTCCCTTCGCGGTGAAGAGGGTTGCACAAAAAAGGGGCGCCCCGGGCTGGTTGGCTCGGGGCGCCTGGTTGTACTGCATTTGGGAGACAGAGTTAAAACATCAACTTGGCGCCGATCTGGATGTAGCGGGGGGAGCCGACATCGTTGATCTGACCGAAGGACGAGCTGCCCAACTGCGTGTTGAAGCCGCCCAGGTTCATGTGGTTCATGGCGTTAAACGCCTCGACGCGGAACTGGAGGTTGATTCTTTCAGCGACGCGGACGTTCTTCAAAGCGAAAGCACTGAGGTCGATGGAGCCGGGTCCGCGGATGACCCACTTGCCGGAGTTGCCATAGGTCCAGGAGGCGGGCCGGGCAAAAGCGGAAGTATTGAAGTACTTGAACAGCGAACGCTGATCGGGATCGATGTACCAGTCGCCCACGACATTGGGCCGGTTGGCTACATTGCCGGCCACGTTGGTGAGGGTCGGGGCAAAGAGACGGCCACTGGTGAGGGTCCAGACGCCAGAGACGCTCCAGCCGCCCAGGATGCGACCGAGGAAGCCCTGCTGGCTCTTGAACCAGGGGGTTTCGTAGGTGTGGCTGATGACGGCGTAGTGGCGGCGGCTCTCTTCGAGCTCCGACTTTTCCGCGCGGACATTCAGAGGATCCTGGGGACCACCGGCGACGCCTTCATTGCCGTAGCCGATGATCTTGCCGACCGTGTAGGACACGGCATAGGTGAGGGCGCCGGTGCGGCGGCGGACCGACATCTGCATCGAGTTGTAGCTGGACGTGGCCGAAGGTTCCACCATGTTCAGGCTATTGAGACCGCGGTAGGGCAGGTACTGCCGGAGGTCGACGCCGACGTGGGCAGCCTGCTGGTCGGGCGTGAGGAAGTTGAGCGGCCGCTGATAGGAGAGGTGGCGGCCGGAGTTGCCGACGTAGCTGACATCCAGCTGCGTCTTGTAGGGCAGCAGCGTCTGGATGCCGAAGCTGTAGTTGTACATGGTCGGCATCTTGTAGTCGGCGGGCAGAGCTCCGGCGTCGATGGGGAAGCGGGTGGTGTTGGCGACACCGCTGCCGGGGTTGTCGGCATTGCCGTTGGTGACAGTGGAACTCAGGGTCAGCGGAGCGCGGGCGCCGAGGTACCAGCCGGAGTAGGCGATGCCGGTGACGCCCTGGAAGATGCCGGCGCCGGTGCGGATGGCGAGCTTGCCGTTGCCAAAAACGTCCCAGGCAAGGCTGACGCGGGGCTGGAAGTTGGTCTTGCGGAGGGGGTGGAACTGATCGGGCACGCCGCGGAACAGGGCGGTGATGCTGGAGTCGCCGTACTGCGGGATGCGGCCCTTGGCGGCGTCGGGGAAGCCGGATCCGGGCAGGACGAGGCCATTGTAGGGGTCGCCGGTACCTGCGATGATGGAGCCATTGGCGGCGACCTGCGGAGCTTTGCTGGCGTCGTAGAACTGCGGCATGAAGGCCACGAGGTTGTTCAGCTTGGCGCCCCACGGGGAGATCAGGGCGTAGCGGAGGCCGGCTTCGATAGAGAGCCGCCGGTTGACGCGCCAACTGTCCTGCACGTAGAACTCGCGGTCGAAGGCCTTGTAGACGGTCTGCACGGCGGGTCCTGTTTCGGTGTAGGAGTTGAAGTAGCCGAGCAAGGCGTTGGCCCAGGCGTTCTTGGTGTCGTTGGGGTTGGTGGAAGAACCGCCGAAGGAGAACGACCCGTTGTCGGTGGGGTTGTTCACTTCGTTCATGTTCATGTTCTCGAAGTAGAAGCCAGCCTTGATGGTGTGCGCGCCCAGGATCTTGCTGAAGTTCTCGCGCACGATGAAGGTGGGCGTATGGGCGTAGTTGGCCTGGCCGGAGCCGATCCCCTGATAGCCGGTGATGCTGACATTGGGAATGCGGTCAGGATTGTTGATGGAGAGGAGGGACGGGATGGTGAGCCCGTAGGTGGCCCGCTTCACGCCGTTGCCAATGATGTCGAAGCCTTCGCGGTAAGCCGAGTAACCGACGCTGAACTCGTTGATGGTGGTGGCGTTGATGGCAGTGTTGAGGCTGGCCACCCAGTTGTCGCCGTAACGCTTGCGATGCACCTGGAACAGCGGGATGTTGTTGCCCGTGTTGTCGAAGTAGGAGGTGAAGTCCTGCGTTCCGGGGAGGGTGCGAACATTCAACTGCCAATTGGGCTTGATGTTGTAGTCGACGCGGTAGACCATGTCGGTGCTGTCGGTGGGCTGGCTGTTGCTGGCGTAGTAGTTGGCACCGGGGCCGGCGTAGTTGGGATCGGGGTAGATCTTCTGCAAGGCCTTACCGAGCCCGCTGATACGCGAGACGGGGATGACGTTATTGGGGAAGGCTGCGCCGCTGTTGAGCGGATCGATGGGCTTGGTGGCGCTGTTGCTGAAGTCGCCGTTGCGCTCCAGAGTGGTGGGGATGATGGACGTCTTCTGGTTGAAGCCGGCGGTGTAGCGGCCTTCGAGACCGGCGAAGAAGAAGAGCTTGTTCTTCTCAGTGTTCCACTTGCCGGGGATATAGACGGGTCCGCCGAGGGTGTAGCCGTAGTTGTGATAGCGGATGCGCCCTTTGGAGGCACAGCCGACGACATAGGGACAGGCGGCGAAGCCGTCGGAGAACCAGAACTCGTAGAGCGAGAGGTGGTAGTCCTGGGTGCCGCGGCGCGTGATGAAGTTGATCTGCGCCCCAGTGGAGCGGCCGTACTCGGCGGCGTAGTGGGTGGTTTCCACCTTCACTTCTTCCACGAAGTCGACGCCGAGGATGTTGTTCTGCTGGACGCCGTCACGGTTGCGGCCGTTGTTGATACCGTCGACGGCGATGAAGTTGGTGTCCTTGCGCTGGCCGTTCACCTGGAGACCGCCCATGGAGTAGCTGCCGCCGCGGAAGTCGGTCATGAAGTTGCCGTAGCGGGAGATGACTCCGGGCATGATGCCCAGCATGTAGAACGGGTTGCGACCAGGCAGCGCGAAGTTCTGCAACTGCTGCATGGTGAGCGTACGAGAGACCTCACCGTTAGAGGTTTCGACCATGGGCACGTCGCTGGTGACCTCGACGCGTTCCGAGACTTGGCCAACCTCCAACTGGAGCTTCAGGTTGAGGGCGAGATCGGCATCCAGCCGAACGCCGGTACGATTCAGCACCTTGAACCCACTTGCTTCGACTTTGACTTCGTAGTCTCCGGCCGGCAACGTGGGGACGGTAAAGAATCCGCTTTCATTGCTGACCACATCGCGCGTCAAGCCGATGCTTGGCGCGGACACGGTCACCTTCGCATTGGGGATGACAGCCCCTGAAGTATCCAGAACCTCGCCCGAAATGGAGCCGCGGTTCTGGGCAAACAGAGACAGACCCAGCGCGCAAAACAGTGCAAGTAGTTTGTGGTGCATTCGGACCCCCAGACTCATTCGAGATGGAGTGTAGCATCAAAGTGAACCACTTTCCAGTTTTTTGAAACGCTGTAACTTTTTTTCATCCACGATTCATGTGGCGGGCCGGTTTCTGTTCTGGTACAAATCAGACATGCGACTCTGCACCGCCCTGTTTCTCCTTGCTTTTCCTATATTTGGCCAGTCTGCGTGGCGCGATGAGGGGTTACTGGAGTTGTCGCGAAGCCCACAGGCGAAGCTGCATCCGGTGCCGGTGCGAGCGGTACAGTTGACCGGCGGATTCTGGGCTCAGCGTCAACGGTTGACGATTGAGAGATCGATTCCCACGCTGTTGACGCTGTTGGAAGAGCACGGGGTGGTGGACAACTTCCGGCGGCTGGGCTCAACGACGAACTACGTGCAGAGACGGGGGCCACTGTACACGGACTCCGATCTATATAAGTGGATTGAGGGGGCGGCGTGGTCGCTGGCCAGCAAGCCGGATGTGAAGCTGGAAGCAACGATCGACCAACTGGTGGATGTGATTCTGGCGGCACAGCAGCCGGATGGATACCTGAACACCTACTGGGTGGAAGATCGGGCGGGGCAGCGCTGGCAGCAGCAGACCGGCGGGCATGAGCTGTACTGCCTGGGCCATATGATCCAGGGCGCTATCGCGTACTACCGGGTGACGGGGAAGCGAAAGCTGCTGGATGGCTCGATCCGGTTTGTGGAGTATCTGCTGCGGGAGACAGGTCCCGGCAAGCAGCCATTACTCACCGGGCATCCGGAGCTGGAACTGGCGTTGGCGGAGCTGTACCGGACGACGGGCGATGCCCGGTATTTGAAGTTGTCGGGCTACCTGTTGAGTGGGGTAGAGCAGGAGCGGCTGAAGCTGCGGCCGTCGCAACTGGAGTACATGTTCAGCGGAAGCCCGTTCGTGGAGCGGACGCATTTTGAAGGACACGCGGTGCGGGCGCTGTATGCGGCGACCGGTGCGGCGGACTACTATCTGGAGACAGGTGATGCGGCGTACTGGAAGACGTTGGAAAGACTGTGGGCGGACCTGGTGGGCGGCAAGATGTTCGTGACGGGCGGCGTGGGATCGAGGGCGTCGGGGGAGTCGTTTGGCGATTCCTATGAACTGCCGAACCGGCAGGCGTACACGGAGTCGTGCGCGGCCATCGCGGGGTTCCTGTTCAACCAGCGGATGCTGGCGGCGACGGGCGACGCGAAGTATACGGATGTGATGGAGCGGGCGCTGTATAACGGGATCAATTCCGGCATGTCGCTGGATGGGACCTTGTACTGTTACCGAAATCCGTTGGCGAGCGGCGGGGAAAAGATCAGGAACCCGTGGTATGACACGTGCTGCTGTCCGCCGAACCTGCAGCGGACATTTGCGGCGCTGGGTGGATATTTCTACTCCACTTCAAAAGACGGACTGTGGGTTCACTTTTTTGACAACAGTAAACTCGACTGGAAGCTGGAGTCGGGGACGAGGATCCAGACGGAGACGAAAACAGGCCAGCCCTGGACCGGCGATGTGGAGATCGTCGTGAGTCCGGAGAAGGCGGAGACGTTCACTTTGTATGTGCGGATCCCGAGTTGGTCAGAGAAAAGTGTGATCTGGATCAACGGGAAGCCGGCGGAACAGAAGTGGACTCCGAACAGCTATGTGGCACTGCGCCGGGAGTGGAAGGCGGGGGACCAGGTGCGGGTGGCGCTGGACATGGAACCGCGGCTTCTGCGGGCGAATCCGAGGGTGCCAGAGGACTACGGCAAAGTCGCGGTGCAGCGGGGGCCCTTGGTGTACTGCCTGGAGCAGGAGGACCAACCGGGGACTTCGGTGTTCGACGCGGCGATTTCGATGCCGGCGGCCCTGGTTCCGGAGGAGAAGGCCGGACTGCTGGGCGGGATCACGGTGCTGCACCACAAGGGGCTGACGTTCGGGTCGAAAGTGGAGTCAGCGCCACTGTACTCGACGAAGGAGTGGACGGCGCGGACGCCAGTGGATCTGACGTTCGTTCCTTATTACGTGTTCCACAACCGGGGTCCGGCGCACATGGAGGTGTGGGTGCCGGCGGTGGCGGCTGCGACGGTTCCGAAGAACCAACTGGCGCAGTAAGGGCGTCCGCCGGCCCAGGATTCAGCGCTTCTTCATGGTGACGCCGGCGCCCTGGTCGTCCATGTTCAGGAAGATGGTCTCGAGATTGGGATCTGTTGTGACGGCTTTCACGTAGTCCGGGCTGGGCGTGGGGAAGCGCATGTTGTGGGCGACGATGAGTCCTCCGGGACGGACCAGCGGGAGCAACTGGTTGAGGTAGTCAAGGTAGCCGTCCTTGTCGGCGTCGAGGAAAACCATATCCAGCGGCCCCTTTACCTGGGCCACGTTCTTATGGGCGTCGCCTTCGATGAGAGTAACGAAGCCGCTGACTCCAGCCACCTCGAACTGGCGGCGCGCCGTGGTGGCCCGGCCGTGGTCGAGCTCAAAGGTGGTGAGGTGGCCTCCGGTTTTGCGGAGCGCATCGGCGATCCAGAGAGTGGCGAATCCGGTGGATGTGCCCACTTCGACCACATTGCGCGCCTGGATGGATTCGGCGAGGACGCGGAGAAGGCGGCCGTCGACCATGGGGACTCCGGCCCAACGCGGGGTGGCGAGGAGTGTGGTGAGGATGCGGGCTTCGGCGGGGTCCTGAGCGAGGGCGGGCGCGGGGGGCGCGCTGGCCGGGGGTGCGGAGCGGTGAACGGCGAGCAATCGCCAGCGGTCTGCGGCGAAGACCCAGGTGAAGGTGGCGCGCGTCCGGATGTACTCGAGAATGCCGTCGTTCGGCTTCTGGGTGAGCTTCTGATTGGCCTCGACAATGCCGGTGGAGCCGGCGATGACGTATTGAGCCGAGGTGAGTTCGAGTTTCAGGGTCTGATGGGCGGAGAAGAGATCAGTGAATGTCGTGGTGCGTTGCGCGGCTGGGCGAGCAGCCCAGAGGTCGGGCGTATCGGCGGAGGCAGCGAACTCGGAGTAGTCGGGATGGAGGAAGGCCGCCAAGGCCGAGGCGTCGAACTTGTTGAAGTGGTCGACGTACGACTGCTGAGCAGCTCGGAGCGAGTCGAGGGAAGGCTGGGACGCGGCGAGTGAGATTGCCGGAATGAAGAGAAATGCGAGGAGGATCCGTGGCATGCCGGCAGTGTGGCATGCGGCCCGGCTCTCCCCAAGGTGCATTACGGAAAATGAGCTCGCTGGTTGGCGGAGCCGCCAGGAATCTCGCGGCGAGTCCGGGGCGGTGACGCACAGGTAAAGAACCTTGCCCGTGGACCCATGGCGGCGTTACCGCGGAAGAATTCCACGCCGACGTCAGGGATTCGCTGGCTTGAGGATCTGCTCCAACTGGACCGGCGTGAGTTCCACGGTGGGGGTGAAAGCGGAGCTGCTCATGTAGTCGAGCAGCGCCCGATGGAGTTGGCGGGCGACGGGCCGATGATCAAGATCGGTCTCCAGGTCGAGCGAGACCGCCAGGAGCTTGCCCTTCCCGACGGCGGCCTCGACAACCGCACCAAGCCTGTGGTTTCGATGGTAGTCGTCGATCACCTGGACGACGGGGCGCAGACCCAAAGGCTGGCCGTCGAGCACGAAGGCTCGGGCGTCGTGCGTGAGCTCCCACCACTGCCAGTTGGAATGACCTTCGTTGGGGAATCCGCTCAGGGCGGGATGAGCGGGATCGCAAAGGATGCCCATCGTGCCAGGCTGCTTTGGGAACCAACTGAGCGACCAGAAGACGGGCTGGAAACTCATGGGCAGGCCGGCGGACTTCGCCAGGAGGAGGACCCGGCCACCGCGCTGCAGTGCCTGACGGGCGGCCTCGTCGAATGTGGAGGTGATCATGACTTCGGCGGGCTTCGGTGTTTCGAGCTGCTTCGGATAGACCCAGATGTCCCAGTCGTTCTGATAGCCAGACAGAGAGACGGTCAGTTTCAGACGCGCGGCACGGCGTAGCGCAGTCAACGGAGCGCGGATCTCCATAAGGGGCGTAAGTTCGCCCACCGGCGCCTTCACGGCGGGCAGGGTGCCCGTTCCGATGGATTGACCGGCTTCGTCAGTGAGGGTCCAGTGGGCGGCGCCGGCCAGGGGGCGCTTGCCATAGTTCGCAATTTCGGTCTTCGCGATGAAGGTTTCGTCGTTGGTCCAGACGAACTTCGAGAAGCGGGCCAGGGGGACGACAGGACCGGCGAAGCTGTTCATCTGTTGGGGCGTGAGCAGCCCCTTGGAATCCCAGAAGGAGTCCAACAGGCCGATGAGCGCCTCGCCCTGACCGGGGAAATCCTGGAGCTGCAGGAGTTGGTAGCCGCCGATGTTGGGGGTGCGAAGGACGGCTTCGAGGTCCTCCTTGTAGAGTTGCCAGGCGAAACGGCCGGAGGCCCGCTGAAAGGCCTCGGCCTGGTCGAGCATACCCTGGGACTCGAGCTTAGCTCGGAACGCCTCGAGGTTGCGGGGCTTCAGCACTCCCGTATACTTGGCGATCTCGCGGTAGTCGGGATAGGTCACCCATTGGCCGAGCTCATGGGCGACCACGGGCACGGAGATGCCCTCTATCTTCTTCGAGTAGTCGAGATCGGTGCCCGTGGGGGCCTTGTCCCAGCGATCGCCGTGGACGCGAAGGTAGCCGCCTTTGGTGCGCTGGGCGATGTAGAACTCGGAGGTTTCACCGGGGGCGAGCCGGACATAGTCGGCGGAGAAGGTGAAGAGGCGCCGAGGATCGGACTGGATGAACTCGCCGACCAGGTTGTCCATGAACTTGAAGTCGCCGCGGAGTTCGTTGCCGAGGCCCATGGTCACGAAGGAGGGGTGGTTGCCGTAGGTCCGGAGAATGCGGAAACCCTCCTGGCGCATGAACCCGTCGAGTTTTTCGTCCAGACCGACTTTGGCGCTCCAGACGGGGAGTTCCACATAGAGGAGGAAGCCGGCGCGGTCGGCGGCGGCGAAGGCAGCCTCGGGCGGGCACCAGGAGTGGAAGCGGAACGAGTTGAGGCCATGCTCGCGAGCGATGCGGAAGAGGCGGTCCCAGGCCGGCTCCGTGGTGGGCGGATAGCCGGTGAGCGGGAAGATGCTGCATTCGAGTGTGGCGCGGAGCAGCAGGGGGCGCCCGTTGAGCCGGAACTGTCCGGAAGCAGTGGAGAAGTCGCGAAGCCCGAAGGTGAGCGGGTAGCGGTGGGTGGTACCGTTCGCGGTGAGGATGAGTTCGCGGTTCTGGAGGCTGCCGTCGTACTCGTCCCATTTTCTGGCCCCCGGATCGGGCGGCAGAGTAAAGGCGACCTTCCGTTCGGCGTCCAGGGCAGCGACCTTGAGAAACGAGTTACCGGAGCGGAGTTCGGCATCCACGGGATGGCCGGTGATGTTGCGGAGTGTGACTTCGACGCGGCCCTGCGGATAGACCTGGGCGTCGTCGATCCAGATTGGTGGAGTGGCAAGCAGCTCGATGCGGCCGATGATGCCGTTCCAGTTGGTTTGAGTGTGCTCGCCGACACTGTGCGCATCGCGGCCCACATCGATCTTGTAGGTGTTGTCGACCTCGATGCGGAGCTTATGCGGACCGGGGGTGAGGGCCAGGGAGACCTCGTAGATGTGAGGCGTGGAGAGGCTGTTGCGGGTGCCGAGGGGCTGGCCGTCGATCTCGAGGGTCGATTGCCAATGAACGCGTTCCAGAAACAATGAGATGTGTTGGCCGCGCCAGGTTTCGGGTATCAGGATGGATCGCTCGAAGTGGACGGCGCCTTCAAAGGTGTAGGGACGGGAGAGCCAGCCCTTTTCGGGGCCCATGGTCTTCTTCCCATAGCCGGCCTGGTCGGTGCTGCCGGGCAGAAAGATCTTACCGCCCTCGAAGTCCCATTCCCCGGAGAGATCGAGCCGGGCAGCCTGGCCGCGAGCGAGGGCCGCGGCCACAATGAGAAGGATAGAAGCACGCCGCATTCACGGACCACTATATCCGAATCTCGCGCCGGAGCCGAAGGCGAAGCTACTCAATCCCCAGACGTTTCTGCATCTCCTCGAGCGTGTGTCCTTTGGTCTCGGGATACCAGAGGAGGACAACAAAGAATTGGACGGCCATCATGACGGCGAAGAAGACAAAGGGGGCGGCTCCGGAGGTGGCGGCAATGACCGGGAAGATTCCGGAGAGGACGGCGTTCATAGCCCAGTGAGTGAAGCTGCCGAGGGACTGCCCCTTGGCTCGGACGCGATTGGGAAAGACCTCACTGAGGTAGACCCAGATCACAGCACCTTGGGAGAAGGCAAAAAACGCAATGAAACCGACGAGCAGCCAAACCAGCAGATGCTGGTTGGCATGAGAGGCGAAGATCCAGGAGACGCCGCCAAGGCAGATGGCCGTCCCAACCGAGCCGACGAGGAGCATGGTCTTGCGGCCGATCTTGTCGATGACGGTCATGGCCAGCATGGTGGACAGCAGGTTGGTGGCGCCGATGGCAACGGCCTGGAGATCGCCTGAGACTTTGGAGAAGCCTGCCTGGGCAAAGATGTCGTTGAGGTAATAGAGGATGGCATTGATGCCGCTCAACTGGTTGAACATGCCGATGGTGACGGCCAGGAAGATGGGGAAGCGGTACTTCCACGAGAAGAGCGGCTCGTTGGCGTGCCCGTGATCGGCATCGATGGAGGTGACGATGTCGTTGAGTTCCTGCTTGTAGTTGGGTTCCCCGCTGAGGCGGAGCACTTCGCTGGCCTCGGGCGCGCGGCGCATCTTGACGAGCCAGCGGGGGCTCTCGGGGATGGTGAAGAGCATCACCAGGAAGAAGGCGGCGGGGAAGGCTGCGACGCCGAGCTTCCAGCGCCATTCGGAGTCGCCAAGACCGGCCAGACCCACCAGGAAGTTAGAGAGGTAGGCGAGCAGGATGCCAAAGACGATGTTGAACTGGAACATGCCGACCAGGCGGCCCCGCCAACGCGCGGGGGCGATTTCGGCGATGTACATGGGGCCAAGGACAGAGGAGCCGCCAATGGCCAGGCCTCCGAGGAATCGGGCGGTGACGAACGAGTACCAGTCCCAGGCGAAGGCGCAGCCCAGAGCCGAAAGCAGATAGAAGACGGCGAGGACGCGCAAGCTGGCACGGCGGCCGTACTTGTCGCCAGGGATACCGGCGAAAATGGAGCCGATGATAGTGCCGTAGAGAGCGGAGGCGACCGTGAAGCCGAGGAGGCTGGGGGTGAGGGCGTAGACAAGGGTGAGAGCGTGGGTGGCGCCGGCAATGACGGCGGTATCGAAACCGAAGAGGAGCCCGCCCAGGGCGGCCACGATGGTGGCCTTCAGCAGGTAGGAATTGAGCTTCATATAAAACGGCCTGCCCGCCGTCGACGGACACGGCGCGCGCAAGGTGCGAATGTATCACAAACGGGAGTTGAGGGCGCTGAAGCCGAGTGATCTCATTGATAGTTCACCGATTTTAATACCTGATACTGATAGAATGTCGTGGCCGACACACCTCTGGCCTGCGCGACTCGGGCGCGGGCCGGCAGTGGGGGCCGCACCACATGGCACGGATCCGGCTCATCTCGCGATCTGTCTCTCCAAGTCCCAAGCAGACCGATCCAACGGCTGTCCGCCTCCACCTGGAGCGGATCCTCGGCTCGCCGGAATTCCTCAGCGCCACGCGGCTTCAGCAATTCCTCACTTTCGTGGTCGAACAGAAACTGGAAGGCGCGGTCTCCGTGAAGGAGACCGAGGTAGCCATGCAGGTGTTCCACCGCCAATCGAGCTTCGACCCCAGCGGCGACTCGGTGGTCCGCGTCGCCGCCAGCAATCTCCGCAGCCGGTTGCGGGATTACTACCAGAGCACCGGGGCTCACGACAACATCCGCATCGAGCTACCCAAAGGCAAGTACCTCCCCACGTTCAGCGTCGGCCCAACACCCGCTCCGCAAGGTCACAACGCCCGTCTGATCATAACGACCACCGCCGGTCTGGCCCTGCTGTTTATCGCGGCGGCCTGGTGGGGTTACTCGGCCTCCCGCGATCAGCGGCCTTCCTCCATCGCGGTTCTCCCCTTTCTCAACCTCAGTAACAACCCCGAAAACGAGTACCTCACTGATGGGTTCGTCGAGGAAGTGACCACCTCGCTGGCCCAGGTGGAGGGTCTCAAGGTCGTGGCCCGCAGTTCCTCGTTCCAGTTCAAGGGCAAGAGCCCGGAGGTTCGAGTTGCCGGCCGGCAACTGGGCGTCGAGACGATTCTCGAAGGCAGCATCCGGACAGTGGGCCGGCGGGTCCGCATCAGCGCCCAACTCATCAAGGTCTCCGACGGCTTCCACATCTGGTCCCACACCTGGGATTCCGACGGTGGCAATCTCATCGGGGTCGGCGACGAACTGGTTCGCCTCGTCGCGGGCACACTACAGCGTCCGAGCACCCCGCGCGGACAACTGCCGCGGGATCCAGAGGCCTACGATCTCTATCTGAAGGGCCAGTATGTAAAAGACCGCATCACCCCGGCGGAACTGGCCCGAAGCGTGGAACTCCTGCGCCGTTCCATCGCGAAAGACCCCAACTACGCGCCTGCTCACGCGGCCCTGGGTGAAGTCCTCGCCTCCCAGGCCTACTACAGTCTCACGCCGGACTGGGCGCTCATCGCCAGAGCCAAGGAGGAAGCAGGAAAGGCGCTCGCGCTGGACAATCAACTCGCCCACGCCCACGCGTTGCTGGCCTGGATTCAGTTCTTTGCCGATTGGGATTGGGTCGGGAGCGAGCAGGGCCTGCGCCGCAGCATCCAGCTAAACCCCAACCTTGCCAGGGCGCACGATTGGTATGCCCAGTACCTGACGGCGGCCGGGCGCGCCGACGATTCCCTGACGGAAGCCCGGCGCGCTCTCAGCCTCGATCCCTTGAACTACCGCACCAGCACAAACCTCAGCGTGGCTCTGTACTGCGCCCGTCACTTTGACGAAGCCATACGCCAAGCGCGCGAAGCGATGGAGCTCAACCCCCATTTCCACTTGGCGCACACCGTCGCTGGCGCCAGTCTCCAGGAGAAGGGAGCCTACCGCGAAGCGATCGTCGAGCTCGAGGCGGCACTGCGCGACAATCCAGCCGACGCCGACACGGTGGCGCATCTGACAGCCGTCCGATGGGCGACCGGCGACCGGGCGGCGGCCAGAAAGGGCCTGGATACGCTGGAGCACTGGCCGTCACCCGCGCCGACGCCATGGTATGAACTTGCTTACGCCTATTCCGTACTCGGAGATAGGACTAGAGCCTTTGAGGCTCTCGATCACGCCCGGAACGAACGAAGCAGCGACATGCCGTTTCTGCGAGCCGATCCCGCCTTTGAAAACCTCCGTAACGAGCCCCGCTTTCGCGCCCTCGAGGCCAGGATGGGCTGGCGCCGCTAGCTCCATAACCCACTTGAAATCAACAGCTTTAACGCGTTAAAAACATCCGCTAACTTCTGTTCACTGAGTAGTGGCCGGTAGACTCCCTGTGTCGGCGAGGCCCTTACGCCGCCGGCCTTCAAGCAATACGGCAGACAACTGCCCAGGGAGGAACAGTGGAAACCCACATACTCATCAAGATTCGGAACGCCGCCAAGTCTGGGCAGACCGAGGAGTTCTCCGCCACCAAACACCACGAGCTGATCATCGGCCGCGACCCCGCCTGCGAGCTCCGATTCGATGCCGAGTCCGATTTGGTCAGCCGTCGCCACGCCAAGATCACGCAGGCATCCGGTGACAGCCACGAGTACACAGTTGCCGACCTGGGCAGCCGCAACGGCACTTTCGTCAATCATCAACGGATATTCAGCGCTGTTGCTCTCAATTGTGGCGACATCGTTCAGCTCGGCCCAGGTGGACCCGAGTTCGAGTTCGACCTCGAGCCGCGACCCGCGGAACTGGTCAAGGCGACACGCCTCGCCGATAGCGTCGTCGTCAGTTCCGGCTCCCCATTGCCGCCAACGCGAGAATCCGCACCAGTGCCGGCATCCGGCGGAGGCATCGGGAAAGCAACGGTGGAACGGATGATCGGGGAGACCAAGAGGCAGTCGAACCGGATCCTCTACGCAGTGGCTGGCAGTCTGCTGCTGGTCGTCGCGGCGCTGGCCACCTGGTTCTACTTCGCCCGCTCGAAACCGACGGTGGTCGTACAGAAGATTGAACAGAAGCTCTCCCCCACCGGGCTCACCCCCACACAGATCACCCAGAACAACACCGACGCCACCGTGGAGTTCGAGGTCGGCTGGAAACTCGTCGACATGGAGAGCGGCAAGCAGCTCTTCCACGTCGTGGTTCCCAACCGGCAGGCCGCGAAAGACAAGGAGGGGAAGCCGGTGAAAGGGAAGGATGGCAAGCCCCAGGAGGAAGAAATCGTCCAAGGCGCGGGCGACTACCTTCCAGCCTTCATGATCCTTGAGAACCGCCTGGAGCCGGTGCTCACCACCGACGAGGGCGGAGGCAAGAACTTTCCCATCGGCGGGCGGCACTTCGGCAGCGGCTTTGTCGTGAGCAACGACGGATTCATCCTAACCAACCGGCACGTCGCGGCGGCCTGGCACTCCTCCTATGGGTTTAGCAACGAGCAGGTCCGCGCCGGCCTGGTGCTCATCCCCGGTGAGCGGGAAATGCAGAAGAAGCCAATCCCCGTCCAGCAGTTCCCAGGCTACTGGGTGCCTGCTCAGGCCAAGTTGGTGGTAGAGGCCGGCTCGCTGCAACAGATCCAGCCGAACGTCCTGAAAGGCAAGGCGCTGGAAGGCCGCAACGACTATCTGGATGTCGCGTTCGCCAAGAATCGCATCCGGATTCCCGCCAAACTCTCCCGCATCTCAGACCGTATGGATGTCGCGATGGTGAAGATCGATCTACCACAGACGCTGAAGAAGGTCGAGCTGAACGACAACTGGGAGACCGTCAAAGTGGGCGATCCGGTCGTGATCCTCGGGTACCCCCAGGTCTCCTCCATGGTGCCGGTAATTGACGTCGCCGCCTCACGCGACATCCTGAACCAACAGGTGATCCAGAAGGAGGTCGCCGACCCGACCCTCTCTTCGGGCAACATCTCGCGCATCGTGCGTGGACAGGTCACCGCCTCGGAAGGCGCGCACTTCGGCGGCGACTTCTACCAGTTGACGATCAACTCCACTGGCCACGGGAATAGCGGCGGACCGATGTTCGACGACCAGGGCCGGGTCATCGGCATCTTCACCCTGGGCTGGACCGACCAGCAGGGCGCGACGGTCACGGGCTCGATTCCCATCCGCTATGGGATGGAACTGATGGGCGTCCACCCGGCCCAGAACTGAATCGGAGGCGCAAGGCGGGAGGACCAGTGGCATCGATGCGCAATGCGTGGATTGGTGAGTACCGTGTCGTCGAGCTCATAGGCGCCGGCGGTATGGGAGAGGTGTACAAAGCCGTCCACGCGCACCTCGGCCGCGTTATTGCCATCAAGGTCCTCTCGCCCGGGTTGGCCGACGGCGCGGCGCTGAAGCGGTTCTACAGCGAGGCTGACATCCAGGCCAGCCTCCAGCATCCTGGCGTGGCCGACTACCTCGGTTTCTATGAGTATGAGGGCCGGCCCTGCATCCTCATGGAGTATGTGGAGGGTGAAACCCTGGCCTCCATCATCGAGCGCCGCGGGGCACTCCCCATCGAGGAAGCGGTCCACATCGTCAGGGAGATCGCCGGAGTCGTCGCGCATCTCCATGCCCGTGGAGTCATCCACCGCGACCTCAAGACAAGCAACGTGAAGATCACCCCCACGGGACAGATCAAGATCCTCGACTTCGGCATCGCGCAACACCAGCGGTCCGAACGTTTGACACGCGCCGGTGCGGTGGCCGGCACCCCGGCTGCCCTGGCTCCCGAGCAACTACGCGGCGAGGCCGTCACCTGTGCCACCGATGTATGGCAGCTCGGAATCCTGTTCTACGAGACACTCAGCGGCCAACTCCCCTTCCAGGGGGGCACCAGCCAGGAGGCCTTCGCCCGCATCCTCTACGCCCAATGCCCGGACATCACCCAGTGCCGGCCTGGCGTGCCCGCGCCGGTGGCCCGGGTCGTCACTCGCTGCCTGGAAAAGGACCCCGCCAAACGCTACGGTTCGGCGGCGGAATTGCACCGGGCCGTCAGCCAACCGGAGGCCGCCAAATCCTGGCGGCATGGGCTCGTCGCCGCCATCGGTGCCGCGCTGCTGGTTGCGGGCGGTATCGCGGTGGCCGTGCGCAGCGGCCATTCGGAGGTGCCCCAGAGAGCGGAAGCCGTTCGAAAGACGCCGGCGGACCTGAAGTCCGTCACCGTCGACACCATGGACGGCGCCGCAGAGGTCTATCGGGAAGGGGCGCTGGTCGGGACCACTCCCTACCAAGTGCAAGTCCGGCCTGGCGATACGGTCCACCTGACCCTGAAGCGCGAAGGCTTCCAGGACCTCCCCGTGCAATTCGAACCCACGGAGCGCCGCAGCTACACCTACACCCTGCAGACCCAGAGGAGAGAGCAGAAATAAGGAACAACTATGATGTCCTGGCTTTCGAAATGGACGGCCAAGCCGGAGCCTTCCGGCGACATGCCCCCGACGGATCCCCCGCTGGCCAGCCTGCTCTCCGACACCGGCTGCCATCGCCAGTTGAATGAGGACTCCGCCCGCATCGTGAGGGCAGGCGAACGTGGCCTCCTCCTTGTGGTGGCCGATGGCATGGGCGGCCACAAAGCGGGCGAGGTGGCGAGTCAGACCGCGGTTGAGATGATCGAGCAGGAGTATCGCTCGGCCCGCGGCACGCCGGGTGAAGCGTTGGCCAAGGCGTTTCAGCGCGCGCATCGCGAAATCCTCAATCTGGCTGCCCACGATCCGTCGCTGAAGGGCATGGGCACCACCTGCACCGCGCTGGCGATCGTCCATCGTGAAGCCTGGGCCGCCCATGTGGGCGACAGCCGGCTCTACCTCATTCGCGATGGCGGCATCTATCAGCTCTCCGAAGACCATACGCAATGCATGGAACTGGTGCGGCAGGGGGCGATGACCCTGGCCGAGGCCCACAAGCACGAGGATCGCAACGTGCTCTGCCGCGCCATGGGCACCCGTCCCGATCTCGACGCCATGACGTGGCCGGAGCCGTTGCCAGTGCAGGCCGGCGACTGCTTCCTGCTCTGCTCCGACGGACTGCACGACCTCGTGACCAATGCCGAAATCCGCGGCGTGGTGGCCGGTTCGGACACCCAGGAGGCCTGCCAGAAACTGGTCCAAATGGCTCGGGATCGCGGCGGCTACGACAACATCACCGTGGCTATCGCCCGAATCCCCACAGCGGAACAGCCAGAGGCGATGAAACCCACACGCCAACTGGAGGTAACGGAATGACCGCGAAAACAGTGGGCAACTACCGCTTCACCCGTCAACTGGGCGCCGGCGGCATGGGCGCCGTCTTTGAAGCCATCGACGTCATGGTGGACAGGCGTGTCGCCATCAAGATGCTACGCAGCGAGATCGCCAGCCAGCCGGACCTCATCGAACGCTTCCGGGTGGAAGCCGCGACACTGGCCAAGCTGAGCCACCCCTGCACGGCCACCCTGTTCAGCTTCTTCCGCGACGGGGAAGACTACTACATGGTGATGGAGTTCGTGCCGGGCCACACGCTGGAGGAGATCCTGAAACGCTCCGGCCCCCTACCTGTCGAAACGGCCGTCTCCGTGATGCTGCAGGTGTTGCAGGGAGTGTCACACGCCCACAGCATGGGCGTGCTGCATCGGGACATCAAGCCGGCCAACATCATGATCACGGACGACGGCCACGTGAAGGTCACCGACTTCGGCATCGCGCGGGTGCTGGGCTCCTCCCATCTCACCCGTGCCGGCAGCGTGATTGGCACGCTGGAGTATCTTGCACCCGAGCGCATCCGGTGGGAGGAGGCCGATATCCGATCTGACATTTACTCCGTCGGCGTCGTCCTCTTCGAGACTCTGACGGGTCGTATGCCATTCACGGGCGACACCGATCATGCGCTGTTGCAGGCCCATTTGGAACTGCCACCGCCGTCACTGTGGCAGATGGGGGTGGAGTGCGACCCGGCACTGGACGCCGTCGTGCATCGCGCACTCGAGAAACGGCAGGACGCGCGATTCCAATCCGCGCAGGAGTTCCACGACGCTTTGGCAGCCGTGCCGATCCGGACCATGAAGCCAACTCGCCTCGCCAGCCCACCGCCGGCTGTCGCCGAGACGCGGTTGGCGACAGCGCCGCTAGCTGCGACACGACTGGCACCCACCATCCAGGCGATACCGCCACGGAGAAGACTACTCCTCTGGTCGGTGGCCGGTCTCGCTGCAATGCTGACAGTCGTCTCAGGGGTGACCATCTGGATCCTGCGGCGGCCAGCCCCGGTGGTCGCTCCAGCCCCCGTCGTGGAAGCAGTTCGCAGTGCGCCGGCATCGATGGTTCCAGTCCCGGCTCCGGCTCCAGCCCTGCCGGCCGGATTGCTGGATCCGCCGGCACCCACAAGCAGCACGGCCCCGATTGTCCCCGCGCAATCGCCCAGAGTGACGGAGAAGCCGATCGCCCCGCCGCGGACAGCGCCCGTTCCGCAGGCTCGGAAGCCGTTGGATCTGCCACCCATTGAGACGGCCGCGCCGGCCGTGAAGCCACCAGAGCCTATCGAGCAACCGCGGGCGGCCGCACCCCCGATCGAAACACCTCCACCGCCCCCCGCAAGGCCTGCCGTCCGGTCGCTTCGCGACGTGAAGACTGTCTTCGTGGAGAAGATGCAAAACGACCTGGATTCCTACATCAAGGCCGAGATCGCCGAACAGATGCCCGAGTATCTGGCCGTGGTCCGGCGCAGGGAGGACGCGGATGCCATCCTCAGCGGCCGAAGCGAAGAGACGTCGACCACCGGCTCAAAGGTCACGGGCGGGTACCTCGGCATCAAGGATCAGGCGCGCGGTGCTGTGAGATTGCGCGACCACACAGGCCGCGTCGACCTTTGGTCCGCCGAAGCCGGAGACAAGGCTCCGATCATCGGAGCCCTGAAGCGCGGCGGCAGCAAGAAGGTGGCCGAGCGGCTGGTAGGCAACCTCAGAAAGGCCATGAAGGCCACACGGTAAGGAGCAAAGGAAGAGGGGATTGGAGCTATTCGGCGGGTTCGTTCCGCAGCACCGCCCATTGAGCCAAACCGGCGAACCGCCGGTAACTGGCCACTCGGAAACCGGGCACCCGGCGGGCGTCGAACAGGTTGGAATGAGGTGAAGTACGGCGCTGATTGATGCCCAGATTCTCGAGGATCTTCAGCAGCCAGTCCCACTCCGGCGCGGGCGTGGTGAGGATAAGGAGCCCATCCCGCTTCAGGAGCTGTCGACAGGCCTCGAAGCAGTCCACGTGCTCCAGGATCTCAAAGGCCACAATCACGTCAAACGAACCGGCCTGAAGCCCCAGGCTGGGCCATTGCAGGATGTCACCCACGACGTCGGCTGGACCGTGCAAGTCCATGCCGGTATATGCTTTAACACCTTTGGTACGCAGATAACCGCCGGCCCATCCTGAGCCGGAGCCCACTTCGAGCACCCGCGCGTCGGCGGGGATGCGGTCGAGCAGGTAACGGGCGCGCAGGCGCCTCATCCAGGGTTCGAGAAGGGCCATGGAGACAGTTAGTTTCCATGGTAGCGGACACGATCCCCGCGATGAGACCGCGAACTCTCTCAGGCCAGAAGGTTGACGATCGCCTCATTGACGTCGTCGAATGTCTTCGCGACCTCCACGTTGGCGGCTACTGTATTCTTGGCCTGCAGCAGCGCGATCATCTCCGCGCTGAAGTCTACTACGTCTGTTGGGTTTGACGTTTGCGCCGGGGCAACCGGCGCTCTGGCGACGCGAGCGGCGGTGGTCTCCGCCAGCTTCAAACCGTTTGAAATGCCCGCGAGGGCGATGCTAAGGTCTGCCATTTGTCCGTCTCGCTGCTGTTATCGATCGATCGAGGGGCGATTTGAGGAAAATTTGTACCGCGCCGCCGGGTTTATCACAATGTCGGAGAATGAAGGAAGCATGCGCACCACCGCGACACTCCTCACGGCAGTTTTAGGCCTGTGCTGCCTGGCCGCCGCGGCCCAGGACCCAGCCATGGCGGCGATGCCCACGTTTCTCGGGACAGTGAAAGGCATCGACGGCAAAGTTCTTTCCCTGGAATCGGATGACGGCAACTCGATGCAGTTCACGTGCACCCGCAAGACCGTGTTCTACGACGGCAAGAAACGCATCAAAGCCACCGATCTGAAGCCCGGCGAGTATGTCTCGGTGCAGGCCAAGATGGCTCCGGACCAGACCCTGGACGCGGTAGTCGTCCGCCGCGAGCAGCGCCCCGACGCCTGACACGTCAGTCAGCGTGCCGGAAGGCCAGTACGGCGTTCAGCCCGCCGAAAGCAAATGAGTTCGACAGGGCCGCCTCAACCTGCCCGGCTCGGGCCTCGTTGGGAATGACATCCAGGTCACAGGCCGGATCAGGCTGCGTGAAGTTGGCGGTGGGCGGCAGCAAATCCCGCTCGAAGGCCATCAACACCGCCGCGGCTTCCAGCGCACCGGCCGCGCCCAAAGTATGGCCGTGCATGGACTTGGTAGAGCTCACTGGCGGCGGAGCGGCAAACACAGAGCGAATTGCCTTGGTCTCGGTCGAGTCGTTGGCCGGGGTGCCGGTGCCGTGCGCGTTGATGTAGCCGATCTGCTCCGGCGCGAGCCCGCCATCGGCCAGCGCGGCCCTTATGGCGGCAGCCGCCCCTTCCGCCGAAGGCATGGTGATGTGTGACGCGTCGGAGGTCATGCCGAACCCGCAGATCTCCGCAATGACATGGGCTCCGCGAGCCCTGGCGGATTCCAGAGGCTCCAGGACCAGCATCGCCGCGCCCTCGCCCAAAATGAGGCCCTTGCGGTCGAGCGTGAAGGGGCGGCAAGTGTCCGGAGACACCACACGCATGGCCTCCCAGCCGCGGAGCATGCCAAAGGCAAACGGAGCTTCGTTCCCACCCGCCACGGCTGCGTCCACCATGCCGGAGCGCACCATCCAGAACGCTTGCCCGATGGCATGGGCCGCCGAGGCACAGGCGGTGGAAACCGTGTACGCCGGCCCCGTGATGCCATGATGCATGGAGATCCAACTCGCTGAGCCATTGGCCATCACCCGTGGAATTGTCAACGGGTCGAAACGCGTCTTCTTTTCCGCATAGAGCTGACGGTAAGTCTCGTCCTCGGTCCATTTCCCTCCGACACAGCAGCCGGTGACCACCGCTGTGCGTTCCGGCTGTGGATGCAGACTCGAGGTCCTCAAGGCTTCCGCCGCCGCCACACCAGCCAACTGGACGGACCGGTCGAGCTGCATCGCCACCTTCGGATCGAAGTGGAGAAAGGGGTCGAAGCCCCGCACCTCGGCCCCATTGGCGAAGCGCAGGGGCGAGCAGTCGACGGCGGTGATGGGCCCGATGCCCGACACGCCATCCGACAACGACTTCCAGAAGGCCGCGCAGTTGGCACCAAGGGCCGAGATGACGCCCACGCCCGTAACGGCGACACGCCTCATGCCGGGCCGGATGCGGTGGACTGCTTCCGCGCCAACAGCATTTCCACCCCGTCGATCGCCTGGCGGATGGAGGTGAACTCCTTACCCGCATCGTCGGGGATATCAATATCAAATTCCTCTTCGAGGGCGAAGAGGATATGCAACCCATCCAGAGAATCGATATTCAGTTCCTGGAAGGTGCTCTCGGCTTGAATTGTTTCGACCGGGATACGCTGATTTTCAGCGATCACTCGGATGACGCGCTGGCTGGTAGCTTCCTGCATGTTATTGAGCTCCGTTGTTTACGACCCGGGCCGCCGCGTGAATCTCCAAGTCTACTTTTTCGCCGACTCGAAGAACAAACGTGCTGGGATTTTTCAGACCCCAGGCAATGTAGGGGATGGAGAACTTGGAATCGGCGCCGACGTGCCCCGGTTCAATATTCACCTGGACGGGCAAAGTCATCTCGTGCTCAGTGCCGTGGAGGATGAAACTGCCGTGTACCTGAAGCGTCGCCTGTCCCTGCGCCGGCAGCTTGCCGTCGACGTGCCGGGGCTTGAACACGATGTCAGGGAACCTGGCGCTCTCCAAGACGCTCTTGTGCATCTTGCCGTCCCGGCTATCGTTGCCGCTGGCTCCGCTACGCGCGTCGGCGATGAGTTCACCGGAGGCGTCGCCCGTGGCCGGATCGAAACGTACGGTGCCGCTGCGCAACTGGAACGTGCCGTGCACGGTGTGGACGAATGCGTCCAGAGTCCAGCGAATCTGAGTCTGCGGAGGATCGAACATCAGGATCGTTTCGGCCGCATGAGCCGGCAGCATCAGACTGGCGGCCAGCACGGGAAATAGGAGCAGAGGACGCATGGTCTTGGCCTTTCTCAGGCGGTGAGCAAGTTCCACCCAAGAGTGACCGCGGCGGTCATCAGGACCCTAGGGGAGAATCCGCGGACGTGCATGGAGAGCATGTCCGCAAACAATGTTGGGCGGGCCGACAACACCGAGAAGACACGGCGCCGCAGGCGGTCGCGTTGATCCATCAACAACATGAGGTCGGCCATCAGGGCGGGCCGGCGGCGAATGCGAGTGTGGGCGGCCTGGTAGAGGCCCAGGTCGTCCAACTCCATCGCCGAGGCCAGCGCCAGGGCCTGTTGAAATGCCAGCGACAAGCCTTCGCCTGTCACGGCATCCACCGATCCGGACGCATCACCGATGAGCGCCACGTGGCCGTGACAGGCGCGCCGAAGGCGGCGGGACGCCGAAATGGAACCACGCTCGGCGGAGGCGGGCACGGCGCCGCGCAGCCGTTGAGCGAGATCCGGGAACAGAGGCAGCGCCTGATCCAGACGCAGATCGGAAGAGCGCGACAGCAATGCGACATTCACCTGATCGGCCGCCACGGGCGTGACATAGATCTGGCAGCCGGAGGCCCAGTGCACTTCCACATGGTCGGTCCACGGTGTCACCTGGAAATGCCGGCGGAATCCGAACCGGTGACTATCGCGCAGGCGGGCATCGAGCCCGGCCCAGCGGCGGACGGCCGACGCGGCGCCATCGGCGCCCACGATAAAACGCGCGGTCATCGACTGATTGCGCATCTGGACTCGCTGTCCCTCCAGGCCGGTGACGGGCGAATCCCAGAGCAGTGTGACTCCGGCTTCCCCGGCCTTGGCCGCGAGAATGCGGTGGAGCGTCGTGCGGCGCACTCCGTACCCCTCTCCGTTGGGGAACGCCGCTTCCACAGCGCGGTCATGGCCGCAAAAACGGATTCCGTGGAATGGGACATACTCTTCCGGGGCAAACGACACACCCAGCCCGGCCAGGACCTCCACGGCATCGGGCATCAGACCTTCGCCGCAAGCCTTGTCGATGGCACTGTGAGCACTATCGGCGACCGTCACGCGAAAGCCTTTGCGACGCGCCGCGATGGCGGCCACCAGTCCGGCAGGGCCGCCCCCGGCAATGAAGATATCCGTGTCAAATGGCGTTGCCATAGGTTCACCAACGCAGGAGAATCAGTTCGGAACAGAACGCCGGCCCCATGGCCGCCATCAGGCTGTATGTGCCGGGCGCCGGCCGGCGATTCATCATCACTTCTTCGAGCACCAGCAGCACGGAAGCGGACGAAAGGTTACCCGTGCGGCGCAGGCAGGCCCACGAAGCATCGAGCGCGTCCGGCGGCAACTGTAGCGCCGCGCTCGTCGCCTCCAGGACACGCGGTCCGCCGGTGTGCAGCACCCAGCTCCCGATGTCGGCCCGCGTCAGCCCCTCAGTAGCCAGAAACGCGTCCACGTCGCCGGCCAGGTTCTGTTCGACTACCTCGGGCACTTCCCGCGAGAGCACGATGCGAAAACCCTTCTCCGAGATATCCCAGCCCATGACATGCTCGGTATCCGGGTAGAAGACTGAGCGGGTGGCCAGGATGCGCGGACCGTTGACAGGCACCTCGGCACCCGCCACCAAGGCAATGCCCGCACCGTCGCCGAATAATCCCGAGGAGATGAGATTGGCTATGGAGAGGTCGTCGTGCTGCAGGGTGAGCGAGCACAATTCGACGGCGATCACGGCGGCCACCTGCTTTGGGAAGGCCCGCACGTAGTCGGCGGCGCGGGCCACACCGGCCGCTCCGGCGACGCAGCCGAGTCCGAAGATGGGTACGCGCTTGATGTTCACCGGCAGACGCATGCGGTTCATCAATCTCGCGTCCACCGACGGACTGGCAATGCCTGTGACGGAAACGAAATAGATGGCACCCAGCGCGGACTTGTCCAGCCCGGCGCGTTCCAGCGCGAGGGTCAGCGCTTCTTCGCTCAGGTCCACAGCCACGTCAATCCAGTGGTTATTAGCCTGGCCCCACGTTTTGATCCCGTAGTACTGCTCCATCGGCAGTGCGAGGTGACGGCTCTCCACGCCCACACGGTTGTGCAGGCGCTCCATGAACTGGGGGTTATCGAGCTTCGGTCCCCAGAACTGCTTCAACGCGGCGAGCAGTACGCGCTGGTCATACTTGTTCTTTGGTAAAGCGCTAGCCGCGCTGGCAATGATCATGAGAGGGGCATTCCTTCAACGGAGGCGGATGAGTTCCTCGGTGTAGAGGTGATTGTGCGGGAACTGTCGCGACAGCGACTGCAGCAAGGTGCGGGCGAGGTTCCTGTCCTTGTCGCGCAACGCCGCCACAGCCAGCAACAGCCGCGCGAACGGTTGAAGGAAGCGGCCCTTCTCGGCCGTGATCTTCAGTTTCTCCAACCCGAGCTCCTTGTTGGTCGCATTGCCGTTCCATTGCAGGAACCAGCGAATGGGCAGCGGCTTCAGGCTAAGCAGGTAGTTTTCCACGCCAATCGCCAGCCAGGCGTCGGCATAGCCCGGGTCGATCCGAAGCAGCTTCTCGGCCAGCAGCCGGCTGTCCTTGGTGGCGTTCAGCGAACTGAGATAGCGTTTCTCGATCAATGCGTCGTAGTCGGATCGCAGCCCCAAAGCCAGCACCTTGGCGAACATGGCAGCCGGATCGTCCGCCGATCGCGCCAGCCGTCGCGAAGCAAGTTCCTCGGTCCGTGCCAGTTCCTGATGAAACGCCTGCTGCGCCATTGCATCGGGCGCGAGCCTCCGGCTGGTGCGGAAATTGTCGTCGTGGAGAAAGAACTCCGACTGCAGGATGTGCAGCCGGTCGAACTCGGAGAACAGGTAGGCCGCGGCATTCGAGACAGGCCCCAGCGGATCTTCCGGATGTTGGCGCATCCATTCCGCAAATGTCTGGTGGGCCGCCTCAAACTGCAAGTTGTACATCTGCTGGTAGCCAAGGTCCAGTCCTTGTGCGGCTTGCGGACTCTCCAGTCCGGCGGGAGCCGCTATAGCAGCCATTAGGATGTACGCGGAAATCAACACAGATTGATGCTACTCAGATGCGCAGGGACACCCAAACTATTCCGACAGACCTTCCAGTCCAGCGGAACAGTTCATCAACACCCAGCAATTGTTCGGATGCGCGATCCGTTACATCGGTTACGAAGATATGGACTCTTCCGTACCCAATCGATCGATGCGTACGCGGACAATGCGGTTGAAATCCATCTGGGTGACGATGTACCGGCGGCCATCGTACTCGGTGGCGTCGCCCACCGAAGGGATCCGCCCCAGCCGGAACAGGAGGTAGCCGGCCACGGTCTCGTAGGCATCGCCCTGCGGAACCACAACGCCATATTGAGTTTCCAGATCAAGCAGGCTCGTCGCGCCATCGACCTCGAAATCTTCGTCCTCCTCCGGCAGCGGCGGCGGAGTCTGGAGATCGAACTCGTCCTCAATCTCGCCAAAGATCTGCTCGAAGACATCCTCAATGGAGACCAGGCCGCTGACAGTGCCGAATTCGTCCACCACAAGGGCCACGTGGGCATGCTTTTCGCGAAGGTCGTCAAGCACCTGGTGCAGTGCCCGCGACTCGGGCACGATGGGCGCCTTGCGGACGATCCGGCTCAACTTGAACGGCTCCACGGCCCGGCGGCGGGAGTTCGACTTGCGCCTTTGCGCCCAGAAATCCAGCACGTCCTTCACATGGACGAAGCCGATGGGGTTTTCCAGCGATTTCTGGCAGACCGGCAAGCGGGAATAGCGGCTGCCGCTCATCAACTGCAGAACCTCGTCGATATCGGCATCGATGTCGACGGTCACCAACTGATTGCGCGGCACCATCACCTGGCGCACACTCACTTCCTGCAGATCGATGATGCGGCTGATTGCCTCCTGCTCAAATTCGGTCAGATGACCGGCTGTATGGCTGGCCGACACCACGAACTTCAGCTCTTCGGGCGAATGCGCGCCGTGCTGATGCCCGTGCACGCCGATCATTCGCGAAAAGATGCCCGACGCGCGTTCGATCACCCAGACAAAGGGCTCCACGAGTTTGTAGAACACCAGCAGCACGGGGGCAACGATCACAGCGAGCCGGTCTGACTTGTCGATCGCGAGGTTTTTCGGCACTACTTCGCCGAACACCACATGAGTAAACGTCATGACCGCAAACGCACAAACCAGGCTTACTACATGAATCACGGCGTGCGTAGCTGGCGTCCGCACGGCGGAGAACAGCGAGGAGAACATGCTTTCGAGTGTTTCCTCGCCCAGCCAGCCCAAGGCCAGGCTGGCCAGCGTCAGGCCCACCTGGCTGACGGAAAGCAGACGCTCGGGATTCGCCAACAACGACATGGCGGCGTGCGCGCCCACCACGCCCTGGTCGGCCATCTGGCGCAACCGGGAGGGACGCACGGAAACCAGCGCCGTCTCGGCGGCCGCAAAGAATCCGTTGACGCCGATGATGATGAACATCAACATCAACCGGTAGCCGTAGCTGGCGGAATAATCTTCCATGGAAAGCGGGTAGTGTCTCGCGGCCGTGGCCCTGTCGGTACCATTGTAGAGATGTCGCGAATCCTGCGTGCCGTGAATGCCCTGATCCTACTGGTGGTTCTGGGGGCGATTGGAGGCGTGTTCTGGTGGGTCTGGCTGCCGACTCCGAAAACTTCCGGGGAGATTCAGGCCCCCACGGCCAAGCCCGTTCGCATCGCGCGCGACGGGTTGGGGATCCCCCACATCTTCGCTGAGAACATAGACGACGCCATCTTCGCGCAGGGATTCGCCACGGCGCAGGACAGGCTCTGGCAGATGGACACACTGCGCCGCCTGGCGGCCGGCGAACTAAGTGAAATTATCGGCAAACCCGGACTGGAGCTCGATCGCAAATCGCGGCGGCTGCGTATGCGCCAGATCGCCCAAGGGTGGATGAAGAACCTGCCCGCGAAGGACCGCGCCGTGCTGGCCGCCTATGCGCGCGGCGTGAATCACTACATCGAAACCAATCGCGGCCGCTGGTCGCCCGAGTTCGCGCTGCTGGGTTACCAGCCTCGTCCCTGGCTCATCTCCGACTCACTGCTGTGTGCTCTCCAGATGCACCGCACCCTCAGCGGCCATTGGGAGCAGGATCTGCTGAAGGCGCGAATGCTTGCCCATGGCGATCGTGACAAGGTGGAATTCCTGTTTCCCGACCGCATTGGCGACGAACCGATGCCCGGCTCGAACGCCTGGGCCATCTCCGGCGCGCGCACCACGACGGGCAAACCCGTGCTTGCCAACGATCCGCACCTCGAATGGACGCTGCCTTCCACCTGGTATGAGATTCAGCTCCAGGCTCCCGGCATGAATGTGGTGGGCGTCTCGCTGCCTGGCGTGCCGGCCGTGGTCATCGGCCATAACGACAAGATCGCGTGGGGTATCACGGCTCTGCAGTTCGACAACCAGGATCTGTACGTCGAGAACATCGACGTGCGCACCGGCGTCTTCACCTACAAGGGCCAATCCGGGCAGGCGCACCGGGAAGTGGAACTGATCGCCGTGAAGGGAGGCAGGCCCGTCGAGGAGGTGATCTATTCGACCATCCACGGGCCTATCATCCAATCGGAGGGCGGTGTCCAGTTGTCATTGCGCTGGGCGGCGGCCACGAATGGGCCCTTTGAGTTTCCTCTGCTCGACCTGGACCGCGCGCGAAACTGGACGGAGTTCCGGGCCGCGCTCAGCAAACTCGCCGCACCGAACGTCAACGTGATGTATGCCGACACCGATGGCAATATCGGCTGGCAGGTGGTGGGCCGGTTGCCTATCCGGAAAGGCTTCCGCGGAGATGTGCCCTTAAACGGCTCGTCAGGCATGGAAGAGTGGGCGGGCTATATCCCGTTTGACCAATTGCCCTCCTATTTCAACCCGAAGTCGGGCCTGCTGGTCAGTGCTAATCAGAACGGCTTCCCAGCGGACACGCCCTATCAGGTGAATGGCTTCTTCGCCTCCACGCAGCGCGCGCGGCAGATCGAGGCGCTGCTGCGCTCCAGGCCCAAGTGGAGGCCCGAGGAGATGCTGCGCATCCAGACGGACATCTATGCCAGCAATCTGAAGTATCTCGCCGATCAGGCCGTACGCGCGGTGGAGAAGCGCGGCGACCAGAACGAATTCGCCCGCGCCGGCGTACAGATGCTGAAGAACTGGAATGGACAGATGAACAAAGACTCGGCGGCGCCGGTGCTGGCGTCCCTGCTGTTTCAGCACCTGCGGCGCTCGATGGCCGACCGGGCGGCACCCAAGGAGTCGGCGGACTACAAGCCCTATATCGCGCACAGTGTCGTGGAAAAGCTTGTGGCAACGCGCCCCAAAGGCTGGTTCAACGACTACGATCTGTGGCTGGCCACCTCCCTGGCCGACGCAGTGGAAGAGGGCCGGCGAATGCAGGGCAGGAACCTGGCCAAATGGCGCTACGGCACGATGAATCAGCTCAGACTGATCCATCCGGTGGCGAACATGATCCCGTTCGTGTCTTCGTTCTACAACGTGGGCACCGTGCCGATGGACGGCTCCGGTTCGACAATCAAGGCCACAACGGAACGGCTGGGGCCCTCGATGCGATTCGTTGCCGACACCAGCAACTGGGATGCGAGCCTCATGAACCTCACGGTGGGGGAAAGCGGCCACTTCTTCAGTTGGCACTACAAAGACCAGTGGGAACACTACTACAACGGCCAGAGCTTCCCGTTGGAGTTTGGACGAACGAAGGCGAAGGGCACACTCACACTGCGGCCTTGAGGCCATGCTGCTGATCGGGCCGGACCTGCAGCCCGGCGTAAAGCCCGCTCAACGTCACGCCCGCCGCCAGCAGCGTCGCCCACAGGAACGGATAGCGGTAGTGCGGTTCGGATTGGATCACGAAATACAATAGCGGCGAGAAGACAAACGCGGCGACAAACACGGGATGACGCCGCAAGCGCCACATACCGGGTAGTGCCAGCAACGTTATCAGTCTGATGAACGCCGCCTGCCAAGGGTGGTTGTCAATCCGCGGTAACCAGTATTGCCAGGCACGAATCGCCGTCAGCCGGAAAAACCGGCCCGGGTGAGATTGGATCCATTCCAGAGCCCGGCGGCCGCGGTCTCGCATGTAGGCCGCCTCGCCCATTGCTTTCAAATCCTGGGCCTCGGCCAGGCTGGTGTTCGGATGGAGCCGGACCAGGCCGGGGTTCTCCATCATTGAGGGCCCGCTGATGTCGTTGTTCGACACGTACAATTCCAGCGGCAGGTTGTCGCGCACAAAGCCCACGGCGCCAATCGTCCGGTAGTTCCGTATCATCCACGGAATGCAGGCAGCTACTATCGTCAGGACGTACACCACCAGCCAACGCCGGCCCGGCTTCTTCCACCACAGCCATCCGGCCAGGAGGAACAGTCCGGAGGGGTTCACATGCAACGCCAGCGCGCCCAGCAGAGCCGCCGGCGCGGCGGTCCAGGGCAACACCTCCACCATCAGACACAGCAGCAGGCACAGCGTCAGCACGATGGTTTCGAACTGCACAAGCACTGGCAGGATGGGCAGCGCCAGCAGGCACGCGCCGATCAGGCCCGGTGTGCGACGCCCCAACAGACGGAAAGACAATAGAGGCAGCAGGGCGAACTGCAGTCCGTGCAGCACGGCGTGGACCAGGATCAACGGCGTGGTGGCCGGCTGGACGCCACCATAGAGCCTCAGTACTTGCGCCAATAGCCACGGGTAAACGGGGCCGCAGTGCGCCGTCGGCCCAGTCGCGAGAGGCTCATAGGGGTTTGCGAACCCCTGTCCCGCCGCCAAGCTGCGGGCCACAGCCATGGGCTCGAAGCCCGCACCTAGGGCGGAGTCCGGCAGCAGCTCAAGCTGCCACAAAGTAACCAGGCTGCCGGCCAGCCACATAAATGCGAACAGCGCACGATGACTCGATCGCAAAAGCACAGAATGCTAGGCTATAGTATCCTGCTTGCCCCCGTCACTTGCGCCGCCTCTCCGCCGCGGCGCGTAAAGGCAGGGTCCGCTATACTCGTTCCAAATTCTTGTCTGCTTCGAGGACACTGCCATGCGCCGCCTGCCTATTCTGTTTCTCGCTCTTTCTCCCATCCTGCTTCGGGCCGAAATCAACTATCAGAAGCCGCCCCAGGCCATCCTTGACGTGATGCACGCGCCGGCGGCGCCCGTGCCTTCCATCAGTCCGACCAAGACGCATATCCTACTCATTCAGCGTCAGCTCTATCCATCCATCTCGGTGCTGGCGGCGCCCGTACACCGCATCGCCGGCCTGCGGATCAACCCCGCCAACAACGGTCCGCATGCGCCGCTCATGACCGCGACGGGACTTGTCCTCAAGAAGATCGACGGCGGAGCGGAAGTCAAGATTGTGACGCCGACCGGAGCCCGCCTGGACACACCCGTATGGAGCCCGGACGGAAAGCACTTCGCCGTCACCAATTCGACGCCCACCAGCATTGAGCTCTACGTGGGCTCCATCGCCAGCCCCGCGCTGCGGAAGATCCCTGGCGTCATACTGAACGACACCATCGGAGAACCGGTGGTCTGGTTCTCATCCAGCACGGAATTGCTGGTGCGGATGGTTCCTTCGGCGCGTGGCCCCGCACCCAAGGCGCCGGCCGCTCCCGCCGGACCGAATGTCCAGGAGTCCTCGGGCCAGGCCGGGCCGGTCCGCACCTATCAGGACATGCTCAAGAGCCCTTACGATGAGCAGCTCTTCGACTACTACTGCACCTCGCAACTCGCCAGCGTGGACGTGGCGACCGGCCGCGTGGCGCGCATCGGAACACCCGGCATCTTCGCCAGCGCCACGCCGTCGCCCGATGGCAAGCACCTGCTGGTGGCCCGCGTCCACAAGCCGTACTCCTACCTGCACGCCTATCGGAGTTTCCCGCAGGAGACCGAAGTCTGGGACCGCACCGGTCATGCCGCCTACCACGTATTCAGTCATCCGCTGGAGGATCGTGTGCCCATCGAGGGCGTCCCCACCGGCCGCCGCAACATCGGCTGGCGGCCCACGGAAGGGGCGACGCTCCTCTGGTGGGAAGCGCTGGATGGCGGCGATCCCAAGGCGAAGGCGCCCTATCGCGACAAGCTGATGATGCTGCGCGCACCGTTCACCGGACAGCCCACGGAGGTCTTCAAGACGCAGCATCGCGCCAGAGGGTTGCTGTTCGGCGAGACCGGCGGTCTGGCGTTGGTGAGCGACTACGACCGCGACCGCCGCTGGCTGCAGATGTTCCGGATCTATCTGGACGACCCCTCCGCGCAGGCCAAACTCGTCTCCTCCCGCAACGCTCAGGATCGATACAAAGATCCAGGGCAGCCGCTGATGAAGCGCTTGCCCACCGGCGGAATGGTCCTGCAACAGAGCGGGGACTACGTCTTTCTGGCCGGCACCGGAGCCACCCCGCAGGGTGACCGTCCGTTCCTCGACCGTCTGAACCTCAGGACCTGGGCAACCGAACACCTCTTCCGGGCCGGTGACCAGGGCTATGAGAGCGTCGTTGGCCTACTGAACTCGGACGGAACCCGGTTTCTTACGAGCTACGAGACGCCCACTACTCCTCCGAATCTCTACATCCGCCAGCAAGGCAGCGACACTCGGACGGCGGTGACGAGCTTCGAAGACCCCACGCCCATCCTGCGCAAGATCAAACGGCAGTTGGTCACCTATAAGCGCGACGACGGTGTGCAACTCTCCTTCACCCTATTTCTGCCGCCGGACTATCAGCCGGGCACACGGCTCCCCACGATCATCTGGGCCTATCCACTGGAGTACAACGACGCGGATACCGCCGGGCAGGTTGGCGGGTCGACGCAGCGCTTCGTCCAGATGCGCGGCATCTCGCAGTTGTTCCTTCTGCTGGGCGGCTACGCCATCCTGAACGACGCCACCATCCCCATCGTGGGCGATCCGGAGACGGTGAACAACACGTACCTCGAGCAACTCGTGGCCGGGGCCAAAGCAGCCATCGACAAGGCGGTGGAAATGGGCGTTACCGACCGCAACCGCGTGGGCGTCGGAGGCCATAGCTACGGCGCATTCATGACCGCCAATCTGCTGGCGCACAGCAACCTGTTCCGGGCCGGGGTGGCCCGTAGCGGCGCCTACAACCGCACGCTGACGCCGTTCGGATTCCAGAGCGAGCGGCGCACGTTCTGGCAGGCACGGGATACCTACATGAAGATGTCGCCGTTCACCTATGCGGACCAGATCAAAACCCCGATCCTGCTCATCCACGGCGAGGCTGACAATAACCCAGGCACATTCCCAATAAACAGCGAAAGGCTTTACCAGGCCATTCGGGGCCATGGCGGAACCGTACGGCTGGTGATGCTGCCGTTCGAATCTCACGGCTATGCGGCCCGGGAGAGCTCGGAACACACCGTTTGGGAGATGTTGACGTGGTTCGATAAGTACGTAAAAAATGCGCCCGCGCAGGCCAGCTCACGCTGATTCGAACGGGCCTATCTTAATAAAGCGCAACCCAATTAGGCCAACTTGCCGTCCTTCCCTATAGGAGGGACGGCAGATGATGCGATTTGCGATGACCATGGTGCTCGCCGCAGGCTTTGCTGGAGCCCAAACCGAAGCACCCGCATCTCAATGGAAAGATGTGGCCAAACAGATCGGCGGCGACGCCGCACTGATCCGGGTTGCGGCTCGGAGCGTGGCGTCTCTACAAGGCGGGCTGGCTGAGGATCTCGGCTTGCTGCGCGAGCAGATCGAAGGGCAGCAGTTGCGCGCGGCCCACATCCAGACCAAACTCTACGAAATCGAACGCGCACAATGCGCCGCCGGGCTCTACCAGGATTCAAAGCTCGACCAACTGAAGGAAACGGCCGACCGGCTGTCCGATCTCACGGCCATCCAGCGGGCGTCTCTGCGTGTACCCGACGGGAAGCCGGAATGGAAAGTACTGAAACGGCAGGCCAAATCCACCGAACAGGTAGCCCAGAGGATCGAAAAGGACATTGAAGCATTCGCTGACTAGGCAGCCGGAACCAGGAACGGGAGAAATCGATGTATCGTCTGATCTTTGCACTTGCCATCAGCCTGATCGTGGTAGGTCAGGTGCTCGCGGCGCAGTCTTCAAAAACCGTGGTCTCGGACGTCGTCCGGGCAGCAGGCACTGTCGCAAAAGCGGAGAAGACGCTGCAAAGCCTGCTGGAGCAGCCCACTACGGACCCCAAGCAGGCCGAAGCGCTGGTGCAGACGGCGCGTGGAACCGTCAAGACCATCAAAGAACTTTTGGATCAGTTGGATGCAAACTATGAGGCCTTGAACGAAGACCAGCGGTCCGCAGTCCGCGAGTCGTGGACAATCAGCGAATTGCTGAGCGCCTATGTCGACAACCAGCAGGACGACTTGGCCGGTCTGACGGATAAAGAACGGCGTGAGGACGCGCGTGAGAATGCCACGTGCGCCGTCCGGCGCGCCGAAATGCTGGTGAGTTCCGTGCGGCGACTGGCGAAATAGCCGCCATCCGGCGAGTGGGCTTCGTACAATGGAGGCCGGAGAGCCTTCATGTCTGTCGAAGCAATTCTCAAGAGACTGGGCATTCAGCCTTTGAATTCTGGAGCTTGTGGGGCTCGCTGGATTGAGTCCCCGGGCGGCGGTGAGTTGAGCAGTCTCAACCCAGCCACGGGAACGCCCATCGCCAGCGTCGCGATGGCGTCGGCCGCCGACTACGACTCCGTCATGGACGACGCCGCTGCGGTATTCGAACGGTGGCGCCTGCTACCCGCCCCCAAACGCGGTGAAATCGTCCGGCTCATCGGCGAGGAGCTGCGGCTCCACAAGGACGATCTTGGAGCCTTGGTTTCCCTGGAGATGGGCAAGATTCTGGCCGAGGGCAAGGGCGAAGTCCAGGAGATGATCGACATCGCCGACTTCGCCGTGGGCCTCTCCCGCCAACTCTACGGCCTTACCATGCACAGCGAGCGGCCCGGCCACCGCATGTACGAGCAGTGGCACCCGCTGGGCGTTGTGGGCGTCATCAGTGCTTTCAACTTTCCCGTCGCGGTGTGGAGCTGGAACGCTCTGATTGCCGCCGTTTGCGGCGATTGCGTCTTGTGGAAGCCGTCCTCGGAGACCCCACTGACGGCCATCGCGGTCCAACACATCTGCAATCGAGTACTGGAGCGCACCGGCTGGCAGGGCGTCTTCAGCCTCGTCATCGGCCGCGGTTCGACGGTGGGCGAGAAGATGCTGTCCGACAGACGCGTTCCACTGGTGAGCGCCACGGGCAGCTGCCAGATGGGCTACCGGGTGGCCGAGGTGGTGGGGCGGCGTCTGGCTCGCACTATTCTGGAACTCGGTGGAAACAACGGCATTATCGTCACTGAGGACGCCAACCTCGATCTGGCGCTGCGCGCCGTCCTGTTCGGCGCGGTGGGTACAGCCGGCCAGCGCTGCACGACAATTCGCCGTCTGTTCCTCCACAAATCCATCGCCGCGCCATTTGTTGAGCGGCTCAAGGCGGCCTATGCGCAGGTACGCATTGGCGACCCACTCGACACACACACGCTAATGGGGCCGCTGGTGAATCAATCGGCCGTCAACGAGATGCTCGACGGACTGGAGCGTGCGAAAGCGCAAGGTGCCGAAGTGCTTTACGGCGGGGCGGCGGTTGTACAGAACGGCGGCTATTTCGTTCAGCCGACGTTGGTGAAAGCGAGCGCCTTCATGCCCATCGTGAGCGAGGAGATCTTCGCACCCATTCTGTACATTCTTGAGTACGATACGCTCGACCAGGCGATCGCCTGGCACAACTCGGTTCCCCAAGGGCTGTCTTCCGCCATTTTCACCAACAGCCTCATCTCCGCGGAGACGTTCCTGTCTGCCCGGGGTAGCGACTGCGGCATTGCCAACGTCAACATCGGCACCAGCGGGGCCGAGATCGGCGGAGCGTTCGGCGGCGAGAAGGAAACCGGCGGCGGGCGGGAGGCTGGCAGCGACTCGTGGAAGGCCTACATGCGGCGCCAGACCGTGACCATCAACTGGTCGAAGGACTTGCCGCTGGCCCAAGGGATCGAGTTCGAGGTCTGAGAGAAAGTCGTTCCCCGCGGCACTAGTTCAGTACTATGCCGCGTATCGTCGTTTGCCTATTCCTACTCTTGACCGCGCTGGACGCGCAGGAGCCGGCGCGGGTTCAACCGGAAACGGAACGGCTGGAGAGCCTGATTCAGGAACTCACGGCGATGAAGGTCCAGGTGGCCGCGCTGGAGTCCCGCATCGATCTGATTCTGCGAAGTCTGAGCGAGCAGAAAGGCGCGCTCCAAAGCAAGCCCCCGGCGTACAACGCATTGCGGAATATCGAAGCCGATACGGCGGCCGACGCCAAGCCGCCGGCCATCCGGTGCGCGGCGCTGACGGCGTCTGGCAAGCGGTGCACGCGAGCCGCGACGGACGGATCAAAGTACTGCAAACAGCATCAGTTGGCCCATTCGAAGTAGCGGAGGCGACCTCCGGCTGCGGGCTCCTCCGACCTATTCAGGGTCCCTGATGCGATTCTCTCCTATGCGCGGAGGGGTGTAATAACGCGCCCATTAAGCGGCACTTTGAAGCAAGTCTGTCCAAATAGAACAATAAGCTCGGCCATCGAATTCAAAAATAGTGCATGGGTGGTATTGACCAGCGGCCCACGATGCGTGTATGCGTCACCTATCAGCCGCAAACTGTGCAGATTCACAGCCATCCAGGGCGTGCGCACCAGAAGGCCCGGACCAAAACAAGGAATTGCTAAGAGCACGTAAATAAGTGTAAAGGTCAGCCGCCTGACGAAACCGTCCACTTCCGCGGCACCTCTATAGCTTCGACTAGGACAATTCAAAGGTCACAATTATGAAGCGATTTCTACTAACGCTATACGTGTGTCTACTCCCCTGTGGTGCGTGGGCCCAGTCTGTTGTCGGATCCGGCGCGATCCGTGGAAGGGTGGTGGACCAGCAGGGCGTTGGCATGCCCGAAGCCGAATTGAGCCTGGAAAACCCAGCCCTGGGCGTCACCCGCAACCTGCGTTCCAGCGAGGAGGGTGTCTTCGAAGTCTCCGGCCTGCCGCCCGCGGCCGGCTATCGTCTGCGAGCCACGCACCAACGGTTCCGGGACTGGGACAGCAAGGAATTTGAGGTTCTGGCGGGCAAGGAGTCGAGCTTCGACATTGTCCTGCAGGCCGAGGAAGGCGCCGCCAGCGGCAGCCAGACAGCTCCCTCACGACCCGTCGAAAACGCGCTGGCGCCAGGCGGCCTGGCCGTCAGCCAACGACAGGTTCTGATGCTGCCGTATCAGCAGCGCAGATTGGACAGTTTAGTCCTGCTTTCACCGCTCACCGGGAGTAGTGGGACACAACGTGCACCGGTGATTCGCGGCGATGCCACCGCCAATGCCTACTTCACCGATGGTTTGCTCACCGTGAACAGCTATTCGAACAGGGGCACCGTCCCGGCCGGCCCCGTCGCACTGGATGCTGTGCAGGGTATCGAAGTTCTCGCCGCGGGAGCACCAGTGGAGTTTGGCCACGGCAAAGGTGGCGCAGTAAACATCGTCACCCGCAGCGGCGGCAGCCAGTTGCACGGAGGCCTCTATGAGTACTTCAGCAACAACAGCCTGACTGCCGTGGACCGCTATGCTCTCGGCAACAACCTGTTCGGAAAGCGCAACCAGTTTGGTTTCAATCTTGGCGGGGCCATCCCCAAGACGAAGCTCTTCTTTTTCTCCAATCTGGAGGTGACGGACGGCCACGGCCAGCGGCTGAACCGCATCATCAATCCGCTCATCACTGATCCTGCCGGCATGGTGGTGGACTCCTCCCAATGCACGGCGACAGCGGCACAGTGCGCGAAAGCCACCCAATTCATCCAGAATCAAATGAACGTGCTCGTTCCGCGCTCCGAGCACGGCTTCTCGGGGCTGGCCCGGCTCGACTACCGGCGCAGCGACCGCAACTCGTTCAATCTGTCGGCCTTCGCCACGCATGCCCGAGGCCCTCTGGGCTCGCAGAACCAAGCCGTCTCCTCCGATGGCGGGCTGCTGGGCGGCGCGTACTCGAAGCAGGATACGCAATACGCCAAGTTCGAATGGGTGAGCGCCCCGTCCGACAGCTCCACCAACGAAATGAGGATGGGCGTCTTCCAGGACCGCATCGCCACCATCCCTTCCACGTCAACACTCTCCACCGGCAATCTGGGCATCAACCTCGCGGGCAGTTCCATCGGCGCCACGAACGTGGATGCCGGACTCATGCGCGAGCGGCGCTACCAGTTCGTCGACAATCTACGCATGAGCTGG
This sequence comes from uncultured Paludibaculum sp., assembly GCF_963665245.1. Taxonomy (NCBI): domain Bacteria; kingdom Pseudomonadati; phylum Acidobacteriota; class Terriglobia; order Bryobacterales; family Bryobacteraceae; genus Paludibaculum; species uncultured Paludibaculum sp. The sequence goes on from NZ_OY762267.1 coordinate 3,729,130, forward strand.
GGCGCCCATACGTTCCTGATTGGCACGGACATCACCAGAACCCGCGACTGGATCGACATGCGGCCTAATGCGAAGGGCACCTATTCCTACTCGTCACTGACCGCCTTTGCGCTGGATCTGAGCGGCTCAGGCGGCAAGAACTACGACGAGTACACGCAGTCGCTGCGCTACTCGCTGAGGCGGATTCCCACCTCCGAGATGTCGATCTACGCCCAGGACGTGTGGAGAATTACCCCCAATCTGCAGATCACTGCCGGACTCCGCTATAGCAAGCAGTTCCTGCCTATGCCCACGGTCTGGGACGCCAGCTATTACCAGACCCGCTCCCTCAAGTCGCCTTCCTACAACGCGGACCCGCGGATCGGCCTGGCCTTGAAGCCAAACGAAACCATGGTGCTGCGAGCCAGCTTCGGGATGTTCCATTCCCTGCAGAGCGGGGAACTCACCGATGCTCTCCTGCTGGGCAATGGGGCCTACCAGCCTAGCGTCTTGGCGAACCCGACTCAGACCAGTGCGCCAACATTCCCCAACTACTTCACCGCCACCAAGGCGCCTACGGCCATGGGTAATGTGATGTACCAGTCGGGCAAGCCGAGCAACCCCTACTCGCGGCAGATCCAGGCTTCGCTGGAGAAGGACCTCGGCTCGGGTTTGACCATGAGCCTCGGCTACGTGGGCAGCAGCGGCATCAAGCTCCAGACAGCCGAGGAGATCAACCTGGCCACCACCACCAAGAAGGTCACCTACGCGATTCACGACGAAGATGGCGCCAAGACCGACACCTATTCGACCTACTTCTGGCGGTATCGCCTGGACACGACACGGGCCCACGTCTACCAGGTGTCCAACGGCGGCTCGTCGTGGTACCACGCCCTGGTGGCCCAACTGAACCGCAGGATGAGCCACGGCCTCACGGCCCATGCCTCGTACACGTGGTCTCACGCGATCGACGACGTGGGCAGCCCGTCGGTGGCGGGTGGCCTGCCGGTGGGGAGCTACGGCAACGACTTCCGTTTCGACCAGGGCAGCTCTTCCTTTGACCAGCGCCACCGCGCCGTCATTGACTGGACGTGGCAGCCGAGGGTGATCAAGAGCGAATCGGCCGCCGCTCGCTTCCTGTTGAACGGATGGGAGCTTTCCTCCATCACGACACTCGCCTCAGCGCTGCCAACGACGGCCATCGCCGTCGTCCAGGGCCAGCAGTTCTCCGGAGTCGTCTCGGCCTTCCCCAACTCGATCACTGGTGGAGGCGGATGGTCACGAGTGCCATTCCTGCCCGTGAACAGTCTGCGGGCCGGGCGTGAATACAGCGTGAACGCCCGCTTGTCCAGGCCCCTGCCGTTCACCGAACGGATCTCGGGGCGGCTGACTTTCGAGGCCTTCAATGTGCTCAACACCCAGTTCGACACCAACGTAAGCGCCATCGCCTACACGGTTTCAAACGGAATCTTCGTTCCGGTGTCGACAGCCGGGGCGGGCACTGCCTCGCGCGGCTACGTGACCGGCTCCAACGCCAGAAACTGCCAGGTGTCGTTCCGGCTCAACTTCTAATTCGTTGCAGATACGCTAGATGCGCCTTCGTGGGCAGGGCCGGCTCGTCCTCTGCCCGCGAAGGCTGGCGTGTAGTCGGATGTTACAGATGTATTCGCTCGCGCATCTGTCCAAGACTTTACGCTTGGAGAGATATGAGAACGATTACGGCCCTGTTCGCGGTATTGTTGTGTCCTTCGCTGTTCGCTCAGGCCTACTTGCCTTTGGGGATAGGCAACTACTGGGTTTACCAGTCCGAGAAGTCTTCCGAGACCATCACGATTTCCGTTGGATACCCGACTATCTTGAATGGGAAGGTCTACTACTCCGTCAAGGGCTACGGAGTGGAGCCCATGATCGTGCGACGCACCGATGAGGGCAACCTGGTCCAAGTCGACGTAGAAACGGGTGTCGAGTCGACGGTCGCGATCTTCGAACCGGGCAGACAGTGGGAATCGCCGCTGAGCGAGTGCAGTCAGTTGGCGGAATCGACCGCGAGAAGCGGCGAATTCGTGGGTCTGGCCGGCACTTTTGGAGCCACCCTGACGGTGAACTACACTCCGGGCTCATGCGCGGACGCCGGGTACACGGAAGAGATCTACGCCCAAAACATCGGCCTGTTGCGGCGGGTGGTGAACACGTTCGCCGGGCCGGTACAGTACGACCTGGTTGCCGCGCGGGTGGGCAAATTCACGTTCGCGGTGGCGCCGACCATGGTGGTGCGGCTGAGCATCCCTGAGAACGCCTTGCAGCGCAGCACGGCGGCGGAGACGCTACGCCTGCAGGCAGTCCTACGGTTGGATCCAATGCAATCTCTGAGGGTGAGGGTGGTGTTCCCCTCATCGCAGCGCTACGAAATGGTGCTGCGCAATCAGGAGGGTGAAGTCGTCTACCGGTGGTCCGACGGCAAAGCCTTCACCCAAGAAATGAGTGAGGAGTTCATTTTCGACCCGAAGGTCTATGAAATAAACGGCGAAATCGATGCCGCCATGGCGGCAGGGCTGGCGGATGGCTTCTACTCGGTGGAGGCTTGGCTGACGACCACGGAAGGGCCGAAGTTCGCCTCCGCGACAGGATTGCTGCTGACTACCTGGCCGACGATCTAGCCGCGGTTTGCCGACCGGCCAGCTCAGACGTGAAACACAGGCTGCAGCGCCGAGACACTGGTCTTTAGCCCGGCCAACTCCGTTTCGCTCAGCTTCGGCAGCGGCGCCGACGCCAAGTCCACAGCCAGATCGAAAATGCGTTCGTCGCCAGGCGGTACGGCCGCCGTAATCTCCTGATTGAGCGTGAAGCGCAACGCCAAGCGGGCCATCTCATGATCGTCGATCGGCTGATACCAACACTTCGGATACTTGCGATCACTTTCCTTCACGCTGGACGGCCAGAGCCCGAAGGCCAACGCTTTCAAAGCCATACGTGCCATGCCCTTCGACTTGGCCTTGGCCAGGATCTGCGGTCCGAACCCGCCGTTCTCCCAAGCATTCACATTCACGGGAAACAGCACGCTGTCGAGGTCCAACGCGTCCATCAAGCGCAGCGCCGCAGGAGCATTGTGGGCGGAAAAGCCCAGATGACGAACCTTGCCTTCCTTCTTTGCAGCGAGGAAGGTCTCCGCCGCACCGCCAGGCGCAAGGATCTTGTCGACATCTTCCATTGAGCTGACGGCGTGGAACTGGTAGAGGTCCACATGGTCGGTATGGAAACGTTGCAGCGTGCGCTCCAACTCCTCGCGGGCGCCTTTCGCGTCGCGGCGCGTGGTCTTTTCGGCGAGGAAGACTTTGGCGCGATAGGGTTTCAGGGCCTCACCGAGCTTGATCTCCGCCTCACCGTCGAAATACGACGGAGCACAATCGAAGTAGTTCACGCCCCGGTCGTACGCCTGAGCGACCCGCCGGGAACCCTCCGCCTGAGGCATCTTGCAGACAACGATACCGCCGAAAGCAATAATGGACAGCTCGATGCCGGGCTTGTAGACTCGGCGGGGCAGTGAACCGGTAGATGCGGACACAGCCGCGGACGTAACGGCGGTCGCGGCGCCCAGAAACTCGCGTCGATCCATAGTGCGATTCTCCTTGCCCCATTGTAGTGCGGAGAGGCGCCCCCGCCATCGGAGCAAGGTTCCAACTGTAACAAGTGCTCGAACCTGATCCCATCGTTTGGGTGGCTACGCGTGTTGTACATGAGAACCACCACGGCCCTGTTCGCAGTGCTCCTGTGTCCGTCGCTCTTCGCACAGGACTACCTCCCACTGGGGGATGGGAACTACTGGACTTATCAATCGGATCGGTCCGCCGCAACCTTCACAATCAGCGCAGGAACGCCCTTTGTCATCAATGATCAGGTCTACTACTCTCTGAAGGGCTACGGAACGGCCAAGGCGTTGGTACGCCGAACGGCCGAGGGCAATCTGGTCCAGATTGACATGGAAACCGGCGTCGAATCGCCGGTGACGATCTTCGAGCCCGGCAAGCCATGGACATCACCGCTGAGCGGGTGCCAGCAGACGGCGGAGACTTCGGCCAAGCGTGGTGAGTTTGCGAACCCCGCCGGGCTGTTCACCAGCGCGTTGAAGGTGAACTACGAACCGGGCGGCTGCTCGGACGCCGGGTTCACGGAAGAGACCTACATCGAGAACATCGGCCTGGTGCGCCGCGTGGTGAACACGCTGGCCGGGCCGGTCCAATACGATCTGGTCGCCGCGCGCGTGGGCCAGTTCACTTTCCACGCCGGACCCAGCATAGTGACGACGGTGAGTGTGCCGGAGAACGTGCTGCAGCGGAAGACGGCCGCGGAAGCGTTTCACCTGGAAGCGATTCTGCATATTGAGACTATCTCCGCCATGGGTGTCGACGTGACGTTCCCCACCTCGCAACGCTGCGACATGGTGCTGCGCAATTCGACGGGGGAGATCGTCTACCGGTGGTCGGACGGCAAGGTCTTCACGGAGGTGGTGGCCAAGGAGTCCGTCGGTGGACGAAGGTCGTTCGCCATGGACGGCGTCATCGACGCCGCAACCTCCGCCGGCCTGCAGGACGGCATCTACACTCTGGAGGCTTGGTTGACGACGGGCGACGGCCCGAAGTTTGCGTCGTCGGCCGCGATGGAGCTGTACACCCGGCAGACCAACTAGCGACCGTTCGCGGTCAGTTTGGCCATCTCGGCCTGAACCCGGGCCAACTCAGTCAAGCTCGCTGAGTTGGCCCGATTCTGTCTCTTGAGACCGTCGAGAACGGTGAGCGCCCGGCCGTACCACAGCATGGCTTCGCTTCGTTTACCCAGGGCGGCATAGGTATCGCCCAACCCCGCCAGCGATTCAGCCACCTCGCCTTTGGCGCCGGCATTGAGCGGGTTGCCGGCAGCCACCGATTCCCGAAGGACCAGGGACTGGCTGAACTCCGCCATCGCATGCGGCGCCTGGCGCTGCCGCAACAGGGCTCGGGCGATGTGGAAGTGCTCCGTCGCGGTGAGGCTGCGGAGGCGCACGTCGTCGGGGTCGGCCCGCCCCAAATCCTCGTAGATCGCCTGTGCCGTCCGATAGCTGCGCACGGCAGCCTCGGCCCGGCCCTGATCCAGTTGCAGACTACCCAGTCCGCTGGCGGCGGACGCTTCCATCTGCCTTAACCCCAAGTTATTCGGCCAGGTTTTGAGGCCGGTGCGGGCGGCTTCCATGGCGGCCAGATAGTGGCGCTCCGATTCCGTGGCTTCCTTGGAATGCCGCAGGATGCTGCCCATCCTCAGTTGAGCCAGGGCCAGACCGCGCCAGTCTTCCGAAGCGGCGCCTTCCTCTTGTGCCAGGGCAGTGTAGAGTTCGAGGGCCCGTTTGCGAGCGGGCAGGACTCCGGCCCACTCGCCCACCTGGAACAGGCTGCCACCCAGAGTGGTGTAGCTTGCGGCCGCCTCGCGGCGCAGGCTGCGATTGGAGGGATCGGCAGCCAGCAGCCGCTCCCGGATGGCAAGGGCGCGGCGGTCGAACTCAAGGCCGGCCCGGTACTCGCCGGCGATCTTCATCACGCCACTCATGCGCGAGAGCGAGACGGCCAGATGCCTCTGGTTGTCGACGTTGGCCGGAGCGGCGGCCTGCATCGATTCGCGGATAGCCAAGGCCTTGCGGTAACTGGTGAGCGCAGCCGCAGTGTCGCCGACATTGGGCCCATCGGCGCGGCCTTGCACGTCGCCCATCTTCTCGTAAGCCATGGCCAGTTCCTGCTGGAGGGAGAGATCGCCAGCCGCTTCCTTGGCCAGGCCGTCCAGATATTCGAGGGACCGCTGGATCAACTTACCGCGGATGCCAGTGCCGCCGGGCAGAGTCGCAAGAATGTCATTTTCCACCAGGAAACTCGAAGCCAGGCGGCGCACGTCCTGGAAGCGGCGCTCGGCGCGGTCCCGCTGGATGCCGGCGACGTGAGCCTGCCAGGCAGTGGTGATCACGCCGACGACGAGGCAGACAACGGCCAGAGCGCCCGCCGCCACACTGGCTTTGTTCCGCGAGGCGAACTTACGCCAGCGGTAAGAGAGTGAGTCGGGCTGGGCAAGGACCGGGCGACCTTCGACATAGCGGCGCAGATCCTCGGACAGTTGCTCCACCGACGAATAGCGGCGGGCGGGCTCCTTATGGAGCGCCTTGAGGACAATGCGGTCAAGGTCGCCACGCAAGGCCTTGGGCTGGAGCGTCGCATGAACGATCTCGTCGACAATCGCATCGCTGGGTTTGATCGGGTCTTCGTGGCAGATGACTCGCTCGAGTTCTGAGTGGACCTTGGATTGAAACCGGTGGGCCTTCACACCGGTGAGCAGTTCGTAGAGCACCGTGCCCAGCGAGTAAACGTCGGCTGCCGTAGTGACGGGTTCACCGCGAAACTGCTCCGGACTGCCGTAGTCCGGGGTCAGCATGCGAGTTTCGCCGGTGCGCGCCGCAGCCATCTCCGGCGCGTCGGGCAGCATCAGCGTGGCGATGCCGAAGTCCAGAAGGCGAGGAACGCCGTCTTCGGTGATGAGGATGTTGGCGGGCTTCAGATCGCGGTGGACGATAAGGTTGCGGTGAGCGTGGTCGACCGCTTCGCAGACCTGCCGGAAGATACGGATGCGGCCCTGGAGGTCAACCCGCTCTTCATGGCAGTACTGCAGGATGGGCCGGCCGGGCACGAACTCCATGACGAAGTAAGGCCGTCCGTCCGTCGTGGTTCCGCCTTCCAGCAGACGGGCGATGTAGGGGTGGCTGAGGAACGCCAGCAACTGGCGCTCGTAGCGAAAGCGCTGCAGGACGAAATCGGTGTCCATGCCGCGCTTGACCAGTTTGATGGCCACCTGCTGTTCGTAGATGCCGTCGTCACGCTCGGCGAGATAGACACTGCCCATGCCACCGCGGCCGATCTCTTCCACAATGCGATATGGCCCGATGCGGTCGCCGGGCTCCAGGTCAGGAATCTGGACGATCTCGGCCGGCGGATGCACGGTGAGGAAACCGGAGTTCTCGTCTTGAGCTCGGAGAAGGGAAAACACCTCCTCAGCCAGTTCAGGCTGTGTACCACAGGCCTGGAGGACGTACTCACGACGCGCGTCGCAGGGCCGCTCGAGCGCTTCGTAGAGGATTTCCTTGACGACGGCCCACTGTTCGCTTTTCATGACCCTCCGGAGCGGCTGACCTCCCGGAAGAGCCAGGCCTTGGCCGTGGCCCAATCACGCTTTACCGTGGCGGTGGAGATACCGAGGGCCTCGGCTGTCTCTTCCACGGTGAGTCCGGCAAAGAATCGCATTTCGACAACCTGAGCCTGTTGCTCGTCCATCTTTGCCAGGCGATTGAGAGCGTCATCGAGCGCGAGGACTTCCCAATCGTTCTTCTCGGCGACACCCAGCGCTTCGTCGAGCGCCAGTTTGGGCATACCGGAACCTCGTTTGGCGGCATGCCGGGCGCGAGCGTGGTCGACGAGAATGCGGCGGATCATCCGGGCGGCCATGGCAAAGAAGTGAGCCCGGTTTTGCCATTCCGCGTTCTCCTGCTGGACCAGCCGGAGATAAGCTTCATGGACAAGCGCCGTACTCTGCAAGGTGTGGCCCGGCCGCTCGTGCCGCAGGGCGCGCTCCGCCAATCCACGAAGTTCTGAGTAGACGAGAGGGAGGAGTTCGTCGAGCGCCTGCTTGTTGCCGTCGCGCCAGCTTCTCAGCAGTTGCGTCACGTCTGACGAGAGCATAGCCTACAGTCTACCCCGACCCCTCGCCGCTGCATCAATTGAAATCATGGAAATCCTCCGGTGCCCACCGTTCTTCGATTGGACGCACGGTGGGCCGTGACGTTTCTCACTTTGACGAAGCGGCGCGCGTATGCTGGAGAGGGTTGATTGCGTGTAGTACCTGAGGTTCGACCATGTTGCGTTCCGTCTTGTTTCTTCTCTGCCTGAGTGCCGTCGCGCAGATCAGGCAGGTCCCCGACAAGTTCTTTTTCGAAGAAGGCAAGGTGCGTGTTCTGATCCTCACGGGACGGAACAATCACGACTGGCGGACAACGACTCCCTATCTCCGCCGGGTGTTGGAGGTCACGGGACGCTTTGACGTGCGCGTAACCGAGGAGCCTTCCGGCCTGACCGCGGAGACATTGCGCCCCTACGACGTGCTGGTCTCCAACTACTGCGGTCCGCGCTGGGGTCCACAGGCCGAGAAGGCGGTGGAGGAGTTCGTAAAGAGCGGCAAGGGCCTGGTGGTGGTGCATGCCGGCAGCTACCCATTTGGGGACACTGCGGTACTGAGCGAGAAGATGGGCCGGACGGACATCTACCAATTGCCTTGGGCAGCCTGGGGCAACATGGTGGGCGCCGTGTGGTCCGACAAGGCTCCGAAGACCGGCCACGCTCAGCGCCACGCCTACGAGGTGAAGTGGCAGGACACGCAGCACCCCATCGCCGCCGGGTTACGGCCGGCATTCCTACTGAGCGATGAGCTCTATCACAACTTCCGCCTGCACCCGGGCGTGCATATTCTCGCTACGGCGTTCGACGCCCCGAAGATTGGCGGGAACGGGAAGGACGAGCCGTTGCTGTGGACGAATGCCTGTGGCGCGGGGCGTGTGTTCCATACGGCGCTGGGTCACGATCTGGATGCTATGCAGTCGCCCGGCTTCACGGTGAGCTATGCGCGCGGCGTGGAGTGGGCGGCGACCAAGGCCGTCACCCTGCCGGCTCAGATCGATCTGCATCCGAAGAGTAAGGACGCACTGCGCGTGCTGCTGGTGAGCGGCGGCCACGACCACGAGACCTCCCTCTACGGTGCATTTGAAGGCTGGCCGGACGTGAAGGTGAACGTGGATCCGCACCCGGTGGCTTTTCGGGGTGACCTACGGAAGCGCTACGACGTGATCGTGCTCTACGACATGCTGCAGGACCTGCCGGAGGCTCAGCGCAAGAACCTGCAGGACTATGTGGAGTCGGGCAAAGGCTTGATCGTGCTGCACCACGCCGTGGTGAGCTTCCAGAACTGGCCGTGGTGGTGGAAAGAAGTGCTGGGCGGGCACTACTTCGAGAAGGCTACCGACGATCATGCGGCTTCAACTTACCTGCACGACGTGGAGATGGTGGCGACACCCGTGGGCACGCATCCGATCACGAAGGGGCTGCCGCAGATGCGTGTGTTCGATGAGACGTACAAGAACCTGTGGCATGCGCCCGGGATCCAACCGTTATTGGTAACGGACGAGAAGACGTCGGACAAAGAACTGGCGTGGATCAGCCCGTATGAGAAGTCGCGAGTCGCGGTGATCCTGCTGGGACATGGACGGGAAGCGCACGAGAGCCCGTGGTTCCGGAGCCTGCTGCACAAAGCAATCCTGTGGTCCGGATCGAGGTAGGCGTGTTCTAGGAGGACCGGCCGAGGCCAGCCTGGTAGACGTCGTGCAGGCGCAACAACCCCAGGGCGCGTCCGTCCGCATCGACAACCGGAAGTAACGGCAACTGGCGCGTGCGGCTTTCCATGAGAACTAGTGCCTCACGTAGCGTGGCCTCGGGCCGCACAGTCAACGGATTAGCGGTCATCAGGTCGGCGGCTTTCAGGCCGCGAATGTCGTCGTGCGACTCCAGGGCGCGGCGCACGTCACCATCGGTAATGAGGCCGGCGAGAGTGCCGCTGGCCGTGAGGACGCAGGCGGCGCCCAGCGAGCGTCGTGTCATGGCAATAACGACGTCGCGGAGAGCGCTCTCGGGAGTCACCCAGGCTACGTCATCCCCTGTATGCATGGCGTCGCGGACGTGCAGTCGGAGGTTCCGGCCAAGTTGGCCGGCAGGGTGGAAGACGCCGAAGTCGTCGGGGCCGAACTGCCGTGCCTGCATGAGCGCGACGGCCAGGGCATCCCCAAGAGCCGCGGCAACAATGGCACTGGCTGCCGGGACGAGATTGTGGGGATCACCTTCCTGCTCCACACCGGCGTCAAGGACGGCCTGACAACCGCGCGCGAGCGGGCTTTCGAGATTGCCAAGGATACCGATGCAGGGGACGCCGGACTGCTGCAGGCGCGGCATCAGGCGGACGAGTTCCTCGGTGGCTCCGCTTTTGGAGATCAGGATGACCACGTCGGCGGACTGGACGAGGCCCAGGTCACCATGGACGGCTTCCGCCGGGTGCAGAAACGAGGCGGGCGTGCCGGTGGCACAGAGCGTGGCGGCGAGTTTGCGGGCGACGTAACCGCTCTTGCCCATGCCGGTGGTGACGACGCGGCCTTCGGATTCGAGAATCAGGCGGGCGGCGCGTTCAAAATCAGCGCCCAAACGCTGGGAAGCCCGCGCGATGGCGCGGGCTTCGGTGTCCAGCAGATGGCGGGCGGCCGGCAGCATGCTACTCGGCGGGAGCGGGCTCCGCTGGGGTAGTAGGTGCGACCTTCACAGCGTGCTCGAAGAGGAAGTTGAGGGTCTTCTCGGTGATGATGCGGTTGGCGGCGCGGGACAGCGACCCGTCCTTCTCCATGCGCATGCGGGCGGCGGCAACGGGTTCCCGCTTCTGGCGGGCGACGCGCTGCACTTCGGCATCGATCTCTTCGTTGGTGACGTTGATGCTCTCGGTAGTGGCCAGCTTGCCCAGCAGCAAGGAAGCCATGACGTCGCGGCGCGCCTTGTCCTTCTGGGTGTCTTTCAGCTTGCTCCAGTCGAGCTTGATCTTGCTGGTGTCGATGCCCTGGGCCTGCCACTGCCGCATCTGGCCCTCGACCGTGTTCTCAATCTGGTTGTCGACGTAGGTCTCGGGGACAGGGAAGTCATGCATGTCGACAAGCTGATCGATCAACTTGTTCTTGGCTTCGTTTTGTGCGGCAAACTCCCGTTCGCGGAAGATGGCCTTGCGGATCTCCTCACGGAGTTCTCCGAGGTCCTGGAAGTCACCCAGATCCTTCGCGAAATCGTCGTTGAGCTCGGGCGCCTCCTTGAGGCGAATCTGATTCAGCGTGACCGCGAACTTGACGGTCTTGCCGGCCAGACGCTCGGCCGCGTAGTCGGCCGGATAGGTGATCTCAGCGTCGCGCACGTCGCCCGGCTCGGCGCCGCGCAGGGCATCGCTGAACGACTGGAATGTGTCCTTGGCGCCGATCTCGATGTTGATGTCGTCCTGGGTCATGGGCTCGCCGTCGATGCCCTCAATGGAGCGGAGCGAAACCAGACAGTGATCGCCATCCTGAGCGGGGCGCGGATCGACGTTGACGAATTCGGCCTTGCTCTCGCGGATCTCTTCGATGCGAGCGTCGATGTCGGCCTCAGTGACCACGGGTTCAGCGTATTCGACGGTGAGACCGCGCGTTTCCTTAAGCTCGAATTCCGGCGCGACTTCAAACTCGGCCTTGAAGTGGACCTCTTCGCCTTCATGGAAGTGGAGGTCCTTGATGTTGGGCCGGCTGACGACGTGGAGATTTTCCTTCTCGCACTCTTTGTCGAGATACTTCGGGATGAGGTTTTCGAGTGCCTCCTGCCGGATGTCGCCCATGAACTTTGAGCGGATGATGGAGGCCGGAGCCTTGCCCGGGCGGAAGCCCTGAATGTGCGCCTTGGCGCGAACCTTCTCGACTACCTTTTCAATCTCCGCCGCGACAGCGTCGGCTGGGATGTGAACGTCAAGAGAGTGCTTACAACCTTCAATAAGTGCCAATTTCCAAGAACCTCCACACACCAAAAGGCGGGCCTCAAAGGCCCGCCCAGAAGTGGCTGAATTTGCCAGTTGATCGTTTCGGCGCGAATGAGCCTGAACTAATAGTTTCGCACGGTTTAGCCGCGCGCCGCTGCCACAATGCGCGCGTCTTCCCGAAGACCGGCGGCCTTGTCGGTGAGTTCCCAGGTAAAACCTTCGCCCGTACGGCCAAAGTGGCCAAAGGCGGCGGTGGCCTGATAGATAGGCCGGCGGAGTTTGAGGTGCTCGATGATGCCCTTGGGCGTCAGCGGGAAGTGGGCACGGACAAGCTCGGTGAGGCGCTCTTCGTCGATGAGGCCGGTACCAAACGTATTGACCAGGACGCTCACCGGGTCGGCCACGCCGATGGCATAGGCGAGCTGGACTTCGGCGCGCGAGGCGAGGCCGGCGGAGACGATGTTCTTGGCGATATAGCGGGCCATGTAGCAGGCCGAGCGGTCGACCTTCGTCGGATCCTTGCCCGAGAAGGCGCCACCGCCGTGCCGGCCCATGCCGCCGTAGGTGTCGACAATGATCTTGCGGCCGGTGAGGCCGGTGTCACCGTGCGGACCGCCGACTTCGAAGCAGCCGGTAGGATTGATGTGGTACTTGGTGTTCGCGTCCACCATGTCGGCGGGCACAACCTTGCCAATGATGTCGGACTTGATGGCCTCGACCAGCCCGTCGGGCATCGCGTTGGGCTTGTTGGGGTTGGGGTCGTGCTGGGTGGAGACGACGATGGCGTCGATGCGGGTAGGCTTGCCGTTCACATACTCAACGCTGACTTGGCTCTTGCCGTCGGGGCGGAGGTAGGCGACTTCGTTCTTGTTGCGGGCGTCGGAGAGACGATGCACCAGCTTGTGCGCCAACATGATGGGCAGAGGCATCAACTCCTCGGTCTCATCACACGCGTAGCCGAACATGAGGCCCTGGTCACCGGCGCCGCCGGTGTCCACGCCCATGGCGATGTGGGGTGACTGGCCGTGCAGCAAATTGATGACCGCACAGGACTTATAGTCGAACCCGTATTCGGAGCTCGTGAAACCAATGCCCTTGATGACTTCGCGGGCCAAGTCCGGGATGTCCCTGAAGAACTTCAGGTTCGTGGTGGTGATTTCACCCGCCACGATGCACGTGCCGGTGGTCACCAGAGTCTCGCAGGCCACGCGGCCGGTCGGGTCTTCCTTCAGGATCGCGTCGAGTACTGCGTCGCTTACCTGATCGGCAATCTTATCGGGGTGTCCTTCAGTGACGGACTCCGAGGTGAAAATGTGTCGGCTGACGTCGGCCAATGCAAATCCCTCCTGGGTATGACAGTATAATCCCGGGAGCTCTGCGATGCAGGCCGCGGGTCTTTTGTGGGTTCCACAGCCAGTCTAGCGGACGGATTTCAATAGCGTCAATGGCCGGGGAGTAAAGGGGGATGGGCAGGGCTGAATGGGGAGATTTGAGGGGTGAATGGGGGAACAGGATAGAGAGAATGGTCCTATGCTGGGCACTGGAGGGCTTCGTGCGGCGCAGTCTTTTTGTTTTGTTCGCTTTGCTGACCAGTGTGACATTCGGCTCGGCGCAACAGACCGGGTGCCCTGGTGGTGATGCACCCAGACCCGTTCCCACAAAAGCGGTGGAGCCGGAATATAGCAAGGCAGCTCGCGACGCCCGGATTGAAGGTGTCGTGTTGCTTTCCATCGTTGTCGACGAATCAGGCCTGCCCACGCAGATCAAAGTACAGCGGTGGAGCCTGAAGCAGAAGGAAGGCGGCGACGTGGTGGAAGACGCGCTCGGACTGGATCAGAGCGCGATGGACGCCGTCAGGAAGTGGCGCTTTCGGCCGGGGCAAAAGGATGGGAAGCCTGTAGCCGTCCGAGCCAACGTGGAAATCAACTTCCGCCTCTGAACTTTCGTCCTATTCGTCACGATGGACGGTCCCGGGCGTAAACGCAGGCAGGCAGACGGCAATGTACTCAGCACCCTCGGGCCGTGGAGTGGAGTAGCGAATCCATTCGCCCGGTTTGGTGTGGATGGCCTGGCCGGCCTCCACGTCGAGCGTACCGCCTTCGAACTCGACCCTCAGTAAGCCCTTCAAAACAACAGTGAATTCGTCGAACTCAGGGCGCTGCCCAGGCTCCAGCCAACCGCCTGGCGAGCGCATGTGGGCGATGGAGACATTGGTGTTGCCGGAGTTGACACAACCCACGTATTCATCGATGAGCTTGGGCAGGGTGCCGGCGGCCTCGACACGAGTCGGGGCGGCGATGAGTTGGGGCATAGCTCATGATGATAAGCCGGTTGCCTCGGCGGAGGCAACCGGCTTTGAAGGCACGCGCGGATCGATGGCTTAGTTCGCGTTGCCGACGGAGATTTTGACGCTCTTCGGCTTCGCGACTTCCTTCTTCGGAAGGGTGACCTTCAGCACGCCACTGTCAAACTGGGCCGAAACCTTGTCGACATCGACCGTTTCGGGCAGGGTGAAGACGCGCTGGAAGGAGCCGTAGTTACGTTCGATGCGGTGATAGCCGCCCTTCTCCTGCTTCTTCTCAAACTCCCGCTTGCCGCTGAGGCTCAGTGTGCCGTCCTCAATCTTGATGTCGATCTCATCCATCTTGACGCCGGGGATGTCGGCGGTCAGGATGAGTTCGTTTTCGTTCTCAGCGATATCGACGGCCGGCGACCAGGGGCGCGAAGCCGGTGATTCGGAGAGGAAGCGATTGAGGGTGTCCTCGAAGAGAGAGAGCCCAACGTTGGGGAAGGACTCGAATGCAGCGAAGGGGTTACGACGGGTGAGGTTGCTCATATCTACTGATCTCCTATCAGAAAGTTCTTACAGTCTCAATATACGATCTTCTAAGGATGTTGTCAATACTATTTTAGTCGCCAACACTCATATTCTAGGCGGCAGCGAGGAACTTACTGTTGGGCACAAAAAAAGCGGGCGCTCCGAAGAGCGCCCGCTCGGGTTACTACGAACTGTAAGTGGTTGAAACTACTCGGCGGCTCCGCCGCCCTCTTCAGCTTCGCGCCCTTCGCGCATCGCCTTGAGGCGTTCTTCACGGCGCTTGGCACGATCTTCGGCGCGCTTGATCAACTGCGAGCCGACGAGTTGCAGGATGGCCTGCTCGGCACCGTCGCCCTTCCGCCAGCCCACGCGGACGATCTGAGAATACCCGCCGTTGCGTTGGGCAAAGCGCGGCCCCAGCTTGTCGAACAACTTCTTGACCGACGCAGGCGTCATCAGAAACGATGCGGCCTGGCGGCGGGTATGGAGAGTATCCTGCTTGGCAAGGGTAATCATCTTTTCCAGCAACGGCTTGGCCGCCTTGGCCTTGGGAACCGTGGTGACGATACGCTCGCCTTCACTCTCAATTACACTGGTGACCAACCCGCGGAGGAGGGCACGGCGGGCGCTCGTGTCCCGCTTTAACTTAAAACCAGCTCTCTTGTGTCTCATTTCGCTTCTCCTAGGCTCTCCCGCGAGTGTTACTCACCCGCCAACTGGGCATTCTCGTCGTCTTCGTCGTCTTCGCCGGTAATCGGGCTGGGCGAACCGCTGGGCCCGATCAGACGGCCGGACGCGTCGATTTTCATGCCAAAGGAGAGTCCGAGCCCGGCGAGGATCTCCTTGATTTCGTTCAACGACTTGCGCCCGAAGTTCTTCGTGCGCAACATTTCGGCTTCCGTCTTCTGAACCAGATCGCCGATCGTTTGGATATTCGCGTTTTTCAGGCAGTTGTAGGAACGGACACTGAGTTCGAGCTCTTCAACCGAGCGGTTGAGGATCTCGTTCATGTGGCCCGCGGCGCGCTCCACCGGCTCTTCGACAACATCGGGGGTTTCCTCGAAGTTGATGAAGATCGCCATGTGGTCCTTCAGGAGCTTGGCGGCCATGCCGACAGCGTCCTGCGGGGAGACCGCACCATTGGTCCACAGTTCAAGAATGAGCTTGTCGTAGTCCGTCATCTGGCCCAATCGCGCCGCCTCAACGGTGTATTTCACCTTGCGGACGGGCGAGTGGACTGAATCGATTGGGATGTAGCCGACGGGCAGGTCCTCATCGAAGTTGCGGTCGCGGCTGATATAGCCACGACCCTGCTTCATGCGCATTTCGATGTGGAGCTTGCCGGCAGCCGAAACAGTTGCAATATGGAGGTTTCGATCCAGGACCTCCATGTCCGGTCCCGTTTCGATCATCGCCGACGTAACTTCGCCGGGCTGGTCAACGCGCAGAGTGATGGTCTTAACGCTGTCGTCCATCATCTTGAACGGAACCTGCTTGAGGTTCAAGATGATGTCCGTGGCGTCTTCCACCACGCCGGGGATCGGGCTGAACTCGTGCTCGACACCGTCGATGCGAACCGCCGTAATGGCGGCCCCCTCGATGGAGCTCAGCAGGATGCGGCGCAGCGCGTTGCCGATGGTCGTCCCGAAACCGCGCTCGAACGGCTGCGCGGTGAACATGCCATACCGTTCAGTCAGTGTTTCGGTATTTGCGACCAGCCGCTTGGGTTTCTGGAATCCTTTGAACATCGCACGCTCCTCTTACTTCGAGTACAACTCGACGATCAGCTGTTCTTCGAGCTTGATCTGGACGAGATCTTCGCGCTTGGGTTGTGACAGCACGCGCGCCTTGAGATTCTCGCGATCTACCTCGATCCAGTTGGGGGCGGGCAGGTGGGCTGTTGCCTCAATGGCACCCTGGATAGCCGAGTTCTGCTTCGACTTCTCGCGGACCTCAACAACGTCATTGGGCCGGACGATGTACGAAGGAATGTCAACTTTGTGACCGTTGACGGCGATGTGGCCGTGCCGGACAAACTGGCGGGCCATCGCTCGGGATGTGCCAAATCCAATCTTATGAACGATATTGTCGAGCCGGCGCTCCAGCATGCTGAGAAGGTTTTCGCCCGTCACACCCTTTTGGCGGACGGCCTTCTCGAACAGATTGCGGAACTGAATCTCGCCAACACCGTAGAAGCGCTTTGCCTTCTGTTTCTCGCGGAGCTGCAAGCCATAGCCGACGATCTTCGGCTTACGGTCTTTGCCATGCTGTCCCGGAGGGAAATTGCGCTTTTCGATGGCGCACTTTTCGCTGAAACAACGCGCGCCTTTTAGGAAGAGTTTCATGCCCTCGCGCCGGCACTGCCGACAAACGGGACCAATGTAACGAGCCAAAGGACCTCCTTCGAACTACCTGCTGATGAGGTGCAGTTTACGGAATGGCTGGGGAAGCTATCCTTCGTCCTGCTTAACAAGAGGAAGCCGGGCACACGGCCCGGTCCTCAATTCATGGCCGTATGACGGCCATTTACAATATTACACGCTTCATCCACCGCTTGCACGTTTCTCGCCAACTGCGGGAAACAAAGCAGCCTGAAGAACACGCGCGATCAGACTCGGCGCTTCTTGGGCGGGCGGCAGCCGTTGTGTGGGATCGGGGTCGTGTCGCGGATGGTCCGGACTTCGATGCCGGCGGTCGCCAGGGCGCGAATCGCGGACTCACGGCCGGAGCCGGGCCCTGCAACGCGCACTTCCACCTGACGAAGACCGCTTTCCTTGGCCTTGTTGGCGGCCGTAAGCGATGCCTGCTGAGCGGCAAAGGGCGTGCCTTTGCGCGAACCACGGAATCCGAGGGAACCGGAGCTGGACCAAGCCAGAGTGTTGCCGATCGGATCGGTGAAGGTGACGATGGTGTTGTTGAACGTCGCCTGGATGTGGCAGAAGCCCACCGGTACGTTCTTCTTCTCCTTCTTTTTGAAGGACTTCTTCTTGCTGGCCTTGGGTTGCTGTTTCGCCATCTTGAACGTCCACTCCTACGCGGGCTTGCGCTTACTTCACTCCGGCTTTCTTCTTGTTGGCCACGGTACCGCGGCGCGGACCCTTCCGAGTCCTGGCGTTCGTGTGGCTGCGTTGACCGCGGACCGGCAGGCTGCGACGGTGACGGAGTCCTCGATAGGAACCCATCTCGATGAGCCGCTTGATGTTCATCGAAATCTCCTTGCGGAGATCGCCTTCCACGGCCCCTTCGTCTTCCAGAATCTGACGGACGCGGGCTACTTCCTCTTCAGTCAGATCGGCAATCTTCTTGTTCGGGTCGATTTGAGCCCGGTGCAGGATCGACTTCGCACGGGTGCGTCCGATCCCATAAATGTAAGTAAGACCAATTTCAGCCCGCTTGCGAGCCGGCAGATCCACACCTGCGATACGCGCCATAGCTTTCCTCGATTCTCCTACTAGCCCTGCCGCTGCTTATGCTTGGGGTTCGTGCAGATCACTCGCACCACACCTTCGCGGTTGATAATCTTGCACTTATCGCACATTTTCTTGACCGACGCCCGAACTTTCATCGCGTGCCTCTTCTAGTCGTTCTTTAAAACTTTCACGATCCGCCCCCGGTTCGGGTCGGCGGCAGTCAATTCCACCTCGACTCGATCCCGCAGCCGGAGCCGCACAAACCCACGCTGAACCGCCGCAGCCAGGTGGGCAACCACCCTCCGGCGATCCGCCAGTTCCACCAGAAAAGTGGACGCCGGCAAAATCTCCACCACTTCACCGCTGGCACCGGGCCCGCGGTCCGACTTCACGGCCGGGTCAGAACCCATGGGCCGTTGGCCGTAACCGCCACACTGTGCTCGAAGTGGGCCGCATTGCTGCCGTCCTTCGTAACAGCCGTCCAGCGGTCGGATAGAACCTTTGTTTCGGGCCGGCCCGCATTGACCATCGGCTCGATGGCCAGCACCATGCCCTCTTTCAACCTCGGATTCTCGTTGCGGCGATCCACGTAGTTCGGGACCTGCGGCTCCTCGTGAAGCGCCGTCCCAATCCCATGGCCTACAAACTCGCGAACGATCGAAAACCCATTCGAAGTGACATGCCGCTCCACCGCGCTGCAGACATCAAACAGGCGATTGCCCGCTTTCATCTGCCCGATCGCCAACTGCAGCGACTCGTCGGTCACACGAAGCAACTTCTTCACTTCCTCGCTTACTTCACCCACCGGTACGGTCACCGCCGAGTCACCAAAGTAGCCTTCCAGGCAAACCCCGGTATCGATCGAGACGATGTCCCCCGACTTGAGCACGCGCTTGGCCGACGGCATCCCGTGAACCACTTCGTCATTCACCGAAGTGCACAGGACAAAGGGGTACTTGCTCCCCGCCGCCGGCACATAATAACCCTTGAAGGCCGGCTTCGCGCCCGCATCCTTCATCATCTTCTCGGCCACAACTTCCATCTCGTGGGTGGAGACACCCACTTGAGCCATGCTGGACACCTTCTGGAGGATCGCGTGCACCAGCAAGCCTGCACGCCGCATCTTTTCAAGTTCCGCCGGGCTTTTCCGGATAATCATTCCACGCTCAATACCGCACACACCGCCGCGAGGATCACTTGCGGATTACCAACCATCCCATCCACCTCATGGAATGCATCGCCAGAGGCGGCGAAATACTCCAGCAAGGGCCGGGTCTGGCGGTCGTAAGCTTCCAACCGCTCACGGATCACGCTTTCCCTGTCGTCGTCACGTACAACCAACCGGCTGCCCTCGTTGTCGCAGGTGTCGGGTAACTTAGGCGGGTGCGATGTGAGACTGTACAGTGCACCGCAGACAGGACACTGCCTACGGCCCGCTATACGCGCGATGATCCTATTGTAATCCACTTTCAAGTGGATCACCACCGGCTCGAACCCGCGCGCCCGCAATTCACTATCCAAAACCTCGGCCTGCTGTATTGTGCGGGGGTATCCATCGAGGATGAACCCACCACCACAGTCCGGCAACGAGATGCGATCGTTGACCAACCGGTTCACTACTTCATCCGGAACCAAACGGCCAGCCTGCATCAGGTCCTTAACCTGCAACCCGAGCGGATCACCGGTAGCGATCCGTTCACGTAGCATATCTCCCGTGGAGATATGAGGAACTGCAAGACGTTCCTTAAGAAGAGCCGCCTGGGTCCCCTTGCCCGACCCAGGAGGTCCAAACAAGATGAGAGCCTTTGGGAGTTTGTCGCCCGCTTGCCGCATAAGCACCTTATTGCTCAACGCCTCGGCGGGCGCTCTCCTCGGACAGGGAGGAGCCCGAAACAAATTCCCTCATTACATTCCGCTGCGCCGGCCACGGATGCGGCCCGCGCGGGGGGTAAACCCTTCATAGTGGCGCATGATCAACTGCGCCTCTACCTGATTGACCGTGTCCATGGCCACGCCGACCACGATCAGCAGCGATGTGCCGCCGAAAACGAAGGTCACGCCGAGTCCGTCCAGCAGCCATCGCGGGAAATTGAGGTCAATCCAATTCCCGAGAATGGCAGGGGGCAGGTGCTGCAACTTGATGCCGCCGATCATCAATTCGGGGATGAGCGACAGGATCGCAAGGTACAGGCCGCCGACCACGGTGATCCGCGTCAGAATCTTGTTCATATAGTCAGCAGTGTTCTTACCCGGCCGGATGCCCGGGATGAAGCCGCCGTACTTACGCATGTTGTCGGCTGCTTCGTTGGGGTTGAAGATGATGCTGACGTAGAAGAACGAGAAGAAGATGATCAGTGTGACAAACAGGATGATGTACATCGGCTCGCCGCTGCGGATGGAGCCGAGGAACCCGGACAGCCACTTATTGTTGGCAATGAACGGGATGTTCAACATCGTCAGAGGGAAGGCCAGCAGCGAACTGGCAAAGATGACGGGGATCACGCCGCCCGCGTTCACCTTGAGAGGGAGGTGCGTCGACTGGCCGCCCATCATGCGGCGCCCGACGACACGCTTTGCGTACTGAACAGGAATTCGCCGTTCCCCACGTTCGACAAGGACGATGAAGGCGACAACGCCGACCATCATGATAAGAATGATCAGGAGCTGTAGCGGGGGCCAGTTATTGGTGACAAACGTGTTCTGGTAGATGTTGCCGATGGCGGCCGGCAAGCCGGCCACGATGCCGGCGAAGATGATGAGCGACATGCCGTTGCCGACTCCGC
This sequence comes from uncultured Paludibaculum sp., assembly GCF_963665245.1. Classification (NCBI taxonomy): domain Bacteria; kingdom Pseudomonadati; phylum Acidobacteriota; class Terriglobia; order Bryobacterales; family Bryobacteraceae; genus Paludibaculum; species uncultured Paludibaculum sp. The sequence continues at coordinate 3,749,760 of NZ_OY762267.1, forward strand.
GCTCAGTGATCTGCTCGCCCAGCCACATGATGAACGCCGTGCCGGTGGTCAGGGTCAGCATCGTCATCGCGATGAAACCAAAACCGGGATTCACGACGAAGTTGCCTTGGCGCTGGAGCGCGGTGGCAATGAACAGGGACTGCATCAGGCCCAGGCCGACCGTCAGGTAGCGGGTCCACTGCGTAATCTTGCGGCGGCCCAACTCGCCTTCCTTCTGGAGCTTTTCCAGAGTAGGCACAACGATCGTCAACAGTTGTAGAACGATTGACGACGTGATGTACGGCATGATGCCGAGCGCGAAGACCGTCAGCTTGCGGAACTGACCGCCGGAGAACAGATCCAGGAATCCGAAGAGAGTCCCCTGATTGCGCCGAAAGAACTCCTCGAACTTGATCGCGTCCACGCCTGGGATCGGGATCGCCGCTCCCAACCGATAGACAGCGAGCAGGCCTAGAGTGAACAGCACACGGTTCCGCAGATCCGGTACCCGGAATATGTTGGCCAGAGCTTCGAAAAACTTTTGCATGGGCTGCCTTGCTGATGCGAATGCGCCGCCATGCTCCCGGCACGCGGCGCTTCCCGAAAAGACTACTTAGCGGGCTTTTCCTGCCGGACCTTGGGTGGGATCACGGTTACCGTGCCACCCGCGGCCTTGATCTTCTCCTGAGCTGCCTCGGAGAACAGGTGGGCTTCGACGGTGATGGCGCGCTTCAATTCCCCATTCGCCAGCACCTTTAGTCCGTCGCCGAGCTTCTTGATGATGCCGGACGCTTTCAGACTTGCGGGTGTGAACGTGTCGCCTTCCAACTTCTCGAGGGTTCCGACGTTGATGACGGCGAAATCCTTCTTAAAGATGGCATTGGAGAAGCCACGCTTGGGAAGGCGGCGGTGCAGCGGCATCTGGCCGCCTTCAAACCCGCGCATCTTCGAATAGCCGCTGATGGACTTGGCGCCTTTGGCGCCGCGGCCGGAATACTTACCGCGGCCAGTACCCATACCGCGGCCGACGCGGCGCTGGGTCTTGACTTGCCCCTTTGGCGGTTTAACTTCGCTGAGGTTCATGGCAATCCTATTCTCTTACTCGGTGACGATCTTCAGCAGATGGGGCACTTTGACCGCCATACCGCGGAAGCTCGGCGTATCCGGCTTCTCAACCACCTGGTTGATCTTGTGCAGCCCAATGGCCCGTACAATTTTCTTGTGTTTTTCGGGGCTTCCGATCGGGCTGGAAATCAGCTTGATCTTGATTGTGGCCGCCATATTACAGGTTCTCCACAGCCAACCCGCGCAGGTCAGCGACCACCGTCTTGTCACGGAGTTGGTCGAGAGCAGCGATGGTCGCTTTCACAACGTTGTGCGGGTTGTGCGTACCCAGAGACTTCGTGAGCACATTGTGAATCCCGGCCGCCTGGATGACCGCGCGGACAGGTCCGCCCGCGATGACACCAGTACCCTCGGGAGCCGGCTTCAGCAGAACGGCGCCAGCGCCGAACTTGCCCAGCACAACGTGAGGAATGCTGCTGCCAACCGTGTTCACATGGTGCAGATTCTTCTTGGCCGCCTCGATACCCTTTTTGATGGCCGAAGGAACTTCCTTCGCTTTGCCGGTACCAAATCCCACCACGCGCTGGTCCGGATCGCCCACCACCACCAAGGCTGAGAAGCTGAGATTCTTACCGCCCTTGACCACTTTGGTCACGCGGTTGATGCTGACAACCTGTTCTTTCAGGTTGAAGGCCTTCGGATCGATTTTCTTCACAGGAACGGCTGCCATGGTTAGAACTCCAGTCCGGCTTCCCGGGCAGCATCGGCGAGAGCCTTGATGCGCCCGTGGTACAGATAACCGCCGCGGTCGAAGACCACTTTGTTGACGCCTTGTGCCTTGGCGCGCTCTGCGACGAGCTTACCAATTTCCTTGGCTCCAGCGAGGTTGCCGCCCGTTGCGGTGGCGTTCGCTTCGGCGCTGGAGGCCGAGACGATCGTGCGGCCCGCGCGGTCGTCGATTACCTGCGCGTAGATGTTTTTGATGCTGCGGAATACCGCCAGGCGGGGCCGCTCCTGCGTACCCTTCACCCTCTCGCGGATCCGGACGTGAATCCGTCGGCGACGCGAATCTTTATCGATGGAGCGCTTCATTTCTCAATACCCTCCCGCGACTACTTTCCGCCCGCGCCGGTCTTGCCGACCTTCTTGCGTACGGTCTCACCTGTATAGCGGATGCCCTTCTGCTTGTAGGGCTCCGGCGGACGCAGCGCGCGGATGTTGGCAGCCACCTGGCCCAGCGCCTGCTTATCGATGCTGGTCAGCACCAGGTGCGTGTTCTTGTCCACTTTGCAGTCGATGCCGGGCGGCAGCAGGAACTCGATCGTGTGCGAATAGCCCAGCACAAACACAATCACATTGCCCTTGACCTCGGCGCGATAGCCGATGCCGACGATGTCCAATTCGCGGGTAAATCCCGCGCTGACGCCTACTACGGCATTGGAAGCCAGCGCGCGCGTTAAACCATGCAGAGCCGCGTATTGATCGCCATCCCGCTTGACGTCGAGCACCGCATCGTTCTTCTCGATGCGCACGCCGTGCGGAATCGGCACCGTCAGCTTGCCCTTAGGACCTTCCACCTTCATCTCGTCGCCCAGCATCACTTTGACGCCGACCGGCAGCGGGATAGGTTTTTTACCAACTCGTGACATTCCTTAACTCCAGTCCGCTTTCCAGGAAACCTGTGGATTTCCAGACTTGAATAAATCCAGCCGGTCTAGTAGACCTGGCAGAGAATCTCGCCGCCAACGCCTTCCTTGCGCGCAGCCTTACCCGTTAGCAGGCCTTTCGGTGTGGTCAGGATATTGATACCCAACCCACCGAGCACCTTCGGGATTTCGTCGCTGCCCACGTACACACGGCAACCGGGGCGCGAAACGCGCTCGATGATCGAAATCACCGGCTGATTGGCCGGGGTGTACTTGAGGTAGACGCGGATGGCTTTGTGATTGCCTTCGTCCACAATCTTGTAGTTCAGGATGTAGCCTTCATCCTTCAGAATGCGGGCAATCTCGGTCTTCAGCTTCGAGGCCGGCACATCCACCTTGGGGAACTTGGCCTTCATGCCGTTCCGGATGCGCGTGAGCATGTCGGCGATGGGATCGGAAACCATGACTTAAACTCTTCCTGTCGTCCTTGCTTGCTAATGCTTTCACTCCGGCGTGCTTTGGCGGGTTCTCTACCAGCCAGCTGCGCCGATTGGAACCAACGGAGGGCGCCTACCAGCTCGACTTCGTCACGCCCGGGACTTCCCCGGCGAGCGAAAGCAGGCGGAAGCAAATGCGGCACAACTCGAACTTGCGCATGTAGCCCCGGGGCCGGCCGCAGCGCTTGCAGCGGTTGCGGTGCCGGATCGCAAACTTCGGCTTCTTGTTATCCTTGGCAATTTTCGCCGTCGTCGCCATTCTTAATCTAGCTCCTTCTTCGCCTGGCCTAGTTCTGCCGGAACGGCATCCCCAGCAACTTCAGCAGCGCCTGCGCCTCGGCATCGGTTTTGGCCGTCGTGGTGATGCAGACGTTCATGCCCTTGGTCTTTTCGACCTTGTTGTAGTCGATCTCAGGGAAGATCAACTGATCGCGGACGCCCAGCGTATAGTTGCCGCGCCCATCAAAACTCTTGGTCGACACACCACGGAAGTCGCGCACGCGGGGCAGCGCCACGTTCATCAAGCGGTCGAGGAACTCGTACATCCGGTCGCCGCGCAGCGTCACCATTGTGCCGATCGACATGCCCTCGCGCAACTTGAATGCGGCGATGGACTTGCGGGCCTTGGTGATCACGGGTTTCTGGCCGGTGACCGCACCCAGTTCGTTGACCGTACCATCAACCATCTTGGGGTTCTGCGTCGCTTCGCCCAGTCCGATATTGACGGTCACCTTCTCCAACTTCGGGACAGCCATCGAATTGGAGTAGTTAAATTCCTTCGTCAAAGCCGGGACCACCGACTTCACATAAAGCTCTCTCAGTCGCGCCTTCGTTGCCATTGCTTAAAGCTTCCTCTCAGCGTTTCCTCGCCCTACTTTTTGTCGAGGGTCTCGCCGGTCTTGCGGGCGATGCGAATTCGACGGGTCTTGCCGCCGACGTTCTCAACCTTGACCCCGATGCGGGAGGTGTGCCCGTCGCTGGTCACAATCATCACGTTCGAAACGTGGATGGGGGCTTCCCGTTCAGCGATGCCACCCTTCACGCCCTGTGCCGGATTCGGCTTCACGTGCTTCTTGGACATCTGCACGCCTTCCACCAGAATCCTGCCGGTCTCCCGGTTCACTTCCAGAACGCGGCCCACCTTGCCCTTGTCCTTGCCCGCAATCACCTTCACGGTGTCGTTCTTGCGGATGCGGATCTTTACGACTTCCTTCGGCTCGTTGTGCCGGTTAGCCAGTCTGCCCGCCATGGTTAAATTACCTCCGGAGCGAGCGACACAATCTTCATGAACTTCTTGTCGCGCAACTCACGCGCGACGGGACCGAACACGCGGGTGCCGACAGGCTCGCCGAGGTCGTTTACCAGCACGGCCGCGTTCGAATCGAAGCGAATATAGGTGCCGTCCTTGCGCCGAGTTTCCTTGCGCATGCGCACGATCACGCATCGGACGACCTTCCCCTTCTTGATGTTGGAGTCCGGGGCGGCCTCTTTAACAGCCGCGGTGATCACGTCACCCAGGCCCGCTTGCAGGCCCTTGTCGCCACCGCGGGGCAGAATGCAGCTCAGCCTACGGGCGCCGCTGTTGTCGGCCACCTCGAGGATTGTTCTCATTCCAATCATGGCAGTATCCTCGTTTCCCTAATAAAACCTTGGCGGCCTGCGGCTACTCCGACAGTCCCGCGACACTGGTGTCCACCGCACGGCGAACCACTTCGCCCAGCGTCCAGCGCTTCAACTTGCTCAACGGCCGGCTTTCGATGATGCGCACCACGTCGCCCACCTTCGCTGTTCCGTCTTCGTCATGCGCGTAGAACTTATTGCGCTTTGACACAATTCGCTTGTACAGAGGGTGCGGCACGCGTCGCGTCACCTGCACCACGATGGTCTTGGCCATCTTGGTCGAAACGACCTCGCCTACCTTCTCGTTCTTATGGTTGGCTTGCACTTCGGCCATGACTTACTTCGCCTCCCCGGCGGCTTTCAGTTGGCGCTGGCGCTGCACCGTGTAGATCCGCGCCCGGTCCTTCTTCAGCTCGCGGTACTTCTTCAGGCCTTCCATCTGTCCCATGGACATCTGGAACTTGAGCCGGAAGAGCTGCTCTTCCATTTCCTTGACCTTGACGGCCAATTCCTTTTCGTCGAGTTCCCGAATCTTTTCCGCTGTCATAGCGATAGTTCCTTGTTCCGGCTTAGCCTTTCACCCGGATTAACCAACCGTGTCCTCGCGGGTAATCAGCTTTGTGCGGATGGGCAGCTTCATCGCCGCAAGACGCATCGCCTCGGCCGCTAGCTCCTGCGAAACGCCTTCCATCTCGAACATGATTTTTCCAGGGCGAACGACGCAAACCCACTGTTCCGGCGCGCCCTTGCCCTTACCCATACGCGTTTCAGCGGGCTTCTTCGTGATCGGCTTGTCCGGGAAGAGGCGAATCCACACCTTGCCTCCACGCTTGATGAAGCGTGTCATTGCAATACGCGCCGCTTCAATCTGCCGGTCCGTTACCCAGCCCACCGCCATGGCCTTCAGGCCGAAATCGCCGAATGACAGCGTTGAGCCGCGCCACGCCTTGCCGGCGCGACGGCCGCGCTGCTGTTTCCTGTACTTAACCTTCTTCGGCATCAACATGGGTCGTAATCTCCCTGACTAAACTCGTGTCCCTTACTCGGCGGCGGTATCGCCGGCCGGGGTCTGGGCCTCAGGTTCCGGCTTCCAACTGGGAGCTGTGGGTTGCGCCACCGGGGGCACTACACTGCTCGCAGCCGGCGGCGCAGCCTGCACCGGAGCCGCATCCGCACTCACAGTGATCGGCGCCGGAGCGTTGTTCCGTTCCACGCGGTCGCCGCGATCACCGGACGGACGGCGTTCACGCCGATCGCCACGGTCGCCGCGATCCCCACGGTCGCCGCGCGGATTCCGCCGCGGCTCGTCGGTCCGGGTGCGGCGTGAGAAGCCGTCGGTCGAAACCTCACCCTTGTACACCCAGCACTTCACACCAATCACACCGTAGGTGGTGTACGCCTGGGCAAACCCGTAATCGATGTCGGCGCGGAGTGTGTGCAACGGCAGTTGACCCTGCAGATACCACTCGCTGCGCGCGATTTCGGCGCCGTTCAAACGGCCAGAGACGCGCACCTTGATGCCCTTGCAGCCGAAGCGCAGCGCGCTTTCCACCGCTTTACGCATGGCACGCCGGAAGGCCACGCGCTTTTCCAACTGGAGGGAGATCGACTCCGCCACCAACTGGGCATCCATCTCAGGCTTGTGAACTTCCTGAATGTCGATGAATACTTCGCGCTTCGTCTTCTGCGCCAATTCCGTCTTCAGCTTTTCAATCTCGGCCCCCTTGCGCCCGATGATGAGACCGGGACGGGAGGTGTGGATCGTGATGCGGAGCTTGGAGCCGCCCGGGCGCTCCACTTCCACCGAGCTGACACCCGCCGCCTTCAGCCGCTCGCGGAGCGACTCCTTCAGCTCGAGGTCCTCATGGAGGAGCTTCGCGTAATCTTGGGTGGCGAACCAGCGGGAGCGCCAGTTTTTAGTGACGCCCAACCGGAAACCGTAGGGATGAACTTTCTGACCCATGCGCTTCTCGTATCTCCGCTTATTTCTGACTCAGCGCCGCTTCGGCGTTCTTTTCGCCAACCTTCACCACGATGTGGGAAGTCCGGCGCTGATACCGGTAGGCGCGGCCCATCGGTGCGGGGCGCACCCTCTTCTGGCGCGGCCCTTCGTTAACATAGGCCTCGGTGACAAACAAGGTGTCGACATCGAGGTCAGTATTGCGGTTTTCCGCATTGGCGATGGCCGACCGCAGAACCTTTTCCACCGTTGGCGCAATGCGCTTGTTGGTGGTCCGCAGAATCGTAATCGCGTCCCCGGCCTTACGGCCGCGGATCAGGTCGATTACGAGCCGCGCCTTCTGCGCCGACACTCGAATGAATCTGGCTTCCGCTCTCGCTTCCATATCCTTGATTCCTTTCCCTTCCCGCGGCGCTCTTTAGGACGGCTTGCCGGACTTGTCGGCCTTCGCGGCATGCCCCTTAAAGGTGCGGGTGGGGGAGAACTCGCCCAGCTTGTGCCCCACCATGTTTTCCGTGACGTACACGGGGATGAATTTCTTGCCGTTGTGAACGGCGAGGGTGTGGCCGATGAATTCCGGTCTGATCGTCGAACGCCGAGACCAGGTCCGGACAACCTTCTTCTCGTTCTTCTCGTTCATCGCTACCACCTTCGTCAGGAGGTGCCCATCGGTGAACGGCCCTTTTTTCAGTGAACGGCTCATGGTCTTAAATCCCTATCGCTTACTTGTTCTTCGACCGCGGCGTGGCAATGTACTGATCCGTCCGCTTGTTGTTGCGGGTCTTGAAGCCGCGCGTGGGTTGGCCCCAGGGCGTCACAGGGTGACGGCCGCCGGACGTGCGGCCTTCGCCGCCTCCGTGGGGGTGATCCACCGGGTTCATCGAGACACCGCGATTGTGGGGTTTTACGCCCTTCCAGCGATTGCGGCCGGCCTTGCCCAGTGATTCGTTTTCGTGGTCCAGATTGCCCACCTGGCCGATGGTCGCGTAGCAGGTGGTCATCACACGGCGGACTTCACCTGAAGGTAGCTTCAGCAGCGCCATGCCGCCTTCACGGGAAACCAGCTGTGCGGAAGCACCGGCCGAGCGCGCCATCTGTCCACCCTTGCCAGGCCGAAGTTCAATGTTATGAACAATAGTACCGGCCGGGATGTTTTCGAGCGGCAGAGAGTTGCCAACGAGAATGTCAGCCTGGGGGCCGGACAACACCGTACGACCGACTTCCAGGCCCACCGGAGCCAGGATGTAGCGCTTCTCGCCGTCCACGTAGTGCAGCAAAGCGATGCGGGCTGTGCGGTTTGGGTCGTATTCGATCGCGGCCACTTTGGCCGGCACACCGTGCTTGTTCCGCTTGAAGTCGATGATGCGGTAGGTCTGCTTGTGTCCGCCGCCACGGAACCGGATTACCAACTGGCCTTTGTTGTTGCGGCCGCCGGACTTGGCAACGGTCCCGGTCGTCAGAGACTTTTCGGGAGTCTGCTTGGTGATGTCCTCGCGGGTGACGACGGTCTGGAAACGCTTGGTCGGGGTGGTAGGACGAAATGATTTAATCGGCATGGTTGATTCGGCCTCCCTTTAGAGCTCCGCGTACTCCGGCATCTTCTGACCCGGCTTCAGGCGGATGTAGGCCTTCTTCCAGTCACCGCGGTAGCCGGCGTAACGGCCCCGGCGGCGCAGCTTGCCTTCGAACACCGCGGTCCGGACGTCTTCCACCTTCACTTTGAAGAGGGACTCCACCGCACCCTTGATATCTGTCTTCGTGGCTTCGGGATGAACCTGGAAGCAGAGAGTGCTCTCTGCATCCTTCTTCCCGACGCCCTTTTCCGTAACGATGGGGCGCACAATTACTTCGTAGCGATTCATTAGGCCAACGCCTCCGACAGCTTTTTCGCGGCTGCCTCGCTTAAAACTACGTGCTTGTGGGCCAGCAGATCGTAAGTGGTCACGTCCTGCGTCGCCACCAGTTTCACGCCCGGCAGATTGCGGCTACCGAGTTCCAGGTTACGATTCGCGTCGTTGGTGCTCACCAGCAGAACCTTGCGGTCGGCCTGCAGATTCTTCAGCGCTTCCGCCATGACCTTCGTCTTGGCTTCAGCCAGATTCCACTCGGCAACGACTTTCAGCTCGCCGTCGCGCAGTTTGGCGGTCAGCGCGGAGCGCAAGGCGCCCTGCACCATCTTCTTGTTCAGCCGGTAGGAGTAGTCGCGCGGCACGGGGCCATGCGTCGTACCACCGTGACGCCACAGCGGAGAGCGGACGGAACCGACACGCGCACGGCCGGTACCCTTCTGCCGCCAGAGCTTCTTGCCGGAACCTGCCACTTCACGACGAACCTTCGTCTTGGCCGTGCCGCTGCGGACGCCCGCCAGATGATGGCGCACGCTCTCGTAAATCAAATTTTCGTTGACAGGGGCGCCGAACACGGCATCGGCCAGTTCGAGCTCGCCCACCTTCGTATTTTTCAGATCAACAACGTCAACTTTTGGCATGGCTAGTTACCTCTTTGCGCGGCGCACAATGACGTAAGCGCCATTCGGTCCGGGCACCGCCCCCTTGACCATCAGTACGTTGTCCTCGGTGTCCACATCGATCACTTCGAGGTTCCGCACCGTCACATTCACGTCGCCCATCTGGCCGCCCATGCGGGTGCCTGGGAAGACGCGAGACGGGAAGCTCGATGCACCGATAGAGCCCGGAGCGCGGTGGAACATGGACCCGTGGGTGTTATCGCCGCCACCGAATCCGTGGCGCTTCATGACGCCCGCGAATCCGCGGCCCTTGCTCACTCCGGTTACGTCCACTTTGTCCTTGGGCTTGAATTGGTCCACCAGGACACGGTCACCCAGCTTCGGGTCACCGGAACCAGGCCGCAGCTTGAATTCGCGGGTGTACTTCACGCCGTCGGCACTGGCCTTCTTCAGGTGGCCGGCCATCGGCTTGTTCGGCTTCTTCGCGAACTCCACCAGACCCAGCTGAATGGCGTCATAACCGTCAGTGGCCGGCGTCTTGCGCTGAACCACCACACAGGGTCCCGCTTTGAGCAAAGTCACGGGCACCACCTGCCCGTCGGGCCGGAAGACCTGTGTCATCCCAATCTTTTTGCCGATAATTCCTGGGCTCATATTCCCTCAGTTCCCTGCACCCGCCTCCAGCGGCCGTCGTTTTCAGGTCCGGCCCGGTCCAGCGGTCTAATCTCGCGTCCTCACTTAGGCTGGGTAAGCGTGCAGGCTTACTTCGCCCCTTTGTGGTAGGCCTTGATTTCCACGTCCACGCCAGCCGGCAGGTCCAGCTTGCTTAGCGCGTCCACGGTGTCCTGCGTCGGTTCGAGGATATCCAGCAGACGCTTGTGCGTCCGGATCTCGAACTGTTCGCGGGACTTTTTATCCACGTGCGGCGAACGGTTTACGGTGTAGCTGTTCCGCACGGTGGGCAGTGGAATGGGCCCCGCCACGCGAGCGCCAGCCCGCTTGGCTGTCTCAACAATCTCCGTCGTGCTCTGATCGAGCAGTCGGTGATCGTAGGCCTTCAACCGGATTCGAATACGTTTCGTTAGCATCTTCTTTATTTCCCTGGCGGCGGGCACGTCCACCGGCCCGCCGCCCACCGGGCTAACTAGTCGAGAACCACTTCCGACACCGTGCCGGCGCCGACCGTGCGGCCGCCTTCACGGATTGCGAAGCGGAGACCCTTGTCCATGGCCACCGGGGTGATCAGTTCCACACCCACCGTGACGTTGTCGCCAGGCATCACCATCTCCGTGCCTTCCGGCAGTTCCATCACACCCGTCACGTCCGTCGTCCGGAAGTAGAACTGCGGACGATAACCCTTGAAGAACGGCGTGTGCCGCCCGCCTTCTTCCTTCGACAGCACGTACACTTCGCCCTTGAACTTCGCGTGCGGCTTGATCGAGCCCGGCTTCGCCAGCACCTGACCGCGCTCCACGTCGTCCTTGTCGATGCCGCGCAGCAACAGGCCGACATTGTCGCCCGCCATGCCACTGTCCAGCAGCTTCTTGAACATTTCCACACCCGTCACAACCGTCTTGCGCGTGTCGCGGAAGCCCACAATCTCGACTTCCTCGCCCACCTTGACCTGGCCCTTTTCGATTCGGCCCGTCACCACCGTGCCGCGCCCCTGGATCGAGAAAATGTCTTCGATCGGCATCAGGAACGGCTTGTCAATGTCGCGCGGCGGCAGCGGAATGTAGTTGTCCACTGCTTCCATCAGGTCGTCCACCGACTTTTCCCACTGCGGCTCGCCGTTCAACGCGCCCAGCGCGCTCACCCGGCAAATCGGCAGATCGTCGCCCGGGAACCCATAGCTCGAAAGCAGTTCCCGCAGTTCCATCTCCACCAACTCCAGCAGTTCCGCGTCGTCCATCATGTCGACCTTGTTCAGGGCAACCACGATGTACGGCACACCCACCTGGCGCGCCAGCAGCACATGCTCACGAGTCTGCGGCATCGGTCCGTCAGGAGCCGCCACCACCAGAATCGCGCCATCCATCTGCGCCGCACCGGTGATCATGTTCTTGATGTAGTCCGCGTGGCCCGGGCAGTCCACGTGCGCGTAGTGACGGTGCGCCGTCTCATACTCCACGTGCGCCGCCGCGATCGTGATACCTCGTGCCTTTTCTTCAGGCGCGTTGTCGATCGAATCGAAGCTGCGGAACTGCACCTTCGGGTTATGCTTGGCCAGCGTCTTCGTGATTGCTGCCGTGAGCGTGGTCTTGCCGTGGTCGATGTGGCCAATCGTGCCAACATTCACGTGCGGTTTGCTGCGATCAAATTTCTCTTTCGCCATGACCTTATGTCTCCTGCGCGCTCAAAACTAGCTGGGGCTCTGCCCCTTCATCTTGTTGATTACTTCCTCGGTGACGGACTGCGGAGCTTCTTCATACCGGCCGAAGTGCATCGTGAAGCTGCCTCTGCCCTGCGTCCGCGAGCGGATCTCCGTCGCGTAGCCGAACATTTCGGATAGCGGCACCATCGCCCGGATGATCTGCGTGTTGCCCTTCAGTTCCATGCCTTCCAGACGCCCTCGGCGGCTGATCAGGTCACCATTCACCGAACCCATGTACTCGTCCGGAACTACCACTTCGACGCTCATCACCGGCTCCAGCAGAACCGGCTTCGCCTTGTGGGCGGCATCCTTCAGCGCCATTGAACCGGCGATCTTGAATGCCATTTCCGAAGAGTCGACATCGTGGTAGCTGCCGTCGTACACCGTCACTTTGACGTTGGCCATCGGGAAGCCGGCCAGAATGCCGCCTTCCAGAGCCTCGACGATGCCCTTCTCGGCCGGTCCGATGTATTCCTTCGGAACGGTGCCACCTACAATGCCATTTACAAACTCGTACTCTTTTTCCGGATTCGGTTCCAGGTGGATCTTGATGTGACCATATTGACCACGGCCACCCGTCTGGCGCACGAACCGGCCTTCGCCGTCGCTCTTCTTGCGAATCGTCTCGCGATAGGCGACCTGCGGCTTGCCGACGTTGGCGCCCACGTTGAACTCGCGCTGCAGGCGGTCAACGATGATCTCCAGGTGCAGCTCGCCCATGCCGGACAGAATCGTCTGACCGGTTTCCGGATCGGTGTTCACCTTCAGCGTCGGGTCTTCCTGAACCAACTTGGCGATGGCCATACCCAGTTTCTCCTGGTCGACCTTCGTCTTCGGCTCGATGGCCAACTGGATCACTGGTGCCGCAAACTCGATGGCTTCCAGGGAGATCGGATGTTCTTCACTGCAGATCGTGTCGCTGGTGACCACCGACTTCAGACCCACGCATGCGGCAATGTCGCCGGCATAGATCTCGGTGATTTCTTCACGCTTGTTGGCGTGCATTTTCACCAGACGGCCGATGCGTTCCCTGCGGCCCTTGCTGACGTTCAGAATCGTATCGCCGGTGTTCAGCTTGCCGGAGTAAACCCGGATGAAGGCCAACTGACCGACGAACGAATCGGTCATGATCTTGAAAATCAGAGCCGAGAAAGGCTCGGAGTCGTCTGCGTGCCGCACCAGCTCAATGCTCTTGTCGTCGACATCATAGCCCTTGATCGGAGGGATATCGAGCGGCGAGGGCAGCAGATCGACCACGGCGTCCAACATATTCTGGACACCCTTGTTCTTGAAGGCCGTGCCACAGATTACGGGGAAAATGATCTGGGCAATGGTTGCCTTGCGCAACCCGGAGACAATCTCCGGTACCGTCAAGGCCTCACCGTTCAGGTACTTCTCCATCAGGTGGTCGTCGGCTTCCGCCGCGGCTTCCACCATCTTTTCGCGATACTCACTGGCCTGATCAACGAGGTCAGCGGGAATGTCGACATCGTCGAAGGCTGCGCCGAGCGTCTCGTCCCGCCAGATACGCGCCTTCATCGTTACCAGGTCGATGATGCCCTTGAACTGATCTTCCGCTCCGACCGGCAACTGGATCGGCACCGCACGGGCGTGCAAGCGATCTTCAATCGTCGTTACGGCGTGGAAGAAGTCGGCGCCCACGCGGTCCATCTTATTGATGAAGCACACGCGCGGAACAGCGTACTTGTCTGCCTGCCGCCAAACCGTTTCGGATTGGGGCTGCACGCCAGCCACGGCGTCAAACACGGCGACGGCGCCATCCAGTACGCGGAGCGAACGCTCCACTTCGGCCGTGAAATCCACGTGGCCAGGCGTATCAATGATGTTGATCTGATAGTCGTTCCAGGAGCAGGTCGTAGCTGCAGAGGTGATGGTGATACCACGCTCCTGCTCTTGCACCATCCAGTCCATAGTGGCGGTGCCTTCATGAACTTCACCGATCTTATAGGTGCGGCCGGTGTAATAGAGGATGCGCTCGGTCGTGGTGGTCTTACCGGCATCAATGTGGGCCATGATGCCGATATTTCTCATCTTCTCGAGTGCGATGGTGCGAGGCATATTTAGTCGTCGCTCCGGCGGCGGCTGAGCTTACGATTCTCCTTAGTAGTTACCAGCGGTAGTGAGCGAAGGCCTTATTGGCTTCCGCCATTCGGTGAACGTCGTCCTTCTTTTTGATCGCGGCGCCGCGAAGGCTGGCGGCATCCATGAGTTCGTTGGCCAACTTCTCAGCCATGCTCTTATCCGTCCGCGCCCGGGCACCGTTGAGGATCCAGCGAATAGCCAGCGAAGTCCGGCGATTGTTCGGAACTTCGATCGGCACCTGATAGTTGGCGCCACCAACACGGCGGGTCTTAACTTCCAGGAGAGGCTTGCAGTTCTCAACCGCCTTCTTGAACAGCTTCAAGGGGTCATCGTTCGACCGGTCCTTAATAGTGTCCATCGCGGTATAGAAGATCCGTTGGGACGTGGTCTTCTTGCCTTCCCACATCATCGAGTTGATGAACTTCTCGGCCAGCGTCGAGTTGTAAACGCCGTCGGGCTGAATTTCGCGGATCTCAGCGCGTCTTCTGCGGGGCATACGTTCCTCTTCAGATCCTTACTAACTACTTCTTCTTCGGTGCGGCCTTGGCGGCACCGGCCTTCGGACGTTTGGCGCCGTACTTCGAGCGGCTCTGCATACGGCCAGTAACTCCGGCCGTGTCCAGCGTTCCGCGAACCACGTGATACCGGACGCCCGGCAGATCCTTCACACGGCCGCCACGGATGAGCACAATCGAGTGCTCCTGCAGGTTGTGGCCGACACCGGGAATGTAGGTCGTAACTTCGATTCCGTTGGTCAGGCGCACACGAGCCACTTTGCGGAGGGCCGAGTTCGGCTTCTTGGGCGTGGTGGTGTAAACACGAGTGCAAACGCCACGGCGTTGCGGGCAAGATTGCAGCGCGGGGCTGGCAGTCTTGTAGCGGGTGGGCCTGCGTCCCTTGCGGACAAGCTGATTGAAAGTGGGCACGAACTATCCTCTTTGGGCAGCTATGTGAAGCGTAGTCTCTACCGGCGAACACAACAAATAACCGCGGGCAAAAGTTGCTCGCGGAAAGAGGTCAACCGGCGAAAACCTCGAAAAATCAACCGTTGCAGCGGGCACTGTGCCCGCCAATCAAGAGGGTCACTTCGGACACGCCCATGCTCCGTTTAGCGCTATGTCTAAAGGAACCTCGGGGCGGCCTCTCAGCCGGCTTCCCGCCGTTTCGCCCGGACTAGCCAAGCACAGGAAGGGTAGCTGAGAGAGGAAGAGCTAACTCCTCAAACCTTCCCAGGATACACACCCTCATGAATCGCTGTCAACTGGAAGCACAAAATCTTCAAAACAGGCTGCTTCGCTCGAATGGCGTCTTGGAATCCGACCATCCCATCCAAAGATATCAAGATTTGAAGCGTTCCCCCGCCATGTGCCCGCGGTTTCCCCTCATGTTCTCCAAATTGTAAGGCTATCGAATTATTTGCACGTGGGTTGCAGAACGTTCACCCAAGATTTACGGAATCGTAACCGACGCCTGTAACGCTGGCAGCATGAGGTTTCTTATCACTCTGGCCCTGTCGGCCAGTCTGTTGTTCGCTCAAGGTGACGCTGGTCGCATCACGGGCACCGTGACCGACGCGTCCGGCGCTGTGATCCCAGGCGCTATCATCAAGATTAAAAATGAGAAAACCGCAGCGGTCCGCGAAGTGGCCGTCGCCGACAATGGCTCTTTCGTCGTCTCAAATCTCACCCCATCTGTCTACACGATAGAGGCTACGTCCAATGGCATGGCGCCGTCCGAGTACCGGCAAATTGCCGTCACTGCCGGGCAGGAGCGCAATTTGGCCATCATCCTGTCGCCCGCATCCATGCAACAATCCGTCACCGTGGCCAGCGGCGACTTGGTCGTGATCGACACGAGCTCGGCTCGCATCGGGGCCAATATCAACGAGCGCGAAGTGGCGAACATGCCGCTGAACGGCCGTCAACTCTCGCAACTTTACCTAATGGTACCCGGCGCGCAGACCGCCGGCGGCGGCAGTTACGACAACATCCGCTTTAGCGGCCGGGCCAACCAGCAGAACGCCGTACGATTCGACGGCGTGGAAGCATCTTCTATTATTGACGCCTCTCCGGGCAACCTGAACGGCGAGTCTTCCACTGGATTTCGTCTCCAGGCAAGCCTGGAAACGGTCCAGGAGTTTCGGGTCGAGTCTAGCAACTATCCGGCCGAGTTCGGCACCGGCACCGGCGGCCAGATCTCAGTGGTTACGAAATCGGGTTCAAACCAATTCCACGGTTCGCTTTTTGAGTACGTCCGCAACAACTCCCTGGACGCCCGCAACTTCTTTGATACGACAAAGTCCCCTCTCCGCCTGAACCAGTTTGGCGGCTCTCTTGGTGGTCCGATCAAGAAGGATAAGGCGTTCTTCTTCGCCAGCCTGGAGACTCTGCGACAGCGCGCCGGCATCAACCTGCTGGGCTCGGTGCCCAGCGCCGCGGCGCGACAGCGCGCCGTCTCTTCCATCGCTCCAGTGGTCAACGCTTTCCCGGTCGGCACCGAGTCCACCGCCAACGCGGATCTTGACTTGGCTCGCTTGAATGCGTCCACCAGTCTGGATGAGTATTCCGACAGCATCCGGTTTGACTACGCACTTAGTCCGAAGTACTCTCTCTCGGCCCGCTACGTCCGCGATCAAGGCTATCTCGAGAGCCCCATGGACGTTACGGGCAGTGTCCAGCGCACCACGGCCGTCCCCCAGAACGGGATGATCAGCTTGCAGCAGGTGCTGACCTCCAACCTCATCAACGAGACCAAGTTCGGCTTCAATGGCTCAAAGACGCGTCTCAACGGAGTTGCGCCAACGGTGAACGGGATCGATTTCTCGCCGATTTCCATCGACTTCACCGGCTCCGTGGCCATTCCGGGCGTTGGCGGCCAGGGAGCGTCGGCCGGTGCAGCCCGGCTGGGCGGCCTGGTCCGCTCGAACAGCTCCCAGAACGGCCGGGCCCAACCGTACACGAACTATACGATGTCGTTCATCGACAATCTGTCCTACCTGAAGGGCAATCACACCTTCAAGTTCGGCGCCGAGGTACGCCCGGTGCGCCTCTATACCGACCGTCTTGGCGGCACCACCTACACCTTCTCCAACCTGAACGATCTGCTGGCCAACCGGCCGAGCAACATCCAGATCCTGGGCGACGTCAGCGCGCCCAACCCGCTGCATGACGGCATCGCCACCAATCGTTTCCTGAAGCAGGCGTACTACGTTTTCTATGCCCAGGACGAGTGGCGATTGCGCCCCAACCTAACCATTAACTACGGATTGCGCTACGAATACTACTCCGTGATGCATGAGGATCAGAACCTCTACACGTTGTTCCAGGTGGAACGAGGAGACCTCGCACCGGCCGGCACACCGTGGTACAAGAGCTCGAAGAACAACTGGGGCCCCCGCCTGGGCTTGAGTTGGTCGCCCTCCCGCTTCAACAACAAAACCGTTCTGCGCGTTGGCGCTGGCTACTTCTATGGGCCGGGCCAGACCGAAGACCAGGTGCAGCCCATTGATAGTGATCGAATCACCGTCAGTGCTCCGGCCGGGTCGCTGTTCCCGGTGAACAGCCAGCAGATCATCGCCAACACCAATCTCGGCAACCTGTCGGGGTTCTCGCCGCGCGCCTATTCGGTGGATTACACCCTACCCGAAAAGGTCCTCAGCTACACGGCGTCCATCCAGCAGCAATTACCCGGAAGCACCGTGCTGACAGTGGCTTACGTGGGCAGCCAGGGCCGTAACCTGTTCCTGCGCTCCTGGACAAATGGGATCGTCGGAGTGGGGATGAACCAGACGACGGGTGTGGGCAATCCGCAGCTTCAGTTCGGCTCACGGTTTGGGCAGCTCGACTATAAGACCAGCGGTGGAACCGACCACTACGATTCGATGCAGACCTCAGTCCAGCGCCGCTTCAGCCAGGGACTAACCATTGGCGGCCAGTGGACCTACAGCCACTCGCTAGGCAACACGGGCGGCTCGAACGAAGCGCAGACCGCGCAGAACCCATTTGATTTCAGTGCGGATCGCGGCAACAACGCCTTCGACGTCCGTCACAGCATGAATGCCACGGCGCTGTACGAACTGCCCGTCGGCAATGGCCGGAAGTATCTGGCCAATTCCAGCAAATTGGTGGACCTGCTGGCCGGTGGCTGGCAGGTGGGCGGCGTGATGAACGCCCGCACCGGGCTGCCGATCGACGTAACCATCGCCAGGAACGACATCGCCTATATCGTGGGTTCCACGGGGCAGGTCGTCTCCAACCCAGTGCTGTCCGGCACCACGGTGCTGACCACCCCGGTGGTCAACAACCCGTACGGCGGCGCTTTCCGCAACAACCGCCGGCCGGATGTCGTGGCCGGAGTGGATCCGTTCCTGCGCGGCAGCGACAGCCGCTACTTCCTGAACCCAGCCGCTTTCGCCTTCCCAACGCCCGGTTCGTTCGGCAACATGGGCCGCTGGGCGCTGCACGGGCCCAGCTTGGCCCAGTTCGACATGACCTTGCAAAAGCGCTTCCGCCTCACTGAGCGGGTCAACATGGAGTTCCGGGGCGAACTCTACAACCTATTTAATAAGACCAACTTCGCCAACCCCTCGGCGCGACTGAACAACGCATTGGGCACGGGCGCCAATCAGCTTCAGCCCGGTCAGTCGTTCACCGCCGCTGCCGCGGGCGGCACGTTCGGCATCGCCAACTCAACGGTCACCAAGGATGTAGGCCTCGGTGCGAGCCGTCAGATCCAACTCTCCCTGCGTCTGAACTTCTAGTTAGTCCGGACCTTCGCTTTCACGCCCCACGCCGTGTCCCGGCGTGGGGCTTTTTTGCTTCCCCAGGCGGCTGTTGCCTGAGTCGAGCGGCTATCTTTGGATATCGCGACAATCCATGACATTTCAGAACGGATTCAGTTCAGAGGAACGTATCCGCAAATCCTACGAATTGGCATGCCACTGGTTCAAATTCAATCGCTTGCGGGTTTGACCCCTCAAAAACCGTTGTGTTAGCCTACATGCTTGGGGTTAAGAGTCACTCCCCCGCCTCCACAACCCCGGGTTTACCGAGACATCCTCCGGTAAGGCGCCGACAGCATGGAACAGATTTTCGAAACCCTAAAAGGGATCATCGTTCGAGCCCTGCCTACGTTCGCACTCGTCATTCTTCTTCATTGGTTCCTGAAGAAGGTCCTGTTCCAGCCGATGGAAAAGGTCCTTGAGGAACGCCGAAAGAAGACCGAAGGCGCCGTGGAAGCCAGCGAAGCCACCTTGGCCCTGGTGAATGAGAAGCTGGCCGCCTACGAGAATTCCCTCGCCGACGCCCGAGCCGAGATCTACAAAGAACAGGAAGCGGGCCGTAAGCGATTGGCCGATCAGCAGACCCACGCAGTGGAAGCAGCACGGGTCAGGGCTGGCGAACGAGTCGCGGCAGTGAAAGCCGAACTGGCATTGGAAGTCCAGAAGGCGTCCGCAACGCTGGCCGCCGAATCGGACCGTTTGGCGGAAGAGATTGCCGGCATGGTTCTTGCCGGAA
Source organism: uncultured Paludibaculum sp. (assembly GCF_963665245.1). Lineage (NCBI taxonomy): Bacteria > Pseudomonadati > Acidobacteriota > Terriglobia > Bryobacterales > Bryobacteraceae > Paludibaculum > uncultured Paludibaculum sp. The sequence continues at coordinate 3,768,987 of NZ_OY762267.1, forward strand.
AGGTACAGTAGCCATGAAGCGCATTGCCCTCCTTCTTCTTTTGGCTGGCGGCGCCCTCTGGGCGCAAGAACACGCCGAGCCGGCCAAGGAAGGACATGAGGCTGCCGGGCATGAAGGCAGTGATCCCACGCTGCCGGCCAAGTGGGTGAACTTCGCAATCCTCGCCGCTGGTTTGGGCTTCCTGGCCGTCAAGTACGGTGGACCAGCATTAACGGGCCAACAGCGGCAAATCCTGGACAGCATGAGCCAGGCCTCGCGCCGGGCCGAGGCTGCGAAAGTCCAAGCGGACGAGATGGACCAGAGAATCTCGGGGCTCCAGATTGAAGTGGAAGCCATTCGCCAGAAGGCCACCGGCGAGTTGGCTGCCGAAGCTGCCCGTCTTGAGCAGGAAACCGCCCAATTGCTGGTTAAGGTGGAGCAGACGGCGGAGCAGGAGATCTCCTCCGCGGCCAAGCTAGCCACACAGCAACTGAAGGCCACAGCAGCCAAACTGGCACTGAATCTGGCAGCACAGAAGATTCGTTCTCGCATGACCGTGGGGACGCAGGGCGTCCTGGTGGACCGCTTTACGCAGCATCTCGGCGATTCGCGTGAGCTGCGAGGATAGGGAAGAGCACCATGTCGACGCTCGCGATCGCCAACCAATACGCCAAAGCGCTGCTTGAATCGGTCTCACAGGCCGGAAGCGGGGCTACCTCCGAAGAGGCTCTCAGCCAACTCCTGCAGTTTGACGCGGTTCTGAAGAGCTCGCGCGATCTCCACACCATTCTGCTGTCGCCCGCCGTCGCACACGCTCAAAAGCAGAAGGTCTTGGGCCGTCTGGCCGAAACACTGGGCATGCACGGACTTGTCCGCAATTTCCTCTTTGTTGTGACGCGTCACCGGCGGCTAAATCTGCTGGGAGAGATCCGCGACCGCTACCAGGCGCTGCTGGACGAAACGTTGGGACTGGTGAGGGCTAAGGTGTCGACAGCGGCGCCGTTGAGTCAGGAACAGAGGATGGCTCTGGAAGCGGCCTTGGCCCAAGTGACGGGCAAGGAGATGCGTTGCGGCTATGAGGTGGACGACTCGCTGGTGGGCGGGCTCGCCGTGCGCGTGGGTTCAACAATGTATGACGGGTCGGTGAGGGGCCAGCTCGACAGCCTTCGCCGCCGCCTCACGAGTGAGGCCTGACAAGGAACTGAAAGTATGGCTCAGATTCGTGCCGATGAAATCGCTCGCGTACTGCGCGAAGAGATCGAAAATTACGATAAAGCGGTTCAGGTCTCCGAGACCGGGTATGTAGTCACGGTCGGGGACGGCATCGCCCGTATCCACGGCCTGGACAAAGTGATGGCCGGCGAACTCATCGAGTTCCCGCACGGTGTTTCGGGCATCGCCCTGAACCTGGACGAGGACGAAGTGGGTGCCGTGCTGCTGGGCGAGGCATACGCCATCCGCGAGGGCGACGAAGTCCGCCGTACGGGCCGCATCATGTCGGTGCCCGTGGGTGAGGCGATGATCGGCCGCGTCGTGAATGCGCTGGGCCAGCCCATCGACGACAAAGGCCCCATCGACACCAAGGAATTCTTCGCGATCGAACGCATCGCCCCGGGCGTCATCGACCGCAAGCCGGTGAAAGAGCCCTTGCAGACCGGCCTGAAGGCGATCGATGCCATGATCCCCGTTGGCCGCGGCCAACGCGAGTTGATCATCGGCGACCGCCAGACGGGTAAGACAGCCATCGCCCTGGACACGATCATCAACCAGAAGGGCAAGGGCGTCATTTGTATTTACGTCGCCATTGGCCAGAAGCGGTCGACGGTCGCCCAGGTGGTGAAGACGCTGCAGGACTACGGTGCCATGGACTACACCATCGTGGTCGCCGCCACGGCGTCAGAGTCAGCCGCGCTGCAGTACGTTGCGCCCTACTCGGGTTGCGCGATGGGCGAGTACTTCCGCGACAACTCCGGCCACGCCCTCTGCATCTACGACGATCTGTCCAAGCACGCCGCGGCGTACCGCGAGATTTCTCTGTTGTTGCGCCGTCCCCCGGGTCGTGAAGCGTTCCCCGGCGACGTGTTCTATTTGCACTCGCGGTTGCTGGAGCGTGCCGCGAAGCTGAGCGACAAGCTGGGCGGCGGCTCTCTCACCGCGCTGCCGTTTATTGAAACGCAGGCAGGCGACGTGTCGGCGTACATCCCCACCAACGTCATTTCGATCACAGACGGTCAGATCTTCCTGCAGTCGGACATGTTCAACTCGAACCTACGTCCGGCCGTGGACGTCGGCATCTCTGTAAGCCGCGTGGGCGGCAACGCGCAGATCAAGGCGATGAAGCAGGTAGCCGGCTCGCTGCGTCTCGACCTGGCGCAGTATCGAGCCCTGGCTGCATTCGCCCAGTTCGGGTCCGACCTCGACAAGGCGTCGCAGGCGCAGTTGAATCGCGGTCGCCGTCTGACTGAGATCCTGAAACAGGGCCAGTATCATCCACTGCCCGTGGAGAAGCAGATCCTCATCATCTACGCCGGCACGAACGGCTGGCTGGACGATATGGAAGTGGAGTGGTGTCTGCCCTTCGAAGCCGGCCTGTACCGTTTCGTCGAGAACGGCCACGCCGACCTGTTGAAGGACATCCGGGAGAAGGCAGCCCTCGACGACAACATCAAGGGGCGGCTGGACACCGTTCTGAAAGAGTTCAAGCAGCGCTTCCTGGCCGAGCGCAAGGCCGGCAAGTAGGCCCGATCCAGCGAGGTTTTCATGCCCAGTTTGATCGACATACGCCGCCGGATCCGCTCGGTTAAGAACACCCAGCAGATCACGAAGGCCATGAAGATGGTGGCCACGGCTCGCCTGCGCCGGGCGCAGGAGCGCGTGATCAATGCGCGACCCTATTCACGCATGGCCGGCGAGATTCTGCGCAACGTGGCGGCCGCCGCTGCCGGCGACGAGCGGGTGAGCGAGAATCCATTACTGGCCGTTCGCGAAGAGCGGCGGATCCAGTTTATTCTCGTCACTTCGGACCGCGGCCTGGCGGGCGGCTTCAACTCCAACCTGATCAAGGCCGCACAGCAGTTTCTGACGGAACACGCGGGCCAGCACGTCGAGATGGAGCTGTACGGGCGGAAGGCCCGCGATTTCTTCACCCGGCGGCCGGTCAAAGTCAGCGGCGACGTGACGGGCATCTCCCAGTCGCCCTCCCTGGCCGACGCCAAGGTATTGGCCGACAAGATGATTGAACGCTTCAAGAACGAGGAAGTGGACGCGGTTTACCTGCTCTACAACGAGTTCAAGAGCGTCCTGACGCAGAAGGTCACGTTGAAGAAGATGCTGCCGATGGCGGTGCAGGCCGAAGGCACGCCGCAGCGGGACTACATCTTCGAGCAGCCTCCGGCCGAGATGCTGGGACGGCTGCTGCCCAACTACATTCTCCTTCAGATTCTGGAGGCATTTCTGGAATCGGCGGCGGCAGAACATGCAGCCCGCATGACGGCCATGGATGCGGCTTCCACCAACGCCAACGACGTTATCAACAAGCTGACCCTGTATATGAACCGGGTGCGGCAGGCCAGCATTACGCGCGAAATTATCGAAGTTGTCAGCGGGGCCAGCGCCCTCGAATAGGAATTCCATCATGTCCACAGCAGCGCAACAGGAAGTTCTTGGAAAAGTAATTCAGGTATCCGGACCAGCCGTCGACCTGCAGTTCCCCGAAGGGCAGATCCCCGTCATTTATACGGCGGTGAAGATCACCAGTGAAGGGTTCGACGTGCCTGAGCCCATCAACATCATGGTGGAAGTCATGCAGCACATCGGCGAAGGCCGGGTGCGCTGCGTGGCCCTGCAACCCACGGATGGTCTGGTGCGCGGCATGAAGGCGATCTCGACGGGCGCGCCGATCACCGTTCCGGTGGGCAAGCAAACCCTGGGCCGCGTCCTGAACGTACTCGGCGAACCGGTGGACCAACAGGGTCCGGTCAACACCGAGAAGCGATTCCCCATTCACCGCGAAGCCCCGATGTTCGACGAGCAGTCGACCGGCCTGCAGATGTTCGAAACGGGCATCAAGGTCATCGATCTTCTCGAGCCTTACCTGCGCGGCGGCAAGATCGGCCTGTTCGGCGGCGCCGGTGTCGGCAAGACCGTCGTCATCATGGAGCTGATCAACAACATCGCCATGAAGCACGGCGGCGTGTCGGTGTTCGCCGGAGTGGGTGAGCGCACCCGCGAAGGCAACGACCTCTGGCTGGAAATGCAGGAATCGGGCGTACTTGACCCCACCGACTGGACGAAGTCGAAGGTGGCGTTGATCTACGGCCAGATGACCGAGCCCCCAGGGGCTCGTCTGCGTGTCGGCCTCACCGGCCTGACCGTGGCTGAGTATTTCCGCGACGAAGAGGGCCAGGACGTGCTGCTCTTCATCGACAACATCTTCCGGTTCACCCAGGCCGGTTCCGAAGTATCCGCGCTGCTGGGCCGCATGCCTTCGGCGGTGGGTTACCAGCCCAACCTGGCCACGGAAATGGGCGAATTGCAGGAACGCATCACCTCAACGAACAAGGGCTCGATCACGTCTGTGCAGGCCATCTACGTGCCGGCCGACGACTACACCGATCCGGCTCCGGCGACCACCTTCGCCCACCTCGACGCCACCACGCAGCTGTCGCGCGACATCTCGGCCCTGGGCATCTACCCGGCCGTCGATCCGCTCACCTCTACTTCCCGCATTCTCGATCCGCTGGTAGTCGGCGACGATCATTACTCCACGGCACAGCGCGTGAAGGGTGTACTGCAGCGCTACAAGGACCTGCAGGACATCATCGCGATTCTGGGCATGGACGAACTGTCGGAAGAAGACAAGCTCAGTGTCTCGCGCGCCCGCAAGATCCAGCGCTTCTTCTCGCAGCCGTTCCACGTGGCCGAGCAGTTCACCGGCTTCAAGGGCAAGTATGTGAAACTGGCTGACACCATCAAGGGCTTCAAGGAAATCGTTGACGGCAAGCATGACGACGTCCCCGAGCAGGCCTTCTACATGCAGGGCACGATCGAAGACGTGCTGGAGCGCTCCGAGCAGATCAAGAAGGCGAATTAAGCCATGTCCGGACTGCTAACCCTGGAAGTCGCGACTCCGGAACGCATGCTCCTGAAGGAGCAGGTGAAGGACGTCACGGTGCCCGGCCTCGACGGCGAATTGGGCATCCTGCCGGAACACGCCGCACTGCTTTCCGAACTGGGATCCGGCCCGCTCGTGTATGAACTGCAGAATGGGCAGAAGAAGTACATTTCCATCTGCGGTGGATATGTGGAAGTGCTGCCGGACCATGTTCGCGTGCTGGCCGCACAGGCCGAGAACGCCAGCGAGATCGACGCCAAACGCGCCGAAGTCGCCCTGCAGCGCGCCAATGAGCGCCTGCTGCATCCGACGGCCGACCTGGACGTGGCCCGTGCATTGAACGCCATGAAGCGCGCCCAGGCACGGCTGGCCGTGGCCAAACAAGCCGCCGGCAAGTAGCCTGATTCCCATCCCGATACAATGGCGGTAGCGAACCTACCGCCATGCATACCATAGCCGATATTTGTGTGATTCCCCTGGGCGTTGGGACGTCCGTGTCCCGCGAGGTGACCGTCTGCGAGCGGATTCTTCGAGAGTCCGGCCTCAAGACTATGTTGCACGCCTACGGCACCAACGTGGAAGGGGAGTGGGATGACGTAATGGCTGCCATTAAGCGCTGCCACGAGGCCCTGCACGCGATGGGCGTGCCGCGCATCTCCACCAACATCCGCATTGGCACTCGCACCGACAAGGCGCAAACCATGCAGGATAAAGTCGAGCGAGTGGAGCGGCGGCTGGTTGAGGATACACTCTGACATGGCCCGTAATTTCAAGGATCTGCACGAGCGGGAGATCCTCGCTCTGGCCATCGGTCTGGAAGAAGAAGATGGCCGCATTTATGCCGACTTTTCCGACGGGTTGCGCGAGACCTTTCCTGCGACGGCCGCCATGTTTGACGGCATCCGGGCCGAGGAGTCGAATCACCGGGCCCGTCTGATTGAGCTTTTCCAGCACAAGTTCGGCGAGCACATTCCACTTATCCGCCGTACCGACGTGAATGGATTTGTCCAGCGGAAGCCCATGTGGCTGGTGCGGCCACTGGGCATCAATGTGGTCCGTAAACAGGCGGAGATCATGGAGTTGGAGACTCGCCGCTTCTATGAGAAGGCGGCCCAACAGGTCTCAGACGCCTCCATCCGCAAGTTGCTGGGAGACCTGGCCGAGGAGGAGCGGAAGCACTCCGCGGCGGCCGAGTCGCTGGAGGAAGAACACCTTGCTCACGGTGAACGCGAGAAGGAAGACGCCGCGCACCGCCGCTTGTTCGTGCTCCAGATCATACAGCCGGGCTTGGCCGGGCTGATGGACGGCTCGGTGTCGACGCTGGCGCCGCTCTTTGCGGCGGCCTACTCGACGCATAATAGTTGGAACGCCTTCCTGGTCGGACTCGCCGCCTCAGTCGGCGCGGGCATCTCGATGGGCTTCGCCGAAGCGCTGTCCGACGATGGTTCCCTAACTGGACGAGGTCATCCCTGGATCCGGGGACTGGTCTGCGGCTTAATGACCACGGCCGGCGGCATCGGACACACACTGCCCTTCCTGATCCCAACCTTCCACCTGGCCATGACCGCCGCCGTGGCTGTGGTCGCCGTCGAACTGGCGGTGATCAGCTGGGTACGTCACCGGTACATGGACACGCCAATCGTGTCCGCCACCCTGCAGGTAGTGCTGGGCGGCGTGCTCGTGTTTCTGGCCGGAATGTTCATCGGAAGTGCTTAGCGAGTCTTCCGAAAGCGGCGGTCAAACGTGGCAGAAGGCGCTCACCCGCGTGGCCACGGCCTGAGCCATCTGCGACGTGGTCGCGAAGCCGCCCATGTCGTAGGTGCGGACCTGCCCTTGTTCAATCACGGCGGCCACGGCGGACTCGATCGCCTTTGCCCTATCGAGTTCGCCGAGCCACTCCACCATGTCCCTTGCCGCCAGAATCGTCGCCAGGGGATTGACCTTGTTCTGACCGGCATACTTCGGAGCGGAGCCGTGTGTGGGTTCAAACACGGCATACCTGTCGCCGATGTTGCCACTGTAGGCGAAACCCATCCCGCCGATGAGTTGCGCGCACAGGTCGGAGAGAATGTCGCCGAAGAGATTCGTCGTCACGATGATGTCGAAGTTCTGCGGATTCTTGACCAGCCACATACACATGGCATCGACGTTGGCTGTATCGAACTCAACTTGCGGGTATTGTGAGGCGATCTTCTGCGCCTCGTCCAGAAAGACTCCGCAAGTGGCTCGCAGGACGTTGGCCTTGTGGACGGCGGTGACCCTTCTCCTGCCGTGCTTCACGGCGCACTCGAATGCCGCTTCGACGATACGGCGACAGGCATGGCGCGTCACACTGCGGATCGAGATGGCCGCATCCGGCGGAATCCGCTGCATGCCGGGTTCGTTCAGGAAGCTGTCCGGCACCACCGGATACTCGACACCGATGTACATGCCCTCGGTGTTCTCGCGAAAGACAACGATGTCGATGTCGTTCCGGTAGTTCAGAGGGTTGCCGCGGAAGGCCTTGCAGGGCCGACGGCAGACGTACAGGTCCAGCATCTGCCGCATCCGGACAATCGGGCTGCGGTAGACGAACCCGTGCCCATGGAGTTCGGGCGCCAGCTCTCGAAGTGCGTCGGGTCCCGGCTTGGACGTGATGGCGCCGAAGAAGGCGCAATCCGTCGAACGAAGCAGGTCCAACGTGCGCGGGGGAAGCGGGTCGCCTTCAGTCCTCCAGAACTCCCAGCCGATGTCGCCGTGAATGTACTCGGCCCGAAATCCTGAGGCGTCGAGGACCAGGCGTGCGGCGTCACAGACTTCCGGCCCTATGCCGTCTCCAGGCAGCCAAGCGATCTTGTGTTCTTTCATGACGTATCTCCTCCCTTACGCCGCGTGCTTCTGCTTCAAATAGGGGATCAGCCCGCCGGCCTGCAGCAGTTCAATGGCCCGCGGATCCAGCCGGGCAGCCGCGAAGGCCTTGCCACTGGTCAGGTTCCGGATTGCGCCCGCAGAAAGCTCGATTTCCAGTTCGTCGCCGACCGTGCAATCCACGCTGGCCAACGGCGCGACCACGGCCGGGAGTCCCAAGTTGATGGCATTGCGGTAGAAGATGCGGGCAAAGCTCGATGCGAGCACCGCACCGGCCCCGGCGTACTTGATGGCGGCCGCGGCCTGTTCGCGGCTGGAGCCGCAGCCGAAGTTCCGAGCCGCGACAATGATGTCGCCGGGCTTCAGCTGGCCGCGGACCTCCGGGTAGGTCAACTCGAAGAGGTGTTCGGCCGTCAGAGCCCGGTCCGTGATGTTCAGGTAACGGCCAGGATAGATGATGTCGGTATCGATGTTGTCCCCCAGGACCACGGCCACACGGCCGCGCAGCACTAGACTGTCGCTGGACATGGCAGTTCCTCCTTCACGACGGACTCAGGGTGCGCCAGTTCACCGGCAATGGCCGATGCGGCAACCACGGCGGGACTGGCGAGATAAACAAAAGAGTCCTTGCTGCCCATCCGTCCGTGGAAATTCCGGTTGGTGGAAGAAACGCAATTCTCGCCGGCGGCCAGGATGCCCTGATGAACGCCGACGCAGGGTCCGCATCCCGGCGGATTCACAATCGCACCCGCATCGACCAACGTTTCCAGGTATCCGCGCCGCATGGCTTCGCGGTAGACCTGCTGGGAAGCGGGGATGATGATGAGCCGGGTCCGCGGATGCACTGTTCGCCCTTTGACGATGCGCGCCGCCACTTCGAGATCCTCGAGTCGGCCATTGGTGCAGCTGCCGAGTACGGCCTGATGTACGGGCAGTCCCGCCAGTGCGGATAAAGGTCTCACATTGTCGACTGAATGCGGGCAGGCGATTTGCGGCTGATCCAGTTCGGTGGAGGCGTCGACACGGATGATCCGCTCATACTCTGCGCCTTCATCCGCCGACAGCTCGTCCACCGGCGTAAACGCGACCTTGGCGCCCATTTCCATCGAGAGATTCGCCAGCACCATGCGGGATGCAACCGTCATCGACCGGATGGCCGGGCCATCGAACTCGACGGCGCGGTAGTCGGCTCCGGCCGCGCCCAGTTGCCCGATCAAGTAGAGGATGAGGTCTTTGGCGGAGATCCAGGGCCGGAACGCCCCGCGCACTTCGATGCGAATCGTGGACGGAACCTTGAACCACAGCTTTCCTTCGGTCCAAACCCCAGCCATTTCCGTGGCGCCGATGCCCGTGGCGAAAGCGCCGAAAGCGCCGTGTGTCGTTGTGTGGGAATCCGTGCCCACTACCACCATGCCAGGCCGCACATGGCCACGCTCGGCCAACACCTGGTGGCAGATGCCGCCGCGGCCGACATCGTAGAAGTTCGCAATACCCTGCGCGGCCACAAACTCGCGCACCGCTTTGTGGGTGGTCGCGGTCTTCTCCGATTCCGCCGGGATACGGTGATCGAGGATGATCACAATCTTCGAGGGGTCCCAGACGCGGGGCACTCCGATCTCGGCGAAGCTCTTGCGGACCAGGTCGGCGTTCTCATGGCTCAAGGCCAAGTCGACGTCGGCGACGACAATCTGGTCGGGGCGGACGGACTCCAGACCCGAGGCGCGGGCGAGTATCTTCTCCGCCATCGTCATGCGCATAGCGGGTCTCCCTGCAGGTACTCGTGCTCCAGTTTCCTGTACTGCGGCAGTCCTACGAAGGAGGTGTACTCCTGGAAGGTGCTGATGCGCTGGGTCTCGCCGGGCAGGATGCCGGTGGGCGCCGAGTGTAGCGCCTGGAAGAAGTCAGTCAGGGCCCGATGCATCACCATGATGGAGGCGACAGGGATGCTCACCCGCGCGATACCCATGGCGGCCAGTTCCGGGATGGGAATCAACTCGGTCTTCACGCCAGTCACGGCGTCCATCAGGTTGACGGACAGAAGACCGTGGATCTCCCGCGCAGCCCGTTCAATGTCGGCCCGGGTTCCGATTCCATCGAGGAAGGCCATGTCGGCGCCGGCGGCAAGGTAAAGATTGGCTCGTCGGATCGCCTCGTCCAGGCCCAGGACCGCGTATGAATCGGTGCGGGCGTTGATCACCAACTCTGAGCCGAGCCGGCGGCGGCTGTCAGCCATCGCTCTGATCTTCCCGGCCATCTCTTCAGCCGGGATCACCTGCTTCCCAGCCATGTGTCCACAGCGCTTGGGGAAGACCTGATCTTCGATGTTCACCCCAGCGACATTCATCTCAATGAGGCGCTCCGTGATCTGGGCGGCGTTGATGGCATTTCCGCCGCCGGTGTCGATATCGGCCATCACAGGGATCTGCACGGCGCGCACGATGTACCCCGTGATGTCGAGGATGTCTTTCATGTCGACGAGACCGACATCCGGCCGGGCGAGGAGGCTGCCGGCCACGCCAAATCCGCTCACTTGGATCGCTGCAAAGCCCGCGCTTTCAACAATCCGGGCGCTGAGCGCGTCGTGACATCCCGGCACAACCAGCGCCTGTCTGCGAAGCAACGCGGTACGCAGGATGGATGCTTGGTGGTTCAAGAGGGTGCTGCTCCTTGGGTCAGCTACTCTCAGCTATAGCAAAATCGGATAGCGGTGTCTCCAATCCGAGGAATGGGTGAGAATCGAGAGGTGGTGCTCAGCCGATGGGTGTGCGAGAATGGGGGTGTCCTTTCCACGGTGTCGGGCCGTGGCGCAGCCTGGCTAGCGCGCTTGCTTGGGGTGCAAGAGGTCCCGAGTTCAAATCTCGGCGGCCCGACCAAATCACTTATTTTCAAATACTTAGAGAATTTCCACATTTCTCGAAGTACCCCTCAAACCACTTGCTCGCCTTGCAGGCGGTCCCCAGCAGTGAAAGGACTCCTAAGTCCCCTGCTTGCAATCGGATCACTAACGCAACCACCCCCGACAGCCGAAAGCCTCGTGAGTTGGCGCGCTGAAAACTCCAATCGGCACCGGACTGTGCAAAATCCTCACGGCCTGCTACATGCGCGATCCCGTCCCGATTGTGAGCAGATGCTGATCGCGCGGATCGTCGACAGCGAAGGCTCTCCATTCAGTTCCGAAACCTCCGACGGGAACCGCCCAGCCGGATCGTAAACGGAGTCGATTCTACGCATGGTTGAGCGCAAGTATGGCAAGGTACGACGGATCTGGGCCTTCGATCGTGGCATCACAGGCGAGGACAACCCTGCAGCGATCCGGAAGCGTGACGAGCCATACCTGGTCGGTACGCCGCGCAGCCAGATGAAGCGGCTCGAAGCCGGCCTGCTCAGAGACGACTGGACTGCGGTGCGGTCCGATGAAGTCAAATCGCAGTAGAGTGCGATTCCGGGCGGCGGTGAGCCTAGTCTTCTCTGCGGCATGCGCGGGCACAAGGAGAAAAGAAGGCCATCCGAAAGCGCTTCTCCACGCGTGTAGAGGCGGCTCTGCGGTGTCTGGCCGCAACGATTGAGACCACCCCGACTGAAGGATCGGAGTATTGGTGTAACAGCGACGTGGGCGGATATAGGCGCCCCATCCCCAAATCAGCAATCTGTGCGATGTGAGAATTCGCGAGAAGCCCTAGGGCATCCATTATTATTGCCTGATGAAGGAAGACCGTGAAGCCCGACGGACCTTGCGCGAAAGAGCCTACGCATTCCGCATCAACCTCCAGGCCGGTTCGGCCGAAGACCAGGCGACCCGCATACGTCATCACCGGGAGAGCGGACTCCACCGTCGGAGTGAACACACGGCTCAACGCGCTCAACCGCAAAAAATCGTTTCGTTTGGGAGGACGACACAGCCCTTCGGTGCGACAGGCCTGTTCTCGCTCTCAGGCGCTGTCGATGCGATGTGAAACGAGGAGACATATACGCCGCTGTGCCCGCGCTTCTCCAGAACGGCCGTCATTTCGGCCAGGATGTCGTTTACGTCATCGTTGGCTTTTTTGTTATTTGATTTATTTCTTTCTTAGTCATCAGTCGCTCCTATTTCGCTTTCACTTCGATCTTTAGAGGAATGACGCCAGCGGAGTCGGTTGTGGCGGCCAAGGCCTTAACTCCCGGTGTGGAACAGATATTGGGATCAAGGAACACGGAGAGTTTAGTCCCGTCCTCCGACGCTTGAATCGGAACCTTCTTGGTGGCGAAGGTGACCGACTTAATTTGGTCGAGGCCCAGCCCAGTAAACTCAACGGTAGTCGCGGAATTCTGCAGAACACTCGGGATCGACCCGGTGACGCTGGGATTCGGTTTTGGTACATGTGGCAAAGTCAGGTAAAAGGCTGGGACTTTGTCGGTGATAAGGGCGAGCTGCTTGAGGCTTTTGAAGTAGCCCTTTTTGACGCTGAGGTGGACAGCGGTTTCGCCGATCACAGACACTGAAACTCCTTCAGGGCATGTTCCCCCCGCGCCGACAGTCGTGCCGCATGTAAGTTTGAAGCTATCCTTGCCCGCTTGGATCGTTGTCCGCGCGCCGGGATGCCCTCTTTTAGACCCGTGGCTTGAATCAACCAATATTCGCTGCTTGCATCGGAGCCAAGCCTCGTGATCCTCATGAAGGTCAGCGGATTAACCAACTCTGTTCCGTCGTGCAGGCGGCCGCCACCGAAAGGGACGGAAACCGGAATCCGCTGCTCTTTGGCGAGTGAGTCCTTCGGGATGTCAATGTCTGTTGCCAAATAGCAGATCTTCTGGAATGGCTCGGGCAGGCAGTCGTCATACAGAGTCGCCCCGTTGATCAGACGGTGACCAGATGCGGTCGAAATGAGCAGAGGAACAGAACGATCGCGGAGCCATGTCGGGAGTTCGCAGTCACCCGATGTGCGCCGGTCCTTGCAGTCTCTCAGCTGCAACTGAACCGTCGTTAATTCCCTTTATGGTGCAGGTTTCGTAGCTACGCTGAGTTTGAGCATGCGATCGTGCTTCTCGGGAGCGGCGTGATTCTCGATCGGAACCGGGAGCCCATAGCGGCCGTATAGCGTGGCAAGACCCGATTCGAGGTTCGCGAGCGTGGTTATGAAAGTGAGCGCGTCGTCAGCGGGGATCGTGAGCTTCGGGTTCGCCTCGGAGATGATCTCGTCTCCTATCAGGATGGCTGTACCGGGGAAGAAGTTCGTCCCACCCAGCGATACTATGGCCGAAGAATCGTTGAACGGCGAAATGGCGACCTTCGTAATCTTGGCGCCGAGACCTTGGCGGATCGTATTGGCGTCGGGTACATCGAGCCGCTTGAACGTACGTATTGAATTCGGCAGGGCTCCATTTTTGACGGCCATCTTGTCTTTGAGGTCGCGCCAGCCAGAATAGAACGAGAATTGCAGCGGCTCAAACGACGTTGCGTTCTCGTCCTCGTCGAGGGCGAGATTCACAAAGACCTGCCGAATGCCAGGCTCGACGTAGTCGCGTCCTAGAACGGGCCGGAAGGACCAGCCAAAATCTTCCGTGTCGACGTCTTCGCTTTCGATCTTGATGCGGCCGGGTCCATCGAGGCGGGCTAGTGTATCTGCGTCGCGATAGAGAAATAGAGTTTGCCTCTGGCCACCTACCGCAAACCCCAAGCTCAGTGCAGAAATAGGAATTACGAACCCGAAAGACACAGCCTTGTCCGAGATGCTTGAGATGTTGTATGTCTTTTCTTGCGGCAACATTGATACGACCTGCGGCGGTGCTTTCTTTAGCGCTCCCACCTCAATCAAAACGTACGCCTCTCGCCCTTTCGTATCCTCATTCGGCTGGATGCTGATGGAGAATCCGACGAGCACCTGCTTCCGAGAGAGCGGCTTGGCCGGATTCAGGCGGTCCTTCAGCCCGGCGGGCACCAGCAACCGATCGCTGATCGACCGATTCAACAGAAGCCGCAGATTATAGATGCGGTAGGTGAGATTGATCTGCTCAGCTAGCAGCGACTCGACATTGACGCCCGGGGCAGGCACAGTCGCCAAAGCGGAAGTGGTCGGCGAGTTGGGGACAGCGGGGGTGCTGACCGCCTGGGTCACTGTTTGTTTGCTGGGGACCAACTGGCCTTCAATGTTGGGCGTATTCTCGGTAACGATCCCAGGAGTCGCCGGACCTGCTGGCGAAAAGGACAAACTGCTGGCTCGGCGGCTCATTCCGGAGTTAACACCGAGCTGAGCCTCGAGTTTGGCCTGGTCCACAACCTGTGTTTTGCCGAGTTGACACTCGAGATCATCAAGCATGATTTGCAGGGCGCGGTCGTCATAGATTTTGGGAGGGCCTATCACGATACCGTCAACTGCCAGTGCGAGGGGCGCGCAGAACGTGAGCGCCAGTGCCGCGAGCCAATAACAGGTCCTTAGCATTCGCGTCAAAGCCTCCTTTTGAATCAAGTTATTGTACAATGACCGACCTCAACAAGAGGATAAACGTGAAAGTGATTCGATCTCTTAAGCGTAGACTGGTAAAAACGGGGACAGGACGTTCTTTCTGCTCGCCACACCGGCCGATATGAACTTTTCGGCCGATCAGCATATCGTCTCCGTTGGAATCAATCACGGTGATCAAGAGGGTCAGCAGCGTTCCGGGCGGGTCCAGCCCTGCGAGTGCCTGCGAATTCCGGCGGCATTCGTGGCGGAGTATGAACGGACGATGCGCTCCTGTGCCGACTCCGCCAAGTGTATGTGTGAGAGTTCACGGAGCGGGAGGGTGTTCAATATGAATGATATTCTTGCGATAGTGTCCGGGATGATCGGGGCCCTGTAATTTCCGCGCCGGTCGGGAATGCGAGCGAGGCGGAGTTCGCCTAGAATAGATCTACTTGGCTGCATCCGAGCAAATTACGGCCATCCTCGCCGACCTGGCGGTCGGGGAAGAGGGCGCGCGCGACCGGTTGCTGACCGCGATTTATCAGGAGTTGCGGCGGGTGGCCGCAGCACAACTGCGGCAGGAACGTCCGAACCACACACTCCAACCGACCGCGCTGGTACACGAAGCGTGTATGCGCCTGCTGCGGACTCCGGGAAATTGGAAGAATCGCGAGCATCTCTTCCGGACGGCGGCACAGATGATGCGGCGCATCCTGACCGATTACGCACGGGCGAGAGGCGCGGACAAGCGTGGCGGACTCGCGGAGAACGTCGCGATCGACGACTTGATTCAACTGCCGGCGGCGTGGTCCGGGCTGTCGATGGAAGAGATGATCGCGCTAGACGCGGCAATCGATCGTTTGAAGGAAAAGGACGAGCGGCAGTCTATTGTTGTGGAGATGCGGTTCTTCGCAGGCCTGAGCGAAGAGGAGATCGCCGAGGCGCTGCAGGTTTCGGCGCGCACGGTCAAGCGAGACTGGGAATCGGCGCGCTCCTGGCTGTACGGGCAACTGCGGGTTAAGGGCAACTGACCGGCGGACGCGCAGATGACTCCTGAGGCCGGGCGTTCACGATCTTCTGATCCTTCCAGTCTGTGGCAGCAGGCAAAGACTATCTTCTATCGCGCGCTCGAACTCCCGGAAGGGGAGCGCACCGGGTGGATCGACGAGGCATGCCGAACTAACAGCGCGCTAAGGGGCGAGGTGGAGGCGCTACTTGCAAATCACGCGATGGCGAGCGGCTTTCTTCAGAGGGAACCAATGCCGCCGGTATGCCAGATGGTCTCGGTCGGCGAGGTGCTGGCGGATCGGTTTCGCATACAGAAGTTGATCGGGGCGGGTGGAATGGGCGTGGTTTACGAAGCCGAGGACATGGCCGGTCAGCTGATAGTCGCCCTAAAGACGATCGCGAACGATCTGGCTATGGACGACCGCCTGACCGCACGCCTGCGCAACGAACTGCTGGTGGCGCGGAACGTGTCTCACCCTAATGTATGCAAGGTATACGAGTACTGGGAGACGGAACGCGACGGACGGCAGTTGGTGTTCTTCACCATGGAGTTGTTGAAGGGCGACACGCTCGCGGAGCGGATCGCGGCGGCGGGGCGCCTGAAGCCCGGAGAAGCGCTCACCATCCTGAAGCAGGTGGCGGCGGGACTGTCGGAGGTGCACAGGCTGGGAATCGTGCACCGTGATCTCAAACCGGCGAATGTATTTCTGATTCAGGAGTCCGACGGCAGCGAGCGTGCGGTGCTCATGGATTTCGGCTTGGCGCGGGCGGCGAACCGCAGCGTGGCGGCCAAGACTGAGACCGGTCTGGTTATGGGCACGCCGCACTACATGGCGCCGGAGCTGTTTGAGGGTGGGGACGCAGGGCCGCCGGCGGACATCTATTCGTTCGGCGTGATGGCGCTCGAGATGGTGACGGGGTCGAACTACCCGCTGCAGGCGCCACGCTCGTTGGTGCCGTCGCTGACGGCCGGATGGGACACGGTGCTGCGCTGTTTCCAGCGCGATCCGGCGCAGCGTCCGGCAACCGCGAAGGACGTGATCGCAGCGATTGAGTGGGGCGCTCCGGTGTACAGGAGGATTCTGATCGGACTGGGCATCCTCGCGGTCGCCGCGCTGGCGTGGACGGGATTCAACCGACTACCGGGGCGGGCCGCGCAGGTGACTCAACTGACTTTCGACAGCGGCTTCACGGCCGATCCGGCCGCATCGGCAGACGGGAAACTGTTGGTGTACGCGTCGGACCGGGGATCGGCGGAGGGCGACCTGAACATCTGGATGCATCGCATGGACACGGGTGCAGAGCGGCAACTTACGAATGATCGTGGCGATGAAGACGAGCCGGCGATCTCGCCAGACGGGGCACAGATTGCCTATCGCTCGGCGGCGGACCGGACACTGCGCGTACGGCCGGCAGGGGGCGGACCGACGCGCGCGATTGCCAAATGGGGAGAGGCCCCGCGTTACTCACCGGACGGTTCCAAGCTGGTGTACTGGACGGGGGTCGAAGGGGAGCGAACAGCCGCCTCCGGGCAGATCTGGGTAATCCCGACGTTGGGAGGCACACCGAAGCGGCTGGCGGCGGATTTCGTCGACGCGCGCGCGCCGGTGTGGTCTCCGGACGGTCGGTGGATCCTGTTTCGCGGCGTCCGCGATGCAAGCGCTTCGTTAGACGCCGACCGGGACTGGTGGATGATGGATGCCGAGGGAGAGCGGGTGACGGCCACCGGGGCAGGGGCCAAACTGCGCGCTGCGGGACTCATGCCGCACGACACGCCGAGCGCATGGGACGGATCGCGCGTCGTCTTTTCGGCGAGAAGCGGACATACTTACAACCTCTGGAGCCTCGGCATTAATTCCTTCCTGAGACGAGCCATCGGCAGTCCGAAGGCGATCACCACCAGCAACGCCTTTCAAGCAGTGCCTGCGATGCTTACGGAAGGGCGCATTGCCTATGCAATCTGGAGGGAGCAGATCAATCTTTGGCAGATCCGAACGGCCGACGGAGAGATTCGCCAAGTGACGTTCCACGATTCTTTAGATACGCGAGTTTCGGCTTCGCGCGACGGCAGTAAGCTGGCATTCGGCCGGCGATTGGGAGAGGTGCGCGATGTTTGGATCAAGGATCTGCGCACGGGCGAGGAGCGGACGGTGGCACGGAATGAACTGGCTGTGCCATTCCTTTCGCCGCACGGTGATGTGGTGGCGTTGTCGATCGGGCCGGCGGTGCGGTTGCTGGATGTCGCGACCGGGCAGCAGACCGACTTGTGCGACCACTGTGGCGAACTGTTGGGGTGGCTGCCTGACCAATCGGCCGTACTTCACCTAAAAGAGCTCGGCGACGGCACTGTGCAAATCGCAGCAGTGGACCTGCAGTCGCGATCGAAACGGACTCTCGTAAGCGGCCGCGGACTACGGGAGGCGGCGGTCTCGCCGGACGGCCGATCGATCGCGTTTACCAGACGGCAGGACGGAGTGCGTTCGCAGCTCTATGTCGCGGTAGTGGATGAGGATACGCCGGAGTCTAGGTGGCTGCCGATTACGCATCTGGAGGGCTGGGCGGATAAGCCGGCATGGTCCGACGACGGCCGTACGCTGTACTACAAATCGGATCGTGACGGGTTTCCGTGTATCTGGAGCCAGGCATTCCAGCCCGAGCTTTTAAAACCGAAAGGCGAGGCGAGGCCGCTGCGGCACTTCCACAAAATCACGTTTACGCTATCGCATCTGCCGCCCACGGCGCTGGGAGTGGCGCAGGCTCATGGCAGCCTGTTTCTGAGCGTAGACGCGGACAGCAGTAATATCTGGTCAATTAAACCCTGAATTCACCGTCACTTGCTTCTTGAAGTGAATGGCCTCAGCAACTATAATCAGCGTCATGGCCGAATCACCCGAAGACCTGGTAGCCGGATTAGCCGACGCGAAGCTGAGCGAGAAGGATAAAGCTGAACTGCTGGAGTTCCTGGATCCAGTGAAGCGGAAGAATTCTCCACTGAGTTTTGACATCACCAGCCGGGGCTCGTCATCAGGCGGCAAATCGAGTCATCTCGAAATCCGCCTGGAGCGGACCAACTCGGAACTGAGCGAGGAAGATAAGGCTGAACTCCTGGAATTTCTCGATCCGGTAAAGCGGAAGAGTTCGCCACTGAGCTTGAAGATTACAGACCGGGGGGCGTCGAATGGCGGCAAGTCGAGCCACCTCGAAATCCGCCTGGAGCGGACCAACCCGGAATGAGCCTGTCCCGCATTACGCTGGTGAGCGCGCTGAGTGTATACCGGGCGGGCGGCAATGAAGAGTACGCGCCGCCGCTGGGTATTCTGACGCTCGCCGGGTTGCTTCGCGACAAATTCTGCGTGGAGATCGTGGACCTCGACCGGTTGTGGTGGCGCCCGGATTCGAGCGAAGCTTTCGAGCAAAGAGCAATTGCGGCAATCCGGGCCACTCGTCCGGAGATTCTGGGCTTTAGTTCGATTTCGGGAAGTTACCCGCTGACCATGAGGCTAATGGGCAAATGCGCCCGCCTGATGCCGGGAACAGCGATCATATTGGGCGGACCGCAGGCGTCCGTGGTGGACACAGCGACGATGGAGGCATTCCGTTTCGTCGACTTTGTGTTGCGCGGGGAGGCGGATGAGACCTTCCCGCTGCTGCTGCAGGCAATTGCGGGGACCGGGCGAATCGACGCGATTGACGGGCTGACCTACCGACAGAACGGACGGGTGGCTCGGAATCCTAATGCAGAGCCATTCAACGATCTGGACTGGCTACCTTTGCCTGCGTACGACCTGCTGCCCGGTATTGCGGAGTTGCGCTCCCTGCCGCTGGAGATTGGCCGAGGCTGCCCCTTCGCGTGCCGCTTCTGTTCCACCAACGATTTCTTCCGAAGGCGTTTCCGGCTCAAAACGGCGGCCCGGACCCTCGAACAGATGCGAGAGTTGAACACGCGTTTTGGAGTCGCGATCATCGACCTGGTTCACGATATGTTTACAGTGGACCGGCGGAGAGTGAAGGAGTTCTGTGAACTGCTGATCTCCGCGGGGGCGCCGTTCGAATGGTCGTGCAGTGCGCGTACGGACTCGGTGGACCGGGAGTTAATCGGGCTAATGAAAGACGCCGGGTGTCGCGATATCTTCTTCGGGATCGAGACCGGATCGCAGCGGATGCAGCGGGTGATCGATAAGGACCTCGACCTCGCCGCGGCGCGAGAGAGTCTGCGGACGGTGGACGAGGCAGGCATGTTCAGTACCGTCTCGCTGATTGCCGGATATCCCGAGGAGACGCGGGCGGATCTCAAGGAAACAGTACGTTTCTTCAGCGACTCACTGTTTCTGGAGCGTGGAAACCCGCAATTCAACATTCTTTCACCGCTGCCGGAGACACCGTTGACGACGGAGTACCGGGACCAGCTCTTCCTCGATCCGGACTGGCCGGAGATCTCGGAGAACGGATCGTTGCAGGGATCCGCAGATCAGGCATTGATCGCGTCTCACCGGGACATCTTCACGAATTTCTACGCCTTCCCTTGCGAGACGGGGCGCGGATATCTGAGACGCCTTCGAGATTTTCTTGCAATTGGCATGGTGCGGTGCAATGGTGTGATGCAGGCCCTGTATCGCGCCGCGGGCGATCTGATGGCAGTGTTCGAAGCATGGGAGCAGATCTCCGGAGAACGATCGACCGCCTATTACGAGAGCGCGGCGTTCACCGTGGAGCTACTTACGTTCGCCGAGAGTCAATACCCGGGTGATATGGCGATGGGAGTGATGACACGCTTCTACCGGGCCATGACCGAGGATGCGGCGCGGGATGGCAGCGAGCCCGAACCGCCAGCATGTCGCGCGTCGGCGGTTCTGCTGCCGGGAGTGCGGCTGGTCGATTGCATGGGCGACGTACACGCTGTGTTCCGCGCCCTGCGGGAAGGTGCCCCGACGGAGTTTACCGAGGCGAAGCGGCCCGTCACGTTGGTAATCCGACCCAGCGGTGTCAACCGTTCGGAGATTCTGGAACTTCCCGCGCTGGTTCTGGAGGTTCTGCGGCACGCAGCGAAGCGCTCCGCAATCGAGGAAATCCGTGCGGACTTCGAGGCTCGGGGAGTGCGTGCCGGCAGATTCACGGCCCGTCAGATTGTAGATACGTCTGTCGAGAGACTGGTGGAGGAGAAACTGATGCGGGTGTTCGAGCCGGAAGGCGCGCCGGTTCAGACCGGCTCCAACGCAAATTCGCGAATGCGGAAGGCAGTCGCGGACAGGCCGGTAAACACGGCATCGGACAGCGTGATCGCCTCGCGCATAGCCCCCTGTTCTCCGTTCCACATTCTGGATAACTCAGCGTCGCGATAGAAACGCTCGCAGATGTTGAGGTGGGAGACGAAGGCGCGGCCGATGCGGGCACGCAAATGGTCGAAGACGGGCGCGGGGACCGCCATGGTTCGGGCGCGTTCTAAAACTGCACACGCCAGGATGGCGGAGCGGAGCGAGGCGCCGGTACCGTCACCGGATATGGGATCGTAGCGGAGGGCCGCGGCTCCGCAGGAGAGCGTTCGGCCCTCGGCGAAACAGGTACTCGCGGAGGCGGCGCAGGGTAAGGCGTGCCGCGAGATAGCTCCACATGTCACCCAATCGCGAAGCAAGCGCGTGCGCTCGAGGATGACGCGGCAGGCATCTTCGCCCCCTACGGCCGATGGCGTCACGAACTGCAGGAAGCCCTCCCGGGCCGCAGTGGGAGCCCAGAAGACCCAGCCTTCGGGCGTGAACTCGAACACGCAGTGGGAAGCGGCCGGCGACAACTGGGGCGCGGCGTCGAAGATCCACGCCACGCGTGACCCGGAAGTGATGCGGTCCGGTTGCGATCCGCCGCTGGTGGAGATGCGCCAGCCATCTGGATTCGGCGAAGCTGGTCTGATTGCGGGCATCAAATCGAGGATCGCGGTGGACGGAACAACAAGATGCTGAATGCCGGGTTGGGCGATAGCCGGCCGATGATGATGGACCACGACGCGGCGGCAGGGTGTGCCGGAGGGCAATCGTCCGAAAATGTCGGACACGACGCGGGCGGCGGCCGCATCGAGGACAAGAAAAGGCACAGCCGGAAGTGCCGGCGGCTCCCCGCTGACGATCCAGCCTGAACGGCGCAGCAGAACGCCGCAGGCCGAGGCAGCCAGGCCGTCGCCTTCGACGTGAACCGCGCGAGGCGGGTTCATGGCTTGGGATCCCGCAAGGCACGGTGAGCCACATCGAGCAGGGGAATGGCGATGCCCCGCAACGCAAGCAGGCCAGCGAGGTCATCCAATTCCGTCATGGCCTCGCGGGCTCGGATAATGGAGGAGCGATCCTCCACGCGGCCGGAGGAATAGGCGTCACGGAGAGCGGAGAGCAGTGTGCGATAGAGCCGGACAAATAGTGCGAAGGTGACGCGACGAGTGGTTCCCGCGGGTGATTGCACGGTGACAGCCGGACTCTTTGGAGTGATGTTCTCAAGGCGGCGCACGAGAGAGACGGGACGCGGCCGGTCCAACAGCGCTTTCATCTCGCGGAATCGCGAATAGTGGGTCACTCCATCAGCGATGATGCGTTCTACCAGTCCGATGACGCTCGGAGGATACTCACGGCGGCCGCGGTGCTCCATAGGTGCGGGACGCGGGTCCGCAGGGTTGTCAGGACGGGGAGTAACCAATTGGGCGGGCAGCCCTTGTCGCAGCAGGGCGAGTATCCTGGAATACTGGCCATCAATGGTCCCGCTGGGTGCTTCGGCGTCGATGAAGCCCTGGACGGCTTCATCAATGGGAAGCATTCGGGGCGGCCGAAAGCCAGGCTTCCCGTCCGAACCAAGAGTGGGAACCTCCGCAGCAACGGCGAGAGGTGGATCTAAACCGGCCGGCTCTGCATTCAATTCCCAGAGCAACTGATTCACCCAGCGCAGATGCTGCATTTCGCTGATGGCAATCAGGAGTAGTTCGTGCGCGATGAAATCGGCGTGGCCCTGACTTACCGGGTCGAGCGTCGGATCCTCAAAACGTACTGTGTAGCGGGCATAGAGGTACTCGAGGGCGAGGGCGTGTTCAACACCGGCGAGGCGCCTTAACTCGGATTCGAGGCGGGCGGGATCGAGCGGGGCGGCTTCCTCGACGAGCCCGACGGACCAGGGGATTCGTCGCTCGCGGCCTTCGATCACCATGGCCAGATCGCGCCAGCGCTGGTTCATCTCGTAGTGATCCATTTCGAAAGGGCGGGAGGCAGTGGCGGTAGGACGGGCGGCCTCGTTCTTCGATTGGTCCCAGCGCATCCAGATCAGGGGATCCTCGGCGCGGCCGGCCTCGTCGCCGGGCTGACGTGCTTCGCCGATGGTGGCGGGGTGTGCAGGTAGCACGATGTCGGGATGGTTGGATGCCCAATAGGTGCAGCCGCAATCGCGGAAGTCGTGCTGCCACGGCGAACAGAGACTCTGGCCGAGTTCGCCGGGTTCAAAGGATTCTGAGAGTTCCCCTTGCGCATTCCAATAAACGCGGCGGGGTGCGATCAGCGACATGACGGGCTGGGAGCCACTCCCGTCGCGCGAGGCCACTTCGATGCGGACGGGCGTTGCATCAAGAGAGCGCACGAGGCGCCAGACTACGTCCCAGTTGTAGGGAAGTCGCGAGGAATCGTAGAGTTCGATGCGTTCGCCGGAACCACATGTAATTGCTTCCAAGTAGACGGGCGTGCGCGTGATGATGGCGGCCAGTTGGGAAAGCTGGCGAGTGAGATCCGGGTTGGATTCGGCAGCGTCCGATGGATCGACCGCGACCAGCTTTGCGCCGCGGCTGCGGACATCGGGGTCGTTGTCTTCGAAATGGACGAAGTCAAAAAGAAGCCCGGGGAAGAAACGCCGGTCCAGGTTGCGGATGTCCATCTCAAGGCCGGGGTAGCAGTTGGCGACGGTACTTTCGAGGCGGGTAGTGACCGGGTTCCCGGCGACTTCCTGTTCCAGGCCGGCGGGAAGGTTCAGCGGTATTATACGCGGGTTCATTCCGGTAGCTCCTTGATGCGGACCGTGCGCAAGAGGTCGGGGCGGCACGAGAGGACTCGGGGATAGACGGCGATGCAGTGTTCGAGCCAACCGCGGATAAAATCGCAGCCCGAGCGCCCCGCCTGGAGGACCTCAGCGTGACAGCCACCGCCGCAAAGATAGCGGGCCCAGCAGGTCCGGCAGGGCTCCTGGCTGTCGACGTGACGTTCGCTGACGAAGCGCAGCCGGGCTTCGGGTGAAGGGCCGGATGCGGCATCTCCCAAGTCGCAAGCATCGTCGTTTACAGTACGGTGGCAGGTGTAGTAGCGGCCCTTTGCGCTGAGCGAGACGTAGCCGGCGGCGGCGCGGCAGGGCAGCACTTCGGAAGCGCCGCGATAGAGTTGTTTGAGAGCGGTGGCGAAGTTGGAAAACCGGAGGGCATCGCGGGTGCCCTCGACACGAGCCCAGTCGCGGGCGGCGGCGTGTTGCATAGCGGCCAGGAGAACCTGCCAGTCACTGTCTTGCAGGCAGAGCGAGGAATCGGGAGACGTACGCAGAGGGCTAAAGCCAATTTCCCCGAAGCCGGCGGCAGCGAGTTCATCCACGCAGGCGGCGACATCGAGGAAGCGGCGCGTGAGGGTGACACGGGCGGCGATCTTGGCGCGGCCGGGATTGGACAACAGGGGCGCCACGCGTTCCAGTATGGCGTCAAAGGAAGGAGCGCCAGACCGGGTTTTGCGCACAGCATCATGTGCGCCGCGGACGCCGTCGAGGCTTATGGTGACGGCAAACGGATAAGATCGCAACAACTCAATGTCGGCGGAAGAGAGCAAGGCTCCGTTGGTGGTGATGCCGAACGTAACGGGCACACGCCGGCGGGCGGCGAGGTTGGCCGCGTAGGCCACGGAGTGGTGGAGGACGGGCCGATTTAACAGCGGTTCGCCACCGATGAAGCCGATGCTGACGCCGGTGGGGCCGGTGCGGTCGAGGTGGCGGCTGATCGCCAACTCAGCGAGTTCCTGGGGCATCAGTTGAGGATCGCCACCAAAGCGGCCTTCGTCGGCGTAGCAGTAAGCGCAGGCGAGGTTGCAGGCCTGGGCAATGTTAAGGGAAAGGGCAGAGGCTTGCTCCTCAAATCGCAGCGGCGGCGCGGCGGGTTCCGCGCCGAGGGTACGCACAAGGCCTTCGAGATCGGAAGCGATGGTGCCCGCAGGCAATTCGTACAGGCGGGAGCCGTCGGGTACAAACAGTACATGCACATCGCCGCGCACTACGTGATAAGGCTCGGGCATTGCGGGAAGCAGGGGAGCCCCGGAGCATTCCTGGATCTGAATCAGATGCGGCATCTTCAGGCGCCGGCCTTGGGTTGCCTGCGAGCTCTCAGTTTGCGCGCCCGCCGGCTGGCGTTCAATTGCCGATAGACCGCTTCAGCGAAATCGGCCTCCGCGGTTTCGTCCCCGGCGGTGTAATCACGGAAGAGCAGTTCCCATTGAAGCCGGGTGAGCGAGAGAGGCGCGAAGTCGCCATCGCGCAGATAGGGCGGCATGCGCATATCGTAGGCGTAACTGCGAGGGACGCGAGGATCACGCAGAGTGAAGGGCGTCAACGACCGAGGGCCAGCGGGCAGTTCGGAAGTGCGCGCGAACGGCGGGCGCAGGATCTCGCGGACGCGCTGCCGGTTCTCCAGTAGAATGCGCAGCAGAATTTCGGGTTCGGCCAACTGGTCGTGGCGAATTTTGGCGTACTCGGCACGGGGCAGAGTGGGGCTGTCGTTGGCGTTAGCGCCAGCCGGGCGGATGGCAGCGAGGGCTGTGTCGCTTAGCAGGGGCGCGCACTGAATACGGTCCGCTGCGGTCATGGTCTTCTCGCCGATCTCTGGAAAGCCTGTCGGATTGGAGAATTCGCGCTGCCGGTTGATGTCGATGTGGCGGAAGCGCTGCCGCTCGACGTTAATGAGAGACGTAGTCTCGGAGATGCGACGGAAGAGATCGGTCACGGCATCGTGCCATTCGCGGGGGGTGGCATCGCGGATCCGTTTCTGGAGGGACGCGGGATCGCGGTCGGCAAGGTCATCTGCAATCGAGTAGAAGGGGCGGCGATCGGGGGCGAAGTCGGGCGGCCCGACAAAGACTCGCGCGACGGCGTTGAGTGGCTGCGTGGGGGTGGCGACGGTGACGGTGATGCGGACGTCGCAGGTATCGTCGACGACGCCCCAGGAGAGGGCGTCCTGATCGAGGTCGCTCTCTCCATCGTAGGTATCCCCGGGGCGAGGCGCGGGGGCCGTGTGGAAATCATATCGACTCCAGGTTGCGGCGGGATTGAGAATGCGGTTCTCCGGAGGCACGATGACGTGGGCACCGCGCGAGCCCACCGTGCGCGATTCGGCGGCGCCAGGCGGGCCATAGACCTCGCCGGTGGCGGGAGTAAACCGGACGCGGAGCGTGTCGAAACAAAGATCGCGAACCTGGGAGATTCGCAGCGAAGGTCGAATGACTTGGAGGTAGCCGAGAGGCACTGGACGTTCGCGCAACACTAGCGGCTCGCCGGATGTCACATGGCTCCAGGCCCGCAGCGCAACGCGCTCGTGGTGATTGCCCTCGACAAAGAGGCGGGATTCAAACCGGCAGGCCGGATCTCCGGTGCGCCGTTCAGCCTTACGATTCGCGGCGAGGACTTCGAAGGAAACCTGGGCGGG
Organism: uncultured Paludibaculum sp.; assembly: GCF_963665245.1. Taxonomy (NCBI): domain Bacteria; kingdom Pseudomonadati; phylum Acidobacteriota; class Terriglobia; order Bryobacterales; family Bryobacteraceae; genus Paludibaculum; species uncultured Paludibaculum sp. The sequence continues at coordinate 3,795,031 of NZ_OY762267.1, forward strand.
GCTGATGCCAGCGGCGTTCAGAAGGGAGCCGGTCAGGGGTTCGACCGAGAGCCTTCCGAATCCGCGATCTACTTCGGCTGCGAGTTCTAGAAACGGACACACTGGGCGGACCGCACGCCCGTCCTTGAAGCGGATTGAGCCAGGCATGTATGGTTCCAGGGAACCATCGGGCAGGACTTCGAAACTGGCTCGCGGCACGATGACAGTCTTGCCCGCACCGAAGATACGAGGATCTTCCCCCCAGGTAAACGCCTCTAGAGGCGACGGGCTGTCTCCGATTCTGGCGATTGCGACAGCCGGCCGGAAGCGGATCGCTGTCAATACGGGACGTGGCATCAGATGATTCTTCTAAGTAAACCGCAGATTGTCAAGATCGGACATATTATGGCGCCGCCGCCAGAAACCGCACTCAGGCCAGCGTTGTTCAAGACGATAGCAGGCCCCGTGCGCCTGGATGTACTCGGCGTATGCCTGGCGGTTGAGCAGTTCATATGACTCGAGTCCGGAAACGTCTCCGTGAAAGCGGCGTGCGATTGCATCGGCGGCGTCGATGGCCATGCTCATCGACATGCACAGTCCCATCCCCGACAGCGGATCGTAACTTCGAGCTGCGTCCCCAACGGCCAGCCAATTCCGATCGGCGGCGTGCTCTCGCATTGAGCTGAACGCCGGAATGATCGAAAAAGCCGAGGTTATGCCTCCGGTTCGCTCCCGCGTGTGTGGAGCCTTCTTCAACTGGTCTTCGAAGAAGCGGATGCTTCGTTTGCGGTCGTCGGAGTGGAGATCCGCGTCGGTTACGTAGGTTACGATGTAATATCCCGAGGGCAGCAGAGCGGAATAGAACCAACCCTGGTCGACCGCTTCGACCAACGTGTAGGAAGAAGTGGTAGCGGACGATGCCGGCATGCACAAGCAGGCTACCGCCACCAGCCGATCCGAGACAAGCCGTCCCATAGGCCCGAGTGATAATCCCGAGGTTCTGCCGCAGGCATCTACGACAAAGTGGCAGGCAAGTTTCTGCCTGCCGTGCGCATCCCGGGTGGCCAAGCGCCAGTCGGCATCGCCCTTCTCACAGGCGGTGACTCTCGTCTCACGGAGGAGGGTGACGCCGGCGCGTGCCGCGGTTTCAATTAGGAGATCGTTGAACTTGGTCCGGTCCAGATGCCAGCCGTTTCCGAGCGGAGAAAACAGGTAGTCGGTAGTCCAGACATTCGGGCTGCCCCACGCGGACATCATTCCGGGCGAGGGGAGATGCGATTGTGCGCAGAATCCTTCCCACAGGCCCAGGCGTCGAAGCAACTCCGAAGCGTGGCGTGGAAGAGTCTCCCCAATGGACAGCGTCCGGCGTCGCGGGCCATCGCAGACCGCGACGGATAGGCCCTGCCGTGCAAGCAGCAGCGCGGTCGCGCTGCCCGCCGGTCCGGCTCCGATCACTGCGACGTCGAAAGTTTGCGTCATGGCTCCGCCACCTTCAAGGCCGGGTTTCTTCTTCAAACCTGCCGTTTGCCTGCTCCGTGACAAATCCCAGTTTGTGCCACTGGGTGATCATGTCTTCCACGGACATTTCCGGCGACGCGGGATCATCGGACATTCGGGCCCACCGAATGTAGCTGCTGCCGGCCGATTTGAGCACCGCGATCGGACGCTGCGCCGGCCACCAGACGAGATTCGTTCCCGCGTTGCCGGGCTCCACGGCGCAGTCAAGGAAGTCCGATTGCCAAGGCAGCGACATCTGACTGGTGACATCGCCGGGCAACAGTTGGTCCGCATTGAGCCGGAACGGCTCCAGATACGGGAAGACATCTCGAATTCTCCAACTCGCCTCGATGCCTGGAAAGAAGGCGGCTCCCACGCAGGGATCTAGGGCGGCGCGCGTCAATCCGTCCGGATTGATGTCTGGATCGGGAGGGACGGGCGTCGCATCCACGGTTCCGTTCTTCCACATTTCGAGCATCCTGTATTGGATCCGGGTGAGGGTGCCGTTGGGTCCGGCAGGGTAGAGGTCGGACCACATTTTCGGCATGCTACCGCCCGTGCCCGGATTCCCCGCGATTGCCGAAGGTTTGGAGATCCGGCCGAATACGACAGCAGGGGCCGGTTGGCCCAAGGTGTGATGAAAGCCAGCTCCCGAACTGAACTGAGGTGCCCCGTTGTTGTAGACCCAGCGCATGTTCGCGGCGCGCGTAAGGATGGGCTGGATATCACGGACCAGGGAAGGTTTGAAGTTCGGAGCGTCCACGGGATTCGGCATCAAGCCCCGATCTACGGCCGACTGCAGCAGTGTATCGTAGAGCGACACAATGCTATGTAGACCCGGCGCATATTTGGGAGGAGCGACGATCAGCCAGGCGCTCTCGACCCGTGGCTGTGATCCGTCAGCCAGTGTTACTGTCGCGCTCACGCGTCCATCGGAGACGTCGTCGTACCACCCATCGTGGTCTGCGAAATCGGAGCCGGGTGAACTGAGCGGCATCCCGACGGGCGATCTCGATTCTCCGAGACCGCCCAGGGCGACCAGGCGACCGCGATCATCGGTCATAATGGCGCCGAGAACGAAGCGTACAGGTTGATCCAAAAACAGCTGGTTCACCTCGATATCCCTGGCATTACCGGCGGCCCTGGATGCCGCCAAGTCAGCAAAGGCGCTGTTGACACCGGAGATCGATACTGGACCGGGGTCCAGTTTCAGTTGATTCCGGTCATGGAAGCCGGCGTTTCGCAAAGGCGCGTTCTGGGCGGTCTTGGGATGAAAGAATTGGTCGGCGGCTTTGGTGTTGGCGATGTGGAGCGTCCATTTAATCTCGGCATCGTCGCTGGTGATTTCCTGTACCAAGTGTCCGTTCTCGTCAAAGGCGAAAAGGTAGAAGCGCGCGGCTTGCCGCTTCAGTCCCGTGCCGTCGCGAAACCCTCCGGCCGGAGTCACCACTTCGTCCGGCCTCTCTGGTCCGATGAAGTAACCATCGCGGCTGTTACCCAACCGGGCGATGCCGATGGGTGGAAAGATCTTAATCGTTTGGATCATTTGACTTCTCCCTATAACCCCGAATCGGCGTAGCGGCTGCGTAGTTCGGCCGTCAGATCCGCGTCGGGGACTCGCTGACAATACTCGAAGATCTTCAGATGATCTTCCTCCACCGGCGAGAATCCGCGCACGTTGAATCGCTTGCGATAGACGCCGTCGTTGAGCAAACCGCAGAGAATGGCGCGCATGTAGAAGCGCCAGAACTCCGCAACAACATCGAGACGGATGCAGGCCTCGGCAAAGGAGCTCCAGATGAACCACATGATGGCTCCATTCATGTTGTGCCGCGGGTTCTGGGGCCTCAACGGATCGTCAGGCAGTCCATCGTTGCCGAAGCGCTCGAAGCCGTCAAGGACGGCTAACAACGGCACCGGCAAGCCGTAATGACTTTCCAGGGTCTGTTTCTGACGTACTGCCAGCATTTCTACGGCGGCGTGGACCCCGTCTGCCACCAGGGCCTCGGTCCACCCACCTTCCTTTGTGGCATCTTTCGCAAATCCCTGCCAGGCGGGGAAGAAACCGAAGGTCACCCCGATAGCGCTCTGCGTTTCGTCGCTGGCGTGGTACATTGCCCAATCGTCGAAGTCGCGCCAGAACGCATTGTGTACCTTCGGGTCAGGACGCTGTGCGCCGGTCGAGTGTGAGAGGGATGCTACAGCTTCGGCGGGGGCGTCGCCGGGACATCCGTCGTCAATCCAGCTTGCGATGAAGTCGATATCGGCATCGGGTACGGGCGGGCGGGCGGCAGGCATACGGCGGAAGGTGGCGCCTGCCGCACCCGTGTCGCTTCCAAAGGGAACTTGGCCGCGGAGGGCCAGCACCAGATTCGAGTCCTTAGCGCTTCCCAGCACTAGCAGTTGGCTGCCGAAGACCTTCAATTGCACAAATTGATCGCGGGTCTTGCCGCGCCAAAAAGGCCCGTGTGCACCGAACACGCCGCCGCCGACAGCCTGATCGAGAATTTGCAGCACGTGCACGAATCGTCCGGGGCCAATCGGGGGAGCCAGGGCTGGCGCCCCTGCGGGATCAGTTGCCGACACCGGCGCATCGGATGCCACGAAGGAGGGGCCTTTCTGGAGTGCGGCGAGTACCATTGCCTCCCCCTGCATGCCGCTCATTGCGGAAACCGCACCCGCCAGGGCGACGACGCCGGCATCTCCACCCAGATCCCAGGCCTGCTGCAGTTGCCGCAGCATTCCGACATAGAGGCGGTTGAATTCCGCTGATTCCTGATCGTTGGCTACGGTCAGAGCAAGCACCCCGGGGAATCGCACGCCCTTGCCGGTGTACGCGAACGGGAAAGGACCGCCCTCCACCGCTTGGAGTTCCGCTCCGTGGAAAATCTCACCGAAGCGGTAGAAATGGGCCACTTCTCCATCAGCTTCGAGCGGCGAACCGTCACTGCCCTCACCCTGCCGTTTGATTAAGCCGATCGCTTCCTTCACGTCCTTGAGTTCACGAATCGGACTGGAAAACCCGAAGCCAGTGAGATCCACCTGTTTGGCGGTCTCCAGCGGTTCGGAGCGACTGGAAAACGCCTCCAACACGGAATCGTAGAACCGGCCGATCAGAAGAGAGCCGCTTGGCTGAAAGTCGGTGTCAGCGGCAAGCAGAGTCTCCGGTTCCTCGATAGCCATGAAAGCGTTGAGCAGGACATCCTTCGAAAGATGCGCCAAGCCGATTTCCAGCCCCTTGTGAATATCCAGCGGCAGCACGGCCGGGTACTTCGATACGGCGGCCAGTATGTTGGGCCGCCCTCTGACGGCCGCCAGCAGGTTGCATGCAATCCCCATGTGCCCCATCTCTTCGTGTGCTATCCCGGAGATCAGCGCGGCGACACCGTCCGGATCGGCGTTGGTGTCGACAGACCAGGAGGCGAACAGGTAGGGGGGAATCGTACCCAGTTCCAGTTGGATGGCGGCCTGCAACGCATCGCGGAGCCACGCGTCGTCGCGCCTCTCGTCTGGCACCGTCATCAGTCGAATGATTGCTCTCATCGTTTTCTCCGATATCCCAACGGTCTACTGAACTTTCTGATACACGCCGACCGTCGTGACGTTCTTGCCGGATTTGTCTTTTGAAATCGTGGTAACCGTCATCGTCTGACCGTCTTTGGAGACCACGCGGGTGCTCGTAGCCAGCACGATGTTTTCGCGGGCATAGGTGGCCACCACCGTTCGTTCGCTGAGGCGCTTCAGGGATACCGGCGTGGTGACGCCGCCGTTGGTCACTACAACGACCGGCGTTCCGCTGTAGTCAGCAGTATAGTCCGATATAAGGACGGCTCCGGCGGAAGTCTTGCCGCTGGGGAACTTACCGTCCTGAAACGAGATCTCCGACCGGTAATGAATGCCCGATCCTTGCCCTCCGGCCGGCTCCATGGTGATGGACATGCTCTTCGGCAGGGGCACAGACTTCGGATACTTGGTTTTGGAAGCGTTCAAGGTCCACTTTCCGATGAACGGGTCCTCAGCCGCATGGCAGGCGAGAGCCGACAGGAATATGTAAACAAGTAGAGTCCGTCTCATAGATTTGTCCTCGCAAGTGAATGGGTAGCGTGTCCCGCGCGACCAGGCCAGCCGCTCTTACAGCGACCTCAGAAAATCGAGAATGGCCTGCTTCTTCGCGTCGGCTAGAGCATTAAACCTGTCAATTACGGCGTTCGCCTCCGAAGCACCATAACCTGAGGAGGCTTGGTCCTTGGCTGGGTTGTCACCGCCATCCGAACCGGCGGCCGAGTAGTGATCCTGAATCGCCGTCATCAGATCGGCGGTTCGCCCGTCGTGCAGGAAGAAGAGGCGTTGGCCGATCCCCCAAAGCGGCGTGGTCCGGAATTCATCGGGACCTGCGGCGCCCTGGATGATGTTGTCGGCCAGAGTGGCACCCATTTTATGCAAGAGCAGGTCGGAATAGAGATTCACGGTCTTGCCGCGCAACGCAACCGTAGACGGTCCAACCTGCTCCTCGGGTACGTCGCTGGGAGTCGCGGTTCCGGGGATCTGGAAGGACGGAGCGTGGCAGAGCGCGCAGCCGATCTCGTTAAACTGTTGCCGTCCCAGTTGCGCAGTCGGCGAAAGCACCACCGGTCGCGGAGCATCGACGAACCGCATGAAGACCGTGAACATGAGCCAAGCTGGGATGATCTTCACCGGGTTTTCGTAGAACCCCGCCTTAGTGCGCGGGATATCGAAGGGCTCATACGCTACGTTGCAGCCCGGCTCTTCGTTTCTGGTGATGGGAAAGAGATCGTTAGTGATACCCATTTCGACGTTGTAGGCCTCGCCTGCAAACACATTGATGGACCCGTTCTGAGCCTTCCAGCCGAACCTACTTATCGTACCGGTGTTCGCGATCATGTTGGGCTTCCCCCCAATTCCGAGCGATTGCTTCAGCGCGGCGTTTGCCGCCATGTTGGCACGAATCGCGCGATCCGGTATGCTTTCGATCAGGCCCAGCCCAAAGAGGGAGAGCGGAATGCGAAATGCGACGTTGGCCTTTTGGTACGCGGTCTCGAAGTCCGGCTGCATTAGATTGCAGTTGGGGGCATCGCGCCTTCCGCGAACGGTGAACAGACTAGTGACTCCGCCATCCCTCGAGCCGTCAGGATTGTACTTGAAGCGCACTTCGCGGAACGCGCCATCCGATTTTTCGAAGGAAGGCACGGTATTCAGGGCGCCCTGCCGGGTAGCAATCTGATGCGCGGGGTTTTGCGCCGGAGATCCTCCCCCTAGGACCGGGTGGATGTGGCAACTGATGCACTGATCGGCATTGAAAACCGGGCCGATGCCTGCCGAATTCACTAGCCCGCAAGGAGAGAATGGGTTATTGGGGCAGCCGTCGATCGGAAGCTGACCTTCCGGTTGTTGCGCACAGGTATCGCAGGTGCCTTCCAGTTCGGAAATGCGCAGCAGGGTTTCGTTGAAGAGGGTCAGTTCATTCACGTTAAGACCGGGAATCGGCGCAGGAATCAGCGATTGCGGGTTAGGCCGGGGTCCTGGGTCTTTGGGCGGCTGGGCGGTCGAGCGGGGCGCACTCGCGAGCAACAGGCATGCAAGCAGTAGGAACGAGAAGCCCTCGGCGAAACGAGCCGTGTGCTGTTTTGACATTGAGTTCTCTCTTTTCATGGTGTCGCATCCTCTTTCTGGGCCTCAACGCGGTTCCGGACATCCTTCGACAGGCCCTGGAGCGTTCAGAACTGACGCATCAAACGCAAGTTCAAGAATCGTCTACTTACCAGGAGCGCAAGGCCGAGGTCGAAAGGGACACGAAATCTTACTCCCCGGAAAAACTCGCTTCGGTCGGGCGCCGGTCGTCGGCCCTTGCGAAGCTTCCTTTGCGATGAATCGATTCTTGTGGGGACCGTGCGGAATCGTCCGGCCGAGTCGCAGCTGCTTAGATGTGGGTCGCAAGCACCTGCTCCGCCTATACGTCGCTTAGCGACTACCACGGATAGCGACTCGCCTGACGGCAACGCGATGGCGAGGAACTTCAGTGCGGCAACGCTCATGACGCTAGTCGGCGTCGACGAGTTCGCAGGACACGGCCTCCAGGTACGCAAATCTTGCCCAGGCCGCTGAAAGCACAACCCGCTTTGCGATCGTGCAATGATCTGTGGCACTCATACATTGAAAGCTTTGTTCTATCAACAGCGATTCCAGCGTCCGTCTAGAAACTCGCGCTTCGGCATTGCGCCCCAAAAGGTCCGTAAGATCGTATGTCGATGAAGGTGCTGACGCCAAGTGGGCCGAAGATGCAGCGGCGAGGGCGGCCGACAGCCTCGCTCCATTGGCAATCGCGATGCCGTCGATCAGTATCGTCGATGGTCACCCCAAATTCGGCCATATTCGTCACAACCAAAAGACCGGCTCACGGAGATCTATGGTTGAATCGCACATTTGGGAGTTTCCTTCAGAAAGGCGGAGCTAGCCGAGTCTTCTCTCATAAAGACTCGGATCGAGCCAATCTCGACCCCAAGACATGTCCGGCGCCCTCCTGCCGAAGCTCGGCCAGTCGATCGAGAACTCGGGTGGTTATTGTGTCGATCAAGTCTACCCGACACGGCGCAACGCTCTTAACGGGATTCCGCCCGACGTCCTCTCTCAACGCTGCCGTGAGCACCTCAATCAACGCATCGATAGATTCGCCTTCGAAACGGAGTCGCTGGACCTTTTGAACCGCATATAAGACGGTAGTGTGATGACGGCCGTTGTAAGATCTGCCGATCTTGACCATGCTCCAGCCGCACACATGCTTGGCCAAATACATCGAAATTTGGCGACTGAAGCAGGGACCTAGCTCATTACCAGTGACGCGACCCGGTCCGAGTTGACCGGAGACCGCTGATTCGATCTCTCCCAATGACGGCCGCCAGATCCCAGCATTCCGGTCAGTTCCTCGCATTGGACACCACCAGCGGCAGCACCGCATGAGCTGGATCAATGAACAACCCGGTACCATCACCATCAATCGAAGCCGGACATTCGGGCCACATGGTTCGCACCAGGTCCAACCAGCCCTCCAACTTCTCTCGAAACTTGCGCGGCCGTGCATATTCTGCGCTTCCGAGTTGGTTCACCAGTCCGAAGGGGCCGAATAGCGGAATCCGCTCTTGCCCACGCGCTGTGAAGCAGCGGTAGGAGAGCCACATGAACAGATCCAGAACTGCCGGGGAGGACGACAGCGCTTTGGCTGCTTCAAGATCCGTGGGAATCGGATGGTCAAGAATCTCACGATAGAACTCATCGCTCAACAGGATCATGTTCTGGCAGTCGCCTGGCAGAAGCCGTTCCAGGCTGCTGCGGGAGTACCAGATTCTGGCCTCGGACATGAAATTGAATCGAGCGCTGTGAACGACCGCCGTGCGCTCGAGTTGTGTTTCTGTTCCGAAGAAGATGGTCGCCCCAAAGATCCGCTGAAAGGATGCGACCAGCCGGCGGTACTGAGAACCACCCTGCTGAAGCCCAAAGGCATCCAGCATCTCGGCGGCGCTGCTGAAGGTGATCCGTGGCGATCTCTGTCGAATTGCTACGGTAGCCAAGAAGATAGGGAGAAGGCGGTCTTGCCCCCAAGGTAGCCCGTAACTGGGATGCCCGGTCACTTGGAGGACGAATTGCCCGTTTCGGCGCTCGTGAAGGAGGCAGCCCGGGGCAGGTCGCTTCAAGGGAAGGCCGCACAGGACGAAGGGTCGGGAGGAGAATCCAACATTCTGGCGCGCACCGTCCCGGTTGATGCGGACCAACTCAATCGCCTCAACCTGGCGGAGCTTCTGCTTCGAGATGGCGACGCCCGGCAGTGTCTCTCGGAGCAATGGACCAACCCGCTGCAGATTCTGACATACAGTACAGGTCGAACCGTGAACGCGGTCGCAGACTATTGATCGCGACGGCACCCCTATTCGCTCCGATCCAGCGAAAATGAGCCAGGCAGTCGCCGGCGAGACCAGTCCTTCGTGAAGGGTGTGAGCCAACCATGCCCGTCGCCCTGAAGCGGGCTCTCCCCCAAATGGCAACCGAACGACCGGAACCGCGTCTGATCGAGTGGCTTGAGGTGCAAGTCTGCTTCTCCTCGCATTACAGAGTCGAGTCCGGACGTGTGCCAAGATGTGTGCTACAAACAGATCCTTCGGCCATCTGCAGGGAGCGGAAGCAGACGTCCCAAATCCACGTAACGCACAGAAAATAAACAATACGGTGGTGGGCATGGAATCCCGCCACATTGTTGGGGTGCAAGAGGTCCCGAGTTCAAATCTCGGCGGCCCGACCAAACCTTCCTGGCCTCCTCACGGGTAGCCGAATCCACCTCACCCTCCTCAACCATCAGACAGAGGCACCTATGCCCGAATCGGCCTACCCCATGGCGCGCGTCGCCGCGCTCCGTATCCACGAACGGTTTGAACAGCTGAGCACCGCTTCCCGGGCAGCCGGATCCTACCCCGGCCCGTGTGCGGACCTCGCCACCCTCGAGGCGGCCATCGACGTGGCCTTCTGGGCCAGTTTGCGGAGGGAGGAGGGCTTTGCCCCGCGTGTCTCGTTGGCGTTTCTACCGCCCGGTTCCACGTCCGGCCCGCTCCGGCTGAGCCCGCCGTTGTTGTTGACGCCACAGTCGCTCACCCGGCTCGCGCCGGCCGTCGACCGGCAGGGCATCCACCTCGGCGTCTGGCACGAGGACGGAACCCTTACTGCCTGGGGTGCCACCCACCACCTGCCGCCGTTCACACCCGTGCTGGACGTCGTGGCTCCCGGCCTGTTGGTGGTGAAGTACACGCGCGGGGAGGAGTCCGGCAAGTTCGTGAACATCGCAGTCATCGAGGGTGACCAGCTCAAGATGATCGACCCGCGGGCCACCAGCCTGCCCGAGTGCCCCTCGCGCCTGACCCCGCTGCTGGGCATAGAGATGCAGTTCCAATCCGAGGACGCACCGGGCATTCTGCTGCAGTTTGCCGTTTCCATGCGAGCCCACGCACGCGGCGGCGCTCTGCTGCTGGTTCCTTCCGAATCCTCGTCCTGGCGCGAATCCATTCTCTCGCCCCCCGGATACGTCGTTTCGCCGGCCTACTCCGCTGTGCCTGTGATCCCTACACCTGGCTTGCCGATTCTGGACGAACTCCGGAGAAAGATCGAAAGCGCGGCCGGCCTGACTGCTGTCGACGGAGCCACACTGCTGAACGATCGTTTTGAGGTGCTGGCCTTCGGGGACAAGATCATCCGGCGCCGCGGCGCTTCGCCGGTCTCACAAGTCACTCTCAGCGAGCCCATCGAAGGCGCCCAGGCCACCGTAGTAGAACCGGCCTTGCTGGGCGGAACACGCCACCTGTCGGCGGCACAATTCATCCAGGATCAGCCGGATTCCGTCGCCATGGTCGCCTCGCAGGATGGCCGCTTTACCGTCTTCTGGTGGTCGCAGTGCGACGGCATGGTGCATGCCCGGCGCGTGGAGTCCGTTCTGCTCTAAACCGCCACGGGCTCGAGCTCAGCATGCGGTGGCGGCGTCAGCGCCACCAGATCCGGCCACCACCGCTCGGCCATCCGGCGGAAGTCGTGCTCATCCAGCAGACGGTTGCCGGTGGGCGGAGCTTGGGCCACCATCCGCCAGCCGTTGCACCACGCCTCGCGGCCCTCAGTCAGGTCGCCGGAGAGCGCCAGCACCGCGGCCCTCGCCCGCCAGTGGTCGGAGATCGAGCGGTCCCTCGAGCGCTCCAGCCATTCGCGCGCCGCCGTCAGGTTGCCGAAGTAGACGGCCTCAAAGAAGGCGATCTCCGGGGCCATCCTGCTGGCCCTGTTCGCGGGCAGCAGGGAGGTCCGATGAGCGAAGGTCTGAAAGTAGAGGCGTGCCCGTTCGTCGTTGCCCTTGAGACGGAAATGGCAGTAGGCCAGCAGGATCTCCTTGAGCCCTCCGCCCGAGGATGCCGCAAAGCGCGCCGACTCCTCCACCATATCGCTGGGCCAGTCGGCCGGCGAGAGCATGGTCGTAGCGCTGAGACCACGGTAGTAGGCGAAGAGGATCTGGCGGCTCCACGGTCCGTCCAACGCCAGTTGCCACAGACGCGCGCCATCGGAGTAGACGCCCCCGCCGATGCCGACCGGCACCAGATTGGCGATCGCGTCGCTCAACCCGAACAGGCCGAGTAGGGCGAAGAAGCTCCAATAGGGCTCCCAGAAGGTGCCCGGCGCCGCCAGGAAGAACAGCGTGGACACGCAGCCGGTCATGGCCGATGCCACCGGTCCTGCCGCCGTGAAGAAGAGGACCCGTGAGCGCATCAGCCGGTCCGACGTTGGCACCGCGCCCACGCCGCCGCCCAGCGCCGCGATCCATTCCACCCGCCAGCGGCCATCCAGCTTGTTGGCGGTCAGCGGACCCACCTGGAAATGACACACCTGGAACTCAGACGCCCAGGCACCCACCGCGTGGCCCATTTCGTGCATCGCGATGGAAGCAACGATAGCCAACGGCAGATCCAAATAATTGATAAGGCTGCCAGGCGGCCGGACTAATCCCAAGTCCTGGGCGAATCGGGCAATCAGAGGATACCCCGCCAGCACGCAGCCCCACTGCACCACCCAGAACGCACCCTGCGACCACCGCGAGGTCGCGTCACCCGCCTTCGGCCGGTGACCGTCGGGCTGTTTATGACGTAGCGCGTGGCGCTGGCCGCGGCGCAAGAAGACGAGAAGCCCGGCGATCGCCACCAGCGGCCCAAAGGGCAACACCATGACGTGATAGAGCGAAACGGCCAGCATCCAACCGGCGGTAAACCGGCCACCGCGACGCATGTTCCACCAGGCTACGCCGGCAAGAATACCGGCGGAAATCATGTATCCAAGAATCCAGATCATCGGTCGGATCGGTGGTGCCCCGTGCGTGGTGGCACGGGCGACGCGATAGAGAGTGCGGCCAACTTCCGCTCCGCCCAGCGTTAAAAAGATCGCCGACATTCCGAAATACCACTGGAGTATTCTGGCGATTTTTCCCATAACAGTTCTCATAGCCATGGTGGGCTGGATGCCGGATCCCAGCCATCCGGCACTTCCCTGAGAAATCGCCAACTTTCCTCTCAGTACCCTGCGCCCACTACTCAAACCTTAGCGCCAATATCGGGTCCAGACGCGCCGCCTGCCGAGCCGGGTAGTAGCCGAAGAAGACGCCCACCAGCGCCGAAAACACGAACGCCAAAGCGATGGCCGAGACACTGACCTGCGTGGACCAGTGCGCAATCGCGCTGATCGCCCATGACCCGCCCAACCCCAGCACAATACCCGCAACACCGCCCACCAGCGAGAGCGTCACGGCTTCCACCAGGAACTGCGACAGGATGTCGCTCATCCGTGCCCCGATCGCCTTCCGAATCCCGATCTCTTTCGTGCGCTCCGTCACGGAAACCAACATGATATTCATGATTCCGATTCCGCCAACGATCAACGAAACCGAAGCAATAGCGCCCAACAGTATCGCCATCACACTGGCTGATTCTTCCTGGGCCGAGAAAACTTCCGAAAGATTCCGTACCGAAAAGTCGTCATCCGATCCCGGCTGAATCCGGTGCCTCTGACGCAACAATTGCGTCATCTGGTCAATCGCGGAGTCCATCTGACCCGGTCCGGTCGCCTCCACCAAAACATTGCCAATGGAGTGGGCATTCGCCTGACTGGTGCCCAATACGCGCTGCTTGGCCGTTGTCAGCGGGATCAGGATGACATCGTCCTGGTCCTGCCCCATTGGGCTTTGGCCCTTCGGCGTCAACACCCCGGACACCGTAAACGGCACGTTGCGAATGCGGAACACCTGTCCGATGGGATCCATACCGCCGAACAGGTTCTGCACCACGGTTTCACCCAGCAGTGCGACACGGGCCGAGGAGTCGACGTCCTGCGTCGTGAAGGGCTCGCCGCGCTCGAGCGTCAGGTCGCGCACCTCCAGGTACGAAGGTACGGTTCCGATCACTGAGGTCGCCCAATTGTTATTGCCCTGGATCACTTGCGCCGAACTGCGTACCATCGGCGCCACCTGCGCGACCGACGGACACTCGGCCGCGATCGCCGCCGCGTCCTCCTCCGTCAACGTCAACGACATCCCGCTGCCCATCCTCATACCGCCGCTCGTCAGACTACCCGGCATGATGACGATCAGATTGCTGCCCATGCTCGCGATCTGCTCGCTGATCCGCTCCGTGGCACCGGAACCCACCGACACCATGGCGATCACTGCAGCCACGCCGATGATGATGCCCAGCATCGTCAGCAGCGATCTCATCCGGTTGGCTGACAGGGCGGCCAACGCCATGCGGGCGCTTTCGACTAAGTTCTTCATGATCTTGCCCTTTCTTGCCTGGACTGTTGGTCAAAGCCTGGGCCCCCGATTGCCAGCACCGCCAAAGGGCGCCGCCTTCTTGGCCGCCGAACCCGATCCGCTCACCGCCGCCACAATCACCGGCGCACCCTGCTGCAGGTCCTGCCCGGTCACCTCCGTGGAGACCCCGTCCGTGGCGCCCGTCATCACCATGACCCGCCGAGGCTTACCATCCGGACCCAGTGTCCACAGGGCGGTCGCCGTCGCCCCGCGGCGCGACGCCGTGGCCGGCGCGGCGTTGTCGGGCTTGAACCGCAATGCGGCGTTCGGCACCTTCAGCACGCCTTCCTTGCGCCCGGTGACAATCTTTACCGTCGCCGTCATACCCGGAAACAGCTTCAGGTCGGAGTTGTCCACCCCAATCACGACATCGTACGTAATCACGTTCTGAACGTTGATGGGTGCCTTCCGGATCTCGCGCACTGCGCCGTGGAAGATCCTGCCTGGATACGCATCCACGCTGAAGCTCGACTCCTGCCCCACCTGTACCTTGCCGATATCGGCCTCCGACACGTTCGTGTCCACCTGCATCTTGGCCAGGTCCTCGGCGATCTCGAAAATCGTGGGCGCCTGCAAGCTCGCCGCAACGGTCTGTCCCACATCGACATGACGCGCCACGACGGTCCCATTGACCGGAGCCCGAATGTAGGTGTGGTCCAGGTCAATCTGGCTCTGCATCAGATTGGCGATGCTCTGTTTCACCTGGGAATTTGACGAGTCGAGTCCGGCACGCGCCACGGCCAGTTGGGCCTCAGCCGAAGCAACGCCTTGACGTGCCGCGTCTTCCTGCGCTTTGGCTGCCGTCAGGCTGCCCTCCGCGGTATCCAGCGTCGCCTTGGCAGTCTCAATGTCCTCTTTGGAGAAGATCTTGTCGTCCTCCATCGCGTGACGCCGTTCGTACTTGCTCCTGGCATCGACCACCGCCGCTTGCGCCTTCAGCACATTGGCGGAGGCAGCCGCCACGTTCGCCTTGGCCGTAAGGATGTCGGCCTGACGGGCCTGAATCTGCGCCTGCGCATTCACCACGGCGATGCGCGCCGACTCGAGCGCGGCCTGCGCTTGCTGGACCCGTGCGTCGAACAACGTGGGGTCAATGCGCGCGATCAGGTCGCCCTTGGATACGCGGCTGTTGAAATCGGCGTAGAGCGCCTGAATGTTGCCCGAGACCTGCGTACCCACCTGAACCGTAACCACGGCGTTCGGATTGCCCGTAGCCGAAACGGTCTGCAGCAGATCACCCCGCGTGACCGGGGCCGTCCTGTACCGCTCCGTATTGCGTCCTCGCATCAACGAGTACGACCCAGCCAAAGCGGCGACCATCAGCGCGGCGGCCACCGTGGCCCAACCAGTCGATTTTGTGCGGCTCATCATAGTGCCCTTCCACACGTAAAGACGCTCTCGCCCAGTCCGAGATGACCACCCTTCATCTGAAGAAGTGTAAAGACGGAGAACGGCCCTCGTTCACATCAGTGCAATCTCGGCCTGATACAGTCGAAACTTATGCGGAACTGCCTTGTTGCGATTGCCCTCTTGACTGCGGTCCTGTACGGCCAGCCCGCCGATCCCCGAGTCGTCCTCATCTCCGTCGACGGCCTGAAAGCCGAGACGCTCCGCGACTCCTCGAAGCTTGGCTTGAAGATCCCCAACCTGACGGAAATGCGGGACAAAGGCGCTGTCTCCGCCGGCCTCACAGGCGTCTTCCCCACCGTGACTTACCCCAGCCACACCACGATGATGACCGGCCTTCAGCCAGCTGAGCACGGCATCCTCGGCAACAACCTGTTCGACCCCGAACGCCGGACCAACGGAGCCTGGTACTGGTTCTCGGAGCTCATCCGGAAGCCCACATTGTGGGATGCCGCCAAGGCTGCAGGCAAGACTGTTGGAGCCATCGCGTGGCCCGTCACGGTCGGCGCCCGCATCGATTACAACGTGCCCGAGTACGCCGTCTTCCATGGCGAGGACTCGCTCCTGCTGCAGCGCTCCATCAGCTCGCCGGGCCTCTACGCCGAAATGGAGAAGGCCCTGGGGACGAACGTTTGGGATGCGCCCCAGACCGACGCTTTACGCGCCGCCCAGGCTGCCTACATCCTGCGGACCCACAAGCCACAGCTCATGCTCATCCACCTCATCGACCTCGATCACGAGGAGCACGGCTTCGGCCCCGGCAGCCCACAGGCCCACCACGCTTTGGAGGAGATCGACAAGGCCATCGGCACAATCCGCGCCGCTGTTCGCGAAGCTGGAGTCGAGAGTTCCACCCGCTGGGTCATCGTCAGCGACCACGGATTCTGGCCCGTATCCCAGGCCTTCCACGCACAGGCCTTCCTGTCGAGCCTCGGACTCACGGCCCCCGAGGACAAGCCCACCGCGTGGCGTGTAGCCGCCTATGCCAATGGTGGCTCTGTCGCTTTTGTCGTCAGGGATCCCAACGACACCGAAGCCCAGCAACTTGTGCTGGCCGCGCTCAACACCCTGCAGCCGAACGAACGATGGGGCATCGACCAGGCTCTAGACAGAACTCGGCTCGCGGAACACAAGTCCTACTCCAACGCCTTCGCCGCCATCAGCCTCCGTCGCGGCTTCACCTCCGGCGGCAACCGCACCGGACCGTGGGTCACTTCCTCCGGCGCCACCCGCGGGATGCACGGTTTCCTACCTGGCCCGTCCGAACTCGACTGCACCTTCGTTGCCTACGGACCCGGCATCGCCGCCCGTCAGCTCCCACACGGTCAACTGGCCGACGTCGCCTCTACGGCCAGCACCCTGCTGGGTGTCTCGCTGCCTGAGTCGAAAGGCCGCGACTTGCTGAAACAGTAGGTTCCGTTCAGCGAATGGGCGTAAGATTTGACAGAAACGCCCATGGAACTAAAATTCCGCCTGAACGGCGCTGAGCGGCGTCTGGACATCCCGCCCAAGCTGACGCTTCTGGACGCCATCCGGGACTACGCCGGACTGACGGGCACCAAGTACGGCTGCGGAGAAGGACAGTGTGGCGCCTGCACGGTGCTGCTGGACGGCCGTGCGGTGAAGTCGTGCATTCTCCCGGCCACATCGGCCCAGGGCAGGGAAGTCACTACGGTCGAGGGGCTGGCCGCAGGCGGAAGACTTCATCCCGTCCAGCAGGCTTTTCTCGACCACTCCGCGTTCCAGTGCGGCTTCTGCACACCCGGGATGATCACAGGAGCGGTCGCCCTGCTGTCGCAGAACCCAAGCCCCTCGGAAACGGAGATCCGCGCCGGCTTGCAGAGTCATGTCTGCCGCTGTGGCACCTACCCGCGCATCGTGGAGGCCGTCCGCGCGGCCTCCTTGCTCAAGGGGGCGCCGCGTGGCTGAGCCGGACCTCCTTCTCGCCGAGTACAAGCGCCGCGACTTCCTGAAGCTGCTCGGCTCCGGCGGCCTGCTGACTCTGCCCATCACTGCCGCTGAGAGGCCCGTCCGCGTCCGCCAGGCGCTCGACGGACTCTTCGACGTCTTCACTGGCAAGATCGAGATGGGTCAAGGCGCGCGAACCCTGCTCACGCAGGCCATCGCCGAAGAACTGCGCGTGCCCGTCGATCGCATCCGGCTCACCATGGCCGACACCGATCAGGTACCAGATGACGGCGGAACCTGGGCTTCGCTTACCACCCCGGAAACCGTCCCGGCCGTCCGTAAGGATGTCGCGGCCTTCGCTGGACACCCGCTGACGGAACCGAAGGATTGGAAAGTCCTCGGCCAATCCATCCCCCCGCTACATGGTCCCGCCGCGGTCACCGGAGCCCTGCAATACTGCGGCGACCTACGCACCGAGGGCATGCTGCACGGCTGCGTGGTGCGGCCGGATGCCTATCGTGCCCATCTCGAGAGCTACGATGACAGGGCCGCCCGCGCATTGCCCGGAGTGCGGATCGTCCGGGAGGGCGATTTTCTCGGTGTCGTGGCACCCGACCGCCATACGGCGCTCGAAGCCGCCCGCCTCGTCCAGGCGCAATGGAAACCAGATCCTCTGCCCTCGCTCGCCGAGATGCGTGAATCCTTCCGCACGAAGAGCGTTGCGCCTGTGGAGGTGAGGGACACCCGCTACCCGCCTCTCATCCGCCAGGGCGACACCGACGCGGCCCTCGCCGGCGCCCATCGCAAGCTCCACTCGAGTTACTGGCTTCCGCCCATCGCCCACGTCGCGCTGGAGCCCCGTGCCGCCATTGCGGAATGGCACGACGGCGCGCTCACCGTCCACTGCGGCAAGCAGGCGCCATTCCTGGTTCGAGCCGAGCTCGCCAAGGCGTTCGGGCTGCCTGAGTCCAAGGTCCGCATCGTGGTCACCATGCCCGGAGGAGGCTTCGGAGGCAAGCAGCGTGGAGAGTGTGAGCTCGAAGCCGCCCGCCTGGCCAAGGCCGCGCAGGCACCGGTTCGTCTGGCCTGGACGCGCGAGGAAGAGTTCTGGGTTGCCTACTCGCGGCCCGCCGCGCTGGTCGAGATCGAGAGCGGAGTCGATGCCGGAGGTCACCTCTCGGCCTGGCGTTTTCGCAACTACAACGCAGGCGCGCCCGGCATCAAGCCGCCTTACGCCATCGCCGCCATGTCCAATGAGTTCTGGCGCTCGGAAACACCACTGCGCCAGGGTTCTTACCGCGCGTTGGCTGCCACGGCGAATAACTTCGCCCGGGAATCCCACGTGGACGAATGGGCCCACGCACTCGGGAAGGACCCCCTCGAATACCGGCTCGCCAACATCGAGGATGCCCGTCTGAAGGAAGCCCTGGAGAAGGGCGCGGCTCTCTTCGGCTGGGGCCGCCGCAAGCCCGGCAACGGCCGTGGCTTCGGTCTCGCCTGCAACCTGGAGAAACTGGCCCGGCTGGCTCTCTTCGTGGAAACCGAAGGATCAGCAAGGAACCTCCGCATCGTCCGCATAGTAGCCATGGGAGACTTTGGTGCCGCCCTCAATCCCGACAATCTGAAGAATCAGATGCAGGGCGCCCTCATACAGGGTGTGGGCGGGGCACTCTGGGAACAGTTGCTCTTCGACAACCGCCGCCAGTTGACGAAGAGGCTCTCCCAATATCGCGTCCCGCGCTTTCAGGACGTGCCGGACCTGCGCGTCGAGATCATCGACCGCCGCGAGATACCGGCCGCCGGGGCGGGCGAGTCGTCCATTACCCTGCCCGCCCCCGCGCTGGCCAACGCGCTGTACACGGCAACAGGCGTTCGTCCCTACGCCCTGCCGCTCATCAGCTAAGCGCTGGCCGCCGGAATCGAAGTGAACGCCTGCGCGCCAAAGCGCAAGCCCAACACCGAGATCGCCGTACCCTGCGTCGAGATCTTCACCCAGCCGCGCGTGCCGGCCACTCCAGAGAGGCCGGACACCGATCGCAGGGTGACGGCCACCTTGGCTCGCGCCGCCAGTGTGATGGTCCCCGTGCCAATCTGCGCACCATCGTTGCGGTACGCCGTGAACGTCACATCCACGCTCGCCGTGCTGGGGTTCGCCACCGCCAAAGCTGTTGTCAGCGAGATGTCGTCGTACACCACCGTGGCCGGATTGGTCGACGCCTCGGCCAAAGGTACCAACGCTTCCTGATCCGCGCGCCCATCGACAGACTGCCTGAAGATGCCGTAACCGACAACCCCACTGGGCAGCGCCGCTTCCGCCCAGCCTTGCGCCAGATCCCCGGTGGACTCCGTTTCCAGAGCCGCCGTACCCAGGGCCGGCAGTTCGCCAGACCACTCAGATCTGGAGCCCACACCCACAATCGGAACACTCAGGGCCGCACCTCCATCGCCGACAAACCGCACAGTCGCCGTCGCCGCCGAATCCGAAGTATTGGCCAGATACAGCGATGTGGCCCAGCCTCCGCCGTATGCGAACTGAGGCAGCGAGTAGGTGGTGGTCGAGACTGCCGCGTCGCCCACCGCCAGATTCACACCGACGTTGATCGCGCCCGCCCATCCGTCCGTCGTCTGAGTCAGTGTCAGCAAGCCCCGGCTGGAGTTGCTCGACCCGTTGTAGATGCTGTCGTTCGAGTTCAGCGTGTTGCGAGTCCCACGTGTGTTGTACGGCGAGACCGTGTACACCTGATCCGTGATGGAATCGTCGAAGAACAACTGCGACGTGAACTGTCCCAGCGTCTGTGTGCCCGAATACGTGCGGATGCGCATGTGGATGTGCACCGCCCGGCCGCTGTACCAGCCCGGATAAATGGTGGTGAACTGGACAGCCCCGTTGCTGTTCGTCACCTGGTAGCCGCGCAGGAACTTCTTGCCCACCGTGCTGTTGGCCTGCACATCGGAGTACAACCCGCCCGCGTCGCAATGCCAGATATCCACGTACGCGTTCGGTAGCAGTGCGCAACTGCTACCATTCACCAGGTAGACGTTGATGGTGAGCGCCAGAGGCATTCCCGGCTTCACTGAGCCATCGGAAGGATCAATCCGGATGTCACTCCGGTTCAGCTTTTCGTCAACCCAGTACGGCCCCTCGGTCATCTCCGGATTCAACACGCAGGAAAAGGCCGACTGCCCGAACGCAGGCGTCGGTATAGTGCCCCCAGTGACGAGTAGCGCGGCCCCGGCGCCGCTCAGGAATTGGAAGAGTTGCCGCCGATCCACGGCCATGGACACGTTGCTTTCAATCTTCTTCACGCGTAACACCCTTTTTGTGACGTAGCGCGATGGCCGGTTCTTCCTTCAACCGGAGTGGCCCGTGGGCCTCGCATCGCAGCCCAGGATGCTCATGAAGACGGCGCCCCGAATTCGCGGTTTACATCAAATTTGTTATCTTTGACGCGCGTTCCTCCACAGCACCGGCGGCTCCGCATGGTAGGATGCCTACAATTTCGAATGAATACGCTGCTTTGGGATCTGCGCTACGCTTTTCGGGGCTTCTTGAGGAGTCCCGGATTCACGCTGACGGCGATGCTCTCGCTCGCCATTGGCATCGGCGCCAACTCGGCCATCTTCAGTGTCGCCAGCGCGTTGCTTCTCCAGCCCCTGCCCTATCAGAACCCTGAACGATTGGCCATCCTCTGGAATCGCTCGCCTGGCCTCAATATTGCCGAGGATTGGTTCTCCACCGCGCAGTATTTCGACATCAGGAACGGGCACAGCGGCTTCGAACAGCTCGCCATCGCCATTGGAGCGAACTACAACCTCACCGGCAGCGGCGAGCCGGAACGTGTCGGCACCATCCGTGTGTCATCCAACCTGCTTCCCATGCTCGGAGCCAAGGCCGCCCTGGGCCGCCTCTTCCTCGCTGCCGAAGACCACACGGGACGCGGTGGCACCGCCGTCCTCAGCCACTCCACCTGGGTTCGCCGCTTTGGCGGGGATACCTGTGTTATCGGCCGCTCCCTCACCCTCAACGGCCAGCCCTATGAGATCGTCGGCGTTCTGCCGGCCGCGTTCTCGCTTCCGCGGGAAGTCCTGCCCACCCTCGGTGTCGCCGAAGACGGTGAGATCTTCCTGCCGCTGCCCCTGGACGCCGCCGCCGCTTCCACCAGGACTCGCGAAGACTACAACATCATCGGACGGCTCAGGTCCGGCGTCACTGTGCAGCAGGCTCAGACCGAGATGGACACCATCACTGCCCGCCTGCGCCGCGACTACCCCGATTTCTACCCACCTAACTCCGGCCTCACGTTCAGCATCGTGCCCCTGCTGGAGCAGGTCGTCGGCGACGTCCGCCGCCCGCTGGTCATCCTGTTGGGTTCCGTCGCCTTTGTTCTCCTCATCGCTTGTGCGAATGTCGCCAACCTCCTGCTCGCCCGCGCGCTCGGCCGCCAGAAGGAGATCGCCATCCGCGTTGCCTTGGGCGCAAGCCGGCGCCAGATCATGCGCCAACTTCTCACCGAGAGCCTGCTGCTTTCCCTCGGCGGCGGCGCGTTGGGCGTCGTCCTCGCCCTGTGGAGCGTCGGCTGGATCCACGCCATCCAGCCGCAAAACGTACCCAGACTCTCCAGCATCGCCATCACCGGCGAAGTGCTTCTCTTCACGTTCACGCTGAGCCTGCTTTCGGGTCTCCTCTTTGGCCTCGCGCCCGCACTACGGCTGACCGGAGCGGACCCCGCCGGCCGGCTCAAGGAAGCGGGCCGGGGCGCCGCGGGTGCCAACAGCGTGTGGGGCCGCGGCAACCACTTGCGCCGTCTCCTCGTCATCTCGGAACTCGCGCTCTCCGTAGTCCTGCTCATCGGCGCCGGCCTGCTCATCCGCAGCTTCGCCCGGCTCCTCAACGTTCCGCCTGGATTTCAGCCGCAAGGCGTGCTCACGTTCGAACTCACCATGAGCGCCCGCAAATACGCGAAACCCGAAAACGTCCTCAACACCTACCGCGACCTCTGGCAGCGGCTCGACCGTCTGCCCGGCGTCACAGCCTCCGGTGGTGTCAGTTCCCTGCCTCTCAGTAACTACTTCTCCTGGGGCCCCATCAGCGTGGAGGGCCGCACACCACAACCCGGCGAGGCTTTCATCAATGCGGACCAACGCATCGTCGGCGGCCGCTACTTTGAAACCCTGCGCATCCCACTCCTGAGCGGCCGTCTCTTCACTGAGCGGGACAAGCCAACCAACCCGCGCGTCATCGTCATCGACGAATACATGGCCCAACAGCTCTGGCCCAACCAGGACCCCATCGGCAAACGCATTCGTACCGGAGGCATCAAGTCCGAGGACCCCTGGCTCACCGTGATCGGCGTGGTCCGTCAGGTGAAGCAGTATGGCCTCGACGCCACTTCGCGCATTGCCTTCTACCTGCCGCAAACGCAATACCCCGTCCGCGCCATGTACGTCACCCTGCACACGGCCGCCAGCCCGGTGTCCCTGGTCCCGGTGGTTAAGCAGGAAATCCGTGAGCTCGACCCCGATCTGCCGGTCTACCGTGTCCGCACCATGCAGCAGCGTGTCGACGAGTCCATGGCCCGGCGGCGCTTTTCGATGACGCTCCTCACGCTCTTTGCGGCGCTCGCCCTGGCCTTGGCCGCTGTCGGCATCTACGGTGTAATGTCTTACCTCGTCGATCAGGGCGCCCGGGAAATCGGCATCCGCATGGCATTGGGCGCGACGCCGCACGGCATTCTGGGCTTCGTGATCTGGCGCGGCATCCTGGTGGCCCTTTGCGGAATCGGCTCGGGGCTGTTGGGCGCGGTCGCGCTCACCCGGGTCATGAGCAGTCTGCTCTACGGCATCGAACCGACCGACGCAGCCACCTTCGCCGCAATCGCCGGCCTGCTGGCGGGCATAGCGCTGCTGGCCAGCTATGTGCCCGCCCGGCGCGCCGCCCGCATCGACCCCATGACCTCTCTACGCAGCGAGTAGAGCCGTCCTACGCGTGCTCCGGCACCGGTTCCGGCTCAGCCACCGGCCCCGCATCCGGCGGTTGCGGATCCCGTGCTTCGAAGAACCGGTACAGCACCGGCACCACCACCAACGTCAGAGGCGTCGAAGTGAACAACCCTCCGATCAGCACAATCGCCAAGGGCCTCTGCACCTCCGACCCAGGACCGGTCGCGAACAGGAACGGCACCAGCCCCAGTGCCGCCACCGTGGCAGTCATCATCACGGGCCGGAAGCGCAGCAGCGCTCCCTGCGCAATCGCCTCCTTCTGCTCCAGCCCCGTCTCCCGCAGCTTGCGGATATACGACACCAGCACCACTCCGTTCAGAACGGCGATGCCCCATAGCGCGATGAAACCCACCGACGCCGGCACCGACAGATACTCGCCCGTCAAAAACAAACCCACCACTCCGCCAATCGAGGCAAATGGCAGCACCGTGATGATCAACGCCGCGAAGCGCAGCGAACCGAACAACAGGAACAGCAGGAAAAAGATGGCGCCGATCGTGATGGGCACAATCAGCTTCAAGTGCTGCAGAGCCCGCTCCATGTTCTGGAACTGGCCACCCCACACGATGAAGTACCCGGGCGGCAGTTCCACCTCCTTGGCGACCTTCTGCTTCAACTCCTCCACAAACCCGCCCAGGTCCCGGCCCTGCACATTCAAACCGACCACGATGCGCCGTTTGGCCGTATCCCGGTTGATCTGCGCCGGCCCCTCCACCACCTCGATCTTGGCCAAGTTCTCCAACAGCACCTTCCCATTGTCCGGAGTGTGAATCAGAATTCGCCGGATCTCCTCCACGTTGTGCCGCAGATTCTCGGGATACCGGACCACCGCCTGGAACCGCCGCTCCCCCTCATAGATCTCAGTGGCCGCCTTGCCGCCAATGGCCGTCTCGATCATGTCGTGGATATCCGACGCATTCAACCCAAACCGCGCAATCGCCTGCCGGTCGATCGTGATGTTCAGGTACTGCTGCCCGCCCACCCGGTCGACACGGCTGTCGCGCAAGCCGCGCACCGTGGCAGCCACCTTCGAGATCTCATTCGCCTTCGCAATCAGCTTGTCCAGATCGTCGCCAAATACCTTCACCGCCACATCCGCGCGCACGCCGGTCACCATCTCGTCCACGCGGTCCGAAATCGGCTGCGCCATCACGAAGTTGATCCCGGGCAGCGTCTGAATCTTCTTCGAGATCTGCTCCGCGATGGTGTCCTGGGTCCACCCCTTCGGCCACTGCTCCCGTGGCTTCAGCGTCGTGATCACATCCGCTTCATTCGGACCCGCGGCATCGGCCGGAGACTCGCCGCGCCCCAGCCGCGACACCACCTTCTCGACGCCTGGAACCTCCCGCACCATCCGCAGGGCCTCCTTCTCCATCGCAATAGACTCATCCAGCGAGATGTTCGGCACGCGGTCGATATTCGGCGAGATCGACCCCTCTTTCATCTCCGGGATGAACGACGTGCCCAGGTACGGGAACAGCAACAACGCGCCCACGAACATTGCCATCGTGATCGCAATGGTCCGGAACGCGCGTTGCAGGCAGTGCTGCAGCACCGCGCTATACATCCGCTTCAGTCCGCGCACCAGCAGCGTATCGTGCTCATTGCTGCTCTTCAGCAGCAGGAACGACAGCACCGGCGACAACGTCAGCGAGATCACCAGCGAGATGGCCAATGCAATGGCAATTGTGTACGCCAGCGGCGCGAACATCTTGCCTTCCATGCCTTCCAGGGTCATCAGCGGCAGAAACACAAGAATGATCACGCAGATGCCGAAGATCACCGGCGTGCTCACCTCACGCACCGCCTCCACGACAATCGTCGTTCGCTCCGCATGCTTGTTATGGCTCAGCTTTGCGAAGATGTTCTCCACCACCACCACCGACGCGTCCACCATCAATCCAATCGCGATGGCCAGCCCGCCCAGCGACATCAGGTTCGCTGAAAGGTGGATCTTGTTCATCACCAGGAACGTCAGCAGCGGAGTCAGAATCAGCGTGGCGATCACCACTAGGCTCGACCGCAGGTCGCCCAGAAACAGGAACAGAATTACAACCACCAGCACGATGCCTTCGATCAGCACTTTCACCACGGTGTGAATGGCGGCATCCACCAACTGCGACCGGTCGTAGTAAGGCACAATCTTCAGCCCATCCGGCAGCATATTCTGGTCGTTGATCTCGGCCACGCGAGCCTTCACACGGCTCACAATCTCTTTCGCGTTGCCGCCCGCGATCATCATCACGATGCCGCCCACCGCCTCCGTGTAGCCGCCCTTGATCATGGCGCCGTAGCGGACTTCTTCCCCCAACCGCACTTCTGACACTTCGCGCAGATACACCGGAGTCGACCCCACCTCTTTCAACACAATCGACCGAATGTCGTCCAGCGACTGAATCAGCCCCACTCCGCGGATCAGATACTGCTCGTCGCTCTGCGGCAGAATGCCGCCGCCCGAGTTCGCGTTGTTGCGCGCCAGCGCCTGCACCACATCCTGGATGGACACATCGTAGTAGCGCAGCTTCGCCGGATCCACCAGCACCTGGTACTGCCGCACATAGCCGCCCGTCGAGTTGATCTCCGCCACGCCCGCGATGGAGCGCAGCAGCGGCCGCGCCACCCAGTCCTGCACAATCCGCCGGTCCACCAGTTCCTGCTTGGTCAGCACCTTGTCGCCGTCGTTCGGATTCTCCAGCGTGTACTGGTAGACCTCGCCCAAAGCGGACGACACCGGACCCAGAATTGGCGAAACACCCTGCGGAAACTTCTCCCGCGCCTCCACCAGCCGCTCCATCACCAGTTGCCGCGCGAAGTAGACGTTCGTCTCGTCCGTGAACACCAGCGTCACAATCGATAGCCCCGGCTTGTTCAGAGACCGCATCTCCTCAAGCCCCGGCAACCCGGTCATGGCGATCTCCACCGGCACCGTGACAAATCGCTCCACCTCTTCCGGCGACCGTCCACGCGCCTCCGTTGCGATCTGCACCTGCACGTTCGTGACGTCGGGGAATGCGTCCACCGACAACCGCCGCGTGGCATCCAGGCCGAAGGCACACAGCGCCACCGCGGCCACCGTCACCACCACGCGCTGCTTCAGGGCGTGCTGAACGAGAGAGTCGAGCATCAGCCGCTATGCTCCCTGCAGCGCAAGCCGCTTGCGCTCGTTGTTCAAATGGAACGCCCCGTCCAGGACGATCGTTTCGTCGCCGTTCAGCCCGTTGACAACCACTCGCGACTCGTCAAATTCGCCCGCCAGTTGCACCGGCCGCATCGCGAAGACACCTTCTCCCGTCTGAACGTAGACGTGGTCCTGATTGCCTTCCCTGACCACTGCCGACGACGGCACCAGCAACTGCTTCTGCGAGTCGTCCTTCAGCAGCATCGTCGCCAGCATCGCCGGTTTCAGCTTCCCCCGCGGGTTCGGAACATCCATCCGGATGCGGACCGTTCTCGTCTCCGGATTCACCGTCGCGCTCACGAACGAGAGCTTTCCATGGAATATCTGCCCAGGAAGGGCCGGGATCTCCGCATCCACGCTCTTGCCCACTTCAATCTCGCCGGCCGACTGCTCCGGCAAATCCGCCACCAGCCACACCGTCGACAGATCCGACAGCACACAAACCACCTCGGCGTCCTGCACCACCTGCCCGATCGTCGCCTTCCTCTCCAGCACGGTTCCATCGATCGTGGCCAGAACCTGGAACAACGAGTTAATCGTCCGGCTCGTCTGCAGCTTGTCCAGCGCCTCTTCGGTCATTCCCAACACGGCCAACTGGTCGCGGGACGACGATACCTCGGCCGTCGCCTGGACCAGTTCCGCCTCGCGCCGCTGCAGTTCGGCCTCGCCAATCACCCCGGCCTCCAGTAGCCGTTTGGCCCGATCCACCGCCTTGTCCGCCAGCCGCCGCTGTGAGATCGCCTTCAGGAAATCGGTCTGCGCGTTCGTCAACTCGGTACTGCGGATTACCGCCACCACCTGGCCCCGCTTCACCGTCTGCCCCTCCACCACTTCCAGATCGACGATCCGCCCCGATACCGGCGAGTTCACTCGCGCAATGCGGTTCTCGTCCGCTTCCACGCGCCCGGCCACATCCAGCATCGCCGCCACCGGCGACATGCTCGGCCTGCCAACCCGGATATGTCGCTGCATATCACTGGTCACCCGGATCGACATCGCGTCGCGCGGCTTCCCTTCCTTCGACTGCGCCTCCGCAACCGAGGCCGGACCCTTACACCCGCTCAGAACAAGCGCGGCCAGACCGCACGCTGGCAATAGGATTCGATGGATGAATTTCATCAGTGCTTCTCCGGTGTGATTGCTCGCAGTTGTTCCAGATTGATCAGCGCATCCTGCACGTCGTACTGCGCCGTGAGAAAGTCCTGCCGCACCGTGCGCAACACGCGTTGCGCATCCAGGACCTCGATGATGCCCCGCTCCCCAAACTTGAAGGCCGCCTCGGCCGCGTTCACCGCCGCCGTCGCTTCCTTCAGGACGCCCAGTTCAAACGAAGCCACCTGCTGGCTCGCCACCTGATATTGGCCGTACGCCTGCTCCAGCGCCGAAGTCAGTTCCAGTTGACGCATGTCCGCCGCCGCCCGCAGTTGCTCCACCGCCGCCTCGGCTTCCGCAATCGGGCCCTCCCGCCTGTTCCACACCGGCAGTGGCAGGGTCACGCCAAAACGAAAGAATCCCAGGTCCGGCTGGTTCTCATACTCCGCCCGTAGCGCCGGCTGCGGCTTGCGCAGCGCTGTCTCATGCGCCAGCCGCGCCTTCGCCCGCTCGATCTCTGACCGTGCCAGCGCCAGCATCGGATGCTCCTGCAATACCACCCCCAGCAGCGTCTGCCACGGGGGCAGCGCAATCGGCTTCTCCAGATCGCCCCGCGGGGCGATCTCCGCCGCCATCGGAGCACCAATCGCCGTTCGCAACCCGGCCGTCGCATTCAATAGCCGCAGTTGCGCGCTGTTCGCCAGCACCTTCGCCGTCGCAGCCTCCGCATCCGACCGCACCAGTTCCAATTTCGCCGCCTCGCCCACCTCCACCTGGATCTCAATCCGCCGCCGCAGATCTTCCACCAGTCGCAGGTTCTCCTTCGCCAGGGCCAACTCCGCCTTCCGGCGCAGCACCAGATAGAACGCCCTCTTCACGCCGGCACGCACACCCAGCCGCGCTTCGTCCAGCCCAAACCGGCTGCTTTGCCGCCCCAACTCCGCCGCCTGGATCCGGGACTTCCGCACCGACGGCAACTCCACCTGCTGCTCCACGCTGTAGTGCTGCAACAAACCCGGCTCCGCGCCAGGCAAACGCCGGTACTGCCGGCCCGCAAACGTCGTGAACTCCGGGTTCGGGTACGCCGACGCCGTCCTGATCGACGCCTGCGCTCCGCGTGCCATGGCCGCCGCGGCCTTCAGTTGCGGGTTGTGCTCCTCAGCCATCGCCAAGGCATCGTCGAGGGTGAGAACGCGCTCTGTCTGCCCCTGAGCATCCACGGGAACACCCATGGATTGAGTGGTTTGTGAGAACAGAAGGGGCGCAAGCAGGAGCCCGGTGGCGAGAACTCGCCGATACCGGAAAGGGTGGCGAAGGCTTGGGCCGGTCAATGGGTACATGGTTTGGTCTACAAAGTCGGACAGCGTCGGGCTCGCCACGGCAAGCAAGGTACCCGGCGGTTGTAGTCGTGCCGGCTATCCACGAGGCTTAGCTATGGGTTTGTTTCGCGACCTGGATCGTATTCGAGCCGGCGCGCTCGGCCAGATGATCTGCTCTGATTGTCTCACAGAGACTTATCGTAGGATAGCTATAATTCCAGAAGATTTACACATGGGTCCCATACGGTACTTGGGGCCCGCCTTTGACGGCTGGACCGCCAATGCGCTATCCTGACCATGTACAACTTTGGGTAAGGGTCTGTAAGTAGAATCAATGGCGAACCATTTTTCATCGCTGAAGCGTGTGCGCATCACAGAGCGTCGCACGGAAGTTAACCGGATGCGGAAGAGCCGCCTGCGCCATGTCATTCGCGCCATGCGCCGGGCTGTTGAAAAGAAAGACGTGGCTGCGGCCACGGCCCTGCTGCCGCAAACCTTCTCTCTTGTCGATCGCGCCGCCAAGTGGGGCATTATCAAGGACAATACCGCCGCGCGGTACAAGTCCCGCCTCCACAATCGCCTGAAGTCGCTGACAAGCGCTCCGGCCGCGGCGTAGTAAAAGTCCAACCAGCCTCACTTTCAACCGCGGCGCGCGTCGAGTGCGCCGCTTTTCTTTTGCCTGTCCGCCTCCTCAGCCTCCCTTTCGATTGACATTTCAGTATAATCGGACACGTGAATCCCAGACCCTCGAAGATCCGCTGGTTCATCCTGGCCCTCCTATTCCTGATTACCACCAATAACTATCTGGACCGAATCGTCCTGGGCATCCTCAGCCCAGTGATCCTGGAAGACCTGCACTTCACCAAAATGGAGTACGGCTACGTAAATGCGGCGTTCCAGGGCGCCTACGCCATCGGCTTCCTCTTGATGGGCTGGGTCATCGACCGCGCGGGGACACGGAAAGGCTATGCAGGCGCCATCACACTCTGGAGCCTGGCGGCCGGTCTGCATGCGCTGTCCCGCAGCTTTTTCGATCTCGGAATCTGGCGCGCCATGCTCGGCCTGGGCGAGAGCGGCAACTTCCCCGCCGCCATCAAGGCCACCTCCGAATGGTTCCCGAAGAAGGACCGTGCTTTTGCCACCGGCATCTTCAACGCCGGCACCAACGTGGCCACCATGATCGGCCCCCCTCTCTTTGTCTGGATGAATGGCCATTTCGGTTGGCGTTCCTGCTTCTTTATCACGGCCACCTCCGGTGCAATCTGCCTGATCCTCTGGCTGACCCTATACCGCCTGCCTCGCGAGCACAAAATGGTGAACGAGGGTGAACTCGCCCTCATCGAAGCCGACGTCGAGGAACGCAATGGAGCCCGCATGAGTTGGGGTCAGGCGCTGAGTTACCGCCAGACATACGGCTTCGCCTTGGCCAAGTTCCTCAGTGATCCCGTCTGGTGGTTCTACCTCACCTGGCTCACTCTCTACTTCAAAGAGGCGCGGGGCCTCAGCCTGGAGGAGATCGGCTGGGCACTACCCGTCGTCTATCTCATGGCCGACCTCGGCAGCGTCGGCGGTGGGTGGGTGAGCGGATTCCTTATGCGCCGTGGCTGGCCGAATGGAAAAGCCCGCAAGGTGACCATGGGCATGTTCGCTCTCTGTATGCCGATTGCCGCCACAGCCGTGGCCGTGCCTGAAACCTGGATGGCGGTTGCATTGATCTCGCTGGCGACCGCGGCCCATCAGGGCTGGTCCTGCAACCTCTACACCACGGTCAGTGATGTCTTCCCCAAGAGCGCCGTCGCCTCCGTAACCGGCATTGGCGGATTCCTCGGCGGCATCGGCGGCGTCCTTTTCACCGCGTTGTTGCCAGGCTATGTGGTAACCCACTTCGGCTATTTCCCCATGTTCGTCATGATGGGCGGATTCCACCTGATCGCCTGGACGTTCATGCACATCTTCATGGGCGATATCACCAAATTGACTGAGGAGCAGTTGCAGACCGCGCGATAGTGCCAGAACCTGTCACGGAACCAGTCGTCTGGCATCATAGGATGTAACCATGCCGATGTACGAATATCGCTGCACTGAATGCGGCCATCTGTACGAGCAGCTTCGCCGCATGTCCGATTCGGACAAAGACCTGGTCTGCCCCCGCTGCGCTTCGCGGCACGTGGAACGGCAGGTCTCCGCCTGTGCTGTCGGCACCGGCTCCTCCAGCGGCAAGGGTGGCGGTTGCGTCCCCAACGGACGCTTTACCTGAGCCCGCTAACCCCGGCGGCCCGGGTGGCCGTCTATACAGTTTCCAGTTGAGTCTGCTTCGTCTCTGGCAGCAGGAACACCAGCAGCGACGCCGCCAGGAAGAACGCTGCGTTCAACCCCAGCGCCGCGCCCAGACCGTGGTGATCGGCCAACGAGCCCACGGCATACGGCGCCAGCGCGCTCAACCCACGGCCGAAGTTGTAGACGAACCCCTGCCCCGCACCGCGAATCGACGTTGGATATAGTTCCGCCAGCATCGTCCCGAACAGAGAGAAGAACCCCGTCCCAAAGAACCCGATGCAAGGCCCCAGGACAAGCAGCAGCATCGGCGACACCCGCGGCGCAAACCCATACAGCGGAGTCAGCAGTGCGGCCACCGCGACATAAAACGCAAACGCCGGCCGCCGCCCAAACCGGTCCGCCAGCACCCCGAAGCACAGATACCCGTAAAACGCCCCCATCTGCACCGCGAAAACAAACCCGCTCGTCTTCAGAATGCTCATGCCCGCCCCGCCCTGGGCTGTAGACGACGAAAGGAACCCGGGCAGCCACGTAAACAGGCCCCAGTAGGCAAACAGGACGCTCGTCGCCAGCACCGTGGCAAAGAACGTCCGCCGTCCGTAAGGCGCCCGGAAAATCCCAAGGAAGCTCACCTTTTCCGTCGACTTCAGCCAGATCTCCGGCTCAACCACCTTCCGGCGGATGAATACGGTCACCAGCGCCGGCAGGACGCCCACCAGGAACAACGCCCGCCATCCGTAGGCCGGCAGGATCCACGCCGCCAGCCCCGCCGCCGCCATGTAGCCCAGTGCCCAACCGGACTGCATGAAGCTCACTGCTTTCGCTCTGTGCTCCGCCGGCCACGACTCCGCGACCAGGGTCGCCCCGGCCGACCACTCTCCGCCCAGGCCCAAACCAACCAGGGCCCGCCAGAAAACCAGATCCACGATCCCGCGCGAAGTCGCCGTGCCGGCCGAAGCCAGCGAGTACAGAAGGATCGTGTAGATCAGAGTCCGCCGCCGCCCGATCTTGTCCGAGATGATGCCCGCAACGATGCCGCCGGCCGACGACGCGACCAGCGTAACCGACGACACGAGACCGGCCTGGGCGTTGGTCCAGCCAAACTCGGCTTTCAGCGTCGTCAGCGCAAAGACGTAGAGCAGGACGTCCATCGCATCGAGCAGGAAACCCAGTTGTGCCGCCCACAAAGCCAGCCAGCGGGGGGTAGAAAAGACTCCATCAAAGAACCGCACAGTTAGGGGTCAGTATAGCGGGTCTGGCCTGGGCGCCCGCTGTGCAGTGGAGGAAACGAACCGCATCCCGTCGCCAGCGGCGTGTATTAGGCTGGGAACTACATGAATCGCCGAGCCTTCCTCCAAGCGAGTGCCGCGCCGCTGGCCTCCGCCCCCTTCCCCGCGGCCGATTGGCGGCAACCGCCGGAAGCCGAAGGCGCCGCCCGTCCCAACGTCATCTGGTTGTTCGGCGATCAGCACCGCGCGCAGGCGTTGTCGTGCAACGGCGATGCCAATGCGCGCACGCCGCACATCGACAACATGGCCGTCAACGGCGTGATGTTCACCAACGCGGTCGCCGGCTTCCCCCTCTGCTGTCCATTCCGCGGCTCGCTCTTGAGCGGCCGGTATCCGCACCACTGTGTGCGAGGCCACGAACACGCCCTGCCCGATGGTCAGAAGACGGTGGCCCACGCCTTCAACGACGCGGGTTACCGCACGGCCTACTTCGGCAAGTGGCATCTGGCCGGCTGGCACGAAGCCAAGGGCCGGGCAGCCTTCTATGTCACCGATCCCGCGCGGCGCGGCGGCTTTGAAACCTGGGCCGGTTATGAGAATAACAACAGTCAATACGACTCCTGGATCCATGGCGGATCCGGCAAGGACGCCTTCCACTACCGTCTGCCGGGCTATGAAAGCGACGAACTCGCCAACATATTCATCAAATACCTGAAAGAACGCGGCGAGGAGCAGAAGCGTTCGAACGCCAAACCATTTTTCGCGGCCCTGTCCGTCCAGCCTCCGCACGATCCCTATATCGCGCCGCCCGAATTCATGGAGCACTACAACCCGGCCCGCCTCGACCTGAGGGCCAACGTCCCCGCCAGCCGCATCGTCCAGGAGACCGCCCGGCGCGAGTTGGCCGGCTACTACGCCATGATCGAGAACTGGGACCACAACATCGGGCGCATCCGCCAGGCCCTTACTGACTCAGGCTTGGCCCACAACACTCACATCCTCTTCTTCAGCGATCACGGCGACATGCACGGATCCCAAGGCATGTACCGCAAGACCAATCCCTTCGAGGAATCCATCCGCATCCCATTCATCATCAGTGGGGAAATCCCCCGCTATCAGGGCCGCAAAGTCGGGCGCCTGCCGGCCGTTCTCAATCACGTGGACATCGCGCCCACCACTCTGGGATTGTGCGGAATCCGCAAGCCCGCCTGGATGGAGGGCGCCGACCTCTCGCACCACCGTCTCGCCAAGGAGGCCGCGCAGCCGGAACCGGATTCGGCCTTCCTCCAAAGCGTAGTGCCCACGGGCCACGCGGACAGTATCAATCGGCCCTACCGTGGCGTGGTGACGAAGGATGGCTGGAAGTATGTGGCCTTTGAAGGCGCACCCTGGCTGCTCTTCAATCTCAACGAGGATCCGCTCGAGCAGGCCAATCTCGCATTCAACAACCGTTATCGCGTCGAGCGCAGGAAGCTCGCCGACCGCGTACGCCAGTGGATCGCCGACACCGGAGACTCATTCACAATTCCAGCGGAAGCCTAACGATCAGTGATCCCGACGAGATCAACGCCTGGGGGCTGCTGTACCAGCCGCGAGCGCCCGCACCAAGGGCTCCCCCAAGCCGAAGGCTGGGGCTGCCCCGCACCAGCCGCGAGCCGCCCTCACTCATACCGCCGCGCTGGCACCAAGCGCTCCCCCAAGCCGAAGGCTGGGGCTGCCCCGTACCAGCCGCGAGCCGCCCTTACTCATACCGCAGCGCTGGCACCAAGCGCTCCCCCAAGCCGAAGGCTGGGGCTGCCCCGTACCCACCGCGAGCCGCCCTTACTCATACCGCAGCGTCCGCACCAAGGGCTCCCCCAAGCCGAAGGCTGGGGCTGCCCCGTACCAGCCGCGAGCCGCCCTTACTCATACCGCAGCGCTGGCACCAAGCGCTCCCCCAAGCCGAAGGCTGGGGCTGCCCCGTACCCACCGCGAGCCGCCCTTACTCATACCGCAACGCTGGCACCAAGGGCTCCCCCAAGCCGAAGGCTGGGGCTGCCCCGTACCAGCCGCGAGCCACCGCCCTCACTCATACCGCAGCGCCCGCGTCGGGGCAATTCGCGCCGCCGACCGCGCCGGCACATACGCCGCAATCGTCGTCACCAGCAACATCACCGGCACAACCACCAGATACGCCACCACATCCACTCCGCCCGCATTGAACAGCATCGCGTTCAACAACCGCTCCACCGCGAAGCCCAACACCAGCCCGATCACCGTCCCCACACCCACCAGCACCAGACCCTGCCCCATCACCAACCGCAGCACGTCCAATTGACTCGCCCCAATCGCAATCCGAATCCCAATCTCCCTCGTCCTCCGGCTGACGTTGTACGCCACCAGACCATACAACCCCGCCATCGCCAACAACAGCCCCACCGCGCCAAACGTGCCGACGAGATTGATCGCCACCTGCGGCCCTTCCACCGACGAATACCGGTACACCGACTGGTACGTCCGCGTCTCCACAATCGGCATATTCGCATCGATCTTCTGCACAACGTCCTTCACTGGCTGCACCAACTCCAGCGGATCGCCGCTCGACCGCAGCAGCAACACCATGCGCGCCACCGGATGCTGCGCCAGCGGCAAATAGACGAAATCCCGTGGACCCTCGAATGTCTCCTTGTACTTCACCGGCCGCGCAATGCCCACTATCCTCACTGGCTCACCCGTCCGCCCACCCAGACGGATGTGCTGCCCCACCGCATCGGCATTCGGCCAATAGTGCTTCGCGAAATGCTCGTTCACCACCGCCACCCGCGGAGCCTCCGCCGTATCCAGAGCCGCAAACCCGCGCCCCCTCGTGATCGGCACCCCCATCGTCTCGAAATACCCTTCATCCACCGTATCCATCAGTGCCTGGAAACTCTCCCGGTCGCGCGGCATCTCAAACCCGTCCGGTACGAACTCCACATTGTCGAAATCGTCCATGCCCAGCGGCGGGTTCTGCGTGAAGGCCGTGCTCTCGATGCCCGGCGCACCCCGCAGCCGCTCCGCCAGCAATCGGTAGAACCCCTGCGTCTGCGCCACGCTATACTGCATCAGCCGCGGATCGAACCGCACCATCAGCAATTGCGTCTTCGAGAACTCCGTCGTGTCCCGCACGCTGTCCTGGAAACCTCTCACCATCAGGAAGGAGGCCGCCAGCAGCATCAGCGACATCGCAATCTGCGCCACCACCAGCGCGTTCCGCCCCCACAGCCGCTTCCGCCCGGGCAGATCCACATCGGCCGCCTTCAGCCCGTTCACCAGGTCCGCCCGCGAACTCTGCATCGCCGGCGCCAGCCCGCAAAACAAGGCGCACAACACCGACATCGCCAGACTCGCCACCAGCACCCGCGTGTCCATCCGGAACGGCACCGTCACCGGCAGGTCCGCCGGAATCTCGAACCTCTGCAACAGTTGAATGCCGATGTAGCCCACCGCGATCCCACCCACTCCGCCCAGCCCCGCCAACACCAGGCTCTCGGTCAACAGCA
Organism: uncultured Paludibaculum sp.; assembly: GCF_963665245.1. NCBI lineage: Bacteria > Pseudomonadati > Acidobacteriota > Terriglobia > Bryobacterales > Bryobacteraceae > Paludibaculum > uncultured Paludibaculum sp. The sequence continues at coordinate 3,830,826 of NZ_OY762267.1, forward strand.
GACGGATCAGCCGGAACCGCCCCGCGCCCAACGCCAGCCGTACCGCGATCTCCCGCGTCCGCGTCCGCGCCCGGCTCAACAACAGACCGGCTGCGTTCGTGCAGGCCACCAGGAGTACGCCCACCGCCAGCATCGTGAAGATCACGCTGAACTTCCAATTCACATCGTCCCCGCGCGTCCGCATCTCGAACTGCGTGTGTACCTCCGCCCCTCGCTCCCGGTTGTACTTCGGATACTCGCGCTCCAGGCCGCGCGCCAGCACCGTCAGCTCATTCTGCGCGTCCTGCTTCGTCACGCCCGCTTTCAGCCGCGCCCGCACCAACAAGGCCCGCTCGTCCCGGTCCACGAAGAAGTCCTTCCGCGGATTCGCCGAAAACAGCTTCGCCATCGCCAGCGGCACGTAGAAGTCCGGGTGGCTGAAAATCAACATACCCGGGAACGACTCCGGAGCAACACCGATCACCGTGAACTCCATGCCATTCAGCCGCACGGTCCGCCCCACCACCCCTGGGTCGCCCGCGAACTCGCGCTTCCAGAAATCCGCGGCCAGCACCACCACCGCATCGCGCCCCGGCACCATGTCCTCCTCGGGCCGGAATCCGCGCCCAATCCGCGGCTCCACGCCCAATACCTGGAAGTAATTGCCCGACACCGGCATCGCCCCCCGGATCACCGGCGTGGCGCCTGGCTTCGCGCTGAATCCGGCCGCCCCCAGCGGCAGACTGGCGATCACGCCGTCATAGCTCGCCGTGTGATCCCGCACATCCAGGTATTCGCGATAGGAAAACGAGTCGAAGCGGTTGTCCCGCGACGTACTCACCAGCGTCATCACCGACCCTGGATCCCGCACCGGATACGGCCGGAATACCAGGGCGTCCAACATGCTGAACGGCGTCGCCGTCATCCCGATCCCCAGCGCCAGCGTCATCACCACGAACGCGGTCAGCCCCGGAGTCCGCCGCAGACTCCGCATCGCGTACTGGACATCATCCAGGAGATCGGTGAGCCACAGCACGTGCCTGGTGTCGCGAATCTCTTCCTTCCGCTGCTCCAGTCCATCCATCGCGCGCAGCGCCCGGTAACGGGCCTCCGCTGCCGATAGTCCCTGCGCAATACCCTCCTCCACCTTGTGCTCCAGGTGGAACTGAAGCTCCTCATCCAACTCCCGTTCCACCCGCCGGCGTAGGAGAATCGACTTCAGCCGCAGCGGCAGCGTGTACCACCAGTGTTCCATCCGCATGGGAAGCTACACCTCCGAGATCTGCACTACGTTTGTGATGGCGGTCGACAGCCTCTGCCAATTAGCCGTCTCCGATTCCAGTTGCTTCCTGCCCAATCGTGTGACCGAGTAGAACTTCGCGCGACGGTTGTTCTCCGTCTGCTTCCACTCCGCCTGGATCCAGCCTTCCTGTTCCAGCTTGTGCAGAGCCGGGTAAAGCGAGCCTTCGCTCACCTGCAGCACGTCCCCGGAGATGGACCTCAGCCGGAGACTGATAGCCCACCCATGCAGCGGCTCCAGAGCCAGGATCTTCAACAGCAGCAGGTCCAACGTGCCCTGCACGAGGTCGTTTGGCTTACTCATCTCGGTTTCCTAGATGAGTGTACGAAGACTTCTCTCGGTAAGCAAGAGGAAAATTCGCCAGCGCAGCGGAGTGCACAGCAGGTAACACCGGGACGGGATCTGGATAACCAAGGCTGATTGTCTCTTCCGTCTGGCTACAATGTCAGCAGCGAACATTGCCATCGCAAACGAGGAGACCCCGATGAACATTTCACGGACGAGCGGCTTCAGGCCCGTGCTGTTGCTATTCGTCTCGGCCTGCAGCCTCATGGGGGCTGCGCCCGCGCATGCGCCGGTCGCGCTGCGCAACCCTCTTCAGGACAAGAACTTCTTCCTGCTTTCCGCCATTGAGCGGACGCCCGCCGTGCGCGCCTTGGTCCAGTCGGACACGACCCTGGCGAAAATCGCAGCCGCCAAACGCGCCGCCCTGTCCGAGTCGCCGGGAGTCTGCGCGGCGGATGTCCCGTGTTATGCCAAGGCCCTGCGTTGGACCGATGACGAAATCACGCAGTCGCGCGCCGCCCTGGGAGCACTCGCTAAGAACGCAGCGATGACCCGGTTCGTGGAGGACGTCCTGCGGCCATCGGGCATGCTTCAGCGCTACAGCAAGCAGCCGGCCCCCGCCCTGCTCGAAAGCGCCTGGGAAGACGCCGCCCGCAAGATGAATCGAGCCATCGACCTCTGCATTCTAGGCCAGTCTCCGCGGCCCGCTGGACCTGGTCCGGCGGGGCCTCCACCCCCGGGCGCTGCCGGTGCGCCGCCGCCCCGTCCCCCGGGTTCCGATTTCACCACCTACGACGCGAAATCGCCGGCCTTCGCCAGAATGGTCCAAATCATGGCCGCCATCGTCGGCAGCGATCCCAAGTCGCTCGAGCTGTTCTTCCAGCCGTCACTCCGGTTCGCCGTCGAGTCGCTATTGCTGCAGGGCCGGGACGAGGCGGCGCGCCACGAGCCGCTCGAAGCAGGCGAGAACCGGGCCGCCGTAGCACGCATTCCCACCATCAACTGGGCGCAGTTCCCCTACACCGTGATCGTTGCGCTGGGAAGCGGACCCGAACGCGCCGGCGTGGCGCTCTCGCCAGTGGGCCGGCTCCGGCTCATCCTGGCCGTCAAGGACTTCCGCGAAAAGAAGGCGCCGTTCATCCTCGTGTCGGGCGGCTACGTCCATCCCAGCCTGACGCCCTACAACGAAGCCCTGGAGATGAAGAAGGCTCTGCGAACCGAGTTCGGGATACCCGAGAACGCGATCCTAGTGGACCCGCAAGCGCGCCGCACAACCACCAACCTCCGTAACGCCGCACGGCTGATGTACCGCTACGGCATCCCGTTCGAGCGCAGAGGGCTGATCCTGACCGACCAGTTGCACAGCGCCACGATCGAAGCCCCTATGTTCATGGAACGCTGCATCCGGGACTTCGGCTATGAACCGGTCCGCCTCTTCTCAAGAATCTCGCCCTTCGATCTCGAATTCGTTCCGTTGATCGACTCGCTGCAGGCGGACGCATCGGACCTGCTGGATCCTTAACTCCGGCGGCAAACGGGGCGCCACGCGCCCCGTACTACCTGGTCTCATCAGTTCGCGGATGTATCAGTCCGGCGCAATCACCAATCAGCCCGCGGCGTGGCTCCTGCTGAAAGCTGATGGCTACAGCGAAGCCAATCTGCCCTCATCCCCGGAACTGGCTCAGCAGGAACTCCTGCCGCGCCGTCAGCTTCATCGCCGGTGGTTGGCCAAACGCCCCCGTCGAGCCCGGCATGCCAATCGTCGGCCCCATCGGCACAATCGGCATCGACAACCGGATCGGCTGCTTGCTCAGAACGTCCGCCAGCACGGCCCGCGTAAACGCCAGATAAGCGCCAGGAGCGTCCCTCTTCATCAGCCGCACCTCGCCCGCAATCGCCGACTTCAGGGCTTCGCTGATACCCGGCGAATTCAGGTCGCAGAACGCCTGCGTCGTGCCTGGAAACGCGACCGAACTCTGACTCCAGTGGTGGCCGTTCACAAACACCAGCGAACTGCGGAACGCGTTCGGGACGCTATCCCGGTCCGAAGTCCGGCCCGTTCCCTGCGCCAGCACCAGCATCATCTGCCCGTAAAGGTCGCAAATCTCCGCCGCGCCCAGCTTCAGCACCGCCTTCAACTCCGTGCCGCGGCTGTCCAGAAAGGTCTCCACCAGAGACCGCGCCAGCCGCGAAACCGGCTCGAACGGCTTCTGCACTTCCACCGACGCCGAATGAGGACCCGGCATCGGAAACACACGCTTGCGCTCATCCTGTGTCCGGAACGGATCCACCAACGGCGCCATCATCCAGCCCCGCGAATCGCCCTCCTGCAGAATCGCCGAGCAATGCGTCACCGTACCCGGGATCTTCGTGGAAAACGAGCTCCAGTTCCAGGCATTCGCTTCATGCGGCCCCGGCACCGGATCCACCAGAAACAGGCTCATCGGGATCCCCGGAATGTCCGGCGCCTGCGTAATCGCGTTGGCGATCTCGATGCAGGTGATCGCCCCCCGGCTCCAACCCGCCATGTTGATCCGGGCCGGCTTCAGCTTCCGCACCAGATCGACGGTCGCGTTGACGTTCACGCTCATCCCGCTACCCGTCGCCGAGCCGAAGCCTTTCACCACCTCTTTACCGATCGTACCGGCGCCTCCAACGCCGCCGATCATCAGCCCCGCGATCCGCGCCCGCAGACTCTTGTTGTAAAGGTCCGACGAACCCGGTCCCGGATTGATAATCCAGTCCTTTCCCTCCGTGCCCACGGTCTTCAATGCGAGGCTCGCAATCAGTTCCTGTGAATTCGTGCGGTCATAATTTGTGCCGCAATTGTAAATGGTTAAAACTCCAGGCATTGATGCTCATTATGAAGAGCGCGCCGTACTTTTGACAAGCCTTGCCCCGCAAACCACGGCCCCCCGTCACCATTCCCATCACCATGCGCTCCCCCAAGCCGAAGGCTGGGGCTGCCACGATCCCCCATCACCATCCCCGTCGCCACTCCCATCACCCGGCGCTCCCCCAAGCCGAAGGCTGGGGCTGCCACGATCCCCCATCACCATCCCCCGTCGCCATTCCCATCACCATGCGCTCCCCCAAGCCGAAGGCTGGGGCTGCCACGATCCCCCCATCACCGTCCCCGGTCGCCATTCCCATCACCAAGGGCTCCCCCAAGCCGAAGGCTGGGGCTGCCACGATGCCCCCATCACCGTCCCCGGTCGCCACTCCAATCACCAAGGGCTCCCCCAAGCCGAAGGCTGGGGCTGCCACGATCCCCCATCACCATCCCCCGTCGCCACTCCCATCACCAGGCGCTCCCCCAAGCCGAAGGCTGGGGCTGCCACGATCCCCCCATCACCAAGGAGTCCCTCAATCACCCGCGGGCGCCTGCCCATCCACGCAAACCCCGGCCGGCACCTCCGCGCGCACCGGACTAAATGTGGGCCGGACGCTCATATAACCCCGCAGATGCTCACCCAGATGCACCAGGGGCGCGTCGAAGTCCGAATACAGCAACTTCGGGTTCACCGGATTCCCATCCAGTTGCGCCGCCCAGACAAACGGAAGAACATCCCGGTCGCGATGAGCCATCAGCCGAAACGGATTGTACTGCCGAGGCGACGCGCGGTCCGCCGACCCCGCACCCAGCCCCTCTCGGATCAACTGCCCTCGCGCATCATACGTCGCCTGATGGCCGGACCCGTCCGCCCGAATCGCGGACCGCATCTCGTACACCGCCCCAGGATGATACTGCGACCGCACCTTCCGCAGCACCGGCCACGCCCTGGGTACGCAGCCCTCCGGTTCCGGGTTCACTCCGCCGGGCAACAGGCTCGAGTACACCGGCGGCAGGGACCTCGTCCAATCCATGCTCCCTTTCTCCGTCCGCAGCCACTCCTGAAACCGCCTCGAAGTGGACGATGGAATCACCACCAGCGTGAACTCAGCCCGAACCCCGTTGCCCTCCGCAACCACCACCCGATGCACGGCCACGTGATTCTCCGGCGGCTCGCGGTCCACCACCAGGCGGCCGTCACTCGCCGTTTGCCCATCAACCGTCCACGAGACCGCCCGCCGGCGCGCCGCCTCCACGAGGAACACATCCAGGACCACCGCCCGTTCACCGGCTCCCAGCACGTGAGCCGCCGTGTACATCGTCCCCTGGCCCGTGTTCAGATTACTCGCGTTCAACTTGGAGGCATCCAGCAGCGTCAGCACGTCCCCGGACGAGGGGCCCACCGGTGCGACGGAGACACCGCCGCCCCCATCCGCTGCGAACCAGCCCCAGACGGCCATCGACAACACCGCTACGGCCACGATGGACACGACCTGGACCGTTCTATTTCTCCTGGTAGGCACCGTCTGCGTAGGCGGCCACGATCTTCCGGTTCGGCGTCCTGCACGTGGCCGGAAAATCGAAGAAGTACATGCACTCCGGCAGCCCGTCGGTGAAGTTCAAAGTCACCGATCCCTGACTGCGGCCGCTGAAGCCATCATAGGTGTAGTGGGCTACAACTTTCGACGGGCGCCCCTGGCCATCCCGCGACGAGACAGCAACGCCTCCAACGCTACCGCGCTGGAACCGGTTCATCGCCCAGGTCTTCGAGTGCTCGCCCACCAGATCCTCCACCAGCTTCGTGTAGTTCTGATCCCGGAAGGGAATCCCCGGTAGTGGCGCGATCGCCGACAAGCGTGGGCCCGAATCGCCGAGGCGAATCGGCTGTTTATTGAGAGCGAACAGCATCAGGTTCTCTTCGAACCTCTTCAGCCCGGCACTGGCGCATCCGTTCTTTTGAACCACCTCCTCCATATCGGCCATGGCTGCCTGTGCGTTCCCCACCATGTTCATCGCGCCGGCTATCGGATCCCTCTGGGTCAACATCTTTCCGACCGTCCGGAAGGCGTCACCGGCGGCAATCTGATCCAGTTTCCTCTTCGTGGCGTACATCTGCGGATCCGCGTAGACACCCGTACCCTCCGTCACCCAGTTCGAGCAGTACCGGCTGACCTCCACGCCATATCCATTCCTGGTCACCATCTCCGCCGTACACCGCTGCCTCGTCATCTCCACCTTGTTCGCCGGCAGGTAGGCGTCGCACTGGCGGCCGTACGAGTTCAGGTACTGCCCGAACATACCCATGAAGCCTATCTCGTCCCGGTCGAACTCGATGCTCGTGAAGTCTCCGCGGTACAGGCTCATCAGGACCCGCTCATTGTGGAGCCCGCTGGCCGAAAAACTACCCTCCGTCAGAGCGGCACTCTGTCCGCCTCGCGCCATCACCGGCTTTGCGCCGGTCGCCCCGCCGCCGCTCGGTTCGCGCTGCACCCCCGCCGCGGCCTGCTGGCTCAGCAGGGCAGCGGCGTTCGCTTCCTGTTGTTGCTTGCGCATCTCCGCCTCGACGCGAAGCCGCAGTTGGTCCTCCTTGGCCCGCAGTGGCGCCTCGTACTGAACAAACTGCGGCGAAGACCGGTCTTCCCGCGACGGGAACAGCGTCTCCATCTCCCTGCGTTTGGCCGTGATGGCGGCACCGTCCACCGGGATCGCCCCCACATCCTGCATCCACGACGGCAGCGCACCCGCCAGGACGCGCGCTCGCACCTGGTTGAACTCCTGCCCGGCGGCATCAACGGCCGAGAAGCCCCGCAAGCCCTGGAACCCGGCGTCAAAGCTCGCCTTCCACGCGGTGATCTGCAGCACGCCCGGCAGCGTTGCCGGTATGGCTTGCAGCCTCGTGGTCTCCGCCTGAAGCGGCTCGGCCACCAGCGACTCAACCAGGCGTCTGTACTTATCCTCGAAGGCGCCCCGTGTCTCGCCATTCAACGCATTCACCACCGGCGCCAGAGCCGCGTGACTGTTGACCAGCGCCTTCGCGGAGGCCGTCCCCTTCTGCGAGGCACTCGCCTCCCGGAACCACTCCTCGGCAATGATCGGAGCCATCTCGGTCTGGCGCCGTCCCAGATAGTCCGTCACCTGCGACTTCTCGCTGGCACTCAGCAGAGACAACTGGCTGCCCGCCGCCTGCTGCTGGCCTCTGATCCGGTCGAACGAACTCCGCGTCGGCGCACCGGCGGCGGCAGCCGTCATCGCCTGCTGGGCCCAGCCAATCTGCTCTCGCACCTGCTGGACATACCGCGACACGGTCGTAGGCTCAAAGGGACCAGGCTGCCCCAGAAACGCCTGGTCCAGCAGTTGAGCGTACTGCGCAAACTGCTGGCTATACTGCATCAGCCTTCGATTGGGCTGGTGAGTGAATGGGTTTGGGCGCGACGGCGTCGAGCCCACGCAACGCGAGATCACCTTCTCGTGCTGCTCCAGCCGCCATCGATTCTCGGTCTTGTCATACGGCATCTCGAAAACCGCCATCATCGGCTCGTCGCGGAAGATGCCAAGCATCTCCGGAGCTTGCCGATAGCGATAGTTCACCGCCGGCGTGGAGGCCGTTTTGCCGCTCTCCAGCCAACTCAGCAGCACCTCGCACTTGTCTTCAATGCTGTGGGCCGAGGACAGGCTGTGCAGGTCGCTGCGCCGCGTGAGAGCCGGAATGGCCGGACCGCTGACCACGGTCGCCGGTTGTGGCTGCACAGGCTCCACAGCCGTCGGTTGCGACTCCAGGCGCCTGCGGGAAGGCGGCTCCGGGGATGGGGCGGGCGGGGCGGCCCCGGCTGCCGGTTCCGCCAGACGGACCAACCGGCGCGTGCGGCCACTCATCAGGATCACTTCACGGGTGCCCGGGCAAACCTTGGCGAGCGCGGCCGGAAGGCTCTTCTCGAGGTTCGCGAAAACAGACGCATTCTGAGGATCGAGGATCGAGCCCGGCCCCTTCACCTGCAGCAGCGGAAGACTCCCACACTGGCCGCTGGGCGGAGCTTCCACCACCCAGGCGCCCTCCTTCCACAGCTCACTGTTCGCGGCGCCCAGGAGGAAGGGGAGGCCTGAAGCGATTGTGACCAACAACACGCTCGTGGACACTTCGCGACACATGAAGCCTCCTACTGGATCACGAAGGTCAGCACCGTTTCGGACGGGACCTTGATCTCCGGACCCGAAGTGAGAGCCGCCGACGCGGCCCCTGCCCCCGCGCCAACCCCGGCGCCGATCGCAGCCCCCTTGCCGCCGCCGAGCACAGCACCCAGCCCTGCGCCAGCCGCTGCCCCAAGACCCGTTCGCAGGCCTGTCGATTTGCCCTTGCCCTTTCCCTTGATCTCGGTCGGCTCGGAGTTCACGGCAACGAGGCTGGCACCCGCGCGGATCTCCGACACAACAAGCTTCAACTCGTTGCTTCCCGTGAGCTTACCCGCGCTCTTCATCTCGACGATCTTCAGCACGCAGTCCGCGCCCTTGGAAACAACCTCTTTCCCGGCCACGCTGATTGGGGCGTCCATCGTGCAGCGGTAGCTCTGCCCGACCTCCCCTTGTTTGGATTGAATGGAATCCAGGGTTCTCACCGTGACCTGTGTACCCTTCGGAATGGCGGGAACTTCGCCGGTTTGCGCAAGCAGGATCGTAGCGGAGCCAATGATCCAGCAGGTGCGAAAGCATCTGACTGTAGAAAACATGCCGGCCTCCTCTTCGGTTCAGAACATTTAACCACGAATCTTGACGAATGAAGTACACATTGAATGACATCTGCAAGAATGTGACCAGTCCGGGCCGAGGCAGCGGGACAGCAGTCAATTTCGGCGTCCATGCTCCACTACTCACAGTACGGTGGACTTTCCGCGAGCCCGTCTGAACTAGCTTCATTGCCACACATCGCGGCGCTGACCAACGCTGTGAAGCACCGGTCAGCCAAGCGTTAGCGCACCAGCAACCTCACATCCAGGGCCCAGGGACGAGGATTGGGGGGGGGGGCCGGCTTCAGCCGGCGTGGGGCTTCAGACCCACCTCTTCGGAGCTCCCGAAACTGCGCACTTATTATTACGCCGGTACTCAGTAGCGCTTTTGTATTCCTCAACAAAAATGGCAAAGGATACTCCAGATCGTCGACGAGCCGGCACAGCATTACCCCGCATACGCCTGCCATCCGATTCGCCATGCACATTCCTCCGACTCACCCGCCGATATTTGAATTCGGCACTGAATTTCGGAGCTAGAATGATACTTACCCATGCAAACCCTCGGTCTGTCGGATTCGACGCCCCGCACCGAAAGCCGATGGCGCGCCCTGTTCTGGCCCACCATTCGGAATGTTGGTGACTTCGACTACATCACCAGGCAGGGCCTATGGATCTGCTATCTGGTCGCGGCATTTACAGTCGTATTCTCGGCGTTCGGGGGCTACCCACTGGCGGGAATATTTGAGGGCTTATTCTATTTCCTCGCCGCGCTGGGCGTGCGCCAACGCAGCAGATTCGCCGCGATCGCCGCCTTCTCCGGCTATCTGCTGAGCGGACTCGTCCTGCAACGCTACACCGGCAACGGCTTCGGAGTCGTACGCATCATCTTCCTCGCCCTGCTGTTTGCGAACATCCGGGGCAACTGGTTGTCCGCCCGCTGGGCCACCGAGGAGCAGTTGGAGTTCCCTCCGATGCGGCTGAATCAGACTCTGGCGGACAAACTGGCGGATCAGCTTCCAACATGGCTTTGGCCCAAGGTTCGAGTGGTCTTCTACGTCATCTCCGCGCCGGAATTGGCCTTCCTCCTCCTGTCGCTCTTCGCGCCCCTCCCCTAGCCGCCCCGTTCAGCACGAAGGAGGGCGGACCCTCGGTCCGCAGCCGACCCCTTGGTCGGCTCAGCTTGTGCTCACCAGGCAATAACCCGTGTACCCCGTGCTCCCTCCCCAACAGACAGGATGTCCACAAACCACCCGCCATGCCAATCTGGGGGTCGGCGCACCGCAATCTCCGCGCTGGAGTTGGCCTTCCTTCTCCTGTCGCTCTTCGCGCCCCTCCCCTAGCCGCCCCGTTCAGCACGAAGGAGGGCGGACCCTCGGTCCGCAGCCGGCCCCCTGGTCGGCTCAGCCCTCCCCAACAGACAGGATGTCCACAAACCACCCGCCATGCTAATCTGGGGGCCGGCGCACTGGGGCGTGGGCCGTTATTCAAGGGGCAAGTCTATGAAAAAGCAACTACAACTCTCATGCGTCATCGCCATCGCACTGCTCGGACAGGCCGCGGCGCAGACGCCCGAGCCGAAGAAGGCCGAAGAGGTCTACAAGAACATTGTCCAGCTGAAGGGCACATCGGCTGACCAACTGCTGCCCGCCATGCAGTTCATGTCGGCCTCCCTCGGAGTGCAGTGTTCCTTCTGTCATGTGCAGGGCAAGGACGAATCCGACGAGAAGAAACCGAAGCTGGAAGCACGCGAGATGATCGCGATGACCAACGCCATGAACAAGGCGCACTTCAAGGGCCGCCGCGAACTCACCTGCAACAGTTGCCACCATGGCGCGACTCATCCAGCAGCGATGCCTCCGGTCCAGGCGTCGGATGAAGTCCACAGCGCCGCTGCCCCACGGCCCTCAGGCGCCTCGCCGACAGCGGAGCAGATCCTCGACCAATACGTCGACGCCCTCGGTGGGGCCGAGGCCATCCAGAAAGTGACAAGCCGCGTCATGAAAGGCGTCATTCTCGCCGGAGGCCAGGAGATGCCCATCGAGATCACAGCCAAGGCGCCGAACAAGCGGATCTCGGCGATGAAGACACCCAACGGCGAGAGCCTGACGGCCTTCGACGGGACGGCGGGCTGGCTGGCGAACACCGGCCGGCCGGCGCGGTCGATGTCGGCCGCGGAATCGGATGCGGCCCGAATGGACGCCGAAATGTACCTGTCCGTCAACCTGCCGAAGTACTTCAAGGAAATCCGGCCCGGCAGGCCGGAGAAGATCGGTGACGTCTCCTGTGTGGTGCTCACCGGCATCCGGCCCGACATGCCGCCGGTACGCCTATTCTTCGACAAAACCACGGGACTGCTGGTGCGGACCATCCGCTACACGGAAACGCCGCTGGGCCGGAATCCCACGCAAATCGACTACGCGGACTACCGCGCCGTGGATGGCGTAAAAATCCCAATGAAATGGACCCTCGCCCGTCCGAACGGACGCTTCACCATCCAGATCAAGGACGTCCAGCAGAACCTCCCCATCGAGGACTCGAAGTTCGCCATACCGGCCGCGCAGTAGGCCAGTCGGGATTGCCCCGAAGCTGATCCAGTACCCATGAGCAGGCGGCGGTGCTGCGCGCTCGTCGCCCAAGCCCAAAACTCGTTCTGTCACGTTCCCTCGTGAACTGAATCTACTCCCCCAGCGACGGGAGGCACTGTTCACATGGCTCGTGTAGTCGTTCTGGGAGCCGGCGTGGCCGGACACACCGCGGCCGCATTCCTCAAAAAGTGGCTTGGCAGGCATGACGAAATCATCGTCGTCTCGCCGCAGCCCAAATACAACTGGATCCCCTCCAACATCTGGGTCGGCGTCGGCCTTCTCAAGAAGGAGCAGGTCACCTTCCCTCTGGCCCCGATCTACCGCCGCGCTGGCATCGAATTCAAGCAGGCCCGCGCGCTCGCCCTCTACCCCGAAGGAGTCCCAGGCAACGCTCGCCCCTCCGTCGAAATCGAATACACCGCCGAAGGCAAAGCCGGCCAGCGCGAGCACATCACCTACGACTTCCTCCTCAACGCCACCGGGCCCAAGCTCAACTTCGACGCCACCACCGGACTCGGCCCGGGCAAAAACAGCCTCTCCGTCTGCACCGCCAACCACGCCGAAGAGACCTCGCGCATCTTCCTCGAGAAGGTCGAGCGCATGAAGCGCGGTGAGAAGCAGCGCTTCCTCATCGGCACCGGCCACGGCGGCTGCACCTGCCAGGGCGCGGCTTTCGAGTACGTCGTCAACCTCGAGTTCGAGCTCCGCAATCGCGGCGTCCGCGACAAGGCCGAGGTCATCTACCTCACCAACGAATATGAGATCGGCGACTTCGGCATGGACGGTGTCCACATCCGTAGCGGCGGCTACGTCACGCCCAGCAAGATCTTCCAGGAGTCTCTCTTCGCCGAACGCGGCATCGACTGGATCACCCGCGCCCACGTCCGCGAAGTCGAGCCCGGCGCGGCCAACATCGAGACCCTCGACGGCGAGCAGCGCTCCGTGCCCTTCGACATGGCCATGCTCCTGCCGCCCTTCACCGGAGTCGGACTCAAAGCCTACAACGCCGCGGGAGAAGACATCTCATCCAGCCTCTTCGCACCTAACGGCTTCATGAAGGTCGACGCCGACTACACCAGGAAACCCTACGAAGAGTGGAAGCCGCGCGACTGGCCACGCACCTACCAGAACCCGTCCTATTCAAATCTCTTTGCAGCCGGAATCGCCTTCGCTCCGCCCCACGCCATCTCGAGGCCCCGAGCCACCGGCGCTGGCCAGATCATCGCCCCGGCCCCACCGCGCACCGGCATGCCCTCCGCCATGATCGCCAAAGCCGTAGCCCACAGCATTACGGACATGGTGCGTGGCAAACCCGGGCCCACTCACACCGCCTCAATGGCCGAAATGGGAGCCGCCTGTGTCGCCTCCGCCGGAGCCAACCCCTTCACCGGAACCGCCGCGTCGATCACGGTCTTCCCCATAGTCCCCGACTACGAGCGCTACCCCGAGTACGGCCGCGACATCGACTACACCTTTGGAGAAATCGGCCTGGCCGGCCACTGGATCAAGATCCTGCTCCACCATCTCTTTCTGTACAAGGCCCGCATGCTGCCAGGCTGGGCACTGATCCCGGAGTAACCATGAGTCAAGAAGAGAAGAATCTGACGCCCATCGAAAGGGCCCACCTGAAACCCTGGTTCTACGCAACGAAACCAACCCGAGGCACGGTCTTCCTCAGGACCTTCCTCCCGTGGCAGATGTGGCGCTTCCTAAGAATCAACCTGAAGATGATGACGATCATCGGCCGCAGCCACCACAGCCAGTAAGCGCAGTTGCGAACCGCGAATGGAAATGAGCGGGCACTCGTTGGCCCAGTGACTGTTGCCGCGGTCCGCCCGGTGCTTCCTCATCCCTGATAGTCCGGATGTGTGGCGTGCTCTTCGCACACCCAAAGATACTGCGACTTCAACAGCAGAACCTGCCGGAGCCCGCCCCACCGATCCTCTTCTTCAGCAGCGCACTCCATCAGAATCTGACGGAGCGCCACCAGCGCGGTCCCGTACACTCGCTGCGTCTCTTCTCCCGTTTCATCCAGCATTCCGAGCGGCTTCGATAGCTTGTCGCTCCACCCCTCCGTCACATCCTTGAGATTGGGAGCTTTTCGCCCAATCAGCGGCAGCGCCAAGCCTAGTATTTTGTGGGCCTCTCTGACCAGCGGAGCGAGCTCGGCGAGGCGCCGGCCCGGTGGCTGTATCTCATAACTGCGTACGTGGTGCGGCGAACCAGGATGCATGCAATACAGCCCCAGCCGGGCCGGCACCGGCTTGTCGATCAACTCGTTGCGCCAACCCTCCATCACCGAGGGCAAAATATCCGGCAACCGTTCGTATTCAAGACTAATCAAGCTCGGGCATCGCGAGTCCAGCCGCGACTGCGCCCGAGCCGTTAGCAAATGGAACTCCTGTTGAAGTCCCTTCACGGAGTCCAGGATCTCCTCCAATGTCCGTTCCTGCCGGGACGGACGAAGGCCATACAGCAGAGTCTCGATCCGGTGCTTGCGGCGGCATTCGGGTGCCTGGCAGCGAATCTCCGTGACGCCGTCGGCCAATTCCAGCTCCAACGTTTTTCGGTCAAACCCCGGACAGCCCGTCTCGGCACAAGGCACATACTCGCGGAGCCGCTGTTTGAGTCCTGGAAAGCGGTTCACCGTGTCTTCAAAACAAATCCGGAGCTTGGTAAAAAACTCCAACGGGACGGGTCCGCGCACCTCCAGCCGGACCGTCTTGTGATCGAGTTCGGTCTCAATCAGCCCGGCATTGCCATTTCCATCGCAAAGAAACGCGCCGCCCCTCCAATGATGCTCGGGCGTCGTGTAGCTGTGAGCCCGCGCGGTGAACCAGGTGGGCAATCCGGGAGGAATGGCGATCGGAAACTTGTAATGCAGCGCTACCTTCGGAAATGCGGAATTCGCCACCCATTCGCTCCAACGCGGCAGCACCGCCGCTGGCCGGTCGACTGGAGACAGTTCGACGACGATACGCCGCCCACTGTGGTCCCCCACGCGATAGGCAAGATCGAAGTGCTCCATCAGCCGCGCCAGAAACCCACAAACGTAACCGGGCAGGTTCGGCCAGATCGTGCCGAGATCTTGATCCCGGAATACCGCCGTCGTTTGAGTATGCCGGTCAGTGAGGACGTCGCTGATCCGCTGGAGCAGCCACGCCGGTTTCAAGATCACCCAATCATTCAGCTCCGCCGTCTCTGGATGGTAGATCGGGTTCTTCGAGAAATACGTAATTTCTCCGGAAAGGCTCAATTGGGCTAGGAAGGTATTGACTTCTCGCACGCCGTGCTCTTTGACAAGTTCGCGAAACCGCTCGACGGGCAGGTAGTTCTCCGGATGGTTGTGAATCGCCCCGGTCGCGCGCACCCAGGAGGTGGGCCGCCGTACACCCATGTGCGGCAGACTAGCCGCCTTCCGGCGGAGGGCATCTCGAAGCAGATCGATGTTCTTCCCGGATTTGCTGTCGACCGAGAAGACTTCGCCGGCGATGTTGGGATACTCCTCCTTCAATTGCGCCAGTGGAATTCGAGGTACCTGCGTGTCCCCATGCGTCGCGACAAGATAAACGGGAGCGTCGGGCGCCAGAGCATAGATGCGATCCAGCCAATTCTTGAGTGGATCTCGTTGGAAGTCACCGCGGGGGTTCCAAACCAGCAGAAAGATGCTCTTCCCGGTGAAAAAGAACTGCTGTGTGGCGAAGTAGAAATCCTGTCCACCGAAGTCCCATGCCCGGAGATCGAGCTCGCCGTCCCGGGTCGGATGACGCAGGCTCAGCGTCCTCACGTCCAGCAATGGGGTAGGCAGGTGGCCGGCAACAAACGGTTCCCCTTTGAGCGCACGCAGAAGGCAAGTCTTTCCATGGCCCCCTTCCCCCACCAGCATCACCTTCGCCTGCCACATCTCCACGGCCGATTCACCAAGTTCGCGCAAGTAGTCCAGGAGTCGCGCGATCCCTTGTTCGGCCGCTTCGAGTAAGTCATCAGACAGAGGGTTGCCGCTAAGCTTGAGCTCCAGGAGATGGGTGAGTTGACCGAGCCAGTCCGGCAGGGCCGTCAGTTGGTTGTTGTTGAGATAGAGCCACCGGAGCTGGGTGAGTTGACCGAGCCAGTCCGGCAGGGCCGTCAGTTGGTTGTTGCTGAGATAGAGCCACCGGAGCTGGGTGAGTTGACCGAGACCGTCCGGCAGGACCGTCAGTTGGTTGTTGCTGAGGTCGAGCCCCTGGAGCTGGGTGAGTTGACCGAGACAGTCCGGCAGGGCCGTCAGTGGATTGTTGCTGAGATAGAGCCACTGGAGCTGGGTGAGTTGACCGAGCCAGTCCGGCAGGGCCGTCAGTGGATTGTTGCTGAGATAGAGCCACTGGAGCTGGGTGAGTTGACCGAGCCAGTCCGGCAGGGCCGTCAGTGGATTGTTGCTGAGATCGAGCCACTGGAGCTGGGTGAGTTGACCGAGCCAGTCCGACAGGGCCGTCAGTTGGTTGTTGCTGAGATCGAGCCTCTGGAGCTGGGTGAGTTGACCGAGCCAGTCCGGCAGGGTCGTCAGTTGGTTGGTGCTGAGATCGAGCCTCTGGAGCTGGGTGAGGTGACCGAGCCAGTCCGGCAGGGTCGTCAGTTGGTTGGTGCTGAGATAGAGCCTCTGGAGCTGGGTGAGGTGACCGAGCCAGTCCGGCAGGGCCGTCAGTTGGTTGTTCCAGAGATCGAGCTCCTGGAGCCAAATCAGATCGGCGACCTCAGCCGGGCACTCACCCAAACCAAGCTCCGACAGATCGAGCTTGGCCGCACCGTTCTTGCGGACTTCTTCGATCCTCTCCGCCGCGATCTCCTCCCCGGATTTCCCACCGCGTGGCTGAGACATGCCCTCCAAAATAGCAGGTTCGATTTGAGGCGAACGAGCAAGATTCAACTCCCCAAAACAGGCGTTGCCAATTCTGTTTCAAGTAGGAGGCCCGGAGCAAAGACCCAATCTACACAATCCCGGTAGGAATCCAGGCACACAAAGGCCCGATGCGCGCCGCAAACCACCCGGCTCCGGTTCTACCGCCAAATCTGCGGTGACCCCACGGCGAACCGCACCGTTTTCACGGTGTTCTATCGCCTTGTTTTTCGCCGGTATTTCGGCATTTGCCGTCATGTGGGCAAATTGCCGAAATGCCGTCAATCCTATGCAATCACGTCGTGTAAAACGTTACCGGCCACATCCGTCAGCCGGAAGTCGCGGCCGCTGTACCGATACGTCAGCTTTGTGTGATCAATACCCATCAGGTGCAGTATGGTCGCGTGAATGTCGTGAACATGGACCGGTTTGTCCACCACCTTGAAGCCGAAGTCGTCCGTCGCCCCATAGATGGTTCCGCCCTTTACGGCTCCGCCGGACAGCCACATCGTGAACCCGAATGGATTATGGTCACGGCCCTTCTTCGCATTGCCCCCGCCGCCGCCCACTTCCCTCACGGGCGTACGACCGAACTCCGAGCCACACACGATGAGCGTGTCCTTCCACAAACCTCGTGATTTCAAGTCCTTGACGACCGCCGCGAACGCCTGGTCGGAGTTCTTGGCGTTCACCTTGTGGGCCAGGATGTCGCCGTGCGCGTCCCACGGATCGCCCTTCGAGTAGTACAACTGCACCATCCGGACGCCTTTTTCCAGAAGGCGGACACCCGTCAACGCACCGCGCGCCACCGGGCCGGGCCCATAGAGATCCAACGTCGCCTGCGACTCCTTGCGGACGTCGAACACCTCCGGAGCCTCGGTCTGCATCCGGTAGGCGATCTCCATCGACTTGATCACCGCTTCCACCTGCGGGTCCGTACCCTGCTCCGCGCTACGGATTTTCTCAAGTTTTTCAACGAGATCCAGTTCACGCCGCTGCTCCGTCAGCTCGAACTTGGGATTGTTGACGTAGCTAACCAGTTTCTTCGGGTCGAAGCCTTTCTCGACGACGACCTTCTTCATCTTCTTGTCGTCGCTCTTCTCCTCGGGCGGCGGCGCTTCGCCTTCCGCCAGCTGTACCTTATTGGAAATATAGGTACCTTGGTGAATGGCGGGCAGAAACCCGTTGCTCCAGAGCGGCGGACCGACAGTGGTCGGTACATCCGGACAAAGCACGACGAAACCGGGCAGATTCTGGTTCTCCGTCCCCAAGCCGTAGGTAACCCACGCGCCCAGCGAAGGCCGACCCGCCTGATTGGCGCCGGTATTCATCATCAGGCACGACGGTTCGTGGTTTGGGATTTCCGTGTAAACCGAGCGGATCCAGCAGATATCATCAACAACTTCAGACAGATGCGGCCACAGGTCGCTCACGTCCATGCCGCACTGGCCGTGCTTCTTGAACGTGTAGGGCGACTTCATCAGCTCGCCCGTGCGGCGTTCCGTCTTGACCTGATTGCCGGGCAGGGGCTGGCCGTCGTACTTCTCCAGAGCCGGTTTGGGATCGAAGCTATCGATGGTCGACAGGCCGCCGTTCATAAACAGGAAGATCACCCGTTTCACCTTTTGCGGGTGATCGAGTTTGTAACCAGTCATCGACCCGTCGGGCGCCAGCAGCGCCCCGGCACGCGCCATCGACTCATTCAGCATTCCTGCGAACGCCATCATTCCAAAGCCGTTACCAACCTTGCGCAGCGCCTCGCGGCGGGTCGTTGGATTGCGGGACTTATGATCTGACATGAATGAAACCCAGTCTCCTTAGTTGATGAACAGGAACTCGTTCGAACTCAGCAGAACCTTGACATACCGCCCCCAGGCACTGGGTTCATACTTGACCTCTTTGGCCGCTCCGCCCGGACCTCGCCGGGCGCCCGGCATGACGCCGCCCATCATGCCCATGCCCATCATTTCCTGGGGGGGCGGCATCTGGTCGGCACCCGCGCCACCGGTCTGCGCCTCGGGCATGTCGGCAGCCGTTTGCACGGGTGCAGGTTCCTTCTTTTCAGTCAGTTCCGGCTCTTTTACGTCGCCCTCCGGCTTGCCGCGCTTGGGTCTGTCCTTGTCTTTGTCCTTGGCCTTTTCCGCTTCCCGCTTCTTACTCTCCTCGTACTCGGTCAGCGGTTCCTTCTTGAGATAGTCCAAGGCCAGCGTGACCTCGTCCAGTTTGGGTTCGCGGCCATATACAATCTGGTACGCTTTGCGCACCCGGGCCTTGTTGTCGGCTTCGTTGGCCACCTGCTTGACCACTTCCTCGGCCTCCATCTGAACAAAGTCGCTGTTCATCATGAACAGGCGCTGCAGCGGAACTGTTGTCGTGAACCGCTTCTCGGCGCTGATGGCGGGCGTCGGGAAATCGAATAACTGTAAGTACTGGTCCAACTTATAGCGACTGACCTTGCCGTAAACGGTGCGCCGATGAACGGCTGGAGTCAGCTCCACCGAGGGGCCACCGAGAGAATCGTCCAGATTTCCGGCGACCGCCAGGATGGCATCGCGCAACTGTTCGGAATCGAGGCGTTTCTTGTTGGCGCGCCAATAGAGCCGGTTGCCGGAATCCTTTGCTGCCGCCACCGGATCGTTCTCGGTGCCCAACTGATACACCGAGCTAAGCATGATCTGGCGGTGCAACTTCTTGATGGATAAGCCGTTCTTCACGAAGGAATCGGCGAGGTACTCCAGCAGTTCCGGATTCGTGGGCCGCTCTCCGGTGATGCCGAAGTTGCTGGGGCTGTCCACCAAACCTGTCTCGAAGTGCGACTTCCAGATGCGATTGGTGATGACGCGCATGGCGATAGGCTGCCTGACGATGTCTTCAGCCAGTTCCAGACGGCCGCTGCCCTTCTTGTAGGGAGCCGGGTCGCCCTTGGAGAGGACCGAAAGGAAATGGCGGGGCTCGACAGCACCCAGGTTGAAGGGGTCGCCACGCAGCGCCACGTTGATGTCGGTGGGCTGCTCAGAGTCTTTCACGCCATGCAGATACGGATACTGAGGCTCCAGTTTCTTGCGCTCAGCCGTGACGTCGTTGCGTAGCGACTCGAGCCGCAGACGGGCTTCCGCGCCCATCCGGGATTCGAGACCCCAACCGCGAAACATCAGCACGCCCGGCTTGCCCATGCGACCCGAGGCAGCCATCGCGGCCGGGTCGTCCGCTTCGCTCAGGTCACGCTGAAAGACCTCGGTCCAGAAGGCGTTTTTATCTTCCGGCAGCGACTTCAGCCGCAGTGCGCAACCGGGGCAGAAGTCCTCATTGGTCACGAAGTTAGAGGGCTTGTTGGTGCGCTTCTTAGGCTTCGTGCCGTCCATCGCCTTGTTGGCGATCACCTTGTTCTCGTCGTTTAGCTCGTTGCGCTCCAGCATCACGGCGATCACCAGTTCCTGAAACTTCTCGGCCTCCTTCTTGGCCACCTGGGGCGTGCCACCCTTCTTGACCATCGCCTGCCAAGGTTCCTTGAACTTGTACTTCTCGGTGGTCTTGCCCATGTAGGCGATCCACCGTTCCAAGAGCTCGTAGTCGAGCTTCCGGCTCTCTACAACTTGAGCTATTTCTTTCTTTTGCGGACCAGTGACCTCCCATGCGCCCTGCAGATAGTTGGCGGTTTGCAGAGCCAGCGTCTGCGAAAGCTGCGTGCTCTGGTCCGTCTGAAATTCGCCCACCAGCTTCTGCTTCTTGCTGACCTCGTCCTCCAGCTTCTCGTAGGCCTCGACAACCGATTTGGGTGCCCGCGGATATTCTTCGTAAGTCGTGTTCCAGAAGATCCCGGCCAAGGAATAGTAGTCGGTAGTCGGGATGGGGTCGTACTTGTGGTCGTGGCAGCGGGCGCAGGCGACCGTCATGCCCAGGAAGCCGCGAGTCACGACATCGACACGGTCGTGCCGTTCGTCGGCGCGCGTCACTTCGGTGGAGCCGTTGTCGTAATACCAGGGCCCCAGTCCGAGGAAGCCGGTAGCCGGCAGAGTCTTATAGCGGACCGACGGATCCATCAGATCGCCGGCCAGTTGCGCCCTAACAAACTGATCGTAGGGCAGATCATCATTGAAGGCCTGAATCACCCAATCGCGATAGACGTGGGCGTTCGGGTACGGGTTGAGTCCACGACGCATGGGGTCGAGACTGCGATAGTCGTCTTCGCCGTAGCGGGCGACGTCCAGCCAGATGCGGCCCCAGCGCTCGCCATATGCCTGCGAAGCAAGCAGCCGATCGACCACCTTGGCAAAGGCGTCCGGCGATGTATCTTTCTCAAAAGCCTGGATCTCTTCAAACTTCGGGGGCAGACCGGTGAGGTCGAGATAGGCGCGGCGGATGAGATCCCGCTTGGCGGCCGGACGGACGGGCTTGAGGCCCTCGCGCTCCAGATGCGCCAGGATGAAGCGGTCGATGTCATTCTTGGCCCACTTGGCATCCTTGACAGCAGGCGCTGGAGTGGGGTGAATGGGTTGGAACGACCAGAACGCGCGCTGGTCCGCTCGGATCAAGTACTTGCCAGCCTCAGTCTTGGTGGAGCTAGTAGGCGAGACGGCCGGTTTCGGCCAGACCGCGCCTTCCTTCACCCACGCGACGAGCGCGCTGATCTCGGCATCCTTGAGTTTGCCGCCCATCGGCATCTTGTAGGCGGGATCCTCGTGGCGGACTGCTTTGATGAGCAGGCTCTTGTCGGGATCGCCCGATACAATGGCCGGCCCGCGTTTGCCGCCCTTTTCCAGGGCTTCCTTGCTGTCGACGCGGAGACCACCGAGCTGCGATTGGGTGTGGCAACTAAAGCAGTTATTGGCGAGGATGGGGCGAATGGTGGACTCGAAGAACTCCGGCGAGTTGGCTCGAGTGGATTGGGCTGCGACGGGGACGACGGCGGCCAGCAGAAGGCCGGGTAGAAGGTATTTGAGAGGCCTGATCGAACAGCGCATAGTTGTATTCCGGAAAGAATGCGAACAGCATTGCCGGCGACGGGGCTAAGCGTTGAGCAACTGGGACGCGGGTCGAGCAGGAGACCAGAAAGGTGTTAACGGCTTGAGATCAGTTGTATCTGTTCCTGTATTGGTTTGTCAACGAATATCGATACAACCCTCAAGCGGCGGCGATTCCGGGTTATACTGAGTGTCCAACCGGGCCACGCACGCCTCTCGCTCCGCCGCTCCAGACCGATCCCCAATAAGAGAGTTGAAGCGCAATGCACCTGTCCGTCTCCCTTTCCATCTGCCTGCTGCTGGCACCTGCCGCTGAACCGTGGGGCAAGGAGAAACCGCCAGCTCCGCCCAAGACAGGCGTGAAGACACCCGGCGTGCAGATTCCCTTCGCGAATCTGAAGAGCGAAGCGGAGATCCCAGTAGCCGGGCTTTCCGGAACGCCGGTGTTCACGATGATGGCGTTCGCGCCGCAGCGTGCCGCGGGCACCCTGCAACGCATTGATGCGAAGACGAATAAACCGGGCGAGACGGTGACCGGGCTGGATCAACCGTGCGGACAGGCTGTGTCCGCCTTCCGGAGCCTGTGGGTGCCGGGCTGCGGCAAGCAGGTTTTGCAGCGCGTCGATGCGAGATCGGGCAAAGTGAGCGCGACGCTGGCGACTGGTTTGGGCAGCGACGGTTCCGTGATCGCCGCCAGCGAAGACAGCATCTGGGTGCTGGCTAACCCGAAGACCGATCTGGTGCGGATCGATCCCCAGGACAATCATGTGGTTTCGGAGATGCGGCTGCCGGCCGGGTGCTCGGCCCTGTTGCCGGCCGAGGGCGCGATCTGGATCGCCTGCCCGCAACAGGGCAAGGTGTTACGGCTGGATCCGAAGACGCAGGTGGTGGTGAATCGCATTGAAACGGCGCCGGAGCCTGTGGCGATGGCTTCGGGCGCGGGCTCGATTTGGGTCTTGTGCAAGAAGGACGGCAAAATTTCACGGATCGATCCGAAGACGAACAAGGTGACAGCCACGGTGGAGACGGGCGTGCCCAACGCCGACGGCAGCCTGGAGTTTGGCGAGGGATCGGTTTGGGTGAGCGTGCCTGGATTCCCGGTGGCGCGCATCAGTCCGGAGACGGACAAGGTGGTGCAACAGTTTGCCGGCGCCGGCGGCGGGTTGCTGAAGTTTGGGCTGGGGTCGTTGTGGCTGGCGGATGTGAAGGCTGGGAAGTTGTTGCGGATTGACCCGAAAAGGGTTTTGGCGACGCTGGCCGATTGAGGCGGGGCGCTATGCTGGTTATGACCAGCCGGCATGGATCCTGAACGCAATCAACGCCTGAAAGTCGTCCTCATCGACACTCGTAACCCTTTGAATATTGGGGCCGTGGCTCGCGCCATGAGCAACTTCGGGTTCTTCGATCTGCGGCTTGTCCACCCTTATGAAGTCGCCTTCCGCGAAGCGGTGAGCGCAGTGGGGGCAGCTCAGGTGATGAAGGACGCCCGGGTGTTTGAGACCGTGGCGGAGGCCGTGGCCGATTGCAGTCTGGTGGTGGGCGCCACGGGCTTGGGGCACCGGCAACCACAGCATCCGATGCACCGGTTGGAGAAGGGCGCGCGGCTGATCCGGCGGCACATGAGCACGGCGTCCGTCGCGCTCCTCTTCGGCAGTGAAAAGTTCGGCCTCGGCAACAGCGATGTGGGGCATTGCCACTGGCTGACGCACATCCCCACGCGAGCGCAGCACGACTCGATGAACCTGGCTCAGGCTGTTGCGGTCTGCTTGTATGAGCTGATCCGGCAACCCTCGGCCGCAAGGCCTTTGCCGGAGGCGGCGGAGCTGGCGCAAGGCGAAGAAGTGGAACGGTTTACCGAGCTGCTGGAAGGCGTTCTCCAGGCATCGGAGTATACCGACTACAGCATGGCGAAGAACGGCCGGGACAAAACGCACCGCCTGGTGCGGCGGCTGCATCTGCGGGCGAAGGACGCCGCTGTCTGGACCGGGATGATGCGGCAGGTGCTGTGGAAGTTGAAGCACCCGCTGGGCTGATGTCGCGGGGCCTACTTCGCGTAGATCTCCACCCAATTGCCGCGCTTCTGCCAGCTCGCGGTGAGATGGAGCCCCAACCTCTGCTCGATTTCGTCGGGCTCGATCGACAACTGGTAGCCCAGATAGCGCCGTCCAAACCAGCGTGTGACCCGGTTCCAGGCCAGCAGGTTGCCGGGCGGATCCCAGCCCGTCGAATAACGAACGAGGATTTCGGCGTCGCCCTTGTTCACTGTGCGCAGGCAAGTGGAGCTCAAGTCGTGCAGCCTGAGTACGTGTAAGGGTTGGTCCACAAAGCCAAGCCGCGGCTGGGTGAGGACAGCGGAGAGCGGCCACGCTGTGGCAACGACCCCTCCGTGCGCGTTCTTTTCGAGATAGGCCGCGGTCATGCGCTGCATGTCGGAGAAGTCCGACATGGCGAGGCTGCTTTCGAGAGCATCGGGCCACCAGGGCGGGGCAATCCAGAGGCCGGCGAGGAAGCCGCAAAGCATCGCAGTCGGCAAGGCTATCCGCCAGCGGGCCGCATGGCTGTAGAACCCCACGACGGCCGCTGTGTAGAAGACGGGCAGCACGGGCAGGAGATCCCTGTCCAGCACCGGCCCGGCCACGCAGAGCGAGAGGAAATAGACGCCGCATACAGCGCCGGCCACCTTCCAGCGGGTCCGGTTCAGGCGGTCCGAGCGCCACGCCATCAGCACGCCGATCGTTGCCAGGAAGTGGAAGTTGGCGAAGAACAGGGAGACGAATCGGCGCCCAGCCGTCAGGAGATAATCCGGAATTCGTGGCGGCTCGACCTGGCCCCAGCCGATGGCCGGCTGGCTGGACAGTAGCACCCACAGCAGGCCGAAAAGGCTCGCTCCGGCCAGAATGTGCCGGCCGGTGAGATAGAACCAGAGTCCGTAGACCATGCACAGGGTCGCAGGCATGGCGGACTGCGCCAGAATCGATTGGCCGAAGTACCACGGCGAGAGGGCCATCATCGCGGCCACGACAATCGCCGGAGCACCCTGCAGAGATCCGCACAGCTCAATCGCCAACAGAAAGACGCCCAGCAGCGCGATCGCCGATAGCAGCAGCATAGCGCAGCGGGTGGACAGTTCCGAGGCGCCAAAGATCTTCCAGACAGCGGCCACGTAGAGCGAAACGGTGGGCGTGTGGGCCAGGCCGTTGTGGGCCACGGATTGGGCGGCCGGGATGGTAGACCCCACCTCATCCCAAAAATAGGGCATCGTCAGCAGGGTGGCATGCGTGCCGAATTGGGCGACGAGAAAAAAGAAAAAGAAGTAGAGGTAAGTCGTCGGCCTTGCCCGTCGTGGCATGGGCTTCTACTGAATGACGCTGGCGTCGCCCTGTGGCTCGAGGCGGATCTCGCCGAAGGTCGATTCATACTGCTGGACATTGGTGGCGAGGACGTTGAGCAGCGCTTTGGCCTGCTGCGGGCTCAAGTAGACGCCCTGGAAATTCTGGATTGTGACCGCTTCGGGCGTCTGTTGCCGCACTGTCCCGAACATCAGGAAGAAGTCCCACAAGCTGGCGCGCAACTGCACGCTATTGGCATAGCCTTCGCGATAGTCGGCCGCGGATTCGAGCTTCAGCGAGGGAGGATTCTGATTGGGGAGCATAGGCCCTCATCCTAGCAAATCGGGGGCATGGAGACGGGTGGTCCACGCGGCGAGCCGCACGGGTTTCGTGACTATCGGATATGCCAAAACTGGCATACAATGGACCTGTGCCGGAAGAGCTCGGACGGCCGCGCAAGTTGATTTGGCTGGTGGATTCGCTGGATCGAATCTCGAGCTTCCCTTCCGCGGTTCGCCAGCAACTCGGATTCGCGTTGTACCAGGCCCAGGTGGGCCAAAGGCACGAGAGTGCGAAGATGCTGCACGGTTTTGCGGAGAGGGTCTGGCAGGTGAGGGCGGATGCACCAAGCGGCACTTACCGCGCGGCCTATGCTGCCGAAATCGGGGAAGCCGTCTATGTCCTGCACGCGTTTCAGAAGAAATCGACTTCCGGCATCGCTACGCCAAAGCGTGACGTGGAGCTGATCCGGCAACGGCTGCAATTGGCGCGAAGGTTGAGCGGAACGAAAGGGGAGTGACGATGGCCCAGCGAGAATCCACTTCAAGTAGCGGGAATGTCTTTGCCGACCTTGGACTACCCAAGTCCGGCGATCTCCTGGCAAAGGCGGAGTTGGCCTCCAAAATTATCGCGGAGATCCAACACAAGCGTCTCACTCAAAGTCAGGCCGCTGAAATGCTTGGGATCGACCAACCGAAGGTTTCCGCGCTGAAGCAAGGCAAGCTGGCGGGTTTCTCGATTGAACGCCTGATGCGGATGCTGTTGCGGTTGGGGAGGGACATTGAGATTTCCGTGAAAGAGCGGCCGAAGTCGCGAGGGGCCCGGTTGCGGGTGGCCTGAATCAGGCTGGGACATGTCCACTGGAGACGAGCAGACCGCTCATTCTCATTCAGGGTTCCAGTTTTGGTGAGGGAAGAGAAAGGAATGGCGGGGACGACGGGGCTCGAACCCGCGACCTCCGACGTGACAGGCCGGCGCTCTAACCAACTGAGCTACGTCCCCGCTCTTGCGGGCAATTCTGAATATAACATGCCGATTGGCCGCTGCCAAATCGAGGTTTGGAATTTCGGCATCCTCCGCCCCATCGGCGCGCATCCTATTGAACGATATGGCCGAACTCAAAGAAGGCTCCAAAGCCCCGGATTTCACGCTCCTCACCGATGCAGGCGAGAAGCTCAAGCTCAGCTCCCTGACGGGCAAGAATGTCGTCCTCTACTTCTACCCGAAGGCCGATACGCCCGGTTGCACCAAGGAGGCCTGCAGCTTTCGCGATGAATTGCCGCGGGTGGAGACCAACAATGCCGTCATCCTCGGCGCCTCGCCCGACCCGGTCTCGGCCGTGGCGAAATTCAAGGAGAAGTACGGCCTGAACTTCACCCTGCTGGCTGATGAGGATCACGCCATCGCCGAAAAGTACGGCGTCTGGGTGGAAAAGACCAACTACGGCAAGACCTACATGGGCGTCGAGCGCTCCACGTTCATCGTGAACAAGGAAGGCCGCATCGCCAAGATCTTCCGCAAGGTGAAGGTGGACGGCCACACCGAAGAGGTTCTGGCCGCCCTCGCCACCCTGTAAACAGCCCGGATCAGTTCTCTTTCAGCTCCACGATGGTGGCTCCCGTGCCACCCTCGCTGGGGCCGGCGGGGTAATATTTCTCGACGTTTGGATGGGCCTTGCAGAGATCCTGGACGCCTTTGCGCAGGATGCCCATGCCATGGCCGTGCACCACGCGGACTCGCAGAACGCCGGCCAGATAAGCGGAGTCGAGGAAGCGGTCTACCTCCTCCAACGCCTCTTCAGCATGCTTGCCGATGATGTTCACCTCGCGCGAAAGCGTGTCCCAGCGCGGGCCTGTCGTCAGGCTGATGCCCTTGGGCAGAATCTTGCCCTGTGGGGCGTCGCCCTTCAACACCTCGGTCACTTCCGTGACGGGCACCTGCATCTTGAGGAAGCCGACGTCGACCTCCAGCAGGCCGTTGTTCAGGACCTTCCGGATCCGCGCCGGGCCGCTGACATCACGCAGCCGGACGCGCGCGCCTTCGACAATCTCTTCCTTGGGCGCCTGCTTCTTGGCCTTTTCGGGATGGGCTAGCGATTCGACTGACTCCTGAAACTCCCGTTTGGTGCGCGCCACCTGGCGCATCACCTTCTCGACCTGCTTGCGCTGCTCCGGCGCGGAGAGCGCCGATTCGATGGCCTCGCGCGCCTGTTGCTCGAAGCGCTTCTGGGCTTCGGCGGCGGTCTGTTCGAACTCCCGCAGGCGGGCGCGCTCGCGCTGCTCCATCTCCTTGGTCAACTTCTGTTCGCGGGCTTCCAGTTCGGCCTTCTGGCGGCGGAGTTCTTCGGCCTCGGCCGAGACCTCGCCGATCTTCGCCTCCAACTGATTGAGGAATAGGGCGATGTCGCGTTCAGTGGACGACATGGCCTGATGGGCGCGGTCCAGCAGGCGTCGCGGCAGGCCCAGACGCTTGGAGATATCGAGGCCGGCTGATTTGCCGGGCGCTCCGATGCGGAGGACATAGGTCGGCTCCAGGGTCTCCTCATTGAAGCCCATGGACGCGTTTACGACACCGGGCGTGTTGGAGCCGTAGACCTTCAAGGCCAACAGGTGGGTCGAGGCCAGGGTGAAGGTGCCATGCTGGCGGAACTCCTCGAGGATGGCGACGCCCAGGGCTCCGCCCTCTTCCGGGTCGGTGGCCCGGCCGAGTTCGTCGAGCAGGACCAGGGCCCCGGAGGTGGCCGCTTCGACCATCTCCTTGATGCGGGCCACGTGGGCGCCGAAGCTGGAGAGGCTGTGCTCGATGCTCTGGTTGTCGCCGATGTCGGCCAGGACGTCGTCGTAGATGGGGAACTCGGCGTCTTCGGCCGGGACCGGCAGAGCGCTTTGGGCCATGAGCGCCATCAGGCCGACGGTCTTCATGGCAACGGTCTTGCCACCGGTGTTGGGACCGCTGATGAGCAGGGTGCGGCGCGAAGCGTCCAGTTCCAGGGATACGGGGACCACACGCTTCTGCTGACGCTTCAGGACGTCCTGCAGGAGCGGGTGCCGCGCGTTCTTCAGCATGAGGCGCGGCGCGTCGTCCGGGGAGAAGCGCGGAGTGACGCAGTCGAAGTCCTGGGCGAAGCGCGCCTTGGCGAAGATGAGATCGAGCGCCGCGAGCGTCTCGGCAGCGTCGCGCACCTCCTGGCGGTGCTCGCGCAGGTGATCGGTCATCTCGCGGAGGATGCGGTAGACCTCGCGCAGCTCCTCTTCGCCCATGCGGACGAGGTCGTTGTTGAGGTCTATGGTTTCGATGGGCTCCAGGAAGAGCGTCTGACCGCTGCCGCTGGAGCCATGGACGACGCCGGGCAGTTTCTTCTTGGCTCCGGGGATGACGGGCACCACGAAGCGCTCGTTGCGGATGGTGACGAACTCTTCCTGGAGAAGGCCGTCCTCGCGATGGGTCTTGAGGAAGCGTTCGAGAGAGTCCTGGATGTCGCCGCGCATGCGCTCCTTATCGCGGCGGATGCGGCGCAGGGCGACGCTGGCGTCGTCGGAGATGGAGCCGTCGGGCAGAATCTTGCCGCTGATGTGGCGCAGCGCGGGGCGGAAGTCGCCGATCTGGGCGGCCCGGGCGGCCAGCAGAGGGAAGAACTGAGATTGGGGCGCGAGGGCCAGGCGGACTTCCGTAGCGCGTTCCAGCACCATGACGATGGCGCTGATCTCCAGAGCGTCGAGGACCACCCCGTCGATGCGCAACTTGGCCGCGGCCGCGTCGACGTCGGGCAAGCCCTCGAAGCGCAGGCGCGGCGGGGTTTCGCCTCCACGCGTCTTGGGCTTGGCAGCGTCTTTCAGCCAGGCCATCGCCTCGGCGGCTTCGGACAGACCGGATTCCAGCGCGGCCCGATCAGTGGACGGTTCGATCTTCCCCAGTTCGCGACGGCCGGCCTCGCTGCCGACGTAGCGCCCGACGAGGGACCGTAAACGTTCGTATTCCAACAGCTCCAGACTCTCTGGATTCATCCTTTGATGCCCGCCAACATGAGGCGGCCTTTCTCGATGACAGGCGGGGTGCCCGGCGCCATTTTGACCGTATTCAAGTGGTCAAGAGCCACCCATTTGGCGGCGGCCACGTCACTGGCGGCGGCGAGGGTCCCCCCTGTGCACTCGCACAGATAATCGACGATGACGTAGTGAAACTCGGTCTGGCCTTCGACGTCGGGCATGATGCGCTCAAAGATGGCGACGGCCACCTCGGGGTGGACGTGCAGGCCGGTCTCTTCCAGCACCTCGCGCCGGACCGCGCATTCCAGGCGTTCGCCGGTTTCCACCAGCCCGCCGGGCAGAGTCCACCAACCCTTGAGTGGCTCCTTCCCGCGTTCAATCAAAAGAACTTTGTCATCCTTGAAGATGACCGCGCCGACGCCTAGCAGGGGGCGAGCCGGATAGCGCCGGCTCTCCGCCGATTCCTGTTTCACTCGATTTGCACCGATCCCTTTACTTCCAGCCGCACCCTGTACAGAGTGGTGCGCGCCGTGACGTAAAGCGTTTTTAGGTCCGGGTCGCCAAAGGCGAGATTGGACGGATTTTCCGAGATCTCCAAGGTCCGCAGGAGTTGCCCCTCGGGCGAATAGATCGCCACACCCTTGCAAGCAATGTACAGATTGCCCTTCTCGTCGGTTCGGATGCCATCGGGCACACCCTTTATGCCCGTAATAAGAACACGTTCGTTGGTGGCCGCACCCTGGCGGTCGAGGTCGTAGGCGCGCACCAACCGCTCGTCGGACGCGGTGACGTAGAGGATGCGGCCGTTCGGGGAAAGAGCGATGCCGTTGGGCCGTTTAGGCCAGCGGGCGATGGCGGTGAGCTCGCCCTTGGGCGAGATATGGAAAACGCCATAGAACGAAAGCTCCTTCACGTCGTCGTCCTTGCCAAAGGCGGGATCGGTGAAGAAGATGTGGCCGTCCTTGCGGACCACGACGTCGTTGGGCGCATTCAGGCGTTTGCCTTCAAACTTGTCGGCCAGGACGTCGGTGCCGCCCTTCGAATTGGAGCGGACAACGCGGCGGCGGGCGCCCTCGCAGGTGACGAGGCGGCCGCGGTCGTCCAGGGCGTTGCCGTTGGCTCCGCCGCTGTCCTGGCGCAGGATTTCCATGCCGGTTCCGGGCGTGAAACGATGGATCCGGTTGGTGGGGATATCGCTGAAGATGAGGTGGCCGTCCTTCGACCACACGGGGCCTTCGAGGAAGTGAAAGCCGGCGCCGGCGCGCTCCACCCGGTATTCCCCGGGTTCCTGGGCGGCGCACAGAGCGCTGGCGACGACCACGAAGGCGAGACACCGCAGCATGCCTCCATTGTACGAACGGCGCGCGGCCTCGCGGGGATTTCCTAACCTAAACCGGTATTTGAGACGATAGGATCGTTAAGTAGGCTCTACGATGAAACGTCTTCTTCTTATTACACTGTCCGCGGCCCTGCTGCCCGTGTGGGCGGCCGATGAACACGCTGCCGGGATGCCGGCCGACAAAGCGCTGGCCCTACTCACCGCCGGGAACGAACGCTATGTTGCTCATAGGGAAACACATCCTGACGCCTCGCTGGAACGCCGGGCCGAACTGACGAAGGGTCAGCATCCCTATGCCGTCATTCTGGGCTGTGCCGATTCGCGCGTGCCGCCGGAGCTGGTTTTTGACGCCGGGCTGGGCGATTTGTTCGTGATTCGTGAAGCCGGCAATGTCGTCGACGATGTGGTGCTGGGCAGTGTCGAGTATGCCGTGGCGCATGCCGGCGTGAAGCTGGTGATGGTGCTGGGGCATGAGAACTGCGGCGCCGTGACAGCCGCCGTCAATCACACGAAGGAAGGCCACATTACCAGCATTGTCAAGGCGATACAGCCGTCAGTGCAGTCGTCGAAGGGGCAGCCCGGTGATGCCGTGCACAACTGCGTTCTGGCCAACGCGCGGCGTGTGGCGGGGCAGATCCGCAATTCGCATCCGCTGCTGAGCCATGCCGTGGAGAGCGGCGGGCTGAAGGTGGTGGCCGCGGATTACGATCTGGCGACCGGCAAAGTCACGCTCCTCGATTAACCGAACTCGAAACCAGCCAATGCGTAGACGAGGTCGGGCCGCTCGTTGATGGGCGCACCTTTGCGCATGCGCCAAAGTTGGCGGAAGGGCCTGAAGCCAAGTTCCTGGGCCAGCGTGACGGCAGCGGGGTTGGTGTCGGGGACGTCCACAAGGGCCAAGCCGGCGTAGCCAGCTCCGAGAAGCCGTACGCGGGCCTCTTCGGCGTCGCGGCAGACGACCGGGCCGAGATAGGACGCGATGCGGCCGGGCCGGGCTCCCCCAAGATCCTGAAGGAGTTCCGAGCGATCGGCCCCGAAAGCGAGGCGATCGAGATCCAGGTCGTGCGGGAGGCGGCGGATCGGATTGACGGGCAGCGTGGCGCGGTAGCGCTGGACGGTGTATTCCTCGACGAAGCCCAGGCGCTGGTAGACAGGGCGGCCCAAGTCCGTCGCGTCGAGTTTGATGCAGGGGACGTCGACGGAGTCGATGCAGCGCCGCATGAGTTGGCTGGCGAAGCCGCAGCCACGGTATTCAGGCAGAGTGAGGACCATGCCGATCCAGGCTAAGTCGTTGCCGTAGGTAATGATGGTGGCCGAAGCGACGATGTGGCCGTCTTCCTCCATACCGAAGCAGCCGGTGGGTGCGAAGCGCAGCATGCGCTGCCAATCGGCTTCCACCTGATTCCAGTTGGCGGAGATGGAGAGAGCCATCAGGTCGCCGAGGTCCGTCTGATTGAGTTCTCTTAGTTGGGCCACTCTAAAAGCTATACCGCAGAATGAAGCGGGCGTTGGAATGTGGGGCGAGAGATGGGTCAGGTTGGGGATTGCAGAGGGCGGCCGCGGACGGGGTGTCCGCACTGTTGTCGCGCCTTGGACTGGGTGGACTAGCGGGCCAGGGCCGTGATGCCCTTCCACAACAACTGCTGGCCCAGGATGATCATGATCGCGGAGAGGGCGACCCTGAGGGCTCGGGCTGGGACCCGGGTGCCGAGCCAGGCTCCGCAGAGGGCGCCGAAAACTCCTCCCGACGACAGCTCGAACAACAGGTGTTGGTTTACGTTTCCGGCGGCGAATTGGATGCCACCGCCCAGCGCTGCGATCGATAGGCCGAACATCAGATCCGTTCCGATGATGCGGGCCGGCGCGAGACTCGTAAATTGAAGTAGGGAAAGGCTAGTTAAGGCGCCGGCACCGGCCGAGGAGAAGCCGACTTCCAGGCCTATGGGGAACGCCGTCCAGGGGAGTGCGTTGGGCCTGTCCGAGCGCTCGTCGACCACGTTCTTGCGGAAGGTGCGATAGAGGCTGAGCAGGGCCATGACCGCGATGATGAAGCCGATGGCGGTGAGGACGACCGGCTGCAGGCTGTCGTGCTTAGCCATGCGCTGCAACAGGAGCGACCCGATGAGGACGCCGGGCAGACCGCCGTAGAGCAAACGGCGCAGGTTGGGCCAATCGACGTGGCCGCGCGACCAGTAGACCAGGGCCGCGGCCGATTTCGTGATGGTAACGAACAGCAAAGAGGTGCCGACGGCCTCGGTGGTGGGCACGGCCAGCACGAGCATCAGCAGTGGAGCAGCCAAGGGGCCGCCGCCCATGCCGGTGAGGCCGACTACGAGCGCGATGGCGAAGCCGAGGAGCGCTTCCATCTCAAGCTTCCTTGACGGTCACCGTGTGGAGTCCGCATTCCAGTTTGCGACCGCCCCAGCGGCCGGCGCGGGCGTGGGCTCCGGGCTCGGGCTTGGCTGTGCAGGGTTCGCAGCCGATGCTGGTGTAGCCCTCGTCGTACAGCGAGAGCACGGGGATGTCGTTGACCGCGAGGTAGGAGAACACCTCACTGCTGGTCCAGTCGTAAATGGGGCTGACTTTCTTGAGAGTGAGGCCCGTGGGGAAGCGGTGCTGCTCTTCCGGCTGCAGGTTGGCGCGGGTCGGGCTCTGCTCTCGGCGCAGGCCTGTAAACCACACATCCACATCGGTTAAGCCGGCGATGAGGGGCTCGACTTTGCGTAGGTGGCAGCAGCGGGCCGGGTCGGTCTGGTTGAGGATTCCGAATTGCGATTCCTGCTGTGGGACGCTCTGCTTCGCCTCGAGGTTGATGAGGTTCAGGTTCCAGTCGCGGGCAAGCTGGTCGCGGTACGCCAGCACTTCGGCGAAGTGGTAGCCCGTCTCGAGGAACATCACGGGCACGTCGGGAATCTGCTGCCGCAGCAGATGGAGCACAGCGACGTCCTCGGCCTGGAAACTGCACGTAAAGGCTACCTGGCCACCGTGGCTGAGCGCATGTTCAATTACCGCAGAGGCTTGCGTCAATGGATCTCGCATGATCAGATGCCCTCTCCCTGTTCGAAGTCTTCGGAGTCGAAGCTGAAGCCAAACCGCTTCATGTGAGCCAGTAAGGCGCGCAGCTTGCGGCGCTCAGCCGGCGTAAAGGGTGCGTCGGAGAAGCTCTCCAGTGCCTCTTCCTCCTCGCGCACCTCGCCCTCGATGAGGCCGGAGGCCAAGGTGAGGTTCGTGATGTTGTCGATGAGGATGAAGCCCCCGGTGGAGCGGTTGTCGCGGTAAGTGTCGTAGGGCAGCAGTTCGGCGGTTTCGACCTCCACCGGTCCGATGCCGTTCAAAGTCAGCGTTTCGCCGTTGAGGCGGGCCGGCACGACACGGGTTCCGTGCTGCAGCAGATAAGTCTTTTGTTTATCGAGCGGTTCCTCGCTCATCCAGACCAGGGTGGTGCGAAGGCGGCGGGCGATCTTCGGCGCCGTGGCGGGCGAGGCGAGCAGGTCGCCGCGGGCGATGTCCAGCTCGTCTTCCAGCTCCAGAGTGACGGACATGGGCGCGAAGGCTTCAGTGAGGTCGCCGTCGAAGGTGACGATGCGCTTCACGCGGCTGCGCTTGCCGCTGGGCAACGCGACCACCGGCTCGCCGACGCGGATCCAGCCGCTGGCCAACTGGCCGGCATAGCCGCGAAAGTCGAGGTGGGGCCGAATGACCATCTGGACGCTCATGCGGAAGGGCTGAGCGGCGGCGATATGGGGTGGGTCGACCGTTTCGAGCAACTCAAGGAGGCTGGGGCCCTTGTACCAGGGGGTGCGCTCGCTGCGGGTGACGACGTTATCACCGTCGAGGGCGCTCAACGGGATGAAGTCGGCGATGACGCCGTCCATGCCGGACAGCAGGTGGGTGGCGTGGGCGCGAATGTCGTCGAAGACCTCGTGGCTGAAGTCGACGAGGTCCATCTTATTGACGGCAAAGACCAAATGGCGGACGCCCAGCAGCCAGGCGATGCGCGAATGGCGTCGCGACTGCTCCAGCACGCCCTTGCGGGCGTCCAGCAGGATGATGGCGAGGTCGCAGGTGGAGGCGCCGGTGGCCATGTTGCGGGTGTACTGCTCGTGGCCGGGCGTGTCGGCAACGATGAACTGGCGCTTGGGGGTGGAGAAGTAGCGGTAAGCGACGTCGATGGTGATGCCTTGCTCGCGCTCGGCGCGCAGGCCGTCGGTGAGCAGCGACAGGTCCAGCCCGTGGCTGGCGCGGTTCACTTTGCTCTTGCTGATCTCCTCGAGGTTGTCTTCCCAAACGGTCTTGGTGTCGAAGAGGAGGCGCCCGATGAGCGTGCTCTTGCCGTCGTCGACGCTGCCAGCGGTGGAGATGCGCAGTAAGGGCTTCTCGTCGCGGTTGCTGACCGTGAAGTGTGAGAGCGCAATGGTCCGGTTGTCGGTGAGCGCGGCCATTTAGAAGTAGCCCTCCCGCTTCTTGAGTTCCATGGAACCGTCCTGATCGTGGTCGATCACACGGTTCTCGCGTTCGCTGCGGCGGAAGGCGGCGAGCTCGTCGATAATCTTGCTGATGGTGTCGGCTTCCGAGCGGATGGCGCCGCTGCACGGCGTGCAGCCAAGGGAGCGCATGCGGCAAGTGACGGTTTGCGGCTGCTCACCGGGCAGCAATTTGACGTTTGTTTCCAATGGGATAACCGTGGGGCCACGCAGGACCACCTGGCGCGGCTGGGCGAAATAGAGCGGGACGATGGGGATGGCTTCCAGCTCGATGTAGCGCCAAATGTCCATTTCCGTCCAGTTGGAGAGCGGGAAGACGCGGATGCTCTCGCCCGGATCCACTTTGCCGTTGTAGAGATTCCAGAGCTCGGGGCGCTGGTTGCGGGGATCCCAGCGGCCTTCCCGGTCACGGAAGCTGAAGACGCGTTCCTTGGCACGGGATTTCTCTTCGTCGCGGCGGGCTCCGCCGATGGCTGCGTCGTAGCCGCCCTCCTGCAGACCCTCGACAAGACCGCGGGTGCGGAGGAGATGGCAGCACTTGGCGGTGCCGAGGTCGTAGGGGTTGGCCCCTTCCTGAATGGCCTTCTCGTTGGTGTAGACGCGCAGGTCGGCCCCGATCTCCTTCGTGAAGCGGTCACGGAATTCGATCATTTCGGGGTATTCGTAGGTGGTGTCGATGTGCAGCAGGGGGAACGGGATCTTCCCTGGATAGAAAGCTTTGCGCGCGAGGTGGACGAGACAGGAGCTGTCCTTGCCTATGGAGTAAAGCAGCACCGGCTTGCGGAACTGCGACGCGGTTTCGCGCAGGATGTGGATGCTCTCGGCTTCCAGCGCGCGGAGGTGCGATAGGACAGGGACAGTCATTCAGGGTTACGCTACATGGTCAGCGTAACCCATCTACTCAATCTCTAGCAAGAATATGCAGATTGATCTTACTTGGAGGAAGGTTTCTTCGCCGGTTTCTCGATGGACTTCAGGATCTTTTCGCGATCGCCGCTGGCCCAAGCCTTCTCGAGTTCCTCGTCGGGCATGCCGGCAACCCGGCCGACAACGAGGAAGGCAGGCAGAGCGTGGGGGAGGTATTGCCAACGGGCCACTTCCAGGAGGGAGGGCAGGGCGCGGTCGCGGATGTTGGCAGTGACGGCTTCGTTCGGCTTTTCGGTGAAGAGCAGCAGTCCCTTGGCGGCTTCCAGGCGGTCTCCGAGGTCGATGGAGTTGGCGAGTTCGACAAACCAGGTGGCCTGCACCTTGAGGTCCGAGTCAGGGTTCTGCAGGCTATAGAAAGCAAAGCCTCTTAACGTGCGGGCGGCATTGGCCCGAACACCGCCGTCGGGGTCCTGCATGGCGAGCTGAATGTCGCCGATGACGGCCGATTTGTCGGGTGCGTAGCCGAGGATATAGGCGGCGATGGCGCGAAGATCGGAGCTGCGGCCGTTCTTGAGGACGTTGCGGAGGACCGCGACGTGGATCTGGGCCAACCCGATGAAGCGCTCCTGGGCGACGTGGCAGGGCAGGTTTTGCATGAGCGAGTAGCCCTGGGAGAGATCCTCCTTGAGATCGCCTTCCGCGGAGGCGCGAGAGAGGGCGGCGGTGAAGTCGGCGTAGGCCCGGACAATCTCGTCGGGTAGGGCGAGGTCCTGATCGGGATAGGCGCGGTAGACGGTATTGAGGGTGCCGCGTTCCAGGATGCCCACATAGAGGATCGGGTTGCCCTGTTCGCAGCAGAAGGCCTCAACCTGGGCGCGGACTACGCCGTCGATGGATTCGAGAGTATCCTCGATGTCGCCCTTGGGCTTGGTGAGCGGATCGCCTGGAGCCATGCCGATGGCCTTTAGGATCTTCTCGTGAGGGATTTTACGAGTCCCGTAGATCTCGATTTGCCCGAGGCGCGGCTGAGCCGACAGCGAGAGTGTCCAGGCGGCCAGGGCCAGGACGAAGGTCCGAAGTGGAAGCATCAATAGGTAAAGACAGATTCCGGGGGCTATAAGTTTCGTGGGAGTGGGAGAAACGCACTCTGGGACGGGTGGGTGAAATGCAGCATGGTGGGATTGGGCTGATGTTGAAACGTGCAACAGATGGGTGATCTGCCCCAGTATCATGATTCCTTATGTAAGGATCCACAAAAACAAGTCGTGCGGAATCAGTACTTCTGGATCTCACTCTCCGGAACTCCCAATGGCCCCTGGCTTGCATTTGATCCATTGCGAGTCCACCAACCATGCCCAGAAACAAAGTTACCCTGGATGGGAACGAAGCGGCTGCGTACGTAGCGCACAAAACAAACGAAGTTATCGCCATTTATCCAATTACGCCATCGTCCCCGATGGGCGAGTGGTCGGATCAGTGGTCCTCGGAAGGCAAGCCTAACATTTGGGGCGCCGTCCCCACGGTTATCGAGATGCAGAGCGAAGGCGGCGCGTCGGGCGCGGTGCATGGCGCCCTGCAAGGTGGCGCGCTGACGACGACGTTTACCTCGTCGCAAGGCCTGCTGCTGATGATCCCGAACATGTACAAGATCGCGGGTGAGCTCACCTCGACGGTCATGCACGTGGCGGCGCGCAGTCTGGCGGCCCAAGGTCTGTCGATCTTCGGCGATCACCAGGACGTGATGAGCGTCCGCGCCACGGGTTGGGCCATGCTGGCGGCCAACTCGGTGCAGGAAGTGATGGACATGGCGCTGGTTGCCCAGGCGGCGACGCTGGAATCGCGCATCCCGTTCATCCACTTCTTCGATGGCTTCCGCACCTCGCACGAAGTGGCGAAGGTGGAGCAACTTACCGTCGACGACATGAAGGCGATGCTGCCGTCGAACCTGGTGCAGGCTCACCGCGCGCGGTCGCTTTCCCCAGACCGGCCGATGATCCGCGGCACGGCCCAGAATCCGGACGTCTACTTCCAGGCCCGCGAGACGGTGAATCCCTACTATGTGGCAACACCGGCCATCGTGCAGAAGGCGATGGACCGCTTCGCCGAGATCGTCGGCCGCAAGTACAAGTTGTTTGAGTATGAAGGCGCCCCGGATGCCGAGCGGATCGTGATCCTGATGGGCTCCGGCGCCGAAGCCGCTCACGAGACCGTGGACGAACTGGTGAAGCGCGGCGAGAAGGTGGGCCTGCTGAAGGTTCGCCTGTACCGGCCGTTCTCGATGGAACACTTCCTGGCGGCATTGCCGGCGACGACGAAGTCGATCGCGGTGCTGGACCGCACGAAGGAACCGGGCGGCCCGGGCGAGCCGTTGTATCTCGATGTCATCACAGCCCTGAGCGAGGCGCAGGCGGCCGGCACGCTGCCGTTCGCGACGATGCCGAAGGTGATCGGCGGCCGCTACGGCCTGTCCTCGAAAGAGTTCACGCCGGCGATGGTGAAGGCTGCGTTCGACGAAGGCGGCAAGGCCAAGTCAATCAACCACTTCGTGCTTGGCATCAAGGACGACGTTTCGAACAATTCGCTGGAATACGACACTGAGTTTTCGACCGAAGATCCTAAAACGGTGCGGGCTCTGTTCTACGGACTGGGCGCCGACGGCACGGTGGGCGCGAACAAGAACAGCGTCAAGATCATCGGTGAGGACACGGACAACTACGCGCAGGGCTACTTCGTATACGACTCGAAGAAGTCGGGTTCGATCACGGTGTCGCACCTGCGGTTTGGGCCGCGTCCGATCCGCAGCACCTACCTGATTTCGCGTGCCAACTTCATCGCCTGCCACCAGTTCTCGTTCCTGGAGCGGCTGGACATGCTGAAGTGGGCCGAGCCGGGCGCCACGTTCCTGCTGAACGCTCCGGCTGGCCCCGCGGAGATCTGGGACCTGCTGCCCAATACGGTGCAGAAGGACATCATCGAGAAGAAGATCAAGTTTTATGTGATCGATGCCTATGAAGTGGCCAAGGCCACGGGCATGGGGTCGCGCATCAACACCGTGATGCAGACCTGCTTCTTCGCCATCAGCGGCGTGCTGCCGCGCGAAGAGGCGATCGCACAGATCAAGAAGGCGATCGTCAAGACCTACGGAAAGCGCGGCGAGTCGGTCGTCCAGAAGAACTTCGCGGCGGTCGACCAGTCGCTGGCCAATCTGCACCAAGTGACCGTCCCGGCTACGGTGACCAGTACTCAGCAACTGCGGCCGGCAGTGCCCGCCCAGGCACCTGGTTTTGTCCGTGACGTGCTGGGGACGATGATCTCCGGCGACGGCGACAGCCTGCCGGTGTCGGCGATGCCGATAGACGGCACGTTCCCCAGCGGCACGGCGCAGTGGGAAAAGCGCAACATCGCTCTCGAGATCCCGGTGTGGGATGAAGAGCTGTGCATCCAGTGCGGCAAGTGCGTACTGGTTTGCCCGCATGCCACGATCCGCGCCAAGATGTACGACAAGTCGGCTCTGGAAGGCGCACCGGCGACGTTCAAATCGGTTCCGGCACGCTGGAAGGATTACAAGGAGTCGGGCTACACGTTGCAGGTGGCTCCGGAAGACTGCACGGGTTGCGGCCTCTGCGTGGAAGCCTGCCCGGCGAAGTCGAAGACGGAAGTGAAGCACCGCGCCATCAACATGACGGCGCAACCGGCCCTGCGCGAGTCGGAGGCGGCGAACTGGGACTTCTTCCTCAAGCTGCCTGAGTTCGACCGCACGAAGCTGAACCAGAACCAGGTGAAGGATCTGCAGATCTTCCAGCCTTTGTTCGAGTTCTCGGGTGCGTGTTCAGGCTGCGGCGAAACACCGTACGTCAAGCTGCTGACGCAACTGTTCGGCGACCGCACCATGATCGCGAATGCCACGGGCTGCTCGTCGATCTATGGCGGCAACCTGCCGACGACGCCTTACACGTTCAATAATCAGGGTCGCGGTCCGGCCTGGTCGAACTCGCTGTTCGAAGACAACGCCGAGTTCGGTCTGGGTATGCGGATGGCCGTCGATCAACAGGTGATCTACGCCAAGGAACTGGTCAATCGCTTCTCAGTGAAGCTGGGTGAGAACCTGGTGAAGGAACTGCTGGAAGCGGACCAGACCACGGAAGCCGGCATCTTCGCTCAACGCGAACGTGTCGGTGCTCTGAAGAACCGGGTGCAGGAACTGCTGAGCGCCGGAGCGAACGGCAGCGGCAACGCGCTGCGCGACCTGCTGGGCGTGGCCGATGCACTGGTGAAGAAGAGCGTCTGGATTCTGGGCGGCGACGGCTGGGCCTATGATATCGGCTACGGCGGCCTGG
The DNA here is from genome assembly GCF_963665245.1 of uncultured Paludibaculum sp. Lineage (NCBI taxonomy): Bacteria > Pseudomonadati > Acidobacteriota > Terriglobia > Bryobacterales > Bryobacteraceae > Paludibaculum > uncultured Paludibaculum sp. The sequence continues at coordinate 3,870,984 of NZ_OY762267.1, forward strand.
ATCACGTGCTGGCCTCGGGCAAGAACGTGAACATCCTGGTGCTGGACACGGAAGTTTACTCGAACACAGGCGGCCAATGCTCGAAGTCGACGCCGCGCGGCGCGGTGGCGAAGTTCGCGGCCGGCGGCAAGCCGTCGGGCAAGAAAGACCTGGCCATGATGGCGGTGGCTTACGGCAACTGCTATGTGGCGCGGGTGGCGATGGGCTCCAGCGACATGCAGACGGTGAAGGCCTTCATTGAGGCCGAGAAGTGGAATGGTCCGTCGATCATCATCGCTTACAGCCACTGCATCGCTCACGGGTACGACCTGAAGCACGGTCTGGAACAGCAGAAGCTGGCGGTGCAGACCGGTCACTGGCCGATGTTCCGGTATAACCCGGCGCTGGCGCTGGACGGCAAGAATCCGTTCGTCCTCGACTGCAAGGCACCCTCGCTGCCGCTGGACAAGTACATCTACAACGAGACCCGCTACACGATGCTCGTCCACTCGAAGCCGGATGACGCACGGCGTCTGCTGGCCGAGGCTCAGGCCGACGTCATGAACCGCTGGCGCATCTACGAACAGATGGCGGCCATGCCGGGTGCGGAGAGCAAGACCACGGAAGGAGGGAAGTAAGCCATGTCAATTGACCTCAGTACTGGATACCTCGGACTTAAGCTCCGTTCACCCTTAGTGGCGTCGTCCTCGCCATTCTGCAAGGACGTCGGCAACGTCCTCCGGCTGGAAGATTCAGGGGCTTCCGCCGTGGTGCTGCACTCGCTGTTTGAGGAGCAGATCCAGGTGGAAAGCGGCGAACTCGACCGCTTTCTCACCGAAACCGCGGACAGCTACGGCGAAGCCGTGAGCTACTTCCCGGAGATGACCTCGTACAATCTCGGACCGGAGCCCTACCTGAACCATCTGCGGAAGGTGAAGGAATCGGTGGACATCCCGGTGATCGGGAGCCTGAACGGGGTCTCGACCGGCGGCTGGATCCGCTACGCCCAGATGATGGAGCAGGCGGGCGCGGACGCCATCGAACTGAACATCTACTACCTGCCGACCGAGCTGGAAATGCCGTCGGGCAAAGTGGAGGAGATGTACTTCGACCTGGTGAGCCACGTGAAGGCGAGCGTGCGCATTCCGGTGTCGGTAAAGCTTGGACCGTTCTTCACGGCCTTTGCCCATCTGGCCACGCGGTTGGATGCGGCCGGCGCCGATGGCCTGGTGCTGTTCAATCGCTTCTACCAGCCGGACTTCGATCTGGAAGCCCTGGAAGTGGTGCCGAACCTGGTGCTGAGCGACTCGCAGGAGTTGCGGCTGCGACTGCACTGGGCCGCCCTACTGTACAACCGGATTCGACCCGATATAGCGATCACGGGCGGCGTGCACACGGCGGAGGACGCCGTGAAGGGTGTCATGGCCGGCGCGCGCTGCACCATGATGACCTCGGCTCTGCTGCGCCATGGGATTCCGTACCTGGCCAAGGTGGAAGAGGACCTGATCGACTGGATGGAAGAACACGAGTACGAATCCATCGGGCAAATGCGTGGGTCGATGAGCTCGCAGTCCGTGGCGGAACCCGCCGCGTTCGAGCGCGCCAATTACATGAAGGTGCTGTCCAGCTATTCGCTGAAACCCGTGGCGCGCTAAGTTGGGCGCGCCGCGGCCCCAAACTAATCACGAGGAGGGTAACCGTGTCGTTCCATATCGTGATGCGGCACAGGAATGCGCCGCAGGCACGTCAGAATCATTGGTTGGATGACAACCGCCCGGAGTGGATCACCACCACTCCGGAGGTTGCCATGCGATGCAGGGCCATGGCGGATCAGAACCAGCCCATCCGGGTACACCGGTCGGAATGGGGCACGCAGGGTCCGGTAGTGTGTTGTGAGTGCGAAGTGGCCACGATCCGGGAGATCGACGAGCATCAGTATCACGTGGATTTCAAGAACCACAGGGTTCTGCAGATTCTGCCGCTGGTACGTCCAGTCCGTGGCCAAGCCTGCTACGAAGTGTAGTTCTTCATAATCGTCAGCTCTTCTTTATCGCCCCGGCGGCCGCGGAACGGCTGTCGGGGCTTTTGGTTTCGAGGCCCGGTTAAGCGCGAGCCAAGGCCTGCCGGACGGCGCGCGAGAGAGTATCCAGATCGAAAGGCTTCTCGAGGGTCACTGCCCCCTGATCGTGCAATCCACGCAGGCCCAGGGCCTCGGCCGAGTAGCCGGTGACGAACATGATCTTCAGCCCTGGCTCGATGGCGCGCAGGCGGCGGGCCGCCTCGTGACCGTCGATGCCTGGCATGATCACGTCACTGACAACCAGATCAACCGTGCCCGGCGCCGAAGCGATGGCCTGCAAGGCATCGTCGCAGTCGTGGGCCTGGACGACGCGGTAGCCACGCTGGCGCAGCAGGCCAGCCAGCAGGTCTCGCACGCTCTCGTCGTCCTCGATCAGCAGGATAGTCTCGGAACCGAACAACGATTGATTCTCGCCGGCCTGGGGCGGCGGCGGCGTTTCGCGGGCGGCGGGCAGGTACACCCGGAACGTAGTGCCCACACCCGGTTCACTTTCCACCTGCACGGTGCCCTGGCTCTGCTTGACGATGCCGTAGACCATCGAGAGGCCCAGGCCGGTGCCGCGGCCCACTTCCTTGGTAGTGAAGAACGGCTCAAAAACCCTACGCCTGGTCTCATCGTCCATGCCTTCTCCGGTATCGGAGATGGTGAGCCGAACGTAGACACCGGGCTGGACTCCCAACCGATCCTGCTCGGCTTGCGTGGAAACCTCCACCTGATCGGTGACGAGCGTGATGCTACCGCCGGAGGGCATGGCGTCACGTGCGTTCACGGCCATGTTGATGATGACCTGCTCCAACTGGCTGGGGTCGGCCACGACGGGACGCAGGCAGGGGTCGGTGCTGACGTTCAGGGAGATGTGGGCGCCGATGAGACGCTGCAGCATGGATTCCAGACCGGTGACGACCGTGTTGAGATCCAGGACTTCGGCCTTGAGAACCTGCCGGCGGCTGAAGGCCAGCAACTGGCGCGTCAGGGCGGCCGCGCGTTCGCCGGCCTTGCGGATCTCGGCGGCGGCCGGCGCGGGGTCGGTCTGTCCCACCTGGAGCAGTTCGGCATAACCGTTGATGACGGTGAGCAGATTGTTGAAGTCGTGCGCCACACCGCCGGCCAGTTGCCCCACGGCCTCCATCTTGGCGGCCTGGCGGAGCTGCTCTTCCAGCCTGCGCCGCTCAGTGATCTCCATGGCCACGCCGCCCACGAGCGTCATCTTGCCGCCCTCGAGGGTGACCGGGAACTTCTTCACCATCCATTCGGTGACTTTGCCATTCAGCGTGAGAACGAAATTGCGTTCCTTGATGCGGCCATGCTCGATGGTGGCCTGGTCGTCTCGCTGAAAGGCGACTACGGTCTCTGGTGGAAACAAATCCGACGAGCGCACGCCTTCCAGGTCGCGATGAGGGTAGAAATGCCGTCTCCAGAATTCGTTGGCAAAGACATATGTGCCGTCGCCGGCCTTCAGGAAAGCACCGACCGGGAGATGATCCATGAACGAGACGAAGAGCCGCTGGGATTCCTCCAGCGCCTGACTCGACTTCGCCATGGAGGCGAAAGTGCGCCGCAGCAGAAGATATAGAAGCAGGCTGGTGGTGAAGACGAAAAGCAGACCCTTGTAGACGCTGATCTTCAGCCAGGCTTCCTTTCCGGGGAAGAGCCGGGCCGCCACTTCATCCGAGCCGAGGATCCAGAGACCAGCGACGAACAGGTAGATCAAAACAATGCGGAGCGCATTCCGGTTCACCAGCGAACCTGACTGCGCTCCGTGTTTCATACGGGTTTACCGCCTATCCAGACTACAAGGCCAGGATGACCACTGCCATAACCGCGGAGGCGACCGGCAACAACAACAAGGCTTTCTTGAGCTTCCTAGGGTCGTCGCCGGCGATGCCGCCGATAATGGGAGAGCTCACAACCAAGCCCAACCAACCGGCTGTCGAAGCCAAGCCCGTTGCGGTGGAATCGAGACCTTGCGCCTTGAATGCGCCGCCGACCAGACCGAGCGCCGTGGGGAACACGGGCGCCATGGCAAGGCCACCGAGGAAGACAAAGATCCAGGCCGTCTTCGGATTGCCGGTCTGCAGCATCAGGTAAGTGGTGACGGCCATGGCGAGGCCGGCACCGAAGAGGACCATTTTCGGCGTCACGCTGGCCAGGACCGGAACCACGGCAATGCGGCCCAGCAGCAGGCCGAGGGCAAAGCCGAGAGAGAGGATCGTCAACGCCTTGGACTCAGGCACGCCCTGCGCGATGAGGTGGCGCGCCAGCCAGTTCCAGACGCCTACTTCGCAGGCGACATAGAGGAACAGGGCCAGGGAAAGCAGCAGCAGCACGGGGCTACCAATGAGAATGGAGACCTGGTCGGCCTGGAAGGCGACCTTGCCGCTGGGCGGGTTCATGGCCGTCATCGAGTTCACAACCAGGGCGAGGATGGCGATGGAGGCCGCGAAGATCAGCAGACGGCTCGCGTTGTTCTGGAAGATGCGCGCCGCTACCAGAGGAGTGATGAGGCCGCCCAGCCCGAAGAACAGGTTGACGGCGTTAAAGACCGCCGCGCCCTGCAGCCACGGCACACTGATGTCGCCGGCCACCGCGAAAGCGGCCGTCACCAGGGCGCCGCCGCCGGTGCCCAACAGCAGCATCAGGCCGGCGACGGAACCGTAGCCGGAGGCCGCGCGCAATCCGACCAGTGCCACGGTGATCACGGTCAAGGCCAACAACATGCCCAACTTTTTACCTTCCAGGTCCATCAGGGGCCCGGCCAGGAACGAACCGATCATGAGTCCAACCGCCTGCGCCATGCCGATGTTGCCATTCTGTTTGGGCGACAACCCGAACTTCTTGGAAAGTTCGGGCAGGATGGTGCCCAGCATGGCGGCGATCATGCCATAGGTGAGGATGCCTAAGATGTCAGCGATAAGTAACATAGCTTCCAGATGCTATCATCTTTTGCCGTCTATTTGACCAGCATCTCGGTGAGAACGCGTCCAGCCGACCCGCTGGGCGTTTCCACCTCGAGGATCGTGGTGAGAGTGGGCGCGATGTCGTTGACGGCGGCGGCTTCGTTGTACTTGCCGGGCTTGATGCCGGGCCCCATGAAGATGACCGGCACGTGCGCGTCGTAGTTCCAGGGCGTGCCGTGCGAAGTGCCGCTCTTCTCGAACAGCCAGTAGGGCTCGGGCACGATGACGAGGTCCGAGGCGCGCTGGTAGAAGAAGCCGTTCTGGACACGGCGGCCCACCATGTCGTTCTGCGCCAGGCCGCGGCGCAGTTCCTCGCGCGTGAAGACGCGGGCGATGTGCGGCAGATTCCGCACGGCCTGCGCGGCCGTCTGTTGCACCTCTTCGAGGTCGAGCTTGCTGTCGGCAATCAGCTTATGGTCGAGATACGGGCTGGGGCCGCTCTTGCCGAGCACCCATTTCGCTTCGCCGTATTTTGCATTCAAGGCGGAGGTCACCGCGTTGATCACAACACCCTCGGTCATGCGGCCGCCGGGCATCTTGCGGGAAGCCATCAACTCGGGCAGCGGCGAAACGCCATGATCGGCACTGAGCACCACGATCACGTTGGACAGGCCGATGCGCTTGTCGAGGAAATCGAAGAAACGGGCCAGCACCTTGTCGGTGTGGAGCGTGATCTCCTTGGCCTCGGGCGAGTCGGGGCCCTTGGCGTGGCCGACGGTGTCGTTGGCCGAGAAGCTCATGGACAGCAGGTCGATACCTGCGTTGCGGCCCAGGTTCTCACCCTCAATGGCGGTTTCGGCGAAGAGTTCGACCACGTCATTGCCGGGCGAAGATTCAGCCATCTTGTCGTAGCCGAGCGTGCCCTTGAACTTGTCGATAGCCTTCTTTTCATTGAAGGTCTTGACCCAGGCGGGCAGATCCTGGAAGTACCAGGTGGAGCTCACGAAGTTGCCGGTGGGCTTGTCGAACCAGTAAGCGCCGTCGGCCATATGGCCGCCCGGCATGATGGCGCTGCGGTCCTTGATGGAGAGGCTCACCACTTTGGAGGGGGCCTTGCCGCTCATCTTCAACTCGTCGCCCACGGTGGAGATGAGCAGGCGGTGCGGCGAAGCTCCGCGCTTGGCGGGCGCACCCAATTGCTTGACGTTCTCATCGGAGACACTCGTCACCTGCTGGCCCGTCTGACGGTCGTACCATTCGTTGCCGACAATACCGCTGGAGGCCGGCATGGCACCGGAGAGCACGATGGAGTGCCCCACGGCGGTCACCGTCGGCATGTGGTTGTAGTAGGCATTCGTGAAGACCGCGCCACGATCCAGCAGGCGCCTGAATCCGCCCGTGAACTGCGACCCGAACTTGGTGAGGTAGTCGTAGCGGAACTGGTCCACCACGATCATGACGACCAGCTTCGGTTTCTTTACCGGCGCTGCCGCCGGGCGAGTCTGGGCCCAGCCCAGGAGGGAAGCGGCGCCGAGCGCCGCCAGGAGGAGTGTTCTTTTCATCGGAATTCTACTCGATCACCGCGCCGGTGCCCTGAATCTGATAGATCGTCACGGGCCCCGTGATGCTGGCCGGATCGAACTTGCGCTTGTTTTCCTCGGCCTCGTGTTTGGCCTGAGCGATCGCCTGATCCTTGGTCATTTCGATTTTGGTCAGTTTGCCTTCGGCGACGGCCATTTTGCCAACTGCCGTCTTGGGGAACACGATCTCGCCGTCCTTCACCTTGACCTTCACCGAAGCCTTGGTGGCCGGGTCGACCAACTGCATCCAGCAGCCCATGGCCTGGCAGACTTCCGAGATCTTGCCTTTTACCTGCACGGTCTTGCCGACGAAATCAGCAGGCTTGGCGTTGATGTCGGCAATGGAGGTCTGCGTGGAAAGCGTCAGGGGCTTGCCGAGTTTCGAATCGGCCGCAAAGCACAGAGCCGCGGCGGCGAGGAGAGATAGTAGGTACTTCATGCGTCCCATTGTCCCAAGTCGTGACCCAAAATACAGGCGGACGTCATGGCTGCGCGGTTACAGAAACGCGCGAATGAGACGCCGCTGGGCGTCCTTGATCTGACCGTGGGCGGCATCCAGTTGGAAGATTTTCTCCTCCAGGTTGCGCAGCAGGCGCGTGCGTTCAATGGCTCCATTGATCACCAGCAGCAGTTGCGCGTTGTCCCAGGGCTTCTCCAGATACTGGTACAGACCCACTTCGTTGATGGCCTGGATGGCGCTCTGTTTGTCCGCATGACCGGTGAGCAGGATGCGGCCGGCCTCCGGCTGATGCTCCTTGGCGGCGCGCAGCAGCTCCAGGCCGTTCATGTGCGGCATCATATAGTCGCTGACGACGACGTCGACGGGGGTGGACTTCAGATGTTCGGAAGCCTGGACGGGGTTGCTGAAGGCTTCGACGTCGTACTCCGTCTCCAAGGTCAGGAAGGCGCGCACGCTCGTGAGCACCATCTCTTCGTCATCCACCAGCATTACCTTCGGCTGTTGACCGTTCTCCAAACGCTACCTCCCGGGAATCCTCACGTAAAACGTCGTACCTTTGCCCAATTCGCTCTCAAACCAGATGCGGCCGTGGTGGTCTTCCTCGACAATCCGCTTGGAGAGAGCCAACCCCAGGCCGGACCCGATGCCCATCGGCTTGGTGGTGAAGCCGGCCTCGAAGATGCGGGCGCGGTTCTCCGGCGCAATGCCCTTGCCCGTATCGGTGATTGACGCCTCCACCGTGCCGTCCTCGGCCACGCGTGTGCGCACGATGATGCTGCCCGACTCGGCGATGGCCTGGGCCGCGTTGAGCAGCAGGTTGAGAAAGACCTGGCCCAGTTGTTGAGGCCGGCACGCCACCTGGGGCAGTTCGCCCATCTGCATCTCCAGCCGCACACAACGCTTGTACTGGCAATCGATGAGTTTGGCCGTATCGCGAATCAGGTCGTTGAGCGAAACCAGGCGCGTCTCGGAATCGGTGGCGCGCGAAAACGTCTTGAGACTGCGCACCACGGCCGAGATCCGCTCGCAGGCGATCTTGTCGACAGACGCCAGGCTGCGCAGCGTGTCGACCAGATCGATGGCCTTCTTTGGAGGGGCCTGGCCGGCCGTGGAGGCCGTCACCAGTGTGTCCTTGAGCTTGTCCAGCGCCTTCAGCACGACCTCGTTGTTCGAGACGATGGAGCCTATGGGGTTGTTGATTTCGTGAACGACACCAGCGACCAACTGCCCCAGCGCCGCCAAGCGTTCCCGTTCCTCGGTCGCCGAGTCAATTTCCTGCATCACTGTTTCACCTCGCCACTGAGCAGTGCGCGGAACCGTTTGACCAGCGTGGACAGGATCGCGGACGCGATCTCCATGTTGTCCGACAGCAGGTCGAAGAAATCATCCCGCGAAATCCTCAGCAGAACCGTGTCTTCCAGCGCGCGCGCCGTTACCGGCAGCGGCGAATTGTCCAGCAGTGCCCAACTTCCAAGTACCTCGTTCTGATGGACCACCTCAAGCTGTTCGCCAGCCTGCAGCAGGGCCACGCGACCGTCCAGGATGATGTACATCGCATCCAGCGGGCTTTGCGGCGTGAGAATGTCACGTCCGGGTGGCGCGCTCTCCTGCGTGGCGATGGCGGCGACGCGCGACAACTGATCGGGCGTCAAGCCCTTCATCAGGTCGACGCCTTCCAAAGCGATCACGCGTTCGACGATGTTCAATTGGCGCATCGTTTCCGGCCTCCCCAGCACACCTGAGTTCAAACCCAGCTCGCGAGCCGCAGCCAGGGCGCAACCCATCAACCACGGGTCTCCCTCATCTATCATCCTCCCCAGGGCATCGCCGGCGGTAGGCCGGTCGATGCCGAACAGCAGCAAGGCCTGGTCGTCGGCGCTGTCTTCGTCGAGCAAGGGCAACACCAGACGCTTTAATTCGTGATCGAGGATGTTGTCCAGAAAGTCGATGGCGTTGGACAATTCCTCGCTGCGGTTGCGTTGATAGGCACGGTAGGCGGCGTCGATATCCTTAGGCGGATAGCGCAGGCCCAGCAGGCGGAACAGGCGCTCCACCGTGCGACCCATCCGTTCGTCCAGCGTGCGCATCAGCAGGTCGAGGGCCGGAGCCTTGCGGCCACTCTGACGTAGCGCGCCCAAGGCGGCATGCATGCTGTAGTAGGACCGCGCCTCCTGCTGGATCTGTTCTTCCACCGGTTGGCCGCCGAACTGCAGGTGCGGAGCGCGATCGTGCAACTGAGTGAGGGACCGGACCACGCCGCCGCGCACCACCAGATCGTCCACGCTCAGCAGGCCCATCAGCGAGTCAAGCGCGGCCTGGCACTGCGTGCGCGTCAAGGCTCGCAGAGCGCGCAGGCGGACGCGGGGTACGGCTCTTTCGTCGGCAATGATCGGAGCCAGGACGGGGGCCGCCAAGGCGCCCTCGGCCACGAGGGTATCGGCCGCCGCGGCGCGGACGCTGCTGTCCGCATCGCCCAGCAATCGAGGCAGCTCGGCCACCGCCTCATTAGGATGAGCCCGCAAGGCCAAAGCGCCCAGGCGGCGCCGGGAGGCATCGGTCGACGCCAGCGCCGTCATCGCCCAGGATAGCGGAGTCTTTGTGGACGATTCGACGGCCGCTTCCACCACTTTGAGATCCGGCGAGTCCAGCATGCGGCTGAGCAGCTCGTCCTCACAACCGTTCACGCTGCAGGCATAGCGCACAGCTGACTTCAGGGCGACGCTGCCGGGCTGCTGGATCTCACTGCGCGCTTCCGACAGCAGCGAATGCCAGCCGCGGTGAGCGGCGATATCGAAGATCTTGGCCCGTACTTCGCTTGGCGCCTGGCTGACCATGCCCACGGCCAGCGGCTCCAGCGGGTAGTCGGGCACCTCGTCCAGCATCGACAGGGCGTACACGGCCTGGCGGCCGCTCTGCTTACGGGCGGTTTCTTCCAGCAAACGCAGCAGGCCGGCGTCCTGATAGGGGATGCGCATGCTTTCCAGGTCGAGCCGCCGCGATTCCAGGCGTCCACGGACCGTGGCGATATACTCGCGGCGCGCATACATCGAAAGCGCGGCCCAGACACCGCACAGCACCAGCACCGTGATGGTGACGGCCTGCAGACTGTCGACGAATAGCGCGCCCAGCGCCAGAATCACCAGGGCGCCCAAGCCGCGCGCCATGCGATCGACGAAGACGTCGACGAAGGCCTTCGTTCTCTGTTTGAGATCGTCCGGCAAGGGCAGGTAGAGGAGCTCCATGCCGGTGCGGTTCAGAGAGTACCGGGTGGAGGCTTCGATGAGCCGGGCCGCGCCCGCCGCCCAAACGCCCGGCGAAAACAGCATGGCGCCGGACGCGCAGCCGATGCCGATGGGCATGGCCAACAGGGTGCCGCCCACGCCGAAGCGGTTCACAATCCAGGATGTCAGGAAGATCTGGATCACGAACGTCGCCAGATTCAAATAGATCCCGTAGAATCCGCCCAGGAATGCCGTCAGCGAGTCGCCCGACCGGCCGCGGACCGCCATGGAATTGAACTGGAACTCCACCAGGGTGTCGACGACGTAGGTGACCGTGAGAATCGCGACGATCACCTGGAGGTGGCGTCTCTGCATCACGGCCTTGCCGATGTCGCGCACCGAGAACTGGATGTCGTCGCGGGACGCGCCGCGTGCTCTTTCCAGATTGACGCCGGGCTGCAGCAGCAGCAGGCGATAGAAGACATAGGCCAGCACGACAAAGCCGGCGCTGACCATCAAGAGATTGCGCGTACCCACGGCGGCGGCGAACTGCGCGGTGAGCGATCCGCCGATAGCCGCGCCCAATACCGCTCCGCCCGCCAGGATTCCATAGACCCGCTTCGCCTCGCGGGCATCGAACACCTGGCTGGCCACCAGCCAGCCCTGTGACACAAGCACCAGGCTGAAGAGGCTCACCCAGATGTTAAAGACGTAGTAGACCCAGCTCTGACCGGTGTCCAGCAACTGCCAGAGTTCCAGCAGGCACAGCACGACGAAGACGATGGACGCGTTGACAGCCGCGTTGAGAGACCACTTCACGGCGATGCGCGAGTAGAAGTAGGCGAGGATTCCGCCGCTCACCGCCATCACCATATACAGGTAGGGCAAATGGTCGGTGGAAAAGCGCGTCAGGAACAGGGCGCGGGATGAGGGCTTGAGGATGTAATAGGCCAAAAGCACGCACATCAGGTACAGAAACATCAGCAGCGTGCGGCCGTATTCTCCCGGCCGCACATCAATCGCTCGGCCAACTCGTGCCTGAAGGCGCTTCAGCAAGGTGCGGTCCTCGTGAGAAAGTGTGAGTTTAGCATATGCAAAAAGGCGGACCGGCGAATCGCGCCCGTCCGGACCCGCGCTAATGTATTCCTATGTCGCTTCGACGCTGGCAAGCCTATCTCTTTCCTGGAGCCGCCGAGTCCGACGACGGCTTCCGGCGGCAGATCCAACGGCTGGGCGCAACGGGCCTGCAGGTGGCGGGCGGCGTGACAATTGGCACCACGCTGTTCCTCACCGTGGGCCGTTTCTTCGTGCAGCCGGAGCCGGAGACGCTGCGTCTGCGCCTGATCGAAGCGGCCGTGATGTTCGCCCTTGGATCGCTCAACTTCCTGTTTGCCTCCTGGCCCAAAACAGCCCGGCGCGCACGCGCCATCGCGGTTTGCAGCTCCCTGGTCGGCGCCGCCACCTTGATTCTCTTTTCGCTGCTCATCACCGCGGTTGCTCCAAGCTACGAGGACTTCATCCCCAGTCTTGTCACCCTGGTCCTACTCGTCAGCGTAGCAGCCTATCCGCTACGGCCCGGTCAATCGTTCGCCATGGGCGTGGCCATGTGTGTCATCTACACGACGGAAACCAGCTTCATTCACAGAACCCTCTACCTGGGCAGCGGGCCGGTGCGCACCAACCTGCTATTTATCATGATGCTTTCCGTACTGGCCGCGGGGCTTTCCGGATTGCTTTACCGCCAACGCTACCTCAGCTATGTCTCCTACGAACGCAGCCTTCAGGCGGCCGAAGAGCTGCGCGAAGCCCAGACGCGCGCCATGATCGCCGAACAGTCCATCACGATCGCTCAGATCGCGGCGGCGCTCAGTCACGAGATGAACAACCCGCTGGGCGCACTGAAGAGCTCCGTCGACACGCTGCTGCTGCTGACGGCGCGGCAAGCCACGGCTCCACCGGAAGATCACTGCCGGCTGGTGCGTCTGCAGTCGGACCTGCGAAAGGCCGCGCAGGAGTCCATCGACCGCCTCAGCCGTATCGTGACCCGCATGCAGCGCTTCTCGAATCTCGACCAGGCCGAGGTCCAGGCGGCGGATCTGAATCAACTGGTGGAAGACGCGGTCGCGCTGCACCGGGCGAATCTCCCTGAACGAGTGACCATCGAGACCCAGTTCGCCATCCTGCCCCGTCTGGAGTGCCGGCCATCGCAGCTCAGCTCGGTGTTCCATGGGATTATCGCCCATGCGTTGCGCGCGATTGGAGAGGCTTCCGGGTTGGTCCGCGCAACCAGCATCCTGGTCAGCAACGGAATCGACGTCATCATCGACCACGACGGGCCGCCGCTCCGCCAAGAACAACTCACCTCCTTGTTCGATCCAGGATTTCAGGTCACGGGCGACCGCATTGCGAGCGGCAACTGGGGGATGTTCGGGTTCCGGCGCATGGTCCGCGAGCACGGGGGAGAGATCACGGTCCAAAGCCCCCTGCCCGAAAACGAAAAGAGGCAGGGAACACGCTTCCGTATTCACCTGCCTCTGCGCACCGCTGTCAGCGGCGCCTAGTTCTTGTTCGGGCCGCTTTCCTTGGCCAGGCGCACTTTGGCGCCTTCGACCTTCTTCTGGATTTTGGCTACCTCGGTGGTGTCCACATCGCTGGGGGCGTTGGTGTGCCATTCGCGCAAGGCCAGTTCCCACTGGGCCAGCGCGTCTTTCCACTTGTCCAGGCCGCTGTAGACGTCGCCCAGATGGTCGTGCACCGTTGGGTCGCGGCTGCCGCGTTGAATGGCGCTGCGCAATTGTTCGACGGCTTCGTCCAGCCGGTTCATGCGGAAGTAGACCCAGCCGAGGCTATCGAGATAGGCGCCGTTAGTCGGGTCCAGGGCCACGGCCTTCTTGATCATGTCGAGCGCTTCGGGCAGCCGCACATTGCGATCGGCCAGCATGTAACCCAGGTAGTTCAGCGCGGCCGCGCTCTGCGGGTTCATCTTCAGCGACTTTCGGAATTCCTCTTCCGCCAGATCGAACTTCTTCTGCCGTTCGTACATGGCACCGCGCAGGAAGTGGATGTTCTCCTTCTCGTCGTCGTTGGTGGAGAGCTTCTCGGCGGTGTCGATCGCCTTCGCCATCTCAGGGTAGTTCTTCGACTTCTCATAGACCTGCGAGAGCGACAGCCACGTGTCGCGGTCCGCCTTGCCGTCCAGCAGCGACTTCAGCGTGGCTTCCGCTTCCTTGAAGTGGCCCAGGTCTGTCTGCAGACTCGACATCACGGTCTTGATCAGACGGTCGTTGGGGAACTTCACGACCGCCGCCTTGGCCTCTTTTTCAGCGCCGGCAAAGTCCTTGCCGGCCCGCATGGCGTCGATGATCTGGGCCTCTGCGCGCGCGCCAGACTCGGGTTCGAGCTCGGCGATTTCGCGGAACGTGGCCACGGCGTTGGCGGTCTGCTCACTCAGCCGATAGAGGATACCCAGCTTCTCCAGCAGGATCACGCGGTTGCCGCGCTCGCCCACGGAGTCGGTCTTCTTGGGCATGCCGTCCAGAATCTCTTTCAAACGAGCGATCGCTTCAGACGTCTTGCCCTGCGCTTCCAGCAGGCTCACGTCGTTGTATTGGATCTCCAGATTGTTGGGATCCAACTGCTTCGCCTTCTTTGAATATTCATCGGCCTTGGCAAAGTCACGCTGCTGCCGGTAGATCTGAGACAGGCGCAACGCGGCCAGCAGGTCACTGGAGTCTTCCTTGGACAGCTCTTCGAACACGCCCTTGGCCGTATCGAAGTCCTCGCCTTTGAAGAGGGCCTCGCCATAGGCGCGGCGCAGGTCGGCATTCTCTTTATTGAGCTCGACCGCCCGGCGGTAGGTTTCGGCGGCAAGCTTGAAGTCCTTCAACTGCTCGTAAGCAGCGGCCAGTGCGGTCAGCGTCCGCATGCTCGGATTCTTGTCCGCCACCTTGCGCAACACCTGGGTGGCGCTAACGGTGTCGCCGAGGTCGGAGTAAACCATCGCCAGACCGGTGAGCGCGTCCTCATTTTCGGGTTCCAGCTCGAGGACCTTCTTATAGGCCTTTTCGGACGCCGAAGAGTTCTGCGCCAGCTTCTGGAGACGGCCCAGCATCAGCCAGTTCTCCACGTCCTTGGGAGCCTTCTCGCCGATCTTCTGGTACTGCTCGATGGCCGCCTTCATCATCTCTTCGTTCGGGCGGGTCTGTTGCCCTTCGCGGATGCGAGCCGTATAGAGCCGCGCCAGGATGCGGCGCGCGTTCACGTCTTCCGGACTTTTTTTGACGAACTCTTCGAACTCCGTCACCGCGGTGCGGATCTGGCCGGACTGAAGGTAGAGATCCGAGAGGTCCTGCGCCAGGCTGGCCGTCTCGGGGTCTTCCCGCATTGCCGCCTTGTAGTTCTCGATCGCCTTGCTGACGTACTCGCCGCGGCCGCCATACTGGGCGGCCAACTCTGCATAGAGATGGCCCAACGCCGCATGATAGTAAGCGGAGGCTTTTGGATTCTTCGGCGCAGTTGCCTGTGTCTGCGCCATCAGGACAGATGCGGTGGCCAGCAGCGCCACTGCCAGCTTTGCCACGCGTGGGTGATTCATTCCGTGCCTCTCCATGAAAAGTGCCACTCCTCCGACCAGTCCCTCAGTCCACACCGCTAGCGGCGATTTGTTTCATCCTCAACTATATCCGATGTGACACTATATCCGATGCCTCATAGGAGCCGCTGGTTGCGCTGGGTTTGTCAAGACTTCCCGCTGTCCTTAGATCGGCATGACGAGGACAGGGCCTTAGAATGGAGTAGTGGGATCCCCTCTCGTGGTCGTCGCCGGGCCTACCGGTTCCGGTAAGAGCCACCTCGCATTGGCCCTCGCAACGCGGTTCCAGGGAGAAATCGTCAACTGCGATTCGCTCCAGATCTACCGCGCACTGGACATCGGAACCGCTAAGACGCCGGTGGCCGATCGGGGCGATATCCCCCACCATTTGCTGGACTTCCTCGAGCCGACGGAGATCTTCAATGCCGGTGGCTACGCCAAACTGGCCCGGCCGGTACTTCAAGACATTGCGGCGCGCGGGCGGCTGCCCATCCTGGCCGGTGGCACGGGTTTCTACCTGCGGGCACTGCTGGACGGGCTCAACGACGGGCCGGTTCGCGACGATGGGCTTCGGTCGCGGCTGCTGGCTCGCAAGGGGAGCCTGCACAGGTTGCTGGTTCGGTTCGACCCTATCACCGCCCAACGCATCCACCCGAACGACAGGAACAAGACGCTGCGGGCCCTTGAGATCTGCCTGCTGGCCCGAAGACCGGCCTCGGACCTCTTCCGGGCGGAGCGCCAGCCGCTGCAGGGCTTTCGGGTTCTGAAACTGGGCCTGAATCCGCCGCGACGGCTGCTGCACCAGCGAATCGAGGCGAGAGCACACAGGATGTTTGAGTCCGGATTGATGGAGGAGGTGCGCCAGTTGCTCGCCCAGGGCGTGCCCCCGGGCGCCAAAGCCTTTGAATCCATTGGCTATAAGGAGTGTCTTCAACTCCTCGACGGGCACCTGAACTTGGCCCAGGCCATTGAGCTCACAACCATCGCCACGCGGCAGTATGCCAAGCGCCAAATCACCTGGTTCCGTCGCGAGCCGGACATCCACTGGATCGACGAATTCGGTGACGCCCCCCTGGCTGTCCAGCGGGCCTTTGCGCTCGTCGCTGAGTTTACACATACCTCGCCGTAAACAGCGGAACAAAACCGACCCTCCCGCGTACTAGGAAGTGTGAGCAGGACACACTTCAACGCGAGCTTACGTGATCGGAAAAACTAATACTTTTAGGTTACACCACCTAGAAGTTGGGAATTTTTTCACGAATGCTTGCCATAAGCCCTGCATATGAGACTATAATTCAGTCAGGAGAGTCCACGATGACCAAGACCGTGATGTTTTTCGTTCTGTTTCTTACTGTTGCACTGGTTTGCGCCAGCGCTGCCACCTATCAGGTGACGCTCTTCCAAGCCTCCACCGTTGCCGGCCATGAACTGAAGGCGGGCGACTACAAACTTACCGTCGACAACGACAAGGCCACGATCGCCAAGGGTAAGGAGAAAGTGGAAGCGACTGTGAAGGTTGAGACCTCTGACACGAAGTACTCCGCCACTTCCATCCGCTACGCCGATGACAATGGCAAGATGAAGGTTCAAGAGATCCGCCTGGGTGGCACCACCACCAAGCTTGTCTTTAACTAACCGTCAGATTGCAAACGAGTTAGGAAAGACTTAAGCCTGACTGGCAAGCCTTGATAAGAGAATTTACGGCCGCCCCGGATCCTGTTCCGACCGGGGCGGCCGTTTCCGTCTTTGTCCAGCCCCTTTGGTATACTGCCCTCGTGCTCCGCTGGATCCGCACGCCGCTGCTCGTCGCCCTGCTGGCATCCGCGCTTCCAGCAGAAACCATCCTAATACTCCCGTCCTTTAATGTAAGCAAATCGAAAAGTATAGATTGGATTGGCGACAGCATTTCTGAAACTATCCTAGAAAGTCTGGCTTCAGAAGGGTTGGTTGTCGTTCCCACCGAAACGCGCGACGAAGTGCTGCGGCAGATGAGCGTCCGGCGCTATACGCGGCTCACCACGGGCAGCGTCATGGAAATTGCCGTGAATTGCGATGCGGGCGTGGTGGTGTACGGTGATCTGGACCTCGAACCGGCGCCAGCCGGGTCCACGTCCAAAGGCACGCTTAAGATCAATGCTCACATCGTGGACGTCCGCAGGGTTCGCCGCCGCGGGACCTTCCAGGTGAGCGGCCCGCTCGACAACCTCTCGTCCCTGCAAACCGGCCTCGCGTGGCAGGTGGTGAAGGCGCTCTCGCCCGCCCTGACTATCAGCGAGGAGGAGTTCCGCCGCAGCCGCCCGCGCATCCGGTTGGACGCCCTGGAAAGCTACGTGCGCGGACTGCTTACACCCGTACTCGACCAGAAACACAAGCTTTTCACGAACGCAGCCCGGCTGGAGCCCACTTATTCGCAGCCCTGCTTCCAGCTCGGCCGCCTGAATTTCGCCTCGAAGAACTACGGCGCGGCCGCCGAGTGGTTCCAGAAGGTCGCGGCGGCCGATCTCCACTACCGGGAAGCGCTCTTTTTTCTTGGACTTAGCCGCTACAACACGGGCGACTTCAAAGGAGCTGCCGACGTCTTCCGCAACCTCTCGGGCATGGTGCCCCTGCCCGAGGTCTGGAACAACCTGGGTGCAACGCTGCTGCGCATCAACGATTCCACGGCGGAAGCGGCCTTTCAGAAGGCCGTCGAGATCGATCCGGCCGACCCCGACTATCACTTCAACGAGGGCTATGCCCTGTGGAAAAAGAACAGCTTCGATGCCGCCGCCAATGCCTTCAGGGCATCGCTCGAGCGCAAGCCAGAGGACGACACGGCCACACTGCTGCTAGGCCGCAGCTTGAAACAGATGGGACCACGTCCTGGCGACCTCCGCACCGAAGCCCAGGAGCGTCTCAAGACCGAGTACAACGAGTCTGCCTGGCTCGCCTTGAAGGCCATGCTGGCGCCCAAGAAGAATCCATAGACGCCCGCCCGGCTCCGGTTCCAATTCGGACGTTTGTGCCCTGATCACATACAATAGATCCGTGCTGTTGCTTCAGGAAGTGCTGCTGGCCCTCGCCCTGCTTGGGGATACGCCCGGCCATCCGGAGAAACCCGCAGCCAAGGCCGCTGAAGCCCCAGCCCCGGCTAGGACACAGACACGCCTCACAACGTCGGGCCAGCGCAACGAGAATGTCGCCATTTGGTTCATCGATACGAACGCCGTTAAGGAAGCGAACATCCGGGTGGGCACCACCACCACAGCCATTCCGGAGCCGTTGGCCGAAACGCACTACTTCGCGGCCGAGCATGGCCGTCCACCGGCCGAGCTGTTGATGCTAAAGCCGGCTTCGGCGCCATCCAACTGGCACGGCGAGGGCTTCTGGTCGCACCAGAACAGTATCTTCAACGCCCGTACGTTTTTCCAGGTCGGCTCAGTGAAGCCTTCACACAGAAACTTCTACGGCGGGCGCCTCACCGGACTGCTGCCGCGGCTGGGTGCTGTGACCGCCACCTTTTCGCAGGGCAAGATCCGGGGCATGGTGAATGGCAATGTCCTCGTCCCCCTTGCCAACGAACGCACTCCGCTGGCCACCGACCCGGCGGTGCGCGCCATTGTTCAGCGCTTCCTCGACGCCTATCCAAACGAGTTGCCCAACCGGACCGACTTCGACCCGCGCGCGCTCAACACCAATTCGCCGCAGCGAATCAATAACATAGCGGGAACATTCCGCCTCGATACACCCATCAACGCGAAAAACAAACTGCTCACGAGCTACTCCATCGACCGTCAGCAGATCATCGCATTCCAGTTGGTGGCGGGCCAAAACCCGGACACGGAGATCCACAATCACAAAGCCCGGATGACGTGGCAGCGATCGATCTCGGCTACCACGCAGCTGCAAATGGGCGTTTCGTACAACCGGAACCGGTCGGCGCTCTACTCAGAGCCGAACGCCGTAGGTCCGCGGGTCCGTTTCGGCTACAGCGTCGAGGAACTGGGCCCCGACAGTTCGTTCCCGGTGAATCGGGCGACTAACACCTATCGATATGGTGCGGCGTTGCTGCACCAGGCCGGCCGGCATCAAATCACCGCTGGGGCCGACGTTTCCCGGTTCCAACTGAATGGCATCGAGGCCAACAACATTCGCGGGCAGTTCCAGTTCGGCGCCAACTTCGGGCGCAGTTCCATCGAGAACCTGCGGCTGGGTACTCCGAACATGTTTGAGGGGGCGGTCGGCGAGCTTTCGCGCGGCTACCGCAACTGGACGGTCAACGGCTATGTCGCGGACAAATGGAAACTGCACCCTCGGTTCCAGTTGTACTATGGCCTCCGCTACACGGCGGACACGCGCCCGGTGGAGGTGCAAAACCGCGAGACCATCCCCTATCCCACCGACGCGAATAACTTCAGCCCCAGAGTCTCCCTTGCCTGGCAGGCGGGCCAAGGCTGGGTGGTGCGGGCGATGTACACCACGACCTTCGGCCAGATCCTGCCGGTTACCTATCAGCAGATCCGCAACAATCCGCCGAGCATTCTGTACGTGATGGTGCCGGATCCATATCTCGCCAACCCGCTGCGAAGTCTGGACCTGACGTCACCCAATGTGCGGTACTCACCGACGTGGCTCTCGTCCGACCTTTCGACGCCTTACTCGCACCAGTACAACACCACCATCGAGCGCAAGGTCTTCGCCGGTTCGATGCTGCGGCTCAGCTACATCGGCAGCCGCACCATCAAGCTGCTGAATACCTACACCCAGAACCGCGCGGAGCCGATTCCAGGAATGGCTCTGACCACGTCCAATGTCGACGCACGGCGCGCGGATGCGCGCTACTACGATGTGAAACACGTGGTCAACGGCGGTATCGCCTACTATGATGGCGGCCAGGTGGCCTGGGACCTTCCGCTGCGCAAAGGGCTTATCTTTTCAACGAACTACACATTCTCCAAAGCCATCGACGAAGGCAATGACTTCACGGCGACGGCAGCCAACAAGGACATCTCGAACTTCCGCAGCCAGTATCAGTACGACACGTTGAAAGACCGCAAAGGGCTCTCGAACTTCGATTCCACGCACGCCTTCTCAATGAACTACGCCTGGGATATTCCGGCGTTCCGTTCGGCGGCCCACTGGCTGCGCGCCGCGACGTCCAACTGGCAGATCTCGGGCGCCAACATGTGGAAGAAGGGGACTCCGTTGACGCTGTTTGTCGGCAGTGACGGCCCGGGCTACGGGAACGTCGACGGCGGCGGGGCAGACCGCCCCAACCTGCTCGACCCGACGATTCTGGGCGCCACCATCGGCCACCCCGACACCGCGCCCATCATCCTGAGCCGCAATAAGTTCGCCTACATCACGCCCGGGCAGCATGCCGGTACGCTGGGCCGTGGCACGATGCGCAAATCCTCGATCTGGAACTGGAATGCTTCGGTTGCGCGGCAGTTCCGTTTCCCCAACGAGTTGACGGCCCAACTGCGCGCCGAGGCATTCAACCTCTCGAACACGCCCCAATTCGACGAGCCGCAGCGGAACCTCTCTTCGCCAGCGTTCGGAAAGATCACGAATACACTCAACGACGGCCGCGTCTTCCAGCTCGGCCTGCGCTTCGTGTTTTAAACCGCGTCAGAGTTGGACCAGCGCCGGACCAGCCGTCTCCATCCGTTTCAACTGGCCACAAGCCGCGAAGATGTCGAGGCCTCTCGGCCTCCGCACGAAGCAGGGGAACGACCGCTTCAGGATCTCCTGGAACACCGTAACTCGTTCGGGATCAGGAGTTTCAAACGGGATGCCCGGCCCCGGATTCAGTGCGATCAGATTCACCTTGCAGTTCAGGTTGGCCAGCAGCCGCACCACGCGCCGAGCGTCTTCCGCGGAGTCGTTCACGTCTTTCAGCAAGACGTACTCAAAGGTCAGCTTCTCCCATGGGCGCAATGGATAGGCGCAGCAGGCCTCCATCAGCGCCGCAAGATTGTGCTTGCGGGTGATGGGCATCAACGCCGCGCGTTGATCCTGGTTGGAACCGTTCAGCGAGATGGCCAGCCGCGGCCGGACTTCCGCCTGCGCCAGTTCCGCCATCTTGGGGATGATGCCCGACGTGGAAACGGTGATGCGCCGCGGAGCAATGCCCAGACCCTTGGCGTCACACAGCAACCGCGTCGCTTTCAGCACATTGGCCAGATTCAGCAGCGGCTCGCCCTGCCCCATCATGACGATATTGATGCGCTTCTGGTCCGACCATAGGTTGTTATCCTGCGCCAGATGAAGCACTTGGCCGACAATCTCGCCAGCCGTGAGGTTGCGCTCCAGGCCCATCAGCGCCGTCAGACAGAACTTGCAGTCCACCGGGCAGCCCACTTGAGTGGAGATACATAGCGTGTCGCGGTTCTCCTCCGGCATGAAGACGGCCTCCACGCTTTTGCCGTCTTGCAGGCTCAGCAGATACCGGCGCGTTCCGTCCGACGACTGGTAGCGCGTCGCCTGTGTCAGGTGGCCCAGACTGCATTCCGACGCGAGCCGGTCGCGCACGGCCTTGGGCAGAGTCGACACCGCTTCCAGGGACGTCACGCGGCCATGATAAATGGCTTCATAGAGTTGGCGGGCACGGAACGCCGGTTGGCCAGGCAGCAATGCCTGCAGATCCGCTGGTTCCAGCCCGAGTAGGGTTTGCATACCTCTACCTCAAGTATGTCAGCCAAAGCGCACCGAAGGCGAGACTGGCCAGGGTGAGCGGCGCTCCGGCCCTAAAATAGTCCCAAAACGAGATGTAGACCGAGCCGCGCGCCCGCTGCACTACGATCAGATTCGCGACCGACCCAAGCACTGTGAAATTGCCGGCCAGTGTCGACGACATGGCCAGCGTCAGCCAACCGAGTTCGGGGTTTGGCAGTTTCGCCATCACAGGCCGGAACACCAGCACGGCCGGAACATTGCTGACGACATTGGAGAGCATCGCGGAAAAAGTCGTAAGCACCGCCGGCCGGTGCAGCCCGAAGCCCTGGGCAATGCGGAAGAGATCCGCCTCCAGCGACGTCTTCTCGACGCCCGAGACCACGACAAACAGGCCGGCGAACATGGCCAGCAGCGACCAGTCGATGTCGTGATAGATTTTCTCGGGCTTCACGCGGCGGGTGAGGAGCATGATCGCTCCGGCGACGATCGACACCTGGGCCACCGGCCAGCCGGCAAAGAAGAAGGCGACCATCGCGACCGCCACCAGAATCGACTTCCACATCAGGCCGCTGTTCACCCGCACCTTCAATCCCTCTCCGGCGTCAAAGCGCTCCCGCGTGAACTCCCGCCGGTAAAGCAAACGAATGACGAAGTAAGTCATCACCAGTGACCCCAGGGCGATGGGTGTCAGAGCGAGCGCAAAGGTTCTATAGGGAATGCCGGACAGCGACCCGATCATCATGTTCTGCGGATTCCCGGTGATGGTGGCCGTGCTGCCCGCGTTCGAAGCCATGGCGACAGCCAGCAGATAGGGTACCGGATTGCGCCGCAGCGACAGCGTCACCTCGAGCACCAGCGGCGTTAGCACCAGACACATGGTGTCGTTCACGAAGAAGGCCGAGAAGACACCAGCCACCATGACGATCCCGGCCAGCAGCATTCTCGGACCGTGCGCATGCCGCACCACGGCCGCGGCTACCAACCGAAAGAAACCCGAAAGGCGGAGGTTCGCCACCACGATCATCATGCCCAGCAGCAGGACAATGGTTGCCCAGTCAATGGCACGCAGGGCGTCCTCGAAGCTCAACACGCCGGCGGCGACCATGAAACTCGCACCAATGATGGTTGCGCCGGTGCGGTCCACCCGCAGGCCAGGGAACCGGCCGACGGCCAGGACAACATAGGTGGCGACAAAGATTAAGATCGCGGCCATCGTCAAGCTTGGTCCTATTATGGCGACTGGGCGTGGCCCGGCGGGAAAAGGGCTGATAAGCTAAGAGCGCTCCGCGGAGTAAAAGCATGCAATATCCGAAACTCTCTTCCATCGTCGCCGTCTGCACCGCTGCGGCGAGCGTTGTCTTCCTCTCTTTGCTGGGCGCCGCCGCGCCGCCCAAGTCGAAAGCTCTCTCCTCCTACGATCCACAGGTGAAGGAACTGCTCGCCAGGATGACGTTGGACGAGAAGATCGGACAGATGACCCAGCCCGACCAGGAAGCTCTGAAGGACGAGGCAGACATTGAGAACCTCTTCCTGGGCTCCCTGCTCAGCGGCGGCAGTTCCGACCCCAAGGAGGGCAACAGCCTGGAAGCGTGGACGAATCTCTACGACCGCTATCAGGCGCGGTCACTGAAGACCCGGCTGGCCATTCCGCTTCTGTATGGCGTCGACGCGCTGCATGGTCACAACAACGTGATCGGCGCGGTCGTCTTCCCGCAGAACATCGGCCTGGGCTGCACCCGGAATCCGGCGCTCGTCGAAAAGATTGCGCGCGTAACCGCCGAGGAGGTGAGGGCTACGGGCATCCAGTGGACTTTTGCGCCATGCGTCACCGTCCCGCAGGACATCCGCTGGGGCCGCACTTACGAGGGCTTTTCGGACGATCCCGCGCTGGTGAAGAAGTTGGGTGAGGCCGCTGTGCGCGGCTTGCAGGGCGCTGACCTGTCCAACCCGCTTTCCGTGCTGGCCTGCGCCAAGCACTACGTCGGCGACGGCGGAACGACTCTTGGCACGGGGATGGCCGGCAAGTCTCCGCTCGACCAGGGCGACACGCGTGTCGACGAAGCCACCCTGCGGCGACTGCATCTGCAGGGTTACTTCACCACCATCGCCGCCGGAGCCGGCACAGTGATGCCTTCCTACAGCAGTTGGAACGGCGTGAAGTGCTCCGCCAGCAAGCAGCTGATGACAGACATTCTCAAGGGCGAACTGGGCTTCCAGGGTTTCCTCATCTCCGACTACAACGCCATCGACCAGATCACGCCCGACTACAAGAAGGCCATCGAGATCTCAATCAACGCCGGCATGGACATGGTGATGGTCACTGCCCGCTACCGTGAGTACATCAAGGATTTGAAGGAGCTCGTGGAGGAGGGCCGCGTGCCAATGGCCCGTATCGACGACGCCGTCACCCGCATCTTGCGTGTGAAGTTCGCCATGGGCCTGATGGACAAGAGCCGTTCGCAACTGGCCGACCGCACTCTGCAGAAGGGTTTTGGTTCCGCCGAGCACCGCCAGGTGGCGCGGGAAGCGGTTCGGCAATCGCTGGTTCTGCTCAAGAACGACAAGAAGACCCTGCCGCTGAAGAAAACCGTGGCCCGCATCCACATCGCCGGGAAGAATGCCGACGACATCGGCAACCAATGCGGCGGCTGGACGATCGACTGGCAGGGCAAGAGCGGCAACATCACGACCGGCGGGACGACGATCCGGGCCGCCATTCAGGCCGCGGTTTCGCCGGATACCAAGGTGACCTACTCCGTCGACGGGTCCGGCGCGCAGGGTGCCACAGTCGGCGTGGTCGTGGTTGGCGAGAAACCGTATGCCGAGATGATGGGCGACCGCAAGACTCTCGCGATGGACAAAGAGGATGTGGACGCCGTGAATACCATGAAGGCCGCCGGCATTCCTGTGGTCGTGGTGCTGGTCTCCGGCCGTCCTCTGATCATTAATGATGTCTTGGCGCAGGCCGACGCGTTCGTCGCCGCGTGGCTGCCCGGCACGGAAGGTCAGGGTGTGTCGGATGTCCTCTTCGGCGATTTCAAGCCGACGGGCAAGCTCTCATTTGCGTGGCCGCGGTCGGACGACCAACTCCCGCTGGGCACGGCCACAAAGGCGGATGTTCTGTTCAAGAATGGCTTCGGCCTGAAGTACTAGTCGCCGAGGCTCCCGGCGTAGGCCGATCACGGCCGCGGATATATTCCGGCGCGCCGGGCGACCTCGGGATCGCCGCAGACCGGGGGTCAGCCCTACGGTCGCGCCCATGCGACCCCAGCACACAAGAACTGCAGGTGCAGCCTGACCGCAAGCATCCGACGATCCGCCCGCAGCCAAGTAGGGCGGACCCTTGGTCCGTAGCTGACCCTCAGGTCAGCTCAACGCCGAGAATTCCGCGCCCGTCAGCGCACTACCAAGGCATGACCTTCTATCGCCGCCGGCTGCCACATATTCACGAGCCCGGCCGTCCTTTGTTTCTCACGTGGAGGCTGCACGACAGCTTGCCTCCCAACCGGTGCTTTCCAGCCGCTACGGTTACCTCGGGACGGGCTTTCGCCGCCATGGACCGCCTGTTGGACCAGGCGCGGACGGGCCCTTTCTATCTGTGCCGGCCCGTGCTTGCTGAAATGGTCGCCGCCGCTATCCGCTACGGTACCGAGACGCTCAGCCAGTATGAACTGCACGCTTACGCGGTGATGCCCAACCACATCCATCTGCTGATCACGCCCACCATCCTGCCCTTCCGGCTCACCCAATCGCTCAAGAGCGTCACCGCCCGGCGGGCAAACGAGGTGCTGGGACTCACCGGCCGCCCATTCTGGGGAGAGGAGAGCTACGACCACATGGTGCGCAATCAGCGGGAGTTTGAGAAGATCCGGGCCTATATTGAGCAGAACCCGGTGCGGGCTGGCCTGGTCGCGGCGGCTGAGGCATATCCCTGGTCGAGTGCGGCGCCTGGCGACCTAGGGATCGCCAGCGGACCGAGGGTCCGCCCTACGGTCGGGCCTCCATCCGGCGCGCCCGGCCGGACGTGAGAGGATAGACTGGATACAGTCCATGTCGAAGCTCACCTTGGAACGGGATATTTGCGTTAGCACGTTATCAAACGGAATTCGTGTGATAACGGAGCCGATGCCGGCGGTCAGAAGCGTGGCAGTCGGATTCTGGATCGGCACGGGTTCCCGGTGCGAAACGATCGAGGAGAACGGCACCTCGCATTTCATTGAGCACATGCTCTTTAAGGGCACACCGAAACGTTCGGCCGAAGCCATCGCTCGCGAAGTGGACGCCATCGGCGGCCACCTGGACGCGTTTACCGGCCGCGAGCTCGTTGGCTACAACACCAAGGTTCTGGACGAGCATATGCCGCTCGCCTTCGAGATTCTCTCGGACATGCTCCTGAACCCACGGTTCGACATCTCGGACATCGAAAAGGAGAAAGGCGTCGTCCTCGAGGAACTCAAGATGGAGAACGACAGCCCGGAGACCTTCGTCCACGAGCTGTTCGTCAGCAACTTCTGGAAGCATCACTCCCTGGGCCGGCCCATCCTGGGCACCAAGAAGACCATCGCCGCCTTCTGCCCCGAAAACCTCCGCGGCTACCACCAACGCTACTACCGGCCCGAGAACATCACGCTGACGGCAGCCGGCAGCCTGCGGCACGAAGATCTGATCCGCGTGGCCGAACAGTACCTCAGCCCGCTCACGGTGGGCGGTAAACTGCCTGACTTCACCACGCCGCCCACGGCCGCGCCGCTGATTCTCAAGAATCGCCGCAGCCTGCAGCAGGTACATCTCTGCCTCGGCGTCCCCATGGTGCCGGCCACGCACCCGTTGCGTTTCGCCGCCTATACCCTGAACGTCATCCTCGGCGGCGGCATGAGCAGCCGGCTTTTCCAGAACATCCGCGAACGCCAGGGCTTGGCGTACTCCATCTTCTCGGAGCTCAACCTCTATCGCGACACCGGCCTAATGGCCATCTACGCCGGCACGTCGTCCGAGACCGCGCGCAAACTGCTGGATGGCGTCATGGTCGAGTTACGCCGCCTGAAGAACGACCCGCTGCCGGCCGACGAGCTGCGCCACGCGAAGGACCACATGAAAGGCTCGCTGATGCTGAGCCTCGAATCCACCAGCAGCCGCATGAGCAATCTCGCCCGGCAATGGATGAACTTCGGCAAGTTCTTCACGTTGGACGAACTGGCCGACTGCATTGAAGCCGTCACCGCCGACGAAGTGCTGAGCGTGGCGCGCGAATACTTCGACTCGGAGAAGATCGGGCTGGCGATGCTGGGCCGTCTGGAAGGGCTCACCGTAACCCGGGAAGACCTGTCCTGTTGAAGTAAATGGGCCGCTGGACCAAAGCTCTGCTGGTGCTCGTGTCCGCCGGTTGGATCGCGGCGGCCGCCGATTTCGGCGCCCTGCGGCCCACCGGCTATGTCAACGACTTCGCCAAGGTGCTCGACCCCGCGTCGGCGCAGCAACTGGAGGCGTATTGCGCCCAGGTGCAGAACGCCACCGGCGCACAGATCGCAATCGTTACCCTGCCCAGCCTGGAAGGCGAACCCATTGAGGATGTCGCCAACCTGCTGTATCGCAAGTGGGGCGTCGGCAGCAAGAAGGAAAACGAAGGCGTCCTCCTACTGCTCTCCATCGGCGACCGCCGCTCCCGCCTGGAGGTGGGCTACGGCCTGGAGCCGATCATCCCCGACGGCAACGCGGGCGGCATCATCCGTGAAATGCGGCCATCGCTGCGGGCCGGCAATTACGACCAGGCGCTCTCTGACGCGGCGCATACCATCGCCGAGAGAATCGCCCAGGCCAAGGGTGTCCAGATCGGAATGCCGGCGCCCCTGCGCCACTCACGGCCCGGCCCGGAGAACTTTCCCTGGGAAGTGCTCGTCGTGGTGGGCGGCCTGTTGCTGGTGATGCTGTTCTTTGGCGGCGGCCGCAGTGGCCGCGGCGGCTACGGCGGCGGCGGAGGAGGAGGCGGCTTCCTCGTAGGCATGATTCTGGGGCAACTGCTGGGCGGCGGCGGATCCCGCACCCGCGGCGGCGGCGGTTTTGGCGGCTACGACTCCGGCGACAGTTTCGGCGGATTCGGCGGCGGAGACTCGGGCGGCGGTGGTGCGTCCAGTGACTGGTAGGAGAGAAAACCGATGGAGCCGATGGATCGTTTGCTAAACCAGCTCGTCGAGAAACTCCAGAAGGCCCACTCGAAGGGCCTGCGCTCAGTCATCCTGTATGGCTCGGGCGCCAGCGGCGACGTGCACGGAGTTTACTCGGATCTGAACGTCATGTGCGTTCTCGACAGAATTGGTGTCAAGGAGCTCGAGGCGTCCGAACCGGTATTCAAATGGTGGCGCGAGAAGGGGAATCCGGCCCCGCTGCTCATGAGCCGCGACGAGGTGCTTACCTCGTCCGACTGTTTCCCCATCGAGTATCACGACATCGCCGAACGCCACCGAGTGCTGCATGGCGAGGACGTCACCGCCGGCCTGACCATCGACGATGCGTTCTATCGCGCCCAGGTGGAGCACGAGTTGCGTGCCAAGCTGCTGCGGCTGAGGCAGAAGGCCGCCGGCGTCCTCAGCGACCGCGACCTGATGCTGCGGCTGATGGCCGATTCGGTATCGACCTTCTGCGTGCTGGCGCGCCACGCCTTGCTTCTGGCCGGCCATCCGGCTCCCTGGCCCAAGCGGGAGGTGGTCCAACAGGTTCGCGAGTCCTTCGGCATCGAGGGCCGCGCGTTCGATATGCTGTTAGGTCTCCGCGAGGGGCAAACCCGGCCCCGTAGCCTGGAACCTGGCACTCTTTTTTCAACGTACCTTGAAGAGATCGCGGCCTTGGTCGCCGTGGTCGATCGACTGGAGCGGTGAGGAACTACCCATGAAGACTGGATTGATTATCGGCGGCATCATCCTGGTGCTCGTGTTGATTGTGGGCGGCAAGGCCGCATCGGCGAATAACGAACTGGTGGTCAAACAGGAGGCGATCCGCGGCTCATGGTCGCAGGTAGATGTGGCCCTGCAGCGCCGCGCCGACCTGATCCCCAACCTGGTGGAGACCGTGAAGGGCTTTGCGGCCCAGGAAAAGCAGATCCTCGAAACCGTCGCCAACGCGCGTTCCGCCCTGTTGAACGCCAAGAGCCCGGCGGAGAAGATCCAGGCCAACCAGGGCCTGGATTCCGCCATCGGCCGCCTGCTGGTGGTGGTGGAGAACTACCCGAACTTGAAGTCGAATGAGAACTTCATGCGGCTGCAGGATGAGTTGGCCGGTACCGAGAACCGTATCGCCGTGGAACGCAGGAAGTACAACGAGACCGTGCAGGACTACAACACCAGCATCGGCCTCTTTCCCAATAATCTCTTCGCCAACTTCCTCGGCTTCCATCGTAACGATGACTATTTCAAGACCGAGCCCGGCGCCCGGACAGCGCCGGCCGTGAAGTTCTAGGGACGAACCATGAACACACCCATCTTTCCGAACTACATTGACGGCGCGTGGGTCGAAGGACCCACGTTTGAGAACCGCAACCCGGCCGACATCAGCGAAGTAGTCGGGCTGCACGGCAAGGGTTCGCCCGAGGACATTCAGCGCGCCGCCGACGCGGCGCAGAGCGCACTGGCCGCGTGGTCAACGACGAGCGGCCCGGCCCGTGGAGCGCTGCTTTACAGGATCGCCGACATCCTCGACCGCAAGTTCGACCAGATCAGCGCCGAGATGACGCGCGAAGAGGGCAAGACGCTGCCTGAAGCCAAGGGCGAGGTCCGGCGTTCCATCAACATCTTCCGCTACTTCGCCGGCGAGGGCTCGCGCATGGCGGGCGTCATGGCGCCCAGCGAACGCGATCGCGTCCACATGTTCGCCCTCCGCAAGCCCGTGGGCGTTGTCGGCCTGATCACGCCCTGGAACTTTCCCAGCGCGATTCCGGCCTGGAAGCTCGCGCCCGCGCTCATTTGCGGCAATACCGTGGTGATGAAACCGGCGTCTGCCGCGCCGCTCAGCGCGTGGCGCATCATCGAGGCCTGCCATGAGGCGGGCGTGCCCAAGGGCGTGGTCAACTTCGTCGGCGGCAGCGGGGGCGCACTGGGCGCGGCCATCGTGAACGCCAAACCCATCAAGGCGATCAGCTTCACCGGTTCCTGTGAAATCGGGCAGTGGATCCACGCCGAGGCCTCGAAGCGCCGTCTCCGCATCCAGTTGGAGATGGGCGGCAAAAACCCCACCATCGTCCTGGCCGACGCCGACTTCGCCTCGGCCGTCGAAAACTGCGTGAACGCGACGTTTTTCTCCACTGGCCAGAAGTGCACGGCCACCTCGCGCGTGATTGTCGAAGAGGGCATCTACGACAAATTCGTCGCGGCCGTGGTCGAGCGCACGAAGAAGCTGAAGGTCGGCAACGGCATGCAGCCCGGCATCGACATCGGCCCGTGCGTCGACGAAGGGCAGATGAACACGGTCCTCCGTTATATCGAGATCGGACGCAAGGAAGCCGGCGAGCCCTTGTGCGGCGGCCATCGCCTGACGGGCGGAGACTACGACAAGGGCTATTTCGTCGAGCCCACTGTCTTTGCCGGCATCACGGAAGAGATGGTGATCGCTCGCGAAGAGATCTTCGGGCCCGTGATGGCCATCCTGAAGGCGCGCGACTTCCAGCACGCCATGCAACTCGCCAACGGCAGTGATTTCGGCCTCTCGGCGTCGCTCCAGACCACCAACCTTTCACGCATGTTCGAATACATCTACGGCATCGAAGCGGGCCTCGTCACAGTAAACCTGCCCAGCGCCGGTGTCGAGTATCAACTGCCGTTCGGTGGCAGCAAGGATTCCAGCTTTGGCCCGAAGGAACAGGGTCCGGCCGCGCTTGAGTTCTACAGCGACCACAAGACGGTCTACATCAAATACTAGGCAATCGGAACACAGATGAAACTTGGACAAGTCTGGTGGCAGGGCCGGCTGACGGCCGCTCTATTTGAATCCGGTTTGGCGCGTCCCATTCCGGGCTACACCCTGCGCGAACTGCTCGAGCGCTCGGAGCGTGACGGCACGCCCTTTACAGAGTTGGCCGCACGCTACGCGGTGCGCGCCGCCGAACACATTGACCCCGCCATCCCCATCGAACCTCGCGAAGTCTGGGCCTGCGGCTGCACTTATGAAATGAGCGCCAGCTTCCGCGACGCCGAGCACAACACGCGCGAGGGCTTCTACCGCCATGTCTTCACCGCCGCCCGTCCCGAAATCTTCTTCAAGGGCACAGCGCGCGTCTGTGTCGGCACCCACACACTCATCGGCATCCGCAGCGATTCGAAGTTCACGGCGCCCGAGCCGGAACTGGCCGTACTGCTCGGCTCCAAGGGCACAGTGCTGGGCTATACCCTCGCTAACGATGTCTCGGCCTGGGACATTGAGCGGGAAAATCCGCTCTACCTTCCGCAGTCGAAGGTCTACACCGCCTGTTGCTCGCTGGGGCCCTGGTTCGTGACGCCCGACGAACTGACAGACCCGTACTCGCTCGATATGAACTGTGTCATCCGGCGCGGCGAGCAAACTCTGTTCGACGGCAGCACGTCCACCGCCAAGCTGGGCCGGAAGATCGAGAATCTGGTCGAATACCTGCTCAGGGCCAATGCGGTCCCGGCCGGCAGCGTACTGCTCACCGGCACCGGCATCATCGTCACGCAGGAGGCGGCTCTGGCCCCAGGTGACGTTGTCACCATCAGCACCCCGTCTATCGGCGTGCTGGTCAACGAAGCCGCCATCGTGGAATAGCCGTGTTCACCAGCAGCGTGGCGGGTGGCGCCAGACTTCGCAGGATCCTGGTGGCGCTGGTTCTACTATCCGCTCCGCTGCTGTTCTTCAGCCGGGCGCTCTTCACCACGAAGACCATCATCCCGTACGACTTGCCCAGCTACCACGTGCCGCAAGCCGGCTATTTCGCCCGTTCACTGGCCCAGGGCCGGCTGCCACTGTGGGACCCGTACTCCTACTGCGGAATGCCCTTCGCGGCGAATCTGCAGACTCAGGTTTACTATCCGCCCAGCTGGCCCTTCGCCGTCCTCAACGCCATCACGCATGAGGACCACGTCGAAGACGTGCTGGAGTGGGCCGTCGCCCTGCACTTGGCCCTTGCAGGCTGGCTGGCCTATCTGCTGTGCCGGCACCTGGGCCTGGACTGGACCGCCGCGCTCTTCGCCGGCGTCACTTACCAATTCGGTGGCTTCTTCGCGTCCCAGGCCCAGCATCTGGGCGCTGTCTCCGGAGCCGCTTGGCTTCCGCTGGTCTGGACCATGGTTTTCGCCTTGGCCCATCGCTTCTCTTGGCGCCGCATGGCTGTGCTGGCTCTCGCCGTCGCCATGATCGTGCTCACCGGCTTCCCGGCCGTCCTCATGGTGGCCATCGCTTCCACCGGTGTGCTGGCCGTAGGCTTGTTTCTCTTTCGGGCCTCCACTTGGCGACTGCCCCTTTGGACCATTGCCGGTGGTGTTTGGGGCGCCGCCCTGGCAGGCGTCCAGCTCATCCCTGCGAAGGAACTGATCGACTGGAGCACCGCCCATCTCCGTACCAACTTCTCCAGCGCCGGTGGGGGCGGCATCCCGCCCCGGGCCTTCGGTGCTCTGATCTGGCCCAACTGGAACGGTGTTTTCGACTTCTCGACTTACCATCAGCCCTGGAATCCGACGTTCGGCTACCTTTACTGCGGCCTGGCCGGCGCGGTGCTCATCGTGGCTGGAGTCTGGTGGTGGCGCGACGCCCGCTGGCGGACCCTGTTGCTCACGGGCGTCTTCGCCGCACTGTGGATGATGGGCGGCCACACGCCGCTCATGCGCTTCCTCTACCCTCGCCTGCCCCGCCTGATCCGGTCGTCCATCTATGATGAGTTCGCCCTCTGTGCCCTGGGCCTCAGCCTCGCCGTGCTCGCCGCCTTCGGCTTCGAGGCCCTACTGGCACGACGCGCGCTGACCGTGCGCGTGGTTGTGGTCGCCATCGCCGCCCTGGATCTCTGGTGGGCCGGCGCAGGCCGCCCCATGAACACGGGCGAGCCCGATTCCGCCTTGCCCACCACCGCCCGGCAATTCGAAGGCAGCCGCAACGTGGTGACCCGCCTGCGAGCATTGACCGGCACACAGACCCCGCCCTGGCGCATCGACGCCATCGATTCCACACAGATGTGGGGCAATGGCGCACCGCTCGTCGGTTTCTACACTGCGTCCGGCAACGAACCGCTCGCGTCGGCGCGCGTGCTTGCCATCCGCCGTATCTTCGGCGAGGCCCATGAATGGGAACGCTATATCCCGGTGAAGGACGCCGCATCGCCCGTCCTCAACCTCGTCGGAGCGCGCTACCTCATCGCCTGGGACGCCTCGAATTCCGACGTGCTCCGCAACCCCGCCATTCACAAGATCGACTCCATCGATGGCCACGCCATCTGGGAGAATCCGGGCGCCTTGCCCCGCTTCAGCATCAACGGCAATGTGCGGAAGACTGCGAGTCTCGACGAGTCACTGACAAAGCTGCGCGACCCGGCTTTCCACGGGGCCCGCGAGGTAATTCTGGAGACCGCCGGACCGCCGCCCGCCTTCGATCCCGCTGCCCGCGGCACGGTCCACGTGGAGTCTTGCCGGCCGGAGTCGTTCGTGTTGACGGTCGAAACCGACCGCCCCGCTCTGTTAGTCTCCTCGGAAGCCTGGTATCCCGGATGGCACGCAACCCTCGACGGTCAACCCGCGCCCATCCTCATGGTGAACGCCGCCTTCCGCGGAATGGCCCTGCCGCAAGGCCGTCACCGGGTCGAGATGACGTACGTCCCCACGTCGTTCCGCGCAGGTCTGGCTCTCACCGCCGTTGCCGGGCTGCTTGCGTTTCTCGCCTTGCGCCGCCGAGCTTACTCCTCCGGCAAATCTTCGAGCTGCTCCGCCTCGGCCGCGTAGCGCTTCAGCACCCGTATCGACGGACTGGTCGAGAAGCCCGCCTGCCGGAGGCGCCGGAAGACCGAGGCCAGCTTCGACGGCTCCTGCAGCAGCGCCCCCAGATCCTGGTTGCGATACTTACGCTGCAGCCACTGTTCAACCAACTCCACCTCATTCGTCCCAGCGTACGCGTCAGCCACAGCTTTCTCGGCGATCTTGGGCGCCACCTTCTTGCGCATTAGGTCGGACAACACACGCTGCTTACCCACCGCTCCGCTGCCGGCCCGCGTGTCCGCGAAATGCCCGGCAAAGCGCTGGTCGTTGAGCGCGCCGTATTCCTTCAATTGCAGAACGATTTCGTCGATCGAGGCGGGGTCGGCGGCGCGAAGCCGCAACTTCGCCTTGAATTCGCCAATTGAAAGCGCTCGCGACGAGAGCAACTTCATGGCATAGTGGCGCAGCTCGTCAGCATCGAGTTTGCGCGGCTGTTTGATAGGCATGGGCCTGTACTCATTGTCCGTGGAGTACACTGTAAGCAGCAAGGAGCACTCATGGAAGACGACAAGAAATTCTCTTATTTCTTCCTCGGGCTTGGTATTGGCGTCGCAGCGGGTATTCTCTTCGCGCCGAAGTCCGGAGCCGAGACGCGCGAGCTACTGCGCGAGAAGGCCGACGAAGGGAAAGACTACGTCAAGCGCCGTAGTGAAGACATCAAAGAGACGGCAAATGAGTTGCTCGACAAGAGCAAGCAGGCCGTCCTTCGCCAAAAGGAACAACTGGCAGCCGCGGTGGAAGCGGGCCGTTCCGCTTACCGCGAGAAAGTCGATACGGTCACCACCGTTTCCGACCCCGGCGACGAACTGATCGAAGGCGTGTAAGCGCGCATGCAATCGGACGCGGCATTTTATTTGATGGCGGGCGCGGTCTGCATCTCGAGCCTCGCGCTCCTGATGAACGCGCTCGCCTCGCTTGGCATCTACCGGACGGTGAAGAAGCTCCAGAGCGACATCTCTCCCCTCATCCCCGAGGCGAAAGAGACTCTGGCGCAGGCTCAAAAAGTGATGACCGAGGCCACCCACGACGTCAAGGAGATCACGACGCAGGCCCGCGACATCATGCAAGCCATCGACACGCAACTCACCAACCTGGACAATGCCCGGCAGGATCTCTCCACCCACTTGAGAATCCAGGGTGAGCGCGTCGAACTCGTGGTGGAGGACGTTCTGGCCCGCGTCCAGGATGTCGTCTCCGTCGTCCATGGTTCTGTTCTCCGTCCGGTGCGTGAAGTCAGCGGCGTCGTCGCCGGTGTTAAAGCCGCCGTCTCCACATTCCTCCAGGGTCGCCGCCCCACGGTGGACCGCGCCACGCACGACGAAGAAATGTTTATCTGATCCCGTCCTTCGCCCGCCGCCGTAACATCCGCACCCGCCGCTGCCGCCCGGCACATCATCGGAATACACTGGATGCGTGCTGTTGCGCGTCAGTCTGCTGATTCTTCTCTTCCTGCCCTGCGCCGTCGCTGAGACCGCCGCCGCCCTCGGCGCGGCCGTTCGCGACATGAGGCTCGATCCCGATGCCTGCTACCGCGTCCGGGACCTCCGCCTGCAGCGCGACGACACCAGCATCTATCTCACCGACGGCTTCCTGATCTTCAGCAAACCCGTGGCCGGCCGCCGCGTGGTCGCCATCTTCACGGCGTCTGAGCCCTCGGACGACGGCGAAATCCTGATGCGTCCACCCAATCGCAGCGAACGCCTCTCGCTCACGATGGCCACCCAGTCGCCCACTCTCGACGAGCACTTCCGCTCATCGCTGATGATATTTACTGACGGCACCGCCGAGGAGCTTTTAAAATCCATCCACGACGGCGTACCCAAGCCCAACCCCGACATGGGCCTGGTTCTGGCCGGCCGCCTCGACGAGATGGTTCGCAATCTCTGCACCAGCTTCCAGGTCCGCCTGGTGCTCGACCTGCTTGCCAATAAGCCCGAGGCCGGCCTCTTCTACGCCGCCTTTACTGGCAAGACTCTGAACAACATGGACTTCATGTACGACCCGACCCTGCCCGAAGAGACCATCCTGGGCCAGGTCTCAAATAAAGGGGTGCTCGGATTCGACGTCTGGACCAGTTTCCAGAGCCGCAAGCGCCGCCAGGGCAATGCCCCCGTCGTGGAAGATGTCGTCATGCAGAACTACCGCATCGAGGCCACGCTGCAGCCCGACCTCAAACTCGACGTCGTCACCCGCGTCACCGCCAACCCCCACCAGCCCATCACCGGAGCCCTGTCCTTCGAACTCGCCCCGGAAATGGAGATCTCCGCTGTGAAGATCGACGGCCAGCCCGCCGAGATCTTTCGCCGCGAATCGATGCGTGCCAACCTGATCGGCGGACGCATCAACGACCCCTTCCTCGTCGTGCTCAACCAGCCTTGGCAGCCCGGCACCACCCACGAACTCGAATTCGTCCATAGCGGCAAAGTCATCCAGCCGGCCGGCAACAATGTCTTCTATGTCGGCGCCCGCACCAATTGGTTCCCCTCGCACGGCTATGGCTTCACCAACTTCGACGTCACCTTCCGCGTCCCCAAGGAACTGCGCGTGGTAGCCACCGGCGATATCGCCGAGGAGCGGGAAGAGGGCGAATGGCGCATCGCGCGCCGTCGTACCAGTTCGCCAGTCCGCCTGGCCGGGTTCAACGTCGGCGCCTACGAGAACGCAGGAGTCTCGCGCGGGGGCTTCGATGTCCAGGTCTACGCCAATAGAACCGTTGAGCCCGCCTTGCAGGCCAAGACGCACACGTATATGGTGCCACCCACCTGGATCCGCGGCGGCATCGGCTCCCATTCCCGCGTCACGGAAGTGATCACCAGTCAATCCGGCCCCACACCCAATCCGCAGGCCCGCATGCGCGAACTGGCCACGGAAATCGCGTCGTCCCTGGAATGGATGTCCACCCAGTTCGGCCCGCCCCCGCTCAAGACCCTCACCGCGTCGCCCATCCCGGGCAACTTCGGCCAGGGCTTCCCCGGATTGCTCTATATCTCGACCATCTCGTTCCTCAGCGATAAGGAGCGGCCCGCCAATCTGCAATCCCAGAGGCAGAACACGTTCTTCTCCGAGATCCTCCACTCACACGAAACCGCCCACCAATGGTGGGGCAACCTCGTCACCGCCGCCACCTATCACGACGAGTGGCTCATGGAGGCCATAGCCAACTACTCCGCCTTGCTGATGCTCGAACGCAAGAAGGGCCCCAAGGCGCTCGCAACTACTCTCGATGAATACACCGCCGAGATCCGGCTGCCGGCCGGAGACGGCAAGCCCGGCACCGTCGAAGGCACCGGACCTATCACGTGGGGCATGCGCATGCGTACCGACGCCTACCTCGACCCCTGGCGCGTCATCGTCTACAACAAGGGCTCCTGGATCCTCCACATGCTGCGCCGCCGCATGGGCGACACCAACTTCCTCGCCATGCTCGGGGCCATCCGCAAGCGCTATGCCTACCAACCTTTCAACACAGAGCAGATGCGCCTCATCGCAGCCGAGTTCTCGCCCAAAGGCCTGCCCGATCCGGCGCTTGAGAACTTCTTCGACAACTGGGTCTACTCCACGGGCGTACCCACGCTGGAACTCACCACCAGCGTGAAAGGACGCGCTCCGCGAGTCCAACTCGCCGTCACGGTAAAGCAGAGTGGGGTCGACGACGAATTCGGCATCGACCTGCCCATCGAAATCCGCGTACCCGGTCAGGCACAACCCATCGTCAAGTGGATCCGCACCGGTTCGGAGCCAGCCACCTTCACCATGGCCCTAAAGGCACCACCCGCCAAAGTGGAACTCGCGCCGGGTGACGGCGTGCTCGCCCTTCGCAAGTAGCCTCAGCCCTTACTCGCCCGCACCACGCGCTCTGCAATCCGCTCCATGTCGCTGCGCGAGCCCAGCAGCGCCGTCTGCGGCAGCCATACGGCCTCGCGGCACAACCGGTCGTTCACCGGACACTCATTCTGCTCCAGCCACTGCTTCATGCGCCGCTCACCGTAGATCCGCGTGTAGTGCCGCCCCGCCATCATCCGCAGCAGGAACGGCTCTTTGTTCAACGGCGTATACCCGCTGGAGGCCGGCACACCCTGGCCGCTCAGTGCCTTCAGGAACTGAGCTCGCGGCACGCCCGCGTCTTCGTTGTACCGGAACATGAACAGGTGCCACGCATTCCTCGTGCAGCCGCTGTGCAAGCGCGCCGGCTGCATTCCGGGGATCTTGGCCAGCAGGCCCGCCAGGTACCGGGCATTCGACTCCCGCACCTTCGACTGCTCCTCCAGCCGCGTCATCTGCGCCAGCAGGATCACTGCCTGAAACTCAGTCATCCGCAGGTTCGCGCCGCTGTGCGCATACGACAAACCCGCACCCACGGAACGCGGCCGTCCATTCGTGTGGAATGCATACGCGCGGTCCGCCAGTTCCTCATCGTTGGTGATCAGCGCCCCGCCTTCACCACAGTTCAGATTCTTCGACGCCTGAAAACTGAAACACCCGCAGTCGCCCCACGACCCCACCTTGCGGCCTTTCCACTCACCCAGATGCGCCTGGCACGCATCCTCCACCAGTTTCAGATTCCGCTTCCGCGCGAAGCCCATTACGGCATCGAGGTCCACGGCCGCGCCGCCCAGATGCACAGGCATCACGGCGATGCACTCCTTCGTGTACGCCTGGTCCAGCTTCGTCGCGTCCATCTGGAACATCTCGATGTCGGAATCAACGAAGATCGGCAGCGCATGCTGCAGCAGCAGCACATTCAGCGTGGCCACAAAGGTGTAGGGCGGCAGCAGGACGGCGTCCCCCGGCCCCACCTCCAGCGCGTTCAACGCGGCCAGCAGCGCACTGGTCCCGTTCATCGTCGCCAGACAATACTTGACCCCGGTCAGAGCCGCGTACTTCGACTCGAAGTCCACCACCTTGGGTCCACCCGAAGACCGGCTCCACCGCCCGCTTCGCAAGGCCTCCAGCACCGAAGTCTCCTCCAACGCCCCAAACACCGGCCACGCCGGCCGTTCCGAGGGGACCACCGCACTAGCCATCAACGCTCTCCGGCTCACTCTCGTCTTCATGGCTAAACATCCTAGCGCCAATCGCGGACAATGAGAATCAGCAATGACCCACAAGCTGCCAAAGGGGCTGGCACAGCTCGAACACGACATCACCACCTGCGAACGTTGTCCCCGCCTCCGCGACTATTGCCAGGAAGTCGCCCGCGTCAAACGCCGCGCCTACCTCGACTGGGACTACTGGGGCCGGCCCGTGCCCGGCTTCGGTGATCCGCACGCCCAACTCTTCATCCTTGGGCTCGCCCCCGGCGCCCACGGCGCCAACCGCACCGGCCGCGTCTTCACCGGCGACCGCTCCGGCGACTGGCTCTACCGCGCCCTCCACCAGACAGGCTTCGCCAACCAGCCCACCAGCGATCACCGCGACGACGGCCTCCAGCTCACCAATGCCTGGGTCAGCGCCAGTGTCCGCTGCGCCCCTCCCGATAACAAGCCGCTGCCGCCCGAAATCGTCACTTGCCGCGACTACCTCGATCGCGAGTTGGCCCTCATGAGGAACGTGCGAGTCGTTGTAGCCCTGGGCCGCCTGGCCTTCGACAACTACCTCGGTAAGCGCCGCTCCAAGTTCGAGTTCACCCACGATGGCGAACTCCATGTCGACCCCGGAGCCCCCATCCTCATCAGCTCCTATCATCCCAGCCAGCAGAACACGTCCACCGGCAAGCTCACTGAGCCCATGCTGCGCGCGGTGTTTGAACGCGCCCGGAGGCTCCTCGCATGACCCGCCGCACGCTGCTCCTGATGCTCGCCGCCGCACCGTGCCGCGCGCAGGACTTCACAGCCCAGCAGTGGTCCACCATCGGTCCCATCTACGACAAAACTCTGCAACACCCGTTTCTCACGGGACTCGCCGATGGCACCTTGCCGCGCGAGTGCTTCCAGTTCTATCTCATCCAGGACAGCCTCTACTTGCGCGCCTTCGCCCAGGCCCTGAACGTCCTCGCCGCCAAGGCTCCGCGCGAAGACTGGTCGCTCACTCTCGCCCAGCACTCCATCGACACCATCAG
This sequence comes from uncultured Paludibaculum sp., assembly GCF_963665245.1. Classification (NCBI taxonomy): domain Bacteria; kingdom Pseudomonadati; phylum Acidobacteriota; class Terriglobia; order Bryobacterales; family Bryobacteraceae; genus Paludibaculum; species uncultured Paludibaculum sp. The sequence goes on from NZ_OY762267.1 coordinate 3,910,464, forward strand.
GGAGGAGCGCCGCATGCACCAGTCTGTCCTCGCCTCCTATGGCGTCACATCCGCCATGGTCGCAGCCGCTGACATGGCGCCCACCAACGTGGCTTACACCAATCACCTGCTCGCCGCCGTGCAGCGCCTCACTTTTGTGGAAGGTCTGGCGGCCATGCTGCCCTGCTATTGGATCTACTGGGAGGTCGGAAAACAACTCGTCCGCCGGGGCTCCAGCAACAAGGACTATCAACGCTGGATCGACAACTACGCCGGCGACGAGTACGCCGCCACCGTCCGCCAGGTGCTAGCCATGATGAACGAATCCGCGGGCCAGGCCTCGCCCGATCAACGTCGCCAAGCCCTGCGGCTCTTCACCCGCAGCGCCCGCTACGAGTACCTCTTCTGGGACATGGCTTGGCGCCGCGAACAGTGGCAGCCCTGACGCCGCGAAGAAACAGGACACGCTACTACCGGTTTCCCGGTCCTACAATGAGGTCATGGCTCGAGGCTGGGAGAGTAAATCGATAGAGTCCCAGATGGAGGACGCCGGCAAACACCGCGCAGGCCAAGCCAGCACCCCCCAAATGACGGACGAAGAGCGTAAACTCCAGGCCCGGCACAACCAACTCCAGTTGAGCCGTACCCGGATCCTCCACGAAATGCAGACCGCCTGCAACCTGCGCTTTCGCGCTCAACTCGAACGCGAACTGACCTTTCTCGACGACCAATTGAGTAAACTAAAAGCCTGACCGGCTCATGACCCGATTCATTGAACTCAGCCATCCCATCATTGAGGGGATGAAGACCTTTCCCGGTCTGCCCGGCCCGCAGGCCGTACTCCTCTTTGATCACGCCGGCTCCCGCCGCAAGTACAAGAATCAGTCGGAGTTCCTCATCGCCTCCCTGCATCTGTGCGGCAACACCGGGACGTATGTGGATTCCCCCTACCACCGTTTCCCGGATGCACCGGACCTGTCCGAAATGCCGCTCGACCGCCTGGCCAATCTCGAGTTCGTCAAGGTCGACGCGCGCCAGAACCTGGGTCGCGGCATCGGTCCGCACCTCTTCCAAAACCTGGACCTTCAAGGCAAGGCCGTGCTCGTCCAAACCGGCTGGGACCGGTACTGGAATCAGGACCAATACTTCGAGCCGAACCCGTTTCTGAACGAGGACGCCTGCCTCTATCTCGTACAGGCTGGCGCCGTGTTCGTCGGCATCGATTCCGTCAACATTGATGACATGGCCGACCTCCGCCGCCCCGCCCACACCGTCCTGCTCGGCAACGGCATCACCATCTGCGAGCACATGACCAATCTGGAGGCGCTCACAGTCAACGCCGGCCGCCTTCACGCCGTCCCCATAGCCTGGAAAGGCGGGGCGACATTTCCCGTCCGCGCCTATGTGGTTCTCCCCGAGTAATCACGGCCGTAGCTCTCAGCCCCCAGTTCTTGGCCTGGATTGGGCTTTCGTTTTCCGTGGCGCCAGCGCGGCAACAGCCCCGGTCCGCAACCGCCTGATCATCCGCATTCCCACGCGTACAAGCTGATGGCTGAAAGCTGAGGGCTAATAGCCAATAGCTCCAAACGCAACGCTCCTACCCTCCCCCCTCCCCTTGCTATCCTGTTTACTCGATGTGGGCCCGCCTGGAGCGCTACTTCCAATTTGAGGAGCTCGGAACCAATTGGCGCACCGAGATCCTCGCCGGCGTGACGACCTTCGTCACCATGGCCTATATCATCTTCGTCAACCCGTCCATCCTTCACGAAACCGGCATGCCGGCCACGGCCGTCACGGCCGCCACCTGCCTCGCTGCCGCCATCGGTTGCCTGCTGATGGGCATCATCGCCCGCTACCCCATCGCCCTCGCGCCGGGCATGGGCCTTAACGCCTATTTCACCTACACCGTCTGCCTCGGCATGCACGTCCCCTGGCAGATCGCGCTGGGCGCCGTTTTTCTCTCCGGCATCATCTTCCTGCTGCTCACCGCCCTCGGCATCCGCCAACTCATCCTCGAGTCCATCCCGCGCGAACTCTACGCCGCCGTCGCCGTAGGCATCGGCCTCTTCATCGCCTTCATCGGCTTCCGCAACGCCGGCATCATCAAAGCCGATCCCGCCACTCTCGTCACCCTCGGCAACCTCCGCGATCCGGGAACCCTCGTCGCCCTCTTCGGCCTTCTCCTCATCGCCGGACTCATGGCCTGGGGCGTACGCGCCGCCATGCTCATCGGCATCGTGGCCACCACGCTCCTGGGCGCCTTCACCGGCTTGGTCCACTGGAACCCGCAGGCATACTCGCCCGCCGACCTCTCCGCCACCTTCTTCCAGCTCGACCTCGCCGGCACCATGAAACTCGGCCTGCTCGAAATCGTCTTCGTCTTCCTCTTCGTCGACCTGTTTGACAACATCGGCACCCTTGTCGCCGTAGGCACCCGAGCCGGCCTCTTCGATCCCAAAGGCCACATTCCGCGCGTCAACCGCATCCTCACCGCCGACGCCATCGCCTCCACCGCGGGTGCCCTCTGCGGCACCTCCACCGTCGTCAGCTACATCGAAAGCGCGGCCGGCGTCGTTGCCGGCGGCCGCAGTGGAGTCACCGCCATTGTCTGTGGCCTGCTCTTCCTGGTCGCCCTCTTCGTCGCGCCGCTCTTCGGCGTCATCCCCTCGCAAGCCACCGCCCCGGCGCTCATCATCGTCGGAGCCCTCATGCTCACCCACACCGAAGACATCGAGTGGAACAAACCCGTCGTCGCCATCCCCGCCTTCCTCACGCTGGCCTCCATTCCACTCACCTTCAGCATCGCCAACGGTCTCGCTTTCGGATTCACCTCGCATACCCTACTGCGCGTCATCGCCGGCGAGTGGCGCAAGGTCAACTGGCTCGTCTACGTCCTGACGGCTCTGTTTCTGCTGCGGTTCTTTTATCTCGGAAAGGGATAGCCATGACAGTCACTCGCCGTACCCTGCTGGCCGCGCTGGCCGGCGGCGCTGCCGCCTCCGCGAAGTCCTCGCCGGACCTGCTCATCCAGGGCGCCCTCGATAGCGAACTCGGCCCCCTGGTCGACGCCGTCGTCGGCCGCAAGGAGATCCGCCACCACGCCTGGACCTTCTGGACGGGCCGCATCGGCCGCCAGAACGTCGTCCTCTCGCGCACCGACATCGGTCCTATCAACGCCGCCGCCGTCACCACCCTGGGCATCCGCGAATTCCAGCCCCGAGCCATCATCAACCAGGGCACGGCGGGCGGTCACAATCGAAGCCTGAAGCTGTGGGACATTGTGCTCGGCGAGAAGACCACCGACTACGCAGCCTTCAGCGCCACCCACGGCGACGCCGGCCAAGGCCAGAGCCCGGCCAACTGGAAGCCGGTGCCCCACCGCATTCGGCTCAACGGCGGAGACCCCGCGCCCTACCCCTTCTTCCCTGGTGACACCCGCCTGCTCGCCGCGGCGGAGAAGATCACGAACCCTCGCGGTCGCGTACTCCGAGGCAACGTCGGCTCCGCCTATCAGTTCAATCGCCAGATCGACCACATCGACTGGCTCCACAAAACCTACGGCACGGATTCGGAAGACATGGAGAGTGCCTACGCAGCCGGAGCCGCCCTGGCCATGGGCGTCCCGTTCCTGGCCATCCGCATCATCTCGGACACCGAATGGGAACACCCCACCTTCGAGAAGATCGCCGGTCAGTACTGCGCCGAGTTCGTAGTGAACGTGGTGAAGTCCCTCTGACCGAGCCGTGAGCGTGAGCGAGCGGAGACCCGTCTCGCCCTATCCCTCCCGCTCCAGCACCTGCATCAAAGCCCGGATGTACCCGTAGCAGAACGCGAACGCCATGAGCCCGCCCGTGTCGCCCTCAATGTGCGGCACATGATCCGGCATCAGCATCCCGTCGTAGCCCACATCCCGATAAGCGCGAATCGCGTTGAGGAAGTTCACATCGCCGTTGTCCGGAAACGTCTCGCGGAAGTCCAGGAACTTGCCTTGAATGTTCCGGAAGTGCACGTTGAAGATCTTCTTCCGGCTCCCAAAATACTTGATCACGTCGACGATCTCGCGGTTGGGATTCTCGAGCATCTCGCTCACCGTACCCTGGCAGAAGTTCAGCCCATGATACGGATTCTCCCGAATCGAGACGAATCGCTTCAGCCCGTCGACGGACCCCAGCACCGTCTCCACGCCTTTATACCCCTTGCCCTTCGGCATGCCCGGGTCGTGGGGGTGACAGGCGATCTTCACCTTGTGCTCGGCCGCCACGGGAACCACGCGATCCAGAAACCACGTAATCCTCTCCCAGTACAGATCCGCCGACATCGGAGCTGCCGCGCTGGGCGGATCCTGCTTCGCCTCGGAATACTTGAATGCGCTGTACCGTGCCCCGCCGCGGCCCGTCGAGGGCGCCGTCCGGACAACCCCCAGAATGCTCATGTTGTATTTGACCGACGGGATCCCCGCCAAAGCGCAATTCCGGATCATCTGGCAGATCTCGTCTACGGCCTTCTCACGCTCCGGAGACTGCCCCAGCAGCAGGCTGGGGTACTCGGCCTTCTCAATGATGCTGGAGCTCAGCGGTAGCGGCACCATCGCCAACTGGATCCCCGTGGACTCCACCCCCTCCTTGAGCCGCTTGAGCGCATCAACGCTCCACTTTTCATCGAGCTTCCGCGATGGCAGGGTGCTGCAAATATGCGTAATCCCCAGAGAAGCAATCATCCGCAGGTAGGAAGGCTCCGAATTATTCTGAGTGCCCAATTTCATCAGCATGGGCAGCTTCTTGGCCACCGGGGCCGCCGTAACCGGAATCTGAGGAGCCGCCGCCATAGCCGCGGAAGAGAGGAGAAGGGTGCGCCGCTTCATGGGTGTCGTAAGCATCATATACGGATTCCGGACAGGTGGGACAGCGGCCAACCCCAGTGTGTCGCTGACCGCGCCGGCCACCTTTGGCAAGATCAGCCGCATCGTTGGCAATCCAAGGATCTATCAGATGGCCCTTCGATACGACTTTTTAGTCCAACACCGATCCTCTCCATTTGTGGGATACCCTCAACCAGGGGTATCTCGTTTTTCTCTTGCGCCCGGAGTGGGTGGCAGCACACCGCAAGCATCAGGCGATTGGTGGGGGTTATGCCCCAACCGCCCGGGCTGCAGTGCTAACTGCTTGAAACCAAGTCGATACGTCTTGGTCCCTGAATTGCATACAAAGAAGTATGACTGCGCCAGCCATACCCTCCATTGCGAATCCACGGCTGGTCTTCTGGGAACTCACCACCGGCTGCAACCTCAGGTGCATCCATTGCCGCGCCAGTGCCACTGAATTGATGAGCCCCGACGACCTCTCCACCAAGGAATGTTTGGACATCGTCGACCAACTTGCGGCATATGCCCCATTCATCCTGGTCCTCAGCGGTGGCGAACCCCTCTGGCGGCGCGATGTCTTTGATATCGCAAAGCGCGCCGTCTCCCACGGCATCCGCGTGGCCCTGGCCACCAACGGCACCCTCGTCGACGAAACCATGGCCTTCCGCATCAAGGAAGCCGGAATCGTTCGCGTCGCCATCAGCCTCGACGGAGCCGATCGCGGCACCCACGACGCCTTCCGCGGCCACGATGGGGCCTATGACGCAGCCATCCGCGGGATCAAGCACCTCCAGAACCTGGGTATCTCCACCCAGATCAACACCACCGTCTCCAAGCACAACGCCCACCAGTTGCCCGAGATGGTCGAACTGGCCAAGAGCTTGAAGGTCGACGCCTTCCACCTATTTCTTCTGGTTCCAGTCGGTTGCGGTCTCACCATCGCTGAAGATCAGTCCGTCACCGGAGCCGACGCCGAACGCATTCTCAATTGGTTCTACGACCGCAACCTCGACTCCGGCATGGAGATGAAGGCCACGTGCGCGCCCCAGTACTACCGCATCGCCCGCCAGCGCCGCGCCGAAGCCCGCCGCGCCGGGGAAGCCGTTCCCGCCCAGATGCCGCACCCCCAGCACGCCGGCCATCCCCAGAAGGGAGGCCATCCAACCGACCTGAATCAGATGACCCGCGGCTGCCTGGCCGCCTCCGGGGTCTGCTTCATCTCCCACCGTGGCTCCGTCCAGCCCTGCGGCTACCTGCCCCTCGAAGCCGGTGACCTCCGCCGCCAAACCTTCCAGGAAGTCTGGAGCGGCTCCGAACTCTTCAAGGACCTCCGCGACCTCAACAATCTCGACGGCAAGTGCGGATATTGCGAATTCAAACAGGTTTGTATGGGTTGTCGAGCCCGCGCCTTCGGCGTCACCGGCGACTACCATGCCGAAGAGCCCTTCTGCATCTACGAACCGAATCCCCAGCGGAAGGAGATGAACACGCCATGGCAAGCCTAGCCCTGAACACACCCGCCCCTCACATCTGCCGCAACCGCCACGTGATGGTGGTCTGCACCGGGGAATCGTGCAGGAATGCCGGTGCCACCGATCTTCTTCACGACCTCAAGCACCACCACGAACACGCCAAAGGCGACCTGCGCATCAGCGAGTCGAAGTGCCTGCACCGCTGCCAAGCCGCGCCCGCCATCGTGGAAGACGGCCGTGTCATGGGTTGGATGAGCCGCATGCGGCTCAAGCTGGAACTGCTCCGCCTCGGCGTGCTGGGCTAGTCTCTGGGCACCAATCCGCACAGGAGGGCGGTCCCGGGGGACCGCGGACGACGCCCTCGTCGTCCCTTTTACCGCGGCCCGATATCCACCTTCATGGAGTTGCCGTTTTCGCGTGTCGGCGGCCGCCGGCGGTCCACCCGTACCCCCGGAATCGCCACCAGCGCGCTCGACTCCCCGTGCGGTTCGGGATACAGATCCGCCACCACGGGATCCAGCCCCTGCTCGATTACTTGCTTCTCTTTTTCAGTAACATAGCCGACGAACACCAGCCCGCCGTCCGCCCGTTTCTGAACCTCGAAGCACTCGAACACCGGCTTCCCGAACAACGGGATCTCATTCGTCGCCGGCGCGCCCGTAAACCCGTACACGCCGCCCGGCAGATGCCGAACCCCAGTACCCTCTTCCTGTGCGTTGACCGCTCGAAGCTGATTCGCGTCCCGTAGCGCCTGACGCTCAGGTGCTAGTGCAATGTGTTGAACCTGTGACATGAAACGTATCTTTCCTAGATAAATTATCATGCAAGGACCGGCACGATTTCACCCTCGCCGGGCCGCTCCATGGCCTCTTCCGTTCTCATCACGGATTTCGACGGGACGATCTCGCGCGTCGACTTCTACGAGTTGGCCCTCGAGCACTGCCTCGCCGCGGCCCTCCCCGACTATTGGGCGGGCTACTCCTCCGGCCGTCTCACCCACTTCGAAGCCATGGCCGCCATCTACGCCCAGATCCGCTGCTCCGAATCCACACTCCGTAGCCTCCTGCCGCGGATGCAGGTCGACCCGCAACTCCCCACGGCCGTCCGGCAACTCCACGATTCCGGATGGGACATCGCCATTGTCTCGAACGGCTCAAATTGGTACATCGATCAGCTGCTTGCCAGCCTGGGCCTCGGCCACCTCGAGGTCCACTCGAACCCCGGCCGCTTCGTCGAGGGCTCCGGACTCCTGCTGGATCCGCCGCTCTCGTCGCCCTTCTACAACCGCGAGTACGGCATCGACAAATCCGCCGTCGTCCGCGACGCTCTCAAGCGCTACGACCGCGTCGCTTTCGCCGGTAATGGTCCGCCCGACGAGCGACCCGCCCTACTCGTCGACCCCGCCCTCCGCTTCGCCACCGGTTGGCTCGCCGGCCAGCTCAAACGCCGCAAAGCGCCTTTTCACCCATTCCGCATCTGGTCCGAGATCGCCGCGACGCTCAGTGCGGCGGCGCCGCTGCCTTAGGCGGCGGGTGCGGGTCGGCGTGATTCTGCGGGATCTCCCGGTACTGCACCAGCACCGACACCCGCCGGTTCGACGGGTCGAACGGCTCCGCCGGAAGCCGCAACTGCTGGTCCGCAAACCCTCGCACCTGCCCCACTCGGTTGCTTTGAATCCCCGACTCCTGCAGGATCCGACGCGCGCAGTTCGCCCGGTCGGCCGACAGTTCCCAATTCGTGTAGCCCGCCTCCGACGCATACGGCTTCGCGTCCGTATGTCCCTCAATCAGCAGCTTATTCGGCAGGGAACTCAACTGCGTGGCCAGCATCCTGATCAGCTCCGTACCCTGCGGCGACGGCTTCGCGTTGCCGCTCTCGAAGAACATTCCACTTTCCTTCTCGAGCAGCTCGATGCGCAGCCCTTCGTTCGTCACCGTCACCTGGACATTGTTCTTCATCTGCTCGAACTTGGGCAGCTCCTTCAGCGCCGCGTCGATCTTCTCCTTCAGCTTGCTCATGTTCTCGCTGGTCATCTCCAGCCCCAGCCCGGCCCCGGCCATGTTCGACCCCGCCATCTTGCCGGTGCCCGTTGGATCCTGGAAATACCCGCCCACGGCCTTCTTCACCTTGTCATCGCTCGACAACAGCCACAGCACGATGAACAGCGCCATCATCGCCGTGACAAAATCGGCATACGCCACCTTCCACGCCCCGCCGTGGTGGCCGCCGTGCCCCTTCTTCCTCCGCACGACGATGATCGGAGGCGGTATCGCGCCTGTGCCCACGTCTTCGCCCTCCTACGCCTTCGGCGCGCCCTTGATCGCTGTCTCGGTCTCCTTGAAGCCGGGACGCAGGTGTGTCGGAATCGCCCTCCGCGCAAACTCAATCGCCAGCGACGGCGCGGTCCCTTTCACGAAGGCCAGAATCGCCATCCGCATGAAGCCCATATACTGGCCATGCTCGTCGTTGATCTTCGAGATGTTGGACGCCAGCGGCCCCAGGAATCCGTAACACAGCAGGATGCCCAGGAATGTCCCCACCAATGCGGCCGCCACTTTGTGGCCAATCTCTTCCGGCGGACCACCCAACGCCCCCATCGTGATCACCACCCCCAGCACCGCCGCCACAATCCCCAACCCCGGCAGCGCATCGGCCACGGTCGTCAGCGCCGCCGACGGCTCAGCCCCCTCGTGGTGCTGCACCTCCATGTCCAGCTCCATCAGCTGATCCAGTTCAAACGGCCCCACACCGCCCGAAATCGCCATCCGCACCGTATCGCAAAAGAACTCCAACGCAGCGTGGTTGCTCAGGAACGCCGGATACTTGCTGAACACCGCGCTCTTCTCCGGCTCGTCCAGATCCGACTCCAGCTTCGCCATGCCGTTCTTCCGCGCGTACACAAAGATGTCGTTTAGCATCCGCAACTGCTCCAGATAGAACGCCTTGGTGAATTGCGACCCCTTCAGTGCGCCCTTCAGCGCCTTACCCATGCCGATAATCGTGTGCATCGGATTACCCACGAACACCGTCCCCAGCGCCGCCCCCCCGATAATCACCAACTCCGCCGGCTGCACAAGCACCATCAGATTGCCGTGCTCCAGCAGGTAGCCCCCGATGATCGCCCCGAACACGATCGCTATTCCAATAAGAACAAACATAGGTACTGGGCCCCCTCAGGGCGGCCGTTCCCCTACCGTATCGGCCCGTTCCTCCGGTCCTTGAGCTCTCCGCCGCCGTCCCCACGACGAAAGCGCGCCAGGGCAACCGGAGCCGGCAATGTACACTGGGAAAGATGCTGGGTCCTATCGACTTGGCGCGCAAGCGCAATGCCGCGGCAAAGACCCACGCCCTGCCCCCGGCCGTTGAGTCCCTCGACTGGCTGGCAGCCAGACCCGGCGTGCGGGAAATACTCCGTTTCTTCGCGCGCGAACGCCGCTGGATCGACGAACAGCACCTCGCCCTCTGCCGGGTCGCCGCTCCTACCTTTCAGGAACAGAAACGCGCCGAGTGGATGACCGCCCAGTTCGCCGCGCTCGGCTGGGACGCCAGGATCGACCGCGCCGGCAACGTCACCGCCCAACTGGGCCCCGTCGACAAGACCAGTCCGCTCATCGCCGTCACCGCGCACCTCGATACCGTTCTCGCGCCCCGCACCCCCGAAGACATCCGCGTCGAACCCCACGACCGCTTCTGCGGACCCGGCGTCGCCGACAACGGAGCAGGCCTCGCCGCTCTCCTCGCTCTCGCCCGCGCCATCGCCACGGAGCCCCGGGCCGCGCTCCCGCTTTCCAATCTTTTGCTGGTCGCCAACGTCGGCGAAGAGGGCGACGGCAACCTCAGCGGCATGCGCTTCCTCTGCCGCCAGTCCCCTTACGCTTCGCGTCTGCGCGCTGTCCTGGTCCTCGACGGCCCCAGCACCAGCCACATCACCGTCGAAGCCCTGGCCTGCCGGCGTTTTGAAATCACAGTCAACGGCCCCGGCGGACACTCCTGGTCGGACCACGGAGCCGCCAACCCTATCCACGCCCTCGCCCGCGCCATCACTTGGTACGCCGATACACGCCTTGAGGAACCGCCCCGCCAGCGCCCCTGTTCCTGGAACTTCGGCGTCATCGAGGGCGGATCCACCGTCAACGCCATCCCCGCCACCGCCCGCGTCAAAGTGGACCTCCGCGCCGAAGCCGCCCGCGACCTCGACGAACTCTCCGACTCCCTCACCGCCATCCTCGAACGCGCCCTCCGCGCCGAAAACGAACGCGCCGTCTCCGGCCGCGTCACAGGCCGCATCAAGGAGACCGGAGCCCGCCCCGGCGGCCGCCTCGCCGACGGCTCGCCCATCTGTGGTTTCATCGAGGCCGTCGACGCCCACCTGGGCGTCAAATCCCACCTCGATTGCGCTTCCACCGATGCCAACATCCCTCTTTCCATGGGCTTACAGGCAATCTCCATCGGTGCCGGCGGCCATGGCGGCGGCGCCCACACCGTCCACGAGTGGTACACGCCCGAGGGCCGCGACCTCGGCCTGCGCCGCGCCTTCCTCCTCCTCTGCCTCCTGCTGGCCGACAGCGCAACGCCCGCATGACCGTCCAGCCCGCCCGCCACCTCCGGGCCGAGTTCGCCCTGGCCGCCATCGCCTTCATCTGGGGTGCTACGTTTGTCGTCGTCAAAGAAGCCCTCTACGACGCCTCCACCTTCCTCTTCCTCGCGCTCCGCTTCAGCCTCGCCGGCATCATCCTCGCCGCCGTCCTGCGCGGGCGCCTCAATCGCAAGCAGCCCATCAACTGGCGGGGCGGCCTCCAATGCGCCTTCCTCCTATTTCTGGGCTACGCGCTCCAGACCGCCGGCCTTCGCCTCACCACCGCCTCCAAGTCCGCGTTCATCACCGGGCTTTACATCGTCCTGGTACCTTTGGGCAGCTCTCTCGTCAAAAGGAGTATGCCGCGACTCCTGGAAGTCGCCGGTGCGGTCGCGGCAACCGTGGGTACGGCCCTCATGACCTCGGGCGGCTGGGATCTGCGGTGGAACACCGGCGATCTGCTCACCGTAGGCTGTGCCGTGGCCTTTACCGCCCATATGCTGTCGGTGGCCCACTTTACGAGGAAGATGGACTTCGAGCGTTTAAGCCTCTTTCAGGTCGCCGGCGTCGCCGCCTTCTCCTGGCTGGCCTCCGGTTTCCTGGAAACCCCGCGCATCGTCTGGTCGCCCCGTCTCTTTTTCGGAGTCATCGTCACGGCGGTTCTCGCAACCGCACTATCTTTTCTGCTTTATACTTGGGCTCAGCAGCATACCTCGGCCACCCGTGCCGCGCTCATCTTCGCCCTGGAACCCGTTTTCGCGGGTCTCACCGCCTGGGTAGTGGCCGGCGAGGCTTGGACGATAAGGTCGTTGACCGGTGCAGGCCTGATCCTGTCAGGTATCGTATTAGTAGAGATGAAACCCGCGTCCCCCTCCATACATCAAGAGGGATAACGGTCGCGCTACTGGAAACACACAACAAGGAAGTTCTATGCGTTGGTTTGACAAGTTTCGCCAGCAAAAGCTGTTCTCGATCAATATGGCTCTGCTCGCCTTGGCGGCGGTAGTCCTTCTTGGCAACGTGCTCACCATTGGCGTCAGCGCGGCCAAGGGACAGGCAGTGGCTCCCGACGCCACTCCGCTCACCTTGCCCCCCGTCAAGAAGCTGTCCAATGAATTCACCAAACTGGCGCAGATGCTCGAGCCCTCGGTGGTCTTCATCGCCACGGACTTCACTCCGAAGCAGACGCAGACCTCCAACAAGCGCCGGAATCCCCACGCCGCCCCCCAGGGCGACGATGACGAGAGCAATTCCGACCCGTTGCAGCGCTTCTTCGGCTCCCCCTTCGGCGGCGACGTGCCCCGCAAGCGGGAGGGCTCCGGCTCCGGCTTCATCGTCGACAAAAACGGCTATATCATGACCAACCTGCACGTCGTCGAGCAGGCCGATCACATCAAGGTCCGCCTCACCGGCGACAAGACCGAGTACAAGGCCAAGCTCATTGGCTCCGATCCCGAAATCGACGTCGCCGTGCTGAAGATCGATGCCGGCCGCGCGCTCGAAACCATCAAGGTCGGCAACTCGGAAAGCGTCCAGGTGGGTGACTGGGCCGTGGCCATCGGTGCTCCATTCGGGCTTGAGACCTCGGTCACCGCCGGCATCGTCTCGGCCACCGGCCGCGACATCTCGCCCCAGCAGTTTCAACGCTTTATCCAAACCGATGCGGCCATCAACCCCGGTAACTCCGGCGGTCCGCTCGTGAACATCAACGGTGACGTCATCGGCATCAACACGATGATCGCCACCTCGTCGGGCGGCTATCAGGGCATCGGCTTCGCCCTGCCCATCAACACCGCTGTCCGCAGCTACAACCAAATCATCCAGTCCGGCAAGGTCTCCCGCGGCTCCATCGGCATCAAGTTCCCGCGCAATCAGGCCCAGATGGAGATGACCCTCAAAGCCCTCGGTTTCAAGCACGGCGTCATCATTGAGTCCGTCACCTCCGGCGGCCCGGCCGAAAAGGGCGGCCTCAAGGGCGAGGACGTCCTGCTAGCCCTCAACGGCAGCCCCATCAAGGATGGCGACGACCTGGTCGGTCGCGTCTCCGACATGCCCGCCGGCACCCAGGTCACCATCGGCCTCGATCGCGATGGCCAGAAAATGGACAAGAAAGTGACCATCGGTGATCGCGACGAAGTCTTCAAGGACGATCCCCAACTCGCCTCCAGCCGCCGCGAGATGACGGAGCCGAACGAGAAGCCCTCCATGAATACCCCACGCTTCGGCTTCGGGGTCCGTTCCCTCTCCCCGACTGAGCGCAAGGAACTGAAGTACGAGCTCCCCAGCGGCGTCATGGTCACCACCGTCGAGGAGAACTCCCCGGCCGAAGAGATCGGCATCAAGGAGAAGGACATCCTGGCCAGCATCAACCGCAAGCCCGTGTCCAGCTTCGAAGACGTCAAAGCGATCCTGGGCAGTCTCAAGCCGGGTGCTCCGGTTGCCTTCCGGGTCATGCGGCCTTCAGCCCCACTGGGGAGCCGCGCCGACATCACCTGGGGCGGCATCTACCTCCCCGGCACCGTTCCGCAGAACTGACCTTTCTCCAGTGGACGCAGACAAAGCCGCCGTGCCTCGCAAGAGGTCACGGCGGCTTTTGTATTGAGGATATTGCGCGAGACGAAGCGGCGAGACCGCGCACTAGCATTCAGGCGCAGCGCCGATTCGCCAATGAAGATACTCCTCACAGGAGGCGCGGGGTACGTTGGGTCCCACGCCGCCAAAGCCCTCAGTCAGGCGGGGCACGAAGTGGTCGTGGTCGATAACCTGTCACGCGGCCACCGTTGGGCCGTGCGGGGTGCTCCCCTGGAGGTCGCCGATCTCACGGACGAGCCGGCCTTACGCAGGATCTTCCGTGCGCACCAACCCGAGGCCGTCATGCACTTTGCGGCTTTCGCCTATGTCGGCGAGTCGATGGCGGAGCCGGGCCGCTACTTTCGCAACAACGTGGAAGGTAGCTTCACACTGTTGCGCGTGATGCTCGAGCACGACGTGAAAGACATCGTCTTCTCCTCCACTTGCGCCACCTATGGAACACCCGGGACACTGCCCATTCGCGAAGACGCACCGCAGAATCCGGTCAACCCCTACGGTGAGTCGAAGAAAATGGTCGAAAGCGCCCTGCGCTGGTACGCCGACTGCCACGGCCTGCGTTATGCGGCACTGCGCTACTTCAATGCGGCCGGCGACGATCCCGACGGCGAGATCGGCGAGTGCCACCGCCCCGAGACCCATCTGATCCCCAGCATCATCGAGACAGCCCTGGGGCAGCGAGCGGCACTGCGCATCTTCGGCGATGACTTCCCCACGCCCGACGGCACGTGCCAGCGCGACTACGTCCATGTCTGCGACCTCGCCACCGCGCATCTCCTGGCCCTGCAACGGTTACGGGCTAGGGGCGGAACGCTCCAGGTGAACCTGGGCACGGGCCAGGCAATCAGCGTGCATCAGATGGTGCGCATGGTGGAGCAAGTCTCCGGCCGCCGTATCCCCGTACACATAGCCGCACGCCGTGACGGCGACCCGGCCGCCTTGGTAGCCGATCCGTCTCGAGCCGCCGAGCAGTTGGGCTGGCAGCCGCGACACTCCTCCCTGGAGGAGATCGTGGGGACAGCGTGGGCTTGGCACTCGAAGCATCTTGGAAAGAGGTTGGAGCAAAGCGAGTGGCCGGTAGGTGTTCCGATGTCAGGGCAGAGCTATCAGCGGTCAGCAATCGGCTGTCAGCCCTGACACGCGCGGCGAGACAAGGTGAGCCACCAGCATTCAGCTTCCAGCCCTGAATGAGTGTACTGCCCATCAGCCGGAAGAACTCACCTCTTCGACACGCCGCAACAACCGGAACTGCGCCCCCACCATTCCCCCCAGCAACGCTGGGGGCCCGCCCCAGCGGCGACGACGCCCGACCCAACCCCAATTGCAGATCTCTCGAGGCCAAAGCCGCCAACCGACCGGGTGGGGGCGTGTCATGAGAAGGCATCAGCGGTCAGCTCAAACCAAACACCGCGGGCGCGAAGCTGACAGCCGATCGCTGAGCGCTGACAGCTTCTTCAGAGAACTGCGAGCTTCTTCAGTGCGCTACCCTAAATGCGGCACCTTCTTCTAGTTCCATGTGGACCGGCGATTACCTATTCCTGCTGCGCGAGCTCGTAGCCAAGGACTTCAAAGTCCGATACCGCAACATGTCCCTCGGCGTCTTCTGGTCGCTGCTCAATCCCCTGGTCATGATGGCGGTCTATACCTACGTCTTCACCCGTATCCTCGCCCGGCCGCAATCGCACTTCAGCGTCCACCTCCTCTGTGGCCTCATCCCCTTCAATTTCTTCACCATTGCCTGGCTCTCCGCCACCAACTCGCTCATCGAGAACGTCGCCATCATCAAGCGCATTCCCCTCAAGCGCGAGATCATCCCCATCGCCTCCATCCTTTCCAACATCACGCACCTTGTCATCCAGTTGGGCCTGCTGCTCTTCTTCGTTCTCATCTCCGGACTCTCGCTGAACATTTACTGGTTCTGGCTGCCCGTCGTCTGGGGGCTGGAGATCATGTTCATCATGGGGCTGGGGCTGGCCTCCTCAGCCATGAACCTCTTCGTGCGCGACGTCCGCTACGTGGTCGAGTCGGTGAATCTCCTGCTGTTCTGGATGGTCCCCATCGTTTATACGTTCGAGAACGTACCCGCCGATTTCCGCGATCTCTACCAGTACAACCCCGTGGCCGCACTGATCCTGGCCACCCAAAACATCATCCTCGGCGGTTCGCCCCCCACCATGCGGCTACTCGGCAAGCTAGCCGCGGTCTCCGTCGTCTCCCTGGGCGCCGGACTCCTCATCTTCCGCCGCGCCGAGAAGCGCTTCTACGGATACCTCTAAGATGAGCCTGATCAGCCTCAAGCACGCTTCCAAGATCTTCCGGCACCGCAGGCCGCGCGTGGTCCTGCGCGACCGCCTGCGCCAATGGAGGTCGAAGCCCTCCACCGATGGCTTCTATGCCCTGCGCGACATCTCCTTCGACGTCCAGGCCAAGGAAAGCGTCGCGCTGGTCGGCTCCAATGGAGCGGGCAAAAGCACTCTGCTCAGCCTCGTCTGCGGCCTCGCACAGCCCGACGAAGGCACCGTCGAAGTCCATGGCTCCATCGCCCCTCTTCTGGAACTCGGCTCCGGTTTCCACAGCGATCTCACCGGCCACGAGAATCTCTATCTGAACGCCGCCATGCTCGGCATGACCAAGGCTCAGGTGCGCGAACGCTACGATTCCATCGTGACCTTTTCTGAGATCGGCGAATTCATCAACGAGCCTCTGCGGACCTACTCCATGGGCATGTCGCTTCGTCTGGCCTTCGCCGTAGCCGTGCACTGCGATCCCGCCCTCGTCATCATCGACGAGGTGCTGGCTGTCGGCGACTCCGCTTTCCAGCGCAAATGCCACGACCGCATCGCGGGGCTCCGCAAGGAAGGCAAGACCCTGCTCTGCGTCTCTCACAGCCCCGGGACCGTCCTCCAGTTCTGCGATCGCGCCATCTGGCTCCACCAGGGCCGTATGGTCATGGATGGCGCCGCCGCGCCAGTCTGCGAGGAGTACCAGAAGTTCATGGCGGACCCCACCCAGCGCCCGCCCTTTCCGCCGGCCGCCGAAACCTGAGTAAGCCGCTTCCGGAGCTTCGGGAACGGAATGGAAGCTGTCAGTCGCCAGTCATTAGCTGTCGGCCTTCAGCCATCAGCCATCAGCTTTGGACCCCTGGTGTTTCCGTCAGGCTGACCGCTGATTGCTGACCGCTGAGAGCTTCCATCCAATCGATCCTCGTGCAGACTATCGAAACCACCCATTCAGCACACTCGCCCGCCCATCCGCGTCTATCCTATGGATGCACCCCGCATCCGCGGAAAGAAATTGGAACCAATCGGCCCTGGAGCGGCAATTCTAAACGGAGACACGTTGCTGAGCCCTTCCAGCAGTTTGAACGAGGCATCGCTTCTGGCCCGGCTGCATGCCGGCGAAGACCTCGCCTTCGAGCTGCTCTACGAGCGCTACCAGCCGCGCATCTACCGCTATGTTCTGCGCATGTCCAGTTCGCGCGAACTCGCCGACGACATCGTGCAGGAGGTCTTTCTGGGCCTCATCCGGGGCGCCCGCGGCTACGATGCGGCCTCCGGCCCGTTAGGCAGTTATCTCTATGGGATGGCACGCAATCTGCTCTTCCGGCACCTCGGTGCCAAACCCATGGAGGAGTTGGATGAAGGTTCCATGGTCAGCGAACATGACCCCCTCGACGGGCTGGCCCGCTCCGAACAGATCGAGCGCGTCCGCCAGGCCTTGGCCGCCATGCCGGCCCACTACCGCGAGGCCGTCGTCCTCTGCGACATGGAAGAGATGAGTTATTCCGCCGTGGCCGAACTCCTTGGGGTCGCTGTCGGTACCATTCGCTCCCGCCTTCACAGGGCTCGGGGCCTGCTGCTCGAACGCCTCAGCCAGGAACGCTGCGGAGCATGAACTTATGGAAAGGATGCCGGACATGATTGGCGATAACGACAATCTGCAAAGCGCCCTCAAGGCACTGGCCGACGAGTCCCGTGGCGCCCAGGCGTCGGCCCGGGTCCGCGATGCCTTGCGTGTCGAACTCCGGTCGCGCAACCGCCGCTATCTCGCTGCCTGGTGGCCGGCCGCCGCGGCAGCCGCTCTCATCCTGGGAATCTGGTTGGGCGTGCCTCGCAAAGCAGTGCAACCCCAGCCGCCTGTCGTCGCCGTAGCGGAACCCGAGCCCGCACCGCGGCCAGCCGAAGTTGGCACCGATCGCGAAGTCTCGCAGCCCGCGCCCACCCCAGCCGTTACCCGCGCTACAGCAGCATACGCTCGGCCGCCGCGGGTTCGTCCGGCTCCGGAACCTGTTGAAGAACAGCCCGTTTCCGGCACCGTCCGCCCGTTGACGCCCTGGTACTTCTACACCGGATTGCCCGTCTCCACACGCGGCCAGGTCGTCCGCATCCGCGTCAGCAACGAGACCGCCGCCCAGTTCGGCATCGTGGCCGAATCCAACGCGATCCCTGCCCAGGTCTTCATCGGCGACGACGGCGTAGCCCGCGCCATCCGCTTCATTCGATAAACAGATCTCGTAAAACCGCGCCGTCCCAACGGCCGCATATCAGAAAATGTAAGAGGTGACCATGAACAGCAAACTCATCATCCTGGCAACGGCAGCCGTTTCGCTCGCCTGTGCCCAGGAACTCCAGCACACGCAGGAACCAACGAACCTCCAGCACGTGCAGTTCGACGTTAGATCGGACGAGCCCCAGGCCGCCAGTGGCGTCGCCACCGCCTCCACCACCAGCGACCACGTCTTTATCATGAGTGGGCCCGGACCCATGCCAGCTATGGCCATGGGCGAAAGGATGAGCCTGGGTGCTGTAAAGGGTGCCCCCTACTCGGCGGAAGCTGTAACCGAGAGCGTCCAGACCCTCGCGGACGGCAATCGCATCAGCAGTAAACAATCCACCAAGCAGTACCGCGACAGCGAAGGCCGCACCCGCACCGAGACCACCATCGCGCCCAACGCCATGTGGGTTCCTGAAAACAAGAGCATGACCTTCATCAACATCATGGACCCCGTGAATGGTGAGTCGTACACGCTGAATTCCGCCGAGAAAGTCGCCACCAAAATGAGCATGCCGAAAGCCGGCACGATGTCCGCGGGCAAGGCCATGATGCGCAGTCACGAAACCTCCACCACCGTCCACTTCGAGGCGGACGGCGCCGGTGGCGGAGCTGGCGTGGCCGGAGCCATGATCACCGGCGGAGCCGCCGGCGAAGGCCCTGCCGTAATGACCTTCGAGAGCCGCGCCGGTAGCCTCTCCGCGGTCCGCGCCGACATGCCCAAAAACCTGAAAACAGAGGAACTTGGCAAGCAGGTAGTGGAAGGCGTGGAATGCATCGGCATCCGCACCACCATCACCATCCCGGCCGGCCAGATCGGCAACGAGCGCGCCCTGGAGATGGTCACCGAGCGCTGGAGTTCCCCTGAACTCGGCTTCGACGTTCTCCGCAAGCACTCCGATCCGCGCAACGGCGAGACGACCTATAAACTCACCAACATCGTAAGAGGCGAGCAGCCCCGCAGTCTCTTCGAAGTCCCGGCCGACTACAAGCTGAACGACTTCAGCACCGAAACCATGCGCAAGAAGATGACGATCAAGATGCGCGACGCGGCCCCCGAAAACCAGTAAACCCAGATCCGCAAAGAGGAAAGGCCCGCCGGCTCCCCGCAGCCGGCGGGCTTTTTTTATCTTCCACTCAAAGCGTGTTTGAGCTCCGCCTACCTACCCAATCCCAGTTCCAAGGCCGCCTCTGAGAGTCGCTTGTCCAGCGTCCAAAACTCGCAATGTGTGAGCAAGGAGGAGGCCAGAATATGGACATCGATCCAGCCGAGCCCCCGGCCCGAGAGCTTACAATCCTCAATCAGCCAAAGCACTTCGGCGTGAGTTGCCGGTTTAACGGCCGGTAGTGCGCTCAGGCCGGAAAGAACGAGCGCTCGATCCTTCAGGTTCCCGCACGCCAGTTCGCCGAGCACGAAAGGATGCATCACTACGAGTCCCTCCGCCAATAGATCCGACAACCTGGGCTCTCCCTTTCGGAAGTGTTGAATCCAAACGGAAGTGTCAGCAAGAACCATTACGCGGAACGCCGTCGCGGAATACTGGCCAATTTCGGCTGAGTTCCGCCGAGCGCAGCGAGCCGCTTACCGGCCTCTCGCGCAATGAGCGCTTCCAGACCGGCTCGAACCAACGCGGTCTTTTCATCAATACCCGTCAGTTCCTTAGCACGCTCGATCAGACGGTCGTCGATGATCAACGTAGTTCGCATATGCATCAGTATGCCTGTTTGATGCATACACGTCAAGCGTGGTCCATGCTCAGAACCACATTCCACACATCCTCCTCCACAGGCACACCCAGCCTTAGGTTCTCCTCCCGCACGCGTAGGGTCTGTTCTCCCGGATAGCGCACAGCGCCTTCTTCTCCCATTCTCAACGACTCCACCACGCCGTCGGCCATCCTGGTGAGTTCCTCCGCTGCGGCCAGGCCTCCGGGGTGTAAAGCTAAGAAAATCTGAGAGATGCCGGTCTCCTTATCCATGTCGTCACTGATCTGGTGAGTCGCCAGACCGCCTGATAGCATGGTCGCCATCAGGTCCAACATCATCGATAGCCCGGACCCTTTCCAGTATCCAATCGGCAGTGGACGCCAGGACTGCTCGATCGCCGCCGGGTCCCTGGTCAGCTTGCCGTCGCTGTCGAAACCGCCGTCCACGGGCAGTAACTCACTGCGTTTTCTATAAGCTGCGAGCGTCCCGTAGGAGAACTGCGACATCGCCATGTCCAGCACCACATGTCCACCAGCTCGCGGCACCGCGATCACCAACGGGTTGTTGCCTAGCTTGCGGACCTTGCTGCCCCAGGGCGGCAGGTTCGGCATCGTGTTTGTCCAGCACAGCCCGATCATGCCAGCCTCGGCCGCCTGCCAACCATAGGTGCCTGCCCTCATCCAGTGATTTGTTTGAGATAGCGCGACGCAGCCCACACCGTGTTGGCGTGCGATCTCGATGGCCCGGCCCATTGAGGCGTAGGCGTTCAGGGGACCGGGGCCGCGCCGACCGTTCCAGCGCTCCAGCACTCCGAAGGCGCTCAGCAGCTCCGGAGACTCATGCACGCGCACGATCCCATCCCGTATGTTGTTGATAAAGCGGGGAAAACGATTCAAGCCGTGGGTATACACTCCATCGCGCGTCGTCTCAGCGAAAAGGCGGGCGCACAAAGCGGCGCGTTCGGGCGTAAACCCGTGCTTCAGTAGGACCCGGGTGAGAATCTCATGTAGCTCCTGGAACGGTACTCGCAGCATGTTTCCATACTCGCCGCGCTTACGCGCGAGCCAACCGCTTTCTCAGCCAAAAGGCCACTACCATGCAGTACTCCGGTAGAGGCCCGACCGTCTCATCGCCGTGCCACCTGGAAAGCAGATCTTCGAGCCGGGTTCGGCTCAAGGACCGTTTGCCCAGCTCCAGGAAGAACCCCGAGAGGACCGCTTTGCGCTGATTCTGCAGCCACTTGCTGTTCAGGTTCAGCAGTTCCGCAATTTCGAATCCGAACTGGGCATCTGTTGACCAGATTGTGCCGTCGCCACGGTAAGAGAGCAGATCCTCGATGTGATGGTTTGGCTCCGCCGGATTCCGCGACAGCTCTCGGTTACCCTGTCGGGTGTCACAGTGTTGGTCATCATGAGGATGCCCTTCGCCCCCTCGGCACGCCCCGAGGAGATTGTGATAGGACAGCTGATCCTGCGGCTGTACTGTCTGGGGCCGCCAGTGCGCGATCTTCATAGACTGCCCATTTGGCTCGATTCGTGTCAGGCAGAAGCAACAGAGCCCGCGTTGCTCTTGCACTAGGCTAGCTCGTAAGTCGTCTTTTTCCGGATAGTTGTCGTACGTCGCAAAGCGAGCGGCCTGATGTCGGATCAAGCTTGGCGGCGGCTGTCCTTTGCGGATCTGCCTCATCGCAGTTCCGCGCCGAGAAAGCTGATCATCGTCCGCGCCCGAGTCAGTTCTGGGTCGTCCGGTCCGATCAGGCGCGCCACTTCGGCGATCGCCTTCTCTGCGCCACTTAAGTCTTCCTGATCAATGAGTTCAAAGAGCTTTGACAACTCCGCTTCGATGCCCGGATTGCGTGCGGATGTCGACATCACCTCTTCCAACACGCGGTTGGAGTCGACCCCAAATGAGTGCGCCGGAGGAACCGCCGTGTCTCCATCCAGCAACCGGATCTCTTCCGGCCGCATCTCGCCGATCACCTGTGGCGAGTGGGAAGTGCAGACGAACTGGATCGCTGGAAATGTACTTCGCAGTGAATGCACCACCTGGCGCTGCCAGCTCGGGTGCAGGTGGACGTCCAACTCATCGATCAGAACGACCCCTGGCGTCTGTTGCAGCAACTCCGGCGCCACCCGCCCGTCCAGAAGATGGCTATTCTGGGTCACCGCCTTGATTGCGATATCAGAAACCAACGCGAGCATCACACTCTGGCCGGCGCTTAAGTTGCTGAAAGGAAGAATCTTTCCCTCAATTCGAAGGAGGATGTCGTCTCTGTCGCCGTCGAACGAGCAGTCCTCCGCACCCGGCACACAGGCCAGAATTGCCGACCGGACCACCTCGAAGCCCGGCCGCCAGGTTCCTTCCCGCTGCCCACGCTCGATGCTCTCTCTACGGAACCAGCGCTGCAATTCGGAGAATCGGATCCGCTCATTGAAACAGTCGTAGAAGGCGTCCCATCGCCGCGCCGGTGTAGCTTTTATGGATGAGCGTCGACGCTCGGCCGAAGGCAGCCATGCCCGGCCGGCCCCGTAATAGGCCAGCACTGGACAGAGAATCTTGCCGCCCGCCGCATCTTGTTGATAGATAGACCGGATTGCCGCCAGGGCGTCCTTCGCATCGACGTTACTCGTGCGGCGCCCTGCGGCGCGAATTTGTCTGGTCCAGGTGAGCCCATTCTGGTCCCCGATTTGGCCGCGTGCCGTGATCCGGACAGGCCGGTGTTCCCTGAACTGGAGGCGATCTCCTCGCCCTTCCGCTTCAAGGCGGATCTCCGAGGGGTAGATCTCCCTGCGGCTATTGGCAAGGGCTGAGTCCGGCACGTCCACCAGCCAGATGCCCGCAGCTACGGCCAACGCGTCCAACACCGACGTCTTGCCGGAGCCATTATCTCCAGCAAAAAGAGTCATTTGCGGATGCAGCTCGAAGCGGGCACGAGAGAACCGTTTGAAGTTCTCCACCTCGATCCACTCAATTCTCATCCTGGACTCCCGGATTTGCTAGGAGAGTATCGCCGGAGGCGATCCTGGCTCACACAGAGAAGGGTATCAGTTCCCGGTTGTCGGTGGCGAATGGACTGCCTTTTCGACCTATTCTTCGTTCCAGAAGCTGTCGCTCAGGTACTTGGCGGCTCCGTCACAGGCGATGGTTACGATGACACCGCGCTTTCCTTCCCGCACCAGCCTGAGGCCTAACTTCCTGGCCGCCACTACGTTACCGGCTGCCGAGATACCCAGCAACAGGCCCTCTTCCCGGGCCATGCGGCGCGCCATCGCGTGCGCGTCCTCGGTCTCGATCCACAGATTTCCATCCGCTACTGAGTCGTCATAGATTCCGGGAACGATCGCCGAGGGCAGATGCTTGGTGCCCTCGACGCCGTGAAACGGGGTGGCCGGCTGGGCCGACCAGCATTCAACATGCGGGAGGTCCCGCTTCAGCCGCCGGGACGTCCCGACGAACGTTCCGGTGGTCCCCATCAGGGCGACGAAGTGGGTCAGGCGGCCGTGCGTCTGCTCCATGATCTCCGGTGCCGTGGTGTGGAAATGGGCCTTCCAGTTGGCGTCGTTGTTGTACTGGTCGGCGTAGAAATATCGTTCAGGATCAGCGGCATACAGCTCGCGGACCTTACGGAATGCGCCGTCCGAACCCTCGCCCGGATCGGTCAGAACCAACTCGGCGCCCAGCACGCTCAGGATCCGTTTGCGCTCCTCACTGGCGTTGGCGGGCAGGCACAGTTTGACCTTGTAACCCCTCGCAGCGGCGATCATCGCGTAGGCGATGCCGGTATTCCCACTTGTAGCATCCAGTATTGTTTTAGACGGATTTAGGCGACCAGAACGCTCTCCATCGAGGATGATGTTGCGGGCAGGCCTGTCTTTGACGGACCCGCCGGGGTTGGAGAACTCGAGCTTCAGCCAGATTTCGATGCCCGGCAGGTCGGCTACGGAGTGGTCGAGACGCACCAGCGGCGTATGGCCGATCAGTGCCAGAAGATGTTGACCGCGCAGTGGCGGCAGTACTGCTGGACTGGCAAGCATTGTAGCCGTCTCCCCTTAAGCCCCAAGAGTCTAAAGTCAATCCGATCAGTTAGTTCTGCGGGCCCGCACCCACAGCCTCTCGCGCGGGTCACTGGCCTTTTGAACGGTGTAATGCCCAGGTTCGAACAAGCCGTCGAAGAACTGCTCCAGTTGGCCGCGGACGGCGGCCCAGCCCTCTTCGGTATTCGGATGCAACAGACGGTCGTTTAGAGTCACTTCCACTTCGTCGTGGCGAAACTTCAGCTTGCCTTCGAACTCCTGCTCCAGGCGGGCGGAGGCCACCAGCGCCGACTCGTAGGCCTGCTTCAGGCTGTCGCCTTCCACGGGCGCCTTACGGTTGTAGAGGACGCCTAACTCATTGTGACCATTGTCTAAACTGTAGTTCGCCTCGTGCCCGATGAGCAGCACCCCGGGCCCGGCGGGCACATGGGAGTAGTCCGTCACATCGATCAGCAGCTCCGGTAGATCGCGTTTCTGGATCCAGCGGTGAAAGACCGGAATCGCTTCTTCCAGGGCGACCTGGGCACCCGGCTCAGCAAAAATCTTGACGTTTACGTGCTCCATCTCGTTATCCCTTCACCGGCGCGGCGGTCATGCGGCCCACGCAGCTATGGCAGGCCTCGATGAAGAGCTGCGCCTCTTCGATCAGCCGGTGGGCTGACTCCGCAGTGCGCTCCGTTCCTACCAACTCGTGCGCATGGAAGAAGTAGTGGGCGAACTTGCCCCCAGCAAAGGGGTCGAAGAACAGTTGGGTGTCGTGGAACTCCTTGCGGAAGGCCTCGACGACACCGTCCGGAGTGTTGATATAGAAAGACTTGTTCCATACCAGCATGGCGGTGGCGGCGCGCAGCATCGAGTCGTAGGCGAGCTTCGATGCCTTGGGTACGTCACCCGCCTCGAGCGCCAGTTGGGCCTCAAAGACCTCGCGTTCGCTGGCGGTCATCTGGAACTCCAGGGGGGATACGACCTCCCCGGCGCACTCGCCAATGCCCATGTCGCCGGTGGTGTATTCGCGAGGGTCATGCCAGTCCGAGTAGAGCGAAGTGTCTTCGCTGTGGAGCGGCATGACCATCAAGTCTTCCAGCATCTTCTTGCACTCGGCCTTGCCGATACGGCGGATAAATGCTTGAAAACTCTCACCATCCGTGCGTTCGCGAGTGTAGCGGTCGAGGATGCGGTCGGCTGCCTCGGGGACTCGCTTCGAAGGAACAGCCCCAATCGCCAAGCCGTAGGAGCCAGCGTTTTCGGTCCACTGTCCGCCCAGCACGACCTGGAAATGCGGAGCCGCGAAACCGCCCTTGTTGCGGCTGACTCCGTAGAAGCCGAGATCCGCTATGTGGTGCTGCCCACAGGAGTTAAAGCAACCGCTGACCTTGATGCGCAGGTTCTTGATGGCCGGGTTTCTCGTCGCGCCGTTCCGCTCCATGCGCTGGCTGAGCTCGCCGGCCAAGCCGCGCGAGGAGGAGATGCCCAGCTTACAGGTGTCGGTGCCAGGGCAAGCGACGGTGTCGGTGATCGTGCCAGCGCCTGAGTGATGCAGGCCAGCGGCCTTCAAATCATTGTAAACAGAAGGTAAATCGGCCTCACTGACCCAGCGGAGGACGATGTTCTGCTCGACCGTCGTGCGGGCCGTCTCGTTGACGTATTTGCGGGCGATGCCGGCCAGGGCGCGGAGCTGATCGGCCGTTAGGTCGCCGAGCGGAAGTGCAACCGTTACAGTGGCATAGCCCACCTGGCGTTGCTTGTAGACGTTGGTCGAATGCCACTGGCGGAAGTCTTCGGGCTGGGCGTTCTCGATCTGCAGCAGGCCCGGATCGCGGAGCGGCGTTTCCTGTTCCTGCTCAATTCCGTCCAGATAGGAAGTCCAACGCGGATCGGGCGTTAGGATCTTGCGCTCCTCCTCCACCAAGCGCTTGAACTCGTCCAGGCCGAGCTTGACGACCAGGAACTTCATACGGGCCGTGTTGCGGTTCTTCTTCTCGCCGAGGCGGGCGAAGACGCGCGTCATGGCTTGGGCGAGGGGCAGAAGCTCCTCCTGCGGGAGGAAGTCAGTGTACAGCTTGGCGACGTAGGGAACGGTGCCAAGTCCCCCGCCTACATAGACTTCGAAGCCGCGTTGGCCGTCTTTGATCTTGGCCACGCAGCCTAAGTCGTGAATACGGACAAGGGCGCACGGATTATCGCCGCAGCCGGAGAAGGCGATCTTGAACTTGCGTCCAAAATCCTGCGTATCTGGATGACCCAAAAGGAAATAGGCCGCCGCTTTGGCGTAGGGAGTGACGTCGAAGGCCTGGTCGCGGCAGACACCGCTCAAGGGACAGGACGTCACGTTGCGAACGGTGTTGCCGCAGGCTTCACGGGTGGTGATGCCCACAGCACCGAGGCGTCGCATGATGGACGGCGTGTCTTCAATATGGATGAAGTGCAGCTGGATGTCCTGGCGGGTGGTGACGTGCGCGATGCCGTCCGAGTACTCTTCCGCAAGTTCCGCCATTACTTCGAGTTGCGTGGCATTCAGGCCGCCGAAGGGGATCTTGATACGCTGCATGCCGGGCGCATCCCAGAGCGTCGTGGGGCCCTTGGTGTTGGCATTTGCGTAGGCCAGTTTGCGGCTTTCCAACCCGTCATGGCGCTGACCGTTGTCGTAGCGCTGGCCGTAGGCTCCGCGGCGCAGGCGCGTCTCGGCGAAGACTTTGTCTTCCATCTTGCCCTGCTTCTTGAGGGCGATTTCGCTGTCGAAGGCGTCGATCTCGGAGGCCAGACCCGGCTCAATCTGGCCGGCGAGGTGGTCTTTCCACTGACTGTTGCTGGCTTTCATAGGAAGGTAGGAAACACCTACAACTATATCGACTACGGGGCTAATTTTTCAAGTGGCCTGGGGATATGCTTGACAAAAGCAAGTAATATAGTTGACACTGGCAAGTAATCTCAGTGATGCGTACACCGTCAATTCTCGATCATCGCACCGCGGCTGTCCGTCGGTTCAACCGCTTTTACACGCGGGAGATTGGCACGCTGCAACAAGGACTACTAGAA
This sequence comes from uncultured Paludibaculum sp., assembly GCF_963665245.1. Taxonomy (NCBI): domain Bacteria; kingdom Pseudomonadati; phylum Acidobacteriota; class Terriglobia; order Bryobacterales; family Bryobacteraceae; genus Paludibaculum; species uncultured Paludibaculum sp. The sequence goes on from NZ_OY762267.1 coordinate 3,937,269, forward strand.
AGTAAATTTTCCCTCGCCGAGGTTCGCGTCCTGTATGAGATCGCCAACCGGCAGGATCCGACGGCGACCGAGATCGGGCGGGACCTGCGGCTGGATGCGGGGTATGTCAGCCGCTTGGTGCTCAAACTGGACAAGGCCGGCCTGATTGAGAGAGTAGCGTCGGAGTCTGACGGGCGGCAGACCCACCTGCGGCTCACGACGCGGGGGCGGACACAGTACACCGATCTGGATTTCCTGGCGAACGGCCAGGTGACGACGATGCTGTACCGGTTGAACGAGCAGAAGCAGCGGCTGCTGGTGGAGTCGATGCGGAACATTGAATCGCTGCTGGCTCCGGTGCAGGAACAGAAAGAGCCATATTTGTTGCGGCCTCATCAACCCGGAGACATGGGCTGGGTGGTGCACCGGCATGGGGTGCTGTATGCGCGGGAGTATGGATGGGACGAGCGCTTCGAGGCTCTGGTGGCGCGGATCGCGGCAGACTTCATCGACAATCTGGATGCGCGGCGGGAGCGGTGCTGGATTGCGGAGCGCGAGGGCGAGATTGTGGGGTCGGTGTTCCTGGTACGGGAACCGGAGAACTTCGAGGTCGCCAAACTGCGATTGCTGTTAGTGGAGCCCTCGGCTCGGGGGTTGGGTTTGGGGCACCGTCTGGTGGATGAGTGCACGCGGTTTGCGCGACAGGTTGGCTACAAGAAGATCACGCTCTGGACCAATCATGTTTTGTTGGCGGCCCGGCATATCTACGCGAAGGCCGGTTATCAGATGGTTGGGCAGGAGAGCCATTCCAGCTTTGGGCATTCGATGATTTCGGAGACGTGGGAGTTGGCGCTGTAGCGGATCTCGGCGGAGACCCGGGTCCAGTGCAACGGGTAACAATGGCTTGCCCTCTCCACTAACCTACTTGCCAAATTTAACCTAGTAGGTTACATTGGAATCGTGGAAAAACGAACGCCGCACTGCAAGCTGGCGGTTGTGAAGTCCCTGCTTGCCGCGGGCAAAGTTCGTGCCACGGTTTCCGCGTTGGCGGGCGGCGCAGCCCTGGGGTTTGGTTTCGACGAGTTGGTCAACGTGGTGGCGGCACTCACGTCGAATGACTTCTACAAGAGCATGACAACCCACGCTGATCATCGCATTTGGCAGGATGTTTACCGGCCCCGAACCGAGGCTGGTGATGTGTATCTGAAGCTCACCGTGATCGATGATGTATTGATTGTGTCGTTCAAGGAACTATGAAGGAAGGGGGTGGTGGCATGAAGTGCCCGGCGTGCGGCGAGGGGAAACTCGTGCGGGATACGCGCGATATCCCCTATACCTATAAAGGCGAAACGACGGTCATCCCGGCGGTGCGAGGGGAGTTCTGCGGGGCCTGTGGCGAGGGCGTGTTGGGTGCAGCCGAGTCCAAGCGCGTGAGCGCGGCGATGCTGGAGTTCAACAAGCAGGTCAATGCTACCATCGTCGATCCTGAGTTCATCGCCCGGGTTCGGAAGAAGCTCTCACTGGATCAGCGCCAAGCGGCCGCTCTCTTCGGCGGCGGCGCCAATGCGTTCTCGCGCTATGAGAATGGCAAGACCAAGCCTCCGCTCGCCCTTGTGAAGCTATTCATCGTCCTCGACCGGCATCCCCACCTGCTGAAGGAAGTCCAGGCGGAGGTGTAGCCATCCGCATGAACCCGTTCGCTGCCAGCGAGCGGGTTCAGATCCATGGAATGAAATTGCCCCACGGGAGCCAGGAGGCACTGGATTCCGTGGGGCGCGATCCGGTTCGACTCGCGAATGGATTGCTTCTGCTATTGCCTGGCCGTCAGGACTTGCTCCAGAAAACGGACCGCTCTCTCGTCCTTGCTTTGGCCCAGCCAGAAGAAGGCTTGCTTGCGCACCGCGGCGTTCTTGTTGTTGCGCGCCACTTCGATCAGGGCCGGGATGCCTTCGTTTGATGGCATCTGAGTCAGGGCGAAGACCGCCTGCCGCTTCACCTTCGTGTCGGGGTCGTTTTCCGCGGCGTTCGTGATGGGGCCCAGCGCCTTGCGGCCCGCTTTTTGCGCCATCCAGAAAAGAGCCTTCGAACGGACTTCCGGGCTCGAGTTCTCCTTGGCCGTCTGAATCAGCGTGTCGATGCCCCTCGGATCCTTGGTCAGCGTCAGGGCAAAGACGGCCTGCTCCTTCACCTTGTCGCTGGGGTCCTGCTTCAGGACTCGCAGTATGGTTTCGAAGCCGGATTTGCCACGGGCGTTGCCCAACCAAAACATCGTGCTGCGACGGAGGTCCTCGGGCTGATTGGGCTCGACGAACTCGTTCAGGACACGATCGGCCTGCGGGTCGTCGTGGATGGCGATGGCGGCGACGGCCCCGCCTTTGCGGTGCTCCTCGAAGTGCTGGCGGGTGTAGGCGGCCAGGTAGTTCACGCTGTCGGACGGTTTGACGCCCGTCAGCCAGACGACCGGCAGGCCGCCCGCATCGAGGCTGCAGTCGGAACCGAAGAAGCGCACCTTGGACACAGCGCCATTCTCCATACGGAGGAGGATGGCCGAATGGCTGGCGCCTTCCAGATGGATGGGGCCGGAGGCCACCTGGGTGACCGTGGTGTTGGGTTCGAGCGCGCAACCCTCGGTGATGACATGGCCGTCGCGCGAGTAGTTGCAGCACGAGTTGCCGGCCGAGGCGATCTGGGGCACGGCCCAACCGACCCAGAGGGGGACACCGCGGCCGGCCGCGGTGTCCACATCGGATTTCAGGTTCGAAGAGACCTTGGTCTCCAGTTTGGCGTTGACCAACCGGGGCTGCTGGGCGAGTAGCGGCAGAGCGGCGAGGAGCAGGATGAGCGGTCTCATTGGTTCAGCACCTCGAGCATGTAGTCGGAGGCTTCCTTGGACTTCATCATGGAGAGCATGCGGACGGCCTCGCGCTTCATTTCCGTGTCTTTTTCTTTGCGGGCGAGGTCGATCAGCGGCTTCACGTTGCCCTGGGTGAAGAGGGCTGAGATGATTTTCTTCTTCAGGTCCTTCTCGGACTCCTTGTTGTAGAGGTCGAGCAGCGCGGGGCCGGTCTTTTCGCGGTCCATGACACCGAGGAGTTGGATCGCCTTGCGGCGGGCGGTGGGGTCCTTCTCGTTGTTGGCGAGCTCGATGAGTTTGGCAGTGGCTCCGGAAACCATGAGGGAGTTGAGGATTTCGCCGCGCATGGCGGCGTCGGATTCCGTTCCATACATGTCTCCGAGGAGCTTCTGGTCGCCGAGAGCGCCGAGCTGGCGGATGGCTTCGCGGCGGAGGACCGGCTCCTTTTCACCGCGGGCGGCGGCGGCAATCTGATCCTTGGCTCCACTGATCATGTAGCTGCGGAGGACTTCCCGGCGTACAGAGATATCGGGACTGGAGGCATAGACCTCAGCGAGGACCTTAAGGTTGTCGGCGCCGCCGTGGATGGCGAGATTGCGGATGGCCATGCGCTGGATGTCGGGGTTGCTGCCGCCCTTGGCGAGTTGGAGGGCGATTTCACGGGCCTTGGGGGAGTCGCTCTGGCTGAGGACGAAGAGGGCGCGCTCTTTGAGCTTAGGGCTCTGGCTGCCGTTGAGGATCTTCTGGAGGATGGGCAGGGCGCGCTCGGGGTCGCTGTGCATGAGGCCGTTGATGGCAAGGAGTTTGGTCTCGTCGTCGATGTCGGAGGAGACGGACTGGCCGGAGGCCTGACGGAGCTCGACTTCGAGGGAGCGAGCGTCGTTGTTCCAGCGGCTGTTGGGATGGTTCTTCTTCAGCTCGCCGAGGGTGCCCAGAGCCTCATCGCGATGGCCCAGTTTGCTTTGGGCATAGGCGATCCAGTAGAGGCAGGCGTCGGCACGCGCGGGGTCGTTGGCGGCATTGCGGAACTCATTGATGGCATCCTCCCATTTGCGTTGGTCGAGGGCGCGCTGGCCCTGGGAGTAGGCGCGATCGAGTTTGGAGTTCTTGATGCTCGAAAGGGTGGCCGCCTGGGCCATGCCCATGGCGTAGAAGCCATCCCCCATCGGCGTCATCTTGGCCATGGGGCCGAAGGCTTTGGCGGCGGAGAAGCCACCGTTGTATTGGAAGCGCTCAGCCATATCCTTCAGGCTATCGGCCATCGCACGAGCCTTCTCGCCGGCGGCTTCGGCGTCACCAAAGGCGTAGGTGAAGCCGCCAGAGGTGGCGGCGAGCGCCTTGAACTTCTCGAGCTGGGCCGGGTCGCCGTAGGCGGGGAAGGCGGCTTTGGCTTCAGCGGCGTCGAAGGTATAGGCCATGGCCGCGGCGTTGGCCTTGAGCTGTTCCAGCGGGGCGGTGGCTTCGCCTCGGAGAGCCTGGGCCGCCTCGGCGGCGCGGATTTTGGCTTCGGCGGCGTCGAGCGAGCTCGTGGCGGTGGCGGATTGAGCGCGTCCCGGGACGGCGGCGCAGAGCAGCAGCGCCAGGACGGAGCAATAGCGTTTCGGACTCATAGGTAGTTCATCCCTTCATTAGTCGGTTCGTTGTTGAAAAGACCGGGCCGCATGCCGGCTAGGGCTCCGGCTAGTTGCTGGCGACAGGCAGCATGGCGCGCTGCCGCTCGTGGATTTTCGCGTTGGCGACACGGAGCTGGAACAGCACTCCTTCGTCGACCATGCGGCGTTGGATATCGGGGAGCTCATCCGGCCTGGCGTTGGCGGCTTCGGTGAGGAAGCGTTCCAGCCGTTCGAGGACGGAGGCCATGTTGCGATCGCCGGCCAGTTGCAGAGACTGACGCATGAGGCGGTTGTCGAGCAGGAGTTGTTCCGCGGTGTCGCGTTCCGTGGGCAGTTCCGAAGAGTGGGCGTTGGCCAACTCGAGGAGGACGCGCTGGGATTGCTCGAGGTGGTCGCCGACGCTGACGAGCAGCATACGGTCGGCAGCCATGCGGTTGGTCTGGACCCTGACGATGGGCTGAGGCGCCGGGGTGGGCCGGGGCGACACACGGCCGAGCATATAGGCACCGACGACGAGCAGAGCAACGCAGGCCGTGGCGGCGGCGCGGGACCAGGTGACCCATTGGAACGAGAAGAAGCGAGCGCGGATGCCGAGGCGCGGGCGGAGCTGGTTCCAGACTTGCGTGCCGTATTCGGGACCGCGTTCGGGGGTCTCCCAAGTGTCGAGAAGATTGAGCGTGCGTTGGACGGCCGCGAGGTCGGCGCGGCAGGCGGCGCATTCGTCGAGATGAGCGCGGGCTTCGGTGTGCTGCTCGGATTCGCCGAGGTAGTACAGGACGAGTTGTTCTTCGGTCAGATGTGTCATGATGCGACTCCGGCCCAGCCGGACAGGTTGCGGCGCAGCTTCTGGACTGCGCGGAAGATGCTGTTGCGGGTGGCGTTGGAGCCCAACTGGAGGGCGGCGCCGATTTCGTCGATGGAGAGATCCTCGAAGTGGCGGAGGGTGAAGGCGGTGCGTTCCTGGGGGGTGAGCTCTTCCATGGCGGCGGCCAGGCGGACCTGGATCTCGCCGCTGAGGAGGAGGCGATCGGGGCCCGGGGACTGTTCGACGGGCTGCCAGGCACGGGCGTCGTCGTCCCCTTCGGGCTTCTGATCGAGAGGGTGGAGGATTTCGGCGCGGCGTTTGGTGGCGGAGATGCGGTCAAGGGTGTAGTTGGAGGCAATGCGGTAGAGCCAGGTGCTGAAGGCGGCTCGGCCGTCGTAATTTGCCAGGCTGCGATAGGCTCTCAAGAAAGTCTCCTGAACCACGTCATCGGCGTCCGCTTCATTGCCGGTCATGCGGTAAGCCAGACGAAAGAGGGCGTGGCTGTAGCGTTCGACGAGCACTTGGAACCCGTCGCCGTCACCAGCTAGAACCCGCTGGATGGCTGCGCCATCACTTTCCTTCATCTGTCCATTGGACAGCGTTTTGTGGGTCGTGTTAGGGAGGGGCGTGGGATTTTTTCGGAGGTGGGGGTGCAGGCGACGCGCGCACGCTGGTCGACTGCAACTCTTGTTGGGTGGCGGGGTTTTCACTTAAGATTGCCGTGCGGGTCCAGATTTGCACGGTATCTCTTGGGGAAACATGCTGAACATCCACGCTGCCGCGATTACTGCGTCTGCCTTCGCCGCGCTCACTCTGCTGCCGGCGAACAGTGTTGCCCAGGGTGTACCAGAGGAGGGAACTCCTTCCACTCCAATCAGTTGCATAGCCTTCACACCGGACTACAGAGAGCGGCAGGCGCAGTTGATTCGCGAGAATACCCACTTTGAGAGAGGGCGGTTGACGCAGCAGGTGACGGCGCAACTGGGTGGGGCCGAAGCGGCGAGATCGGTGACCCGGGCGGCTGATTCCACGCCGGTTGGGACCATCGACACCTACCTGTTTGATGCCATGCAGCAGGCGGGGGTCACTCCGGCGGCGGCGGCCGACGACTACGAGTTTGTGCGGCGCGTGTACCTGGATCTCACCGGGCGGATTCCCACCACTGACCAGTTGCGGGCGTTCGTCAACGACGCCAACCCGAACAAGCGGCGGGGCGTGATTGACGAATTGATCGCTTCGGATGCCTGGCTGGACAAGTGGACGATGTACTTCGGGGACCTGCTGAAGAACACAGTGCGGAATACGCAGGTAGTGCGTTATCCCGAAGGGCGGAATGCGCTTTATCTGTACATCCGCGAGTCGCTAGCCACGCAGAAGCCCTACAACGTGATGGCTTCGGAGCTGATTTCGGCCAAAGGGGACAACTCGTACACACAGGGTGAATTGAACTGGGTAGTGGGGACCTACGTGACGGGCGGACCGGTGCAGGATATTTACGACTCGTCCGCGGCGGCCACGTTTGAGACGTTTCTGGGTGTCTCGCACTTGAACTGCCTGTTGTGCCACAACGGCGCCGGGCATCTGACCGAGCTGAGTCTATGGGGCAAGACGTTCACGCGGAAGCAGGCCTGGACTCTGGCCTCCCACTTCTCGCGGACCACGTTGGCCCGGACGCGGGTGGACGCCAGCGTGTCGCAGCCCTACTACTGGTCCGTTCTCGACAACCTGCCGCGGATCCGCAACGACTACACGGCCAACACGACTACGGGGAACCGGCCGGCGCGGTGCAAGGACAACATCAGACCGGCTCCGGGCGCTGCCTGCGACGCCACCGAGGTGATCCACCCGCAGTATTTGGATGGCGAGGCTCCGGCGAGCGGAGACAATTACCGGGAGTTCCTGGCCCGGAAGGTGACCTCGGACATCCAGTTTTCCCGGGCGATCGTGAACTACCTGTGGGCGGAATTCTTTACGCGGGGGATCGTTTCGCCGACGAACCAGTTCGATCTGGCACGGCTGGATCCGGACAACCCGCCGCCGGCTCCCTGGACGCTGCAGCCTTCCAATGCGCGGCTGCTGAATGCACTGGCGGCCGAGTTCCAGCAGAACAAGTACGACCTGCGGTGGCTGATGCGGCAGATGGCGAACTCGCGGGCGTACCAGTTGAGTGCGCGGTATGAGGGCGAATGGAAGGCGGAGTGGGAGCCATTGTTTGCCAGGAAGCTGGTGCGGCGGCTGTGGGGGGAGGAGATCCACGACTCGGTTGTCACGGCGTCGAATATCTATCCGACCTACAACGTGCGGAACTTCGCCACGGTGCGGCTGGCGATGCAACTGCCGGAACCTTCGGGGCTGCCGGATGGAGCGACGGGTCCGGTGTCGCGGTTCCTGGACTCGTTCTTCCGAGGGAATCGCGACGATGTGCAGCGCAAGGGCGAGGGCAGTGTGCAGCAGGCGTTGAACCTGATGAACGATTCGATTGTGAACAGCCGGATCCGGGTGAATACGAAGGCCGGCCTGGGCGGCGCGGAGCCGAGCCTTCTGGCGGCCAATCTCGGGAAGGACAATGACGCGCTGATCGACTCACTATTCCTGGCGGTGCTGTCGCGGCCGGCGTCGCAGGCTGAGCACGCGGCTGCGCTGGAGCATCTGCAGGGGACGACCGGCACCGTGCGGCAGCAGCGGGCCGAGGATCTGCTCTGGACGCTGTTCAACAAGGTCGATTTTCTGTACAACTACTGACCGCCTGCAAGTGGAGAACGAGGATCGCCATGACCGGAAAAGAGAGATTCGAGCAACACCTGAAGCGGCATCCGCATGCGCACCGGCCCGTCGCCGCCAAGCCTCATCTGAGCCGGAGGATGTTCTTCCAACTGGCGGGGTCCGGATTGTTGTGCAGCTATCTGCCGGACCGGGCGCTGGCGCAGTCGGCTCCGCGGATCACGACGAACTATGAGGTGACACCGATCAACCGGGCGAAGAACGTGATCTTCATCCTGCTGACGGGGGCGCCGAGCCACACGGATACGTTTGACTTCAAGCAGAGCGTCGACTCGCCGTTGGACCTGTTGAAGCCGGATACGGTGAACGGCATTGCGTGGCCGTTTGGGATTCTGCCGAACCTGGGGCAGGCGACGAAGGAGTTCACGATTGTGCGGTCGGTGCGAGCGTGGGCGCTGGTGCACAGTCTGGCGCAGACGTGGTCGCAGATCGGGCGGAGTCCGGCCGGGGTGCTGGGCGATGTCGCACCGAATATTGGCAGTGTCGTGGCGCTGGAGAAGGCGGGGGAGCGCGGGGCGGATCAGGTGTTCCCGACGTTTCTGGCGTTGAACTCGGACTCGGGCGTGGGGTCGGGGTACTTTTCCAGCAGCTACGCTCCGTTCCGGGTGACTCCGGCGGCAGCGGGCATCAGGAATACGTCGAACCCGAGCGATCCCAACGGTACTGGCCGTTTCGCGGAGCGGTGGGCGCTGCTGCGGAATCTGGACGGGTCGTTGCGGCGGGATGGGGCGCTGGGCAAGGGTCCGTCGGACATGGATGCGTTCTATGAGTCGGCCAAGGGGATGATGTACAACCCGGCGGTGAACGAGGCGTTCTCGTTCACCGCCGAGAAGAGTGCGCGGTATGGCTCGACGGGGTTTGGGAACGCGTGCCTGGTGGCGTCGCAAGTGCTGGCGGCGAATCAGGGTACGCGGTTCGTGCAGATCTCCTACGGGAGCTGGGATCACCACGTGGGGATCTATACGCCGATGGAAAACGACCAGGGCCGGGCGAAGCTGCCGGGGATGGCGAAGACCCTGGATGACGGGCTTTCCGCGCTGCTGGCGGACCTGAAGGCGAGCGGCGCGCTGGATGAGACTCTGATTGTGATGACCGGCGAGTTCGGGCGAACCGTGGGGGCGCTGACGTCTTCGGCGGGACGCGACCATCACGTGCAGCAGTTCGCGTTCTTCGCGGGGGCGGGCGTCGTGGGCGGGCGGGTGATTGGCGCAACGGATGCGACGGGCGCGGCGGTGGTGGAATCCGGCTGGTCGCGGCAGCGCGAGATCCGGCCGGAGGACATCGAGGCCACGATCTATTCGGCGATGGGCATCAACTGGACTACGGTGCGGTATGACGATCCGTTTGGACGCGGGTTTTATTACGTGCCGGACTCGGACAGTGACGTGTACGGGCCGATTAATGAGCTGTGGGCTTCGTAGGGCGCGGTTATGGTAGCGGTCAGCCGTCGGCTATCAGCTCTCGGCTGTCAGCCACATACATGGGTGCTGATGGCGGAGCGCTGAGATCTCACGGAGAGACGCCGCTGGAGGGGACGGTGGCGTGCCCTATGGGTCGGCTTACAATGAATGTTTATGGCTGCAGTCGCAACACCCCTGGGGACTCCTGAGCAGATCGCGAAGTACGAGCCAGTGATTGGGCTCGAGGTCCACGTTCAGCTCGGCACGAATACCAAGATCTTCTGCTCGTGCCCGAACGAGTTCGGCTCGGCTCCGAACACGAATGTGTGTCCGGTGTGTCTCGGCATGCCCGGGGCGTTACCGGTGCTCAACCATCAGGCGGTGGAGTTGGCGATTCAGGCGTCGTATGCGCTGCACTGCGAGGTTCGTAACAAGTCGATTTTCGCGCGCAAGAACTATTTCTACCCGGATCTGCCGAAGGGCTACCAGATCTCGCAGTTCGACAAGCCCTTGTCGGAGTTCGGTTGGGTGGATGTGGTGCTGGAAGATGGGTCGACTAAGCGGATTGGCATTACGCGCATCCACATGGAAGACGATGCCGGGAAGAACACGCACGACGGGTACAAGGACAGCGATGTCTATTCGTATGTCGATTTGAACCGGTGCGGCTCGCCGCTGACGGAGATTGTCAGCGAGCCGGACATGCGGAGTTCGGAAGAGGCGTTCCAGTATCTGACGGAGCTGAAGCTGGCCTTGCAGTTTGTGGGTGTGTCCAGTTGCGACATGGAGAAGGGCCATCTGCGGTGCGACGCCAATGTCAGCGTGCGCCTGAAAGGGACCGAGCCGTTTGGAACGAAGGTGGAGATCAAGAACCTGAACTCGTTCCGGTTCCTGCGGCAGGCCATCGATTTCGAGATTGCGCGGCAGGTGGGCGTGCTGGAGGCGGGCGGACGGATCATCCAGGAGACGCGGCTGTATAACGCGGACCTGGGCGAGACGTTTGGGATGCGCAGCAAGGAGCAGGCCCACGACTACCGGTATTTCCCCGAGCCGGACCTGGTACCGCTGGCGATCAGCGACGAGTGGAAGGAGCGGGTGCGGGCCGCGATGCCGGAGTTGCCGGCGGACATGCGGCGGCGCTTCATCCAGGACTACGAGTTGCGGAAGTACGACGCCGAAGTGTTGACGGCGACACGGGCCGTAGCTGAGTTCTACGAGACGGTGGCGCGGGTGTCGGGCGATCCCAAGCTGGCGGCCAACTGGGTAACGAGCGACCTGTTCGGGCTGTTGAAGGCCGACGGCAGGGAAATCGAGGACTCTCCGGTTACGGGCGACCGGCTGGGTGAACTGGTGGCGCTGGTGGCGAAGGGCGAGCTGACGGGCAAGCTGGCTAAGGAAGTGCTGCCAAAGATGTTCACGAGCGGCGATTCGGCGCGCGCCATCATGGAGCGCGAGGGTCTGAAGGCGATGAACGACAGCGGCGAGATCGAGCGTATCATCGACCAGATTGTGACGGCGAATCCGAAACAGGTGGAGCAGTACAAAGGCGGCAAGACGACCGTGATTGGCTTCTTTGTCGGCCAGGTGATGAAGGCTTCCCGCGGGCAGGCGAACCCGGCGACTGTGACGGAGATTCTGAAGCAGAAGCTGGGTTAGCGCTTCTCACTAGTGAAGTGCTGCCAGGCGATTTTGGCACAAGCTGCGATGGCGCGTTCGCGGGTGTCCTGGGATAGGCGCGAGTCCGCCACGAACACGGCGATGGCAAGATGCTGGCCGTTGGGCAGCGTGATGAGGCCCACATCGTTAGTGGCCGCGGTGACGCCGTTCACAGTGTTTGACGTACCTGTTTTGTGAGCCACGACCGTGCCTGGCGGCAGGTTGCCTTTGAGCCGCTTCATGCCGGTGGGTGTATCGGTCATCCATTTCAGCAATAGCGTGCGGCTGGCCGGCGAGAGGCCTTTGCCCTGCTGTAGGAGTTTCAACAGACGGACCATCTCGGCGGGCTGAGCCCAGTTGCGGTACTGTACCTGATTGTCGCTGCCGATCGCCTTCTCAGTGTCCATCACATGGACGCCCCGGATGCCGAGCTTCGTGAGCATGGACTGCACCGTGGACGCTCCGCCGATGAGTCGCAGAAGTACGTCGGAGGCCGAGCCATCGCTCTCGGAGACGGCGTAACGCAGGATCTCGCGCAACGGCATGGAGCAGCCGCCGTCGGGATGCATGTCGCGGATGGGGCTGTGCTGGCGGCCGCCAACGAGATCGGACTTCCTGACGCGGATCGGTGTATCGAGATTCAGGCGTCCCTGGTCGACCAGCTGGAGCGTGGCCATGCCGATGGGGAACTTGTAGACGCTCTGCATGGGGAACCGGCTGGAACCGTGAAAATCGAGGGTGGCGCCGGTCTCCACCACCTCGGCGGAGATGCCGATCTTTCCTTCGGTCTGACTCTCGATGTGTCCAAAGTCTTCGGGGGTCTGCAGCAACAACAACAACAGGCAAGCCAAACGCATCACTCGCGAGGGTAGCATGGGGCAGGTGACCCGCAGAATACCCTTAATGGTTTTGACCGTAATAGTATTGGCCCTGGCGGCTCGCGCTTTGGCGGCGCCGGACATCCATTGGTCGTTCGGGCCGGCCACGCTGTCGATTGCGAGTGTCGCCAGCATTCCATTACAGAAAGGTTTCATCTCCATCCAGGACGGCGAGCTGCGGCGATTCCTCGAAGCCAGCGGGAATCCGCCGACCGGCCGCGAGGTGGCCGTGGCTGGGCCTACTGATCTGCACTGGTTCGCTGTGATCTCGAGGGAGAACCGGATCTCCGTCGACGAACTGCATAGGGCGATTGTCGATGGGACGGCGGCGGCGAACCTGATTCGCGCGCGGCAAGGGCGGGAGACACTCGACGTGCTGGGATACCGGGAGAAGCCACGCTTTGATGACCGGCATCAGGTGCTCACCTGGAGTCTGGATACCGTGGAGAGTGGAGGCCGGGCGGTGGTCAACCGGTTTGCGTACTTCGTGGGGCGGGACTCAGTGATCGCGTTTGAGATGGTGACGGAAGAAGCGGAGTATCCACGGGCGCAGGCTGAGTTCGACCGGTGGTTGGGCGGGTTCCGGTTTCTTCCGGGTCGCGAGGTGGGCACGTCGGTGGACTGGCGGCTGTTGCTTGTGTTGGCGATTGCAGCTGGTTCGGCCTGGTTTGTGCTGGGGCGGCGTGGGGAGAAGGCCACCTGAATGGCCGCCTTTCGATGACTGGACGGGACGGGCACTAAGTTGTGGTCTGTTCCGCCGGGGGATAGAGCGGGCAGCGTTTGCAGCGAATCCCGGAGTTACAGCGGCGCACCTTATATCCCGTAGAATTGGACCAAGGAGATCCTCTCGATGACAACTCGTTCCATACTGGCCGCTACGACGGCCCTGGCGTTCTCCGTGCTCACCCTGGCTGGGGCTCAGGGCGAGCGGAAGGCCGCCACTGCCCAGGTGAAAGACGCAAAGGACCAAGTGGTGGCCACCGCCCAGTTCAAACAGGTTAAGACCGGGGTTCAGCTGTCCGTCAAGGCGACGGGGCTCCCCCCCGGCATCCACGCTATCCACGTACACGCCGTGGGCAAGTGCGAGGCGCCCGGCTTCACCACAGCCGGCGGCCACTTCAACCCGGCGCACAAGCAGCATGGCATGATGAATCCGGCCGGTCACCACGCCGGCGATATGCCCAACCTCACGATCAACGCCAAGGGCAAGGGTACGTTCAAGACCGTGATTGAAGGCGTGACCTTGGCCGGAGACGGTGACACCTCACTGTTCCACTCGGGTGGCACTGCGCTGGTGATCCATGAAAAGGAAGACGACATGAAGTCCGACCCCGCGGGCAACGCCGGCGCACGGCTGGCCTGTGGAGTGGTGCAGTAGGTTTTTTTCCGGGGCCGCCCTCAAAAGCGCGGCCCCATTTCCGATTTAGTAGTTCTTCTGCCTCTCGAAACGCGCGCGCTGCGCGCGGCCCATCGCTTTCACTCCGGCCAACCGCGGATCCTGTCTGGAGAGGATCTCCAGATTCGCGGCTACCTTTTCGACCGCCCGCGCCACGTCGCGGACATCTTCTTCCTCCCCAATCAGACAGAACTGGAACAGCCAGATTGACTCGTCGTAGGCCGCTCGCTCGGAAACAGGGCAGTGGTCTTGCGAGTAGTCGATGGGCGTGTCGCGGTTGTAGGCGAGCTGCGGGCAGTTCCGCGGCGTGGCGTAGAAGAGGTCGCTCTTGTAGACGGCTTCATAGAACCGGCCATCGCAGGGGATGCCTTCCTTCTCCAGCGCCGCGACGAAGAGGTCTCGATGTGGAGCAGGCTGCCCGGGTTCTGGCCGGTATTGGAGGACGTAGCAGTAGTAAGTGGGCGACGTGATGCCGGGTTGCTCGGGCAAGACGCGGATGCCCGGCACGCCCTGGAGCAGAGAGCCGAGCAGGTGGGCGCGCTGGGCCCGCAGGGTGCGCAGGGCGGGCAGGGTCTCCAGTTGACCGATGAGCAGGGCGATCTGGAGGTCCGTCATGCGGTAGTTCAGACCAAGCAAGCGCTGGCCGTACTGATCGGTGAGGCTGGCACGACCGCAGTTGACCACGGTCTGCATGGCCTCGTAATACTCCAGGCTGTTGGTGGTGAGCATACCGCCTTCACCGGCGGTCATGAGTTTGCTTTCCTGGAGACTGAACGAACCCATGTCGCCGATGGAGCCGGCGCCCTGGCCCTGATAAGCGCCGCCGTGGGCGTGGGCAGCGTCTTCGATGACTTTGAGGTTGTGGAAGCGGGCGAGTACCATCAGATCCTCCATGCGGGTGAAGCGCATGGCGAGATGGACCGGGATGATGGCCTTGGTGCGGGGTGTAATGGCCTGACGGACGGATTCGACACACAGGCAGTAGGTGTCGGGATCGATGTCGGCGAACACGGGGATGGCGCCGATGGCGAGCGCCGCCGTGGCGGTGCCGTCCCAGGTGTAGGCCGGGACGATGACTTCGTCGCCGAAGCCGACACCGGCGGCCTGGAGGGCAATGGATAGCGAGACGGTGCCGTTGGCGACGGGCAGGGCGTATTCCGCTCCATGCATGGCCGCAAAATCCCTGCAGAAGCCGGTGGCCAGAGAGGTGGGGAGAGGGTAGCCACCCCAATGGCGGCTCTCGACCGTACGGACGATGCGGGCGATGTCGGAAGGCTGATATTGGGGCCAGGGTGCGAAGGGTTTACGGCGGATGGGTTCGCCGCCGAGGATGGCAAGTTGGCTCATGAGGAGGTCCTTCCGAGGCTAGACATTTCTGAACGGTCTTTACAAAAGTTGAATCAATATTTCACTTTTTAATCAAGCTTACGATATATTGAGCTGTGTAGCAATGGGCGGAGCCGGCTTTGCGGACGCTGAAATCCGGTTGTTTCGGAAGCGCGGGTCCCCTCTCCTGAGTGTCTCTCCAACCTGGCATTTGTCCACCAGTTTCGTGCCCCGACAGGGAGGGTTGTATGCGGTTTCTCGTTATGGTTGTGAGCGCGGCGGCCCTGTGGGGCGCTGAACCAGTGCGCCTGGCACCGACAGCGCAGAAGTTCAGGACATTCCATGACGCCACGGCAGCGGAAGTCCCGGCAGCCTTGAAGAGCCCGGCGCTGAAGGCTCCCGTGGACGGGGTAACGGATGTCGCGGTGACGACTGACGGGGCGGTCTGGTATGGGACGGGTCAAGGGTTGGTGCGATGGGACGCGAAGGCGGGCGCGAGAGACCGGTATCAATATTTCGCAGGGCGACGCTATCTGTCAACGGATGCGGTGGAGCGCGTGGTGCCGGATGCGCAGGCTGGGGTTTGGGTGCGGACTGCGAGGGGCGTCTCTCACATCGAACTGCGGCGGATGACGCTGGCGCAGAAGGCCGCGCTGTTTGAGGAGCGGATCCGGCTGCGGCACGACCGGCATGGCATGGTCTCCCCTTCCAGATTGACGGTCCCCGGGGATCTGGCGAGCAGCCGGATGCGGGACGACGATAACGACGGGCTGTGGACTGGCGTTTATGCGGCGGCAGAGTGCTACCGGTTTGCGGTGACCGGTTCCACCGAGGCGCAGGCGCGGGCGAAGAAGGCACTTGAGGCCATGTTGTTCCTGGAGCAGGTGGCGGGGTCGCGCGGGTTTCCGGCCCGGTCGTACATCGAGAAGGGTGAACCGATGCCGACCGATGGCGAGTGGCATTGGACGGAGGACGGGAAGTACTACTGGAAAGGCGATACGAGCTCGGATGAGATCGTGGGGCACATGTACGCGTATGCCATCGCGTACGATCTGTTGCCCGATGCCGCATTGAAGAAGCGGATCGCAGCCACCACGCGGCGCATCATGGACCACATTCTGGCGAACGGGTATTATCTGATCGATCTGGATGGCAAGCCGACGCGGTGGGGCAAGTGGTCGCGGAAGTACTTCGATGAGGCGCCGGGCGATTCGGCGCTGAACAGTCTGGAACTGCTGAGCTTCCTGAAGGTGACGGCACACATCACGGGCGATGCGAAGTATGAGCGCGAGTACCGGAAGGCGGCGGTGGATTTGAAGTACGCCGAACAGACGGCGCGGTACCGGGAGTTGCACGAAGAGATCAACTACTCGGACGAGGAGTTGGCCATGCTTCCTTTCTACTGTCTGTTCCGGTATGAGAAGGATGCCGCCCTGCTGGACAAGTACTACCGGCCGGCGCTGGATCAATGGTGGGCCAACATCCAGCGGGAGGACAATCCGCTGTGGACCCTGATCTATCTGATGGGGCGGCCGTCCGCTCCGGTGGATTTGCGTGGTGCGGTGCGGACGCTCTACCGGCAACCGGTGGATCTCATCACTTGGACTGTGACGAACTCCCACCGATCCGATGTCGTGATGAGTGGGACGAAAGACCGTTTCCAGAAGCCGGAAGCGGCGACGCTGCTACCGCCGGATGAGCGGCCGGTGATGAAGTGGAACGCCAACCCGTTCATTATCGATTCGAACGGCGAAGGCCGCGGGGAGGATGATGGCGCGGCATTCCTGTTGCCTTATTGGTTCGGCCGTTATCAGAAGATGCTTGCCGGGGAGTAAACACGATGTGGAAGTCGAGTCTGATTCTCCTGCTGACTGTTGGGGCACAGGCCGCACAGGTGTGGACGGTGCGGGTGGAGGAGCCGACGGGGCTCTATCGGCGGACGAACGAAGTGGCGGTCGTGGCGCTGTCGAAGGTGGGCGGCGCAGCGTCGGGCTATACGGTGACGGATGCGGGTGGGCGGGAGTTGCCGTGGCAAGTGGGCCATGGGCAACTGCTGTTTCCCGCTTCGTTGATCCCAGGAGAACTGCCGGCGTACAAGGTGGTGTGCTGCGACGCGAAGGCTCGTGTGGAGTTTGCGACTTCAATTCTGCTGCGGCGGCTGGGGTTGAACCGCGTTGAGTTTGGGAACGTGTTCTTCCGCGCCGTGATCGATCTCAAAGCGGCGGCGATCGTAGAGGCCTACACGCTGCGTGCGGGGCCACAACGCTCGCTGAATCTAGTGGAGACGACGCCCGAGGGTGGCGAGGCGCTGAAAGGCGACGTGCATGAAACGACTCCGGACGCCGAGCGGTTCTCGCCGCCTCCCGTGGCCGGCGTGACGGGGCAGAATACGGGCTGGACGACGCTGGGCGGACAGGGTGGATTCACGGGCGTGGACTTGGTGGAGGCGGGTCCGCTGCGGGGCCGGCTGCGACTGACGCGGCCGGGCGAAACGTGGGAGATCACGTGGACTTCGGGCAATGCCTGGTTCCGGTGGAAGGCATCGAAGGGTTTCCGGTTCGCGGCGATTTCGGCGTCGCCGTATGTGCCGTTTGACCGGTGTAAGGACGGGTCGGAGTACGACTTCCCGACGGGCCCGGGTGAAGAGGAGCCGCAGCCCCGGGATGTGGGCCCCCGGAACTGGCCGACACTGCCGGGCGGGCACATGGTGTACTACCAGGGCGCGGAGAACTATGGCGCCCTGGGGATTGTCGCACTGGATGGGGCACTGCGGTGGACCGGTGCCGGGACACGGCGGTTCGAGGCTCGGAAGAGCGAGGGCACGGCGGAGATCGCGGTGACGTTTCCGGAGTGGCAAGGATCAATGACCGCGGTTTCCGCTCGGAAGGAAAACCGGATGCTGCGGCAGCCGCTGCTGGTGCAGGTGAGCGGACCGGCGGCCGGCGGCGCTGTTGTGAAGGAGCCGGCGGAGCGGATGGTGGCTGCTCGTGTGGGTACGGGCGCGGCAACGGCTTTCCACGCAGAAACCGTGGAACTGGACGGCGAGTGGTCGATGGGCTTTGCGGAGAAGGGGGAGGGTCCTCCCACGCAAGGGTGGCGCACGGTGAAGGTGCCGGGTACGGCGCATGTGCAATGGCTGGAGTCTTCGAAGATCTACACGCGTGAGGCAGAGTGGATCAGCTTGAAAGAGTGGTGGTACCGGCGGAGCTTCACTGTACCGGAGACCTTTCAGGGCAAGCGGCTGCGGCTGCAGTTTGAGGCGACCGATTACTACGCCGACACGTATCTGAACGGTGTCTGGGTGGGGCGGCACGAGGGGTATATCGATCCCTACGAATTCGACGTGACGGAGCAGGCAAAGCCCGGGGCGAACGAGGTGATGGTTCGCGTGTGGACTCCGGTGGACTACTACTGGAAACACCGGCCGTACACGGTGAAGGGCGCGTATGGGGCGGTGGATCAGAAGCCGGACGACATTACGCCGCTGGGGATTACGCGGAGTGTGCGTCTGGTGGCTTCGACGGAGGCCCAGATCCGGGACGTGGCCGTGGATACGCGGCTGAAAGGCGCGGCTGCTGAGGTTCGTGTGGAACTGGAGGCGACCGGAGCGGAGCGCGGTTTCACCTGGGAACTGACCTTGTCGCCGCGGAATTTCGCGAGCGGCGATCGGGTGCAAGTGAAGGCGGCGGCCGGGGCTAGGCAGACGCTGACAATTCCGGTGGAGCATCCGCAACTGTGGTGGACGCGAGATCACGGGCAGCCGAACTTGTACACGCTGGACGTGCGGCTGGTGGATGCGAGCGGCCGGGCGGTGGACGGGCAGAGCCTGGCGGTGGGGCTCCGGGAGATCGAGAAGATTGGCTGGGATTTTTACCTGAACGGCAAGCGGATGTTCATCCGCGGGACGAATTACTACGACTCCCTGTATATGGCCGAGATGGACCGGGCGAAGTATGAGCGGGACATGAAGTTGATGCTGGGGATGAACATCAACATGATCCGGCTGCATTGCCACTTCAGCAACCGCGAGTTCTACGATCTGGCGGACGAACAGGGCGTGCTGATCTGGCAGGACTTTCTGGAGGCGTGGTATCCGCACGACCGCGGGTTCGCGCAGCGGGCGGCGATGCTCTACGACAACCACGTGCGTTATGCGCGGAATCACCCGAGCGTTGCCATCTGGGCCACTAGCGATGAAGAAGATTTCGAGAACTACCGGGAGATCACGAAGCACCTGTATCCGCGGGCGTCAATGCTGGATCCGCAGCGGCGGGCGGTGATCCGGTCGACGGGGCGGTTTGGGGATTCGCATGTGTATCACGGCTGGTATAACGGCACGCTGTGGGAGTACACACAGATGACCGAGCAGTTCGTGTCGGAGTTGGGGGCGACGAGCCTGCCGAACTACGAGACGCTGATTCAGTTCATGCCGAACGAGTGGCCCATCAAGGATCACGAAGAGGAGTGGGTGTGGCGGCGGCTGCAGATTCCACAGGCGATGAAGGCCTGGGGCGATCCGGACGGGCTGACGTTGAAGGAGTATGTTCCGCAGACGCAGGCGTATGTGGCGCGGCTGTTTCAGATTGCGTTGGAACGGATGCGAAGACGAAAGCACGAGGGGGCGGGCGGGATTCTGCACTTTCACGCGATCGACATCTGGCCCTCGGTGACGATGGCGGCAATCGACATCAACCGCGTGCCGACGAAGGTGTACGACACGGTGCGGCGGAGCTTCGAGCCGGTGGCCGCGTTGTTCGAGTACGACCGGGACAAGTGGAAGCCGGGCGAGACGGTGCGGTGTGGGTTGTGGGCGGTGAATGACCGGTGGACGGCCGTGCCGGGGGCGAAGCTGCGGTGGCGGTTTGAAGGGCAGCGGGGCGAGTATCCGGTTTCGTTGGCTGCCGATGGAGTGCTGAAGGTGGGGGCGGCGGAGTTTGCGGCCCCACGGAAGCCGGGGCCGTACGCGTTGCGGGCGGAGATGGTAGATGCGGGCGGCCAAGTGATTTCCGAGAACGTGTTTGAGTTTACGGTTGCGCCGTAGAGGAAGGACTTCGAATGAGATTGGTGTTGCTTGGAATGATCGCGCTGGGCGCGGCGGCGGAACCGGTGACGGTGGGACGGTTCGCGATGGAGGTGCGATCGTTCCATGGGAAGGCACAAGGACTGCCTTCGGACGATGTGCTGTCCGTGCGCGTGGATGCGGCCGGAGTCGTGACCGCGTTCACTCGCACCGGTGCTGCCGCGCTGCGGGATGGCAAATGGGTGGTGTCGATGGAGAAGGCTCCGGCGCAGGTTGTGCGGGCTCGGGATGGACGGGTGGCCCAGGCTCGGGTTGATGGATTGTTCCTGAAGGCGGCGGGCGGGGCCTGGCAGCGGCTGTTGCCAAAGACGGCGGAGCGGAGTTGGGCTCCGGTGGATGTGCGGGGTGTGGCGTTCGATTCGAAGGACCGGTTGTGGTTTGCGAGTCCGCAGGGTGTGGGTGTGCTTGATGGCAAGGTGTGGACGCTGTATACAGGCGGCGACGGGCTCCCCTACGACGATTTCACGTGTGTGGCCGCGGGTGAGGATGGCGTGGTTTGGTTTGGCACCCACCTGGGGGCGATCCGATTTGACGGGCAGGTTTGGGAGTACCGGCAGGGCTTGCGGTGGCTGCCGGACGACGATGTGCGGGCGATTGCGGTGAATGGAAACGGCGATGCCTGGATGGCTACGGCGAAGGGGCTGGCGGTGATCGAGCGGAGGCCGACGACTCTGGCCGAGAAGGCGCGTGTGTTCGAGACGGAGATCGACAAGCGGCACCGGCGGACTCCGTACCAGTATGTGCATCCGGTGGTGCTGAAGCGGCCGGGGGATCTGACGGAGTGGACGCAGACGGACAGCGACAACGACGGGTTGTGGACTTCGATGTACGGGGCTGGGGAGTGCTTTGCTTACGGCGCTACGGGTAGTGAAGAGGCCGGGCGGCGGGCGAAGTTGGCGTTTGAAGCACTGCGGTTTTTGGGAACGGTGACGCAGGGCGGCGAGCATCCGGCGCCGAAGGGGTTTGTGGCGCGGTCGATTCTGCCGGTGAGCGGGCCGGATCCGAATCTGCATGCCACGCCGGAACGGGACCGGGAAACGCAACAGACACGGGACAAGCGCTGGAAGGTGATCACGCCGCGATGGCCGAAGAGTGCGGACGGGCTGTGGTACTGGAAGACGGACACAAGCTCGGATGAGCTCGACGGGCACTACTTCTTCTATGGGCTGTATTACGACCTGGTGGCGAAGACTCCGGAGGAGCAGCAGCGGGTACGCGAACATGTGGCGGCGCTGACGGATCATCTGGTGGAACACAACTTCCAGCTTGTAGACCATGACGGCAAGATGACGCGGTGGTCGATCTTCAACCCGGAAGAGATCAACAAGAACCGCGACTGGTGGCAGGAACGCGGGATGAACTCGCTGAGCATCCTGGCCTATTTGAAGGTGGCCGAGCACATCACGGGCGACGCGAAGTATGCGAAGGCGGCGCGGTATCTCATCGAGAAGCATGGGTACGACATGAACATGCTGATCACGAAAACGCACTTGGGCGTGGGGGCGGGCAACCAGAGCGACGACGAGATGATCTTCATGAACTTCTACAGCCTGCTGAAGTACGAGAAGGATCCGGATCTACGGCAGAAGGCGCTGTTGTCGTTCCGGAATCACTGGGAGAACGAGGCCCCGGAGCTGAACCCTCTGTTCAACTTCCTGTACGCGGCCGTGGCCTCGGGACAAAGCTATACGGACGCCTATGGGACCACGGATGTGTCTCCCAAGGGCGAGTGGCTGGCGGAGAGCGTGGATACGTTGAAGCGGCTGCCGCTGGATCGTGTGGATTGGCGGGCGACGAACAGCAGGCGGAAGGATCTGGTGCTGTTGACGGAGCCGGTGCGCGATGAGGGGAAACGGGTGACCGGGTATCGCGTGAACGGCAAGGTGCTGCCGATCGATGAGCGCTATGTAGGGCATTGGAACCATGACCCGTGGACGCTGGATCAAGGGGGCAATGGACGGTCGTTGGGGGATGGCGGGGTCTACTTGCTGCCGTACTACATGGGGCTGTATCACGGGTTCATTCGGGAGTAAGAGGGGGACCGAGCCGGTCTGGCCGGGCGTCGCTACTCGATGTCGGTCTGCTTCAGGTCCGCGGAGACCGAGGCTCCGGCAGCGAGATCGATTACCCTGGCGGCAGTGGCCACCAGGTTTCGCAGGGAAGGGCTGGTGCGCCAGGCGGCCTCGGGGCTGAAGGCGAGCAACCGGTATTTGCCCGCGATCAGGTTGGAGAACGTGGTGCGGCCGTTGGCGTCGGTTCGTGTGGTGCGGACTCCGCTCTGGGGGTCCTCGATGTCGTACTCCTCCGGAAAGAGCGCGACTTGAGCGTCCTTGGCGGGGTGGCTGCCTGAAGTGACCGAGACCTGGGCCGAGGCGGTAGCGGGGTAGACGACGAGCTCGAGCTTCTGGTCGGCGGCCGCGCGATTCGGCGTGATCAGGGCGCGGGGCTGGCGGCTGCCGTTGTGGCGGACCTCGCCAACGGACAGTCCTGACGGCAATGGTGCCAGGTACACATTGTAGGTGCCGTCCATGACTCCCTGGAAGACGAAGGAGCCATCGGGTTGCAGGAGTGCCGGCGAGAGCTCATCGCCGTGGGTCATTCTGTCGCGAAAGCCGAGTATGACGAGGGGCCGTTTGTCTGCTTTGAGGAGATCTGAGAACGAGGCGGCGACGGATTCGTGGAGCGTGACCTTGCCGTGGATCGCAACGCCGGTGGTGATGGTGAGGTCGAGGTCGTCAACATTGCGGTCGTCCAGTTGGAAGAATGTATAGGCCGCGTGGCGGCCCTGGAGCGAGCCCTTCGGTAACGAGGCGTCGAGCCAGTAACGCCCCGGGCGGCAAGCCGTCGAGACGGAACGAGGAGCCCACGGGGAGGGCGGCCATGGCGATCGACCGGAGGTTGATGGAGTCGCCTTCGCGCTCCACGCGGCCCAGGAGGACAGGTACCTCTCCGGTGATGCTTTCGCCTTCGGCCGAGAGGAGGCGACCGCGGATGCAGGCGAGACGGCGGCGGGTGAGCTTCATGTCGGTGGAGGCGAGCGTGGTTCCCGGCAGAAGGGTGACCGAGCTGGATTGCTCACGGAGTTCGACGCCGGGGTAGTAGGAGCGGCCGTAGGCGATCTCGCGGTGATTGCGGAAGTCCTCCGGCGTGCCTCCGGGGCTAAACTTCCCGCGGGTGGGGGTGTCGGCCTGGAGGTGGTAATCACCCGGCGGGAGCCCCGTGACTTCGTAGGCTCCGGCGGCATTGGTGGTGGTGCTATCGCCGGACTGCAGGAGAGTCCGGGTGCCGTCGAACACGCGCCATCGGAAGGCGGCCACCGCGAGGCCCGGGATTGGGGCCCCGGTATCGGCATCGACGATACGACCGGAAATGGCGCCTTCCGCGTCGAGCGGGACTCGTACTGGATTCGACGTTCTCCCGGCCTTGACGGAGATGGTCCGTTGCGTCTCGAGGCTCATGCCCCATTTCGCGTAGCCTGGCCGGCTGACGAACAGCATGAACTCGGCGGGGCTGGTGGTCCTGCAGCGGAAGAGGCCCTGGGCGTCGGTCATGAAAGCGAAGATGGGCGCGGCCGGGTCGGGTGATTCCGGGGAGAGTTCGGTGTCGAAGGTCCGCGTGCTGTAGCTGGCGCCCGGATTCATGCGTACGAGCACGACTCGAGCGCCGACCAACGGCTGTTTGGTGGCGGAGTCGACGACCTGGCCGGAGATTTCGGAGAAATCCTGGGCGTGGAGAAGGGCGCAGAAGAATACAGCTGCAATGAGCCGCATATCGGCCCTATTCTGGCGAATTTATGAGCGGGCGGCAAGGGCGCGGTTAACGCAATAATGACTGCGCAGGTTCAGGAGGTCCGAAGAGGTGGGGCTAAAGCCCCACGCGGGCCGAGGCCCGCCCCCCCCCAAAAAAAGGCCCTGGGGTGGGGTTGTTGCTGCGCGCGGTTAGCGGCCCAGGGACTTGGTCCAGCTGCTGTAGAGCGCGCCCAGGTTGGCTTCCGCCGTGTCTCCTTGATGAATCACAACGCGGTAGCGAAAACGCAACGTCTGGCCCTTTTCCAACGTGTGGCTGCCGTTTTTCATTTTGTCGTTGTAGAAATCGTGCAGGCCGAAGGCATTCGTGGCGAACAGACCGTAATCGCGGGCATGCCAGTAAGTGGGATGGCGGAAGTTGGAGGGGGCATCAAAGATAGCCACACCTACCTTCTTGCCTTCCACTGTGCCGGAATCGTCAACCCACGGAAATTGCTTGCCCCAGATTTCGGCCATGCCCGTCTTACCGTCGGAGCTGGTCATTTTGCCGTTGCCACGCTTTTCCGAAAGCTCGTCGCGGAGGCGGATAGCGAAGAAGCCCTCCTTGGTGTCGCCGAAGGTTGCCTTTTCGAGCGCCGTGAAGGTGACGTCGAAGTCGATCATGCGGGTTGTGGGGCCGCCGTGAAAGATCATCGTGCGGTCTTCGCGCAGCAGCGGCGTGCCGGTGTCGCCGATCCAGGTAAAGGTGGCGCGAACCGAGCCCTGGCTCTTGCCGCCTTTCACGGATTCAATCTTGTCGAGCTTGATGGTGCCGTGGCGGCCCTTGGCTCCGGGCTCGTTGGCCCAGAAGTCGATGCCGTTGATGTCGCCATGGGTGAACCAGAGTCCGCGGTGGTGCGGATGGTCCTTGGTTTCGCCGGCCACCGATTCCATGGGATAGCGGCGAGTGACGATCAAGCCGTCGGCGGTGCGGAGCGGCGCGAGATACGGCTTCGGAGCGTCGCCTCCCGCGTAGAAGGTGCTGAACGGCTTGCCGTCGATGGTGATTTCGAGTTTCCCGGGGGTTTGTGAGAACTTCACCTGGGCGCACAGAGGCAGGGCCAGCGCCAACAGCAACAAGGGGTGCTTCATCGCATTTCAGTACATCACAGCGGACGGGAACGCTCAACCACCAGCATGCCGGTAGGGTCGCGACGAACCTGCCAGCGAGGCGGGATGAGCGTGGTGGAGCCGTAGTCGAGAATCAACGCGGGTCCGGCAAGAGGTGCGTCTCCGACCTGCGCGCGCTGGTAGACAGGACCGCGGGTCCATTTGCCGTTGGTGTAGAAACGACGGCGCGGCACGGATGAAGAGTCGGCGGGCGTGGTGTCCCGCAGGCGCGGTTTGCGAACGGCGATGCGGGCACGGACGCGGAGGGTGACGATCTCCACTTCTCGCTGTGGATTCGCGTAGCCGTAGGTCTTCTTGTGTAGCTCGTGGAAGGGCCGGGCCGGCGACTTTGCGTGCCACGGGACA
Organism: uncultured Paludibaculum sp.; assembly: GCF_963665245.1. NCBI lineage: Bacteria > Pseudomonadati > Acidobacteriota > Terriglobia > Bryobacterales > Bryobacteraceae > Paludibaculum > uncultured Paludibaculum sp. The sequence goes on from NZ_OY762267.1 coordinate 3,962,298, forward strand.
GTGAGTTCGTAGCTCTGACCGAGGTAGCGGAGGTCGGCGAAGCGCTGCAGTCTGGCTCCGGGCATCTCAGCTAGAGCGCGCTGTTCGAGATCCGTAAAGGCCTTGGCGAGATCCGCTTGGCCTAGCGCCCCGGCGGAGTAGTCGCGGATGCGGTCGGCCAGCAGCATGCCCAACGCCGAGAGTGCGCCAGCCAGGGCAGGGACCAAGACCGTGGATATGCCGAGATCCTCGGCGAGTTCGCAGGCGTGGAGACCGCCGCAGCCGCCGAAGGCGAGCAGGGCGAAGTCGCGGGGATCGTAGCCTCGTTCGATGGAGACGACGCGGATGGCCCGGCCCATGGTGGCGTTGGCGACGCGCAGGATGCCAGCGGCGGTGTCGGTTTCGGAGAGATTCAGTTCGCGGGCGAGCGATTGGACGGCCTGCTGGGCGCGATCGGGCTGCAGCGTCATGGATCCGCCCACCAGTTGATGCGCCGCGATGCGGCCGAGGACGACGTGGGCGTCGGTGGTGGTGGCTCGGGTACCGGTGCCGTAGCAGGCGGGGCCGGGATCGGCGCCGGCGGATTCGGGCCCGACTCGGAGGAGGCCGCCCGAGTCGACATAGGCAATGGATCCGCCGCCCGCACCCACGGTGTGGATCTCCAGCATGGGCAGCTTGACGGGTAGGCCATCGACAGAGGCTTCGAGAGTCTCGCGCGGCGCGCCGTCGCAGAGAGAGACGTCGGTGGAAGTGCCGCCCATGTCGAAGCCTAGGACGTTGCGGAAGCCGCTGGCGCGGGCGGTTTCGGCGGCTCCGGTGACGCCGCCGGCGGGCCCGGAGAGGATGGTGCGGACGGCCTGGTCGCCGGCTTCGCCGACGGTGATGGAGCCACCGTTGGATTGCACGATCCAGACGCGGTGGTGGGTGGCTCGGCCGAGTTGGGAGAGGTAGTTGCGCATCAACGGGCCGACGTAGGCGTTGAGGGCCGTGGTGGAGGCGCGCTCAAACTCGCGGAACTCGGGGCAGATGCGATGGGAGATGGAGAGATAGAAGCTGTCGCCGAGGGCTTCGGCCACGGCCTGTTCGTTGGCGGGGGTCCGATAGGCGTGCAGGAAGCAGACGGCTACGCTTTGGACGCCGGCACGGCGGAGTCTCGTGCGGAGCGCGGCCAGGCCGGAGGGCACGGATTCGATGGAGCCGTCGGCGAGGGTGCGCTCCTTCACTCCGTAGCAGAGCTCGGGCGGGATGAGCAGGCGCTTGGGGCCGGGTGTCAGGTTGTACAACTCGGCGCGGTTCTGGCGGCCGATTTCGAGGAGATCCTCGAAGCCGGCGGTGGTGAGGAAGGCGGTGCGGGCGCCTTTACGCTCCAGCAGGGCGTTGGTGGCGACGGTGGAGCCGTGGATGACGTCGCAAGGCTCGGGGTTGGCGACGCGGGCGAGTCCGGTGAGGATAACTTCGTGGGGCGCCTTTGGGTTGGAGCGGAGTTTGAAGGTTTCCAGCCGGCCGTTGTCATGGAGCACGACAAAGTCTGTGAACGTGCCGCCCGCGTCAATGCCGATTCTCACGCTATTGGGCCTTCCTGGGGAAGAGATATTGGAGCATGGCCGGGACCCGTTCCGCCCACGCGCGCTCGCTGTGATCGGCGCCCTCGGCTTCGACGTACTGCAGACTGCGGCCCTCGCGCCAGCCCTTACTGACGAGGGTGGCTTTCAGCAGGCGGACGTCGCGGATGGAACCAAAGGGGGCATTGCCTTCCTCGGTGCCGATGTCGAGCCACATGCGCTGGCGTTCCGGGTGCTGAACGGTCTGGAGCATTTTGAGGATGACCCGGTGGTCCCACCAGACCGAGGGGGACATGACACCGAGACGGCCGAAAACCTGCGGGTGGGTGAGGCCGAGATAGAGCGTCGCCAGTCCGCCGAGGGAGGAGCCGCAGAGGGCGGTGTGGCGGGCCTGGGGCAGAATGCGGTAGCGGTCTCGAAGCCACGGACGGAGCTCCTCCACCAGCATCCAGGCGTGGAGGTTGGCTCCGCCACCACCGAGCTTGCGCGTCTTTGTGGGCGTGTACTCGTGGATGCGCTTCTCGCCGCCATGATAGACGGCCACCATGATGAGCGGCTCGATCAGGCGGTTGACGAGGAGGTCGTCGGCTGACTCCTTGGCGCGCCAGTACTGTCCTGGGACGTAGGAGGTCCGGCCGTCGAAGACGTTTTGCCCGTCGTGAAAGAAGAGCACGGGGTACTGGCGGCGGGTGTCGCGGCCGTAGCCGGGCGGCAGGTAGACCACCAGCGTGCGCTGGCAGCCGAGCGCCTCGGAGTAGAAGTCATCGTGTACGAGCAGTTGACCGGGCAATACAGGCTAGCGTAGCCCTTTTGCCTTGAGGTGCTCAATCAGGGCGGCCGGATTGTCGGTAATGATGGCGTCGACACCGGCGGCGATGAGGGTGTCCCAGATTTCGGGCTTGTTGGCGGTCCAGGGGACGACCTGAAGTCCGGCGGCGTGGGCTTCCTTGACCCCTTCCGGCTTCACCAGGGACAGGTATGGAGCGACGATTTCCGCGTTCGCAGCCTCTTTCGAGATTTCGACGAAGCTCTTGGGGCTGCCGAAGTAGAGGGCGGAGATACGGATTTCGGGTGCGATCTTGCGGAGTTCGACGAGGGTGCGGAAATCGAAGCTCTGCACGACGACACGCTTTTCCAGCTTGTGCTTGCGGATGGCGGCGGCGACCAGTTTGGCGAACTCGGCGGGTTCGACCGAGAGTTCGGGCTTCTTGGGGTCGCTCTTCATCTCGACGTTGTAGGAGAAGGTGCCCTGCGGAGCGAGAGCGAGCACTTCGTCAAAAGTGGGGATCTTGGCTCCGGGAACAGGCTGCTGGGTGTCGAACTCGGGGTTCTTCAGCGAGCCGCAGTCCCACTGGCGGACCTGGGCAAGGGTGAGCTGGTGGATGATCGTCGGACCCTCAGGAGCCTTGCAGATCTTGGGATTGAGCTGCGGATCGTGGGAGACGACCAGGATGCCGTCCTTGGTGACGGCGAGGTCAAGTTCCAGGAAGTCGGCACCGGCTTTGATGGCGTATTCAAAGGCGGGAATCGTGTTTTCGGGGCGCATGGCGCGGGCTCCGCGATGGCCGTGAACGAGGATCTTGGGAGCGGCGTCGGCGATCATCAGGCACCCTAGTAACAATATGGCAAGCTTGGCAGTCATCTCACTCAGGATATATTGGGGATGATTTCAACGCCGTGAAGACATTCAGCTTCGTTCCACTCATTTTCGCCGTCACCGTGACTTCCGCCCAGGCGGGCAGCCGCGCGTTGGCGGAACCATCGTTGTGCCAGGCGAGGGCGGAGATCGCCTTTGTCTCGGGGGGCGACATCTGGACCGCCCCCTTAAAAGGCGGAGAAGCGCAGTTGCTGGTGTCGAACCCAGCGACGGAATCGCGCCCGATGTGGTCTCCGGACGGGGCGAAGCTTGCATTCGTGTCCACGCGCACGGGTGGTGGGGACATCTATGTGTTGACGCTCGCTTCCGGGCAGTTGAAGCGGCTGACGTTCGACGATGGGCCGGAGACCCTGGACAACTGGTCGCGGGACGGCAAGTGGGTCTACTTCCACGCGAACAAGGCCGTGCAGTTGGCCGATATCTATCGAGTCAGTGTCGAGGGCGGCACACCGATGGAGGTGATCGCCGATCAGATGATGACGGAGTTCCACGCGGCGCCGGCTCCGGATGGGCAGAGCGTGGCGTTCGCGGCGCGAGGCATCGGCTACAACCAGTGGTGGCGGCACGGGCACAGCCATCTGGACGAGAGCGAGATCTGGTTGTGGAAAGAAGGTGCGGCCACGCCCTTCACCAAGCTGGTGGAGATGGGTGCACGGAACGAGTGGCCGATGTGGAGCACGGACGGCAAGTCGCTCTACTACGTCTCCGATCGCGGTGGCGCTGAGAACGTGTGGGCCTGGCAGGGCGGAGCGACCCGGCCACTAACGAAGTTCAAGGACGGCCGTGTGCTGTGGGCGTCCATTGGCTACGACGGCAAGACCATCGTCTTTGAGCGCGATTTCGCCATCTGGCAGTGCGATGCAAAGAACGGGCAGGCATCGCAGGTGCCCATTACATTACGGGGCGTGCCTTCGGGCAATGGGTTCACACGGCAGACCCTGACGACATTCGGCGGGCTGGCGCTCTCTCCGGACGGAAAGAAGATTGCGGTGACGGCGCATGGCGAGATCTGGGCGGCGCCCTCGAAAGACGGCGGCGAGGCGATTCGGGTGACAACGACCCCGGCGGCGGAGTCGACCGTAGTGTGGGCGCCCGACAGCAAGGAGATCGCGTACCTGTCTGACCGCGGCGGCCACGCGAACCTGTTCTCCTACGACTTCGCGACCCGAACCGAGAAGCAACTTACCAAAGCGGACTTGAACGACGCAGGACCGAAGTTCTCACCGGACGGGAAGCAGATCGCGTTCGTCCGGGACCGTAAGGAACTGCGGTTGCTGACTCTGGCCAGTGGGCAAGAGCAGGTGCTCGCTTCGGGTTCGATTTCGGGACCGATTGCGTGGTCGGGGGACGGGCAGTGGATCGCGTTCTCGCCGGCCGGAGAGAAATCGTTCCGGAACATCGCCGCGGTGCCGGCGGCGGGTGGTGCTGCGAAGCCTCTCAGCTTCCTGGCGAACATGTCGACCTTTGACGCGCTGTGGAGTCCGGATGGGAAGTACCTGCTGTTCTCGACGTCGCAGCGCACGGAGAACACGCAGGTGGGCCGTGTCGAGCTGGTTCCGAGGGCTCCAAAGTTCCGTGAGGACGAGTTCCGCGACCTGTTCAAGGAGACCGCGAAGAAGCCGGATCCGCCCAAGACCGAAGCAGCCAAGCCCGAGGCCGCCAAGACGGAGGAAAAGAAGAAGACCCCCGTGGAGATCACATTCGAAGGGATCCGTCAGCGGTTGTCGCTGTTGCCGGTGGGCCTCGATGCTGAGGCAACAGCGATCAGTCCGGATGGCAAATGGCTACTGCTCGAAGCAGAGGTGGCGGGACAGGCGAACCTGTATCTCTGGCCGCTGGACGAACTGGCGAAGGAAGCTCCAGTGGCGAAGCAGCTTACGTCGACACCCGCCCCCAAGGGTAGCGCGCAGTGGGCTTCCGATTCGAAGACGGTCTGGTACACCGAGGGCGGCCGCGTGATGAACATCAACATCGAATCGCGGCAGGCGAAGCCGCTGGCCCTGAATGCCGAGATGGATGTCGACTTCGACAGCGAGAAGGTGCAGGTGTTCCGCCAGGCCTGGGGCGTGATGCGCGACATCTTCTACGACGACAAATTCCATGGAGCCGACTGGAATGCAGTCAAAACCCGGTTTGAGCCGCAGATCGAAGGCGCTCAGACCTCGGACGAAGTCCGGCGATTGATCTCGCTGATGCTGGGCGAACTGAATGCTTCGCACTCGGGCATCTCGGCGCCGGGGCGGCCTGCTCCTGGTCCGGTGGGCAAGTTGGGCTTGCGCTTCGGCCGCACCGCATATGAGGAGAGCGGCCAATTGAAAGTGTCCGAAGTGATCACGCTGGGGCCGGCGGATGTCGCGAAGGTTAAGACCGGCGAGGTGATTGTGTCGGTGGACGGCACGGCCGTCGATGGGCACACGAATCTCGACGATCTGTTGCGCGGCACGGTGGACAAGCGCGTGGAGCTCAAGGTGAGTAACGGCACGGAGACGCGGGAAGTTGTGCTGCGGCCCATCTCGAACGGAGCGGAGGGCAATCTGCGCTACCGCCAGTGGGTGGAAGGCCGGCGGGCTTACGTCGAGAAGGTGAGCGGAGGCAAGCTGGGTTATGTGCATATGCGCGACATGGGCGATGCGTCCCTGCGGCAGTTGTACATCGATCTCGACACGGAGAACCAGACGAAGCAGGGCGTGGTGATCGACATCCGCAACAACAACGGCGGGTTTGTGAACGCGTACGCGCTGGATGTGTTTTCGCGGCGGCCCTATCTGCGGATGGAGCAGCGCGGGATGCCGCAGGGGCCTGCGCGATCGATTTTGGGGCAGAGGTCGTTGGAGTTGCCGACGATTCTGGTAACGAACCAGTTCTCGTTGTCGGATGCGGAGGACTTCACGGAAGGGTATCGCACCTTGAAGCTGGGCAAAGTGGTGGGCGAGCCGACGGCCGGATGGATCATCTACACGGGCGGGGCACAGCTGCTGGACGGCAGCGTCCTGCGGACGCCGGGGACCAAGGTCTTCGACCACGAAGGCAAAGTGATGGAATTGAATCCGCGGCCGGTGGACGTCGCAGTGACGCGGGCCGTCGGGGAGACGTATACCGACAAGGACGCGCAGCTCGACGCAGCGGTGCGGGAGCTGTTGAGTGAGATCAAGAAATAATCATGGCTGACACGACAAGACGCATTTTTACCAAGTCCGCGATGGCGGCTACGGCATTGAGCTATGGGCGCATCTTCGGCGCCAACGAGAAAATCCACATGGGCTACATCGGTCTGGGCAACCGGGGCGATCAGGTGCACGACGCGTTTCTCGAGCACGGCGACCAGGAGACGGTGGCTGTCTGCGACCTGCGCGACGACTACATGGATTTTGCGATCAAGAAGTCGCGAGCGACACCGAAGAAATACTCAGACTACAAGAAGCTGCTGGACGACAAGAACGTCGACGCCGTGGTGGTGGCGGCTCCGGACCACTGGCACGCGTTGATGTTTGTGGATGCCTGCCACGCGGGCAAGGATGTGTATTGCGAGAAGCCGCTATCGCTGACCATCTGGGAAGGACGGCGGATGGTGCAGGTGGCGGCCGAGACGAAGCGGGTGTCGCAGATCGGGATTCACCGGCGCAGTGTGGAGTCGCTGCGGCAGGCGGCGGAGTTTGTACGGAACGGCGGCATCGGGCATGTGACCGTGGCCAAAGGCTATCACGTGCAGAACGAGTGGCCGAACGGGATCGGCAACGCTCCGAACGCGGCGCCGCCGAGCGCGGAGATGTGGGAGAAGTGGCTGGGTCCGGCACCTAAGACGCCATACAACATCAATCGCACGTTCTACAACTTCCGCTGGTTCTATGACTACTCGGGTGGGCAGATCACGAACTTCGGCGTCCACTACATGGACTGGATCCGGTGGGCGTTGGGCAAGGAAGCGCCGAAGTCCGTCGTGGCGATGGGCGGAAACTACGCCATCAAGGATAATCGGGAGATCCCCGATACCTGCGAAGTGCTGTGGGATTACGGCGACACGATGGTGGTGTTCAGCCAGTACAACGCAAATGGCGCTCCGACGAACGCGAAGAACAGCGAACTGGAGATCCGCGGGACGAAAGGCACCATGTACCTGCAGAGCGGCAAATGGGAAGTGGTGCCGGAGAAGACGACCGACGTGCTGTTCGGGCAACGCACGCCGCTGAATCGGAGTCTGGAAAAGGGCTATGGTCCCTCGAAGAAGCCGGCGATGGAACCGGTGTCGAATGGCTCCGGCTTTGCGGAGACCTATCCACATACACGCAACTTCCTCGATTGCGTGAAGAGCCGCAAGAAGTGCAACTGCGACGTATTGGACGGGCACCTGTCGACGTCAGCCTGCATCCTGGGCCACATCGCCTTGCGCACGAAGAGCTATCTGGAGTGGGACCTGAAGACCGAAAAGTTCACCAACAACGCGGCGGCCAATAAGCTGCTGAGCTATCAGTACCGGGCACCTTACAAGCTGGGGTAACACGATATGACACGACGCGATTTCGTCATGGCTTCGGCGGCGCTGCCCCTGGTCGCGCAGCCGGCCAAAGTAAAACCGGTGTTGTGCATCTTCTCGAAGCACATGTCGGAGTTCCAATGGGATGAGCTGGGCGCGAAGGCCAAGGAGGTGGGTTTCGACGGCGTGGATCTGACGGTGCGGCCCAAAGGGCACGTGCTGCCGGAACGCGTGGCGGAGGACCTGCCCAAGGCTGTGGAGGCCATCCGCAAGCACGGCCTGACCGTACCGATGGTGACAACGGATCTGAAGGACGCCAGCGATCCGGCGGCGAAGCCGACCTTCGAGGCCATGAAGAAGGTGGGCGTCCCGCTGTACAAGGTCGGCTACTGGAACTACAAGAAGGGCCAAGGCGTGATCGCCGCGGCGGCGGAGAATAAGCGGAAGCTGGATGGACTGCTGGCGCTGTCGAAGCAGTACGGTCTGACGGCCGGGCTGCACAACCATTCAGGCGCTTATTTCGGTTGTGCCGTATGGGACTACCGCGAACTGCTGAAAGACGTGAGTCCGCGCGACGCGGGCTACTACTTCGATCCTGGCCACGCAACTGTGGAAGGCGGGCTGAACGGCTGGCGCGTGTCACTGGACATGGTGCTGCCGCGGCTGAAGATGTCAGCCATCAAGGACTTCTACTGGGAAAAAGCCGACGGTAAGTGGAAGAATCATTGGTGCCCGCTGGGCGAAGGAATGGTGAACTGGCAAGCCGTATTCGCAGAGTATGCCAAGGCCCAGTTTGGCGGTCCGTTGTCGCTGCACCTGGAGTATCCGGGCGGCGATGATCTGCCGTCCATCCGGAAAGACTTGGAATATATGAGGAAACAGGTGGACGCAGCTTACGCATAGGTCGCGTGGCCGGGGCGCGGTGGTTGATAAGATGGAGGTTTCATCATGAAACTCCAGTCGTACACCATCACCCAGGGACGGGACCGCGCCCCGGCGCGCGCCCAGCTGAAGGGTATCGGCTTCACCGATGAGGACTTGAAGAAGCCCATCATCGGTATCGCCAACACCTGGATTGGAACCATGCCGTGCAATTTCCTGTTGCGCGACCTGGCGGTAGACGTAGCTCGCGGTATCCGTGAAGCCGGCGGAACGCCGATGGAGTTCAACACCATCGCGATCTCCGACGGCATCACCATGGGCACGCAGGGCATGAAGACCTCGCTGATCTCCCGCGAGGTTGTGGCGGACTCCATCGAACTGGTAACGCGCGGGCATATGTTCGACGGCCTTGTCTGTCTGGTAGCCTGCGACAAAACGATTCCCGGCGCGGCGCTGGCACTGTTGCGGTTGAACATTCCTGGCGTCATCCTCTACGGCGGCTCGATTCTGCCGGGCCAGTACAAGGGCAAGGACGTCACGATTCAGGAAGTGTTCGAGGCTGTAGGTGCCGCGGCGGCCGGCAAGATCACCGATCAGGAATTGTTGGACATCGAGAACGTGGCGTCGCCGGGTCCGGGCGCTTGCGGTGGCCAGTTCACGGCCAACACCATGGCTACGGTGATGGAGATCATCGGATTGTCGCCCATGAATACGGCGATGGTGCCCCAAGTGGACAACCGGAAACACGCGGTGGCTGCGCATTGTGGCCAGGTGATTCTGGATGCGGTGAAGAACAATCTGCTGCCGCGGACGATCTGCACGCGGGCGGCGTTTGAGAACGCGATTGCAAGTGTGGCGGCGACCGGCGGCTCCACCAACGCCGTGCTGCACCTGTTGGCCATGGCCCGCGAGGCGGGTGTCGATCTCGTGATCGACGACTTCCAGACTGTCAGCGAGCGCACTCCGCTGCTGCTCAGCCTGAAACCGGCCGGCCAGTATGTAGCGGCGGATGTCGACAAGGCAGGCGGCATCGGCGTCGTGGCGAAACGGTTGGTGGATGGCAAGTTCGCCGATGCTTCGGCCATGACCATTACGGGCAAGACGCTGGGTGAAGAGGCGGCACGGTCAGAGGAGACGCCCGGGCAGCAGGTGGTGCGGGCTCTCGACAACCCCATCAAGAAGAGCGGCGGTCTGGTGATCCTGAAGGGTTCGCTGGCCCCGGAAGGCGGCGTGATCAAGGTGACGGGCATCGACCGCAAGATCCACCAGGGTCCGGCGCGCGTGTTCAATTGCGAAGAAGACGCCATGGCGGCGGTGACGCACGGCACCATCCAGCATGGCGACGTGCTGGTGATTCGCTATGAAGGACCGAAGGGCGGCCCGGGCATGCGCGAGATGCTGGGTGTGACCTCGGCCATCATGGGCGCCGGCTTTGGCGATACAGTGGCGCTGATGACGGATGGGCGGTTCTCGGGCGCAACCCGCGGCTTCATGGTGGGGCATGTGGCTCCGGAAGCGGCGGTGGGCGGGCCGATCGCGTTCGTGGAAGAAGGCGACCCCATTACGATCGATATCGAGCACCGCAACATTTCGCTCGACGTGGACGAGGCGACGCTGGCAGCGCGCCGGGCCAAGTGGACGGCCCCTCCGCCTGCGAGAACAAACGGCGTGATGGCCAAGTACATCAAGCTGGTGAGTTCGGCGGCCGAAGGTGCGATTACGTCCAACGTCTACTGATCGCCGCGTGCATCTGAGCTGGAGAGTGCCGTCTGATCAGCCCGTGATTGTCGCCACGTGGTGTTGAAGGTGTTGGATGTAGTCGTCGACCCACGCCTCCAACGACATGGGCGGGCTACCGCCGAGGATCACCGGCGCCTCCAGGTGATCGGCAGGGATGCGGCCGATAAGACGGCCCAGCATCCAGTTGCGCTCTTCCCAGCGGCGGAGCAGATGCGCCCAGGACATATCCGCGTAGCCGTGCAGGTCGACCCAGGCGTTTTGCGCGTATTTGGGCCCCTCATAGCGGCCTTCGATGGCGGCGATGGCGATGCGCTGGTGGTTGTTCTGGGCAGAGTCGAGCAGATGGCCGAGTTCCTGTTTCCTGAGCCATCCGCCGGGCCTTGAAGGTTGACTGGCGGTTTCTTCGCTGATCTGGCGAAGTTGACCCGCCGCGGTTTGGACGGCCGCATTGAACCGTGCGGCTACGTCTTCGACACTCATGGATGGTTGCCTCCCTGGTCTAGTGTTTGACGTGCAACTCGCAGAATGGCATCGAGCGAACGGGCGACATCCTCGTCCGTGGTGGCCCAGGACGACACGCTGATGCGCATGGCGGTGCGCCCTTGCCAGACGGTTGAGCCGCACCAGCAGGTGCCATCCTCCTGGATGGCGGAGATGACGGCCCGGGTCTCATCAGAGGAACCGAACGAGACCAGAACCTGATTCAGGATAACGTCGTTGAGGACTTCGAAGCCCCCGGCGCGGAGCCCTTCGGCAAAACGGACGGCATGACGGCAGCAGCGCTCCACGAGTTCGGTCAGTCCCGCCCGCCCCAGTGATTTCAAGGCCGCCCAGACCGGGATGCCGCGGGCGCGCCGCGAGGATTCCGGGGTGTAGTGCATGGGCTGGCGCTGCTGGCCATGGCTTAAGTACGAGGCGGGCGAGTCCAAAGCGTCCCTCAACGGGGCTGGATCGCGCAACAGAGCGATACCGCAGTCGTATCCTGCGTTGAGCCACTTATGGGCGTCGGTGGTCCAGGAATCGGCCAGTTCGAAACCATTCATCAGATGGGCCCGCGCCGGCGAGGCCGCGGCCCAGAGGCCGAAAGCGCCGTCGACGTGGACCCATGACTGGGAGGCCCTGGCCAGCGGAATCAGTTCGTGAGCAGGATCAAAGGCACCCGTGTTGACATTGCCCGCCTGCAGGCAGACAATCGCGGGCTCGCTAAGCTGGGGGAAGGCGTCCGGCCGCATGCGGCCCTGGGCGTCGACCGGCACCTGGATGACGCGGTCCTTCCCAAGTCCGAGCAAAGACAGTGCTTTGCGCATGGAAACATGCACCTCCTGGCCGACGACGACAGGGAGGGGCGGAGCTCCGAAAAGGCCTTGCGACGCAACGTTCCAGCCTTTCCGGGCGAGTAGGGCTTCCCGAGCGGCGGCAAGGCCGGTGAAGTTCGCCATGGTGGCTCCCGTGACCAACGCGCCGCCGGTGGCCGGCAGGTGCAGAGCGTCGGCCAGCCAGGACAGAGCCAGTTCCTCGAGCCGGGCGGCGACCGGCGACATGACGTCTATGGCCGCGTTCTGGCCCCAAGCCGAGACAAGCATGTCCGCACCCTGTGCGGCCGGCAGGACTCCTCCAGTGACGAAGCCAAAGTAGCGGCCACCGGTGGTGGCCACGGTACTGGCGCCAAACTCATCGAGTTCGGCGATGATCTCGGCTGGCGTGGATGCCGTCGCCGGGAGCGGCAGGTCGAGGCTTGGCAGCGCGGCGACCGAGCCCGCATCGGGTCGAACGGCGCGCTGGGCGAGGGTGGCCTGGTAGCGCCCGGCGCGGCGGGCGACATCGTCGAAGTTAGTCATCATTGGACCCCTGAAATACAAAAAGGGCGAGCCATCAGGCTCGCCCTATGCTCCGCCTTGGGGAGCCGCTTATCCCAGATGCGGCTCCACCATCTTCACAAGCTCGGATTTGCCCACGGCGCCAATGCGTTGATCCACCACCTTGCCGCCTTTGAAGAGCAACAAGGCAGGAATGCCGCGAATCATGAAACGGGCCGCGGTGCCATTATTGAAATCCACGTTGACTTTGCCGACCTTCACCTTCCCGGCATACTCCTCGGCAAAGGCGTCGACGGTAGGTCCGATCATCTTACAAGGACCGCACCACTCCGCCCAGAAGTCCACCAGAACGGGGACATCGGCGTTGAGCACGTCCTGATCGAAGCTCGCGTCGCTAAATTCCACTGTGTTCTTGCCAGCCATGGTCAAATTTCCTTCTCCAGTCGGATCTGATGAGTGCCGGGGCGTTTGGGATTCAACCTCGCCCCAACAAGCGTTGATACAAAGCAGAGTACTCGCGGGCCGAGGCGTTCCAAGAGTAGTCTTTCGCCATTCCACGACGCATTCGGGCCGTCCAGGAGTCGCGATTCTCAAAAGCGCCCAGCGCCGAACGTAACGTGTCGTAGAGCGCGCCTACGGAGTACCAACTGAACTTAAAACCGGTATCTTCCTGAATGGTATCATCCAGCCCGCCGGTGGCGCGGACCACGGGGACGGTTCCATAGCGCAAACTGTAGATCTGATTGAGTCCACAGGGTTCGTAGAGGCTCGGCATGAGGAAGATGTCCGAGCCGGCCTCAACGCGGTGGGCGAGGCCATTGTTGAAGCCGGTATAGAGGCCGACACGGTGGGGCAGCCAGCGCTGCCAGTCTTGAAAGATGCGCTCGAAGCGCCGCTCGCCACTGCCGAGGATAACAAGCTGGATATCGCGTTCGGCCACCAGGTTCGCGATGCCGGCGATGAGGTCAAAGCCTTTCTGCTCAGCAAACCGGGAGACGATGCCGATGACGGGGCGGTCAAGGTTGTCAGCCGGGAGCCCGAACTCCTCCAGAAGCGCGCGTTTGCACACCCTCTTCCCGGACAGGTCCTCGCTGGAGTAGTTGGCGGGCAGATATTTGTCTGTTTCCGGGCTCCATTCGTCATAATCGACGCCATTCAGAATGCCGGACAGGGCCATGGATCGGCCGCGCAGGACGCCGTCCAGGCCAAACCCGCCTTCGGGCCGCTGGATCTCGCGGGCGTAGGTGGGGCTGACGGTGGTCACCCAGTCGGCGGTCTGGATTCCGGCTTTCATCATGTTGATGTCGCCGAAGTGCTCAAGCTTGTCTGAAGTGAACCAACCCCAGTTGAGTCCCAGATCGGGGAACGAGGGCTTGCCGAAGATGCCCTGATAGCCCATGTTGTGGATGGTCATCACGGTCTTGACGCCGGCAAAACGTGGATTGGCGTGTTGCTGATCGGCCAGGTAGACCGGCGTGAGCGCAGCCTGCCAGTCGTGACAGTGCAGGATGTCGCACTCGAAGACGGTTTGGGCGACCCCGATGGCGGCCAGGCAGAGGACCGCAAAGCGCTTATGGTTGTCGGCGTAGTCGCGGTTGTTGACGTTGTAGATACCTTCGCGGTCAAAGAAATAGGGCGCCTCGACAAAGAAGAACCGTACCCCGTTGTGAACCTGTGTGCGGATATCCACGCGATAGGGCGTGGATCCGGCGAAGACCACCATATTGTCGAACGCACTCTCGGTTTCGTGGTAGGGGATCTGCCGATATCGCGGCATGACAACCGCTACCTCGTCGCCGACAGCCTGAAGGGCGGCTGGAAGGGCTCCGGTGACATCGGCAAGTCCTCCCGTCTTGGCAAAAGGGGTAGCTTCGGGGCTGACCATCAGGACGCGGCTCATGCCAATCATCATGGCATGTCATCCGGGCCCCGTCAGGCTACGTCTGAAGGGGGCATGAGAATCTGGAAGTTTATTTCCCTCACTTTGAGGCTCACAGACAGCGCCAGCCGCCCGGTCTAGGCGACGACAACCTCGATACCCAACCGGCGCATGGACTCGAGAAACTCCGGTTGGGCCTTGGCGTCGGTGATCAGCCGTTGCACCCTATCGACCGTACCGATCCTGTAGACGCTGCGGCGGCCGAGTTTGCTGTGGTCGGCGACGACGGTCGTCTCCCGCGCCGCGCTCATCATGCACTCGTTCAGGTGGGCTTCCAGCACGTCGGGCGTCGACGGGCCAGTCTCGAGTTCAAAGCCATCCACGGCGAGAAAGAGCCGGTCGGCGTGCAGTTGAGTGAGCATCGCTTCAGCTTGCGGACCGACGAAGGAGCACGAGATCTGGCGCAGCAGTCCGCCCACCATGATGAGGGTCATACCGGGGCAATCGGCAAGCTCCGAGGCGATGTTCAAGGCGTTGGTGATGACAGTGATGCCCTGTACGCGCCTTGCCTTCAGATGCCGCGCGATTTCGAGCGTCGTGGTGCCGTTGTCGAGGATGACTGTCTCGTCGCGCCGAACGAGCCGGGCCGCGGCCTGGCCGATGCGGACCTTCTCTTCGTGATGCAGGATGGCCTTCAGACTCACCGGGTAGTCGCGGGTGGGTTCCTGCGGGCTCACCGCGCCTCCGTGCGAACGCACCAGACTGCCGCTCTCTGCGAGATCATTCAAATCCGTGCGCGCTGTCACGGCGGATACGCCGAAGCGCCGGACAATCTCCGCGGCCGTCACGCGACCGGCCTCGTTTACCATATCGAGGATCTTGCGGCGCCTCTCTTCGACGAGTAAACGACTTGGCTTTGCCATATCCAAACCGTGCATGCTGGCGAACACAGTGCTTTCCACTGGACGCAGGTGGGCACCCCGAGAGACGCCCACCTGCGACCTCCCCGGCGCACCCTAGAACGACACTCGCAGGCGGAGGCGAACAGTGCGCCGGCTGTCCACGCCATCCTGCGTATAGCTGGAAATCAGCCGCCCGAAATCGGGGTTGGGCGTGACGCTGGCAATCTCCGGTTTCAGAGTGGCTGGGTTCACCTGCATCGAGAAATTGCCGAGGCTGGAGATCTCCATGTTGCCGGGCGAGAGCAGCGGATGATTCAGAAGATTCTGAATGTCGGCGCCGAATTCGGCCCTGGCGCGATCGCTAAACCGGAAGATCTTCCTGATGCCGAAGTTCACACCGTAAGTGGACGGCCCGGTGAGCAGGTTGCGGATGGCAACCTTCGGATTCGAGAAGATGTCCGCGCCCAAGGGCATGAGCCCGAAGGCGCCGGGATCCCAGAGGCGGTCGCCGCTGCGTACTTCGGGATTCCCCGTCACCAGGGGCCGAAAGGCCGTACCGCTGAAGCCGCCCGTGGCGTCGATCGATCCGGACGCCAGGTTGCCCGGCACCACCGGGTCGCAGTTGTCGCAGAGCCAGTAAGGTGTGAAGCCCGTACCCGACTTGGCGAAGGCCTGCCAGGAAAGCTGCCACCCGCCGGCAATCCAGTCGAGCGCCCTGGGAATCTGCGAGCCATAGGTCCGGCCGCGGCCGAAGGGCGTCTCAAACACGCCGTAGGTGACCAGGCGGTGTCG
This sequence comes from uncultured Paludibaculum sp., assembly GCF_963665245.1. NCBI lineage: Bacteria > Pseudomonadati > Acidobacteriota > Terriglobia > Bryobacterales > Bryobacteraceae > Paludibaculum > uncultured Paludibaculum sp. The sequence continues at coordinate 3,977,979 of NZ_OY762267.1, forward strand.
GGACGTAAAGGCGTCCATGCCGTAGTCCGAGGACGCGTCGAACTGGTTGTACGGCGTACCGCCGAGGCTCGAATTTCCAGAGTCTGGCGCGGTCGACTTCTGATCGAGAGCCGTGTAACTGACGTTGAACGTGAAGCCCGAGGTGAAACGGCGGTTCACCTCCACCTGGAAGGCGTGGCTGCGGCCATGACCGAAGTTCTGGAAGGCGGTCAGGTAGTCACTCAGGCCGGGGAACGGCATGCGGGCCTTATCGGCGGCCGAGTAATCGCAATCGCCATCGTCGGGAGAACAGGCGGTGACGCCGTCGCCAGTGGTGGTACCGAAAGGCGTGTCGCTTGGCTGGATCATGCTGTAGTCCACACCGGAGATGAGGCGCTGCATCAGGGTACCCAGATAGGAGACGCGGATGCCCGTATCCCAACCCAGGTCGCGTTCGAGGGTGACGTTGTATTGGTGGATACGCGGTTGCCGGAGATTGAAGGGCACCCAGTTGCCGGAGATCAGCCCGCTCAGCGCGGTTTGCGTGCCGCCGGACATGGGCGTCGGCCAGCCCGACAGGGGCGTGGTCCCCGAGTTCTTGACCAGACTGGTCTGGAAGGAGTTCGTGGCGAGGGGATCCCGAATGCCTTGCGCCGCGGAGGTGGGGTAGAACAAGCCGTAGCCGCCTCGCAGCACCATGCTATTGGCGAAGCGCCAAGCCAAGCCTACGCGTGGAGCGAAGTTCAGTCTGTCGGTCTGTACCAACGACCGCGGCACACCGATGCTGTCGGCCGTGACAGTGCCGTATGTCGCGAAGCGCGGATCGATGTACTGCAGAGTCGACTGCGAGGGCACAACGAAAACGCCCTTGTTGCCATTGGGATTCTTCCCGCCCGGGTCGAAGTTCACCAGCAAGTCGTTATTTTCGGTAAAGGGCGTGACGATCTCATAGCGCAGGCCGATATTGAGAGTCAGGCGGGGATGGATGCGGAAGTCGTCCTGGACGAAGAAGCCCATCTCCCAGTTGTGGACGTCCATGGGCGGGCGGAAAAGGGTGACATAGCGCACGGTATCGGCCGGCATGCCCATCAGGAATCGCGCCAGCGGGCTGGTGCCTGCTCCGGAGTAAGTGAGGGCGCCGCGTGGATTGCCGCGGCCGCTGGTGAAGCCGTCCAGAGCCTGATTGCGCACGAAGTCGGCGCCGGCTCGCACCGTATGCTTCCCTTTGTTCCAGTTGAGCGTGTCGCCGAATGTCAGCAGGTTCTGGTCGAGTGGGCGGTAGGTATTGCGCCCACCATTACCAAACGAGGCATAGGTAGAGCTGTACGTAACGGCCGGATGACCGTAGGTGTCGAGCGTCTCGGGCGTGATGACGGCGCCATACGCATTGATGTCCGCATCGCTCATCCCGATGTTCTGGAGAAACTGCCGCATGGTCTGGTTGCTGTGCCGGAGGTTGGGCACCCGGTTGAAGCCGGCACGCACTTCGTTCACCACTGTGTCGCCAAAGAGGTGCACCTCCGATAGCGACAGTGTCTGGTTGCTCTGCGAGTTCTGCGTCAGGCCGAGCGGCGTGTACGGGCTGACCACCGCTGAGTTCGCCTGCTCCTGCGACTGCGCGTTGTAGACGCCGTAAATGCGGTCTCTCGCGTTGAAGTCGTGATCGACGCGAATGGTACCCAGGTTACGGTCGAGCGTGCCGGGGATGTTGGTATAGAAGGCGGCGAGGCGGCCGTTTGCCGCATTGATGGGCGCCGACGTACTGGTGGCCGGGAAATAGGTCTGGATCATCTTCGCCACCACTGGGTTCAGCAGCCGCGAGGGGATGGTGATGAACTGCTGACCCAACCCGCCCACCGTGTTCTGCGCAATCTCGGCCGCCGTCAGACTGATGCTGGCGGGGACCGCCGGCTTGGCCGAGTCGTTGACCCTGGAGAAGTCTCCGGCCAGCAGCGAGGCGTGCGGCAGATTCGACGAGTAGATATTCACCGGGCTATGGAAGATGCGTTTCTCATAGGCGGCGAAGAAGAACGTATTCTTCAGCTTGGGTACCGGTCCCCCGAACGATCCGCCGAATTCATTGAGGTTGAAGTACGGAGTCGGATACGACGACTGGACAGAGGTGGGCGAGAATGAGGCCTTGCCGAGCTTGTCGGTAAGGGTCCAGGCAGCCAGCGCGGAGTTCTTGTTGTCGGCGAACAAGGACCCGTGATAGGTGGCCTCACCGCGCTTGGTCGAGACGCGGATATTCGCGATGCCGGCATACTCAGCGCTAAACGAATTTGACATCACGGTCAGCTCGCCAATGGATTCCAGCGACGGCTGGCTAGAGGTCGGCTGCCCGAAGATGCCGCCATTCGACCGCTGGCCGTCGAGGGAGAAACTGGCGCCATAGCTCTGCGCGCCGAGGAACTTGAACCCGCCGGAGTCAGCGCTCTGGGTGATATTGGGGCTCAGGTAGAGGAACGAGGTGTAGTCCCGGCTGTCGCGTGGTAGTTCCTTGAGCTGAGCATTCGTGAGAGAGCCGCTGACGGTTGGAGAATCGGTCTGGATCAGGGACACCTGCTCACGCACCACAATCGCGTCGGAGGTGCGCCCCACTTCCAGGCGGCCGTCGGCACGGGCCGGCTCACCCGTGCGCACGACCACGCCAGTGAGTTCCAGCGTATTGAATCCCTTGGCCTCGATCAGGACTTTGTAGCTTCCTGATTTGAGACCATTGGCTTCGAATTCCCCAACACCGTTGGTCTTCACCACGCGGGTGATGTTCGTACCGAGGTCAGTGATGGTTACAGTCGCTTCGGGAATCGCCGCTCCGGATGCGTCGACCACGTTGCCGCGAATCGACCCGAGATCGGTTCCCTGGGCCTGGAGACGGGCTGGCGCCGTGGCCAGAACAACCAGCAGTCCCAGGAGAAGTATCCACGTCCGAACTAGTCTGTTCATAAGTTAACTCCCAATGGGTTCGCAAGACGTAAGCGAAGATCAAAGAGAACCTAACATGAGCAGAAAACGAAAGCAATAGTAAACATACGAAGTTTAAATGCCCTTACGCCAGTTAGGATCCGAAGCTCGCCTGATGGTGATTTCCAGGGAGCCGTCAGCCGCCAGTGGCTGCTCGCACGCCCAACGGACCGGTCGCCGCATTCCGGCCTTGCCTTCCAGGTCCGCCGAAAGGAATACGGTCTTGCCTTCGAATTCACTGGGCACCGGGAAGGCCGCCTGCCGGATTCGTCCTCCGTGCGGATGGCCCGCATCCAGCGATCCGGCGGCGATCACCCGTCCGCTGGCGTCCTTCAACGTCACCACCAGGACGCCAGGTACTCCGGCGACGCCGTCGTTGGCGAAGGCCACCACCAACTCGTGGGCGCCATAGCGCTTGCGCTGCCAGATCCACGATGGACGCACGCGGTAGCCCAGCCGCTGGCGTAGTTTTGCGAAGCCTCGCGGGAAGCGGCGCTCATAGGCGGCGAGGTTGGCCGACTCCGTCCACAGCGACCAGTAGTTCGAGCCAAGGTCGAGCGTGTGCAGCATATAGTGCTCCAGCATGTTCACGCCCGCCGGATCCCGCGGCAGATACCCCGGTTTCGCAATGTCGTACTGGCGGAAGTAGCCGTCCTCCAGGATCGAGGCCAGCCAGGGAGGGCGGTTTGCCAGGGCCTCGATCTGCTCTGGCTCCTCGACCATGATGCTGTCGGAGCGCAGCCACGCGCCGGAGCGTACGCACATGTCAACCACCTCGCGATTGCCCGTGTTGCTGATGTCGGGTTGGGAGTTCACCGCCAGTTGCGCGCGGCGGAAGGCGTCAATCTGCAGGCGCGTGAGCTCCACCATCGTGCGCTCGGCGGTGGCGTAATCCGGGAACGGGTTGGGCATGCCGCCGGTGTGCCCCTCACCCCACAAACCGTACTGCATCAGGTCCATCCATTCCACCAGCGGATTACCGTCGAACTCGGCCGCCAGCAGCTCCACCAGGCCACGGAAGGCCTTGAGGAATTCGGGATGATCGTACCGGGGCTCGCGAAACTTGAAATCGCCGTAGCCTTTTATTGACCCGATCTCGACCACGGGCACCTTTGCCTGCACGAAGTCCGGCAGAGCCAGGTACTTCGGCTGACCCACTGTGTTCGACACCATCACGCGGAACGCCACGCGTTTGTTGTGGCGCCTGGCGGCATCAAGAGTCAGCCGCCACACCGGATGGAGGTCCAGGCGGCCCGCCTGCTTCTGAACATCGCGCCAGTCGCAGCGGATGTAGAGCACGTCAACGAACGGCAGACTCGCCATCCGCTCCACGTGCTGTTCGAGCGTCTCGTGTCCGGCGCGTGCCGCCAGTGACGGCCCGGACTCCTCCCACGTGTAGCCGACCAAGCCAAGCCCGAAGTTAGGGACCGGCCCTTCCGCCGCCGTCGTGCCGGCAAGAGTGTACCACCCATCGTCCTGCTCGATGCCGAACGGACCTTGGTTCAGGCGGTTGGCCGACTGCGGCGCCGGGCCGAAGTCATAGCCGCTCCAAAGGTGGGTGGGTACATCGGCCGCCGCCGGCAGCGCCGATAACGCGGCCGCTGCCTTAATGAGGTCTCGCCTGCGCATGAGGTCTCCTGACTGTGTTGTCGACTGGAAGAATAGACGGAACAATGTCGCCGAGTGCCTGCTCGTCGCCGGCGGCCGGTCCGTACCAGACGCTGCCGCCGAAGGTCGTCACATAGACCATTCCAGGGTGCACAGGATCCGGAATCACACGGTGACCCCATTTGAAGTTGTAGCCGGGGATACGCATCCACGTCTCGCCACGGTCTGTGGACCTCCATGCCGTGGATTCAAAGCCTCCAGCGTAGAGGATCGACGTATTGGCTGGGTCAATGGTGACATCGTAGACGTGCGCGTCCCGGCCCAGTACGTGCCGCCAGTGGTGGCCGCCGTCCGTGGTCACAAAGACGCCGCCACCGGAGTCTTGCTCCACTCCTTTGCGGCCCCAGGCGGCCAGATACAGGCGAGCCGGATCGGCGGGGTCGATCGACAGGCCGTTCGGCCCGTTCACACCCTCCGGCAAAGGGACGCGCGCCCAGCTCTCCGCGCCGTCCGTTGACCGGTACAGCGCCCCATCCATGCTGCCGCCGATGGAGCCGTTCTCGCTGCGGCGGGCCAGAATCACGTACAACGTGCCGGCCGAGTCCTGGGTCAGACGCCAGGCGAAAGGCTCCGGACCGGGCAGTCCCTTGTTCTTGAGCGACCACGACGCGCCGCCGTCACTCGACTTGTAGACACCACGGCCGAAACCGGCTACGTAGAGCACTCGCGCATCCTTCGGACTGCGGCGGTCGAGCAGCACGTGCGTGGCGGCCGTCTCACTCATGCCAGTGTTCTGCACCACCCACGTTGCCCCGCCGTCATCACTGCGGCAGATGCCGCCTTGGAACGATGCGGGCGGAGTCCGCCGCCACATCTTGGGGCGCGGCAGATCGTGAGTGCCGCTCATCACCGCCCAAAGCCGGCCCTTGACGTCGGGATCGAACTCCACCCAGTAGGTCGTATTCCTCCAGGCCTGCGGCACGCCGCGGCCCACCCCGCTGCGCCAGGTGGCCCCGCCGTCGTCGCTACGCATCAGGCCGATGTCGGTATAGGAAATGAGTTGGTGACGCCCATCAAACGGATCGAAGTGAATGCCATAGCTGGTGGTCACATCGAGACCACGCGTCGTATGGCCTGATCCCGTGGTCTTCTTCGAATAGACGGCCACCCAGTTCTTGCCGCCGTCCGTGGTCTTCAACGTCCGGCCCAGGTCGGTGGCATAGCATAGCTTCGGGTCGTTGGGCGAAACGCCGATCTCCAGCGGGTGCTCGCCCCAGTCCGGCCCGAACAATGCGCTGATCCAGCCGCCTTGATCGACGTTCGCGGCGGGCTCTGACGATTCCGCCCAAGGGTACGTCCAGGTGGCGCCGGAGTCTCTCGTGACCGCCACCCCGAAATAGCTCCGGCCGTTCCTCCGCAAGCCACTGTAGGAGACATAGGCCGTCTCGGAATGCCACAGCGAGGTCGCCACCGCACGCGGTTTCACCGACGGCAGCACAGCCCGCCAGCTGGCTCCGCCGTCGGCGGAGTGGTAGGCGGCCGAGGCCGTTGTAGCGTAGATGCACAGCTTCCCGCCGTCTGTCGTGAATCCGCCGGAGAGGCTGACGACCGGTCCGCCGGGCACCGCGCCGCCCTCGCTCCAGACGCCGCCTGCTCGCACGGCGACTGTTGAGGAGCCGGCCACATACAGTGTCCGCTGCCCGCGCGGCGAACGCGGATCGACATAAATGGCTCGCGCGGCCGAACTCAGATTGCCGGCCGCAGTCCAGGTGCGGCCCCAGTCGGTGGAGATGCGTAACACCGACTGTTGCTTCGATCGGACGGCAATGTAGAGCGTTTTGGAATCCGCCGGATCGATGGCAAGGGCTGTGATTGTCTCGTCCAGACCCGAAACCCGCAGCACCGTTTCATCCGCGTGGTCGCCCACCAGTGCGATGCCGCGCACGTCCGCGGGCTCCGGGAAGATCATCTGCCAGCTCAGCCCTCCGTCGGTGCTGCGCATGAGACCCAGCCCGTAAGCATACATCGTGTTTCGCTGCGACGGATCGAATACGAACAGAGTGGTGCGGTCGCGCAGATTGAACATACGCCAGGTGGTCCCGGCATCCGTGGTTAGGTACGAGCCGGTCATGTCGCAGGCGACAAACACAATATTCGGATCGTGAGGACTTACCGTGGGCAGGAACATCGCACCACCGCCTCCGGGCCCGATGATGCGCCATTTGCCATGACCCGGCGTGGCGGCTATGGCTACGGCGAGGGTCCAAAAGAGGGCAAGGACAATGCGAGGGACGGGATGCACGGATCCTCCAGCTTTCATTACTCGGTAGTTTCTATCAGAAAAGAAAGCAAACACAAGTATTCGTTTGACGCGCTACCAATTGGTTGTTTCCGGCCTCGGCGTGGATTTGACCAGCGCGGTGGAGTGCGGCGACAATGGCATGGCCGTGCTCGCCGTTGTGACTGGTCGCTCCACGAGGGCCTGAAGCCCAACGCGCCTTCGGCCAACGGCGTCATTTCGCGCGCGGTGAACGAGTTCACCATCTATCGCCGAGGAGGAGTCGCAAGCATGAGTAGGATCGTGGTTCTGGGGGAGTTGAACCCGGACCTCGTCCTGTCCAACTACAGCGCCTTCCCTGAACCTGGCAAGGAGACAGTGGTGGAGGATTGCACTCTCACGATGGGGAGCGGCGCCGCCATCTGCGCGATGGCCTTGGCCAAGCTCGGCAACGAGGTGCGCTTCGTGTCTCAGGTGGGTGCCGACTTCTATGGGGACTTCTGCCTGGACATCCTGCGGGCGTCCGGCATCGATGTCACGTACGTCGAGCGCACCGCGGCGACCAAGACGGGCCTCACCGTCTCCGTTTCATCCAGCCGGGACCGTGCGCTGATCACTTTCATGGGTGCGATCGCGACGTTCGATGCCGGCCTTGTCACACCTGAAGTGTTTGAAGGCTTTCAGCATCTGCACACCTCGTCCTACTTCCTCCAGCCAAGGTTGCGCCCTCGCGTCGCCGGCGTGCTGCGCTTGGCCTCGGCACGGGGGCTCACCACGTCGCTCGACCCGGGCTTCGATCCAGCGGAGACCTGGGAACCCGACCTGCTGCGTACCCTTAAAGAGGTGGATGTCTTCTTCCCGAACGAGGTCGAATTGCAGCGCCTCACCCGGGAAGCAAACACCGAAGTTGCCGTCCGCCGCATCTGTAACGGCCGTACTTTGACCGTGGTCAAGTTGGGCGCGAACGGCTGCCTTACGGTGGCCGGCAGCGGCACATTGCGGCAGAATCCGTTTCCCATTCAGCCTGTTGACACCACTGGTGCCGGCGACACCTTCAATGCCGGATTCCTGGAGAAGTGGCTCAAGCGGGCACCCATCGAGCAATGTCTGCTCTGGGGCGCGGCGTGCGGCGCGATGTCGACGCTCAAATCCGGGGGCACTGAGAGTCAGCCAACAGGGACGGAGGTACAGGCGTTTCTGGACCAGGTATGGCGCGGGTGACCAGCCGGCCCTTCGTCGTGTTCAAACGAGAACGCCGGCACAAACCTCGTTGGAGGCTTGTGCCGGCGTTCCGGATTCGCTGAGTTGATGCTTAGGCGCGGCGGCGAGCCGGCGGACCGAAGCTCCTGCGGCCTCGGGACGCGGAGGATTCCGGCCGGGGGGCCTGGCGGTGATTGGACACCGGCAGGACTACCACCGGAGCGAGCTTCATATTCTGCTCGGCTTCGATCTCAGCGCCGACGGTGCGCCGGGTGAGCGTGACCTTGAGAGTACGCTCGATACGGCGGATCTCAGAACGTTCATTGCGCGTACTGAAGGTGGAGGCGACACCACGGGCACCGGCGCGGCCAGTGCGGCCGACGCGGTGGATGAAGTCTTCTGGCACCTGGGGCAGGTCATAGTTCACCACGTGGGCGATGCCGTCGACGTGGATGCCGCGAGCGGCTACGTCGGTGGCGACCAGGACGCGGTAGTGGCCCTGCTGGAAGCCCTTCAGCGCTTCGTTGCGCTGATTCTGGGTGCGGTCGCCGTGGATGCGGGCGGCCTTGACTCCGAGAGCGCCCAGCTTGCGGGCCAGACGGTCGGTGCCGTGCTTGGTACGCGCAAAGACTAGAACGGAGCCGGACTCATCCTTAAGGATGGAGTGCAGCAGTCCCAGCTTGCGGTCCTGCTCCACTTCGTAGACGTGCAGGTCAACCTGTTCGGCGGGTTTCGTGGCGGAGCCGATGGCGATGCGGATGGGGTTCTTCAGATGCTCGTTGATGAGGTGGGCCACCGAGTGCTCGATGGTGGCCGAGAAGAACAGGGTCTGGCGTTCGGCTGGCATGGCCGCCAGGATCATCTTTAGAGCGGGCATGAAGCCCATGTCCAGCATGCGGTCGGCTTCGTCGAGCACGAGGTGCCGGACGGTGCCGAGGCGGACGAGGCGACGATCGAGGAAATCACAAAGACGACCGGGCGTGGCGATGATCACCTGTGCGCCGCGGCGGATGTCATGCAGCTGACGCTGCTCGTTCAGGCCGCCAACAACGACGGCGGCGCGCAGGCCGCTACCGGCGGCAACACGCTGGAACGTTTCCTGGATCTGGATGGCGAGCTCGCGAGTGGGGCTCAGGATAAGAGCGCCCACGCCGGACTTGATCGGCGTCCGAAGCAGCGACTCGAGAACTGGCAGAACGAAGGCAAGGGTTTTCCCCGTACCCGTCTGGGCAGTGGCAACTACATCGCGGCCCTCAAGGGCCGGCGGAATGGCTTCCGCCTGAACCGGCGTGGGTTCGACGAAGCAGTTCTTGACAAGGTTCTCCTTGAGGACAGGAGACAGAGAGAGTTCAGAAAAGTTGTTCATTCAGACTATGTGGGAAGGAAATCGGCAGGTTCCGGCTAGCGGAGAAAAACAGGGGGGTGCAGATTAACTTCTACTCGAGGTTAAGTATAGCACGTTCCAGCGTACAAACTCAGATGGCCAGAGCCGGGCACGGCGTGACAGGGGGTCCAGTCCGCACGGCGTCCTCCGGCCTGGCCAATCGGAACGAGCCAAAGACGGCACTCACGATCATTGGTGAGAGGTCTTTTTTTACGGCCCGCACCTGTCTAGACGATAGCGCGAGCCCCGTGGTTACGCGGGTTAAGTATTGTGAAATCAGGCAATCAAAGTGGAAAGCGAATGATTACTTCCAGGCCCGGGTTCGCGTTGCGTGCAACGATGTCGCCGTGATGCAGACGGACCGCCCTCTGCGCAATGGCGAGCCCCAGGCCGACACCACCGGAATCGCGCGAGCGGTGCACCTCCACGCGAAAGAACGGGCGGAACAGATCTTCGAGTGTAGCCTCGGGGACACCGGGGCCGTAGTCCCGGATGCGCACCACGGCATGTCCGTTCTCGACGGCGGCGCTGAGTGCAGTCTGATCCCCGGCCGGAGCATAGCGCTGAGCATTCTGGAGCACATTCTCAATGGCGCGCCGCAACAGGGCGGGGCGGCCATGGCAGGTCATGCCGGGCTGAATCTCCAGCTTGAGGTCGTAGCTCGCGGCGATCTCGGCCAGGAGATTGGAGAGATCGAAGGGCTCGCGGGCATGGGCGGCGGGGTCGCCTTCGGCACGGGTCATCTCCGTCAGTTCTCCGATGAGAGCGGACATGCGAGCGATCTCCTGCTTTGACTGGTCGGGGCGTCCGAGCTGCACGGCCAATGAGAGCCGCGACAGGGGCGTTCGTAACTCGTGCGACACATCCTGGAGCAGACGGCGCTCCGCCGTGAGCAGCGTTTCGATGCGGTCCGCCATGGCGTCGAAGTCGCGGGCGAGGTCACCGAGTTCGTCGCGGCGCGTGGAGCGGGCGCGCATGCTGAGATCGCCGTCGCCGAAGTGTCGCACCGTTTCCCGCAAGGCTCGCAGCGGCTGACCAAAGTGGCGGGCGAAGGCCCACGCCATGAGCGCGACCAGCAGCGCGATCCAGAAGTAGTACGGCAGGAACGACATGAGATCGGGCCGCGGCATCAGGCTGGCCAGTATCGTGTACCGCTTGTCCTTGGTGCTGTGCACGATCATGCCCATGCCGGGGCCGGCGCGGGCAACCTCGGCGGAAAGATCCTTGCCGGTGAGCAGGTCGTGGCCAGTTGCATCCAGCAGGTAGTGTGATCCAGGGAACAGGCTGTCGACGCGATGCATGTAGCGTGCGAGCTCAGGCTTGCCGCCGCGCTCATAGGCGTCGACGGCCGACTCAAGCTGCAGCCGGTGCGTGGAACGGAACATGCGCCCAGGCTCGAAGACGCGCGGGGTGAAGTAGCGGTTGGTGATGAAGAAGGCGAACAGCGACACGACCAGGGTGGCGAGGAACCACAATGTGAGCTTGGCGAAGATGGATCTCACTCGACAGCCTCCTCACCTTTGTCGGTGGATTTGTCGAGGGCGAAAAGGTAGCCGGCACCGCGGATGGTGCGGATCATGGCTCCGCTCGCCCCCAGCTTGCGGCGGATGTGGCTGAGATGAACGTCGATGGAGCGGTCGAAGGGCGATGCCTCGCGCTGATATAGACGTAGCGAGATCTCATCCCGCGAGACCGGCCGGCCGGCGGCGCGCATCAACTGCTCAAGAATCTCGTACTCGGCCGCCGTGAGGTCGACCAGTTGGTCATTGCACGTGACGGAGCGAGCGGAAGGGTTGAGGCGCACGCCCGCGATCTCGACGTTGGGCGACGATTCGCGAACTGTTACACCGGTCACACGGCGCAGGATAGCCTGGATGCGAGCCAGCAGCTCATCCGGGTCGAACGGCTTGGGTAGATAGTCGTCAGCACCCAGGCGCAGGCCGGCGATGCGGTCGGCCGGCTCGCCACGCGCGGTGAGCATGACAACGGGTGTATCGCTGAAGCGGCGGAGCTCGCCCAGGACCGCGAAGCCGTCCATGCCCGGCATCATCACGTCGAGCAGGATGAGATCGAAGCGCCCGATGGCGGCCGCGCGCAGGCAGGCCGGACCGTCGTGCGCCATCTCGACGGCGATGCCGTTGCTGGTGAGGAAATCACTAATCAGCGAGCAGAGGTCCCGGTCGTCGTCGACCAGGAGCAGTTGTGTCATCGGGCATCCTTCCAGCCGGGCAGTGAGACCGTTGTCCTATAGTTGGACTCGTTGAAGTCCGGATTGCGTTTCGGATTGTAGATGCGCGGGCCAGGGAAGGGCCGGTCCTGTGTATAGATCCAGATGCCGGATTGATCCCACAGCAGAATCTCGTCGCGGGCGTCGCCGGTGAGGTCGGCCACCATGGCAGCCAGGTCGGGATGCCCGTCGTCGGGAAAGACGACCATGCGGCGGAGCCGACCGTCAATCAGGCCCCCTTCGCGAACGTTGCCGGAAAGCAGCGCGAACTCCTGGCCGTCGCCACGCCAATTCACGGGCAACAGCGGGCTGCCCGAGTGGATGGGCTCCTCCTGCGCCAGAATGTTCCCCTGCGCGTCGAACAGGGTGATGATGCCAGGGTTGCGCCAATAGTTGATGGTCATCAGTTGCAGGCCGGGCACATCGGCGCGGTATTTGGCGATGCTCGGGCTCTGGGCATGCCCGATGAGCAGATGCTTGACAATGCGGCCCTCGCGATCGAAGAGGATGAATCCCTCATCACTGCCACAGGCATAGACCATCGGCTGGGCACCGGCATCCCCCGAGAAGTTGCCCATGGCAATTCCGTCGGCGTGGTCTTTCAATTCGCTGTCGCGCGACCACATCTTGCGGCCATCGTGAGACCACAGGCTGTAGCCAAGCACGAACTCCTCCTTCCCATCGCCATCGGCATCGTAGGCGTAGGGGTAGTGGCCGGTTTGGCCGCCACCGGTCCAGAGCAGCTTCAGCTCGTTGTCATAGATCCAGAAGTGCGCGTACCGGTCTTTCACCAGGATCTCCTGGGGCGATTTGCGGCCGGAGAGATTCAGGAAAGCGATAGCGTCGCCGGAGTTCAGCTCGTAAGGCCTCTCCTTGATGTCGTCACTCATCGGCGGCATCCAGACGGAGCGTTTCTGCCGGCCTGTGCGGCCATCCAGAATCTGTAGTTGAAAGTCGCGTATCAGGACGACTTCGCTGTGCCCATCGCCGTCGATGTCGTGGATCTGGAAGGGCGTGTCGTTGGTAAGGAGGCCATTGCGAGGATCCGGCCGGCCCTGCTGCCAAAGCACCTTGCCGTCCAGGGTGATGGCCGTGAGGCACGAGAGGTGATCGAAGGCATCACCGCGGACTCTCGGGATGTTCTGCCCGATGAGGATGTCCGTCTGGCCATCGCCATCCAGGTCGCCCAGGCGGATGTTGCGGCCGGCGCCGAACAGGGGGGTGTCGATCTTCTTCCAGAGCTTCGGTTTCGGATTGTCCGCCTGGAGGAGGGCCAAACCCTGGTTGCGCCTGTCGATCTCGGCGCGAAGGGATTTGATTTCCGTATCGGCGGCTGTGGCGGCAAAGTCAGTGAAGCGAGCCGGACGGTTGGCGGTAATGCCCGCCTTGCCGTGGAGGATCTCCGAATCGTCGGCTTCGAGCACGAGCTGGCCGTCGATGTAGGCGCGGATGTGCGCTCCGCTGCTCTCCACCTTCAACGAATAGTATCGTCGGGTGTCGTATTTGAATGGGGCCGAGCCCAAGTCGCGCCAATCGGCCGTACGCAATTTCTGATCGAGCGGCAGGCGCAGGCGGAGAACAGCCTTGTCGCCATCGCGCAGACCGAACAGATAGTAGTGACGGTTGGTGTGATAGCGGAAGACGATACCGGCGACGTCGCCGAAGGCGAGCGGTTTCACACGGGCTTCAACGGTGTAGTTCTTCCATTCCGGCTCACCCGTCACCAGCATGGCGTTGAACCAGTCCGGGCGGTCTGTCAACCCCTGCTGTTCGATGTAGGACTTGCCGTTCTCGTCGCTGACGATCCAGGCATCCTGGTGCACGATGGGGTTGAACCACGGCTCCAGCGGAACGCCCCGGTGGGGCAGGTAGTGATACTCCTGGATGGCTCCGTTAAGCTGACCGACCGGTTGGGAGAGCCAGCCGGGCGGGAAGCGCGAGAAGTCGTCGCGGATCAGATCGCCGCCCAGCAGCGGAAGGCAGAGCGCGAACAAAACAGGAGTGCGCATGCGCGCCCATTTTACAGGGCCCGGGCGGAGAGTTGTAGCCGGGTGGTGAGTTATTCGCCGCCGCTGACAGCCAGCCCGACAGGTACGAAGAAGACCTTCTGGGCAGCGGTGTCGAGCACCTGAGCGGGCTGTTCGCCGGCAACGCCGTTGCGCAGCAGGAACAGGGAACTGGAGCCCATGCGATCGAGACCCTTAGGGACGAAGTCGAGGTCGAGGGCACCCTTCAAGGTGTTGGACTTGAGGTCGTAGGCCAGAATCTGGCGCGACTCGGCGTTGGCGACGTAGAGCAGCTTACCGTCCTGGGACAGGGCGACACCGACGGGATCGGCCACACCGCTGCCCGAAGAGGCGACGGTGGCGAGATTCGGATTCTGACTCCAGTTGGTGACGCGGGTGACGGTGCTGAGACCACGATCGGCGACGTATAGCGAGTTACCGGTCAGCAGCAGCGCACCAGCCCCGGTGAGCGGCATCAACATGCGAGGTTCGGCGCCTGGCGTGAGGAGATAGAGGGTGCCGGAGGATTCGCCCTGCGTGGAAGCGAAGGCGAAGGCCGCATCTTTGTCGACTGCGATGGCGACGATGCGTTCCGTGATACCAGTGAGGCTGACCGTGCCGGTGAGCTTGGGTTCGGAAGCGAGCCCCGACCACAGATCAAGCGCCGAGGCGTCTTCGTTGACCAGGGCCACGGACTCGGCGCCGTCGCTCCAGGCCACGCGGGACGGGAGGGACTCAGACTTGGCGAATTCCCGCCAAACCGGAGCGCCGCCGTCGAGGCGCCGGACGAGATAGAGCGTCTGATCCTTGGCGACCAGGGCGTTGCGGCCATCGGGCGCGGTGGACGCGAAGTCGAAAGAGCTCACGAGAGGGGTGCCGGCGTAGGCCGAACCGGGCATTCCGATGATGGGCCGCACCGAGCGCGACTGCTCATCGATCAGCAGCCCGGAAACCGGACCGCTGAGGGCAGATCCTTGCGCTGCGGCGGATACCGCGGCCAGAGCCAAACAAAGAACAGCGTGTGTGGCTATTTTCAACATAAATCGGCCTCCAGAATGTCCCAGCGGTCTTACTCTTATAGCAGATTCGGGTTGCGGCCAAAAGGTTGCGCAAACCTTTGGGGTCCGGAGAGCCTGGCATCCCTGACCATTGTCGACTTCGTTTCGGCGACTCGGCCGGCGCGAACACTCACACCCCACACCACCCGACAATGTACACGAAAGGCCCCATAGTGGTCGAGCCAGTCCGGCGACGGCGCCGGTCTGTGACATGGCCAGACGGCGGGTGAGGACGCTGAGACCCGCCTTCGGACGGTTCCGGCGTGACGTCATCTGGTCAATTGACGCCGGGTGGGCGGTTCGACGAGCCGTGGCGCTTCCGCGGCCACAGCGGCGCTGAGCCCCCTGCACGAAATAGGCCGGGCTCGCGAGATTGGCCTGCCTCGTGCACGGAAAAGAGGCCATGAGCGACACATACAGTGGGGCCGCGCCGGATCGTTCGACGGCCGGCGGGCATATCCGGCACGGTCGGGCAAGGCACGGCGTGCTGGCGCTCCTCGTCGTATCAGGTCTCGGCGGATGGGCAGCAGCGGCCATGGCGCAAACACCGCCTGTCGTGAAGGCCTACTCGAGGACGCTTCCGGGCACACTGAAGTCGCTTCCGGATCCGTCGTACACACGGCCGACGGCGCAGACGAAGTTCCGCAACTATCTCTTTGACGCGTTTGGCCCTTATCCCCTCGCTGGCGCTGCTCTCACGGCCGGCATCAGCCAGGCAGGCAATGGCGTTCCGGAGTGGGGGCAAGGGGCCGAAGGATTTGGCAAACGGATGGGCTCCGCTTTCGGGATCGCGGCGGTCAGCACGACCACGCGCTATGCGCTATCGGCGGCCTTTCATGAGGATGGGTTGTACTACCGCTGCGACTGCACAGGCGCGTTGCCCCGCCTCAAGCACGCGGTGGTGTCGACAGTAACGGCACGGCGCGGCACGGACGGCCATCGCGTCTTCTCGCTGCCTGGGCTGGTGGCGCCATACACCGGCGCGGCCACGGCCGTCTATGCTTGGTACCCTGACCGCTATAGCGCGAAAGACGCGTTCCGTATGGGCAACTACAGCCTGCTGGCGTACGTCGGCGGGAACATCGCCCTGGAGTTTCTGTTTCGCGGACCCAACTCGTGGCTTTCCCGGCTGCGTCTGAACAACGGGCAAGCGGCGCAGCAGCCGGGATCGGGGCGGTAGCCGATGGCAGACGGCGGAAGGTGCTGGGCTAGGGCTCCTTGCAGATCTCAATCGCGTTGCTTTCCGGGTCGAACAATTCGAAGAACTCCGTGCCGCCGCCGGACTGCGTCGGTCCGGGCTGCGCACCTCTTTCCTGGAGGAATCCACGCGCCTTTTTCAGGTTGGCGCAAAAGATGAGAGCGCGTTCGGTGGCAGGTTGGCCGCCTGCCCTCTGCACCTCCCGACGGTCCCTGAGCAGAATGGTTGGAGCGTCATGGCCGGGCAGGCGGAGTGCGACGTCCAACGGCAAGGGATCATCCCAATCCTGAGGCACAGGACATTCCTTGCAGTCGAACGACAAGATCCACCATCGCTTTTGCGCGGCCAGATCCGAGCACGGGATCCACACAAATTCGGTCCAGAAAAGAGGCATGGCGTCAATCCGTAACGACTCGTTCGACTCCCTATCCTACAGGGACAACGCAACGGGGGCCAATTGCGAGGCCATGGCTTCTCCAGATTCCCCGAGGAAGGAACCGGACCGGCGATAGGCTGCAACGGAAGTCGGATGCTGGCGCCACCCGGTTCCTGTTGACCCTCCCCTTTCGTCCCCAGCAACTCATCCATGTGTGAGTCGCCTGGCCGGGTCAGTTGCAATGTCCGACTTGCGGGATCCGCGCCTGGTTCCATGTCCGTCGGCTCGACGGAGTTCATACCTGCGAGCTTCCTGTCTGCCGTGCGTGCTCTGCAACGTGGCTGTTTGCACACAGGAGTCACAGCCCGCCGTGTGCCGGAACCGCGGGAGCGGAAGGAGTGTCCAACCTGGAGTGCATGGCTCTTGGTTTCTCCCCGCCGCTGCTTGGAAAGGCCACCTGATCACGTTGTCAGTGCTGCTGGTTGGAGTCGCTGGTACGCGCGCGGCAAGCGCCTGCGATTGCCCCGTTCCGCCACCACCCTGTCAGGCGTACTGGCGCTCCCCCATGATCTTCTTGGGGACGGTAACGAGTGTTCTGGCAACTCGCGATGGCCGGGTCGCGCGCGTGCGAATGCGTGTCGACCGGGCATACAAGGGTGTTTCCGAAGCATCGCTGGTCCTCGTCGATAGCGGAATATGCGACGGCCCGGATCTGCACCTGGGCCGACAGTACCTGATGTACACCGAGCGCAGGGCCGATCGCGCTATTCCATCCAGAGGTTGTACACGGAGCAGACCCGTGGAGAGCGCGCGAGACGATCTCAGGTTCCTCAACGGTCTTGCAAACGCAGCCCCAACGGCTCTGATTTACGGGCGGATTGCCCTCTCTAATGGGCCAGGCCTCGCTCAACCAGCCGCAGGCGCCATTGTGACGGTTCGCGGCGCACAATCCACGCTGACAACAACGACAGATGGAGACGGGCGGTATGCGGCCAACGGTCTGAAACCCGGACAATACCAGATCACTGCCGGTCACCCGGGCTATCAGATGCCCGGCTTCGGCCAGTGGACCTTCAGGACCGAGGTGGAGCCACGCGGATGCGGGCTGGTCAACGTGGAACTGTGGAGGAGGTTGCCGGTGACCGTCGCGGAGCACTAGTGGCAGTTGCCCGCGGCTGTGTCGCGAAGGACCGCCGGGCGTGCGGTCTTCAGGGATATCCGCGGCGCCCGCACCGACTTCCTTCTCCGGGCGTGGGCAAGCCTATGCCGAACGCACGTTCCGCCTCGCGAAGGGCTGCGAGATGAACTCCAGGAACTTCCGCTCCTTGCGCGGGATCTCCACATTGTCGTTGAGCAGGATTCCGGCAAGCTTGGCGTAGCTCTTGCCCAGCGGAGTGGTGGGATCCACTTCCGAACCCTTGTCGGCCGACACACTGGCGAGGGCATAGCTATTGGGCACCGTCGTCTCGACAGGAAGGCCGACCAGGTCAGCGATCGTCTCTTCATTCATGACGTGGTTAGCCATAAACCTGTTCACAACCAGGCACGATTCCCGTTCCAGGCCCAGGCGCTTCAGACGGTCGGCTTTACGCATCGCGATATGGACCGACACCAATTCCTGTGTGCACACCAGGTAGATGCGCTTCGCTTCAATCAGAACCTCCACCGCGCCGGAGTCGGTTGGCCCCGGCAGGTCGACACACGTGATGTCATAGGCAGAGCGGCAGTAGCTGAGGAGTTGCTGCATGTGCCCGTTGTCCGGATAGGCCGAGCCATCGGCATCGGCCGGCAGGATGTCGAGCCGGTCGCGTTGGGAGATCAGTTGCAGCCACAGATCGTCGTCCAGCTTCTCCGTGTTGGCGAGGGCTTCCTGCAGATAGTGATCGGGCCGCAGTTTGTTGAGGAACGCCTGCATGGGCGCATCGCGATCCATATCGACCAGCAGGACTCGGGACTTATTGGTCCGCGATGCGGCCAGCGAGGTGTGAGCAGCGATGGTGGAGGCCCCACTGCCCGGTTTGCTGGGCAGGAACGCAACAATTTCTCCGCGAGTACTCGTTCGCCGCGGCTTGCCCTGCAGCTTGTCGATGGTGGAAGCAAGGATCCAGCGCAAGGTGTCGATGGGCGTATCGAAGACAATGTAGTCCCGGACGCCCGCTCGCATCAGGGCGGCGAGGACCTTCACGTCCTCCTCACACACGGCCAATGTCTCCAGTTGCAGATTCTGGACCTGCACGCTCTCCACAACGGCCAATGCGGAAGTGAGGTCCCTACAGTCGATCACCAATAGATCGAACGTGTGCCGACGCAGCAGACCGGCCAGCGCCGTTTCACCGGGGTAGCTGGACAAGGTGTACATGAAGCCGACTGAGGAGGACTTGGCAAGCTCTTCGCCGTAGACTTTGGCGGCCTCGGGGTCCGGCGAAATGATGAGGCAGTTGAACTTGGAGTTTGACATAGGTCGTTTCGTGTCTTCGCGAGTTACCTATCCAATCTATGCGGCCAAGTTGAGGCTTCCAATGGGACTGAGGGTGGAAAATGGGGAGTACCTTGGTGTCGGTTGGATCCAGGACTCTGGTTACAGCCCGGCACTTCGTGGCGAGCGAGCAGCGCGGCTCCGCAGCATCCCAATCGCACGTACCGGGGAAAAAGCGGGCCCATACTCTTAACTTGGTACTAACCATCCGGCCCTTCCGCGGAGTCTAAGCTAAGACATGCTGGAAGCTCGCAATCTGGCCAAGCACTACTCCGGCGTTCCGGCGGTGGAGGATATCTCTTTCACCATTGCGCCAGGGGAGATTCTGGGCTACCTCGGACCGAACGGGTCAGGCAAAAGCACTACGGTGAAGATGATCACCGGACTGCTGCAGCCTTCCCACGGGCAGATCCTGCTGGACGGCGTCGCCCTGGATTCTGACCCCATCGCCTACAAGGCGCGACTGGGCTATGTGCCTGAGGAACCACAGCTTTACTCGTTCCTCTCGGGCCGCGAATACCTTCAACTCGCCGGCCGGCTGCGGGCCTTGCCGCAGATCACACTCAACCGCCGCATCGATTCGCTTCTCGATCTCTTCGGCCTCACCGCCGCTCGCTACTCCGCCCTCGCCTCCTATTCAAAAGGGATGCGCCAGAAGATCCTCCTGGCGGCGGCGTTGCTGCACAACCCAGATCTCATCATCCTCGACGAGCCCTTTTCCGGTCTCGACGTCACCACGGCGCAGGTGCTGAAAGCGCTGCTGAAGGACTTGGCCCAAGCCGGCAAAATCATTCTGTACTCCTCCCATGTCTTGGAGGTGGTGGAACGCGTCGCCACGCGGGTCATCATCCTGCACCGCGGCCGCATCGTGGCCGACGGCAGCGTGGACGACCTGCGCTCCATGATGACGCTGCCTTCGCTGGAGCAGATCTTCACGCAACTGGTCCATCAGGACGATTCGGGGCACACGGCCAGCGCGATTCTGAACACGATCACGGATGGCAGGGTGTAGGAACGGCCTGCGATGTACAGGATCCTCTATCGCCATTTTCTGGCGCAGTTCTTCGAAAACGACCTGGTCGCTCCCCAGGGAGAACTGCGCGCGGGCATGGCAGGCGTACTTGGCTTCGTCGCGATGCCCGGGTTGCTGCTCCCCTTGTGGATGATGGGGAAGTACTCGTCGTTGATCGCCTTCATCCGCATGCAGCGTTTTGTCGACCGCGATGGGGCGACGTGGTCGGACAAGATCATCTATCTGTCGCTGGCCCTGGTGATTCCGGCGTTGGCCATGCTGTTGAAGTGGGATTCGCTGTTCCCTACCCGTCTCGACCATGCGATCTTCGCGCCCATGCCCTTGCGGCTGTCACGCATCCTGCTGGCCAAGGCGGCGGCGCTGGGTACGTTCGTGGCACTGTTCGCTCTAGCCGTGAACGCAGCCTCCACCATTCTCTTTCCCCTGGCCGTGCTGGGCGATACCGGCACGCTGTGGGACGCGGTTCGCTATATCGGCGCCCATTTTCTGGCGACCATGGCGATCTCTCTGTGCGCCTGCACCTTTCTCATCGCCCTGCAGGGCATCGGACTGACGACACTCGGGCTGGAGCGCTTTCGTGGTATCTCCGCCGCGCTCCAGTTCGCCGTCCTGACGGGGCTGCTCACCCTTTTCCTCCTGTGTCCCTCGCTGAGCAATCTGGCCAGGAAGCTCCATACGCTGCCGCAAGCCGATTGGCTGCCGCCGTTCTGGTTTCTGGGGCTCTACGAAGTGCTGCTGGGCAAGGCCGATGCCGCCTATCGCGATCTCGCCGCGACGGCATTGCAGGCTTTGGGGATCTGCTCCTTCACGGCCGTGGCGACTTATGCACTGAGCTACCGCCGGCACTTCCGCCGCATCCCGGAGACGCTGGAACGCGGGTCCTCGTTTGCCGCCCCCGTGTGGAATCACCTGGAGACGCTCGCCGGGCGCTTCACCAAAGACCGGCGGCGCATCGGACTGCTGATGTTCGTCCTGCAGACCTTCATCCGCAGCCACACGCACCGGCTACTCTTCGGCGTCTTTCTGGCTCTCGCCAGCGCCGTGATCCTCAACGACGTTCTGACTGTGACCCTGGTCACCAGCAGCGAAACCGAGATCGCGCTTTCGGCGCCGCTGATCGTCAGCTTCTTTCTGCTCACCGGCTTCCGGTTTCTCTACGAGATCCCGGCCGACCTGCCGGCCCATTGGCTGTTCCGCATCGCCGCCCCGCCACGGCCCATCAGCTTCCACAAACTCATGCTGGCGTTTGTCCTGGTGGTGACCACGCCCATCAACTTCCTGTTGCTGCCGCTGAACGACGCCGTCATTCACTCGGTGAACTGCGGGCTGCTGGCCGTGATTCTGGCCGAGGCTCTTTTCGTCGACTTCCACAAGATCCCGTTCACCTGCACCTTCGGCGCGGCAAAGTGGAACGTCACCTACGCGCTGTTCCTCTGGTTTCTGGTCTTCATCTTCTACACCTGGGTGGCCATTCGCGTGGAGATGCGCATCGCGTTCAACGTGATCGTCTTTTCCTGCGCCTGCGCCGCGCTGCTGGCAGTCGTCTACTGGCTGCACCGCCGGCGCGACGCGCTGTGGGCCGAGGATCCCACTTTGCGCTTCCACGACGGGCAGGCTCCGGCGGTACAGACGCTGGATCTGAACGGCTAACTTATTCTGAGCGCAACGTAACGGCGGGGTCCGTCCGTCCGGCTCGCCCCGCAGGACCAAGCCCGGAGAGCAGCGCCACCACAACTAGGATCCCTGGCGCCGCCGTCCACGACACCACGTCACCGGTGCTCACCCCGAACAGCAGACTCCGCAGCGCCTGCCCAACCGGCCAGGCCAGCAGCAACCCCAGCGCCGCCCCACCGGCCGCCAGCTTTCCGGCATGCCGCAGGACGATCCCACGCACGTGTCCACTATCGGCGCCTAGTGCCATCCGGATGCCAAACTCCCTCAGCCGCAGATCCGCCGTATACGAGACCACCCCATACAGGCCGAGACACGCCAGTAACAACGAAGCGAACCCAAACAGGGACACCAACCCCGTCATCACGCTGCGCCCCTTCATGACCCGCTGCACCCACTCGTCCATCGTCCGCACATCATAGACCGGCTGCTCCGGATTCTCCCGGTGAATCTGCTCGATTACCGCTTGCGCCAGCAACTCCGGCTGCCCGGTCGTCCGCACGGCCAGCGCCGCCCGGTCCTGCGTCCGCTGGGTTTCCGGCCAATACACCTGCGAACGCTCGTCCTTCTCCGGCGAATCGTTCCGAATGTGACCCACCACGCCGACAATCTCCGCCCACGGCCCTTTGAACGAAGGACCCCTGATGCGGAACCGCTTACCCACAGGACTCTCCGTTCCAAACACAGTGCGTGCCAGCATTTCGTCGATCAAGCCCACCGCCGCCGTATGCGGGCGGTCGCTCTCCTGCAGCAACCGGCCTTGCCGCAATGGGATCCCCATCGCCTCGAAGTAGCTTGGCGTGGCCGAACGCCAATCCGCGGTGTACCGCTCCGGCCGCCCCTCGAACTCGATGCCGCCCGTCTGCGCGATGCCGCTCATCGGCAGGCGATTCACCAGACCGGCCGCCGTCACCCCTGGCACCGACATCACCCTTTGAATCAGCCGGTTGTAGTAATCCGACACCTGCTCGTCTTGAGGGAATCGCGCTCTGGTGACCGCCAGATGCAAGGTCAGCACTCGCTCCGCCGTGAAGCCGGGCTGCACGCGTAGCAGTTCCGAGAAGCTCCGCAGGAACAGCGCGCCCCCGAAAAGCAGGACCACCGTCACCGCCACCTGGGCGACCACCAGAATGTTCCTCGACCGGCCGCCTCCGGCCACCGAACGCGTATTCGCTCGCAGCCCGGCCGAGGGCGACTCCCGCGCGGCCATCCGAGCGGGCAGCAGTCCCGCGAACAGGACCACCAGCAGCGCGACTCCGATGGCGAAGAGCAGCACCGGACCATGCAATCCAATCGACTCGATGCGGGGCGTATCTGTAGGTAGATATGGGATTAACACCCGTAGCAGCCACAACGCCGACAAGATTCCGCCGGCAATGCCGACCATCGCCAGAGGCAGTACCTCGGCCAGCAGCTGGCCGCGCAGTCGGCCGCCGGTCGCGCCCAGGGCCACTCGCACCGCAATCTCCCGCGACCGGGCGCTGGCCCTGGCGATCAGGAGGACGCCGAGGTTCATCGCTCCAATCAGCAGCAGGCAACCCACCGCTGCCAGCAGGACGTAAAAGGTGCCGCGCACCTGCAGCGCATCGCTCTCCGCCAGCGGCTCTACAATCGCTCCGAGCTCTGCCTGGTCTCCCTTGAAACTCAATGGGTTAGCAATCGCCAGCCTGTGCATCAGCGCATCCAGCTCCGCCTGCGCCTGCTGCACCCGCACGCCCGGCGTCAACCGGCCCACCGCCCTGTACTGGTAGTTCATATCGGCCCGCATCTCGTCCGGAGGGATGTAAAGCGGCGTCCAAAGCTCGAAATCCTTGGTGGGATAGCCGTAGGCGGGCGGCATCACGCCAATCACCTCGAAAGGCTGGCCGTTGAGCTGGATCTTCCGCCCCACGACGCCGGGATCCCCGCCAAACCGTCGCCGCCAGAAACCGTGGCTGAGAATGGCCACTTTGGCGTCTGCCAGTTGCTCCTCTTCGGTGAAGACGCGACCCAGCACCGGATTCAGGCCCAGCACGCGTGGCACGTTGTAGGAAGTACGCGCACCCTGCAACCGCTCCGGAGCCCCGTCGCCCGTCAGGTTGAAGTTCGCGATCGGGCGCGTCAGCCCCACGTCCTGCATCTGCTTCAGGTCCGCCCGCCAGTGCAGCCACAGCATCGCATTCACGTTAAACCGCCCGTTGCCCGCCTTCGTCCACGTGGGCCAAAGGGCGACCAGTTGTTCCTGTTGCGGGTAAGGCAACGGCTGCAGCAGCACGCCGTAGACCACGCTGAAGATGGCCGTGCTCAGCCCGATCCCCAGTGCCAAGGTGGCGCAGATCACGCCCGTCCACACCGGGGTCCGGCGCAGCATCCGCAGTCCGTAGCGCGCATCTTCCAGAAAACGCTGGACGCCAGCCAGCCCCCACGTCTCTCGCGATTCCTCCTGGATCAAAGTCAGATTGCCGAACGCCCGCCGCGCGGCGCGCTGCGCCTCTACGGGATCCTCGCCGGCCGCCACACGCTCCTGCACCTCAATTGCCAGGTGTGCCCGAAGTTCCTCATCCAACTCAGTCTCTTCCTGAGTCCGGCGCCGCCACCAACGGATCCAGCCAAGCATGATTTACTCCTGTGGGCGCATCGCCCGCGCCATGGTCTTCACGAAGAGCTTCCACTTCGTCTCTTCTTCGATTAGTTGCCGTTTGCCGGCCTCTGTGAGCCGGTAGAACCGGGCGCGCTGCTTGTTCTCCGTCACCCCCCAATCCGCTTCGATCCAACCCTCGCGCCGCAACCGGTGCAGGGCCGGATACAAGCTTCCATGCTCCACTTGTAGTAATTCATCGGACTTGGCTCTAATCACCTGCCCGATGCCGTGCCCATGCTGCGGACCCCATTGCAGCGTCTGTAGGATCAGCAGATCCAGCGTCCCTTGCAGCATCTCCAGCTTCCGCGGTTTCTCCATGTGGTAGAGAGTCTACTGCCATAGGTGGTCGACTGTCTACCACTGAAGGCGATCGCAACCATCTGTTTACCTGTGTCTCGCGCCGCGGCGCATCCGGTCCCCGCGGAGCAAGGCCCCGGTTGCCAGTGGATAGGCGCGTGCGGTACAACCAAGGGCGGTGATGCCGGATCCAGCCCAGTCGATGTCGGTCAAGCGCGCGCAAGTGGATTTCCACAACTTCGCGTCGTTCGGCGAACCGGAGCGGGTTTTGGCCGCCTATGCGGACGAGAATTTCCGCCGCGGCTCGGTCCTTAAGAAGAATCGTGATTTCATCTGCTCGCTCACACCGTTTGCGGAGGTGGGCGCCAACGCCGGCCACACGTCATACATGCTGGCCAACGAGTTCCATGCGGACGGATTTGCGCTGGACCTTTCGGCCGACGCGCTGCGCCACGGCCGGTTCCTACGCACGGCGTGGGACCTGAAGCGGTCGCCCGTGTTGACGGCCGGCGACGCCACGCATCTGCCCTTTCAGGACAATTCCCTGGCGTTTGTGGTTTCTTTTCAGACCCTTTCGCAGTTCCTAGACGTGGAGAGCGTCGTGCGTGAGGTCCACCGGGTGCTCGCCCCGGGGGGTGTGTACTACTTCGCCGAGGAACCCGTCCGCCGCCGGCTGACACTGGGTCGGTATCGTGTGCCATACCCCGAGCGTATGACTCCGCGGGAGAAGTGGCTGTATGACAGCGGCCTGCTGGATTTCCTCGCCAGCGACGTCATCGGCGCGGACCAGGAGGAGTCGTTCGGCATCCGGCAGAACCACGCGTTCGGCCTGCGTGATTGGGCGGATCTGCTGAACAAGTACTTCGAGACGTGCCGGTTGATCACCTTCCCCCGCGAGCGTGGCTGGGCTAACCAGATCGCCCAGACGGTGATCCGGTGGCTGCCGGGCCGGCCTGAGGAACGGGTAGCCGACCTGTTGGGCGCGACTCTGGCTGCGTTTTGCCGCAAAGCCGGTACGTTGCCCGCTCGGCTACCGCTGAATCAGGCGCTGGCTTGCCCCGACTGCCAGAAACCACTGAACTACAAGACGCCCGACGAACTGGTCTGCGATGCGTGCGGGTTCGCGGCCCAACAGCAGGATGACGTGTTCAACTTGCTCAGCACCGCCCTGAGAGCCGAGCTCTACCCTGGCAACCGATTGGATACACTCGACTTCTCAAAGCCGGGCCACGAGGCTGGTCTCCTTTCCGGCTTTTATGAGGTGGAAGGGGATTTCGGCAGCAAATACCGCTGGATCGGCGGCCGGGCCGTGGTAAGACTCGTCCGCATGCGGCCGGGCGCTCCGCTGTTGCGCGTGCAGGGGTTTGCTCCGTCCGTGGCCAAGATCGAATTGCGGGTGAATGGCCGGCCCGCAGGCCAGTGGAATCTCGACCGCCCGGGCCTGTTTGTCGTCCAGTCACCGCTACCCGAGGAAGACGAGTATGAGGTGGAGATCCTGGCCTCGCCCACCTTCGATGAGCCGCACCAGCCAGCAGGTGAGGGCCGGGTGCTGAGCCTCAACCTGTCGCTGATCAAACTGCTGCCTCAAGAATGATTCAACTTCGCTCTTGCGTTCTTCTATAATTCCGCTATAGTAGAATTATAGAAACAAGGAAGGAGCTGGTTGTGAATACGACAGACGTAAAACAAGTGGTTCAGGAGCGCTACGGTAAGGCGGCACTGCGCGTGGTGGAAGGCGAAGGAGCCTCCTGCTGCTGCGGCTCGAAGAAGGCCGTGGCCCTCGGCGCAAACGACCCCATCACTGCGAATCTCTACTCCGACGATCAGGCGGCGCAGATCCCGGAAGCCGCCGTACTGGCCTCGCTCGGCTGCGGCAACCCGACCGCTCTCGCCCAGTTGAATCCGGGCGAGGTGGTCCTCGACTTGGGTTCGGGAGGTGGCATCGACGTGCTGCTTTCCGCCCGGCGCGTAGGGCCCACCGGCAAGGCGTACGGTCTGGATATGACCGACGAGATGCTGGCCCTGGCCAACTCCAACAAAGCCAAGTCCGGGCTGACCAATGTCGAGTTCCTGAAAGGCGAGATCGAGAAGATTCCGTTGCCCGACGCTTCGGTGGATGTGATCATCTCCAACTGTGTCATCAATTTGTCGGCTGATAAGGACATGGTGCTGCGCGAGGCCTTCCGCGTGTTGAAGCCCGGCGGACGTTTCGCGGTCTCCGACGTGGTGACGCGCGGCGAGATTCCCGCCGATGTGCGGCGCAGCGTCGAACTCTGGGTGGGCTGCATCGCAGGCGCACTGGACGAACACGATTACTTCAGCAAGCTGGAGAAAGCCGGCTTCCAGAACATCGGTTTCGAGCCGACCCGCGTCTACAAAGTGGAACAGGCACGCGAGTTTCTCGACGGGCAGGGCATTGACGTCGAGGCCATCGCTCCGCTGGTGGATGAGAAGTTCATGAGCGCATTCATCCGGGCAACCAAGCCTGCCTAAGTCCATAGCCCTGTCCAGGGCGGCGCGAGCGCGGTAGTACAATTGGTTTTCATGCGAAACGCGCGAGTTTTCGCCGCCCTGGCGCTGGTCTGCGCCCTGACTCTCCCCGCTGCGGCGCGTGAGCCGGTGCGCACCCGCAAGGCGATGGTGGTTTCGCAGGAACCCAACGCCACCGATGCAGGTGTCGCAGTGCTCAAGTCCGGCGGCAATGCAGTGGACGCCGCGGTCGCGGTAGCCATGACCCTGGCGGTGACGCACCCGCGGGCCGGCAACCTGGGCGGCGGCGGGTTCATGCTCATCCGCCTGGCCAATGGCACCAGCACGTTCATCGATTTCCGCGAACGCGCGCCGCTGAGCGCCACGCGGACGATGTACGTCGACAAGGACGGCAAGCGAACCAAGGACAGCCAGGTGGGTTGGCGGGCGGCCGGTGTTCCCGGCACGGCGCGCGGCCTCGAATACGCGCACAAGAAGTACGGCACCAAACCCTGGGCCACACTGCTGAAACCGGCCATCGATTTCGCCGCGCAAGGCGTTACACTCACCTACGCCGAAGCTCGCAACATGTGCGCCAACCGCGCCGTGATGGAACCCTTCGCCGAGTCGAAGCGAATCTTCCTGAAGGGCGGTGTCTGCCTCGAGCCCGGAGAAAAGCTGGTGCAGCCGGAACTGGCGCAGGTGCTGACGCGCCTCGCCAAATCGGGCGCCAACGATTTCTATGAGGGCGTGACGGCCCGCATTTTCTCCGAGGAGTCAAAGAAGGCCGGTGGCGAAATCACGCTGGAAGACCTGAAGGGCTACAAGGTCTACGAGCGCAAGCCGCTCATTGGCGAGTACAAGGGCTATCAGATCATCACCGCGCCGCCGCCGTCCTCGGGCGGCCTCGCCATGTTCGAGATGCTGGGCATGCTGCGGGGCACGGACTATGAGAAAGCGGGCGCCGGTTCGGCATCGTCCACCCACTACATGGCCGAGGCGATGCGGCGCGCGTACGCCGACCGGGCCCGTTATGTGGGCGACCCCGGATTCGTCAAGATCCCGCTGAGCGGACTGATCAACCCCACCTACACGAAGAAGGTCTGGGCCAATTTCGATCCCGAGAAGGCCACGCCCAGTAGCGCGATTCAGGCCGGCGATCCGGCACCCTACGAATCGTCCGAGACCACACATTTCAACGTCCTGGACGAGCAGGGCAATGCCGTGGCGCTCACCTACACGATCAACGGCCTTTATGGCAATGGCGTGACCGTGCCGCGGCTGGGCTTCCTGCTGAACAACGAGATGGACGACTTCACCACCAAGCCAGGCGAGGCCAACATGTTCGGCACGGTGGAAGGAGAGGCCAACGCGATTCAGCCGCGCAAGACGCCGCTGTCGTCGATGACGCCCACCATCGTGACCAAGGACAACCAGCCGTTTCTGTTGCTGGGCGCGCCGGGCGGCTCGCGGATCATCAATGCCGTGACCCAGGTACTGCTCTATGTCATCGACTTCGGCATGGACGTGCAGCAGGCCATCGACCAGCCGCGTTTCCACCATCAATGGCTGCCCGACACGCTCTATCTCGAACCCGGATTCTCGCCGGACACGCGGGCGGCGCTGGAAAAGATGGGCTACCAGGTCGCCGGCACCACCGGTGTCGCCAGTGTCGAGGCGATCATGGTGGAACGGCCCAAGGCGGCCGCCGCCTCTCGCGGAGGCGTAGTGGCCGACGGCGCCACAGCCACCGGCGCCCGCACGAGCAACGCCGACACGTGGATGTCGCGCATCACCTGGATCGCCGCCGCACAGAATGGACGCTCGTCGGGCAAGGCCGCAGGTTACTGATTCTGTATGGAACACGCACTCTCCACCCAACTTATTGTCAATCACCGGCTGAATACCGTCTGGCTCGACCGCATCTGGAACGCCGGCGTCCCCAAAGTGGAGATCTTCTGCGCACGGCAGCATTTCGACTACCACGACCAGTCGCAGGTGAATGAACTGGGCTACTGGTTCCGCGACGCGCAACTGAAGTGCCACTCACTGCACTCGCCGATGTACAACGACGACTGTTGGGGCCGCAGCGGTCCGTCGTCGGTGGTCACGCTCACCGACACCTCGAAGCCGCGCCGTCTGCAATCGGTGGAAGAGATCAAGCGCGCCATTGCCGTGGCCGAGAAGTTCCCGTTCCAGTACCTCATCCAGCACCTGGGCGTGTCTGGGGAGGAGTACAGCGACGAGAAGCTGGACGCGGCCTTCACGGCGCTGGAAGACCTGCAACTCTTCGCCAAGCACCGCGGCGTGGAGATCCTCATCGAGAACATCCCGAACCGCCTGAGTAGCGCGGAACGCCTGCTCTACTTCAGCGGCATCACCCACCTCGATCTGAAATTCTGCCTGGACACGGGCCACGCCCACATCATGGAAGGCATTGAGCCCACCTTTGCCCTGCTGCAGGACCGCCTGCGGTCCACACACGTCCACGACAACAACGGCAAGGATGACAAACATCTCTTCCCGCTGCTGGCCGAGGGCGGCAGCATCCCCTGGAAGCAGACGATGGATCTGCTGCGCACGCGCGAATCGCAGTATCCGCTCGTGTTGGAAGTAAAGGACTCGCCCGCCTTCCCGAACCCCCTGGAGGCGGCTCGCCAGGCCTTTGACCGATTGGAGAACCTTTGATGTCTGACTACCGTCGAATCACCATAGCCAGCGCGGGCCAGCATACCGGCGAACCCGTGGAAATTGCCGGCTGGCTCTACAACCTGCGCAAATCGGGCAAGATCATCTTTCCGATCATCCGCGATGGCAGCGGGACTATCCAGTGCGTGGGCGTGAAGGCCCAACTGCCGGAGGATGTCTTTGAAGCGTTGAAGAACCTCACCCAGGAATCTTCCGTCATCATCCGCGGCAAGATGCGCGCAGAGGCCCGAGCCCAGGGCGGCTATGAGATGGACATCGAAGGCGCCGAGATCGTTCAGCGCGTCAGCGAGGAACATCCTTACCCCATCACGCCCAAGGAGCATGGCGTTGAGTTCCTCTTCGATCAGCGCCACCTGCACCTGCGCAGCCGCCGCCAACACGCCATTCTCAAGATCCGCCACGAGATCATCAAGGCCGTCCGCGACTACTTCGATTCCAACGGTTTCACTCTGGTCGATTGCCCCATCTTCACGCCGGCCGCCTGCGAAGGCACGACGACGCTCTTCGAGGTCGACTATTTCGAGGACGAGAAGGTCTACCTGACCCAGTCGGGCCAGCTCTACAACGAGGCGACGGCGGCCGCGTTCGGCAAGAGCTACTGCTTTGGTCCGACGTTCCGCGCGGAGAAGTCCAAGACGCGCCGCCACCTCACCGAGTTCTGGATGGTGGAGCCCGAGATGGCTTACGCCGATCTGGAAGACGTCAAGCGCGTAGCCGAGGAGTTGATTGTCTTCATGGTGGGCCGCGTATTGGAGAACCGCAAGACGGAGCTCGCCACGCTGGAACGCGACGTGGCCAAGCTGGAAGCGATCAAGCCGCCATTCCCGCGCATCTCCTACGACGAGGCGGTGGAGATTCTCAAGCGCAAGGGCAGCGAGATCGAATGGGGCGGCGACTTCGGCGGCACCGACGAAACACTGCTCAGCGAAGAATTCGACCGCCCTGTCATGGTCGACCGCTATCCAGCGGCCGTGAAGGCCTTCTACTTCCAGCCCGCGCCGGAGCGGCCCGAGGTCGCGCTCGGCGTCGATGTCCTGGCCAGCGAAGGCTACGGCGAAGTCATCGGCGGCGGCCAGCGCGTCCACGATTACGACCTATTGGTGCAGCGCATCAAGGACCACAACCTTCCGCCCGAAGCCTTCCAATGGTATCTGGACCTGCGCCGCTTTGGCAGCGTGCCGCATGGCGGCTTCGGCATGGGTATTGAACGCGCGGTAGCCTGGATCTGCGGTCTGGAACACATCCGCGAAACCATCGCCTTCCCCCGTATGCTGTACAGGACGCGTCCCTAGGAGCCTATGGCGCAAACGATCGCGATTCTGGGCGCTCCGTTGGACCTGGGCGCGGGCCGCCGGGGCGTGGACATGGGTCCCTCCGCCCTGCGGGTGGCCAACCTCAACGCCAAGCTCGTCTCACTGGGCTACAGGGTCGAGGACTTGGGCAACGTCTACGCCAGCCAGCAGGAGAGTTCAAAGATCGGCGCGGCCCACGCCCGCTATCTGAAGCCCATCGCCGCCACCTGCGTCGAACTGGCGCACAAGGTGGAACGCGCCATTGGGCAGGGCAAGTTTCCCCTGGTGCTGGGTGGCGACCACTCCGTCGCCGTCGGCACCGTGAGCGGCATGGCCCGGCACTACCAGAAGAAAAAGCAGAAGCTGGGCGTCATCTGGCTGGACGCGCACACCGACATGAACACGCCGGACTCGTCGCCCAGCGGCAACGTCCACGGCATGCCGCTGGCATGTCTGGTTGGCTATGGGCCCAGAGCATTGACACACATCTATGGCTACGCGCCGAAGGTGGACGCCAAGAACGTGGTACTGGTGGGGATTCGCGATGTCGACCTCTCGGAGCGGCCCATTGTGAAGGAGAGCGGTGTGCGCGTCTTCACGATGCGCGACATCGACGAGCGTGGGCTGCGGTCAGTGATGGAAGAGGCGGTGATGGTCGCCTCCGACGGTACGGCTGGCATTCATCTCTCGCTCGACATGGACGGCGTCGATCCCGATGAGGCGCCGGGCGTCGGCACCCCGGTGCGCGGCGGATTCTCCTATCGCGAGGCGCACCTGGCGATGGAGATTCTCAGTGACTCGCGCCGCGTGCGCTCGATGGAAGTGGTGGAAGTAAATCCTGTGCTCGACACGGCCAACCGCACGGCGTTGCTGGGCGTCGAACTGGTGATGTCAGCCATGGGCAAGAGGATCCTCTAGCAAGGAAATTATGAGTAAACTCCGCGTCGCAGTTGTGTACGGCGGCCGCAGCGGCGAGCATGAAGTCTCCATCCGCTCGGCCCAGGCCATCATGGCCGCGCTCAGTCCCGAGATCTATGAGGTGCTGCCGTTCCTCATTACGAAGGAGGGCAAGTGGGAGCCGCGGCCGATTCTGCCCGAGCCGGGTGGCAACGAAGGCATCGACGTCGTGTTTCCCGTGCTGCATGGCACGTTCGGCGAGGACGGCACCATCCAGGGCCTGTTCGAGATGGCCGATCTGCCATACGTGGGCCCGGGTGTCTTCGGTTCGGCCGCGTCGATGGACAAGGAACACTTCAAGCGGCTGAGCATTGAGCGCGGCCTGCCTGTTGTCGAGTACGCCATTGTTCACACCGGCAATCCGCACAAGGCCATCGAGTGGGATGAGGTACTAAAGCAACTGGTCGACCGTTTTGGCCTGCCGGTGTTCGTGAAGCCCTGCAACCTGGGCTCGTCGGTGGGCGTGGCCAAGGCACACACCCCGGAAGAGCTGCGGGCGGCGATCGAGGATGCCGGCCGCTACGATCTGAAGGTGCTGGTGGAACGCGCCATCGTGGGCCAGGAGGTGGAGTGCGCCGTATTGGGCAACTACCGCCCGCAAGCATCCACACCGTGCGAGATCCTGCCGTCGAAGGAGTTCTACGACTACGACGACAAATACCTGCTGGACCAGGCACGCACGGTCATCCCGCCCAACCTGAGCGAGGAGACCATCGCGGAGGTCCAGCGGCTGGCCATCGAGTGCTTCCAGGCGATGGATTGCAGCGGCATGAGCCGCGTCGACTTCCTCATCGAGAAGTCGACGGGCAAAATCTACATCAACGAGATCAACACCATCCCCGGCTTCACGTCCATCAGCATGTACCCGAAGATGTGGGAGCATGCGGGCTGCCCGTTCGACATGCTGGTGGGCATGTTGCTCAGCCTCGCGATGGAGCGTCACAGTTTGCGCCAGGCTCTGCGCTACGAACGATGAGACGGCTGGCCGTACTCCTGCTGGCGGCCCTGCTGCCGCTGGCCGCGCAGGCTCCGCCACCCGCCAATCCGAACCGGCCGCTGCCCGATACGGAAGAGTTGGAGCGCGAGCTGAAACGCGTGATCGAGGTCTACTTGATCGCCAACGAGAACCTGGCCGATCCGGTGAATCCCGACGTGGCATTCTATGGCGGCGCGATTCCTGGCATGCTGCGGCGCCTGGATCCGCACTCCATCTTTTTCGACAAGAATCAGTTCCAGCAACTGCAGGAGATGGAACGCAGCGTCACCAAGGGCTTTGGCAGTGTGGTGAGTGTGCTGCCGGGCCGCGTGATCGTGTTGCAGACACTACCCGGCACGCCGTCGCAGAAGTCCGGCCTCCAGCCAGGCGATGAAATTGTCGGTGTCAACAACATCGCGTTCGCCAATCTCGACCTGGAGCAACTGGTGCAGGTGCTCTCGGTCACGCGGCAGCAGCAGGCGCAGATCGCCGTGCGGCGGCAGGGAACCGCGGGGCTGATGTTCTTCACGCTGACTCCGGAGGAGTTGCAGTCGCCCTCCGTCGACCGCACGTTCCTGCTGGAGCCGGGCATCGGCTATGTGCGTGCCACCAGCTTTGACACGAACACGGCGACGCTCATCCAGGAGGCCATCGAGAGCCTGGGCGGCGCCAAACTGAAGGGGCTGGTGCTGGATCTGCGCGAGAATCCGGGCGGTGTCCTGCAAGCCGGCCTGGCCACGGCGGCCCTCTTCTTGAAGCCGGGTACACGCATCCTCAGCGCTCGCGGCCGCAGCACTGAGACCGAGAACATCGAGGTACCCAAGGAAGCGAAGCCGTACGAGTTCAAGCTCGCCGTGCTGGTGAACTCGAAGACCGCCAGTGCGTCGGAGATTGTCGCCGGCGCGGTTCAGGATAACGACCGCGGGATGGTGGTGGGCGAGACCACCTATGGCAAGGGTCTGGTGCAGCGCGTCTTCCCGTTGAGCGACAACGCCGGCCTGGCACTGACCACGGCGTTCTACTACACACCCAGCGGCCGCAGCATTCAGAAGCCGCTGAAGGATAACGAACTGGCGGCGGCCACGGCTACGACGCGGCCCGAGTTCAAGACGGCCGGCGGCCGTACGGTTCGCGGCGGCGGAGGCATTGAGCCAGACCACGTGGTCTACCCTGAGCGGCCCAGCCGTTTTCGCTTCGTATTGGAGACCTCGGCCAGCTTTGCGGGCTACTCCACCGAGTGGCTGGCCGGGCATCGTGCCGACGCGAACCGCGACATGGAGATCACGGGCACGATGCTGGATGAGTTCCAGTTGTGGCTGTCGAAGCGGAACATCCGTCCGGGCCTGGCCGAGTGGACAGCCGAGCGGGAGTACGTCCGCCGGCGCCTGAAACAGGAGATTCTGAATCAGTCGGTCAGCGTTGCTTCCGGCGACGAGATCGAGCTTCGGAACGATCCTGTGGTTCGGCGGGCTCTGGCAGCGTTTCAGGCGCCCTGATCAACAGTACTCCGGCAAACAGCAGCGGGGCAAGAAGCTGCACCAGCTTGCGGTCGAGCGCCGTGTCGATCTGCCAGCCACTCGACGGCGGCGTGATCCAGAGAACAATCAGGTCCACCACCAGCAGCAGAGCCGGCGCGGCCAACGGCCACCACGGGCCGCGCGGCGCCCGTAGCTTGAGAATGAGCGCCAGGGCGGCGAACAGCAGCACGGGATGCGCGGGGAAGTCGCCCATTTCCACCAACGAATCCACGAAGTTCTTGAGCACCGCGCCACCGCGCCCCAGATCGGCCAGCAGGGCAAACGAGAGTCCATCCGTCTTCGGCGCCAGCAACAACGGGAAACTCACGGCCAGCAAGGCCGCCGGCAGTGCGCCGCCCAGCCACGCAATGGCCTTGGCCCGCGCCTGCCACGCCAGCGCGCCGGCCAGCAGGACGAAGAACACAGCACCTTCATTCTTGATGGAGGCCGCCAGAGCAGCGAGCAGTCCGCTCAACGCGAGCGCACCCGGCTCCCAGTTCCTACGTTGGGCCAGAGCCGCGACAATGAGCGAGGCGAGCATCAGGCAGCCCAACGGGACGTCGGCGTATTGACCCGGAGCCTGGCGCCACAGCGGTGTCGCCGTCAGCAGAATCAAGCCGCCCAACCAGCCCAAGGCGGGGCCGCGCAACAGAGCCAAAGCAAAGCCAAGCAGCAGCGGGGTGCCCGTACCCAGCAGAAACGAGGCGACAATGGGCACCCGCGGATCGCCCACCGCACCACCGTACGTCCAGCCTCGCGCCACCACGGCGGGCCAGAGGAGGGGCGTACCCGGGTCGGCTAAACCGTAGTCGGGCGTAATGGCCAGGCGCCACGTGGAGGCGTTCGTGAGGAACTTCGCGCGCAGGTTCCAGACGGACCACGCGTCCCAATTGCCCTGGGGATTCCCATTAGTGAAGGCAAAGAACCCGGTGACGAACAGGACCATGCCCACCCCGAAGGCAAGGGCTGCCATCCAGGCCCATTGGAATGCAGGCCGCTCGGCAGGTTCCTCGGCATCAGCGGGCGAATTGCGGCGGACGAACCAGCCCGCCAGGCCACAGACCGCTAGTATCACGTCAGCAACATATACGGCCGTCTGCGTCCCGACGCCGGCCCATAGCAGTGTGAAGAATAAGGCGGCGGTCGCCGCCAATCCAACCGGAAGTGCGAGCAAGGCCTCCAGGATCCATGCCATCCAGCGCGGCCCTAGACCGCCGCAGGCCCGAGAGGCCCGCACCCACGGCCAGCCGATAGCCCACGCCAGGAGAAGGGAGAAGACGCCCATGGTGTCAGCGAACCTCCCGGCGATAGAGACCCACGGAACTACCAAGGTTCTCCACCAGGACGAGGCCTCGAGACTGACCCTCCGCCGCCAGATCGGCCTTATTGGAGGAAAGCGCGCCGATCCACCACACCGGCTTCCATTTGTCTTTCATTGGTACCAGCACACGCGGGGCAACGGCGTACTGCGTGTAGGCAAAGGCGGCCTGTTCCGACAGGTCACTGTCCGGAAGGTCGGAGAAATAGCCGACTTTTTCAGTGGCGGGGATCCGCGTCAGCACGGGCTGGAGCCGCTCCTGCTGGGCCATGACGTGGAACGGATCGTGGAATTGCGTGGCGTACTGGTCAGACAGGCCGTACTGCTGCAGCGCGCCAAGCAACGCTACCGCAGCCACGGCAGCCACTCCGGCCAGCGCCCGGGGGCCGGTCGTACGGTCTTGCACAGGCATAGGTTGCAACCCACAAGTATAGCCGCCCGGCTTACAGACCTCGAAGCCGCCTCAACCGTTGACGGCGCCGCCGTTCCGCGCGCAGAACCTGTTGTTCATCGAGCCCGAAATAGTGCGCGACTTCGTGCCAGATGGTCTCTTCGACCAGTTGGCGCAATTCGGCGTCACCGTGGGCCAGGCGTTCGTGCGGTCCCTGATAGATAGTGATGCGATCGGGCATGGAGAACGCGTGGCCGGAGGTACGCTCCGTCCGAGGCCGGCCCTCGTACAAACCCAGCAGCCCCGGCTCGCGAGGTTCCGGTTCCACCAGGAAGACCAGATTCGAGAGTTGCCGCCGGAAGCGCGGAGGGATGATCTCCATGCACTCTTCCACAAGCTGGTCGAATTCCCGAGGGGTCATGACGTTTGGATTGTAGCGGGAGAGTCAAGGCGGCGGGTAGCCGTCAGGCTTCAGCTCTCAGCCGTTAGTCCGGGCACCCAAGCCGGAGGATCAATCGATAATGCGTGAGATACCTACCCATCTCATGGCACCACTTCGGTGAAGGGTAACGTGTCGCCGCTATTCCGGAA
This sequence comes from uncultured Paludibaculum sp., assembly GCF_963665245.1. Taxonomy (NCBI): domain Bacteria; kingdom Pseudomonadati; phylum Acidobacteriota; class Terriglobia; order Bryobacterales; family Bryobacteraceae; genus Paludibaculum; species uncultured Paludibaculum sp. The sequence continues at coordinate 4,014,574 of NZ_OY762267.1, forward strand.
GGTAACGACTGAGAGGTTGAAATGAAGGATTTCCGCGAACTGAAGGTCTGGGAGAAAGCGCACCGGCTTACGCTGGTGGTCTACAGGAACACAGCCGCCTTCCCGCGTGAGGAGATGTACGGCCTAACGAGTCAACTGCGCAGAGCCACCTCCTCCATCCCTGCCAACCTGGCGGAAGGATGCGGCCGCAGCGGCGATGCGGGATTCGCCCGCTTCTGCACCATCGCTCTCGGCTCAGCAAGCGAGGTGGAGTATCATCTGCTGCTGGCAAGAGACCTCAACCTGCTCAAACCAAAAGAATTTAAAGACTTAACTCGTCGTACCACCGAGGCAAAGCGCATGCTGACATCGCTAATCCAGAAGCTGAAGGCTCCGGGCTGATCATTGCGAATTAGCGATATTGCCGGGCGCAAGCTATCGGCGATCAGCCTTCGGCTGCCGGGTCCTTGCGGGATAGCGACCAGCACCGCGGTACGCCGGATCTTGACATCGCTAGTCCAAAAGCTGAAAGCTGAGAGCTGATGGCTGATAGCTCTACGCCCGACCGCCTCCAGAAAATCGCTTCCTCCTACGGCATCGGCGAACTCCAGCGCCACATCTTCCTCTGCTCCGACCAGACCAACCCCAAGTGTTGCACCAAGGAACAGGGGCTCGAGTCGTGGGACTACCTGAAGTCCCAGCTCAAGGAACTAGGCTGCAAGGACATCTATCGATCCAAAGCCAACTGCCTGCGCATCTGCGAGCAGGGGCCCATCGCCGTCGTCTATCCCGAGGGCGTGTGGTACCGCAATGCCACTCCGGCCGCACTGGAGCGCATCATCCAGGAACATCTCATCGGTGGGCAGCCAGTGGAAGAGTTGGTCTTCGCTCGCGATCCACTGGCGCCGCCGGAGAAGTGAACTCAGTTACTGCGGAATCGGCATCCCCATCTGCTTGTAGATGCCCTCGATCATGCCGATCTTGGTCTTCGCATCCTTGTTAGCCGCATCGTAGTTCAGCACTTCGCGATACTGCTTCAGCGCCGGACGGTACTTCTGCCGCGGCGGCAGGCTTTCGTTGTACATGAAGCTGTCGCCGTACTTCAGATGCGCCTCCGCCAGGACCTTGTTTACCTCGGCGTCCTTCGGGTTCGCCTTGTGAAGAGGGTCGAGCAGCGCGAAGGCCTCTTCGAACTTGCCGGCCTTCACCTTCGCCTCCGCCTCAGTCACCTTCGGGTTGGCCGCGAGCAGGCAAGCGGCGGCCACCAATGTCATCAAAACTGTCTTTCCCAGCATAATTTCCAGTCTAGCGCGATAAACTGGGATGTTAGCCTTGACGAAACGCATCATCGTAGCCATCGACGGGCCGGCCGGCGCCGGCAAGAGTACGCTCGCCAAACGAGTGGCGGCCCGACTTTCTTTCATCTACATCGACACCGGAGCCATGTACCGCGCCGTCGCCCTGTGGGCCCGCCGCACCGGCGTGGAGTGGACCGATCACCATCGCCTGGAACAACTGGCCCAGCAGGCCGATATCCGGTTGGAGCGCGACGGCCGTGTCCTGCTGAACGGCGAGGACGTCAGCGCCGGTATCCGCGAGCCCGAAATTTCGCAGGGCGCCTCCGTCGTCTCCGCCGTCTCTGGCGTGCGTCGCGCCCTGGTCGCCAAGCAGCAGGAGATGGGGGAGATCCATTCCGCCGTCATGGAGGGCCGTGACATCGGCACCGTCGTCTTTCCCCATGCCGAAGTGAAAGTCTTTCTCGACGCCACCCCGGAGGTCCGCGCCCAACGCCGCGTGGCCGACCTGCAGGCTCGCGGCCTTCCGGCGGACTTTGAAGAGGTCCTGCGCGAGATGAAGCAGCGGGACGACCGTGACTCCACACGCCCCGACTCGCCCCTGCGGCAGGCACCCGACGCCACTTACCTCGACTCCAGCCATATGGATGCCAATCAGGTGGAGGAGGCGCTGCTGCGCATCGTGCGGGAACGCACCAGCAACGGAAAGGAAGCTCATCGTTGAAGAATCTGCTCGTGATGAAGTTCGGCGGAACCAGCATGGGCACCGCCGAGCGGATCAAGTCGGCCGCCGCCCTCTGTGAGGATGCGCACCGCCAACGGCCTACGGTGGTTGTCGTTTCCGCCATGTCGAAGGTCACCGACATGCTGCTGGAGACCCTGCGTCACGCCGAAGGCGGCGATGAACGCGGGGTCGACGCCAACCTGGCCGCTCTCGACGCCAAGCATCGCGACTGTTGTATCGAGCTACTTCCGGAGGATGGCGCCCGCGCCGACACTCAGACCGTTCTCGACGACATCCTGCTGGAGTTCTCACGCATCGCGCGAGGCGTGCTGATGCTCGGTGAGCGCCCTCCGCGTTCAGTCGACGAAGCCATCGCCGTGGGTGAGCGCCTTTCCTCCACGCTGATCGCCGCCTACCTGCGCACACGCGGAGTCCCGGCATTCGCGGTCAACGCCCGCGACATCGTCGTCACCGACGCGGTTTTCGGCAACGCCAGTCCGCTCATGGAACAAACCCGGGAGAGAGCCGCAAATCAGTTGAAGCCTGCCCTGGAAGAGCGGAAGTTGCCCATCCTCACGGGCTTCAACGGAGCCACGATAGACGGCCGCGCCACCACCCTTGGGCGCGGGGGCAGCGATTTCTCCGCCTCGATCATGGCCTCGGTGCTCGACGCTTCTGAGCTGTGGATCTGGAGCGACGTCGACGGCATCATGTCCGCCGACCCGCGACTGGTACCCAACGCCAAGGTGCTGGAAGAGATCACCTACAGGGAGGCCGCCGAGTTGGCCTACAACGGCGCCAAGGTTCTGCATCCCAGAACCCTCGTCCCTCTCATGGAGAAGGACATCCCGGTTTGGAGCAAGAACAGCTTCAACCTGGATGCACCCGGCACGCGCATCGTCCCCGAAACCCGCGAAGGCCCTATCGGCCCGCGAGCCGTCACCTCGATGACAAACGTCGTCCTGGTCACGCTCGATCCGGCCAGCGCTCTGCTCAGCGGCACCAGAATCATGGCTCGTTCGTTGGATGCCCTCGCCGCGGCGAACGCCGAGGTCCTCGCGCTCACCAGTTCCAGCTACCGCCAGAACTTCTGCTTCCTGATCAGGACCTCCGAGTTGCCCGCCGTTATCGAACGGCTGGAAGACACGTTCTCTATCGAACTCACCCACGGCTACCTGAATCCGATCGATGTCGAGCTCGACGTCGGCCTGCTGGCTATCGTCGGGGAAGGAATGAAGGGCCATCCTGGCCTCGCCGGTCGCATATTCACTGCCATCTCCCGCGAGATGGTCAACATCATCGCCATTGCCCAAGGCTCGTCCGAGCTCACTATCGGGATCGTAGTCCGCAAGGACGGGATCGAGAAGGCCGTTCGCGCCGTCCACGCCGAGTGCGGCCTGGGCCAATAGCCCAGCCGGGCCCCACTTTTGGGGTTAGCCGGCGGGTTTATAATAGTAGTTCTGCTTCAGCTAGGAGTTTTTTCCCATGTTTGACCTGTTCCGCAGCCGTGAGAAGTCTGTGCGCTACCTTCTGGGGGCGCTGTTGACGCTGGTTGCTCTCTCTATGGTGATCACGTTGGTCCCCGGTTACGGCGGCGGATGGGGTGGAGGCAGCAGCAGCGCCGACCCGACGATCCTCGCGGAGATCGGCGACCAGAAGGTCACTGCAATGGACGTTCGTCAGTTCCTGGCCCGCGAAAAGAGCAACATCCAGCGCGGCATGGAGCAGTTTTACATTCCCATTGCCGTCCAGCAGATGGTTGCCCAGCGCGCCGTCGCCTATCAGGCCGACCGCCTGGGCATGAAGGTCACGGATGCTGACTTGGCCAACTCGGTCCGCTCGATTATCCCTCAACTCTTTGAAAATGGGAAGTTTGTCGGCAACGAAGCGTATGCCGCATTCCTCGCCCAGCAGAACTTCACCATCCCGCAGTTCGAAGAGAATGTCCGCATGGCTACTCTCGAAACGCGCCTCGAGACTCTCGCCCTGGAAGGCACCATCGTGACGCCGTCCGACGTCGAGGACGAATACAAAGTCCGGAATGACAAGATCAAGATCGCCTACTTCGGCATCAGTCCCGACCTCTTCAAGACCAAGGTCACCGTTTCGCCGGAAGAGGTGAAAGCTTTCTACGACAAGAATCGAACGATGTACCAGTTACCCGAACGCCGTAGCTATCTCGTCTTCCCGGTCGAAGAGGCGAAGGTCGCTGAGACAGTGAAGGTCGACGACGCCACGCTGCAGAAGGTGTACAACCAGAACCAGGAGTCCTTCCGGACCCCGGAACGCGTGAAGGTCAGCCACATCCTGCTCAAGACGACTGATAAGTCGCCCGCCGAGGTTGCCCAGATCCAGAAGAAGGCAGAAGACCTGCTGAAGCAGATCAAGGGCGGCGCCAATTTCGCCGAACTCGCCAAGAAGTACTCCGAAGACAACGCGAACGGTGGCGGCTCGGCCGCTAAGGGTGGCGATCTCGATTGGATCGTTCGTGGCCAGACGGTGCCCGAGTTCGAGAAGGCAGCCTTCTCCCTGGCCCCCAACACTGTCAGCGACCTCGTCAAGACCACTTACGGCTTCCACATCCTCAAGGTGTTCACCCACGAACAGGCCCACCTGCGCGCCTTCGCCGAGGTGCGCGATCAGATCGCCAGTGAGGCCTCGCGCGCCGTGGTCTTCGAGAAGATGCAGAACCTGGCTGACCAGCTTCGCACTGAGCTGATCAAGTCAGCGGCTGGCGCGGAGAAGTTGGCCGCCAACAACAACATTACGCCTGTTCGTGTTGAGCACGTCGCGCCCGGCGATCCCATTCCGGAAGTCGGCGTCAATCCGCAGTTCGACGAAGCGACGACGGGCCTCGCCAAGAATGGCGTTACCCCCGTTGTTCAGATCGGCCAGAACAAACTCGTGGTGGCCCAGGTCACCGACATCCTCCCGCCCCATCCGGCCGAATTCACCGATGTCCAGGCGAAGGTTCGCGACGCCCTGCTCGGCCAGAAGGCTCAGGAGGCCACCCAAAACGCCATCAAAGAGGCCACCGCCAAGCTCAAGTCCGTCGGCGGCGACCTTGCCGCTCTGGCCAAACAGTTCGGCGCCGATCTGAAGACTTCGGAACTGGTGAACCGCAATGCCGCCATCACCGGTCTGGGCTCGGCCAGTTCGGTGGGCGAGGGCTACAGTCGGAACGTCGGCGACGTCTTCGGACCCATTCCTGGGGCTACCGGCACGTTTTACTGCAAAGTGCTCGAAAAGCAACCGGCCGACCTCACCGCCCTCGCCGGCAGCCGCCAAGCGCTCATCCAGGAGCTGAAATCCCGCCGCGCCACCGAGCGCCGCGAACTCTTCGGCGATGGAGTCGTTCAGGCCCTTATCAAGGAAAAGCGGCTCAAGATGTACGACGACAACATCAAGAAGCTGATCGCGTCCTACATCAACAACTAATGTTGCGCGAGTTCATCGACTTTGTCCTGGCCCTGAAAGACCCGGACGCGCTGATCCAGTTGCTCACCACCGTCTTTACGGGGTGGTGGAGCTATGCAATGCTCTTCGGCATCGTTTTCGCCGAAACTGGACTGCTCGTCGGGTTCTTTCTGCCGGGTGACTCGCTGCTCTTCACTGTCGGCGTCGTCGCCGGCGCCGGCCAGCTCGATCTGGCCGGCATCATCATCACCCTCATCATTGCCGCCCTTGCCGGAAACTCCTGCGGCTACTTTCTGGGCCGTTTCATCGGTGTCCGCCTCTTCGCCAATCCCAAATCGAAGATCTTCCGCCGCGAACACCTCGACCGCACGCACGCCTTCTATGAGAAGCACGGCGGCAAGACGATCATCTATGCCCAGTTCGTGCCTATCATCCGCACGTTCGCCGCTTTCGTGGCCGGTGTGGCCGGCATGGGTCTGCCGCGCTTCCTGTCCTTCAATGTCTTTGGCAGCGTCGGCTGGGTGACCTCCATGACTTTGCTGGGCTACAAACTGGGGACATTCCCACTCATCCGGGCGCACTTCGAGAAGGTGGTCGTCCTCATTGTGCTGGTCTCCGTCGTGCCCGTCATCCTGCAGGTCCTCCGTAGCCGCCGCGCACCGGAAGCCGCTTAGCTCAGCACTCGATCACGTTCAAGGCCAGCCCGCCCAAGGACGTCTCTTTGTAGCGGCTCTGCATATCCATGCCCGTGTCGTACATGGTCTTGATCACCTGATCGAGCGTTACCCGGTGGCCCGTCGTGTTCTGCATCGCCATGCGCGCCGCGTTCACCGCCTTGATGGCTCCAAACGCGTTCCGCTCAATGCACGGGATCTGTACCAGCCCGCCAATCGGATCGCAGGTCATGCCCAGGTTGTGTTCCATCGCGATCTCGGCCGCGTGCTCCACCTGTTCGTTGGAGCCACCCAGGGCTGACACCAGGCCCGCCGCCGCCATCGAACACGCCACGCCCACCTCTCCCTGGCAGCCAACCTCCGCTCCAGAGATCGACGCGTTCTCCTTGTACAGAACCCCGATCGCGGCGGCCGCCAGCAGATAGCGCTCCAGCCCTTCGTCCGATCCGTCTTGAAACCGCATGTAGTAATGCGCCACCGCCGGGATGATTCCGGCCGCTCCATTCGTCGGGGCCGTCACCACCCGCCCGCCGGCCGCGTTCTCTTCGTTCACTGCCAGCGCCCACACGTTCACCCAGTCCAGCGGCGCCAGGGGGTCGGAGTCATCGCCCGCACTCAGCCGCTGTACCAGCGAACAAGCCCGCCGGGTCACATTCAATCCACCCGGCAGTATCCCCTCGGCTTCCAGTCCACGCTGTGTACACTGCCGCATGGCCTGCCAGATGCGCTGCATGCCGGCCCGCACTTCGGGTTCGGCGCGCCAGCGTAACTCGTTGGCCAGCATCAACTCGGCAATCGTCAACTGGTGAGCCGCCGCCGTCTCCATCAGCTCAGCCCCGCTGCGGAATGGGTACGGAACGGCCGGACGATCCGATTCGGTCGCCGCCCGGCCTTCCTCTCGGATAAACCCTCCGCCCACCGAGTAGTACACCCGGCTGTCCACCACGGCGCCGTCCGGCCCAAAAGCCGAAAACCGCACCGCGTTCGGATGCCCGGGCAACACCATGTCCTCGTGGAACACCAGGTCGGCTTCAAAGTCCAAACCCACCGGGTGCCGCCCCAGCAGTCGGATCCGTCCGTCGGCAAGGACTGCCTCCAGGCGCGGCCCGATCTGCTCCGGGTCCACTCCGTCGGGCTGTTCGCCCATCCAGCCCAACAGAATGCCCCGGTCCGTTCCGTGGCCATGGCCGGTCAGCGCCAGGGAACCGTAGAGTTCGGCCCGTACGCGGCTGGTGCCCGGCAGCAGACCCCGCGCTTCCAACTGCCGGACGAACACGTAGGCAGCGCGCATCGGGCCCACTGTGTGGGAGCTCGACGGCCCGATACCGATCTTGAAGAGATCAAAGAGGCTGGTCCGCAATCTGGTCCCCGTCGTTCTGAACTACTGCATCAGCCAGCTCTTCAGATGCGCCTTCTGCTCATCGGTGGCATCGGACTTCACCTCCAACGCCCACGACTTCGGCTGGTCCGCCACAATCGGCATCTTGAGCGTCATCAATTGATCGCGTCGCGCCACCAGCAGTTCCACCGTCTCGCCCGGCTTGTAGTTGTCAAGCCGTGTGGGCCACTGCTCAGCCCGCACGCGATAGCCGTTCACCGCCAGAATCTCGTCATCCACATTGAGGCCGCAGTCATAGGCCGCCGTGCCACGCTGCAGCCGCGTAACGACAATCCTGCCGGAAGTCGTCGCGGTCGTCGCGCCGGTCAGGATCCGCGGCGCGCCGCCGCGTGTTGGTAGGGGCCGGAACCGGAGACCATACCAGTCCAGCGCTTCGGTGTAGTCCAGCTCTTCCGTCGTTTCCAGGGCGTTCTTAAAGAAGGAGCTCAGGTCGACGCCCGCCACCTCGCTGGCCACCGCCCGGAACTGCTCCGGCGTGTACCCTTTCGGCCCGCTGTAGCGCTCGTAGGCCAGCTTCAGCACGTCGTCCAGCGAACGTGCGCCGTTCGTGGCTTTGCGCACCTTCGCGTCCAGGATAAAGCCGATCACCTCGCCCTTGGTGTAGTAGCTGATGGCCGTGTTCTGAGTGTTTTCGTTCGGCCGGTAGAGTTGGATCCACGCGTTGTAGGAGGCCGATTCCGCCGAGGTGACCAGCCGGCCCGGAGTACTCTGCAGTTGCCCGACCGCCCCCGAGATCGCCCGCAGGAACTGCACCTGTGTCGACAGGCCCGAGCGCCGCAGCGCCAGTGGACCGTAATACGACGTCACGCCCTCGGCCAGCCACAGGCTGCGAGTATAGTCCTCGTTTTCGTAGTCGAATGGTCCAAGTTCCACCGGCCGCAGCCGCTTCACGTTCCAGAGGTGGTAATACTCATGGCTCACCAACCCCAACCAGCCCAGCCGGTTTGGACGACGCGCGCCCGCACCACCGCCACCACCCGGCGTCTCCGGCGGATCCTGCGTGTTTCCATAGGCCCAGCGGCTCGTGCCCATCCAGGTGGAATTCTTGTGCTCCAGCCCGCCGCCAGACTCCGTGATCATGTTGAAAAATACATACTTGTCGTACGGGAGCCCACCCCACTGGCGGCTGTACTCCGACACGATCTTGGCAACGTCACGTGCCGACGCCGGACCGTCCCACATCGGCCCTTCGCCTTCATTCACCAGATAGTGCTTCTTGCCCTGAACCTCAAACTCATGAATTGGCGCGTTGCCGGCGTAGATGGGGCTGTCCAGCAGTTGATCCCAGTCAACGGCCTGGTAGCTGTTCGGGACCGGGCCTTCTTTCATACCGCTGATGCTCTTCTTCCAGGCCTCGGGCAGTTCCAGCTTTACCTCGTAAGGCCGCTTATCGGCCCCGACCAGCGTCACGAAATTGGCCGCGCCGTTCATCATCGCGAAACCGGCATCCACCCAATTCCCCTGCACACTCATCTCGTGGGCATAGACCTTGTAGCTCACCGTGATGCTAGCCGCGCCTTTCGCATCGACTTTCCAACGGTTCTTGCGCGTCTTCACCCACGTCAGTTCGTTGCCCTTGGCGTCCTTTGCGCGGAAGTCCTCCACATTGCGGGCGTACTCGCGCACCAGGTAGGACCCAGGTGTCCAGACGGCCATGTACAGATCAACCGAGGGTTTCCCGGCCGGGATCTCCGCCGTCACATCCACGTAGTGCGTATGAGGCGCCGGAAACTTCATCGTGTATCGCACCGGCGCCTGCGCGAAGACGGAAATGGAGAAGACCAGAGAAAGAAAGAGTGTTCGCATGGGACTACGACCTAAAATGGTATGAGTTTGACGACAAAGGTTACCATTCACGTGCTCGGCGCGGGGCTGGCCGGCAGCGAAGCGGCTTGGCAGATCGCGGACAGGGGGATCCCCTGCATCCTATATGAAATGCGTCCGCTGCGGCAAACGCCGGCTCACAAGACGGGCGACTTCGGGGAACTGGTCTGCTCCAACTCATTGAAAAGCGACTCGGAAAACACCGCGCCCTGGCTGCTGAAAAGGGAACTGCGGCAACTGGGTTCGCTGGCCATGCGGGCTGCGGCGGAGTCCCGGGTGCCGGGCGGCCATGCCCTTACGGTTGATCGCGATCTCTTCGCTGCCGCCATCACGCGGGCCGTCGAGAGCCATCCGCTGATTCAGGTGGTTCGCGAAGAGATGACCGCGGTTCCCAACGACGGCTTGGTGGTGGTAGCCACCGGCCCGCTCACCACCGGTCCGCTGGCTGCGGACATCGCCCGCCTCACCGGCAGCGATCGGCTCTACTTCTACGACTCCATCAGTCCCATCATTGACGCGGAAACCATTGATAGGGAGAAGGTTTTTGCCGCCTCCCGCTATGGCAAGTCGCTGGACGGTGGCGACGACTACCTCAATTGCCCCTTCAACCGGCAGGAGTACGAGACGTTCGTCGATGCCGTGCTCTCGGCCGAAAGCGCCGACGCGCACATCGAGGAAGACCGTGCCATCCACAACGGCAAGGTGGCCTTCTTCGAATCATGCTTGCCCATCGAGGAGATCGCCCGGCGCGGCCGCGACACGCTCCGCTTCGGCCCAATGAAGCCCGTCGGGCTGGACGATCCGCGCACCGGCCGATGGCCGTACGCCGTCGTCCAGTTGCGCCAGGAAGACCAGCGCGCCGGTAGCTACAATCTCGTTGGTTTTCAGAACTATATGAAGTTCCCGGAACAGAAGCGCGTATTCCGCCTCATCCCTGGACTGGAACGAGCCGAGTTCCTGCGCTATGGCCAGATCCACCGCAATACCTACATCAACGGGCCGGAACTGCTCAACACAACCCTGCAGTTGAAAGCCGACCCGCGCGTCTTCTTCGCCGGCCAGATCTCGGGCGTCGAGGGCTATGTGGAGTCCATTGCCACCGGCCTGCTGGCCGGCCGCTACGCCACCGCTGTCGCTCTGGGGGAGGAGCCACGCCCGGTTCCTCGAGCCACCGCGCTGGGTTCGCTCACCCACTACATCACCAACGCCAATCCGAAACACTACCAACCAGCCAACATTGCCTTCGACCTGCTGCCCACGCTGGACGACGAGGCGCGCCAGCGCTTCAAACGCGACAAGAAGGCACGCCACACCGAGGTCTGCCGCCGTGCCATCGAGGCGCTGGAGGCCTATGTCTGAGCTTCGGCGCTGGGTCGACTCCTATCTCGCCGAACTTGCCCGCATCGACTCCTCCGTCCATACCGTACGAAACTATCGGACCGATCTTGAGCAGTTCGTAGCCTACTTTTCCCGCGGCGGCCTCAACCCACCGGAACCAAAGGACTTTGACCAGTTGATTCTGCGTGAATGGCTGGCCGATCTATATACCCAGGGCCTCGCCAAACCCACCATCCGCCGGAAACTCGCAGCCGTCCGCAGTCTCTTCGACCACTGCCTGCGCCAAGGCGTCATCACCCTGAATCGCGCCAAGCTGCTCACCACTCCGCGCATGCCCAGCAAACTGCCGGACGTGCCGACAGAGGAGCAGACCAATCACCTGATCGACGACATTGCCAAGGGGGCGCTGGAACGGCCCTGCCCCAGTCGCGACCTCGCCATCTTTGAACTGCTCTACGGCTGTGGCCTGCGCATCAGTGAACTGGTGGGGCTCAGCGTAGGCGATTTCGACATGTCCGAAGCCTGGGTCCGCGTGCTGGGCAAAAGGAAGAAGGAACGGCAGATCCCGGTCCCCGGCAAGGCAATGGCGGCCCTGCGCGCCTGCCTGGAAGCGCGTCAACCGTCCGAGGGCGAAACCGCCATCTTCCTGAACCACCGGGGCCGACGCCTGACAGACCGGGGAGCCCGAGGCATTCTCAAGATGTACGCCGTCGCGCTGTCGCCAGACTCCGGCCTGCATCCGCACTCGCTCCGCCACGCCTACGCCACCCATCTCCTAAGCGCTGGCGCCGACCTGCGCGCCATCCAGGAACTGTTGGGCCACGCCTCCTTGTCGACAACCCAGAAGTACACGCACCTCTCGCTGACCGACCTGATGAACGTCTACGATAAGGCCCATCCACGGGCCTGAGATCGCTCAAGAATCCATACCGCAAGGTATGGATGTGTGACATAGAAACGTCCTGTCTTCTCCGGTGAACGCCTTAGTACCTGTGGAAAACTCAAACTAAACCGCCCGAATAGTTCGATAGGCGAAAAGAGCCGATTATACTTCAGTTGTCGTTTTTTCCGATCATCGGAGCAGACTCAAAAGGCCGCGGGGAGCTTGGACCCGTCACACAAGCGGTGTCCCGATTCACGTGCATCTATTGGGTCGCGTCTTGGACAGTGCCCGGAGGGAACTTTGGCCGTCGCTTGGACTTTCCTGGCCTGCGTTTTTCAATTTCTTGTTAGTCGTTATTTTTTAAGCACTTAGCGATCGTTCTTAGTGCTGAAAATCCATCGAATCCCGGCCACCGAAATGTGGCGCCGGCACGTCCTGAATCGATTCTGAAGACACCGGCAGTTCCTGGAGAGTGCCCCGGGCGGGATCCGGGTCCACCGGCGGTCCTCCAGTTCCGGCACCAAAACATATCCACTCGAGCCTGTTCTGGGGACGGCGGACTTGTGTAGTGCGGCCGACGACATCAGCTTCATGGGTACTAGTAGTCTCACCCGGCAGCGGGGTATGAAAGTAGTTGACCATCCCCGGAAAAACCTCTTAGATAGAACTACAGTGTCAGACCAAAGAAGATCGAGAAGATTTGAGTTGAGGCTACCGCTTGAACTGGTGCGGGCTGGTTCGCGGTTGATTTCACACTCTGGGGAGACCAAAAACGTGAGTTCCGGGGGTGTCCTTTTTACGGACCCCGTTGAACCAATCGAATTGGGTCAGCCTATTGAGTACATGATCAGCCTGCCAACCGGCAAGTCCATGGGCGACGTGCGGATCCGTTGCATGGGCAAAGTCGTGCGCCGAGACGACGACGGTCAAGCCATGGCCGCTACTCTGGAACGCTACGAGTTCGTCCGGATGAGCACAGCCAGCGCCTAGCCCGCGACAGCGGAGCGCGGGCGCCGGTTGTGAACTGCACTCGGTTCGTGTACGCTTAGCAAATAAAAGGCGAAGCCGCGCGAATGAACTTGAGCCTCGATTTCCCTGAACCCAATCGTGAAGGAACACGGGAGGACTCGTTGGGTTTGTCCCGACGGGCGGACCTCGATGCGGCGATCGCCCGCTTGCGAGCCTGGATGGAAGAGCCCAACTCGCCCATCCGTGCCATCCGCCACCAACCGGCCAAGCCGGGCCAGTTCGTCCCGATGCCTGGCGGCATTCCGGCGTCGTTACGGAAGGTTCTGGAAGAGAAGGGTATCACCCAGCTCTACACGCACCAGGGTGCCTGTTTCGAGACGCTCCAGGACGGCGGCAATCCAGTGGTGGTCACGCCCACGGCCAGCGGCAAGACGCTTTGCTACAACCTGCCGATCCTGCACCGTCTGGTGGCCGATCCGGAAGCCAGGGCGCTCTACCTCTTTCCCACCAAGGCTCTGGCCGAAGACCAACTCCACGAGTTCCACTCCATCGTGGAGGCCATGGGCTCCGGCGTCCGGGCGTTCACCTACGATGGCGACACGCCGCAAGACGCCCGCAAACAGATCCGCGAACGGGCCAACGTGGTCCTCACAAATCCCGACATGCTGCACGCCGGGATCCTGCCACACCACACCAAGTGGACCAAGCTGTTCGAGAACCTCCGCTACATCGTCATCGACGAGCTCCACTACTACCGAGGTGTATACGGCAGCCACCTGGCCAACGTGCTGCGGAGGCTGGCGCGCATCTGTGAGTTCTACGGAGCGAAACCTCAGTTCATCTGCTGCTCGGCCACCATTGCAAATCCTAAGACGCTGGCCGAGGCCCTCACGGGCACCGAGTTCCGGCTGGTCGACCAGAGCGGTGCGCCGACGGGCGAGAAGTACTTTGTTTTCTATAATCCACCCGTGGTCAACCGGCAGTTGGGCATCCGTCGCGGCTACCTGAACGAGACGCGCCGCATCGCCTCGGAGTTCATCCAGCGCGGGCAGCAGACCCTGGTCTTCGCCAACAACCGGCTGGCTACCGAGGTGCTGCTGAAGTATCTCAAGGACGCCTGTGAGAAGCCCGGTCAGGCCGGGACCGTGCGGGGCTACCGCGGCGGCTATCTGCCCCGCGAGCGCCGTGAAATCGAGCGCGGTTTGCGGGACGGCGGCATCCGCGCCGTGGTCGCCACCAACGCGCTGGAACTCGGCATCGACATCGGCTCCCTCGACGTGGTCGTCATGGCCGGCTACCCCGGCTCCATCGCGTCCACCTGGCAGCGCTCCGGTCGCGCGGGCCGGCGGCTGGGCACATCACTGGCCCTGATGATCGCCTCCAGCGCTCCATTGGATCAGTATGTGGTCGAGCACCCGGAGTATTTCTTCGAAGGCTCGCCAGAGCACGCCCAGATCAACCCCGACAACCTTGAGATTCTCATCAACCATCTAAAGTGCGCGGCCTTTGAACTGCCCATCAAGGACGGCAGCAGGTTCGGTCCGCACGATACCGCCGAGCTGTGTAGCTTCCTTGAGGAACTGCGCGTCGTCCACCATAGCGGCGGAGCCTGGCATTGGACCTCGGACAGCTACCCGGCCGACGCCATCAGCCTGCGTTCCGTCACCAGCGACAACTTCGTGGTCATTGACATCACCAACGAGGAGCGGCTCATCGCCGAAGTGGCCTTCCCGGCTGCCCTCGTCGAGTTGCACGAGAAGGCGATCTACCTGCACGAAGCCCGGCAGTATCAGGTGGAGAAGATGGACTACGAAGGTCGCAAGGCCTATGTCCGTCAAGTGGAGTGCGACTACTTCACCGACGCCATCGACTACACGCAAGTCAAAGTGCTGGAAGAGTTTGACTCCGTGCCGGTGGACACCGCCAAATCGGCCCACGGTGAGGTGCGCGTGAACCGGCAGATCGTGGGCTTCAAGAAGGTGAAGTTCTACACCAACGAGAATGTCGGCGCCGGGACGCTATCGCTACCTGAGCAGGAGATGCACACGACCTCGTTCTGGCTCCACTTTCCCGTTGAGTTCCTGGACAAGTTCCCTGACCTGACACCCACCGATAAGATGAATGCTCTCAGTGGCTTAGGAAACGCTTTACGGACCGTGGGATCGCTGCTGCTGATGTGCGACCCGCGCGACCTGGGCGTCACCCTGACGGAAGAGATCTCGCCGGACGTACGCGGCTTCGAGCCGAATCTGCACCTGTACGACAACTTCCCCGGCGGCATCGGCCAGAGCGCGCCGTTGTTCCAGATGACCACGCAACTGCTCCAGGGTGCCCGCCAGCTCATCCAGGCGTGCGGGTGCGAGAGCGGCTGCCCGAGTTGTGTGGGCCCGGCAGGGGAGACCGGAGCGCGCAGCAAGCAATCGGCCCTCGAAATCCTGGCCGTGCTCACAGGCGAGCCGCTGCCCCAAGTCACTTCACGGTGACCGTGACGCCCACCTGACTGGTCACCAAACCCAAGGTCAACAAAACAGGCACTGCCTTGCCCGACGGAATTGTGGACGGCACTGCGGCCTTGATCAGCATGAGGCCCGAAACCAGGCCGGGTGCCGGCCCGAAATAAGCCGGTGTCACGTCCGTACCGCCAATGTTCAGCGTGGCCGTTGGGGCTGTCAGATTGGACTCCGCAGTGACGATCTCTCCGTCGACACCCGCGGGCGTGGTGGCCCCTATTCCCGTGGTGTAGAGCCAGATAGTCGTCCCCTTCAGAGCCGCGTTGGTTTCCGTGTTGAGCGTCAGTTCTCCGGTGGAGGCGTTCTCGTTGAAGACCGCCCCGGCGCCCGTCCCCGATGAACCGAGCGCGAACAGGCCCGGCGCGGTGGGTGCCACCGACACCGGATAGACCCACGAGGACGTTCCGTTGTAGTCCACCAACACGTTGAGACCCGGCCCAACGACGTCGTAGGGCACCATCGCCGCGATCTGCGTGGAGGAAACAAAGACCAGCGGCGCAGGTGCCGCGCCAAAGAAGACCTGGACTCCGGCCAAAGTGCTCGCGATCGGCGTCGCGCCGACAGGTGGCTGGAAGGTCACGATGGAGTCCGGCCCCAAGCCGGTGCCAAATATACTCACAAACTCGCCGGGAGCAATCGATCCCGACTGGAAACTCGCTCCGTTCGTGATGCCGGTGATGCGAGGGCCGGGTGAATAGACCGTAAACGTCGCATCCGTCGAGACGCCGCCGCCTGGATTCGGGTTGGTCACGGCGATATTTAAGGTGCCGGCCGATGCCATCAGGGACGGCGGGATGCTCGCCTGCAGAACGGTAGGCCCCAGAAGAGTGGAAGACAGGGTCTGCCCGTTGGCCGTTACCGTCGAAGCGGAGTAGAAGTTGCTGCCCGTCAAGGTGATCGTCGTTGCGGCCGAGCCCTGCGTGGCACCGGCCGGGAAGATCGCGTTCAAGGCAGGCGCTCCCGGATTCACCGTCAGCTCGAAGCTGACCGTTTGGGTCTTGTTGGCAGCGGTCGGAGCATCAATTTTGATGGACCCCTTGTAAGTACCCGGCGTGAGACCAGTGGGGTCGACGGTGAGTGCTACCTGCGAGCTGAAGGCCGGAAATATGATGCCGCTCTTGGGCGTTGCCTTGAGCCAGGAGGCTCCGGAGATGGTGACAGTAAAGGACAATAGGGCCCCACCTCCGCTCAGACTCAGGGCCACTGGGGAGGGCGCCGGATCGCCGCGCGTATACGTAAGCGTCACGGGGCTGGGCGTCACCACCAGCGTCGCGGGCGGCGCTTTGACCGACAAGGTGACGGCCACGTTCAAGGTGGTGCCACCTGTCGGGGTCAGCATGATGATCGTTGTGTAGGTGCCCACGGCCAGGCTGGTGGGGTTGACGCTCACTTTGAGGCTGGCATTCGTCTTGGCACTGTCAGGCGTTACCGTCAGCCACGGCGCACCGGTGATAGCGGCCGTGAACGTCACGGCCGGACCGCTGGCCGGCGCAACCGCCAGAGTCTGCGCGGCGGGAAACGTGGCGGATCCCAAAGTGTATGTGTAGTTCAGACTTGCCGGCGTCGCCTTGAGAGTCTGGCCGTCGGCTGGCGGGGCAAGCAGTGCCACTGCCGCCAGAATTCCGATGTGAACGCTTTTCAAAACGCGAGCCTCCACGAGACTCATCGGAGGCGGCGGGGCGGGTATTACAGAATCATTCGCTGTTCACCGTCGCGGCGCGTCACCCGTTCCCGATCGAGAAACTCAAGCAGTGGGATGGCGTACTTGCGCGAGACGCCGGTCCATTCCTTGAACTCGGACACCCCAAACCGAGCGCCCTTTCTCTGGGCCAGCAGTGCCCGCAACTGCTCGACGGCCTCCGAGTGGTAGATGAGATCGGCCGAGACACGCACCAACTTCTTGTCTTTCAAGAGGATCTGGAGGAGGGTCCGGGCCCGTACCGCATCGACGCCCGACTTCGCCAGCACCTCGCTAACGGCCGGCACGGTCAGCCCGGCTTCGCGAAACAGGGCCTCTATCCGGCCGATCGCTTCGTCCTCCTCTTCCTTCAGTTGAAGGCGGTGCGAGCTCAGCCGCAGCAGATCCTCTTCGGCCACGACGTCTTTCATCGACGCCACAAGGGTATCGAGCAGGAAGATCGGCGCCGGGGCGGCTGCGCGGGACATGCCGCGCAGCAGGGGATTCTGGCGGTGGAACCCGGCCAGCATGCGCCGCAGTTGCTCCGCGAAGGCATCCAGCGAGGACCGGGCAATCAGCCGTGGTTCCGCCGCTCGCACCGGCACCAGACCGGCGGCCGGTGCGGCAGCCGCCAGAGTTTCCGGCGTGACGCCCATGCGCGCGACGAGGGCCGCGACAGTACATCCGTCTGCGTCTTCCCGGGCGAACAAGGCCATCCGGGCTGGCAGTGCGGCCGTCTCGAGCAAAGCGAGCCGTTCCAGAACCTGCGGCTTCTTCATCCGAAGAGGTGGAGCGTTGTCCAGCACCACACCTCCGCCGATGGTGATCACCGGCGAGAACATACGAGCGATGAAGCGGTCGCCGGGCAGCAGCAGGAGTGGTTCCTTCAGTAACAGCCGCACAAAACCGGCCGTCCCGGGCTGCAGCGGATCGGTACCGCGCAGCATGCGGACTTGCGCCTCCACTTCGGCCGTACCGGCATGAAAATGGATGGGCGCGCGGTGTTTCAGCGGCTGCGCTCCGGGCAGCAGGGTGAACGAACAGTCGATGGCCTGGGTGGCGTGGAAGAGTCCGGGCGGGGTGAGCACCATGCCACGGGCCAGTTCCGATGCTTCGACGCCAGCCAGATTGACGGCGGTTCGCTGCCCGGCGGACGCCTTACTCACGGCTCCGCCATGCACCTGGACGCCGCGAACGCGCAGCAGGCGTCCTCCGGGATGGACTTCCACCTCCTGTTCGACCGCTAACTGGCCCGCCGTCAAGGTGCCGGTGACGACGGTTCCGAAGCCTTTCAGGGTGAACGACCGGTCGATGGGCAGACGGAATGGCACAGCCGTGTCGCGGTTGGCGGCCCGGCCAGCCATGGCGGCCATTGCTTCGCGCAACGCAGGCAGCCCGGCACCCGTCACACCGCTGACCGCCAGAATCGGCGCGCCCTCGAGAAAGGACCCGGCCACGAATTCAGCGGCCTCCATGCGAGCGAGTTCCAGAATGTCTTCATCCACGGAGTCGGCTTTGGTCAGGACGACCAGACCCTGCTGGATGCCCAGCAACCGGCAGATGTCGAAGTGCTCACGCGTTTGGGGCTTGATGGATTCGTCGGCGCCGATCACCAGCAACACCATATCGATGCCGCCGGCGCCGGCCAGCATGTTCTTTACGAATCGCTCGTGGCCGGGCACATCGACGAAGCCAAAGCGCACTCCGGCATGCTCCAGGTGGGCAAATCCGAGGTCGATGGTGATGCCGCGGCGCTTCTCTTCCTCCAGCCGGTCGGTATCGATGCCGGTGAGCGCCCGGACCAAAGTTGTCTTGCCATGGTCGATATGGCCTGCCGTGCCGACGATAATATTCTTCATGAGGCCGGTGTTCGTACTTATGTTCGCCGCGATGGCGGCGGCGGCGCAATCGCCCGCACCGCAACCGGCTCGCCCGCCGGGCGGCGGATGGCGGAAGGTGGAGAATCCGAAGTCGACCCAAACGCCCCCGGCGGCAGCCCCCAAGGCGCCGGAAACGGCCAAGCCGGCCGCGCCGGGAGCGGAGTCGACGGAGACGCCGACGTTCAAGGCCAGCACCGCGTTGGTGCGCGTCGATGTCCAGGTGATCAACAACAAACAGCCGCTCACGGGGCTGACCGCGGCGGATTTCGTGCTGAAGGAAGAAGGCGTCGACCGGCGCATCGAGTACTTCGGCCGGGAGACCGAACCGCTGCAGGTGATGCTGCTGCTAGACGTATCGGGCAGCATGGGCAAGCTGCTGCGTGAGATGGCCGGCGTTGCGCAGGAAGCGCTCTCCAGCCTGCAACCGGCGGATCAGGTGGGCGTCGCGCTCTTCTCCCGCAAGGCCGAGTTGGCCCAGGAGCTGACCGGTGAGCGGCGCTTGGCCGTGGTGGCCTTGAAGGACGCGCCGCTGGATCACGACCTGGGCGCCGGGACGGACATCAACGAGTCGATCCTGCAGGTAACCGAGTATCTGAAAGAGCAGCCCCCATTTGCCGGACGCCGGGCTCTGATCATCCTCACCGACAATGGCGGCATGCACTACCAGGTTCCGGACGAGAAAGTGGTGCGCGCGCTTTCCGAGACCGATATGGTGTTGAACGCCATTGTTCCGCCTGGGACGAAGCCGCCCGCGCCGATGCCCAAGGGCCCGGAGGTGAATCCCGATTTCACCCCGGCGAACGTCTTCCGCCTGGCGGAGGACACGGGGGGCGAGGTGCTGAGGGCAGACAAAGCGGGCGCGCGCTTCCAGGAGATGATGGAGCGGATTCGCAATCGCTACAGCCTGGGTATCACGGCCACGGCGGCTCCGGAAGGCGCGTTCCGCCGGCTGGAAGTGGAACTGAGCGTGGAAGCGCGGCGGCGCTACCCGAAGGCTGAAGTCCATGCGCGGCCGGGCTACTATGCGCTGGGGCGAACAGACTCAGCACAGGCGACTCCGCCCGCCGTTCAGCAATAGACGGCCGGATCAGGCGGCGAAGACACGTTTGCCGACGGCGCCCGGGCCAAAGTCGATTTTGGCGTCCTTGAGCTTGAGACCCGCGATTTCGATGTCTTCGAGGCGGGCGGAGCCAAGACCGGCGGCTTCGGCCAGCAGCAGGGTGTTGTCGCCGCGGATGAAGGGGCCCTGGCCGCGAGTGGCGCGTGGATCGTAGCCCATCACGGCCGTGCAAACGGTGTCTGTACAGACCTGATTGCGGCCAACCAGCAGCAGGCCCGGCTTCATGATCTCGACGCCCTGATTCCATTCGCCCTCACCGCCGCGGATGGTCTCGATACCGTCGACGATGGACAGATCGACGGGACGAATGGCGCAGAGATCGACGACGATGCGAGGGATCCGGAAACCGGGCTCGCGCGGAGTGCTGGGGTCGAGCTCCTGGGGGACGCCCTTGGGCGGGGTGCGCGTGCCGTTGTGGCCTACCGGACCACGCTCCTGGCGGGGATCCTCATTGCCGCTGGGGCCGGCATCGCCGCCATAGAGTGAGCAGGGCGTGAGGCCGAAGTTGTTCTTCATCGTCATGGTGACGCCGGCCAGCCAGTGGTTCTTCAGCTTGGACATGGAGACGTAGGCGTCGCAGTCGGCGAACGAGTGGTTGAGGTCGTAGGAGGGGAAGATGCGGCCGCCGCCCGGCACCTTCATGCGGGTGTACTGGGTGCCCAGGCCGAGATTGTTGGTGTTCTCCCACTCGACCTTGGTCCCGCAGTTTTCTATCGCTTTGATGTCGAGGCCGTAGCGCGCCCAGAGTTCGCGGTCCGACTTGGCGGGGAAGAAGCTCTCAAGAATGCGGATGCGCTTGGCGCCGGCGCGGGCCATCAACTGGCAGGTGGCCAGGACGCTGCCCGGATCCGTGCGATAAGGCAGCTCGGCCTTGACCGGGAAACGCGCCGGGTTGCCGGTGAGGTTCAGCTTGAGGGCGACGGTCTTGTTGCGGACGATGGGGGCGAGTCCGCCCACCTGGTCGAACATGGTGCGGAGCGTGTCGTAAACCTTGGCGTCGTAGGCGCGCAGGCGGGCGATGGAAACGGTGGACGCGGGGGCCGGCTTGGCCAAACCCAGGGCTGCGGCGGCGGGCAGGGCGAAGAGATCGCGACGGGTCATGGGGAGCTCCTTTTCGTGTGATGCACCGGGCCGGCTCGACTGCTGCGTCCGGCGGAAGAAGACAAGGCCAATGTACACCAGGATGGGCCGGAATGAGCACGGCAATTCCCAAATGGGGGATCCGCGGCGCGAGCGGAGTGTGTCATGCTGGGCAAATAGAGGGGTACGCGCCTGTCCAGGTCTGGGATGCCTGCCGCGGCGCCTGGCGGACGCATTGGGTTCCGCCGCCGGCTGATGGCCGGAGACGCACCACCTTCCCCCAAGGAGAAGAAATGAGCTCTACCAAGATTGTTGAACTGCTGGGTAGCCACGCCGAATCGTTGCTGGGCTTCTCTCAACCGAAGATTTCGAAAGAACGGCTGCACGTACCCGGGCCGGATTTCGTCGATCGTATCTACGCCCAATCCGATCGCAACAACCGCGTGCTGGGCAACCTGCAGTGGATGTTCCAGGCGGGCCGTCTGGCCGGCACGGGCTATATGTCGATTCTGCCCGTTGACCAGGGGATCGAGCACTCAGGCGGTGCGAGCTTCGCGAAGAACCCGGACTACTTCGACGCCGAGAACATCGTGAAGCTGGCGATTTACGGCGGCTGCAATGCGGTGGCTTCGACGTTTGGCGTGCTGGGCTTCGTGGCCCGGAAGTACGCTCACAAGATCCCGTTCATTGTGAAGGTGAACCACAACGAGCTGCTCACATATCCGAACAAGGCCGATCAAATCATGTTCGGCACGGTGAAGCAGGCCTACGACATGGGTGCGGCGGCGATTGGCGCGACGATCTACTTCGGGTCGGATCAGAGCTCGCGGCAGATTGTCGAAGTGAGTCAGGCGTTCGCGCTGGCACACGAGTACGGCATGGCGACAGTGCTGTGGTGCTACCTGCGGAACAGCGCGTTCAAGAAGGACAAGGACTATCACGTGTCGGCCGATCTGACGGGCCAGGCCAATCACCTGGGCGTGACGATCGAGGCGGACATCATCAAGCAGAAGCTACCCGAGAACAACGGCGGCTACCTGGCGCTGAACGCGGGCGATTCGAGCTACGGCAAGCTGGACAAGCGGATCTATAGCGAACTGACGAGTGACCATCCGATTGATCTCACTCGTTACCAGGTGGCGAACTGCTACATGGGCCGCGCCGGGCTGATCAACAGCGGCGGCGCGTCGGGCGCGAACGACTTCGCCGAGGCCGTGGCCACGGCAGTGATCAACAAGCGCGCCGGCGGCACTGGCCTGATCTCGGGGCGCAAGGCGTTCCAGCGGCCGATGAAGGAAGGCGTGGAACTGTTGAACACGATCCAGGACGTGTACCTGGATAGTTCGATCACTGTGGCGTAAGAGTCGGGGTCCCGCATGGCAGCCGGCAAAGTAGTCTTCCTCTTTGATGTCGACAATACGCTGCTGAATCACGACCGGGTGTCCGCCGATCTGCGGCGGCACCTGGACGGGACCATTGGCGTGGAACGGGCGCGCCGCTACTGGCAGCTCTTTGAAGAAATCCGGGCCGAGTTGGGGTATGCGGATTACCTGGGTGCGCTGCAGAGGTATCGCATCGAGTATCCACACGAACCGAACCTGCTGGCCGTTTCGTACTACCTGTCCGGGTATCCGTTTGCGAACCGGCTGTTTCCTGGATCGTTGGACGCGGTGGCGCATGTGCAGCAGTGGGGCGCCGCGGTGATCCTGACGGATGGAGACGTGGTGTTCCAACCGCAGAAAGTCTTCCGTGCGGGGCTGTACGAGGCCTTCGATAAAAATGTGCTGATCTACGTCCACAAGGAGCTGGAGCTGGCGGATGTGGAGCAACGGTATCCAGCCGAGCACTATGTGGTGGTGGACGACAAGCTGCGGATCCTGGCAGCGATCAAGCGGGCGTGGGGTCAGAAGGTGACGACTGTGTTTGTGCGGCAGGGGCACTACGCGCTGGATGCGAAGGCGAATGCGCAGTATGAGGCGGCCGATGTGACCCTGGAGCACATAGGGGCGCTGGTGGAGTGGCCGCTGGAGAGGATTCTGGAAGCGGCTGGGTAGGGTTTGTGGTGCTGGGTTCGTTCCAAATGGTAAATTATTGATTCCAGATAACTTGACAGGTTCTATCGATGGTTCTCAATGACTGCCAAGTGATGAGAGACATGCGGGGCCACAGCGCAGGTGGGTCGATGCTCTCGGGTTCGTTCAAAAATCCATCATCTTGATAATAAATAAGTTAACTGGTTCGATCGGAAATTTTCCGACCCACTCGAAAAGCCGCGTCATCGCGGTGGCCCCAAACTGGGTGGAGGTTGGGTTGTCAAAGAGCCGGCGGGACACTGAGTACCTCGCCAATGTGCATCCGGATGGGAGGCCTTTCGGCGACACCCGGACCACGGCGGGATGATACCGATACCCGGAACCTAAATGGCCGCAGTACATTGATTGCGAAGGCGATGGGTCGTGTGATCCAGACAGCGACGGTGGAACGTGTTGAGGCGGGATATTATGTATCTCGATGGATTGTCCAACCTGTGGCCTTGTTAGTCCGCCGGGAGCATTAGTCTGCGACTGCGGTTACGACTTCGGCTCGGGCAAGCCGGCTGGTGCTCCGGGATGGACGATTGACCTAACTTGGCGGCAGCACGTCTGGGGAGTACGGTATTCATGAGCGGGGTGGGGGCAGTGAACGCGCGATCGCCAGTGACTCCGCCGCACCTACTGGAGCATGAACGCCATGTCGCATCCACTCAAGACGGGCGTACACTGTTGGAGCACCCATTTATGAGCAGGCTGATCCTCGCCCTCCTCATTGCGGCCGCCGCATTCGCACAACCAGCCGCCCGCCGCATCGTCTCTCCGGAGATTTCGGTCGATCGTCACATCACGTTCCGCCTTAGTGCCCCCAAGGCAACGGAGGTCGTTTTGCATTTCGGCGAGGGCGCGCTGCAAACGCACGCCATGACCAAGGGAGAAGCCGGTATTTGGAGCGTCACCATTGGTCCGATTGAGCCCGAGATCTATACGTATTCCTTCCTCGTCGATGGGACGAAGGTGATCGACCTGGCAAATCCAATCGCGAAGATCGGCGCAACGATTGATGCCAGCGTGGTGGAGATCCCAGGCGATCCGCCGCGCTTCGACCAGGTTCAGGCCGTGCCCCACGGCTCGATGGACATTCACACGTACCCGTCCGCAGTCAGCAAGACACAGCGCGGCCTGTATGTGTACGTACCCGCGGAGTATTACAGTGAGCCCCGGAAACGCTTCCCGGTCCTGTATCTCTGGCATGGGGGCGGCGGCGCCGAGCTGGATTGGAGCCGCGATGGCCGGGCGGGCGTGATCCTCGACAACCTGATCGCGGGGAAGAAGGCCGTGCCGATGCTGATCGTCATGCCGAACAACGTGAGCGGCGCACCCGCGCCGGGCGTAACGCCGAGCGTCGTGCCAGCCGCCGGCGGCCCGGGCGCAGCGAACTACCCGCTGCTCCAGCGCGAACTACTGGAAGAGATCATTCCCTTCGTGGCCGGACACTACCGCACGATTGAGAACAGGGAGAGCCGGGCGATGGCCGGCCTCTCGGCCGGCGGAGGCACCACGATGAATGTCGGCCTGACGAGCCTCGACGCCTTTGCCTGGATCGCCGAGTTCAGCTCCGGAATCTTCGGCGGCGTCGCGAGCTATGGCCCGTTCGACATCGAGAAGATCGCTCCGGGCTTCTACAGCGACCCATCGGCGATCAACCGGAAGCTGAAGCTCTTCTATATGTCCTGTGGCACGGAGGACCCCCGCATGCCGTTCCACAAGAAGGCACTGCAGGACTTCCAGAGCCACCAGATCAAAGTGACCTTCGCCGAGTTTCCTGGGGCGCACGAGTGGAAAGTGTGGCGGCACTCACTCGCCGACCTCGCTCCGCGGCTGTTTCGTTAGGGCGGCCGGCAATGAGGATCGGTGTCGGGCGCCGACGGAATCGAGCCGCCCTTCGATAGCGAACGCCTCAGTCGGCTTCGGCGATGCGATTCCGCCCCAGATTTCGGGGCTATACTGTTTCGCTAGCTGGGTAACTTTATGCACCGCAGAACATTTCTCACGACGATTCTGCCGGCCGCCGCCGCAACCTCGCAGTTGACGGCGCAGCCGGAACCACAGTGGGGCGGCCCTGTCCTGGATACGCACCTTCACATCCGGGCCGACGCGGACGCGTGCTTCACGCACATGCAAGGTTGCGGCGTGACGCATGCGGTGCTGCTGACACCCGTGGCCGATCAGGAGCGCGCCAAGGCGGAGATGGCCAAGCGGCCCGGCCATTTCGTGCGCTCGGTGCGAATCGATCCGTCAGCGCCCGAATCCGGCAAGGCCTTGCGAGACGCGGTGAAGAACGGAGTGGTGAGCGTCGGTGAGCTAAAGTTCCACCTGGCGCTGGATTCGCCGGAGATGCGGCGCGTTTACGACATCGCCGCCGAGTTGCAGGTCCCGGTGATGATGCACATTCAGACCTTCCCGCACTTTGACGGTGAGCTTCCCTACAACACGGGCTATCCGCAATTCCACAAGGTGCTACGCGCCTATCCACGAACGACGTTTATCGGACACGGCGACCTATTTTGGGCCCACATCAGCGCCGACGTTCCGACGGATCGCGGGTATCCCGCCGGACCGATCAAACCCGGAGGGCTGACGGACCGCTGGCTGTCTGACTTTCCAAACCTGTATGCGGACATGTCGGCGAACTCCGGAAACAACGCACTGTCCAGGGATCAGGATTTCTCGCGCGGCTTCATCAACCGGCACAAGACCAAATTGATCTTCGGCAGCGACTGCAGTTGCGCCGACGGCAAGGGCGCGGGCATCTCGCAGAACAAGAATCCCGAGGCAAGCCGACTCGCGGGCAAGTGTGTGGCCCGCGAGACGCTGGGCCTGCTGCAACGCCTGGCATCACCCCAGGTGTTTCGAGCCATCACGTGGGAGAACGGTGTGAAGTTGTTCAAGGTGAAAGTCTGACAGGAAAGGGGCGAGCGCCGAGTGAAAGCAGGCGGCCGGGAGAAGGCCGCACGGAATGTCCATGACGGCATCACTCCACTCCGGATTCCACGCCGGACATTCAGCGATCTGCCGGACGCGGGAGGCCTGCATTCGCAGAAATGAAACGGTACACTAGGTGCTGCCAATGCCGGGAGTCCACGATGCCTAGCCGCCCCAGCCGCCTGTTCCGCTCAATGCCCCTGTTGTTCGCTGCTTCGATGCTGTTCGCAGTGAACGGCCAATCGCCTGAACCAAAGAATTGGACCGCCGCTGAGGACCATCGCAATATGATGGAGCAGCTTGGCATCAAGGCCTTGCGACCCGGTCCGAGCGGGAACGAGAACGTCCCGAATCACGCAAATTATGACGAAAGCGCCGCCAATCCGTTTCCGGATTACCCCGCCATTCTGACGTTGAAGAACGGGCAGCCCGTCACGACGGCGGAGGCGTGGTGGAAGCAGCGTCGGCCTGAGATCGTTGAAGACTTCGATCGCGAGGTGCTGGGCCGGGTTCCTCCCGTCGTTCCCAAGATCACGTGGACCGTCACCAAGACAGTGAACGACATGGTGGGTCCCTATCCCGTCGTCGCGAAGGAGCTCACCGGGCGCGCCGATAACAGTTTGTGCCCGTCGATCAGCGTGGAGATCCAAATGGTGCTGGTGACTCCGGCGTGGACAAAGAAGCCGGTGCCCGTGATGATGATGTTCGGCCGGGCGGCATTGCCTTCCACGCCGCTGCCGGCGGCTTTTGCGCGTTTTGCGGCCATGGCAGGCACGGATCCGCCATCGACCATGCAGCTGATCGCCGCCGGCTGGGGCTACGCGATGGTCAATCCCGGCAGCGTACAGGCGGACAACGGCGCGGGGCTGACCAAGGGCATCATCGGGCTGGTCAACAAGGGCCAGCCTAGGAAGCCGGATGACTGGGGGGCGTTGCGCGCGTGGGGCTGGGGCGCTTCCAGAGGTCTGGATTATCTCGAGACCGATCCGGCCGTCGATGCGAAGCATGTGGGCATTGAGGGTGTGTCGCGCTACGGAAAAGCGGCGCTGGTCACGATGGCATATGATTCACGGTTCGCGCTGGTGCTCGTGGGATCGTCGGGGGAAGGCGGGACCAAGCCGCACCGCCGCAATTTTGGCGAGGCCGTGGAGAACCTCACCGGCTCGGGCGAATACCACTGGATGGCCGGTAATTTCCTGAAGTATGGCGCGGCGGAAGCCACATTTGGGAGCAAGAACGCGGGCGACCTGCCGGTGGACTCGCATGAGCTGATCGCGCTGTGCGCGCCGCGGCTCACGTTCATCAGCTATGGGATTCCAGAGAAGGGTGACGCAAAGTGGCTCGACCAGCAGGGCAGCTTCATGGCTACGGTAGCCGCGGGCTCGGTATTCCGTCTGCTTGGCGCGAAGGATATCGGCGTGACCGGTGACTACCGGACAGTCAAAATGCCGCCGGTGAACGTGAGTCTGTTGGACGGCCAACTCGCCTGGCGGCAGCACGACGGGGGACACACGGATGGCCCGAACTGGAAGTACTTCATCCCATGGGCGAACAGGTTCATTCAGTATGTAGGTGATCCACCTCCTCCTATCGCGGCCGATGTTCCGGCGCCGAGGCTCGATGCGAACTCGATCGTCGCGCATGGCCAACTGGTGGAAAAGGCCAAGAAGGGCCGCATTGACATCTATTTCGAGGGCGATTCCATCACACGGCGCTGGGGCGCCACCGACTATCCCGAACTGCTGGCGAACTGGAAGCGGAACTTCTCGGGCTGGAACGCTGCCGACTTCGGATGGGGTGGCGATCGGACTCAGAACATCCTGTGGCGCCTCAATAACGGAGAACTGGAAGGCGTGAACCCGAAGGTGGTTGTTCTGATGGCAGGCACCAACAATATCAGCGGGAAGACGCCTCAGGGCTCGGAAGCGGCCGTTGTTTCGGATGTCACTCGAGGGTTGCGGGCCGTGCTGGAGGCCATCAAGAGCAAGGCGCCCGGAGCCACCGTCATCGTCACCGGCATTTTCCCGCGCAACGACAATATGGCGGCCGTACCGGTGATCGACAGGATCAACGCAAATCTTGCGAGGATGGCCGATGGCACCAAAGTGCGCTATCTGAACGTCAACGACAAGCTCGCGGACAGCAACGGCGTGCTGAAGCCCGGCATGATGGGCGTCGACAAGCTCCATCCGGTGGAGCCGGCCTATCAGATCTGGGCCGACGCTCTGAAACCGATCTTCCAGGAGCTGTTAGGCCCTCCGGCGCAGGAGGACCTTGCTCCCCCGCCGACAGGGGACCCGAGCGCACATCGCTGAGTCATCCTCTTTCTTCAACCCCAACACAGGCCCCAACCAAGCCGCGCCCAGTCTTCGGCCATTCGACAACGCCCCGTGGCGGAGCCCGCTGGATACCGGTAGGGTCTGGCCACAGGCCGTGCAGTTTATTCGATCGGGCACGGACTCCGAGTTGCGCATTTGTGGACTGGAACACGCTTGGATAAGTGGGCGGGCACGGCTCGAAACGACAGCGGCGCCGTGTCTGTCCAATCCTCCCGGCAAAGAGAAGACTCGACAATCCGGAGGGCAAAGACCGATCCCTCAAAACACGAAAGGTAGAAGAGACGGAAACCATGACCACACACACGCATAGCCCCAAACGCGAGACGGCACACTGGACCACCCGTGCCGGCGCCCTCGCCGACCGGTTGGAACGGGGCGCTCGAGCCCTCGCTGACCTCGTGCGCCCTCTGTCTGACGCACAGTGGCAGTCCTACTTGCCAGGCGATGGGCGCACCATCGGCGTGGTCGTACACCACGTAGCGAGCGTGTACCCGCTGGAGATCGAACTGGCCCTCAAGTTGGCCGGTGGTCAGGCCATAACCGGCGTAACCATGGTCGATGTGGACGCAATGAATGCCAGGCACGCCGCGGAACACAGCGCCGTCACGAAGGCAGCCGCGCTGGACCTTCTGGAGCGCAACAGCGCGAAGGCCGCGGCATCCATTCGCACCCTCAGTGACGAGGATCTGGCTCAGGCCGCTCCCGTGTCGTTGTACGCCGACGCGCCGCTCACGTGCCAGTTCCTGCTGGAGGACCACGCCGTCCGGCATAGCTACCATCACCTCGCTGGGATCACCCGGCGGTTGCAGGGTATTCGCTAGACGAAGAACCAGCCTGGTTGCGCGACTTCCGAAGTAATCGCTGGCGCCCCCGCGCTGAACGGATTCCAGAGAGGAGCCGTTCGGTCCTGGTGCACTGAGCTGCGTACCCTTACAGGAGTTGAAGGTGGATTCTCATTTGTTTCTCATGCGCCCGGTTGTACTGGTGATTGCCGCGGTGAGCCTCTGCGGCCAATCCCCTAACGGCCGGGCCGAATCGCCCAGGCTCCTTGCGCCCATCAGGCACGAGGTCTTTGACGGGCACCTCCATTTCTTCGACTTTGTCCAGGAGACCCCAGGAATGGACGCCTTGTTCAAAGCGATGGACAACGCCGGAGTGACGGACGCCGTCATTTCGGGCATGCCTCTAGTGAAGACGTGGGACGAGGGGGACGCGAGGCGGCCCACTTACTATATGGAGAATGACTCCCGAGCCTATTGGTACAGTGCAACCGACTTCCTGCTCGCGCGAGCCATCCTGGAGCTGCCAAGCGACAAGCAATCTCGCTTGCACCCGTTCATCTGCGGCTTCAATAGCGCGGATCGAAATGGAGTAGATCACGTCGAGCGTATGTTGGCGCTCTACCCAGGTTTCTGGCAAGGAATCGGCGAGGTGTTCCTGCGACATGACGATCTCACCGCACTAACATACGGCGAGACTCCGCGAGCCACTTCGAAGGCGTTTGGCCGCTTGTTGGAGTTGGCTGCAAAGCATGATCTGCCGGTGCTGGTGCACAGCAACATCGGACCGAGCTGGCGGCAGATGCCCGACTATCTCGATGAGATCGAGTCCGCAATCCGTCGATATCCAGACACCCGCCTGATCTGGGCTCACGCGGGCATCAGCCGGCGCATCGTGATCGCAGACCATACGGCCATACTACGACGCCTGCTGGGGCAATACCCCAACCTAAGCATCGACCTTTCGTGGGTGATCTTCGAGCAGGAGATTGCCCCTGGCGGGACGCTGGATCGCGCATGGGTGAATCTGATTGAAGAGTACTCGGGACGGTTCATGATCGGTTCGGACACCAGCGACTTCTCTGAGCGGTACAAGTCGATCGTTCAACGGTCCTACGTATTGCTCGATGCTCTGAAGCCGGAGACCGCCCGGAAGGTGGCCCGCGATAACCTCCTATCTTTGCTCCCTGGAAGCCGCTCAGTGGCCAAAGGTGCGCGATGAATCGTAGAAGAGCACCGAAGTATTGAGACCGGAAACTTGTCAGGTAGCTGAAATTGGGAAGACGACGGATTTCTGCGGCACCGGCTCCAGCGCCGCCTGACGGCCGAACACGTGTGGCCCAAAACGTGTCGAAATGTCCCCAGCCAGGTGGATGCCTGAACCAGCCGGAAAAGTGCAGGCAGGGGCCTATGGCTCTTCCACTACCTCAATCGCACTCACCGTTTCGCCCCTGTATCCATCAGGATCTTCTGGTCCGGGCCAAAGCCGGTCACGTTGCCGGCCTTGATGTTGGCCGCACCGGGGGACGCGCCCAACGGTGAAGATGCGGCGGCCTGGATTTGGAAATCGGTACAGTTGCTGTCGGCGTCGAAACCGTCCGGGAACCGACCATGGCTACGGCTCGCTCCACCGGCCGGGGCCGGCACCACCACGATGCAACCACCCTTGCCCTGGTCCCCCTCGAGCGTGGCAAGTTCTGGACTCGTGATGGTCCCGTTGCCGCTGGAACTGCTCTGTTGAGATCCGTAGACCATGGCGTCGACCACAGCGCCGCCGGCATCCAGCAGGGCGATGGAACCGGCTCTGGCAGAGAGGGTGCCTCCGAACCATTGATTGGGCGCCGGCGGCCCCTGGTAGCCCAACGTCGCGGCCTGGACGTTCCCTACGGCCGCACCGTACTCATGACTCCTGGCCAGCGGGTGGTCGAGAGTCAGGCCGCTGCCCAGCGCTTGGACGGCGTCGCCGCTGACATGCGGGAACCTGGTAGCCGGCGTGAAGCTGATGCCCGTCCCCACGTCAGAGACGTCAACGCCGGACATGTGGTCGAACTTGAGCGGGGCGGCTAGGTCGATGCCGGTTCCGCTTGCTCCGCTGGAGCCGACACTCTTCACGGTGGCCGTCTCCTTGCGCCTTCCGGTGCCGATCGTCAGCATGTCGCCGGGTGTCATGTCGGCGCTGGCAGCCACCTTGATGTTGGTGGCGCCCGCGGCCGACTCGGCCGCCAGCGTTGTTTGCGTGGCCGCCTTGCCAACGGCGGTGACCGTAGCCAGTTCGTAGTTGCCTCCGATGTCGATGCGCAGCTTCTCCCCCACGGCGAAGCCGGCCGCGTTCGTCACGGGCAGGTTTGTGGATCCGGCCGGTACCGTGAGCCACGGCCCGGTGGATACGGGCTCGAACACCTTCGTCAGTGGCGCGGCTGCTGTCCCCATATTGGCGATCGTGCGGGTTTCGCCGTCGATGTCGATCTTCTCGCCCGGCGCGAAGCCGGTGATGCTCCTCACGTTGATCGTCATCGCGCCCGAATTGGCGGGTGCGGCCAGTCCAGAGCTGGACAGGCCGAGAAGATAGTAGGCCCCCCTCGCGAGCTTCGTGCCGGCCGGGATGGTCGCCAGCTTGACGGGCGCCCACTGGCTCTGCGTGCCCACCAGGGTCCAGTTGGAGAGATCGGCAGCACTGGAGCCGGCGTTATAGAGCTCGATGAACTGGTCGGTCATATTGGTGGTGGTGCCTAGGCGCACCTCGTTGATCTTCACCGGCAGAACATTCCGCAGTCTTGCGGGCATCGTGTCGAATTGCTTCCGGCCGGCGGGCGGAGTTGTCCACTCAGCCTTGGCGGCGAGGAAGCCGGCGCCAGTCTTCGACGGCGAGGTGACCTGGAACGCAGCACTGACGCTGGCGCCCGGCTCCACCGGAGTGTCGAATGTCTTCGAAGCGCTGCCGGAAACCTGGGCGGTCCACCCCGCCGGGACGGCAAGGCTCAGCTTGACGCCGGTCGCGGGCGCCCCCGTCGTGTTGGTGAACGTCGCGGTGACGTTCTGTGTCGATCCCGGCGTAAACGTCGTCACCCGTGACAGGCCCACCCTTTGAACGTCGTACCTGGCCGCCACGATGTTGGCCTGCACCGCATCCGTGGTGGCTTCTGTCGGATATCCGGTGGTCATCACGCCCTCATAGAAGGTGCCGGCCGAGCCGTTACCGTTGTCGCCGCCGATGCCCAGCAGGATGGCCCCTTGCTTGTGCATCGGGTAATAGCGGTTGTTGGTCAGAGAGCCAGGGCGGATTCCGCTGTAGAAGGTCGTCAATCCACCCTTCTGCGCGTTGCCGCCGCGGAGATCCCACTTGTTGCCGCCGCCACCGTCGACAACGGCCGTCACGAACCGCCACGAATCGATGGTCGGATCGCCGGCATTCTGCTTGGCGTTGTAGCCGGAGAACAGGCCGGCCTCCAGGTCGGCCATGATCCAGGGACCGGGACCGGCGCCGCTGCCCCAGGCGGTGGCGGTACCGAAGTAGGTGGTCTCCATGGTGCCGGTGCCCACGGCGCGGCCGTTCGTGGAGGAGTTGCCGTAATCGAAACAGCACCCACTGTCGTAGTGTGTGCCGTCGATGACGTAGTAGATACCCTCCGGCTCGTCGTTGATGGCAAGGTCCCTGGCATCGTTGTTGCGGAAGCCCATGCCCGGCATGATGTAGACGCCGTATGCCTTGTGGCCGCTGATGGTGATCGGCGCCATGTCCGCGATCGGCTGGGTATCGAAGCCGCCCTTCGCCGGGCCTGGAAACAGGGGGCCCGGAGGCGACTGCAGCAGGTGGTTGCCTTTGCCGGACTGGTCATAGATCCGGTTGATGACGCAGAGGGTATTGGCGCAGAAGGTCTCTTGAGCGGCCGCGTCGGCGAATCCTCCTGGATCCGGTACTGGCGATGCCGCAGGCTGGACGATGCCGATGTCCAGCGTCTTGCCGTCCGATGGGCGTTTCACCTGGTAAAGCGGGCCTGTGTAGGCGGCGTACAGCGCACGCGTGGTGCTGTGCGCGGCCACGCAAGGGGTGCCCGCGGCGCCATAGATGTCGCAGGGACCCTTCGGCCGCGACGGAGCCGCCCCAGCCAGCGTCATGGCCAGCGCGGGCATCAGTACAGCAACGATTCTCATTTTCATACCGATTTCAACTCGCCAATCAACTGTTGTAGAAACGGCGGACGCCGCTGAGCACTCGGACCCGGAGAATCAGCGGCATCCTTCTCGCACGCCGTCTATCGGCTGTTACTTCGAGCGGACGTACTGGTTGGGCGCGCCAGGCGTAGGAAGGATCCTTGCTACCTGGGTCCCGCTGCCATGTGCCTTGGTCAACGCAGCGGTCAGGGTGATGCCGGTGCCGGTGACGGATGTACCGGCTGCGTGCGCTGATTTCAGCGGCGCCGCCACGGTGATGGAGGAGTTCCTGAACCCGAACGTGACCGATGCCACAACGGCAGTCTCACGGCTCGCTCCGTCGTCGACCATGATGGTCTGTCCGGCTGTGAAACCCATCACGCCGTTGACGGGGATCACGGTTGCGCCCACGTTGGTGGCCGTACCCGCGGTTGTTGCCCCGGCCGTACCGACCGTTTCGATGACGGCGTTTTCGAGTTCGCCTGCGGCGTCGATCAG
Organism: uncultured Paludibaculum sp.; assembly: GCF_963665245.1. NCBI lineage: Bacteria > Pseudomonadati > Acidobacteriota > Terriglobia > Bryobacterales > Bryobacteraceae > Paludibaculum > uncultured Paludibaculum sp. Next base: position 4,048,127 of record NZ_OY762267.1, read on the forward strand.
AATCGTCTGGCCGGATTTGAAGTCGGCCACGCTGGCGACTTTGAGGTTGCTCGAGCCGGCGGCCGAAGCGGCCGACAAGGTGGTGGCGGGCTGCAGCAGGAAATCCGTGCAGTTGCTGTCTGTATCGGCGCCATCCGGGAAGCGGCCGGCGCTCCGGTTCGTGGCTCCGGAGGCTGCCGCGGCTGGTCCGAAGCCGCGGGCAAAGCCGGGCGCAGGCACGAGGCAGCCGCCCTGTCCCGAACCTGAAATGCCGTGGTAGCCCTCAGAGGCCCATGGGTCGACGGGCAGGCCGTAGTTGAGACTATCGACCACCAGGCCAGCGGCGTCGCGCAGCACCATGTTGCCGGCGCTGGGGGAGAGGGCCGGGCCGCCGAACCACTGGTTGGGTGCCGGCGTACCCTGGTAACCCGCGGTGGTCACCGCGGCGTCCCGCACGGCCGCGTTGATCTCGTGCTCTTTGGCCAGGGGCTTGTCTAGTGTGATGCCCGTGCCCAAAGGCTGCACGGGTTCATTGCTCGAATGCGCAAAGGCGGTCGCAGGCTGGAAGGTGATGCCCGTGCCCCTCACACTGAAGGGCATGTTGCCCGCATGCGGGAAGCGCAGCGGAGCGGCCAGATCCAGTCCTGTACCCTGGGCGATTGCCTCCTCGCGGTTGAGGTGCGGCCTGGCGAGGGCGGGAGTAAAGTCGACGCTGGCCCCGACCGCGCTGATCGTCACGGTCTCCTGGTTTGCAGGCGTGCCGATCGTCAGCTTGTCGCCCACCGTGAACCCGTTTACGCTGCGGACCTTGATGCTGGTCGCGCCTGCGCTCACATCCGCAGTCAGCGCGGTGCGGCTCGCCTGGGTGCCGACCCGCGTCACCGTGACGGTCTCGATCCCATGGCCGACGCTATCGATGTCGAGCCGGATCTTGTCTCCAGCCGAGATGTTGGCAACCGAGGTCACCTTGATGTTGGTCGCCCCGGAGGGCGCGTCCACACCGAGGAAAGCTTGCGTACCCGGTTTGCCCACTGCCGTGACCGTGGCCACTTCATACTTTTCCACGGCGTTTGCGACGGTGGGATAGGTGGCGCCGTAGCCGATGGCGATCTTCTGGCCCACCTCGAATCCCGACACACTGGTGACGGGCACGTTGGTCGAACCGGCGGGAATCGTGATCACCATCCCGTCCGGCAGGGGTTGCCACAATGTCGTGCTGTTGCCCGCCGCTGTCCCCACGCTCGCGATCTTGCGCGTCTCCATTTTGGAGCCGGTGTCGATCTCGATTATGTCGCCGGCCGACATGCCAGTTGTGCTCCTGATGTACACGGTGCTGTCACCGGTGCGCGCGGGCACCGCCAATCCAGAGTTCGCGAGACCCAGCAGATAGAAGCCGCCCGGAGCGAGCTTCGTCCCGGCGGGGATCTTCACCGAGGAGAAGATCGCCTGTTGAGTCTGGTGCTGGGACAGGCTCCAGTTGGAAAGGTCGACAGCGCCGGCTCCTGTGTTGTAGAGCTCGATAAACGAGTTCGTCGAATTGGGGGGATTTCCGGCGCTGACGCGAAACTCGTTGACCTTGACGGGGCTGACGTTCCGCACCTTCTCCACTGTTGTTTCCGAGTGCGTCGTGCCGCCCGGGCCTGTCCAGGAAGCAGTCCCCACCAGATCGCCGTTGAAGGCCGCCGCGGCTGAGGTGACTTTGAACGTCGCCTTCGCGCTGGCGCCCGGAGCAACCGCTTCAGGAATCGTCACGGACGTCGTTCTGGAGCCGGGGACCATGGCAGTCCACTGCCTGGGCACGGAAACACTCAGCTTCACGCCCGTTGCCGGCGCCCCTGTCGTATTCGTGAAGGTCAGGGTGGTGTCCTGCGAGGATCCTGGGGAGAATGTCTGAAGTCCGGGCGGTGTAGCCTTGGCGGCCGTCGGCGCCAGGCTGAGCCGCTGCACGTCGTACTTCGCGGCCACTACGTTGGCCTGCACCAATTGATCGGTGGCGTCCGAAGGGAATGTGCCCGCGGCCGTCATCGCACCTTCGTAAAAAGTGCCTTGCGAGCCGACGCTGTTGTCGCCGCCGTTGCCCAGCAGGATGGCGCCCTGCTTACGCATCGGGTCGTAGGTGACGTCGATGCGCGGTCCGTCAAACATGACCGACAACGGACCCCGCTGCGCGTCGCCGCCCATGGACGTCCAGTGGTGCGGCTCGCCCTTGGCGATCGCCGTGACGAACCGCCACGTGATGCTCGGCAGGTTTGTGCAGAGCTTGGATCCGTCCGGATTCACGCAGCCCACCAGGTTGTTTTCCTGGTCGGTCATGATCCAAGGGCCGTTACCGGTGCCTCGATACCAGGGCGTGGCGTTCCCGTAGTAGGTGGTCTCCATCGTGCCGTTGCCGTCGTCGCGGCTGTCCGTCTCGGCATTGCCGTAATCAAAACAACATCCGGAGTTGTAGTGGTGGCCGTTGATCACCCAGTACTGCCCCTCCGCCTGGTCGTCCACCGCGGTGCCCTTCGCATCGTTCAGGCGGATGCCCATGCCCGGCGCGATGAAGACGCCGTAGACCTTGTGGCCCATCAGCGTGACCGGCGCCATGTCCGCCACCGGGAGGTTGTTGAATCCGCCCATAGCCGGTCCGCTGAAGCCTCCGCGCGGCGCCTGGATGAGGTGGTTGCCCTTGGGAGACTGGTCATAAAGGATGCTGATCCAACAGTACGTGTTGGCGCAGAAGGCGTCCTGCGCGGCCGCATTGGCGTATCCGCCGGCGTCCGGGACCGGCTGCTCGCTGGGCTGGACGACACCGATATCCAGGGTCTTGCCATCGGACTGGCGCAGGACCTGGTAGAGCGGTCCGTTGTAGCCGGCGTACAGCGCACGGGTACTACTGTGGGCGGCCACGCAGGGGGCACCCGCGGCGGCGTAGACATCGCACGGGCCTTGCGGTCGCGGTGGCGTTGCCCCGGCCGCCGTGGCCGTCGTCAACGCGGCGCACAGAGTGAGCGCCATGGCGAGCATTTGCACAGGTATGATCTTCGTTCTCATGTTTGTCCTAATTGCCTTTGGCCGATTGCTGAAATAGAGCCTTGTCGAGTTCCTCCAGCCCGGTGACGCCGGGCAGGTGGTTGACGGAAATCCAGGGAAGCCAGGTCCGGTGCGCCCCAATCCCTTGAGCGCCGGGGCAGCGCCAGCATCGCCTTCGTGTCGTGCAGCAAGACGCGCGCCACCTCGAGGTAGTGGGGATCCTTGGTGTACTGATACAACCGGGCGTAGGACGGAACGGACCAATCCAAATGCTGGTCCACCTCGCCGGGCACGTTGGAGGCGAGGCCATTCGCGCCAACGGCCAGGCGGCTGACGTTGTTCCCACGCCGATAGACCTCGACCTGCGCGGGCTTCGCCTGCTTCATGCGGACGGCGCCACTGGCGAGTCGCCCCAACTCCATGCGGCCACCGGCCGCCGGCCTCTGCCGAGCGAATCCGGCGAGCAGAGACAACAGCACGCCGCCCGCCGCGAGTCGGGCCATCATGCGAACTCCTCAAAAACGATGGGGAGTGTGTGTTTCATCGGGTCGCCGTCACTTCCCCCGACAGTGTCGCTGCGCAAACCAAGTGAACGATGTGAAGCTAGTCGCGTCGCCTGTACGGTGGTCGAGCTCGTCACTAGCCAACCTTGGCCGCAAGCGCTTGCATAAATAACGCCAGTGCAACTATATCGCGGTCCGATGCAGAGATCAAATGCGATCGAATTCCGGGCGCAATCAACGCGAGGGCAAGTCGGCGCAAGCGGTCACAAAGTTATGGCCGGCTAGACGTTCTCATCACGCGCCAGAGATCGGGCCGGGAGCAGAGGTTCTGCGTCTGGCACACCGCTGGCCCTGCTGTCGGCCGCACCGACGGGGTTCAGCACCTTGACCATCGGATGCTTCGGCCGCAGGTGCTCTGGTGAAGACGTAGTGAGGCGCAGCCGCCTCGCATTACCGGTAGTAGTAGCCGCCGTTGACGTCTATGGTGGCACCCGTGATGTGCTTGGACTCGTCGCTGGCGAGGAACACCGCGGCTGCCGCCACGTCCTCCACCGAGCCGAGCCCCAGCGGAATCTGTTTGGCCACTTCCGCAATGCCCGCCTCGCCGTGCGCCTGACGCAGCATCTCGGTCTCAATGACTCCCGGCGCGATGGCGTTCACGGTGATGCCAAAGGGCGCCGCGGTCTTCGACAGCGTGTGTGTGAACGCGATCTGCCCTCCCTTGGCCGCCGCATAATGGACGAATCCGCGCACGGCTGCCTGCCATGCCAGCACCGAGCTCATCTGGATGATGCGTCCGCAGCGTTGTTCGCGCATGATCCGCATGGCTGCCCGGGCGCACAGGAACGTGCCCGTCAGGTGCGTATCCAGCACCGCGTGCCAGCCCTCCAACGACGTCTCGAAGATATCCTCGCGGCGCGTGATGCCGGCATTGTTCACCAGGATATCCAGACGCCCAAAACGCTCCACGACCTGACGGAACATCTCGTCCACCTGCTCTTCCGAGCGGACGTCGGCCGCCAGAAAGCAGGCCTGCGCACCGGTGTCCGCGATGTTCTGCAACGTGGATTCCACATCGGCGGTGGAGGTGAGGTCATTCACCACCACCGCCGCGGCGCCTTCCCGCGCGAAAGCGAGAGCCACGCCAGCGCCGATACCACGGGCCGCACCCGTCACCAGCGCCACCTTCCCGCTAAGCCTGGACATCGGAGGTGCTCCTTACCGTGAACCAGGGACGCGCATTGGCGGGCCGAATCCTTGTCAGCGCACCGGTATAGTGCCGCAGATCCCGCGCCTCATAGGGATGCGCGGCGGCGGCGGCTTCGTCCAACTCCACACCGAGGCCCGGAGTATCCGGAATCAGCAGGCAGCCGTCCACCATCTCCAGCGTTTCGTGGACCACGTCATCGCGCCAGTCCACATCGCTCAACATGGTCTCCAACATGCCGAAATTCGGCGTGGAGGCAGCCAGTTGCAGCGTCATCGCGTTGGCGATGGGGCCGTTGGGATTGTGGGGCGAGATAGTGAGCCCATAGAGTTCGGACAGGCCCGCCACCCGTTTGGTCTCCAGCATTCCGCCCACATGGCAGACGTCGGGTTGCGGGATGTCGATGGCGCCACGGTTGAAGGCATCGACGAAACGCTGCGGCTGGAAGTACCGTTCGCCAGCGGCTATGGGCGTCGACACTTTCTCACGCACGGCCCGCAGCGCGTCGATGCTGTCCGGCGGCACGGGCTCCTCATACCAATAGGGATGATATGGCGCCAGCATCTCCCCGACGCGGATGGCCGTGGGCACGTCCAGACGGCCATGCGCTTCAATCAGCAGATCCACGTTCGGTCCCACTTCCGCGCGGATGGCGGCCACCGTTTCGACTGCCGTTTCCCGCTCGGCCGGCGACAGCGTGCGATAGGCCTTGCCAAAGGGGTCGAACTTCAGCGCCTGAAAGCCCATGGCCACGGGTGCGCGCGCCGCTGCAGCGAACTGTTGCGGTGTCTCGGCGCCGGCAAACCAGCCATTGGCGTAGCACTTCACGCGATCGCGGCATTGTCCGCCCAACAACTCGTAGACGGGCACGCCCAGTGCCTTGCCCTTGATATCGAACAGAGCGGCCTCGACGGCGCTCAGCGCGCTGCGCAGGATGACGCCGTCGCGCCAATAGGAGTCGCGGTTCATCACATGGATGTGATGCTCGATGGCGAACGGATCCTTGCCGATCAGATACCGGCTCAACTCCTCAATCGCGCTGGCCACCGTGGGCTCCCGCATCTCCACGGTGCCTTCCCCCACTCCGCTGATGCCTTCGTCTGTGTCCACCTTGACGAACACCCAGTTGCAGCGGAACGCGTGGACCACATAGGCGCGCAATTCGCGGATCTTCATGCCGTCCTGCCTTTCCGGATATTGCGAAGCTTGCCAGGATCGGCGCCGAGGGCGTTCTCCCGCTGACGCAGCAGGTCCGCCTTGGCCTGTTCGCAATGCAGCAGGGCAATCCGGGTGGCCAGTTCCTCGTCGCGGCGGTCCAGCGCGCGCAACAGTTGACGGTGCTCCGAGATGATCTCCTGGATGCGTTCCTGCCCAAACCCGAAAGTGCGCCGCAGGCTATCCACCAAGCCCCAATGGCATTCCAGCATCGACATGGCCTCCGGATTGTCCGCCGCCACGTAGATGATGTGATGGAACTCCTTGTTCAACTCCAGGGAGGCGTCCAACTGTCCGGCACCGGCAGCTTCCTCGTACTTCGCCTGGACTCCGTGGAGCTCGAATATCTCCGAATCGTTCATCAATTTGCAGGCGCGCCGAACCAGCAGCCCGTCAATGACACCGCGGATATCGTACATATTTTCGATAAAGCGGTTGTCCACCGCGCGCACGCTGGCGCCGCGGTTGGGCAGCACGGTCACCAACCCTTCCCCCTGCAGCATCTGCAACGCTTCGCGGATCGGCATCTGGCTCACCTTGTAGCGCTTGCTCAGGTCCGCCGATTTCAGACGCGACCCCGGCGGAAAAACTCCGCTCAGAATCTCGCTACGAATCCTCTCCCGGACCCTCAAATACACCGGATCCGCGATCCCGCCCGATTCACCGGAAGGATAGACAGTCATTTCAATTCCCTTCTTCCACTCCCAAACACCGCGTTATTCTGATTCTCGGCCGCGCCGCGCGCCGTCCGCAAGGTTGCGAATCCGGCGCGTCCGGGATGCGGCCGCTGCCGGCACCGTGGCAATCAATTCATGCCCGGCGCCTCCAGCTTCCACAAAGCGAGCGCGTGCGGCTCCAGCTTCACTTTCAAGCTCTCGGGTGTCGTGCCCGACGACTGATTCACCATCTGCAACTCGCACGGCGTGCCTGCATGCCCGATGCAGTTGCTGTGCTCGGCGTCGACCAGGTATTGCCGCAGCTGTGTGCCGGCCGACAGGCGCGCCGGCAGACCGCGCAACGCGATCTCCACGTTCACCGGCTTGTCTGAGTAGTTCCAGGTTTGCACCACAAGGCTGGAGCCGTCCATTGATGCCACGGCCAACGGACCGCCCACACCACTGTCCTGCCGCTGGCAGAGAACCTCATTGCCCTTGTGCATCGACCACATCTTCATCGCGGCCCCGAACGGAGCCATCTTCAACCCAGCGGCAAACTGCACCAGCGAAAGCTGAATCGGGTTGTGATAAAGCACCCATGGAAACAGATAGTGATTCGGATTGTGCCTGGTGTAGTAGAAGAACGAACTCACGCCTGTGGCCTGCCTCAAATTCTCGGCAGCGTCGGGCACCGGCCCGGCTACGCCGATCTCGGTCTCGAACAACGGCAGGTCTTCCGGCAGCGCCAGTTTGCGAAGCCAGCCCTGGATGATCGACTGATAGTCCGCAATCGCAGCGACGTTGGATTTCAGACCGTAATCGTGAAATGAGATGAAGTCCAGCTTCTTGGCCGGGTTTCGATCACGCGCGTAGTTATCGAGAAACCGGTACATACGCTGCCCCTGGTTGCCCTGGTCCGGCCGCGCATCCGGATCCTCCTGTCGAAATGGTTTGCCAACGACACACGGGCCACCCACCAGCAGCGGCAGGGCCGGCTTCAACTCCTGATTGACCTCGTTCACTATTTCGTAGCCGACGCGATAGAAGGCGTAGTACTGATCGTCGTCCAATTTGCCGAATTCGCCGATCCAATATTCATTGAGCACCTCAAGGTAGCGCAGATTGGCGAACATCTTCTTGTAGCGCAACAGCCCGGTCTTCACCACCTCTTTCCACTGTGCCATGGTGATCCTGCCGTCCACGACCTCGCGCTCGTAGCGGCGAACGTTCAGCAGCAGTTCGTCGGAATGCTGGCTGAAGGCTCTCATGTAGTCTTCGAAGTGCACGGTGGTCTCGGTGATGTGGTCACGGTCGTATTTGTATTTGATGTGGTCGTCTTTGTAGGTGTCCTTGCCGCACTGGAAGTTGAAGGTGTATTGCCCCGTCCGGTAGTCCCACATGTCGTCCAGCGGCAGCCATACGCGCACGATCTTCGGCCGGCCGTACTCCCGCTCCACGGTGGCGGCCAGTTCCGGCGGAGGTGCGTTGCGCAGCGACGTGTTGGGATACAGATCAACCCGCCGCCACGGGCCCGCCACCCGGGCCGCATCCAGCTTGAATGAGAAATCCGCCGTCTGGGCCACGGCCAGTCCGGCGCCCAGCGCCAGGCCCGTCAGTATTGCGTGCAATGCCAATCTCATCGTGGTACTACCGTTCCTTTCCTTTCACCTGTTGCTGAAGTCCTGGCGGCGCTACTCAAACACCACCACGGCGATCTCCTGAGGGCGCAGTTGAGCGGGCACAGTGGCCAGCTTCCCGGCCACTCCCGCGCACTCCACTACCTTCTTTCCCTCCATCGAGACCCGCACCGGCTGCACCTGGCCGCTGTTGTTCCACAACACGACGGCGCGCCGCTGTCCCGAGGCGAAGGCGGTGGCCGTCACCGCTCGATTCTGATTCGTCAGTCCCTGGTCATCCAGAAAACGGCCATTGCCCAGCAGATCCCAATACCGGTCGCGGAGCTGGCTGACGGAGCGGATGTAGTCCCGCAGTTGAGTCTTCTGGTGGCCGCGAATGGTCTCCACGTCCGCGCGGTAGCGCACTTCCAGTTCGAAACGCATCCCGTAGGCCAGCGAGTGGTTCACCTGCTTGGGGTCCACGCGCGGTGCCGCGTCACGAGACGTGATGATGATCTCCGGAAATGTGTAGCGGAACAACTGTGGAAACGACCGGCTGGTGAGCGCGCAACCTTCACCGGCGCAGTGAATGATGTCGGCGTACTGCGCGTAGATATCCGTATTGTGCTCGAACATCAGGCCGAAATGCGGATTGGTCTGCTTGAGACTGGATCGCAACGCCTTCAGCAGGTTCAGCCGCCCTTGCGTGAAGGCCGCCGAGGGCTTCACGTCGTCCTTCAGTCCAAAGCACGGGTAGGCCGGCATACCGCCCAATTGGTCGTAGATCAACGCGCTCGGGCCAAAGCCGAGCTTCTCGCGACCTTCTTTTACGAGCAGGTTGCTCCATTCGTCGCCCAACGTGCACGGCATGGCGAACAGTTTGCGTGTGTAGTTGCGCAACAGGCTGCTCTGATAGCCCTTGTTGTATTGCTCATAGTATGGTGTGCCCCACACATTCCGGGCCGCCAGTGCCGCGCCCCGCTGCGTATACCAGTCGGTGACCGGGTCCATCAAGTGCCCTTGCAGGTAGAGCAACGTGTGTCCGCCGCGAGTGGTGACTTCCGCCAGACCGCGCCGCAACGCGGCCTCTCCGCCCATCTCCGGGTCGGCTTTGTAGATGGGGTACTGGTTGTCGTGCCCGCCCTCGGTCCACCCGAAAAGAGACACCATGTCCATGCCGTTCTTTTGCGCCTCCTCATAGAGAAACGGGATGTCGTCGTAGTGCCACATCACGTCGCCGTACTGCTGGCGGAGGATCACCAGCAACATGCCCTTGAAGTGCGCCACCCAATCGGGAGGCGCGTCATGCCGGAACCAGGTGTTGGCCCATTGGCGGTACTTGCCGGCGCTGGCATGCCAGGTGCCCGGGTGCGGCGCGGTGACGTACTGTCCGCTCTGCCAGGTCTCACCCGGGCGGACAAAGGCGTATTTGACGAAGGAATACGTCATGCTGCCGCCCTCGGTGAACATGCGCGACACCAGCAGGGAACCAGACAGAAAGCTCGGGTCATAGCTGGCGAAATAGATGCCCCGGCGATCGTTGGTCAACTCGTACCAGTCCATCGTGGCGTGGCCCGGGTAGAGCAGTTCCAGGCGCTGATCGGCCACGCCGTTCACCGGCGTTTCGATCTCGCTGAGGCCGTCGACGCGAGGCGTCAACGTCGACCGGACATTGCGGATGCGCGCGCCTGCGTTCTGCGGCCACAGCAGGTCGTCCGTGCCCGGCCCGCCGAGTGTATCTATGCCGCCTATCTCGGGGAAGAAGAACTCCGAGATTGTCACTTGCGAACCGTTCTGGATGCGCGCCTGCCACCGGATCTCGTCCTCCGACAGGGTCACGTCAATGGCCAGCCCGATGTCGAGCGTCTCCCCGCCATATCGCAACGAATCGGCCACGATGCGGATGGTGTTGCCGTTCTTCTCCAGCCGATAGGTCTGCTGCCCAGGGTCGATGACATTCTCCAGCGAGCGGCCGCGTTGGAAGACAATCTTCCAGAAGCCCGCCTTAGGATGCGCGATGAGGTTCCTGGCCGGTGCCGAGCGCCGGTCAACCAGGCTGGTGAGCGCGCCCTTCTCGTTGAACGCGATCTGAAGATTGGCATTCTGCAGCGCGACCTCGGCGCCCGCCAACGGCAATGCCATGAGTAGTAGAGAAGAAAACGTGTTCTTCATGAAAGTCCTTCGCCGGAAATCAGATATGCCTCTTTCGTCCCACTGCCCGGCCAGTGCGGGCGGCGGCCCCGTGGTCGCCGCCCGCACTGCGCCCTGGTGGCGGCCCGTCAGAACACCAGCTTCAACGCGAGTTGCATGTTGCGTGGATCGCTCACCGTGCTGGTCACTACTCCGAACGTAGATGAACCGAACCCGGTCCCCGGCGAGCCGAAGGTGGGTGTGTTGGTCACGTTGGAAGCTTCAGCACGGAACTGCGCGTGGACTCTCTCCGTCAAGAAGAAGCTCTTCAGAACCGAGACATCCAGGTTCTGCAGTCCATCGGTTTGGATGTTGGTCAGGTTGCGCGGCGCGTTGCCGGGGCTGCGCTCATCGGCCACGACGAAGGCGGCCGCGTTCAGCCAGCGGTCGATGGTCGGATCGGCTGGCCTCGGATCGCCGACGAGATTCGGTCGCGAACCGGCGAACAGTTTGCCGCCAGCGGCCGTGGTGACGCCGATGGGGCTACCACTTTGCAGGGTGAGAATTCCGTTCACCTGCCAGCCACCGGCCAGTGCGCGGTATAGACGCGCGCCGCGCTTGCCGAAGGGCAGATCGTACAGCACCGTTGCCACCGCACGTTGCGGAAGGTTCAGCGCGGAGATCCCGCGTTCCAGGTTGATGTGCTCCCAATCCTGCACGCCGTTGGAGCCGCCCAGGGTGACTCCGCCTTCGTTGTTGTCCAGCAGTTTGGAGAAGGTATAGCTCAACAGCATGGTGAGACCGGGGGCCACTCGGCGCTGTCCGGTCACCGTGAGGGCGTGGTAAATGGAGTCGCCCCAGTTGTCCAGGACACTGACCGAGTTGAACTGAGGGTATGTGTTCAGTAGCGACGACAGTTGCACGGTCGGGTTGCAGATCAAGCCAGGTTGGACCAGAGAGCAGTAAGGATTGGATACCGCGCTCTGCAGTTGTGCCGCCGTATACTGCTTGGCCACCGAAAATGGCAGGTAGTGGAATGCGCGGTTGGCCTGCATGCCGGCGCCGCGGTTGGCTGCATAACCCACCTCCAGCATGAACTGGCCCGGCAACTGGCGTTGTACGTTGAAGTTGAATTGTTGGCTGTTGCCGCGTTGCAGCCAGCGCCCGGTGGCCGAAATGCCGGTGCCGATGCCGGCCGTCTCACCACCACCAGCGCCCAACGCGGGAATCAGGCCATTGGGGAAGGGGTTGGACAACGGCGCCACCGGGTAGAAGCCGCCCTGGGTGGAAGCATTGGTGGCCACCACGCCGGTGTTCTGGTCGAAGCCGGATCGCCCCATGGTGATGTTGTTGCCCGTTGTCGGGAGGAAGTATAGGCCGTAGCCGCCACGAAGGACGGTGTTGGCATCCAACTGGTAAGCGAAGCCGAAACGCGGCTGGAAGTCGCGCCACGAGGTTTCGCGCACGCCGCGGTCAAATCCCTTATCACCGGGGAACGATAGCCCGCCCACCAGCGCGATGCCATTCGCGGTGAACTGCTTACTGGGGTCGAAGTTGGTCATGGCATTAAAGCGGTCTGTGTAAGGCCCCTCGTGCTCCCAACGCAAGCCCAGGTTCAGTGTCAGTTTCCGGGTCAGTTTCCAGTCATCCTGCACGAATAGCGCCTGCGTCTTAATTGAGTAGGTACTGGTCGCGTTGATGGACCCGGTGCCTGAACCAGTCCAACCCAGCAGGAAGCTGGCCATGCCGCTGCCGATGTTGGTGCCGGTCGTGTTCGGGCTCACGCCCTGCGTGAAGCCGCGGTTGAAGGACAGGGTTAGCGGTGCGTCCGTGCGCTGCGTGTTGTTCAACCGGAACAGGTTCCACTCGGTGCCATACTTCATCGTGTGGCGTCCGAAGATCTGCGTCAGCGAACCGCCGGCGGTAGAAGCATAGTTGCCCTGACGGAATGGCGACGGATTGGGGCCGCCAAAGGTGGTGATGTCGCTGATATTGATGGTGGGGAACAGCTTCCGCTGCATCTGTGCCTCCAGATTGGCGGGCAGGCCCAGGCTGGCGATGGAGAATCCTTCACTGGGGCTGACGCTATCGATGCCGTATTTGTTCAGGCCGGCGCGGACCTCCAGCAGAAGACGAGGTGTCAGGACGTTGGTATAGGTCACCACCGCGCTATCTCGCGGCAGGCTATTCTCGTCCTGCAACGGTTCGGCCGGCAGCCCGTAGTATTTCGGCCCGTACGGGTAGGTGCTGTTGTCGTGTGTGTAGCGCGCGCTGATGCGCTGCTGGTTGTTGAAGTTGTGGTCCACCTTGATGCCGTAGATGCGCTTGTTCTGCGGCGTCGAGCCCTGACCATAGAAGTTGTTGGCACCCGTGCCGGCAATGCCCGCCTGGTTGCCCGACGGCAGGTACTTCAGGATGGCCCGCGCCACCGGCGAGATCTGTGATGACGGAATCGCGTTGTTTGGAAATGGATCGCGAGCATAGCTGCCGCCACGTAGGCTGGTGGTGAGCGGATCGTAGATCAACACCTGGCGTCCGGTCGCGTCCAACGTGCCCTGGAAATTGCCCTCACGTTGATCCGTCGTGGGCACCGTGCGTGTGACGTTCGCTGCCGACCGCAACTGGAAGCCCTCATAGTTGAAGAAGAAGAACGTCTTCTGTTTGATCAGCGGGCCGCCGAACGTCGCGCCCCACTGGTTCAGCTTCGTATCGGCCCGCGACTTGCCCGCCCGGTTGGAGAAGAAGTCGTTGGCGTTCAGAACCGTGTTGCGGAAGTATTCGTACATCGAGCCGTGAAACTCGTTGGTGCCGGATTTGCTGATCATCAACACCACGCCACCGCCCGTACGACCATACTCGGCGCTTGGGTTGCGGGTGATCACGCGGAATTCCTCCACCGCGTCGAGCGACAGGTACATGTTCGTGTTGCCCGTGGCCACGTTGGCTGCGGCGATACCGTCCACCTGGTAGTTATTCGACGTCGAAGGTCCACCGCCGATGGACATGCTGCCCTGGTTGGCGCTGGAGACCGGCAATGCGTTGAAGTTCTTCCCACCCAACGGCACCACGGTAGGCACCAGCGCCGTCAACTGGGTGATGTTGCGGTTCAGTACCGGCAACTGCAGAATCTTGTCGCGGTTGATCACGGTGCTGATGCTGGAGGTTTCCTTTTCCAGCACCGGCGCCGCCGCCGTCACTTCCACCGCTTCCTGCACATTGCCCAACTCCAGCCGGAAGTCCAGGCGCAGCACCTGTCCTTCGTCCAGAGTGATTTTGGAACGTACGACGGGCTTGAAGCCGGTCTGTTGCACCCTTATCTCGTAGGCTCCGCGCGTCAACAGCGGGGCCACGAAATAGCCTTCCGAGTTGGATTCGGCATCGCGCTGTATACCTGTCTCGGTGTTCCTGATGGTGATCGTGGCGCCCGGCACGGAGGCGTCGGTCGGATCGCTGACCCTGCCCGTGATCTGCGCCGTCTGTGACCAGGCCGCCGGAGACAGGCCCAGCAGTACCAGCGCGAGGACGGACTTCCCGGTGAGTTGTAGCTGGTGGCGCATGTTACCCTCGCACCGCTTGCTCCGCCGTGGCCGGCGGCAGGGGGGCCGTCCACCGCGGTGCAGGCCTAGTCGAGCCACCACGCAGGGCCGGTAATCCGGCCCCACGGCTCATTCCGGATCGTGAGCGGGTTCCCGATTCGACGAGGCCAGCCGGAACGGCATGGCTGGAACCGGTGATGGAACTGGTGAGAGAATTCGACCCAACTCCCATGGGGAAGCTGAGCGCAAGCCGTCTGTCGACGGCGACGGAAATCGCGACTAGGCGTTTCATTTTGCCCGTCCCTCCTTGAACGCGGCGCAAAGTGAGAGCTACCGAACCGAACGGCCGCACAGGGGCTGAACGGTGTCATTGAAGCAAGTCCTTTTGTATTTTAGATCAAATCCGGCGCGTGTCAAGGATTCTGTATCGCCGATGTCAAACGTCATGAATCGCCTGTATGCCAGTTAAATGTGGAGAATCGCGAGGTCGTCAGCACCTGCCGTCAAACTCAAGTTGACTCAGTTTAGATTTTTGATATAAAACTGAATGGAACTGGCGGACCCCTTTCCCCGCGGAGGATCCGCTCGCTTCACCGCGAATCGAACATACTAAGTCGAGAGCGGACGGCTCAGCCTGGCCCGGCGTGCCGGCCCGCCAAGGAGTATCAACTTGGCCTTCGATGAGTCTCGCGCACCTCATGCCCGCTACAAGTGGGAGGTGCTGGCCATACTCTGGGTAGCTTTCTTCCTCAATCAGGCCGACCGCCAGATCTTCAACGTCGTCCTGCCTCTCATCCGTGACGACCTGAAACTCACCGATGCCGACATGGGCTTCATTGCAATGGCCTTTACGGTCGTCTTCGCCTTGCTGGTACCGGTGGCGGGCTATGTGGGCGACACTTTCAGCCGCAAATGGATCTGCACCTTTAGTGTGTTGTTCTGGAGCCTGGCTACGATGGTCACGGGTTGGAGCACGGGCGTTGTGACCTTGATCCTGTTCCGCAGCATCGCCATGGGTGGTGGTGAAGCGCTGTTCGCGCCCGCCAACTACGCCATGCTCGCCGGCTATCATCGCGAGACCCGGTCTCTGGCCTTGGCGCTGCAGCAGACATCGGTCTATATTGGCGTCATCGCCAGCGGCTATGCCGCCGGCTATATCGGCGAACACTACGGCTGGACCTACGCCTTCTACCTCTTCGGTGGCGCCGGCGTGTTGCTGGGTGGTGTCATGGCGGCGCGCCTAAAGGACCCGCCACCAGAACCGGACGAGCAAGCGGCCGCGAACCAGAACTCGTCTCTGCGGGAGACCGCCGGCATCCTGCTGAAGAACCCGACCGCGATTCTGCTCACCGCCGCCTTCGCGGGCCTCATCAGCTTCGTCATCGGCTACCTGACCTGGATGCCCACTCTGCTCCACGAAAAGTTCCACCTCTCGCTGGCCGACGCCGGCTTCGCCTCCATGTTCTACGTCCACGTCCCGGCTTTCATCGGCGTCGTCATCACTGGCCGGTTCACTGACCGCTGCGTGGCCCGGCGTACGGATGCTCGCCTGCTGCTGCAACTGGGCGGCATGCTGGGCTGCGCGCCGTTTCTCTGGCTGATGGGACGTGCCGGCACGTTACCGGGTTGCTATCTCGCGCTGGCCGGCTTCGGCCTGTTCCGGGGTGTCTATGAAGCCAATACCTATGCCGCGTTGTATGATGTGGTGCCAGTCCGTTTCCGTGCGTCCGCCGCGGCCATGATGATCACCTTCGGTTTTCTCACTGGCGCCCTTTCGCCGTTCCTGTTGGGCTATCTGAAGCCGACGCTTGGGCTGTCGGCTGGTGTTTCATGGTTAGCGGCCCCGGCCTTGTTCGCCGCAACGGCTGTGTTTCTCGCATGGCGGCGCTCACCGTGGCAAACCGGCCAGCGGCCTTGAGCGCCACGTGAAGTTCCCTTTCCAGAATCCCAGTACCGTGCGGACCGACCCCGGTTGAAGCACCGGTCAGATGTAAAGGGGCACCATCTGCCGCCAGTACCGGGCACGGTGGGCTTCACCATTCCAAACTTCCAACTGATGAGAGACACCCTTGCCCCAGAGGTCCCGGCTGAGTGCGCGGTTGCTGGAGTAGAACGGATCCGCGTCGCCGACAGCCAAGACGATCTCAACTCGCCGCAGCCGGTTGATATAGGCCTCATCCGTAAGATTGGGCAGGAAGTGGTTGGGCGTGTGGAAGTAGATATCTTCGTCGTAGTAGCCGTCGAACAGATCCGGGAAAGTGCCGGCCGGTTTGGTCAGGTCGTAGCGGCCGCTCAAGGCGACAACCTTGCCGAAGAGTTCCGGGTGACGGAACGCAATGTTGATGGCGTGGTAGGCGCCAACGCTGCAGCCGTGCCCGATCAGAAAGGGTGACGGGTTGCGCCATTGAGTGAAAGGCACCACCTCGCAGAGGATGTACTCCTCGTACTGCTTATGCCGGGCGATCCTGCTACGTGGAGGAGCGCAGCGGCCATACAGGCTCTCTGAGTCGACGCTATCCACGCAGAACAGCTGCAGCCAGCCATTGGATAACTGGTGATGCAACGCACCTACCAGCCCCCAGTTCTCGTAGTCGAAGAAGCGGCCCTCCCGGGTGGGAAAGACCAACACCCGCGCACCCGCATGGCCAAACACGAGCAACTCCATTTCGCGTTGGAGCCGCGTGCTGAACCACTTGTGGTACTCCCGGTTCATCCACGGACCAGATTAGATGCTCCGTGTGAATCAACCGCTATCCGTTGGTGAATATTCTGTGGCGATATGGTTTGAGCACTTCAAGCCACAGCAAATAACCGGCACGGCTCATGTGAAGTCCATCTGCCTGGAATAGTTCGGGACGCGGCCTGCCTTTGCTGTCCAGCATCGGTTCGAAGACGTCGATCATGTAGGCGCCGGAAGTCCGGTCGATCTCACTACGTATCCAGGAATTCGTCAGTCGGATCCGGTCCAGGATGTCGACTCGCGACGGACTAGGTTTAATCGATATGAACCCGAACGGCATCCCGTCCGACAACCGACGTACTTTGCCGGCAAGGTGCAGGAAGGATTCGAGTACCTCTTCCGGCTTGCGGCCGTCACCAAGATCGTTGTCTCCGGCATAGACTACCAGGGACAGTGGCGAAAGCGGGGTGATCAGCCGGTCGAAGAAGTGGACACACGCCGCCAGGGTGGAGCCCCCAAACGCCATATTCAGCGTGTCAGGATGTCCCAAATCAGCAGCGAGCGAGTCCCAAAGCCGGAGACTGGAACTGCCATAAAAAACGACGGGGTGGCCGGATGAAGACCGAAGCGCTCCAGCTTGTTCCAGCACCTGCACTTCAGCCTCATACCATTCCATGAACTCTCTACTCTAGCAAGGCGGACCTCAAGCAAGGCACGCCTATGCCGACGTGTCCGAGGCAACGGTAAACGTCCCGCCTGATCTTCAGATGGAACTGCGCCACTTGCTTGAGAGCCTCAGCGTGGACCCGAAGGCATGGGAGTCTGAGTTGATTGGCGAGACTGGCGGAGTGAATCAATCCGAACGCGTTTTGAACAGGGCAGAAACCGAGGGAGAGAGCTAAGTCTATGAGAACTGGAGCAACCCGCCGGGATCGAACCGGCGACCTGCTGATTACGAAGAATATGTCACTCTTCAATGTTCGAGCAGGTTCATTTTCAATCGCTTAGACTGAAGCTCGACTAGCGCAACCGAAGCAATCAGCGGCTCTAGCAGCTTCATTATGATCGAAAATCGCAGTCGCCGCAATGATCGGCCCGCCAGGATGCCAAGCCGTCTGGTACGATGCGTTCGTGAATGTCGTGTTCCTGGTGATCGCACTTTCCTTGTCCTTGCTCCCGGCCACGGCATACGGCCAGACTTCGATGACAAGACTTCGCACATTGTTCAGCGCCTTCTTCGATGACAAACCGTCCGCTCCTGAGCCGTTCGGCTACAAGACCGGCTGGATAGTCGTGAGAAGCACTGACCCGAATGCGGTCGCTTCTGCGCTACCGTTCCGTTCTCGGACTGCCGCCAATTGGCACACCGGAATCGACGCCGCCTACAAAGGCGGCTCTGTCTTTGTGAGTCCACCTGTCGGCGGTTGGGTCTGCATCATTGGCGAATGGGCTGCAGGAACGGGTGAGCGCAATTCCGTGCAAGCTGTCGCCAAGCTCGTCGCCGAACTTAGTTCCCGGTTCGGCGAAGCGCAGGGGTACGCCACGCACAGGGTTGTGGAATACCATCACTGGATCATGGCGAAGCACGGTCAGGTGATCCGTTGCTTCGCATACCTCGGCGAGAGCGGCGAAGTGCTCTCGAACTTGGGCACCGCAACCGAAGCAGAAACGAAACTTCGATTCGGAGCGCAACCGCCCGAAACGTGGAGTCCGAGCGAAGAGGATGTTATGGCCGTGGCATCGGCCTGGAGCTTCGATCCGACCAAACTCAATTCCACTTCCGGTCCAGCGGCCAACGGCATCGTCGCACGCATCAGGTAGCTGTGCTTGCTCATTCCCACGCTGGCGGCGACTTCTTCGCCAGCCGTTTCAGAACCCACCACCACCACTTGTTCTCAACCAGGACGGCGGATAGAGGATCGTCCACGGCGCTGTGCTTGACTCCCGTTCGAGGAATCATCAACCGTTCTGCCTGATCCTCATCGAGAGGAACGAAGACCCGACAAATGGCCCACCGATTCGTCTTGCAGTGCGCTTCGAGAGCCACGCCGACATCACGAGATACGGCGCTCTGATAGTCTCTCCTGGCACTTCGCTCTCGATCCGATGGATTGCCCTTCCACACAAAGCATGTCCAGGCTCCACTCCATTTGTCAATGACCACGTCAGATGATTTCACCCACAGTAGGCTCGGTGGATATCCCTGCTTCACGACGAAAGCGGTGAACTCGGCAACGGCGTCGTAGAAATCGGCTGCGGACGGTTGATCAAGCTGAACCCGGATCGAGGCGTTCGTAGATGCGAGTTCATCAGCTATCTGTCGAGCGAAATAGGCAATGTCAGGGTCCGCATGAGTTCGCAGCGGAAGAATGCTCGGCAGTGCGTTCTCCAGGCCCGAGCGCACGTCATCAATCCACTGTGGTCTAGGCGGCGCAGCGTTTTCCATTGCCGCAGCAAACTCGGCCATGCGGCGTGGGTTTGACGTGATCGCCAGTCCGAGGAAGATGTCCAACAGTTCCGTCTTGAGTCGGTCGTCTGCGTCTGCAAAAACTTCGAGCAGAAACGGAAGTGCGGGTAGGGCGGCTGAACCGATCTGAACGTGTTGATGACACAGGCCGCACCAGAGATCGTGCGTTGCCGCCAATGCTTCTTCTTCGTTCGCTGATCGTAGTCGGCCAAGTTGCGACTGGACGGGAGATGCTTCGCCATACGCCGTCTGGTAGCGTGACCATTCAATTCTGGCAAGGCGATCACTCCAATCGTCGTTGGATGGCCGATGGCCCACCCGAGAGCCATCTGGCCGGATTTGCTCCACGGTTTGATTCTTCCGCAACCGATTCAAACCTGCAACCCGAATCTCCAACCGTGCCCGGTAATCGCTCTCGTGGATACATACAAGCGTGCTTTGTTCCGGGCCGCAGAATCGCCAGTCTCTTCCAGAATCGAATTGGACGTTGTACTCGAAAACATCGTTTGTATAAATGACCTGCGAATACACGATGACAACGACAGAAAAGCTGAACTGGCTCAGAGAATACCGGGAAGCCTTACGTGGCCTTGAGCCGACACACATGGTCACGATCAACTTCCCTCGACCGCTCACCGGAACACGAAACGCACGCCGGGAGAAAATCTTCGTGCTGCTTCGAGAGTGGAACCGGGCGGTCTTGAAGAAGTTGTTCGGCAAGCAATTCCCAATCCGCAACTCGACCAACGCATTCCTGTTCGTTGGGTTCGTCGAAGTGGGGCCACTGATGGCGAAGGAGCACGTTCACCTTCTCGTTCGTGTGCCCGAGCATCTTCAGTCGCAATTCGAGGATCATGCGGCAAGTTTGTGGCGACCGAGACAGGCCGTGCTTGGAATCGGTGCACCGGGAACGGCCATCGAACCCGACATTCTGATTCAACGATGCTGTGATGAGCGGGGCGGCGTCAGTGGTGCAGTCGCATACTGCACGAAGCACCTGACGCCGAGCACGGAAGGTGTGGTGTGGTCGTGCGAGTTCAGGACGCAGAACTCGACGGCGTAGTGATGAAACCCGGAACCCCATCGTGTGGCTTACCGCTGTTGGGGCCGGGAATCTGGAAGGAGTGGACGAGCAAAACCAACGACCGACGACCTGAGTTTCAGCCGTCGTTGTTTCAAAGTGTATCTGGAGAAGGAGAACATGGAACCAGTAGAAAACAAACGTAAACCAGTAGAGAAACGGAAGAAGATGCTCCTGGAACAGTGTGACGCATTGGCGGATATTTACTTCGCCAACTACGATGACCCGGACAAACCACTGGCGAAGACGGGGCTGATGTCGGTGCTCAAATCCGAAGTCAACGGGATGACGGTCGATCAGTTCACAGACTTCGAGCGCAAGGTCAACAACGCCTTGGTGCAACCAGCCACGTTCCTGGCGAGAGCGTGGGGAGATGAAGGTCATGAACTGCGCTGATCCAGCCGTCGCCATGCGAAAGGACCAAATCCTTTCGAGCGGAACGGCACGACCGAAGCTAGATGCCGTGATGATCGTCCGCATCGCACCCGAACTTCGTGCGAGGCTGGACCAAGTTCGACAACACCTGCGGATGAGTCGTTCCGAGTTTGCGAGGCGTGCGATGAGCGCCGCCGCCGACGTACTCCTGGACAGCGAGTGCGTAGAGATATCTGCGCCGCAGCGGTGAGACTGAGATAGCCAGCAAACGGTCAGTTGCCCCGGCAGTCGCAGATTGTCGGGGTTGCGTGGTCTTCTCGGGACACTTGACCCGATCCGAGATGGATGTCTGGCCGGGCCGCAGGAATCAGCAGTGTTTTGCGGGTAAGGAATCCCTTGTCCGAGCGTTTTACAAACCCGCCCCGCCCGATATCCGCCTCTCGGACGGGCCAAACCCCGCCGACTTGACAAAATGGCATCTCATGTTGTAATAGGTTCAGTCGAACACGCCTCGGGTATCAAGACTCCCCAAAAAAAGCGGAATCGTCGTCGTGGTGCTCACGGTTTTCGTGTGTTCGGCGGGAGCCTTAATGAAAGGAAAGTCCGAAAATGTAGAGTTCCAAATTGGAATCGACCTCTTCTCTGTTTTTGATAACTTCGTCGAAGTGCGGCAGCGCCCACACGATCCGAAGCCGCTGCGAGGGCGCACCGTGCGTTCCTACAAACAGGCGAGGGACGCCTTCCAGATCGCATTGCGCCGATCCACGGATGGGTTGTCACTCAAGCGGATGGTTGCGGATGTCATAGATGAAAAGCTGAAGTCTGGCACGATGACGGCGACCGGAATGAACGTGTACATCCGGGCGCTCAACTCGTTCTTCTCGTGGTGCTACGACATGGGCCACCTGTCCGGGCGAATCAAGATCGCTCTGATCGAAGTGGAACGGCGCAAGCGCCCGAAGGTGCTGTCCGACGACGGCATTCAGAATTGGAAGCAGTTTCGAGCCACGACCCTCTCTCAGCTACGAGCGCAGTGTCTAGCATTGCTGATCCTGGACACCGGACTGCGAATCGAGGAATGCCTCGGTCTGCGTGAGACCGACCTGGATTGGACGGGAGATCGACTGTGGGTGAAAGGAAAGGGCGGCAGTAATCGTGAAGCGCCTGTCTCGACAGAAGGCCGCAAGTTGCTGAAGCGGTACATCGCCACTACGGTCGCCTTCAGAGCAGGAGAGGATTCGTTCGTGTTCTCGACGAAGAGCGGGAAGCCACTGAGCTACCGCAATTCGCTTCGAGACTTGAAGAGCATCGCAAAGCGTCTGAATGCGGAATGGGTCGGTTGGCATTCTTTACGGCGCACCTTCGCCACAGCATATCTCAAGAACGGCGGTGTGCTTACCGACCTTCAGGAAATCCTCGGGCACGCTGATACGAGAACCACGCTGTTGTACTTGGGCAAGAACATCGACGACATCGTAGATAACCACGATCAACGTTCTCCGCTGGCCGTCTCGCACAAGCGCAGATCGAAGTCTCGTGCCGCCCACGCCGATCACCTGAACAACATCGGCAGCGCCCTAGCGATTCGCTTTCGCCAGCGGAGATAGCGTGTTGTGGGCCATCACGAAATCCGATGCTTGGGAATGCACGTACAGCATCGTCGTTGTGATCGCACGATGGCCCATAATCCTCTGAAGGTCGGCAACGTTGCCACCGTTCCGAATGAAAAGCGTTCCGAAGGTGTGCCTCAACAGATGCCAATGCAGGTCGAGTCGCAGTTTGCGCCCGATGTACTTCAAATCCCGGTCGGCGTTTCGCTGCGTAACCGCAGTGCTGTTTGCGGTTTCAAACACGAATCGTCTGGCCGGGTTCCCACCATTGCAGATGTGGCGGTAGAGCACCTTCCTTCCCGTTCCCGAGATCGGAACCCGTCGCTGCCGATTGCCCTTGCCCTTTTGGACTGTCACCAGGAAGTTCTCCAGGTCCACGTCCTTTACCTCAAGTTGCAGACACTCGTTCAGTCGAAGCCCGGTATCCAGGACGAGCAGCGCCATCGCATGAACCCGGCGCTCTTTGCGGAACCTCGGCTTGAACTGAGCCAGTTGATGCACCTGCGCCTCGTTCAGCGTGCTGATCACCTTTACGGGCGCTTTGAGAAGCGGAATGCCGCTTACTGGCGGCTTCAGATGCTCCTCGACGCTGGCCCACCGCAGGAATGCATTCATGGCACGCAGGTACACGTTGATGCTGGACGGCTTCAGTCTGCCGCTGTCCATGAGTTGAACGACGCCGTTCTTCAGGGCTGGCCGAACAGCATCGGCTTCTTCCACTTGCACTAGGACGGACTCAAACGCATCCCACGCCTGACCGTAGGACCGCAGCGTCTTTGGAGAGCAGTTCTTGAGAAATCGTCGCTCCTGCAAGAAGTTGTCGTAGAGTGCCTTCAACACAGTGTTTTCCGCAATCAGCGGCTCTACGAACTTCAGAGTGGATTTCTAAGTGATTGAAAAGGAGGGAACTGGAGCCACCCGCCGGGATCGAACCGGCGACCTGCTGATTACGAATCAGCCGCTCTACCAGCTGAGCTAGGGTGGCCCGCTTTCTTTCATAGTGTACCATCGCCACCCGGCCGCCCCAAAACGGCGCTCCACCCGCCTTCGCTGCGCGATACGATACCCCCGGCCGCAATCCGGGAGTTGCCGATGCGGGTCCTCTCGGTCTTCATCCTTGTCCTGAGGACGGCCGCCTCGTGCCACCATAAAGAGGAATGGCTCTGGTTCGCGTCACCACTCTTTCCTCGCTTCCACCGGGCACCATGATCCCGGCCACTGTCGACGGCAAGGATCTTGTCCTCTGCAACGAGAAGGGCACGGTCCATGCCTTTGACGGTCTATGCCCCCACCGCAGCGGGCCGCTCTGGCAGGGCAACTTCGTCGACGGGCGCATCATCTGCCCCTGGCACGCGTGGGAGTTCCGCTGCGACAAGGGCTGTCTCGACTACAACGCCGATATCACGCTGCAGCGCTATCCGGTCGTCATTCAGGGCGACGACGTCTTCGTCGATGCCTGAGCTCCCCGAGGTCGAGACCATCGTCCGCACGCTGCGCCCGCGCGTTGTGGGGAGCCGTATCCTGGAGGCCCGTTACCTCTCGCCTCTCGCGGCCGGGCACCAACCGGAGTGGATGGCGGCCCAACTCGCGGGCCGCGCCATTGTCGACCTGCGCCGCGCGGGCAAGTTCCTGGTCTTCGAACTGGACCAAGGCTTCCTCTCGGTTCACCTGCGGATGACCGGCAAGCTCCTGTTTGACGCGGTTCCGGGCCCCTTCGCACGAGCCGTTTTGAGCCTGGACGCAGGCACCCTCGTCTTCGATGACGTCCGCCAGTTCGGCCGCTTCCTGTGGTCGCCAGCCCTGCCATCCAATGTGGAGAGGCTCGGGCCGGAGCCCTTTGAGCTGCAGCCGAGCGAGTTCGCCCTGCGCCTCCGTGCCCGGCGGGGCCACGTCAAACCCCTGCTGCTGAACCAACAGTTCCTGGGCGGACTCGGAAACATCTATGTGGACGAGGCCCTCTTTCGCGCCGCCATCCATCCACTGGCGGTGGCATCACGTGTTTCGACACGCCGCGCACAACTGCTCCACGCTTCCGTCGTTGAAGTGCTCAGCGAGGCGATCGCGGCAGGCGGGTCTTCCATCTCGGACTATGTGGACGCCGAGGGACGCGCCGGCAGCTTCCAACGCTTCCATCGAGTTTACGGACGTGAAGGCGAGCCCTGTCTCCAATGCGGCAAGCCCATCCACCGGATTGTGGTGGGGCAACGCGGGACCCACTTCTGTCCCGCGTGCCAGAAGCGCTAACGGTCTCTTAGCTCGCCACCCCGTAACTGCCGGAGATGTAGTTCGTCAGGTGAGCGATGGTCTCTTCCTGCGCGGAGATGGTCCACTTCACCAGATCGCCAATCGAGATCACGCCGGCAACCTTTTCGCCTTCGAGGATAGGCAGGTGGCGGATGCGCCGCTCGGTCATCAACCGCATGACTTCTTCCACCGTATGCTCCGGCGTCGCTGTCACCACGTTAGCCGTCATGATCTCCTCCACGAGCTCCTCTTTGGAGGAGCGTCCCTTGAGGATGACCTTGCGCGTGTAGTCACGCTCACTGATGATTCCAGCCAGGCGCCCTTCGTGCATCACGAGCAGCGCGCCCACACCTTTGTCAGCCATCATGGCGATGGCGTCGTATACAGTGGCTTTCGGCTCCACCGCCCAGATGGCGGAGCCCTTGGCTCCCAAGAGAGAGCCGATTTTCGCGGTTGGTTTCATGGCTAGCGAAACTCCTCGTTGATCTGTTCCAGCACTTGCCTCGTCGGCCGTATCCGTTCCATTGGCAACGTGGCCAGCGGTTCATCCACCAGTTCCAGCGTGTCGGTGAAATTGGGCCGCTTGTTGTCCAGGTAGATGATTCCCGTGAGAACCTCCTGCCGCCGCGTGGCCTCGTGCAGCACCTCCACGGCGTGGAATCGGTTCGTAGGGTCGTAGTCCTGCTCCAGCTTGTGCAATACCAGGCGCGAGCCGTCGTGCAACTGCACCACGCGCGACTCACCCTCTTCCATCTCCACTTCGATCTCCGAGAAGCCCGGCACGAAATCCAACTCGTGCAGCGGCTCCTCATGGTCCTTCATGTACGCATACGACTTCGTCGACCCCACGTGATCGTTGAAGGTCACGCAAGGCGAGATCACATCGATCACCGCCAGACCGTTGTGGGCGATCGCGGTCTTCAGGATCGCGCTCAACTGCCGCTTATCCCCTGAAAACGAGCGCGCGACCAGTGTCGCCCCGAGCTCAATCCCCATCAGGCAGCAATCGATGGGATGCAACTCGT
This sequence comes from uncultured Paludibaculum sp., assembly GCF_963665245.1. Taxonomy (NCBI): domain Bacteria; kingdom Pseudomonadati; phylum Acidobacteriota; class Terriglobia; order Bryobacterales; family Bryobacteraceae; genus Paludibaculum; species uncultured Paludibaculum sp. The sequence continues at coordinate 4,073,466 of NZ_OY762267.1, forward strand.
TCACAGTGCCAGTCTTCAGTTTCGATCCGATGTCGGCCGTGGCTGAGAACTGCCCTTTCGTCAGTCCATACACGCCGTTGTTCTCGATGATGTAGGTCAGCGGCACATTGCGGCGCAGCATGTGCATGAACTGCCCGATGCCGATGGACGCCGTGTCACCATCGCCGCTGATCACTACGCATTCCAGAGTGTGATTGCCCAGCAGCGCGCCCGTCGCGACAGCCGGAGCGCGCCCGTGGACGGCGTTGAAGCCATGGGACTGACTGAGGAAGTAAGCCGGGGTCTTCGACGAACACCCGATGCCGGACATCTTCGCCACGCGCCAAGGCTCCACGCCCATCTCGTAATAGGCTTCGATCAACCGCTCGGTGATCGAGTTGTGCCCGCAGCCCGCGCACAGCGTCGTCTTGCCGCCGCGATAGGGCAATACTTCCAAGCCAATCCGGTTCGTTTTCTTTGGTGCAGCCGGAGCCGTGCTCATACGCCCTCCTGCCTGACGATCTCGTCCGTCACCGTGCGGGCATCCAGCGGCAGTCCGCCGTAATACCGCACGCTGCGGAGTTTCGCGATCCGTTCCGGGGACATTTCCATGCGCATCAGCATCAGCAGTTGCGCGTCGCGATTCTGATCCACGACGTACACACGCTCGTGCCGGTCGATGAACTCCGCCAGTTCCTTCGCGAAGGGATACGCGCGCAGACGCAGCCAGCTTGGATTCATGCCGTACTCGCGCGACAACTGATCGCGGCTCTCTCGAACCGCATACCGCGAAGTCCCGCAGCACACCAGACCCACCCGCGCGCCTTCCATGTAGTGGACGTCGGGCGCCGGCACCTGCATCCGCATGTTCTCGAACTTGCGATTCAACCGGTCCATGTTATGGATCCAATCGTCTTCGCGCTCGCTATAGCCCGCCTTCTCGTTATGCCCCGTGCCGCGCGTGAAGTACGCCGCGGCCGGATGATCGGTACCCGGCAACGTGCGATAGGGCACTGCATCGCCGTCCACGTCTTTATACCGGGCAAAGCCGCCCAGTTGCCGCAGGGCCTCGGCGTCCAGCACCTTGCCGCGTGCGATCGGCTTCTCTGGATAAGGAAACGCGTCCGACATCCAGTTGTTCATGCCGAGGTCGAGATCCATGTTCACGAACACCGGGGTCTGGCACTGCTCGGCCAGATCGAACGCATCCTGCGCCATTGTGAAGCACTCTTCCGGGGACGACGGGAACAGGACGGGATGGTGCGTGTCTCCATGCGACAACAGGGCGTTGTTCATGATGTCGCCCTGCATCGTGCGCGTCGGCAGGCCTGTTGACGGCCCCACTCGCTGGACGTCCACCACTACCACCGGGATCTCGGCGAAGTATGCGAGTCCGATGAATTCCGACATCAGCGAAATGCCGGGACCCGACGTACACGTCATTGACCGCGCGCCCGCCCAGCCCGCTCCGATTGCCATGCCGATGGACGCCAGTTCGTCCTCGGCCTGCACCACCGCATAGGTGGCCTTGTTCTCCGGCCCTTCGTGCCGGAACCGGCCCAGGAAGCTGATGAGCCCCTCGGCCAGCGAAGACGACGGCGTAATGGGATACCAGGTCAATACCGTGACGCCCGCGAACAGACAGCCCAGTGCGGCGGCCGTGTTGCCGTCGATGATGAGCTTGCCCGCGGTCTTGTCCATGGGCTCCACCCAATAGGGGTCGGTCTTGGTCAGGTTCTTCTCCGCGTATTCACGCCCTGCCAATACGGCGCCCCAATTCAGCTCGGCCGCCTTCTTCTTGCGTTCGCCGAACTGTTTGTACAGCGCCTTCCTGATCTCTTCGAGATCCAGGCCGAGCAGTTGCGCCACGACCCCGTCGTAGATCATGTTGCGAACCAGCTTGCGCAGCTTGGCATCCGGACAGACCGGAGCTACCAGCTTGTCGAACGGCACCGGGTAGAAGTGGATGTCGTCCCGCAACTCGCTCAGGTTCAGCGGCGCGTCATAGACCGCCGCCGACCCGGGCGCCAAGCTCATGACATCCTCCCGGGCCGTCTCCGGATTCATGGCGACCAGGAAGTCGATCTCTTTCTTTCGCCCGATATAGCCGTGCTTGCTGACGCGGATCGTAAACCACGTAGGCAGCCCGGCGATGTTGGAAGGGAAGAGGTTCTTGCCCGAAACGGGCACGCCCATCTGGAAGATGGAACGCATTAACACAGTATTCGCGGTTTGGCTGCCGGAGCCGTTCACGGTGCCGACTTGAATACTGAAGTCGTTCACCACGCGCTGCTCACTGGGCAACGAACCGGACCGCTCCGCCGACATGGACAGAGCAACAGGGCTGGCATGCATCCTTCGCCTGCCTCCTTACCTTAGGTTGGTTGATTATAGGCGACGAAAGTCTCAAGATCCAGGGGGTCAATCCTGTAGGCTTGGAACCGGAATCGTGTATGGGCGGGGCGCATGGGTCGTGAAAACGCCCCTGAGGGGGTTCTGGCGACTCCGAACGAGGGGTGGCGGGTGATGTTGGCTTTGTTCCCCCGGTAGGAAGGGATTGGGCTGCCAGAGCACCTCTCAGCATGTGGGTGACGGCTGGGGTTGGAGTGCCGGTTTCCGGACTGGACGACGTTGGCTTTGTTCCCCCAGTAGGAAGGGATTGGGTGGCCAGAGCGCCTGTCAGCGGACGGGCGACGGTTGGGGCTGGAGTGTCGGTTTCCAAGTTGGATGACGTTGGCTTTGTTCCCCCGGCAGGAAGGGATTGGGCTGCCGGAGTGCCTCTCAGCGGACGGGCGACGGTTGGGGCTGGCGTGTCGGTTTCCAAGTTGGACGGCGTTGGCTTTGTTCCCCCGGCAGGAAGGGATTGGGTGGCCAGAGTGCCTCTCAGCGTGTGGGTAACGGCTGGAGATGGAGTGCCGGTTTCCGGACTGGACGACGTTGGCTTTGTTCCGACAGCAGCAGTGGATTGGACTCTGCGGGTGGTCACGATGGCGCGAGTGGCAGCGAGACTGCGTTCGGAGATGAGCGTCCACGGCGCCGGTGCCTGCTTTGGTCTGGCGGCGGTCATGCGGGGATCTCCCGGGCGGGGCCGCGTGGTGTGCAGCCTGGACCTTGGGCGTGCGTGGTTTCGAGTTGGCTTGCGTGGACCCACGGGCGGGCCCGCCGGGTTGCCATTATCCTGGCGCTCTTCATCCTTTTCACCTCACTGTGCTTTGTACCTACTCGAACCAAGCGTTTTTGTGGGTTCCGACTGTAAGCGACTGATTCCAGGGCAAAGATAGTTTTCGAGCTCGTGAACTGAAGAGAGCTTAATGTCGGAATCGGGCGAGAAGTGAGGGAGCTGGGAGGCCGGGGGAGGCGTTTGAAAGGGCCTTGATATCCTCGGCTGGCGCGTCCCTCAGCTCGTCCTGGGGTGGGTGCGGGCAGGTGTGCGGAGATCCTGGAGTGACTATTTGTTCGCGGACGGGCAGGGCGCGTCGATAGGAGGTGCGTTGCGGGGGATGCGTCTGTGGTGAGCCCCTCGACTGAGACACGGGGGCGTGACCGCAAAGAAAGGACAGTCGGACCCGTCCCAACGGCGTTTTGCGCATCCTAATTTCGTTCTGTTTTGTATTGTTTGTGGGATATGGCGCAGGATCGAGTCGGCGATGCGGGGTCGCACGGAGCCGACTCCCCGAGGAGGGTGGTGGGCCCTCTTGATCTGGGTGTTGAATCGATTGGATCGTCGGGATTCCTGGGTGATTGCACCCAACTGAGGGCGTTGTTTTGGCGAATCGCGGAAGGACGGGTCAGGCTGAGCAGCTTCTCGAGGAGCTTCTCACAACGCATTGCGCGGCGATGGGAGCTGAACCGTCATGAGCGTAGCTATCTTTTGTGTGGCCTGGCGGGAGGCTCAGACGTAGTAGAGTTCGCCAAACCAGCAGAAGGCCCTCACGATACGGCAACCGGAAACCAGGATGGGCATCTCCTGCTCTTGCGGATCCCAGACCGCCCAGCCAACGGCTCCGAACGCCTGTCGAGTTTCCTCCTGGCGTAGGGCCGGCAGGCACTTGTCGCGGGGATAGTTTTCCTTCCGGACATTGGTCTCGCTGAAGGCGCGCAGGTAGATGACGGAACCGGGCTGGCACACCCGATGAAGGGATTCGGTGTAGCGGCCGCGATCGTCCGGGTGCGGCGAGTGGAACCAGCCGATGTCGGGTATAAGAGGTCAAGAGACGCTCCATTTGCACGGACGAGACGCCCGCAGGGCGGCCAGCGAAGGACGCGCGGGTCCTTGTTGCCCCCAGTCGTCCGCGGAGTGGGTCCGGGCGGGGGGCGCGCAGTTCCTGCCCGTCAGTCTGTTTTTGCTTCTAAGAGGATCAGATCAAGGGGCTTGTGGTCGGCGGCGTTGCGTTCGGCTTGATGCGTCCCAGCGGCACTTTTGATCGCCGGAATCAGGATGGCCTGGGTCGAATTACTTGCTCATTGAGACGCAACGTGAGCCGCATGCTGTTGACGCTGTGTCACTTATGCGTCTGGCGAGGCTGCTAGACGGATCCCGGCAATACATGCTAAAACCCAGGCGAAGCGCTCAGAGCTGCCTATAAATTCCGTTCGTTCAATTACTTACGAAGCGGGACGGGTCAGGCTGTCGCCTTTCGAACTGTCGCCTTTCGAACCGCCCTTGCGCTGCCGAATAGTACCGAGCCCCGAAGTAATCGAGGCCCAACCCCGACTCATAATCCCTCAGCTTCCCCGTGAACTTCGGCTGCACCCCGTCCGACACCACATAGCCCGAGACCTGCGGCCTCTGCCCGTAGGTCCCATTGATCTCCCACCCGAACGGCGTGTAATCCCACCGCCGCACCGGCGCGCCCTGCTCGTCCGTCACCAGCCGTGTCGAGCCCAGATGGTCCGCCGTCATATAGCAGGTCGAGCAACTCGGCCCGTTGGCCGTCGATCCGCCGTACTCCGCCACCAATTGCCCCATGGCATCGTACACGTACGTCGTCGTTTGACTCCCGCTCACCTTCTGGACGCGAAGGCCTTCCCCGTCGTACAGGTACTGCGTCGTCCCTCCATCGGTCAACGTCACCTGGCGGTTCGCCGCGTCGTACGTCATACTCCGGCCGGAGGCCGAGGTCAGGTTCCCCGAAAGGCCATAGACAAATCCTGGTGTCGCGCACTGGTTGTTCTCCGGCTTATCGTCCGTCGGCTGATAGGAGATACACTTCAAATCGGACGGCACCACGCCCACCGAGTCCACCAAGGTCATGTTTCCGTACTGGTTCCCATACGTATACGTGTGAGACCAACCCGTGGCACCGCTGGGCGTCTCCGTAGCCCCGGTCAACCGGTTCACGCCATCATATGCGTACGTCGTCGGCCACGAGATCGCGCCCATCGTCTGCCGCTGCGACATCACGTTCCCATTATTGCTCGTGCATGACGCGCCTTCACTGGCGCAGTAGAAGTTCTCCAACTTCCACATCGACCCACTCTTCGTGGCCTCGATCGACTTGGTCTGGAGCCGGTTGTTGAATCCGATCGTTTCCACCACCCCATTGCCGAACGTGATCGTCGCAGCGAGCGGCCAAGGTGTTGGTACCCTTAAGTTGACCTGTCTTCGGTATTCGGCCCGTTTCCCACTCCTTCGTCCTGCGCCCTCAGTTTAGATAGCTTGGTCAGTTCATCGCTAAACACCTTCACAAACAACGGCACCTCTCCGAGTGGCAAATGCACCATTAGAACCCCGCCAAACGTGATTTCCCATGCCCCACCGCCGGACACAACCTTGTCCAGCAGCAGTTTGATCCGCTCGGACTCGAACACCGTCTGCTGCAGAATCCAAGTAGTAGTCTTCAATCCGGAAGGAGTGACGACCCTGACCAGCCGTAGCACGCCGTTGGGCTGCCGTTCGACCTCGATCACATCGTGGTACCTAGCGTCACTCAGCATGGAACTCTCTTCCAATCGGTATAGATTCGGACCGAGAGGCATCGCCAGCACTTCCTCCTGGTATCCATCTACGAATATGATCTTTTCAACTTGTGCCTGCTTGGAATCCATATGAAACTCCCAGTGCTGGGGTTTACTTGGGAAAGGGGACGTCCTGGCCTGTCACTCTCGATTTGTCTACATATTGTTCCAGACAATACACTCCAGTACCCTACTCTATGCGATCACTTCCGATCACGCTGGCTCCGCCTCATTCACGATCTGGCTCTCAGTACCTCAACGTCCCTCGCTGGGGCCAACTCTCCGGCCACCCTTGCCCAAAGCATAGCCCGTTGCGCGTGCATTTCCTCCGTAAACGCCTTATCCCCAAATGGCTGACCAGAGTGTGTCGCCCGGCGCAGCGCTTTTAGCTCGATTTCCACTTCCGGTTCATTCAACAGACGCGCCCAAGCTGGAGCGGCACCCGCCGCGCGCCAGAACGACATGTCCGCAATCCGCGCGGGATCTTCCCCTGACAGATGAGCCTCAGCGCTGGACCATTCATAGCTCCGCGGGCTTGTCACCAGTCCGGCCCTAACCGGGTTCATTTCCACATAGCGCAAGGCCGCCCACAGATGCGATGCGCCCAACGGACAAGAATTGAACCGGTTCTGCCAGAGGTGCCCACAATGACCCCCGGCGAGCGTTCAGATACTGTGCCGTACCGGCCGTGCACACGCTGCATCACTTCGGCCAGGACCGGCACCTCGTGCGGCACGGCAATCAGGTGTATGTGATTGGACATCAGGCAATAAGCCAGAATCGGGAACTTCCTGACTGCCGCCTGTTCGCGTAACAAGCGCAGGTATGTCAGCCGGTCACAGCGGGCATGGAACACCGACTGGCGGTCGATACCACGTTGGGTAATGTGATGCACTACACCTGGCGCAATGAATCGAGCGGATCGAGGCATTCTGATCAATCAGTACGCTGCAGGATGATTTTTTCTCATCCAAATGCTCGAGTGACATGCCACGACGTCCTCCTTTCCCGCGCCCTCTTCTGGCCCTTCTGGCTGGCGCGTTCTGTAGCCTCCTGCCGCAGATCAGTACCAGGTATCGAACGACACAACTCGCCAGTCGCCTCCCGTCCGCGCTAGCACCAGGTCGATTTCGGGTGCGTCGTACGTTCCTCCATCAGAGGTTCGCCAACAACGATAGCGAAGCCTAAGGCTAAGTGAAGACGAATCGGCCCGATCTGCCAGTGTCCAGCGAACCAGACGGTGCTGCATCTCGTGCCTGCACCTGTAGCTAAGGGAGTCGCCAGAATGGATGTTCAATTCCGATTCGAATGCTGCAGAGCAGTTTCCCGTTCTGAGCATGGCAAGAAACGCTTCGGCGTGGCGCTCGGGCGCTCGGTCCCGCAGAGGGTTGAATACGATCAGGGTGTTACCGCGCGTCGCCCCGCGCCGATCCGCGACTCGGTAGAGTACCGCTCCGGAGCGAAGGCAGCAGACTACGGTCGCGCAGAGTGTAACGGCGAAGACCGCGCCCAACACCAGCCATCTCGTCTTCACGGATTCTGTTCTAAGGATGGACAAGGTTCACTCCCAGTGCTTATTGCTGAGCGCCTCACTTTGGTGGCTCGTGGCGCACAGGCGGGTACATTTTGCCTTTGCCAAGGAGGTAGCGAAAAGTCGCGCCCCAGCTCGAGTGGCTGCCTACCCAATCACCGTTAACACCGTACACTGGTCCGCTCGATCCAATCGTCTGCATCTTATCTATGCTGCTCGAATAGTACATGTAATCGCTCAGGCCATAGCTGACGACTTTTTGCATCGGAAAGGGGACGTCCTGGCCTGTCACTCTCGATTTGTCTACATATTGTTCCAGACAATACACTCCAGTATCCTACTCCGAGCGATCACTTCCGATCACGCTGGCTCCGCCTCATTCACGATCTGGCTCTCAGTACCTCAACGTCCCTCGCTGGGGCCAACTCTCCGGCCACCTTTGCCCAAAGCACAGCCCGTTGCGCATGCATTTCCTCCCTAAACGCCTTATCCCCAAATGGCTGACCAGAGTGTGTCGCACGGCGCAGCGCTTTTAGCTCGATTTCCACTTCCGCTTCATTCAACAGGCGCACCCAAGCTGGAGCGGCACCCGCCGCGCGCCAGAACGACGGGTCCGCAATCCGCGCGGGATCTTCCCCTGACCGATGAGCCTCAGCGCTGGACCATTCATAGCTCCGCGGGTCTGTCACCAGTCCGGCCCGAACCGGGTTCATTTCCACATAGCGCAACGCCGCCCACAGATGCGATGCGCCCAAAGGACAAGAATTGAACCGGTTCTGCCAAAGGTGCCCACAACGACCCCGGCGAGCGTTCAGATACTGTGCCGTACCGGCCGTGCACACGCTGCATCACTTCGGCCAGGACCGGCACCTCGTGCGGCACGGCAATCAGGTGGATGTGATTGGACATCAGGCAATAAGCCAGAATCGGGAGCTTGCTCACCGCCGCCTGTTCGCGTAACAAGCGCAGGTATGTCGGCCGGTCACGGCGGGCATGGAACACCGACTGGCAGTCGATACCACGTTGGGTAATGTGATGCGCTACACCTGGCGCAATGAATCGAGCGGATCGAGGCATTCCGATCAATCAGTACGCCGCAGGATGATTTTTTCTCATCCAATTGCTCGAGTGACACGCCAGGACGTCCACCTTTCTGCAGGACGTCCACCTTTCCCAGGAAATCCTTCGCGGCCTGCTCCACCGTCTTGCGTTGCTGTTCACGCTCCTCTGCGCGCGCCGCGTCGTCGTAGCCGGACTCGAGGCGCATGCGCATCTCGCGCTCGACCTTCTCGGCCGCCTGCTTGGTGGTCTTCTCGGTCGATCCGCGTTACCGCTTCCCCTCGAGGATGAAGTTGTAGGGTAGTAAGTTCCGTTCTTCCAAACACTTATCAGGATCCCCGCTACGCCGCGCCACGCACGTACACGTCGACTTGCTTGCCCAGCGCGTCGAAAGCCGCCTCGATCTGATCGAGCCTGGTTCGGTTGTTCAGATCGAACAGGCGGTCGATCACCGTCTTCGGGATGGCCAGGCGTCTCGCCAGTTCAGCCTTGCGGAGCCCAGAGGCCCGGAACGCCTGGTACAACTCCACCTTGATGGTGTGGAGTGCCGACAACCGGATCAACCGGTAATTCTTGCCGCGCGACTTTCCAGGTCGAGGCAGTTCCTCGCCTCGCTTGATGTGGTCCTGGATGATCGTGACGAGAAGGTCGCGGGCCATGTCGCGCGCCTCCTCCTCGTTGTCGCCCTGGGTGACGCCCCAACCGAAGTCGGGGAATTCGATCACGAAGCCGCCTTCGGCCGCCGGCGCGAACTTGGCTGGATACTCCATAACGTCCTCACTTCCTCTTCAGCCCGAGTTGGCGAAGAATGCTGTGGTAAGTGCCGCTCTTGATCTCTTGCGAAGGGTGCCGCGGTATCGTTGTCCGCTTGTCGCCGAGGCGCACGATCCAGTGATTGGTGCCCTGCTCAAAAGTGCAGCCCTGCTGCTCCAGCCACCGTTTCAGCTCGCTCGCCTTCACAGTTCAATGGTAAGCAATTGTGCTTACTAACGCAAGTCTGTCGTTCGCACAAACGATTACAGGATCACTTACCGGCAGGCGGAGTGATAGGATGATCTCCGAAATGAGCGAGAAGTCGATCGTACCCCTCCCGCAGCCGACTGCCTGGGACCATGCGCACGTCGCGGCCAAGGCTGCCCTCTCCGCATTACCCGTCGTAGGTGGCCAACTTCGATCCGTCGAAGCTGGCCGAGTCTGAAGAATTCATCTCTGCCGCGATCGAGGCCTCGCAAATCGCGATGCGAACCCACAGGAGGGAGAAGATCGACGCGCTGCGGAACGCCATCCTGAATGTGGCGATAGGCCGGGCTCCGGGCGAGGCGCAGCAGGAGGTCTTCCTGGGCTACGTGGATTCTTTTACAGCCTGGCACATCACCATCCTGCGGTTCATGGAGGGCCCGATTGCCTTCGCTGCCCAGCGTGGAGTTGAGATCAATTTCGCCATCGGAGGAGCGCTGTCAGCGGTGCTTGTACGCTGCTTCCCTGAGTTGACGGGAAAAGCCGAATTCTGCGACCAGATCGTTCGCGACCTGCGAATCAGGGGCTTCATCAACAACAGCGACGACGGCGTCCTCCACGTGATGATGAGCCAGTCTGGCCTGAACGATAGGCACACAACCGATCTCGCCGACCGGTTCCTCGCATTCATCGCTGCGCCACGCGAACTGCGGGTCGAGCGACCGGATCGAGGCATTCTGATCAATCAGTACGCTGCAGGATGATTTTTTCTCATCCAGATGCTCGAGTGACATGCCAGGACGTCCACCTTTCCAGGATCGAGTCCGTTATGCGGGGTTGCGGGGCGGCGACTCCCCGACGAAGATAGTGCGCCCCTGATCCGGGTATTGAACCGGGTGGGATCGTCGGGATCCCTGGGTGATTGCACCCAACTGGAGGCTTTGTTTTGGCGAATCGCGGTGGGACGGGTCAGGCTGAGGAGCTTCCAGGGTTGCGTTCGACTTGATGCGTCCCAGTGGCACTTTTGATCGCTGGAATCAGGATGTCCTGGGTCGAATTGCTCGGTCGTTGAGAGCGCTAAGCAGGCGGCATACTGTTGATGTTGTGGCACTTATGCGTCTGGCGAGCCGACCAGACGGATCCCGGCAATACGTGCCAAAACCCAGGCGAAGTGCTCGGAGTTGCCTATAAGTTCTGTTCATTCAATTACTTACGAAGCGGGACGGGTCAGGCTGTCGCCTTTCCGGCCACTTACGAAGCGGGACGGGTCAGGCTGTCGCCTTTCCGGCCTCCAGCGCCAGTCGCTTCTTGAGGATCGCGACACAGACCGGCTCGAAGTCCAAAATTCTACGTTCTCTGGTGATCGCTAACACATCCACACTCACCGCATGTCATAAACCAAGCCGAAATCCGCTGCGACTTCAATCGTAGCGCCCCAAGGCGTCCAATTGATGGCTTGGCTGCAGCCGTCAGACCTCCTCTCGCCGTCACCTGTTCCTTCACCGTCAACCTCAAAATGGACGCACGGTGTGCGGATTAGGCTACGCCCCTCAACCTTCCAAGTCTCGGCCAGCTCAATTTTCTGGCCCTTTTTGTTCGTTGCCACTTCGGTACCGCCACCGTCAGCTGAAAGAATGAGCGTCGCTGAGTGTGCCGCAGTCCGAAGTTCGTACACGCCCACCACGCCGCTCCTTGTCGGTGGCGCGCACGCCGCGAGCAGCAAGACACAACCACAAGACAACCAGCGGAGGCTCGTCAGCGACATGGATTGGGGCCGCTCCACTGGAAAACCTGCAGGACGTTGTGCCTTGGGCCGGTAGGGCCGTAGGGATTGTCCCGAGCCCCTCTCTTGTTCATTTTAAAAGTGTCAGAGATCGTATTGATCGCGAGGAACGATGAGTTTGTCATCCCATTCCTAACCGTATAGGTAACGCTCCCATTACCATTGGAGGTGATCACGCCGCTATAGCCTCCAAGTTGGAACTGAGTCGGATTCGACGGGCCAACAAGTGCATTTTCAAGGGACTCAAATGCAGCCTCGCAGTGACCGACACTGATATCCGCCTCGGCTGGACAGCCGGCCTTGACATGTTCTCGGACGGCTCGCCTGAAATTCGCAAAGTCTCTGAGGTTCACCGTCATTGGGTCGTCTTTGTCATAATCGATACGGCTCGGCAGATCGCCGTTGGCCCAGGCACGATAGAGCGCAGCATTGTCTATGTCTTTCGTTGCGGTCGCCGTATTCCCCTGAATACAGGGACCTTTGAACAGGAAGGTTCCGCCGTTGTCGCCGTCGAGATAATCTCCGTCCGCACTCTGCAAGCACAGACCGCTCGGATCTATGTAGGTGAGCGGATTATTCCCCACATACGCGTACATGTTCCAAGTGCTCGGAGATGAGGGAACCGCTCCCGCGTTCTCCGGATCCGGACTAGTAAACCTCCCCTGCGCCGCTGCGTAGTACCTTGCCCCGAAGTAATCGAGGCCGTCTCGAAATCCCGCGCCTTGCCGGCGGCCGCTATCGCTTCCGGAGAGCCCAGACCTTCGGCGCCTGCTGAGTTTCAGCGCATCCTCCAACTCGCGCCAAGCACCATAGATTGATGTCGTAGGCCAGTGCGATAGCCTTGGCGTCAGAGTTCGATGCGACAACATACACAACTGCCGGCGGCTTACCAATTGGCTCTTGTCCAACGTGGACGCGCGAAGCGCCGGGATTTGAGTCAACCGTCCCGCTGTCGGAGAAGTCCACCAGAAGTTGCGTTGTGGCTCCCCTCGGGTGGGTCGCATACCTCAGGTCGGAAAGACGTAGAGAAGTCTGGATGAGCTTGCCATCAATTGTAACGATCGAGGCATCAAAATACGTTAGGGGGGTAAGCCCGAGCACACTGAGGGGCCGGCTAGATAAGCTGACGCTAGCCTCGCACTTACTACCAGCACACGCAACTGTGCCTGCATGCGACGTGGCCCACTCATTTAGCCGCTCGACGGAAAATGAGCCTGCCCGCAATCTTCGCATTTCGTCTCGAATTAAGGTCGCTGTCACCACTGGGCGTAGAACGAGGGCCGCAAGAATGACGGCTGCCAAGGCGCAAAGAAACGCGCACAGCGCAAATGGTCGAGGTATGCGCATCTTTTAATTCCTTTTTCGGTTACTGTCAAGAGGCGGTGTGAAGGTTGTTGAAATGACCGGACGACCGTTTACGAGCGCGTCTCGAGTGCCTGGAAGTCGGGACGTCCTAGTCTGTCCTACTCACATTTTGCTCGAAGGATTCAGGATGGCCGGTTCCTGTATTCTGTCGACTTGAGGCGCACACACGATTTTTACGCTCCTCGCCCATCATGCTACGGTACTCAGCGTCCGGAAGTCCAACAGAGGGAGCCATCCGATACGCCGGCATGCGCAGAGGCCTCACGGACGCCGGTGCAAACTGACCAAAGCAAGAGCTGCCTACCAATCAGCACTGCCGAGAATGGATGCTTTCGCGGCAATATGGGGAGTGACACATCAGGACGTCCCCCGGCCCATCCAGGAGAGAGTCCTGACAGCCGGCTGAACAATCCATTCCTGAGCCGATTCTCGCATCTCGGAGGGCAGGAACCCCTACACAAATGTCCTCGATCACGAGAGCGCAATTGCCGGTGGGCCGCGTCAGGCTGTCACCATCCCACCATCCCGGTCACCATCCCGCTGACTCAGCCGTTGGCACCCGCCCCTTTTTGGGGTTGCCACGCCTGGATGCGGGCAGCGTCGGCACCGTCCTTGCTACGAAATGAGACTGCAACGCGCCCCTCATGGGAGACATCCACAAGTGCCGCGCCTGATCCGAACAACAAATGAGCATCCCAGCCGTACAAGATCGGGACTATCAACAGTGCAACGGCCTCGCGCCATTCGCAAGGTTGCAGAACGTAGATGTGCCCCTTGATTTCGCGCATACCGGAGGTAGTACTATCCACCAGCAGGCGCAAGTGCTGAAGACCGATCTCCTGGGAACGTTCATTCCAGATCGTCCAATCGCGCAGCCAGAAAAGTCGCTCTGTCTCTGCCCCTTCAAGGCTAATCAGATCGTCTACTAGTTCGGCTAGCGCTTGCGGCCCGTTCGGCGGCGCGATCTGGACTCTTTGGATCGACTTCGTAAGCGAAGGTATCCAGTCTTCGAGATGGTAGCCGTGTACAGCACACCAACTGGCCAAGTTGCTGAAGTTAATCTTTTCCATCTTCGCTCCTTAAGGAATTGGAATCAGATGACGGGAAAGGAGACGTCCTGGCCTGTCACTATCGATTTGTCTACATATTGTTCCAGACAATACACTCCAGCATCCTACTCTATGCGATCACTTCCGATCACGCTGGCTCCGCCTCATTCACGATCTGGCTCTCAGCACCTCAACGTCCCTCGCTGGGGCCAACTCTCCGGCCACCTTTGCCCAAAGCATAGCCCGTTGCACGTGCATCTCCTCCCTAAACGCCTGATCCCAAGCGGCTGACCAGAGTGTGTCGCCCGGGGTAGCGCTTTTAGCTCGATTTCCACTTCCTGTTCATTCAACAGCCGCGCCCAAGCGGCGGCGCCACCAACCGCGCGCCAGAACGACATGTCCGCAATCCGCGCGGGGTCTTCCCCTGATCGATGAGCCTCAGCGCTGGACCATTCATAGCTCCGCGGGTCTGTCACCAGTCCGGCCCGAACCGGGTTCATTTCCACATAGCGCAAGACCGCCCACAGATGCGATGCGCCCAACGGACAGGAATTGAACCGGTTCTGCCAAAGGAGCCCACAACGACCCCGGCGAGCGTTCAAATACTGCGCGTACCGGCAGTGCACACGCTGCATCACTTCGGCCAGGACCGGCACCTTGTGCGGCACGGCAATCAGGTGTACGTGATTGGACATCAGGCAATAAGCCAGAATTGGGACTTGCTGACGACTGCCTGTTCGCGTAACAAGCACAGGTAGGTCAGCCGGTCGCGGCGGGAATGGAACACCGACTGGCAGTCGACACCACGTTGGGTAATGTGATGCGCTACACCTAGCGCAATGAATCGAGCGGATCGAGGTATTCTGATCAATCAGTGATCAATCAGTACGCTGCAGGATGATTTTTTCTAATCCAAATGCGCGAGTGACAGGACGTCCACCTTTCCCGGAGCAACTGGACCATGCCGAGGTCGCCAGGCTCCTTCAGCAGACCATGAAGGAGGAGGCAACTGCGGATAGCAAGCTTACGGAATGTGCGATGAGCCTCTACGACACGCAGGGTGCCATCCAGCACTAACCCCCGAAACCAACGGCTTCCAACTCCGCGATTCATTTGGGAGACTGGCGGCGCAGCGTTCAGGCCACCCGGCCTCAAGCACTACGCCGCCGATCCCGAACCCGCCTCACTGCAACTCCACCCGGGTCCTCACACCCTTGGCCTGGATCGTCACATTCGCCTCTGACAGCCCCGGCGCTGTGGCCGTGAGTCGAATGGAGCCGCCTTGCTTCGATGTGCGAACCACCACCAGCGCGCGGCCCTGGAACAGTCTCCGTTGTGCGCTCTGGTACGATTCGCTATCCCGCCCGTCCGCATTGCCGGCTGCCGCGATGATACCTGGCCCCTCAATCGCAAAATGAGCCTCGGCATCGGCACTCATCACCAGGCGCCCCTCCGCATCCACCGCTTCCACGGTGACGAACGCAAGATCCTGGCCATCCGCCTGCACCGCCGGACGGTCCGCGGTCAGCTTCAGACGCGTAGGCCGGCCCGTCGTCTTGAGAACACTCTCCGCCACCGCACGGTCGCCTCGCACGCCGACGGCTTTCAACGTGCCCGCTGCATAGGGAACATCGAACATCGCTTTGAATTCCTGTTCGCGCCCCGTCGGTTTCTCCCCAATCAGCTTGTCGTTCAGGTAAAGGCGGACTCTTTCCACGCCGGAATACACTTCCACCTGCAACGTCTTTCCTTCCTGGCCCGGCCAGGTCCAACTGGGCAGCGTCGGAAACACCGCCCAGCCCGCGACGACAGTCTTCTTGCCCTCCGGTTCCGGCAGCCGCACCGTCGCATACACACGATCGCCCCCATTCCAAAGAATGTCGCGATAGTACGACTGCGGCTTTCGATACCCGATCAGGTCAATATCCCCGCACTGTGCCGAATGCCATGGAAAGCCTGGAAACAGGCTGCTCAGCGGCGACTCGCCACCCTGCGCCGCCCCCTGTGTCATCAAGGCCGACATATCCACACCATTCGCCATCGCCAGGAACATCTTGTCCACCATCGACTGCATGCCGGCCATCGCCTTGCTCGCCATCGCCGCCAGTTGAGGGGACCCGTAGCTCCAGGACCCAATACCCGATTCGCCCAGGTAATCCATCGCGGTCCAGACAAACTCGCCGAGGATGTAGGGGTGGTCTTTCACCAGGCTCCACTCCGTGAACACTGCGCCCGGGAACGACTCGGTGGTCATCATCAGCCGTCCAGGCAGCCGCTTGTGGTCTTCCTCGTGATGAGCCGCCAGGTTGTAGTTGTAACCCGTGACATCCAAATTGGCGATCACCGCGTCCGGGAATTGACCTGACGTGCTGGTGGGAAACGCCTGGCTCACCGGACGGCTGCTGTCGAGCGAGCGCACCTGCGCGGCCAGTTGTTTCGCGATCGCGGGCCCTCTCTCCACCAGCACTTCGGGGATCTCATTTCCGATACTCCAGAAAATGATGGAGGGATGATTTCGATCCCGCAGCACCATGGCGGAGAGATCCCTTTGCCACCACTCGTCGAAGTTGCGGCCGTAGTCGAACTTCGCCTTGTTGGCCTTCCAGGTGTCAAAGGCCTCGTCAAACACCAGCAGCCCGAGCCGGTCGCAAGCATCCAGAAAAGCCGGCGATGGGGGATTGTGCGAAGTTCTCACCGCATTGAACCCCGCGGCTTTCAGCAGTTGTACCCGGCGCTCCTCTGCGCGGTCGAAGGCCATGGCCCCCAGCGGCCCGTTGTCGTGGTGAACGCTCCCGCCCGCGAGCTTGATCGGCTTACCGTTGAGCAACAGGCCCTTGTCAGCGGCCCAGGTGAGCGTTCGAATGCCGAAAGGCGTTTCGACTTCGTCCACAACCTTTCCGTCCTGCAGCACACGGCTCACGGCGCGGTACAGCGCCGGCGCCTCCACCGACCACAGCACCGGCTTCGGGACCACTACTTCCACCGCGGCCTCGGACGCACCGCTCGGCGGCACGTCGATCACTGACTTCGCAGCCCCCGCCTGTTTTCCGGCCCGGTCGACGATCCGCGTCTCAACAGTGATGCCCGCCCGCGCAGAGCCTTCATTCGCCACCCGTGTTCGCAAAGAGATCGTCGCGTTCTCCGCCGTCGCCTGCTTGGTCGTAACGAATACGCCCCATTCGGCCACATGCACGGCATGCGTCACCACCACGCGCACATGCCGGTAGATCCCGGATCCGCTGTACCACCGGCTGTTCGGCTGTTGGGAATTGTCCACCCGGACCGCGAGAACATTGGGTCCCGCAAAATCGAGGTCCGGTGTGAGATCAAAACGGAAGCTCGTGTAGCCGTACGGTTGAAGGCCGAGTTTGTGCCCGTTCAGGTAGACGGTCGCGTCCCGGTACACGCCATCGAACTCAACACCGACGCGTTTCCCTTTCCACGCCGCGGGGGCGCTGAAGCTCTTGCGATACCAGCCCGTCCCCGCCGGATAAAACCCGCCAGCCGAGCCCGTCGGGTTGTCCTTGGCCGGTCGTCCTTCGATGCTCCAGTCATGGGGCAAATCCACTTTGCGCCAGCTCGAGTCGTCGAACGACCGTGCCTCGGCGCCGCTGGGATCCCTCAGAGCAAACTTCCAATTGGCATCCGCAGCCACCTCCAACCGAGGCGGCGCCCCCTGTCCCGAAACCAGAGCAACAGCCAAAGAGGACACCATCAGCCACCGCATCAAACCGCCCCCATTCCTACGCGCCCGATTCATCCCCACCGCAGACATCTCCGCCACGAACCACGACCGTAAGGGAGTGGTCCCCCCCGCGCTGCGAACCGCGACTGGTAAGGAGCGGGCCACGGCCCCCGCTTCGCGGTCCAAAGCCGAAACCCCGTCCCGCAAGTCCCGAACCCCGACTAGCACGCCCCGACCCGCGACTCGCCCGCCCCGAACCCCGTCCCTACGCGCCCCCCACCCGGACCAACCCGCCCCCCCAGCCCCAGTCCCGAAGCGTAAGCGACGGGCTAAACGCGTCCCACTAAGTCCGCACCAACGCCCCCAAAGGCCCCGCAACCTCATCGAACCCCGAACGAACCACGACCGTAAGGAAGCGGTCCCCACCGCGCTGCGAACCGCGATTGGTAAGGAGCGAGCCAAAGACCCCGCTTCGCCGCCCAAAACCAAAACCCCGGCTCGCAAGGCCCGAACCCCAACTCGCGCGTCCCGACCCGCGGCTCCCACGTCGCGAACCCCGGACCGCACGTCGCGAACTTCGGACCGCACGTCCCGAACCCCGTCCCTCCCCGCCCCCCCCCCACCCGGACGCCCTATTTTGCCCAGTCCCGAAGCGTAAGCGACGGGCTAAACGCGTCCCACCGAGTCCGCACCAACGCCCCCAAAGGCCCCGCAACCTCCTCGAACCCCCAACGAACCACGACCGTAAGGGAGTGCTCCCCACCGCGCCGACAGCCCCATCCGGCAACCAGCACGCCGCGGACACAGCCCCCTCTCCCCCGGAACCCGCGGAGCCCTCCCGTCCTCCATCCCCCAGGGGACGGCGGACCCCCTGGTCCACAGCCGGCCACTCCTGCGCCAACCCCCGTTCACCAGCCCGCCGATCCCCCATCTCCTCCCTCCGCCCGCCGCGGCCCGATCCCACTGGAGCCGGCTGACCCACTCGTGCCCCAACCCCCTCTGCGTCCTCCTCGCTTCGTCCACCAACCGGACGCGGATACACAATGCAGCGCGGCGAATTCTTACTCACAACGACCTCTTCTTTTTCTGTCCGGCCTTCGGACTGTTTCGTTCGTGAACCTGAGTTGGCGGACCCGGAGCCCGCATACCGAGAAGCAGAATCCGGATGGTCTCGCGGAACAAACGGTCGATCGGCTGACCGTACTCCACCTCCACCCGGTTGCCGAGGGACGCCAGCCGCCGTTGTGCCCCGACCACGGCATTGATCACCGCCTGCATCGTGAGCTCCGGATCCAGGTCGGAACGGAGCGTCCCATCTTCAATGCCCTGGCGGACCAGGCTGCTGAAGTACGCAAGCCCCCCGGGACTCACCTGTGCTTCCAGCGACAGCAGGCGCTCCGGGGACCATTGCCGGGCGTACATGGCATCGAACTGAGCCATGAATCGGATCTTCGAAGTACCCTCTGTGAGCCCCTGGGCCATGAACTCGAACAGGGCGGTGATCTTATCCAGCGCCGTAGGCGCGGCATCCATCTCTTCCTTGGCAAGCCTCGCCCAATCCGCAAACACGTCCGCGACGATCGCCCACACGATGTCGTCTTTGTTGGAGAAGTACTCGTACAGCGTGGAAGGGCGGATTCCGGCGCCTTGCACAATATCGGCGATAGTCACGCGGTCGATGCCCTGCTCATCGAACAGCTTCTCCGCCGCATCCAGGATGCGCTGGCGCTGGCGGACCCGGTGAGAGCGGTAAGAGCCGCGTTTGGGGGACTCGTTCATACGGTCTGCCGGACCTTTGTCTGGGTCGACACTCATTCCAAATTCGAATGCAGCATTTGAATTAGCCTAAACCGCAAACCACGCCTTGTCAATCGCAATCCTTCCGGACCGCAAGCGGTCGCCCCCATAGGCGCTAACTTAAGGACATTTCTGAGAGAAAATGTTCCATAGGTTGTGGTCCGAGTGTCAGCTGTATACAGGAAATTGTGTGCTTGGGCCCTTAAGTTAGCGCTTATGGCGGTCGCCCCCCTCTGGACCCAATGGGAACCCACCGGAACCGCTCCAGGAACCCGGCCCCACCAGGAAACTACACAGAAACACCGGCATAGATGATCATTGCCAGCCCCCTGCTCGCCCCTACAACAGAGAACCCTGTCCTGAGTTGGGCAGGCTCAACCCCTGTAGACAAGGAGGCCACCCCTCGGAAAACCGTAAGCCGCCCGTCAGGAACCCTCTGGATTCAACACCAGATGCGACGGGTCTGTCCTGTCTTGGACAGGAGTGATTACGGAGCGGTTTGAAGCGCACGGCGAATTCCAAGCCTGCTCATCAAACTGCGCAGCGTGTTCGGATGAATGTCGAGAATGGCCCCCGCGCCGCTGGGTCCGCTGATTACCCAGCCTGTCTTCGCCAGCACTTGGAGAATGTGCTGGCGCTGGATTTCTTCCAGTGAATCGGCGACCTGTGTTTCAGGGGTGAGTGCTGATTCTGGAGACGCCTCGGATACCTCGATCGGCAGCAGATCTGATCCGAGCCTGAGAATATCGCCCTTCGAGAGAACGACGCCGCGCTCTATAACGTTCTGGAGTTCGCGGACGTTCCCCGGCCAGCAATAGTCCACCAGCAACCTCATACTCTCCCGCGAGATCGACTCAATCGACTTCCCCATTCGCTTTGCGGATTGCCGTAGCAAGGCCATCGCGATCTGAGGGATGTCTGTCTTGCGGTCTCGCAATGCCGGTACTCGCAGTGGAATGACATTCAGGCGGTAGTAGAGATCAGATCGGAACCCGCCCGATAGGACGGACTTCTCAAGATCACGGTTCGTCGCAGCTATGATCCGGACGTTAACCTTGATCGTACGGCTGCTGCCAACGGGCTCAAACTCTTGCTCCTGCAGTACGCGGAGCAATTTCACCTGTGTTTCGAGCGGTAGTTCGCCCACTTCATCCAGGAACAACGTACCGTTATTGGCCAGTTCGAAGCGGCCAATGCGGCGCTCGGAGGCGCTTGTGAACGCGCCCTTCACGTGCCCGAAAAGCTCACTTTCAACGAGGCCGGATGGAATGGCACCACAATTCACCTTCACCAGAGGGCTGTTCTTGCGCAAGCTTCGGCTATGGATGGCACGTACAATAAGCTCCTTGCCGCTCCCCGTTTCCCCGATGATCAGTACATTCGCATCCGTTGGGGCAGCGGATTCGACCCGGTCGAGGAGTTTGAGGAGTTCCGGACTGTTTCCGAGAATCTCTTCGAAGTTATGCTCTCTCCGAATCTCATCCTGAAGGTAAGAATTCTCTATCTCAAGTTTTGCTTTCAAGGACGCGATCTCCTCGTATGCAACCATGGTCTCCACGGCCAACGACAGTTGTTTGGCAACTTCCGTGAGAAACTTAATGTCCTCGAGAGTGTACTGGCGAGGATTCATGCTGGCGATCCTTAGCACTCCCATGCTCCGCCCTGCATTCGGCAGAGGTACGATCATGTAGGCACGCAACCCGACGCTGGCTAGTTGGCGTTCGTCCTCATACCGCGCTTCCTGTTGAAGGTTCATCCTAAGGAGGGGCTGGAGGTTCTCGACGACCCAGCCAACGCTGTTCGCTTCGTGCTTGATCTCAGGTTCAAAGTGATTGAGCTCCAGTGACCCTTTCGTAGACAGCACCGTGAACTCGTTCCCTTTGTGCATTACCAGTTGAGCCCAGTCAACCGTCATCACTCTATTCAAGGCCTGGCATACGGCATCGAATGCCGGGCTGCAATCAGTGGAATGCACGTGGGGACGGCGATGCGGCGCGTGCTCGGATATCGCAGCGATCATTTCAAGCAACGCGAGGTTTTTTTCTTCCGCCTGCTTCAACTCGTTAATGTCAGCGCAGGTGCCAACGAAACGGACAATCTTTCCGTCGCGATCGCGTACGGGAACGGCGCGGTCCAGGTGCCAGTGATATCTGCCGTCATTTACGTGAAGGAAAGGAGCTTCGAATGTCCACCCTTGTCCGGAGCGTATGCCATCCCAGAAAAGTTTCCTGATTCGCTCCTGGTGGTCCGGGTGGAGGCTCGCCAGAAACGGTGGGAGGCTGCTTCCGTCTTCGTTCCAGCGGTCGGGAGGAGCCGTACAATCCGCAAATTCCAGTCCGGAGGCATCCAGATAGAATCGGTTGATAAAATCCATCCGTCCGTCCAATGTTACCGTCCAAGCTACAGCCTGAATATTCCGCAGGATGTCAGATTCGAGGCTGGTGCCGCAGTCGGTCGGCGGTTCCGCCTCATGAAAAGCGAGTTCGCTAGTGGTAGGCGCCATATTCACCTGCTCGCGAGGGATCTTGCGCGCCACGGTCGGGCCATCTCGGGCACAATCCGGCGGCGCACCAGCAATGACCAAGTACGGGGCCACTTCGTGACAGGTTTTTTTTGCGAACCCGCAAAAGGGGGAATGTTCCGACCTGTACGGAGGGGCCCACCGGGGCTGGGACCGCGATGGGTTGTGATGCTGTAAGCCGTTGTGGGGGCGTGAGATCCCAGTGAGCTTGCGGGGCCCCATGATCCACATGATCTGGTCGATTCCCTGTCCCGATGCTTCGATGGCCGCACGCGCTACGACGACCCCATCGCGGGACAGGAGCATGCATCCCTGTCCATTCGCTTCGAGGAACGAAACAGTGACGCCGGTCCAGAAATGGGCAGAGAGCGGAGATGAACTTCGCCACGCGATTACGCCCGTGGACTGGCTTCCGCGCGGCCCGAACAACTCCGCCGCCATCTGCTATGTCACGGCAAGGCAACGGACAGCATTCTCAGACTATCAGGTGATGCTGAGCCCGCCATCGACCGTGATCACTTGCCCGGTGATCCAACTTGCGGCGTCTGACGCCAGCAAAACGATCCAGGCCGCAACGTCGTCTGGTAGTCCCCTACGTTGCAGTGGAATGCGGCTCCGTTCCTGGGCTTTGACGGATTCCACCTGTTCATCGGAGAGTCCCATCCTCTCCCTGAGGAAGTCGGTTTCCGTCGGACCAGCAGCCACGGCATTGACCCGAATCCGATGATCGGCGAGTTCCAAGGCCGAGCAGCGCGTCATGTGTTCAAGAGCCGCTTTGCTCGCCGCGTAGTGGGAGAGCGCCCCAGCGGCCTTGTGTCCGAAGGTGCTGGAAACGTTGACAATACTGCCGCCCGCTACCTTCAGATGTGGAAGCGCTGCCGTTGCCAAGAGAGAGGGGCCGAACACGTTTACCGCAAACATCCCGGCGATCGCCCCTAAGTCTGCATGCTCAAGTGGCAGCATGGTCCCGGCTCCAGCGTTGTTAACCAATACATCGAGACGTCCCCAGCGTTTGATAACCGTTTCCACCAGTCTTGGTGCGTCATCGGGATTTGCGGCATCGGCAAGAACGAAATCCAACTTCTCCCGACCCTCTACCAGTATCCTCAGCGGTTCGGAGCGGCGGCCCGTCACGACCACCGTGGCTTCGGACTCAGCGAAGCGAAGCGCCGCTGCTCGCCCTATACCGGCGCCGGCGCCGGTAATAATCACAACCTTGTCCTTGAGTGAAGTCATTTTCCACCGCCTCTGCAAATTGCACGTGCGCAAACGGAATGCGCACCTGCTTTCGAATGCGAGCGCGCAGCTAGCGAATTTCGAACGCTGTTGCTTGATCACGAGGACGGCTCGGTGGATGTCAGGCTCTCGATCAGCCGCGCCTCCACCTCGTCAAGATAGGTCTGCTCCTGACTGCCAAGTGGTTCGTAATCCTCATCTGTCACAACTTGTGTGCTTTCGTGGTTACCGTTCGTCACTGCCACGATGACTACTTCTCCGGAACCAGAACCGGAGCGCCCTTGTCTTTGATTAAGAACACAAGGAATTTCGCTGGCTTCGTTCGGCTCGCGTTGCGGCCCACAACGTGGACGTCCTTGGGCCCTTCATAAAAGGTCATGCCCGGCGTCAGAGTTATCTCGTTTCCATCTTTCACCTGCATCACGATAGAACCCTCCAGCACGTAGAGGAACCCGTGCGCGTAGTGGCGATGGATAGGGTCGGAAGCGCCAGGCGGATACTCGACCGCAATCATCAGACCTTCCTTGCCGGGAAACTCCGTCAAGTCTTTCGACATGAGCGGACTCACTTTGGCGTCCTGCGCCATTGCGATGCTGGCCAAGAGTAGTGCCAGCACCAACTGTGATCTTGATCTCGTCATACTTACATCGCTCCTATTCCTTCTGTCGGCTGCCATCCTGCGGCCGGTATGTGCTGTGAGTTGTTTTGCGGAGCCTTCCTTTCGGTGTTGAGAAAGGTGTGAGGCCGCCACCGGTATCGTCATCTCGTTCGCTTTCCCATGCTGACTGAGAATAGAGGCAACTCCGGCTTCGAGAGCTGGAGCCAATGGTATTGCCTCTTGAGCAAATCTTCGGCAAGAAGCCAGTCAGCCTCTGGAGATCCCATGGGCATACCTCGCTGCTGCCAGAGCCAATATGCCAAACGTTCGACGTGTGAAGTGTTCATACCTTCTCCGTTTCAATGTCTCGGCCGCCACGGACCCTACCGGTTGATGGGCGGGTCCGTGGGTTCCCAAGCTACCGTGAGGTCGTCGCAGAGCTAAGCCAATCGTCGAAGCGCATTTCGCCGATTCTCGCGTCACCGGACGCGATCAAGGAGAGTTCACCAAGTGTGGTGCCGAAATACGGCGCATTCGGATCGACGACTACTTCGCGCGAATCATTGCGACTTCCCAGTCCTCGCCGAATGAAGTCGTCAAACCGGAATCGTTCTGGACCCGCCACTTCCACCATGCCGTTCAGAGGCCTGCCAACGGCCACCTTCGCGACCGCGGTGGCAACGTCTTCAGCGGCGATGGGTTGGATGAACACGGGGGCCAGGCGAACCTGGTTGCCGACTGTTGCCGAATCGGCGATACTCCGAACGAACTCGAAGAATTGAGTTGCGTGAACGATCGAGTAGGGTATCCCCGACTCTTCGATGAGCGTTTCCTGCGCGAGTTTGGCGCGCATGTAGGGGCTCTCTTGTAGACGATCTGTTCCTACTACCGATAGCGCAACGTGATGTGTCACGCCCGCCTTGGCTTCCTGGGAGAGCAGGTTTCGGGTAGAGGTCCTGAAGAACTCCATCACCGCCTTCTCCTCAAACGAGGGCGAGTTGGAGACGTCAACGACGGTCGAGGCACCCTTGAGAACCTCTTCCAGCCCTTCCCCGGTTAAGGTGTTGACACCTGTGTTGGGTGCAGCCGCGACAGCCTCATGGCCGCGTGCCGTCAGTTTAGCAACGAGTTTTGAACCGATAAGGCCGGTTCCGCCAATCACCACAATCTTCATGCTCATCACGAGCCTCCCTGGTTCGTTTTCACCTGGCTATTGCCAATTCACTTCAGTTGGCCGGCACAAGGACTGTGGACGCATGCTTGCCACCTATTCCTTCACCGACACCCGGCGAATGTTTTTTGTCTTTATGTGCCGTCTAGGCGACTGCCGCGTTTGCCGCTCGGCAATAGAGCCTTAAGACGCTGGATGACAGAAGAGCGTATGTCGCGTTGCGCGCACGCTTCAGAGCGATTGACTAAACGCGCGGTGCCGCCGTCAATTGGCCACAGCCCGGCGTCCTCAGGCCATCCATCATCGGCTGCCCGCTCCAAGAAGACGGCCGCGCCCACGTAGGTCTTCTTCATTCTTTTCCTGCTTCACCCTTTTCGGCTGATGCGTCGCGTTCGGGGCTCAAGCAGCCTTCCATCTCTGGCCGCCCTGCTTCAGGAACTGCAGCAGGTCAGTGTTGACTTGATCCATGTGTGTTGCCGTAATGCCGTGAGGCGCGCCGGGATAGTAGATTGCCTTGACGTCCCTGATCAGTTTTGCCGCCTTCCTGGACGTATCAGCCACAGGAACGATCTGGTCGTCCTCGCCGTGGAGCAACAGGGTCGGGATGTCGAATTTCTTGAGATCGTCAGTGAAATCGGTTTCGGAGAACGCCTTGATGCATTCATAGACGTTCTGCACACCGGCCTGCATGCTCAAGAACCAGATCTGGTCGAGTAGGCCCTGCGAGACTTTGGCTCCCGGCCTGTTGGCCCCAAAGAACAGAACGGCAAAGTCCTTGTAGAACTGGGAGGGATCGTTGGCAACACTGTCGCGGAAGCCATTAAAGACTTCAATGGGGAGTCCCTCCGGATTCTCGTCCGTTTTGATCATGATCGGCGGAACCGCGGAAATGAGAACTGCTTTGGCAACGCGATTGGTTCCATGGCGGCCGATATAGCGGCTCACTTCGCCCCCTCCGGTGGAGTGGCCGACCACCACGGCATCCTTCACATCCAACTGATCCATCACTGCTGCGAGGTCGTCCGCGTAACTGTTCATGTCGTTGTGAGCCGGGGTTTGCGTTGAACGACCGTGACCCCGACGATCATGGGCGATCACGCGGTAGCCATGCTGAGCGAAGAACAGCATCTGACCGGACCACGCCTCCGACGATAAGGGCCAACCGTGACTAAAGACGATCGCCTGTCCGGTACCCCAATCCCGGTAGTAGAGCTCTGCTCCGTCTTTTGTCCTTACTGTGCTCATTGTGTATCTCCTTTTCTGGTAACTGATTGCGGGTGTGTTGGTCGCCGGTAGTGCCCTGGACTACAGCGCAATTGCGGCGCGACAACTAGAAATGCACGTACTAGTCCAATCGAGAAGCAAGTCTTCGAATGTCGTCGAACAGCCTGTAAACAAAGCCATTAACGGCAATCCGCCAACGGCCGACCCAAAGCAGGCAGACGGCATTTCGTAAACTTACGAGCCAGATCCTTCATCCACTTGCGAGATAGCGTAGTTGCAGCGCGACGAGAGCCTGAGTATTGCGTCAGGGCCGAACTCTCCGAGGCAGAGCCATCGCGCAACTTCCATTGAAATGACCCGGGACCGATGACATGAAACCCGAGTGGACGTAGCAAATGCGGCCCAATCAGTATCGTGCGTTCGCTGACTGGTTCGCTCTCGCGAGGGCAGAGCCTCTTTCCGAGGCTTGCAGAGCGCCGGTCGAATCCCAAGCCGATCCATAAAGCGGCGCAGAGTGTTGGGGTGAAGATCGAGGATGGCGCCAATGGATGCATGGGCGGTCAGCGCCGCCGGATCCTGCCTCTTCGGAGCAGTTGCGATATGCACTGCGCGCGAGCCCGTGCGCACGCTCGGCCCACTTGCCGCCGCGAATTTGGCTTACTGCCCGGCCACGGTCGCGTTGCGTGTGACGCATAGGACGACGCTCACCGGGTGGGGCGGTGCCTACTTCGCCGGCGAGAGCGAGACTGTGCTCGCACTGTCGACCGCGGAGATCACGGCCAAGTCCACGACGGAGCACACGACAGAACGTTCACGCTATCTCGTAAATTTCGATTGGTCGCTTCGAATCGCTCACGATATATCAGCTTCTACTTTGCGGTTTCACTGGACGTCGGCCAGCCAGCACAGCGGTGTTAGTCCACGTAAGCACTACTGAACAAGCGCTTTCGACGGTGAGGTTCTCAATCCACCCTTCCGTAACGCGCTAAGGAAACACAGTTGCAAGGAGGTAGCAGTGGAGGTTCTTGCATGAAGAACACAATGTTGCTTGCTGATACTGGTCAGCAAGAGGATACGAACGTGAACGTGGACAACACCTCACGTGCCGGTAGACTGGGGTCCGATGAGTTGGTTCCGTCACGCTACGCGTTGAAGGTCGGCGAGATTGAGGTGCTTGTGGTCAGCGACGGGGTGCTGCCGCTTTCAGCCATCACTATGACCACCAACGCCGAGCCCGCTGCCCGCGCGGCCTGGCAGCACGACATGTTCCTACCGGACACTTTCGATTGGCCGCTGAACGCGGTTGTGGTGCGCAGCGGTGGCCGGACCATACTCATCGACGCTGGTCTAGGGGCGGACCCTGACTTGCACCTGCCGCAGGCCGGGCGGTTGGCCCAGCGACTGGAGGCCGCCGGCATCGATCTTGCATCCGTTACGGATGTGGTGCTCACCCACATGCACATGGACCATATTGGGGGGTTGCTCGTCGACGGGATGAGGAACCGGCTGCGTCCGGATTTGCGGGTCCACCTGGCGGCCGCGGAGGTGGAGTTCTGGGCGTCGCCCGATTTCTCCCGCACCTCCATGCCGTTGGGATTCCCCGACGCGCTTCGGTCGGCCGCCAAGCGGTTCTTGGACGAGTACCGAAGCCAATTGCGGACGTTCGCGGAGGAGTACGAGGTGGCACCAGGGGTGATGGTCCGTCGCACCGGTGGCCACACTCCAGGGCACAGCGTTGTGTGTCTGTCGTCCGGCGGCGACGGGCTGACATTTGCCGGCGACGCCGTATTTCCGGTCGGCTTCGAACGCCCCGACTGGCACAACGGCTTCGAACACGATCCCGAGGAGGCGGCTCGCGTTCGCGTCCGTCTTTTGCAGGAGTTGGCAAAGACCGGCGCGTTGCTGGTGGCGACTCATATGCCGTTCCCGTCTGTCGGCCGAGTGGCGGTCGCCGGCGACGCCTTTCGTTGGGTGCCGGCCTTCTGGGACTACTAACCGCTTGTTGGTCAGGGCCGAAATAGGCACCACACGGACTGGTGTCGCCAAGGGGCCCCGGCAGGTGATCCTAAGTCCCATCGTGACGAAACACCAGGCGGCATGCTCTACCGGGCATGCTGTCTGGGGTTTCCACATTTTCGCGTCAGATTGTTTTATGCCTCAGCGGGTCACAAGCCATAGCCATCCCTGAGGATGAGTCGGTCCACAGTCCGATGTCGTTGCCGTTTCGTCTCAATCTGGTGTTGGGCTTACGCTTCTTGCAGGTTTCGCTGCTGGTGCCGTTGCACCGTAACGCCCCGGTCGGCAGCCGGGCTTTGCCGATTCGCTTCCAGGAAGTCTCGCGCGTCAAGCGTATCGGCAGGGAAGCCAGTGATGCGGAGAAGAAACAATATAGGGAAGCCGTGAAGACGAAGAACCTGTCGCGAAATTTTGTCGAGATGGGCAAACAACTGCGCGCTCTTGCTAGCGTCCCTGCGGGCCCTTGGCGCAGGGCGTGGAAGCGCCTATGCAGAACTCCCCAAGTGGCGACGAAACGCGCGACGCCCGTCCTGTTTGGATCTGGTCACGCTTCTGCGTAAGGAGATGGTCCAACAACCGAACTTGCTCGAGCCTTCTACTTTTGAAGTCGCTGAGCCGGGGATGGTTCGGGCCGCCGCCGCTTGAAAGAATATAGAACCTCCAGGCCCCGGCCGGTGGCCGGGGGCCAAACGCCCTCCTCTTGGGGCATGCTTCAGAAAGCCGCATCCGTCGCAGCGGGGGATCACCGTGCTTCAATTCCGGTCTGTTTGTACTTACTGCGGGCTATGGCGTCCGGACTGCATCGACGCGGGGCTCACGGAAGAAGGGAGCCGGAGATGGAGCCTGACCCGTTTCGATGAAGACGCCGGGCATGGCGGAGCTTCGTTCCAGGCGCCAGCGGTGGAGACCCCCTCCTGACGGCCGGGGTTCGCTGCGCGGCTTCCTCCGATTTGGCCGGCGCCGGGCATGACGGGCTTCCGCTTCCTGACGGTCGCGGCTCGGTTTCGCGCCGAGTGGCAGTTCGCAGGGCCATGTGGAACCTCCGGACGGCCGGAGTTCGTGGCGCGGCTTCCTCCGATTTGGCCGGCGCCGGCGGTCGCGCGTAGCTCCTTGCCGCGTGCTGGTTTGGCCCGGCGCGCCGACAGCTGGAGGCCCCATGCTCCCGGGTTGTCCGAGTGCTATGCTGACGTAAATTTGGATAATCAGATCTGAAGGAGGAAATGTGCCGTTTCAATACGGTTCCGGGATTCTGATCAAAGGCTGCCGTAGAGACGGCGGCAAAATTGCAGCGATGAGCGGCTCGAAGGCGACGGAGTTCATTGACGCTACCAAGGGCTGGCTGGATGCTCTCAAGCGGACCGCAACCGGGGCGCGGCTGCTGGCCGAGATCGACAACACCGGGCATACCGTGGAGATCTACCGGACCTGGGACATCACGGACGGTAACTATCAGGGCGGGGATGATCCCGATCTGGCCATGGTGAAGCCATTCACCACCCGCAATGCCGACGGGACCACCGAGCTTCAGGTTGTCCTCGACCGCGCGAGTCAGGACACCAGCGGCCGAACGAAGCTCCAGAAGTTTTTCGGCATCGGCAAGGCCAAGCCGAAGTTCCTCAAGAAGGAGGCCATTGCCCGCCTCGTGGGCGTCACGCCTTCCGAGCTTGCCCAAATGGAAGGCGGGACGAAGACCATTCCACCGGTAGTCGATGCACGGCTCCGATCGTATCTGTACCACTTCCTCACGCCGGGGAAGGGCTGTCCGTGCCACGTCGTGTTCAACCACCTGCGTGATAACCTCAGCGCCAGGCACAGGACCTACCTGCCGATGTCGCACAACTGGGAGCATCGCCCGCCGGGCATCGCGCTCGGCCACGAACTCATCCATGCGTGGCGCGTGGTCGCCGGCATGGTGCTGTTCAAGTACGGCTGGGAGGAGGAGGCGATGACCGTGGGCCTTCCGCCCTTCTCCTTCATGGAGTTTACGGAAAACAAACTGCGCGTCGAGTATGGCGGTCTCGCCATCCGGCCCG
Organism: uncultured Paludibaculum sp.; assembly: GCF_963665245.1. Taxonomy (NCBI): domain Bacteria; kingdom Pseudomonadati; phylum Acidobacteriota; class Terriglobia; order Bryobacterales; family Bryobacteraceae; genus Paludibaculum; species uncultured Paludibaculum sp. The sequence continues at coordinate 4,103,428 of NZ_OY762267.1, forward strand.
ACTATCAAAACCTGATGCCGGAGACGCCACTGACCACCGGCCTGAAGCTGGGCGTCGACCGCACCGACATGTCCTGGCAAGGCAAGCAGAGCGCCCTGCATACCCAGCAGCACCTGGCTCAGGCTCTCTCGGCGCGACGCCGGGCCATGGGCTACGACGAAGAAGACGGATTCTGAGGGCCGGTGGCCCTGGGGGGCCGGGGCGCGATCGACAGACGACGGGCCGTCCAGGGCCAACCGCCGGAGTTCCGTCTACCGGTCTTCTTATACAGCCCTTGTCCAGCGCCTATGGCCGAGCCTTCTCGCGATAGAACTCTGGTAACACGAGGAAGGCCTTCTTTTTCTCGCCGGGTTCGGAGACCAGGCTCTTGAGTTCTGCCCGTTCAGCGGGACGCGCTGCAGGCTCCGGAAGTCCATCAGTACCCCGGGGCGACGTTGCACATGACCGCGGCCCGGCTGCGGTCGCGCGTGAAGGGCTGGGTGAACTGGTTGCTCGCGTTCACCAGCGTCTCGGGGTTCTCCCAATCGATCATCCAGTAGACCGGCGCCTCCTCGTGGGCTGAGGTGCCGCTGAGATGCCGCGAAGGAAGACCGGCTTGCCATTGAGCAGGATCTCCGTGCCTCGTGTCTCGATGGTGCGGAACCCGATCGGCTCTTTCACCGAATCGCTGTCGGACTCCACCCGGACTTCGTACAACTTCGGATTGTCTGGCTACCACAGCGTGGGCATGGCCGGGTCCAGTCCGACTCACCCAGGGCAGATCGCCAACTCGGTGACGTCGTACAGGGCTTCACCGTCAGTACGGCCCTCCTCCCGTCGAAGGCCATCTCCACAGAGTTCCCCAGGCAAGCGCCTTAAAGGCACCACCGCGCGGTCGGATACCTGGCTGGCTCTGTGGTCATCCTTGAGTCCATTCGACATGGAGCCCGTCGTTGACGCTTTGGGATTGGAAGCCCCCGGGACGGGGTGACGCGGAGTGTGGCTTGGGGCTGGGCGTGGTGTGGCGGGGCAGCCCCAGCCTTCGGCTTGGGGGAGCCCTTGTGGGGCGGAGTCACGCGGTAGCACCCCGCTTAGCTTCGTGTCTCACCCAAGGGGTTCGGTCCAGGGCGTTCGACCTGGGGGCCACTGGTGTGGCGGGGCAGCCCCAGCCTTCGGCTTGGGGGAGCCCTTGGGGGGCGGAGTCACGCGGTAGCACCCGCTTGGCTTCGTGTCTCGCCTAAGGGGTTCGGCCAGGGCGTTCGGCCTGGGGGGCATTGGTGTGGCGGGGCAGCCCCAGCCTTCGGCTTGGGGGAGCCCTTGTGGGGCGGGGGGGCAGACGGCAAGGCAACAATCCGCTTGGCTTCGTGTCTCACCCAAGGGGTTCGGGTCAGAACGGTCGACCTGGGGGCCATTGGTGTGGCGGGGCAGCCCCAGCCTTCGGCTTGGGGGAGCCCTTGTGGGGCGGGGCAGGCGGCAAGGCAACAACCCGATCGGCTTCGTGTCTCACCTAAGGGGTTCGGTCAGGACGGTCGGCCTGGGGGGCATTGGTGGGCCGGGGCAGCCCCAGCTCAGTGCTTTTGCAGAACTTGACAGACACAACTCCCCAGCCTTCGGCTTCGGGGAGCCCTTGGGGGCGGAGTCACGCGGTAGCACCCGCTTGGCTTCGTGTCTCACACAAGGGGTTCGGTCCAGGGCGTTCGACCTGGGGGGCATTGGTGGGCCGGGGCAGCCCCAGCCTTCGGCTTGGGGGAGCCCTTGTGGGGCGGGGCAGACGGCAAGGCAACAACCCGCTTGGCTTCGTGTCTCACACAAGGGGTTCGGCCAGGGCGTTCGGCCTGGGGGCATTGGTGGGCCGGGGCAGCCCCAGCCTTCGGCTTGGGGGAGCCCTTGTGGGGCGGGGCAGGCGGCAAGGCAACAACCCGATCGGCTTCGTGTCTCACACAAGGGGTTCGGCCAGGGCGTTCGGCCTGGGGGCATTGGTGTGGCGGGGCAGCCCCAGCCTTCGGCTTGGGGGAGCCCTTGGGGGCGGGGCAGACGGCAAGGCAACAATCCGCTTGGCTTCGTGTCTCACACAAGGGGTTCGGTCCACAGGCTTCGGCCTGGGGGCCTTTGGTGTGGCGGGGCAGCCCCAGCCTTCGGCTTGGGGGAGCCCTTGTGGGGCGGGGTGGTCCCAGCACTTGCCCGGGCGGCGCGTTGTGATTGTGGTCCCGGGTAAGCCGGTCTTCAGGGACGACGAATTGGTAGGCTATTCCGCACAGGCGTCCCGAACACACCCGCGCAGCCAGCGATGCGCGGGATCACCATCCATCCTCGGATGCCAGAGCAGCGAGACCGTCACTTCCGGCACAGAGACCGGAAGGGGAAAGGTATGCATGCCTGCTCGCAGGATTCCGGTGTGCCGTTCAGGCACGGTGGCGATCAGGTCCGTTTCGCGGGCCAGCGCCACGGCAGTCGAAAAGCCGCCGACGATGGTAGCGATTGAGCGGCCCAGGCCCAAGGGCTGCAAGGCTTCGTCAATGGGGCCCTCTTCCCGGCCCGTGCGTGAGACGGCGATGTGCCGGCCGGCCGCATAGCGGGCCGGCGTGACGTCGCCCTGGCTCAGCGGGTGCCCCATGCGGACGACACCCACAAAGCGGTCGCGGAACAACGCCTGCGCGCGCACCTCCGGTCCGGTCGCCTTCCCGACAACCCCGGTCTCCAGGTCGACGCTCCCGTCGCGCAGCCCCGTGCTGTCCCTATCCACCTTCTGGACGAAGCGCAGCCGCACACCGGGCGCCCGCGCGCAGACTCGGGCCACCAGCGCCGGCCCGAAGTTCTCCACGAAGCCCTCACTGGTTCGCAACGTGAAGGTGCGGATGAGCCGCTTGAGGTTGAGCTTCTCCACGGGGCGCAGGACCGCTGCTCCGTCCTCGACCAACTGCCTGACCCGCTCGCGCAGTTCGGTTGCTCGAGGCGTGGGTACAAGGCCCCGTCCGGCCCGGACTAGCAACGGGTCACCCGTCGTCTCCCGTAATCGCGCCAGCGCCCGGCTCATCGCCGAAGGGCTCAGGCGCAACCGTCGAGCCGCACCCGCCACGCTGCCTTCCGCCAGCAGTACATCCAGGGTGAACAACAGGTTGAGGTCGGGTCTCTCCATGTGACGACCATAGCGCGATATGGCGTCAAACGCACGAATAGAGTGCAAATGTTGCGTCTTCCGCCGTGCCGGATTGCGGGCTACACTCCTGACAGCCCCATGCCAAAGCCTCTGGAAGACGAAACTGAGCTCACGTTGCAGCCAATGATTGCAGGACGTAACAAGGACATCAGCGGGAGGGCGGAACGGCCCACATCGGCTCCGTGGGCGCTTGCCGGCCTCGCCCTGTCCGTCTTGCTGTCCTCGCTCGACACGAGCATCGCCAATACGGCCTTGCCTGCGCTGGCACAGGTGTTCAGTGCCTCTTTCCAAGGGGTCCAGTGGATCGTTCTCGCCTATCTCCTTGCCTCCACCAGCCTGATCGTCAGCGTGGGGCGGCTGGGTGATCTCACAGGCCGCCGCCGTCTGCTGATGGCCGGACTTGTCCTGTTCATCGCCTCTTCGGCCCTCTGCGCCGCGGCCCCCGCACTCTGGCTGCTGATTGCCGCCCGTGCGGCACAAGGCCTTGGAGCAGCCATAATGGTGGCACTTTCCATGGCGCTTGCCAGTGAGATCGCACCGAAGGCGAAAACCGGCACCGCCATGGGCCTGCTGGGCACTACATCCGCCATCGGCACGTCCCTCGGCCCGTCGCTCGGGGGGCTTCTCATTGCCGGATTCGGTTGGCGGGCCATCTTCCTTGTCAACGTACCGCTGGGCCTACTGGCCGTCTTGCTCGTGTGCCGTCATCTGCCCGCGGATCGGCGGGCAACGCAACGCGATGGGGCTGGCGTCGACAAGGTGGGCACGCTGTTGCTCGCTCTGACGCTGGCGGCCTATGCACTTGCGATGACCGTGGGCCGCGGCACTTTCGGCCCCATGAACCTCGCACTGCTGTCGGCGGCGGCCGGCGGCGCCGGGCTCTTCGTCTTCGCGCAAGTGAGAGTGAAAGCCCCATTGATCCGGCTGTCGATGTTCCACAATCCGGAGCTGGGTCCGAGCCTCGCCATGAGCCTGCTCGTCTCGACAGTCCTGATTGCGACGCTGGTGGTGGGGCCGTTCTATCTCTCGCGCACACTCGGGCTCGGAGTGGCCGGTGTTGGACTGGTCATGTCGGCCGGGCCCCTGGTCGCGGCCTTGGCCGGGGTGCCGGCCGGCCGCCTTGTGGACCGCCTTGGCGCGAGCTGGATGGCCCTCGTCGGCCTCGCGGCAATCGCGTCCGGCACCTTCCTGCTGTCCATCATTCCGGCAGCGTTTGGTGTTGCCGGCTATCTCGCACCCATCGCCGTGACGACGGCCGGCTATGCGTTGTTCCAGGCCGCCAACAACACCGCCGTCATGAAGGACACCGGTCCGGACCAGCGGGGCGTCGTCTCCGGCCTGCTCAATTTGTCGCGCAATCTCGGCCTCATCACCGGCGCTTCCGTGATGGGTGCTGTCTTTTCCCATGCATCGGGGACCAGCACCATCACAACGGCGCGGGCCGCGGACGTTGCTTCCGGGATGCGCGTCACGTTCGCAGTCGCGGCGGCGCTGATCGTTGTTGCACTGGCTGTCGCGGTGGGCAGCCAGGCTGCGGCAAGGCGCCCTTCACTCGGAAGACAATCGTGCTGAAGCGGGTTCCACACCGCGGCAGGCGGCCGCTGTATCAGGACGGAAAATGCGAGGGGGGCCTACGCCTCTGGCTTGCGCATCGTTCCGGTCTTCAGAAAATGCTCGATGCCGGCTGTGAGTTCGGCGTCGCGCTCCGTCCGCCACTCGTGAATTTGGAGGTTGCCGCGCTCACTGAGGCCGGTGAAGGCGCGGCGCCACTGGATGCGAGTGCTGGAGCCGTGGGCTTTCAGTTCGATCTGAAGGCGGACCGCCAGATCGTCCGGCGCCAGAACCGTGAACTCGATGCGCCGCGGGGGGGCGTAGCGGGCCACGGTCCAGATCATCTTCTGGCCATGGAAGTTGGTTTCGAAGAGGCAGTTGTCTTCCGCTACACCGCTGTCGCTGTAGATCATCCGGCATTGCCAGCCGTCCAGCCATTCGTACTCGCGGACGGGGCACAAGAGGGGAAAGACCGCCTCAGGACGGGCGGCGATCCGGCCTGTGTATTCCGTCTGGCGACGTTGGGCTCGGGGCCTGGTAGCGGGCTGGGGCACGGTGGATTGAGGGGTTCCGGCTTTTGCCGCGGCTAGTAGGGTTGTCAGGAACTGCAGGCGATTCATGAGGGGGCTCCTTTGATCGATGGGTACTCAGTCCACAATCCGGCGTGAAGCCGTAGTCGGGTCAAGGGGCTTTCGGCGCGAGTGGCATGGGGGCGGTGGACGAGCGCCTGTTGAAGACGCGCCGCGAGCCGGCGCCCGCTTACTGACGTGCGCGGTTCGCAACGGGCGGGGACCCTTACGGTTGGGGTTCGTAACGCGGCGTCCTTCGCTTTGACGGGCCGGCGGGCCATGCGGGACTCCGTAGAAGACGCCGGGGCACGACCGGCTTCCGCTCCCTGACGGTCACGGCTCGGTCCGGAGACGCCTCCGTTGAACACGCGGTGTTCCGGGGGTGGAAGGTGAAAGCCCACTCGAACACGACTGTTCCCGGACGCTGGGCATGGCATAGCTCAGCCGCTGGGAATGCTTGTCGGCACGCACTGCCAGCTCCGGGGTACTCTGTGTCCGATGGCCTCGAAACCAAGGAAGACTGTTGCTCCCAAACGATCGCCGGCCGATTTGCCGGGTGCGTTGGAGGACTTGACCCCGCTCAGCATCGACGCCGTGGCCGGCGGTGAGGAGTTGGAGGATGTTCTCGTTCAGGGAGGCGACCTTTCGGGACGCAAGCTCCGTTCGCTGATGGCAAGGTCCGCCGTCTTTCAAGGGGTGTCGTTTGCCGAGACCGAGATTGCGTCAGCACGGCTGCGCGACGTGCGGTTTGTGAACTGTGACCTCTCCAACGCCAACTGGTGGGGGGTCGAGGCAACCCGGGTGGAGTTCATCGATTGCCGATTGATGGGCATGGCGGCGGTGGAATGCCACTGGCAGGATGTGCTGCTGGAACGCTGTGAGGCCCGCTATATCCGGCTGTCGGATGGGCGGACCAGCACCTGCGAGTTCAGGAACAGCAACTTGTCGGAAGCAGACCTGCGGTCCGCGCATCTGGAAGGGGCCCTCTTCGACAAAGTGCTGTTGAAGAAGGCGGATCTCAGCCACGCCCGGTTGCAGGGCACCGATCTCTGCGGCGCGGAGATCGACGGCATCACGGTGTTCGCCGAGGATGTGCGCGGCGCTCTGGTGAATCCGGCGCAGGCCATGGATCTGGCAAGGCTGCTGGGTGTAGTGATCAAGTAAGTTCTCAGCGGTCAGCGATCAGCGGTCAGCGATCAGCACTCAGCCCCCGCCGGCGCAGCTGACGGCTGTGCCGCAAATACGTCACCGTAATTCCGAATGTGAATAGTTAGTCGAAGATGACCGTCTTCTTGCCGCACAACAGGACACGGTGCTGCAGGTGCCACCGCACGGCTCGTGAAAGGACCATGCGTTCGGCGTCGCGGCCTTTCTCGATGAGCTCCTCCAACTGATCGCGATGAGAGACGCGGATCACCTCCTGGTCGATGATGGGTCCGTCGTCCAGGATCTCCGTCACATAGTGGGCCGTGGCGCCGATCAGCTTCACACCTCGTTCGAAGGCCGCGTGATAGGGCTTGGCTCCGCTGAAAGCGGGGAGGAACGAGTGATGGACATTGATGATGCGGCCGGCGTGACGGGCTACGAATTCCGGTGACAGAACCTGCATGTAGCGCGCCAGCACCACCAGGTCGATGCCATGCTCCGCCAACAACGCGAGCTGCCGCGATTCGGCCTCCGCTTTCCTGTCTGGCTGTAGCGGGATGTATTCGAAGGGGATGCCATAGAACCCGGCGTGGCGTTGTGCGTCCTCATGATTGCTGACGATGAGCCGGATATCGGCAGCGAGTTCGCCGGTCTTGTGCCGGTGGAGCAGGTCCGCCAGACAGTGCAGATAACGCGAAACAAAGACCGCGACGCGCAGCGGCTTATGGGAGTACTCCACGCGCCAGTCCATGTGGAAACGCTCCGCCACGCGATTCCTGAAGGCGGAACGGAAGGCAGCGTCGTCCAATTCGAAATCGGCCAAGTCCCATTCGATGCGCATGAAGAAGCGCTCTGAGGCGTCGTCGCGGTGCTCGTCCGCGGAGAGGATATTCGCCCCGTGTTCGTAAAGGAATCCAGATACCGACGCCACGAGCCCCTTGGCGTCCGGGCAGCCGATGAGAAGGATTGCGCTTTGTCTTGCAGCCACTTCCAGCTATCGTAGCGCCCGCCGCGCCGTAGCAACTATCAGTCGTTTTTGCTACTGTGAAATCGATCATGCATATCCCCGATGGCTTCCTGTCCGCCCCCGTATGGGCCGGACTCGCGACTGTCAGCGTGCCTTCGATCGGCATGCTGGCGCGGCGCGCGCAAGCCGGGCTTCAGGACACGCGACTGCCTCTCATGGGCGTGATGGGCGCTTTTGTCTTCGCCGCCCAGATGATCAACTTCCCCGTGGGCATCGGCACCAGCGGCCATCTCGTCGGCGGAGCGCTGCTGGCGGCTACCCTTGGGCCCGCGCCGGCGGCCATCGTGATGACGGCCATCCTCACGATTCAGGCTCTGGTTTTTCAGGATGGCGGTCTGCTGGCGCTGGGCGCGAACGTGTTCAACATGGCGATCGCGGGCGTCCTGGCCGGCTATTGGCCTTACCGGTTGCTGGCGCGGACGCGCGGCCGCAGGGTCGGCATTGCCCTGGGCGGATTCCTAAGCGTCTTCGTCTCGGCGCTGCTCTGCCTTGGGGAACTCCTACTATCCGGTATCCACATTCCAAAGCATGCGCTGGGCATTGGATTGATTGTTTTCTGCATCACGGCCCTGCTGGAAGGCGCGATCACCCTGGCCGTCCTGGGGTCCCTGGAAAAGATGAATCCGCGCTGGCTGCGCGCGCCAGAAACCGAAGGCCGACCGGCCCTGATCTTGTTGGGTCTGCTGGCTCTGGTTCTGGTCTCCGCTGGATTTCTGGCGGCATCCGCCCTGCCTGACGGGCTGGAGCGCGTCGCCGGCCTGGCCGGTTTGAACGGGGCTGCGCCGGCCACTGTGGAACCCTGGCTGCGGCAGGCCGGGATGGGCCTCGCAGGACTGACGGCCACATTCCTGGCCTGCTATCTCGTTGGCCGATGGATCGTCCGGTGGCGCAACGCATAGGCCCGGCGAACTTCGCCTTCGACGAGTGGAGCCGCCGGAAGACGGTCCTTCACGGGCTGGACCCTCGCGGCAAGATCGTGGCCTGCCTCGCACTGCTGATCCTCACCGGTGTGTGGCCGTTGGCCTGGACGCTGAGCGCCCTGGCAATCGTACTGATTTTCGTCGCTCGCCTGCCTCTTTTCGCACTGGCCGCAAGGGCCGCGGTGGTCCTGCCGTTCACGGTCGTCTTTGCGGCTCTGACGGCCTGGACAGGGGATACACACCGCGCCGTGGCATTGCTGTGGAAGAGTTATCTCTCGGCCCTGTGGGTCTGTCTCCTGATGGCCTCCACCCCACTGGAGAGGCTATTGGAAGGCGCGGCCCGGCTGGGGACTCCCCGGTTGCTGATCGACGTGATGCACTTCACCTGGCGGTATATCGCGGTGATCTCCGCCCAGGCCTGGCGCATGCGGACGGCGGCGCTGGCACGGGGTGGCGACCGGTCGTTCCAGGTGTCGGCGTCCAGCCTGGCGGTGCTTTTCGCCAGCTCCTACGCGCGAGCTGAACGAATTCATCGGGCAATGCTCGCACGCGGGGCAGCAGGAGGCGTCCGTTGACACCTGTGATCGAGTCGCGCGGCTTGCGCTTCCAGTACGACAGTGGCTTCGAGGCGCTGCGTGGTGTCGATTTCCGGCTCGAAGCGGGCCAGAGCATGGCCCTGCTGGGCCCGAATGGGTCGGGCAAGACCACGTTCCTGCTGCACCTGAACGGCGTGCTGCGAGGCGAGGGCGAGTTAAAGGTATGCGGATTGCCGGTGGAGCCGCGGCACTACGTGGCGATCCGGCGCAAGGTGGGATTTCTGTTTCAGGACCCCGAGGACCAGCTCTTCCTGCCCAGTATCCTCGAGGACGTCTGCTTCGGCCCCTTGCAGACGGGCCTCAAGCAGGCGGAGGCCGAGGCACGAGCCAAGGCCGTCCTGGAGCAGGTGGGCATCCGTGGTGGTTGGGACCGTCCGCCGTACCATCTCAGCGGCGGCGAGAAACAACGCGTGGCCCTGGCGGGTATTCTCGCCGTGCAGCCCGAGATTCTGGTCCTGGACGAACCGACCACGCATCTGGACCCGCCCGCGCGGCGCCACCTGCTGGAACTGCTGCAATCGCTGCCGCAGGCCAAGCTGGTGGTGACGCACGATACCGCGTTTGCCCGGGCGCTTTGCCCGCGGGCCTCGTTCTTCGAACAAGGCCAGGTGCTGGCGGAAGGGCCGACGGACGAGATTGTCCAACGCTTCAACTGGGCGATCTAGCCGCGCCGGTGTTCAGAGCTCCAGATCGTCGATGGAGGCGACGGGCTGGACCAGTGCCTGGTAGGTCACGGTGACGGCCGATTTCGCGGACACCCAGCGGTAGCCAGGGACTCCGAACAAGCTGCCGCGGTGGATCATGCCGCGGCGGCTCTCGGGGAAGGGAGAGGCGCCGAACTCCATGCCGCGAGTGAGAGACTGCCCGTTCCACGGCGGCACGTCGCGGCCGTGATTCTCTTCCCAGATGCCCAGCCAGGGGAAGTCGCTCTGCTTCCAGACGTATGCAATGGCAATGCCGGAGGTGGGGCTCCATGCGGAGAAGTAGGCGGTCTCGCGCTCAGGATCCATCAGATGGGTGGAGAAGGCTCCGGAGACCTTGCGATCCGTGAAGACCTGCATGTCCTCGACCCCGCCGTTGATGGTGGGGACCATGGGCCAGGTGAACTCGGCGCCGGGCTTCATGTAGCCGGCGCCGGAGAAGCTGGCGTCGATGACCTGCGACTTGGTGGCGGCGGCGCGGAATTGTGTGAGGCCGCGTTCCAGGAAGGGCGGCCCCAGGGTGACGTGTTGAGTCCAGGCGATGGGGCGGTCGCAGCAGTCGAGGTTCTCGACGGTTTCGGTGATGGTGGCGCGGCGGGAACCGGCGGGCAGTTGGATGGTCCGCTGGAAGGAGAGATGGGCCAGTTGCAGGATGGTCCGCTGGGTGAGTGTGTCACCGGCGACGGTGATGTCGTACTCGTTGACGGAGCCTTCTCCGTGAACGCCGAGACCGGCGGCGGCCTCCTCGGGCGAGGGTCCGCCGAAGAGGTCGAGGCAGAGATTGTGACCAAGGATTCCGGAGAGAAGGCGGCTTTCCGCGTTGGCGCCATACACCTTGTCGTCCACGCTGTTGTAGGTGGAAGGTTCAATGGTGGGCCAGGGCGGGGACCATAGCGGGTTCACCCCAGTCGCTTTGTCGCGGATGACAGCCAGATGACCACCCTCGCGGGTGACCACAATCTCCACATGCTCGTTCTCGAGTTGGACGGCACGGCGGTTTCGGTAGAGGATCTCGCTCATAGATTAGGACCTGACCCTCTATCGTATTCCTGTCCACTCGTTTGTACTACTCCACCCAAACCACGGGCACAGAACTCAGTGCGTTGAAGTGCCGGAGCGGCCCGCGCAGGATGGAAACATCCCGTTTGGAGGTGTTTCCGTGATGATTCCGTCGATTGGCCGGATGATGGGGCGTGCCCTACTGATGTGTGCGATGTCGACCGGTCTGACGTGGGCCGAAAGTGGAGCGGAGCTGGTGGAACGGCGGCCGGTCGAACACTCCTCGAGGTGGAAGAAGGCCTGGGCGTGGAGCGCCGCGGCGTTGGCGGCGTCGGTGGCCGTCGATTCGGCATCCAGCATGGGCCGGCCTGAGATGAATCCGCTGCTGCGGGGCTCGATGGGGCAGTTCAGTGCGCGCAGCGCGGGCCTGAAGTTCTCGATTGCCGGAGTGGTGCTGGGATCGCAGTACCTCTTCCTAAAGAGGCATCCGGAACAGGCGGCGTGGGCGACGACGGGCAACTTCGCGGCGGCCGGGTTGACGGCCGGTGTGGCGGCACGCAACTTCCGCCTGCCGAGGTAGCGCCGTCAGGAAGAACGAAAAGGCCGCCCCGAAGGACGGCCCTTTCTGTCACGGATGGAATTTTGCGGTTTAGCCCTTCTTGACGGCGGGCTTAGCGGCAGGCTTCGCAGCCGGGGCGCCAGCCTTCCCGAGCGTCTCGATTTCCTTGAAGGAGACCGTGCGGCCCTCGTCGAGGGCCATATTGGAGAGGATGACGGCGATGGAATCCTGCAGACCAACTTCGATGTCGGCGCGCGGGTGGCCGCCCGTCTTGATGTCGTTGAAGAAGCTCTCGAGTTCGATGTCGACCGGGTTGCGCTCTTCGAGCGGAACCATAATGCCCTTCTGATACAGCCACTGGCGGGCGAACTTCATTTCCTTCTCGAGGAAGCTCTCGTTGCCCGTCATGAGATCCTTGCCGAGGAGGATGGGCAGCGGGCGGGAGCCGGCGGCAGCGACCATGGTGGAGCCTGCCTTGAAGGCTTCCTTTTTCTTGCCTGCTTCTTCTACCTTGGACGGCGGGTTGGGCTCTCTGAACCACATACCGATGGGCAGGTTGTTGTCGTCGCCGATGGTGATGTGGATGGTGCCCTGAGTGCCACAGATGATTTCGCCCATTTCGGTGCGCTGACCGCCGACACCCGCCCAGTGGGACGAACCAGGGATGCCGGTCCAAACCAGGCGGCGGCCCTTGGGGTACTTGTAGATGAGTTGGACGTTGTCGAGGATGTCGCGGCCGTCGAACAGGAAGTCGTGGGAGCCGAGGCCCTGGACGGATTCAGGGGTCATGCCGAGCATGCGGTCGGCCACGTCGATCTGGTGAGAGGCGAGTTCGGCCACAAGGCCGCCGGAGTATTCGCGGAAAAGGCGCCAGTTGGCCATGCGCTCATTGGGCACGCCCTTCTTCATCTTCCAACCGGGGTTGCGGTGCCATTGGGCCTGAACGTAGGTGACATCGCCGAGCATGCCCTTTTCGATCATCTGACGGGCAGCCTGGTACATGCCGCTGTAGCGGCGCTGGAGGCCGACCTGAAGGGTCTGCTTGGGGCGGGCAGCGGCGAGGGCACGCAGCGCGTGTACCTCCTCCGGCCTGAACACCATGCTCTTCTCGCAGAAGACGTGCTTGCCGGCTTCCAAGGCATCCTTGGTGACCGGGAAGTGCATGAAGAGCGGGGTGGTGACGAAGACGGTTTCGACGTTCTTGTCGGCGAGAAGTTCGCGATAGTCCTTGTAGCGCTTGGGGCTGCCGCCGATGGTCTGGTCGGCCTTGTTGAGGGCGTCGTCGGTGAGATCGCAGATGGCGACGCAACGGCCGGTGTCGATTCCCTTCAAGTGCTTGAGCAGATAGGTCCCGCGGCTACCGGTGCCGACCATGCCATAGTTGACGGCGTTCGTGGCGGCACGCGCTTTCAAGATGGCGGGCGCTCCCTGAAGGTGGGAGGCGGCGACACCGGCGATAGTAGCTGCGCCAGCAGCCTTGATGGCGTCACGACGCGTCAGATCCTTGTTGTCGGCCATTTAGCAAACCTCGGAGAAGATATTGGAAGTCTAAGATCGGGGCTCGGATTCCGCCCCTATTCTATCTTGAATTGGCGCTCTGAGGACGGAGGTAGTTACAGCCTGCCGCACACTGCGGGCAGTCCACTCGGCGCCCGCCAAAACGACGAGGCCGGCGACGAAGCCCCAGGTGAAGATGGTGATGGAATTCACGAAGACACCGTACTCGTGGGAGAACTTCTTGTACATCCAGGGCCACACGAGCATGTTGATCCACTTGAGGGCTTCGAGGACGAGTCCGACGATGATCGCGCGCGGCAGGACATGCTTCTTCGACACCTTGGTGTTGGGCAGGTAGCAGTAGACAAGGAAGAGCAGAACGATGGTGATGGGGATAGAGGCGATTTTGAAGGCGAGACGGACGATCCAGGTGAACGCGGTGGCGTGATAGTTCTCGACGCCGGAGAGCAGCTGCAGATTGGCGGCGGTGAAGGCCGCGGTAAGCAGGGTGAGGGCTCCGCAGGCGACGATGAGTCCCATACTCACGAGCTGGTTTTTCAACAGGCTACGGTTAACCTTAACCTCCCAGGCGCGGTTGAGAGCGACCTCGAGGGGCAGGAACACGCCGTTGGAGACGAACAGCAGCATGATGAGAGAGATCCACTCGACGCGGTAGGTGTAGCTGGCAATGGTGCGCAGGTTGAAGACCAGGAACTCTCCAGTGCTGCCGGCGAAGTAGTCCTTCACGGCGACATAGATGGCCTCTTCCGCGGCGCTCCAATGGAAGACGTTGCGGCAGAGCGAGATCATGACCATCAGAAACGGCCACAATGAGAGCAGCACGTTTCCGCCGATGGCGAAAGCGTAGACGTGTACTTCAGTCTCGAGGATATAGTGCCAGAGGTGCCGCCAATCACCCTTCAGGTCCTTGGCGGAGACCTCGACTTCTTCAAACAGCTTGTACAAGGACGGTCTCCACTTCGATACTATCCATCATGGAACGACGCGCCTTTCTGGGAACAGCGGCAATCGCACCTTTTACATGCCTGAAGGCCGCCGCAGCACCTAGCTCATTTCGTTTCATACACTTCACCGATACCCACATTCAACCGGAACTGCGTGCGTCGGCGGGCACGAATGCCTGTTTCGCGGCCATCAACCGGGAGCCGCACGACTTCGCGATCTGCGGCGGCGATACGGTGATGGATGCGTTCGAGCAGCCGCACGAGCGGGCGAAGTCGCTTTTCGACCTGTATGGCGCGACCGTGCGGGACCTGGCCAAACCCGTATACACGGTGCCCGGCAACCACGACGTGTTCGGCGTTTCGACGAAGAGCGGAGTGGCACCGTCCGATCCGATGTACGGGAAGAAGTTCTATGAAGACCGGCTGGGCGCGCGGTACGGGTCGTTCGAGTACCAGGGCTGGCACTTCATCCGGCTGGACTCGGTGTTCATCACCGCACAGAAGACCTATGAAGGGCGAGTAGACGACGAACAACTGGCGTGGCTGAAGCGGGACCTGGAGAGGGCCGGGCGAACGACCCCGGTTGTCGTCGTGACCCACATACCGTTGGCGACAGCCTTTGGTTTGTTTCCGTTTCCCGACCTGCCCGAGTTGCGGCCGGTGCTGACCGTGGCCAATGCGCGTCAGGTGCTGGCCCTGTTCGAGGGATACAATTTGAAGGCGGTGCTGCAGGGCCACACTCACATCGCGGAGAAGGTGGAGCATGAGGGCACTGTTTTTGTGACCTCTGGCGCGGTCTGTGGCAACTGGTGGAAGGGCCCGCACTACGGCACGAAAGAAGGCTACGCGGTGCTGACGGTGCGTGGTGAAGACATTTCCTGGGAGTATCGAACCTATGGCTGGAAAGCCGTTTGAGCCTGTACTGCATTCGGTGAGCTATGCCGGAGTCTGGCCGGGCCAGGCTCGGCTGACGTTGGACGGGTTTCTCGAGAAGGCGGCGCAGCTCAAGTTTCCAGCCGTGATGCTGATGGCGAAGAGGCCCCATTTCTCCGTGCTGGATTACGATCGGGAAGCCTGTCTGCGGCTGAGCGAAAAGCTGGAGATGTTGGGGCTGCGGTGCGCCGTCGTGGCCGGCTACAACAACTTCTCGGCCGACGCCGAGCATCCGGACATTCCCCAACGCGAGTTCCAGTTGGCGCATATCGAGGCGTTGTGCCGGAGGGCGCGAGATATAGGGGCACCGGTGGTAAGGATCTTCACGGCATACGAGCACCCGTCGTTCGCCATGCACACACTGGTGGAGACACTGCGTGAGGCGGCGCAGCGGGCGGCCGATTTCGGGGTGACGCTGGGTGTCCAGAACCACCACGACTGCGCCGGACACTACCTGTCGTTTCTGGACCTTCTCGGTGCTGTAGACCACCCCAACTGTAGGGCGTGCTTCGATGCGTGGAGCCCAGCGCTCCAAGGTGACGACGTGGCGGAAGCGGCGCGGCGCATGGCACCGTGGACCGTGCATACGACGGCCGCGGACTATCAGTACCGGCCGCGGTTCCGCTACGTGCCGGCGCAGGTCAACTACGAGGCGCTGACGCCGGCCGTACAGGCTGTGCCGATGGGCGAGGGGTTCATCGACTACGAAGCGTTTCTGGAGGGTTTGCACGCAGGTGACTATCCGGGTCCCCTGGCGTACGAAATGTGCAGCCCGCTGCTGGGTGGAGGTTCGGAGGAGAATCTGGACCGGACGGCCGCCGCGTTTCTGGCGTGGCTAGCCGGCTAGCAGGGCTTTCACTTCAGTGATGAGTTGGGCAACGTGGAAGGGCTTGGCGAGAAATCGGGTCTTTTCCGGCAGCTTGCGAGCTCCAATCTGGGCAACCAGTTCAGCATCCTCGGTGAAGCCCGAGATGAACAACACGCCTGCGTCGGGCCACTTGGCACGTACGCTTTCCGCCAACTCACGCCCGCTCTGACCGGGCATCGTGAGGTCGGTGACCAGGAGATCGAGCGGCATATCCAGCGTGTCGAAGACGGTGAGGGCACCGGCGGCCGCGGGGGCGTGGATCACGCGATAGCCGTGCCGTTCGAGAGCTTTGACAATGAGTGACCGGATGCCGGGTTCATCCTCAACGACGAGAACAGTCGTGGTTGTCTCGGGCAGGACTGCCACGGAAGATTGAGGGCAGGTGAGAACGAGACGTGGGGTCTCGCCGGGCTCCGCCTCGAAGGTGATGGTGCCTTCCAGGGCCTGCCAGGGGCGAACAAGGCCGGCGAGGCCGAGAGGCGGATCGGAGCCCTCTTTGGGCCCGGAGAAGGGCTCAAAGAGGCGCTCGCGAGTCTCGCTGGAGACCGTGAGTCCCGGCAGGTGGAGTGCGATCTCGACGGCACTCTCACCGCTGGCGCGGATGTGGAGCTCGGCGGTGCCGGGCTCAGGCCTGAGATGGCGCAATGTTTCGTGGACGATCTGATCGAGCAACTGGCGGGATGTCTGGATCTGAAGTCCTGTGCCGGCGTCCGAGACGACGCCCCAACGCGCGGTCGCCGCGGTGGCCCACTCATCGACGTTCAGCCGTGCCGCGTCTGGGACGTGTGGCCGGATGAGTGAGGAGAGGTCGTGGGTGAGCGCACCCATGCGATTGGAGGCTTTGACAATCTCCGCCACATCATTGCGGCGGTCGTCCTCCGGCGGAAGACTCTCCATGAGCTCCTCGGCATAGCCACCGATGATCATCAGGAGATTATTGGCGACATGGGCGAGACGCCCGGAGAGGCGCTCGATTGCGCCGCGTTTGGATTCCTCGATGAAGTCCCACTGGCGGCGGCGCTCCAAGGCGGGGTCGGCGGGCGACCCCAGGGAGGCGGCCGGCACCGAGGATACCGAGGCATGCTCCTCGCCAATGGTGAGGAGAAGCTCATCCTCCGCGCCGGCCTGCCATCCTGGGACTCTCTGGATTGTGGCGGTAAGGTGGAGCGCCGAGCCTTCACCACCCAGCAAAATCGGATGATCGAGGCGGGGCCGGCCGGTCTGAAGAACCTCGGCCAGTGCGGCTTCGAGCTGCGGATCGGGCAGCAGATCGGGCAGGCGCAAACGCGAGAGGTCGGCGTTGCGCAAACCGAAACGGCGCCGGAACTCGCGATTCACGGCGATGAGGCCCCATTCCCCGTCAACAATCGCAAGGGCGACGGGCAGAAAGGCGAAGATGTCCTGGTAGTAGCGACGTTCCGTCTCAACCAGGGCGAGCAAGCGCGCGACTTCGGACGACTTCCATTGATCAAGATCAGCGCGTTGCATGAGGCTACCACTTAAGTCTCGGTGGCAAGGGGCCGGCGGAGCAATGGACCGGATGGGTATTCCGGGACAGATTTGTCCCATTACTTTGTGGGACTTATGGGACCAGTACCGGGTGGGCCGGCTCCGCCAGGGCCTGTTCCCGATAGAATACGACGAACCTTATGATGCACTTGGCGGTTGGTGGGCTCGACCTGGCCGTGATCCTGGTCTATCTGGCTGGAGTTGTAGGGATTGGCTGTTATGCGGGCTTTGTCCGGCGCCGTGGTGGCGGGGAGGGCAGTCACTACTTCCTGGCTGGCAATACTTTGACCTGGCCCGTCATCGGTCTGGCCATGTTCGCCGCCAATATCTCCACCGTGCATCTGGTGAGCCTGGCTGAGGCGGCCTACAAGTACGGGCTCGTGTTTGGGCACTTTGAGTGGATGGCGGGCTTCACATTGATCCTGCTGTCGCTGTTTTTCGCGCCGCTCTATCTACGGTCGAAGGTGCCGACGCTGCCCGATTTTCTGGAGCGGCGTTTCAACCGCAAGTGCCGCGACCTGCTGGCTGTGGTCTCGTTGTTCTCGGCGATTGTCATCCATATAGGGATTGCGCTCTACACCGCGGCGTTTGTACTGCGCGGCATCCTCGGCCTGGTGCCCGGCTCCACCGTCCTTGGAATGGATGCGTTGATGTTCTTCATCATCGCTTTGGGCGTACTGACGGGCATCTACACAATGCTGGGGGGCCTGCTGGCGGTGGTGTGGACTGAGAGCATCCAGACCGTCCTGCTGCTGCTGGGCGCGATCGTGATCACGGTGGTGGCCTGGAACCGGCTGGGTGGCTGGGAGGTACTGGTGGCCACGCTGGCCGTCAAGGCGCACCCATTGGCTGGCACGGCGAAGGACATCCCCGCCACCACCGGCAACTTCCTAAATATGGCGCGGGACGCGTCGGATCTGTCGGGGCTGCCCTGGTACAGCGTGATTCTCGGCTATCCCGTGCTGGGCATCTGGTACTGGTGCGCCGACCAGACGATCGTCCAGCGGGTACTGGCGGCACGGGACGAGAAGCAGGCGCGGCTGGGTCCTCTGTTTTGCGCGTTCCTGAAGATCCTGCCGGTGTTCTTTTTCGTATTGCCGGGCACGATCTGCGTGGCACTGGTGCAGAACAATGCGTTTCAGGGCGATGGCCCGGCAACGGCCGCCGATACGTACACCTTCATGATCACCCGCCTGCTGCCCGTCGGCCTGAAGGGCCTGGTCACGGCGGCGATGCTGGCAGCGGCGATGCAGACCTGTTCAGCCGCGTTGAACTCGACCGCCACCTTGTTCGCTTACGACATCTACAAGCGGTGGAAGCCGGAAACGACCGATCACAAGCTCGTGGTAATCGGCAAGATCACCACCGTGGTGGCCACTGTTCTGGCGATCGTGTGGTCGCCGTTGTTGAGCCACTACAACACGATTTATGACGGGCTGGTGCGTCTGGTCTCCTATGTCTCACCGCCCATCACGGCGGTGTTTCTGATTGGGGTTTTCTGGAAGAAGGCATCGGGGAGGGGCGCGTACATCACGATGACGTCGGGCGCGGTCTTCGGCGCGGCGATGTTCGTGCTCGACTTCGCGGGCTACGGGGTGAAGGACTTCATGCTGACCGCGTTCGGGATGTTCCTGTTGTGCTCGGTGGTGTTGGTGGTTGCGTCGCGCGCATTCCCCGAGCGGCTGAAAGCCGAGGCGGAACCGCTGGTTTGGGCGCGCTGGAGTGAATCGTTCGAAGGGGATGCCGGTGGGCGAGGCCTGGCGGATTACCGGGTGCTGTCCGCAGTGGTAGCGGTGACGTTCGTCATCCTTTACGCACTGGTGTGGTAAAAGAAGCGCCCCGCCGCACGGTTGGTGCGGGCGGGGCGCGGGGGCCTCAGGAGAGTGAGGTTAGAACGCGTAGCGGAGGGCGAACTGCACCTGACGGGCGCTGCCCGCGCTGGTGATTCTGCCAAAGGTGGCCGAACTCCGGTTCGTATCCGGATTGCCGAAATTGATCACGTTCGGCAAGTTGTAGAACTCGCCGCGGAGTTCGACGGACTGCCGTTCGAAGAACTTGAACTTCTTGGCAACGGATACGTCGGCGGCAACCTTGCCGTCGGCGCGGATGGTGTTGGCACCGGAATTGCCATAGGCGTTGACGGGCATGGAGAAGGCGTCGGTGTTGAACCACTTGTTGACGGAACGCTGCTCCATGGGCAGGATGGGAACGCCGGTCACGTCGGCGCGGCCGATGTACTTGCCGGTATGGGCGGTGTCCTGGCCGGAGGTCACGTTGAGCGGGCGTCCGGTCTGGACTTGTATGATCCCTTCCAAGGCCCAGCCGCCGAGGAATGCATCTGCGAAGCTATTCCAGGTGGTCCCGAAGGTGCGGCCTTTGCCAAATGGCAGGTCGTAGACATAGCCGACCTTGAACGCATGGCGCAGGTCGTAGCTGGCGGGCGACCAATCGGCGCGGCGGTTGAACATGTCCTGATATTTGGCTTCGGGCAGCGACGACTGATCGTCCATGACCTTGCCCCAGGTGTAGTTGGCGAGAATCGACAAGCCCTTGCTGAAGCGCTTGGTAATCTTCGCTTCCATGGCGTTGTACTCGGAGGCGAACACATTGCTGCCACCGTCGAGGTTCCCGGTGAAGCCGGATGCAGCAAAGCGGCGAGGATTCGCCACGCCCGCGGCCACCGGCTGCAGGGCGTTGTTCCACCCGACGTAACCCACCTGGTTGCGGTTGGCGGAACCGACATAGCCGACATCCAGGGTGACATCCTGCATGAGCTCGCGCTGTACGAAGATGTTCCACTGCTGGGAATAGGGAGAGCGGTTGTTTGGATCCTGCGGCCAGCCGCCCAGGGCCTGGGTGCTGTTGAATGAGGGACCCTGATCGGAGATGGAAGTGTCGGGGATTGCGCCGGTGTTGTTCGGGCTGAAGACCTGCTGTGGCAGGTAGGGCCAGAATTTGCGCAAGTCGTTCAACTCCTGCATGAAGGTACTGTTGAAGAACATGCCGAAGGCCATGCGGACGACGGTCTTCGAGTTGGCCTGGTAAGCAATACCGACGCGGGGGGCAAAGTTCAGCCAGCGGTTCTTCATCAGGGTGCGGCCATAGCCGAAGGTACGTGGGCCCTCGCCGGTGCGGCCGGTCACGGGATCGGTCAGCGGATTGATTCCGGCCCACATCAACTGGGCCTTGTCCTGGCCGTTCTCGCGGGTAACGAGCAGGTTGCCGAGGGCATCCTGGGCGTCGTAGGGGCGGTTGAACCCTTCCCAGCGGACGCCGAGGTTGACAGTCAGCTTATCGGTAACGCGCCAGTCGTCCTGGAAGAACGCTGAGTAGGAGTTTTGCCGGCCCTGGGCATTAGGAATGCCGACGCCGCGAGCGATTGCGTTGGGGTAGCCCAGCAGCGCAGTGGCGTATGAGTTGCCCGCAGTGGGATCCTCGGCCGAATTGGTCATGCTGGACCAGAAGTTGGCGCTGCCATTGGTGGGGTTGGCAAAGAAGGCATCCATGGCGCGGCGCATGTACTGTCCGCCGAACTTGATGGAATGGCGGCCCATCATTTTGGAGAGCTTGCCTTCGTACTGGTGGTCGGTATCAATGATCGTTTCGCCGCCGCCGCCGGCGAAAGTGCCGAACAGACCATCCGCACTGAAGTTCGGCATCACGTCGCAGAGAGCCTGGCTGTCGAACATCTTGATGCCGGCCTTGGCGAGAACATCGGCGCGTTTCAGACCATTCTTGAACTGGTCGCAACCAGGGTTGTTGGGGTGGTTGTAGCCGTACTTCACTTCGAGCACGGTGGTGGGGCCGAAGATGTGGTTCCAGCCGACTCCGAAGTTGTCGGAATCGATGCGGACGGCATTGACCCGGACGGTGGAGAAGTTGGAGGGGCTGTTCTCCCCGACGCGTTGGCGCATGTAGCGGGCAAAGAAGGTGTCCTTGGAGCCGAGGGTATGGTCACCGCGCAGGACGAGCATGTCGCGATCGTTCGCGGTGGGGTCGGTCATGATGTAGTTGTTCGTCTGGCCACCGGCGTTGGGCGTCGGCAGGTAAGTATCGGTGAGATACTTCATGCCGGCATTGATGCGGGCCTGCGGAATGATGTTGCCGGCGAAGGGCTGACGCACGATGCCGTTGGCGGTCTGGACACCGGTGAGTGGGTCGTAGATCTGCTTGTTGAAGCTGGAGAAGTCACCGGTGCGCCAGGTGGCGATGGGCGTGGAACTGATCGTTGTATTGCCGCGGCGGCGGCGGTAGCCTTCCCAACTGGCGAACCAGAAGGTGTGGTCGCGGCCGTTGTACACCTTAGGCAGTACGACGGGGCCGCCGACGGCGACGCCGTACTGATTCTGGCGGAAGGGAACGCGGGTCGCCTGTGTGGCCGGGTTGGCTTGCGCCTGGGCATTGCGGAACCAGTCGTTGGCGTCGAGTTTGTCGTTGCGGAAGTACTCGTAGACGCTGCCATGGAGGTCGCGGGTGCCGGACTTGATCGACAGATTCACGTTGGCTCCGGCGCTGCGGCCGAATTCAGCGGAGTTGTTGGTGGCGACGCGGAACTCCTGGATGGCGTCCATGGGGGGCGCGCCGACGCCTGAGCTCATGTACATCATGTTGTTGTCGACACCGTCGATGGTGTAGTTGCTGTCCTGCTGGCGCTGCCCGTTCACCGAGACCATCTGGAGGCCGGCCTGGCCGCCCTTGGACTGGTTGGGAGCGATGTCGCTGGTACCGGGCATCATGACGATCAGACGTGTGAAGTTGCGGCCGTTCACCGGGATGCGTTCGAGTTGCGAAGTGGTGACCACACTGGCCACGGAGGCTTCCTGGGTCTGCATCATGGGCGCGGCGGCGGTGACTTCGATCTGCTCGCTCACCTGACCGACCTCGAGCTGGACGTCGATCTTCATGGTGGCGCCGGTTTCAAGGGTGATGTTGGACTGGACTTTGGTCTTGAAACCAGCGTTGGTGACCTTGAGCTCGTAGGGTCCGGGGATGAGCGGGTTGAGGGTGAAAGCGCCAGCCTCGTTGCTGGTGACGACGCGGGTTACACCTGTGCCCGTGTTGGTAGCGGTAACGGTTGCATTCGGAACGGCACCGCCTGAGGCGTCAGTGACAATCCCAATGATTGCGGCATTCGTGGTCTGCGCGGAAAGGGGCAGCACGGCGGAGACGGTGCCGGCTAAAAGGAGTAATGTGAGGCACACCCAACTGTGTCTGATGGTCATTACGGAGACCTCCTGATATTCGACCAGGCGCGTTAACGCTAACGAGCCAGTTTGGGTAATTCTATATCGAGTCTGGATTTGGCGCAAGCGGTTTCACACCCTCTTCTCTCATCTTTGCGATAATCTGTCCGACAGGTAAGCGCTCTCAGCGCCGGATTCGGACTCCGCTTTCGATGGCGGAACCGGCCGGTGCTGCGAAGGCTCTTTTTGGAAGGCAAACCCATGGGCGCAGGCAAATCAGGAAAACAGCCGGGCAGGAAGCCGATCCAGAAGACCGGTGTGACGCTCTCAGATATCGCCAAAGCCATGGGCCTCTCGGCCATGACCGTCTCGCGGGCCTTCACCGGCAGCGCACAGATCAGCGAGACGACCAAGCAGGAAGTGCTGAAGCGCGCCAAGGAACTGGGCTATGTGCCCAACCGTTGGGCGCGCAGCCTCGTCACGCGGCGCTCCTCGATCATCGGTGTTCTGATCCCCGAAATCTCCCACACATATTTTGCAGAGGTAACGTGCGGCGTGGAGGAAATCGTGGACAAGACCGGCTTCGACCTGCTGCTCTGCCACTCGCGGGGCGATGCCGAAAAGGAGCGCGCTGAGATTCACATGCTCATCGGCACGCGGGCCGATGGGCTAATCATCGCCTCTGTTCAAGACGCCAAAACCGAACGGCCGTTCGCGGAGCTTGAAGACGCGGGTATCCCGTTTGTGCTGGTGGACCGCTTCTTCCCCAACCGCCGTTTCAGTTCCGTCCTGGTGGACGACCAGGCGGTGGGCGAGATTGCGACGAGCCACCTGGTTGGCTTGGGGCACAAGCTGATAGCGCACATCCAGGGCCCGCCTGTCACGCCGGCTGTGTTACGTAAGCGCGGATACCTGGCTGTGATGAAGGCCCAGGGACTCACTGTCGACAAGGACTGGATTGTCGGCAAGGATTTCAGCAACCTCACCGGCTATTCCGCCATGCGGAAGCTTCTGCAGTTGAAGCCGCGCCCCACCGCCGTGTTCGCGGCGAACGACCCACTGGCGATTGGCGCCGTGCGGGCCTGCCGCGAGGTGGGCTTGCGGGTCCCCGAGGACATCTCGGTGGTGGGCGCGGGCTGCATTGAAGGCGATCACAATCCGAGCCCGTTCCTCACAACGGTCTGGTGGCCGAACCAGGAGATGGGTCGCGCGGCGGCGCAGCTTCTGCTGGACGCGATCGCCGACTCAAACGGCGGCGAGACACACATTCGGACCTTTGCTCCGAAGCTGCTCGTCCGGCACTCGTCCGGGCCGCCGCCGGCAAAATAGCGGCGAGGCACCGGGCCGTTCCGATATGATGCGAGACGGAACGTACAGGCCGCCGGTGAAACTCATCCCCCAATTCGTTGTCCTGCCGGTGTTGTGTATGCTGGCCGCGGTGCCCTCGTCGCCGCAGGCTGGGCAATCCGGACAAGGCATGATCAGCGGCGGCGCCACTGCGTTGCCGCGTCCCAAGCCGTCCGGGCGGCCGTGGCCGGTCTCCTTAAGCGATGTGGCGGAGCAGGCCGGCATCCGACTGCAGTACACCTACGGCCATCCGCAAAAGAAGAAGTACGTCATTGAAGCAAATGGCGCCGGCGTGGCGTTTCTCGACTACAACGGCGACGGCTTGCTGGACGTGTTCCTGGTGAATGGCTCGAAGCTGGAGTCCTTCCCGCCGGGCGCGGTTCCCACCAATCACCTGTACAGGAACGAGGGCAAGGGCAAGTTCAGCGATGTGACCAGGGCCGCCGGCATGGACCAGTCGGGCTGGGGCAATGGCGTCTGCGCCGGTGACTTCGACAACGACGGCCACACGGATCTGTACGTCACCTACTTCGGGAAGAACCTGCTGCAGCGGAACAACGGCGACGGCACGTTTACTAACGTTGCGGAGCGGAGCGCCACCAGCGGATCGGGGAAAGAATGGAGCACCGGGTGCACCTTCGTCGACTACGACCGCGACGGCCATCTGGATCTGCTGGTGACTCGCTACCTGAACTTCCAGGCCGAGCGGACGCCCTTGCCTGGTGCCCATCCTTTCTGCATGTGGAAGGGCAGCCCTGTCTACTGCGGCCCGCGCGGCCTGCCGTTCGGCTCTCTGGCCTTGTATCACAACCGCGGCGACGGCACGTTTGAAGACGTCTCGATCCAATCGGGGATCAGCGCGGTGAAGGGTTTCTATGCATTCACGGCCGTCGCCACGGACTTCGACGGCGACGGGTGGCCGGACCTCTACATCGCCTGCGACTCCACGCCAAGCATCCTGTTTCACAACCAGAAGAACGGGACCTTCCGCGACATTGGCACTGAGACCGGGCTGGCCTACAACGACAACGGGTCGGAGCAGGCGGGCATGGGGCTCTCTGTAGGCGACTACGACAACGACGGACGCATCGACATTCTCAAGACGAACTTTACCGGAGACTATCCAAACCTGTATCACAATCTGGGCAAGGGACTGTTTAGCGACGTCTGCCTCCGGGCCGGATTGGCCGTCAATCCCGACCACGTGCTGTGGGGTACCGCGTTTGTCGATCTGGACAATGACGGATGGAAAGACATCCTGCAGGTGAGCGGTCACGTCTACCCGGAGGTGGCGCAAATTGATGCCCGCGAGCACTACCGGCGTTCGCGTCTGGTCTACCGCAACCTGGGCAATGGGCGGTTTGAGGATGTATCGGAGATGTCAGGACCGGGGATTGCCGCGGAACACTCCAGCCGGGGCGTGGCGATTGGCGATTTCGACAACGACGGTGCCATGGATGCATTGGTGATGAATATGCACGAAGCGCCGTCGCTGCTGCGCAACGATCTGAAATCCTCCAGCCACTGGGTGAAGCTGAGGCTGCGCGGAGTCGAGTCGAATCGGGACGCCATTGGCGCGGTGGTTACGGTGGAAGCAGCGGGACGCGTGCAGGCCGATGCCGTATTGAGCCAGTCGAGCTTTCTCTCGCACCACGACCTACGCCTGCACTTTGGACTTGGCGCGGCGGCCAAGGTCGACCGCATCGTCGTGCAGTGGCCCAGCGGCAAGCGGGAAGAGTTCGCCGGCGCGGCGGCGGATGCCTTGTACCTACTGGTGGAGGGGACGGGGCAGCCAAAGACCCAGGAGTTGCCGAAATGACCGCTTTGCTGGCCGTGGCGGCGCTGGCGGTCTGGCTGCAGGCCGGGCCGGATGCGCTTTCCGACCAAGCCCAGCAACTGGCCATGCAAAGGCGCTATGACGAAGCCGAGGCACTTTGGAAGAAGGCCCTGTCGGCCGCGCCCGATCACTTTCCGTCGCTTTTCAACCTCGGGTTCATGAAGTACTCCGCGGGTCAGTTTGCCGAAGCCGAGCCATGGCTGGCTCGCGCGGCGAAGGTCAAGCCAGGCGACTTCAACACGCGCTACCTGCACGGGACGACGCTGCTGAGGCTGGAGCGAAGGGAGGACGCCCTGCGCGAGTGGCAAGCCGCGCTAGTGGTGCAACCGAACAACTATAAGCTGATGCAGATTATGTCCGTCGAGTACGCGAACGGTTACTACTATAAGGACGCTTGCGAGGTAGGCCGCCGGGCGGTCGCAGTGCACGGAGATGCGCCTGAGCCGTGGCTGGTTGCCATCAAGGCTTGTTTTGAGGGGCGCGACCCCGAAACGCTGGCGTTGACGAAGCAGGCCGCGGAGCGCTTCCCGGAGTCGGCCCGTACGAATTTCGAGTACGGATTCCAACTGCAGAAGGCCGGGTTGCGGGACGAGAGCCTGCCCTATCTGCAAAAGGCAATGAAACAGGATCCGTCGTACGAAGAGCCGTTCTACTTCTATGGCAACCTGATGGTGACGGATGAGAGGTATGACGACGCGGTGGGTCCGTTACGTACGGCGTTAAGGCTGCGGCCTGACTACGTCTCGGCCTGTGTCGCCCTGGCAAAGGCCCTGATGGGCCTCGAGAAGAACGAAGAGGCGAAGGCGGCATTGGAGAGTTGCGCACGGATGAATCCGAAACACCCGCAGCCGCACCTGTTCCTGTCGCAGGTTTACTTTCGGCTGGGCAATGCAGAGCAGGCAACGGCGGAAAAGGAACTTTCCCTAAGATTGAGGCGGGAGAATCCGACGATCATGGAGTCCCCCCAAGCCCGCCCCTTCCCTGGCGCCCCCCGCCGGTGACTGGAGGTGCGGGGAAACCGCGGGGCGGGCTTGATTGTGGGGGCCGCGGGAGCGGCGCTGCATAGATCGCTATCGATAGACCTCCGACACCGCCGTTTTGGGAACGGGGCGGGCTGTTGCACTCTGCTGGAACCAGCTGGCCAGGTACTCATCCGTCACGCGCCGGCGGGCCATGATGGCGCGACGCTTGCGAACAGTCCGGCGCAAGGCCTTGAGGGCGTGCCAGAAAGCCGACAACGACGTCGGCTCGTAGAAGAGACAACCTCCGACAATTAGGAGGTCCCTGGCCGTGGTCGGAAACCAGATTCTGCGGTAAAGATCGCCTGTCATGTTCTTGACGCGCATCAGGTAGCGATTCTTCACCGAGTGCATGTTGAGCACAGCGGGAACACTGGAGCGGTCGCCAGGCAGCATGCGGCGGACGTGATACGACTCGGCGTCGTGTACATACAGACACCGCCATCCCAGCAACTGCGCGCGCCAGGCAACATCGGCGTCCTCGCGATAGGAAAAGAAATCGGGATCAAAGAAGCCGTCAGGCTGCTCAATATCCACGATCATCTTCCTCCGGTAGAGCGCGGCCGCGGCGCAGGCGCCGAAGACATACTCGGTCTGGCGATAGCGGCCGTCGTCGGGTTCGTTCCAACCCCGGTCGAAGTGTCTCGTAGTGGAGGTGAAGAAGATTCCGGCGGAGTCGATGCGGCGCTCATGAAGATCCGAACCGTCGGAGTGGATGCGCAACAAGCGGCCGCAGACGGTGCCGATCTTGCCATCAATACGTGCCGCATCCACGAGTTGGGAGACGAAGTCCGGCAGCAGGAAAACGTCGGGGTTCAGGGTCAGCACCCAGTCTGATCGCGAGGCTCGGATCGCCTGATTCTGACCGGCCGCAAAGCCGGTGTTGTGGCGGTTATAGATCACCCGAACACGCCCCTCATATCCGGCGAGAATATGCCGGGTGGCGTCTTTCGAGGCATTGTCGACCACGACGACCTCCAGCGCACCGTAGGTCTGGGCGAGTACACGGTCCAGACAACGTTCAATCACGCCGGCGCTGTTATAGGTGACGATGGTGACACTGACTGTATCCAGTCGCATCAAAGCTCCAGATCGCGCAAGATTTCTGGTACTAAGACCCAAATCGGGGCCAGATCGACTACAGCCTGATGAGAAATTCCTCGGTCGATTCGGAGTGGGACATTTTTTCACAGGCAGTGTAGTAGAGTGACCCACCGGACGGTCTTTGGATGTGACACCGCTGCTGGCGGATACTGTTTGCGGTACGTACAGCGGGTCACACGGAAATGGGTTCCGACGCATTCAGAGAAGAGTGGACAGGGATCTTGTCATCCACACCATCCACGCCGGCTATGCAAAGCCGGGTGGCCAAATTGTTTGAAGAGGCGCGCGACGACGTGTACCGCTACCTGATGACCCTAGGGTTGTATCCACCCCAAGCCCAGGAAGTGACGCAAGAAGTATTTCTACGCCTGTACACGACCTTGCGCCGCGGAGAGGACATCCGCAACGACAGGGCCTGGATCTTCCGTGTGGCTCATAACCTGGGCTTGCGGGTCAGGTCTCGCGAAAATGCGCGGGTAGTCTACGATCCGGATGTCGGGCTGACTCTCGCCGATCCGGCGGCCAATCCGGAGCGCAGCGCTGTGGAAAGCCAGGAGATGCGGCGGGTGCACGAGGCCCTGAAGGGATTGTCGGAACAGCAGAGGCGATGCCTGCATTTGCGGATGGAAGGTCTGCGCTACCCGGAGATCGGAGCCATCCTCGGCATCAGCCCATCGACCGTCAGTGAGTTTTTGAGGCGCGCAATCGCCCGGCTGAAGAAGGTGCGACATGAGTAGTGTCAACGACCGCTCCAAGAGATTGAGCGGCCACCCCGGCGACGCTGACTGGCTGAAGTTCGCTGACGGCGAAGTCACCAGCCGCGAGGAGAAGGGGTTGCGGGCACACCTCGCCGCCTGCTGGCAGTGCCGCGCGGCCCTGGCGGAGATCCAGCGCGCCGTGGGCCAATGCGTACAGTACCGGGAAGTGGTATTGCGGCAGGCCTATCCGGAGCCGCCCCAGCCTTGGTTCGACATTTATAGAGAATTCGATCGGATTGAGGAGCAAGTGGCCTCACGATCCTGGTTTGCGCGGTTGTCCGACTGGTTGAGCTCGACGGCAGGAAGTCCGCGGCGCGTGTCGTATGCGGCGCTGGCGTTGACGTTGACGGTTGTTGTGATGTGGCAGACGTGGCAACTGCCGGCGGTGCAAGCCGCCAATCTCCTGCGGCGCGCCGTCGCCACTTCGGAATCGCGGCCCCAGCCCAAACAGCCGCGGCGAATAAGGATCAGGACGAAGCATGCGACTATCACCCGTGTGCTGAACGGCCACCTGCAAGCCGCTAACAATAAAGATCTTGAGCCCGTGGAGGCGCTCTTCCGTCAAGCCCACTACGACTGGGATGACCCGTTGAGCGCCAGGAGCTTCCAGCGCTGGCGCGCCCAGCTTCCCTCCAAGCAGGACGAAGTGTCGTCGGTGCTGGATGCGGCCACGCCCGCCGACCGCTACCACCGAATCCGGACAACCACTGACTCCGGGGAGCTGCTCGCCGCTTCCCTGACTCTCCGCGCAACGGACCTGGAGCCCACCTCGGGCACCTTGGAGTTCCGTAATCACGAGTCGGTCGACATCGAGGCGTTGCCGGTCGAGGACCGGCCCGAAGATTCCTCGGCCAACGCTGTGAGTAGTCATGAACCGGAACCTCATACGGCGGCCATGCCCAGCCCCCGGGAGGAGATGGGACAGCCGGTCACAATGCGCGACGAACTGCTTGTTTTCAAAGCACTTCACGAGATTGGCGCGGACCTCGACCAACCCCTGGATGTCACCCGGACCAGCGACGCGGTGAACGTGACCGGCGTCGGCGTGCCTCCGGAGCGTCGTCAGGAGCTGCGTGCCGCCCTCGACCCGTTGCCGCGTGTCCGTTTGCAGTTTAACGATGATGGCAGCGCAAGCTCCGTCCAGCCAGAACGACATATGTCGAATTTGGGACCGCAGGCGAGCGCCGAGATGGAACGCCTGCAAGGCCGGTTGGAGTCAGCGTTGGGCGGCCGGGCGGCCTTCACTCAGGTCGCCGACCGCGCCCTG
Source organism: uncultured Paludibaculum sp. (assembly GCF_963665245.1). Taxonomy (NCBI): domain Bacteria; kingdom Pseudomonadati; phylum Acidobacteriota; class Terriglobia; order Bryobacterales; family Bryobacteraceae; genus Paludibaculum; species uncultured Paludibaculum sp. Next base: position 4,132,919 of record NZ_OY762267.1, read on the forward strand.
GAGTCGAGCGACAACATGATGACCCGCATCCACGCCTTACGTCGTCTGGCTGAACGCTATCCTACACAAGTAGAAAATGAGATGACAAAGGAAGAACGGGGCATCCTGGCTGGCCTGCGTCGGGATCATGCCATGGCGGTCCTGGCCCAGACGGAAACACTTCAGAAGTTGCTGAGGCCCGCCCTGCGGACAGTGGCACTCAAACTGGATGTAAAGGCGCCCACGGGACTGGCCGCCGGACCGTGGCAGGCCCAAACGGAACAACTGTTCGCTTCCGGAAGGCAGGTGGACCTGCTGCTGGCGGGGACTCTGGCGGCATCGCCCACCACCCTGCCTGTCGAGTCAATTCCATCGGAACTCCTGGCCGGTCTGGCCAATCTGAAGGCCCAGGCGGAAGGGTACGAGAAGATGGCACGGGAGGTGCAGTAGGAAACCGCGTCAGCCATGCGACACTGTCCGCCGCCAGCGCTGTTCGCCCTCTGTCTTCTGACTGCGCCCCTTATGGCGCAAACCCTCACCCATCTTTCCGGGCAGATTCTGGATCCATCGGGCGCGGCCGTGCCGGGCGCAACGGTAAGCGTGGCCAGTGAAGACACCGGCTTTCGCCGCGTGACGATGACCCATTCCGATGGAACTTACCTGGTCGCGGCCCTCCAACCGGGACAGTACAAGGTGATGGTGCGCAAGGACGGTTTTCGCACGCTCGTGCGGTTTGGTGTGAAGTTGGACGTCGCCCAGGCGGCGCGGGTTGATTTCAACCTTCAGATCGGCAGCATGCAGGAGACGATCACGGTGGAGGACACGCCCGCGGGGGTGAGCCGTGAGGAGACCTCCGTAAGTACCCTCATCGGCCGGGATCCCATCGAGAACCTGCCGCTCAACGGCCGCGGAATCCTCAGCCTGCTGGAACTGGCCCCCGGGACTGTCGTGACGCCGGCCACGCGCGGCGAGGCGGGGCAGTTTACTGCCAACGGCCAGCGGCCAAACACGCACGGGTTCACCGTGGATGGCGTCAGCGCGAACTCCGGCGTCATCGGAGGGGGCCTGCCGGCGCAAACAACAGGCGGCACGCTGCCTTCCATGACGGCGATCGGTGGATTGGCGGGGATCGTCGCCCTCGACTCGTTGAACGAGTTTGTGGTGCAGACCTCCTCCACCGGTTCTGAGTTTGGCCGATACCCGGGCGCGCAGGTGTCCTTGAGCAGCCGGTCCGGCTCAAATGAGTATCGCGGAACCTTGACGGAGTTCTTCCGCCACGAGAAACTGGCGGCGAACGACTGGTTTGCCAACCAGCCTGGCGAAGGCCGCGCACCCTTGCGCGTGAACAACTTCGGCGTCTCGCTGGGCGGGCCTGTCGCACATGACCGCACCTTCTTCTTCCTGAACTACGAGGGTCTGCGGCTGCTGCAGCCGACTTCGTGGATACAGGCGGTACCCACTGCCCAACTTCGCGGCAAGGTCCAGAATTGGGTGCGCCCGGTGCTCGACATGTTCCCGCTGCCCAACGGGCGCGACTTCGACCAGGACATTGGCGAATGGACCGGCCGCATCAGCCGTCCGGCCCGATCGGACAATGGCAGCGCGCGTGTTGACCATGCCCTCACGTCCAAGATCACGTTGTTCAGCCGCTTCCAGGATGCGCCATCCTCCAGCGAATTCGGCAGCTCGCAGATCAGCAAATTGAGCATCGGCTCGCGCAGCTTCACCGCTGCCGCCAACTTCCGTGTCCGGCCGGATACGGTCTTCGATTTGCGCTTCAACGTCGCCAGCATGGAGGCGTATTCGGTCTGGAGTCCGGCCGACCCGACGGATTCCTCGGGCTGCGCGATGAGCGCGGTCGCGTCCACGTTCCTTCCCTCGAAGAGCGCGTGCCACTACCTGTACCGCTTCTCCATCGCCGGGGTTGGCCAGACCATCTCGGGCGCCGAGAGCATCCAGCGGCAATCGCAATGGCAGATCCTGCCCAGCGGCTACCTGGTGAAAGGTACGCACCAGCTCCGGTTTGGCGGTGATGTGCGCCGCCTCGCCCCTTCGCGGCACGACGTGGACGGTAGCTTCAGCATCATCGCCGAGAGCCTGGAGGACCTCGTGGAAAGCCGGAACCTCTGGACGGCATCGTCCACGCCGCAGAGCCGGGCAGGCACGCTGTTTGAATCCTCCCTGTATGTTCAGGACACCTGGAGAATCCACCGCGCCCTGACGCTCACCAGCGGGTTGCGCTGGGAACTGGCGCCGGCTCCGGTCACGCGCGACCTTACCGAGAACCCGTTCGGCGGCACGCCGTCCAACGCCGTGAACTCTGCTGCCTGGCCCATGCGCTATACGAACCTCGCGCCCAGACTGGGCTTGGCCTGGAGGCCGGATCGCCGCGGGCAGATGGTGGTTCGCGCCGCGTTCGGCGTCTATTACGACTCAAGTCTCAGCCTGTCCACCGATCTGGTGAACGGCGGCCCCCTGAACATGGAGCAGTTCACCAGCGGGTCTTCCGCGCCGTTCACTACGGTGCTGCAGTATGGTTTCGACAACGGCCTGCGGCTGCCGCGCGTCCAGCAGTGGAACGTCTCGCTGGAACGCGCGTTTGGACCCAGCAACCTGCTCTCCACCAGCTATGTGGGCGCGACGGGCCAATGGCTGGTGCGGCGGGAGTATGGGAATGTCGATGAAAACCCGTTGCTCCGGATGGTGGTGTCCACCAACCACGGCTCATCCGACTACAGGGCATTGCTGGTGCAGTTCCGGCGGCGCATGGCCCGGTCTCTGCAGGCACAGGTCTCCTACTCCTGGTCGCATTCCATCGACGACAGCTCCAGCGACGCGGCGCTCTTTCTGGTGAGCCCGGCCACCACGGCCAGCAGCAATCGCGGCTCGTCCGACTTCGATGCCAGACATTCTTTCACGGCGGCCTTTACTTTCGCGCCGCGCAGGCTCCGCGGACTCACCTTCGATGGCATCTACCGGGCGCGCACAGGCTTCCCGATAACGGTGGTGAACGAAGAGTACGCCATGGGTCTCAGCTTCTCAAACGCGTTCCGGCCGGACCTGGTGCCGGGCGTGCCGGTTTGGCTCCAGGATCCGACGGCGCCGGGTGGGCGGCGTCTGAACGAGGCTGCTTTCCGGGAGACTCCGGCCTCCATCCAGGGCAACCTGGGGCGGAACGCCATTGCCGGCTTCGGGATGTCGCAGTTCGACCTGGCTGTACGGCGCGACTTCCGCATCGGCCTCGGGCAGACGCTGGAACTGCGAGGCGAGGCCTTCAACGTGTTCAACCATCCCAACTTCGCTGACCCGGTGCGCACCCTGGCGAGCCCGCTCTTCGGCCAGTCGAATTCGATGCTGAACCTGATGCTGGGCACGGGCAGCCCGGGCAGCGGCCTGGCGCCGGTATTCCAGTCCGGCGGTTCGCGCTCTCTCCAGATGGTGTTGCGGCTGCGCTTTTAACCCTCCCTCCGGCTGCGATACCCTATCCACAGCAAAGTAAAGTTGAGGTTTGAGAATGTCCGATCTTTTTGACCTTTCCGGAAAAGTAGCCGCCATCGTGGGCGGAGGCGGCGTGTTGGCCGGTGAGATGGCCCTCGGCCTGGCCCGCGCGGGCGCCGATATTGCCATCCTTGATTTCAATCTCGATGCGGCCAATGCGCGTGCCGCCCAGGTCCGCGAGTTGGGACGCCGCGCTATCGGCGTGAAAGTCGACGCAACCAAGAAGGCCGACCTGCAGGCCGCGCTGGACACGATTCTGGCCGAGTTAGGCCACGTCGAAGTGCTGGTGAACGCCGCCGGCATCAACTCGGGCACGCCGTTTTTCGAGATCACTGAAGAGGAGTGGCACCGCATTCTCGATGTCGACCTCACCAGCGTGTTTCTGGCGTGTCAGGTCTTTGGCGCTCATATGGTGCAGCCGGGCAAAGGCGGCTCCGTCATCAACATCTCGTCCGCTTCGTCCGGCCCGCCGCTTTCCAAGGTCTTCACTTACTCCGTAGCCAAGGGTGGCGTGAATCAGGTGACCCAGTTCCTGGCCCGCGAGTGGGCGACGCAGGGCGTTCGTGTGAATGCGATCCTGCCCGGCTTCTTCCCGGCCGAACAGAACCGCAAACTGCTGACGGACGACCGCGTGGCCTCCATCATGAAGCACACACCGATGAATCGCTTCGGCGAGGCATCGGAACTCGTAGGCGCGGCCGTCTACCTGGCGTCGGACAAGGCATCGAGCTTCGTAACGGGCTCCATCATGCGTGTCGACGGCGGCTATATGGCGATGACAATATAGCCGGTGATTTTTGTGTCGTTTCGGTGAGCCTGCGTAGGGCATTCATACACCTGACTCACCAGCGCAACTGCGCTCCGATATAGGCTGACGATTCATGACCCCAAAACGGTTTGTCATCTTGTGCAAGGACGGAACGACGGAGCGCATCACTGCCGATGTCGGTGATGAAGACGAAGAAGCTGATGGGTACGTCTTTTTCGTCGACTCGAAGGGGAGCATCGTGGGCCTGTTTGCCAAGGAAGTCGTCCAGTCATGGCGTGAAGACTTGGGCGGGACTCTGGGTGAGTCAAGTATATAGATGCCCTGCGTAGGGTCCGGCTGAGTTCATTTCTCCGGGCAACGGCGTTCATGCCGCGTCGGCGCTCCCGCTACTGTTGCCGAGCGCCGAGGCTCACACCCTTGTTTCGTCCACGGCATGCGGGAGCTCGCGCAGGCGGCGTGCCGGTGAGAAAACCAGCCACAACGTGGAGAGCAAGAACCCGAGCGCACCGATAAGCAGCGTCTGCCGAATTCCAATCGCCTGCGCGACGGCGCCGCCCGTGAGCGCTCCCAATGGAAGAGCGCCGTGGTAGACCAGATGGATGGCGGCATTTACGCGACCCAGGAGATGATCCGGCGTGATCGCCTGGCGTAAGCTCCTGTCATTGATGTTGTAGACAGGCCACGCCAAGTCGCCCATTTGCGACACGATCAGAAAGGCGGAGCAAACGGCAACGGACCCGTGCGCTAGCGGCACGAGGAGCATGGCCACCCCAATCACCAGCACGGAGCCAATGAAAGTCGCGCCGAAACCAAAGCGATGCACGAGCCACTCTGCCATGAAGGTGCCAAATAGTCCACAGGTGCCGCCGACCGAGACGATGATACCCAACAGGGCAGCGGTCAACCCGAGCTCACGCATCACAAATAGAAAGTACAAGCTACTTCCGAACCCTAAGAAGAACGCGCCGGTGGCCGTGCGTCCGACCAACGCCCGGAGCAACGGATTGCGCCACGAGGCGCGCAACCCTTCAGAAATCTCACGGCCGATACTGGGTTCAAGCGGGCGTGTAGGCCGCGGCTCCGGCTTGCGGATAAGCCACAGTGAAATTGCTGAGCACACGAACGAAGCAGCGTCGAAGAGCATGGCCATGGGGGCCGTGATCAGTTGCACCAGGATGCCGGTGAAACCGGGGCCAGCAATCTCAGCGAGCGACTCAGTCGAAGCCAGCTTACTATTCCCTTCAAGGATGTTCTCACGAGCGATGAGGGAGGGCAGGTAGGCCTGGTAGCTGACGTCAAACAGGACGGTCAGGATGCCACTGGCCGCCGCGACCACATAGAGGTGTTCGATTGTCAGCCGGTGCAGCACCGCCAACAGCGGAATCGTACCCAACACCGCGGCGCGCCCGAGATCGGCGGCGATAAGAAGTGGCCGTCGGCGCAGGCGGTCCGCCCAGGCCCCTGCGAAGAGGCCGAGCACGAGCACCGGCGCGGCACTCGCCCCGGCCAGGAATCCCATCTGAAGAGGCGACGCTCTGAGGACGACGACCGCAGTGAGGGGCAATCCGACGCCAGTGATGTTGGACCCGATTTGAGAGATCGCCTGGCCGACCCATAGCTTCAGGAAATCCGGATCGGCCCTAAGCCCCTTCCCCAGCATTCCTCAAGTGTCGCACGCAGGTTCATTGACCCTTCGTGTCCGCACACGTCGGATTGCCGGTCCGCTCGGAGCATTCTTCACCGGCTTGCGTGCATTGCCAAAGACCCTTGGCGGCTCTACGGTCTCAGCAGCCCCTTTTTGCCCTGTCGAAGAGTCAGATCCACAAGGCCAAAAGCGATCGGTCTCGGCCCTGTGGGATTCATCATACCCCAGCGCTGCCAAGAGTCTGGCGGCAGTTCCAGGTCATCCATTGAGCGGGATGGTGCCTGGTGAAGTACAGCGCGATCTTCCAGACCTGGCCTGAGGACGATGCCGCAGATGGTTCGAGCAAGTAGGCGGTGACCGGAGGCGCGCTTCCGGCCCTTTCGCCTACTTGGACAGTTTTCGCACGGGCACGAAGATGTCCGCGCTGGTGAGGCCGCACTCCCGGGCCATGCGCAGGCAATAGTCGATCTCGCCCATGCCCTTGATGTGGCTGTTCGACCCAAACGAGAATTTCGCGCCAGCGGCCTTGGCCCGGCGGATGAACGCGGCACTGGGTACCTGGAAGTGCGCGTTGATCTCGATGGCGACGTGATTGCGAACCGCGGCCTGAATCACGCGGTCCATGCGAGCGGGGGTCCAGAGGCTGTCGTACTGGCCTTTCAGGCTTTCCGGGATGTAGGTAGGGTTGGCCCAGATCTGGATGGGCTGCGCGAGCACTCGTTCATTGAATGCGACATAGCGATCCATGAAGTCCTGAGGATCACCGACTTCGACCTTAGGCAGCCACAACCAAACGCTCTTGCCGTTCTTTTCCGGGAAGATGAGGGCATCGGCGGCGATGTAGTCGAGTTGTGCGCGCAAATCGGCAGACAGGCAGGTGGACCAGTCAAAGCCATATACCTGCATGCCGCGCCACAGCGTCTGGTCCCGCACTTCCTGCAGGAATTCGCCCAGCGTCTGGTTGTCATGAATATCGCCACGGCAGCCCCCTTCGGCCAGGATCCCAAAGCGAACACCCATTTGGCGGGAGAGCGCAGCGGCATCCGCGGGCTTCATGGGCTGGGTGTCATGGTCCTCTCCGTGGAGATGTATGTGGAGGTCGACCTTGGGCAGGTCTGCGGCGAAGAGCGCCGGTGCGCAGAGTAATACCAGTAGTTTAGGGATCATAGGATCCCTTTCACTGTAATAAACTTAGCGCCGCCAATCGGGCGACGCCTCAGGCCCGTTCCAGGGCGGCGGAATCGGTGCCTTTGCGACGGATGCCGTGCTTCTCCATCCTGTAGATCAACGTCTTGCGGCTGATATCCAGGTAGCGCGCGGCGTGCGTCTGATTCCAGCTGGACATCTCCAATGCCTTGACGATCAGTTCTTTCTCGACGGAGTCGAGGCTGAGCCCCTGCACCGGCAGATCGAGACTGACGGCTGCCGCCGCCGGACGGGCCTTGCGCAGCATCTCCGGCAGGTCCTCCTCGGTGATTGTGTTCCCGCGGCTGAGGACGACAATGCGCTCGACGATGTTCTCGAGCTCGCGGATGTTGCCGGGCCAGCGATAACTTTGGAAGAACGGGATCAGCCGCTCGGGCAGGATCAGGTCCGGCCGGCCCACCTTCTCCTTCGACTTCAGGAAGAAATTCTGCACGAGTTCAGGGATGTCCTCAGAGCGCTCACGTAGAGGCGGCAGCTCGAGGGGTATGACGGCCAGGCGGTAGTAGAGATCCTCGCGAAACGCCGCATCTTCGATCATGGCCTGCAGATTGCGATGTGTAGCCGCGATGATGCGGACGTCCACCCGGCTGGCGGTGGGCGCACCGACCTTTTCGATCTCGCCCTGCTGGATGAGCCGCAGGAGTTTGGCCTGCACCTCCATCGGCAGCTCTCCGATCTCGTCGAGGAAGAGGGTCCCGCCGTTGGCGAGTTCGACCTTGCCCTGCTGATGAGCGATGGCCCCGGTGAACGAGCCCTTCACGTGGCCGAACAGCTCGCTTTCCAGCAGATCGCGCGGGATGGCTCCGCAGTTGATCGTGACGAACGCGCGCTGGTTGCGCGGGCTGTTCTGGTGGATGGCGCGGGCCAGCAGTTCCTTGCCGGTGCCTGTTTCGGCACGAATGAGAATCGTGGAATTCGTCTGGGCCGCGCGGGAGGCCATGTCGAGGACCGTCAGCAGCGTCTCCGACTGTCCGATGATACTCTCGAAGCCATACTTGCGGTCGAGGTTGGTGCGGAGGGTGCGAACTTCCTCTATGAGGCGCGAGTGCTCCAGGGCACGGCGCACCAGCAGATTCAGCTCCTCAAAGTCGATGGGCTTGGTGAGGTAATCATAGGCGCCGGACTTCACGGCCTCGACCGCGTTCTGAATGGTGCCGAAGGCGGTGATGATCACCACCGGCAGATCCGGGTTCGTTTCGCGCAAATTACGCAGCAGGTCGAGGCCCGACTGGCCGGGCATCCGCAGATCGGTCAGAACCAGCGCCGGCGGGTCGTTCGCGGCGATGGTCTGCGCCTCCTCGGCCGAACCGGCGGTCAGCACGGTGTAGCCGGAATCTTCCAGTTGAGTCTGGACCACCCAACGCAGGTTCGCGTCGTCGTCCACCAGCAAGATGCGCTGTGCAGTCATACTCCCTTTCGTTGCAGCGGCAGATGCACGCTGAAGGTCATGCCTTTGCCGGGATTGCGGCGAGCATCCAACCAGCCGTGCATCTGGCCCACGATCTGGTGAGCCACGGGCAGGCCCAGGCCGGTACCGTTTTCCTTGGTGGTGAAGAATGGGTCGAAGAGCTTATCGATGTCACCGGGCGCCACACCGGAGCCCTCGTCGTGGACGCGGATCCAGACATTGCGGCGGTCCGCGCCGGCCTCCAGCAGGACCGTCGCGCCATCCGGACTGGCCTCGACAGCATTGATGAGCAGATTCAGAAGCACCTGCTCCAACTGCTCGGAATCGCAGTGCAGCGATGGAATTTTGCCCTGCTGGCGGCGTTCGATGGTGATGCCACGCCGTCCGACGCGGTGCTCCGCCAGGGCCGCGACGTTCTCGAGCAACGGCTCCAGGGCAGCTTGCCCCATTTTGGGCGGCCGGGGCCGGGCGAAATTGAGAAACGTGGTGAGCAGGCGATCCAACCGGGTGCACTCCTGGCCGATGATGGTCACGCAGCGGGACTGCTTTTCGTCCAGCCCCTGCGCGCGGCCCAGAATCTGCGCGGCGCCGGCGATGCTGGCCAGAGGATTCCGGATCTCGTGCGCCAGGCCGGCCGAGAGCTGCCCGATGGCGGAAAGGCGCTCTGCCCTTTTCATGGCTTCCGAGGTTTCCTGGATCTTCTGGTAGGCGGCGTTCAGACGCTCGGTGAGAACGCCGGTGCCCGTACCCACAAAGCAGAAGACGACGCTCTCCATGATGTGATGCAGAGTGGTGTCGGTCTCTTTCAGTGAGAGAATCAGGCCGCTGCAAAGGCCGGCGGTGATGAGCCCGCCGCGCCAGCCGTCGTGCACGGCGGAGAAGAGAATCGCGACGTAGAACAGCCGGGGCAGAACGAAGTGCCAGTTGACATGCTCCGTTGGGACCGACGCCTGCAGGGCGGCAATCGAGAAGGCAGCCAGGACGACGGCTGAGCGTTGCACCCAAACATATCGTGTGTCGGTCACCATTGGGCGGTTCACTTTATATTGTGCCCGTTAGCCGTGCCAGGGAGAACCCGAAACTCCGGCGGAACAGGAAAAGAGCCGCTTCAGCCGGCGGCCGTTGCCCGTTCCGCGCCTGGCACCGCCCCTCCGCGATGCTGACGGAGAGGGAGTCGATCAGCATCGCGGGGCGTAGGCGCAATGTGCGGCGCCGCATGAGGCTACCCCCTCCGGCGGCGTCTATGCGGCATCATACCGGGCCCGGGCCTCTGCCTGACAGGAGGCAAAGTGCCACGCGCAGGCGACGGTCCAGGCGGGCTCCATCACCTCAAAGGGTCTGACAATCGTGTCATAGACACCGGCCTCCCGCGCCTCCTTGATCTGGCGCGGGCCATCGCAGACCGCCACCACCAAAGCGGGCGGATTGAGGCGCCGGGCGGCCTCCACGGCTCTCTCCCATGAATGATCGGTCACCAGGATGCCGCCGGAAGCCTGGGGCAACTCCGCTCCGGCATGCTCCCAATCGGCAAAACAGAGGACCTCCCAGCTTTGCTTTGTCAAAACCCGCGCAAGTTCACCACGCAACACGCGATCTTCGCTCACCACCAACAGGGGTGGGTTAAACGGCCAGCTCAAACGGCACCTCCCACGCGCTCAAGGCGCGCCGCGCGGCGATGCAGGCGATGAGCGGCATCCTCGGGCCTCCGCCGGCGCAAGGCCTGCTGGATGCGGTAGCCCAAGCGCCGCGCAGCACCATCCACGGCACCGGCGAACGTCGCGTTCTGCTCCAGGATCTTCACGCGATCCAAGCCGGGCAGTTCGGCCGTAATCTGGCACAGTTTGTCCAGGCCGCCTTTCGGGCCGTTGGTGTCGTCGAGGTAGACGACCACTTGTGCCAGTCGCGATTCGTAGCGATCCAACGCGAACCCGATCCGCCGTTCCACATACTGCTGCAGTTCCCCAGTCACCTCGATGCCGTGTGTTCTGATCGACAGATTCATGCGTGCCTCCTGCGAGATTGAATGGCAATCGCCGGGCCAATCTAAGCGCACGAAAGATCAATAGTTTACGGACTTCCCCGGAGGAACTGCTGGCCCTTTTGGGGCATGCGAACCGGGTGACGGCCGATTTCCGACAGTACTTCCGGGAAAGAAATACCCTTTGCGAGCTGGGGATTTTCGAGATGGCTCGGAAGTCGCCGATGAGCTACAATTCCGGCACGATGACCTCTTTGTTCCTGCTGCTCGCGCTGCTGCAGTCGCCAGACGAAATCAGGGCGAAGATGGAGCAGGCGATCGGCGGATTGCCCAATGTCCGGATGGAGCTGAACGCCCGGGTCATCGGCCGGTTTGAGCGGCCCGGATACCGCGTGGAAAAGGTGGTGTTCGAATCGTTGCCAGGCTTCCGCGTCACGGCGAATCTGTACGTACCCACGGCGGGGACCGGACCGTTTCCGGCCGTTCTCGGGGTGGCCGGCCACAGCGACAACGGCAAGGCCAGTGCCACCTATCAGCACATGTGGATCAGCCTTGCCCGGCGCGGCTATGTGGTGCTGGCCTACGATCCGCCGGGCCAGGGGGAGCGCCTGGAGTACTTCGATCCGGAGTTGGGTTTGTCCCGCCTGGGGCCGGGCGTGCGCGAGCACATCGCGGCTGGTGTGCAGTGCCTGTTGACCGGCACGTCCATTGCCCGCTACTTCATCTGGGATGGAATCCGCGCAATGGACTATCTGTTGACACGAAAGGAAGTTGATCCCACGCGCGTCGCGGTTGCGGGCAACTCCGGAGGTGGGACACAGGCAGCTTACCTGGCCGTGTTCGAGCCCAGACTGGCGGCGGTGGTTTCCTCGTGCTACATCACGCGCTGGCAGGAGTTGATGGCCGGCCCAGGTCCGCAGGACGCGGAACAGATCTTCCCGGGATTCCTCAGCCTGGGCCTGGACTTCGTCGATTTCATCAGGAGTTTCGCGCCCAAACCGTTCCTGGTCACCTCGGCCACGCAGGACTTCTTCCCCATCGCCGGCGCCCGCGCGACCTACCAGGCGGCGGCTCAATACTACGAGTCGATCGACGCGCCGGGCCGGGTATCCTTTTTTGAGTATGACGACACCCACGGCTGGTCTCAGCCGCGCCGCGAGGCCGCTTACCACTTCCTGGATAAGCACTTAAAGGGCGTGGACGCGGAGGCGCACGAGGCGCCGGTGCAGACCGAACCAGAAAGTATGCTTTGGGTGACCCCCACCGGGCAGCTCGCGACCTCATTGGGTACTGAGACTGTATTCTCCCTGAACCGCAGCCTGGCGCAGAAGCTCTATCCGGCGCGGAAGGCCCTGGCCGCCACGAACCCGGAGGAACTGCGGACGCTGATTCGCCAGCGACTGGCCCTGCCCCAGGTGAAGCTCGTTGGGCGATCGGCACCGCCCGGGCGCAGGCCCGGGATCATCACGTCGGGCGTGCCGGAGTCCGACCTGGAACAACTGCGGGCCGCGGGCTATGCACTGCGCGTGGTGAATTCGCCGGTGCCACCGGCCGGGGCCAGTGGATACAGTGCCGCCTACCAGGCAGCCGCCAAGGAGTGGTTGAACGGCCGGTCGCTGCTCACCTGGAGAGTGACCGAATTGCGCAGTGCATTTTACGACTTGGCAGCCGAACCGGATGTGGATCCAGCCAACATCTCAGTCTGGGGGCGGGGCAACTCGGGCGTGGCGGCTCTGCTGCTGGCCGCCCTGGAGCCTCAAGTGGCGCGAGTGATGACGGAGGACACTGTAACCAGTTGGTTTGTCTGCACGCAGAGCCATTTGTATTCCGACCTGGCAGAGATTACGGTGCCGGGCGTCCTGCTGGATTTCGATCTGCCGGACCTGGTGAAGGTGATTGCACCGAGGTCCATTCTGCTGGTGGACCCGCGCACACCCACGGGTGCCCGGTCGCCGGCTATGGAGTATCCGCGGGCGTACGTTGGCCTCTTTGAACGGCCCGAAGGGTGGCCCGTGATGCAGGCATTTGGCCCCTGGCTGAACTCGCCAGTTGTGCGTGGTCCAGCGCTACACTGATTACTTGCGGAAGCAAGCTTTCCTCGTCGGTTTGTTTGTCCTGATGGTGAGCCTGCCGTTCTGGAATCAGGCGATCCAGGGCGACGACTACTATTACCTGGCAGCGGCGCAACACGCGCAAATCGATCCGCTGCACCCTCACCACGCCAAGTATGTGTTCATGGGCATCCCCCTGGACATGCAGGGCCACCCGCATCCACCTGGCGATGGGTGGCTGCTGGCCGGATTACTCGCTCTGGTGGGCGACATCCGGGAGATCCCGTTCCATGCGGGCTACTTCCTGCTCGCCTTAACGGCCGCCTTGTCCATGCTAGCGCTGGCCAGACGCTTCGTGCCGGAGCGGGCCGTCGAGGCCACCTTGCTGTTCTGCGCGGTGCCGGCATTTCTGGTGAACTCCACCTCGCTCGAATCGGACCTGCCATTTCTGGCGTTCTGGACCCTGACGGTCGCTTTGGTTGTCTACGACCGACCGCGATGCGCGGCATTGGCGTTGGCAGCGTGCTCCATCATGGCGTACCAATCCGTCGTATTGATCCCCATCCTGGGACTCTACTTCTGGCAACAAGGGACGCTGAGGCGGATGTGGTGGCTGCTGACGGTGCCGGTGCTGGTGATTGGCGGGTATCAGATCTTCGAGCGGATCACTGGCAATGAGTACCCAATCGTCGTACTGAGGCAGCATTTTCAAACATATAAGCTCCAGAGACCGGAGGCCAAGCTGCGCAGCGCCGTGGCGCTGACCGGGCATCTGGCCATCATGTTCACGCCACTCGGACTGTGGGCGCTGCTGCGGAGCCGGGACCGGTTCCTGAGCGCCTGGGTCGCCATCTTCTACGCAGCCGGGGTGGTGTTGTTCTTCGCCGGATCGGCCCGCTACCTGCTACCGCTGTCGGCTCCGTTTGCGATTCTCGTGGTGCGGCACTATGCGACGCGGCCCAGGCTCATCTGGGTGATTTTCGCCCTTCAATTGCCGCTAGGTCTCGGTTTGGCCTGGGTGAACTATCAACATTGGGATGGCTACCGGAAGTTCGCCGCCGAGGCAATGAGGGATACCGCCAACCGCCGGGTGTGGGTGAACAGCGAGTGGGGTCTGCGCTATTACACGGAAGCGCAAGGCGCCCTGCCCGTCCTGCGGGGACAGACGCTGCATCCCGGTGACATTCTCATCAGCAGCCAACTTTCCAGTGGGGTCCCGTACACAACAGGCGGAGGGCAGGCAGTGGAACAAATGCGAGCGGCCATCATCCCCACCCTGCCGTTGCGGTTGCTGGGCTTGGGATCACGGTCTGGCTACTCCAGCGCGGAGAAGGGGCTATGGCCGTTCGACATCAGTGGCGGGCCGGTGGACATTGTCACTAAGTCGTTGATCATAGAGAAGAAACCGGAATTGTCGTGGCTGCCCATGGCCACGATGGCGGCACAGTCGCAGATCGTGAGCGGCGTCTACGATCTGGAAGGGGAGCAATGGCGGTGGACAACCGGCCGCGCGGTGTTCCTGCTGAAGCCGCCGCCGTCGGCACAACCACTGGTGGCCAAGATCTACATTCCCGACCCAGCGCCCGGGCGCACGGTCACCCTCACGCTGAACGGCGTGGAGGTGGCGAAGCAGACGTTTGGCAAGCCGGAGAGCTACACGCTGGAGACCGGACCGTTGACGGCGCCGGGCGATACGGCGACCGTGACGCTTTCCATCGACAAAGAGTTCAGCCCGCCGGGGGACAACCGGCAATTGGGGATGATCCTCACAAGCATTGGTTTTCAGCCAAAGCCGTGACCACGCCGGCGACGCGCTCCGGCGGCCAGTCCCAGTTCGCGATCCGGACGCGGTCCCCGCGCGGAGCCCAGATGGCGGGGTTCGTGGGTCCGAAGACGGCGACCACGGGGACACCGCAAGCGGCGGCCAAATGGGAGATGCCGCTATCGTTCCCCACATAGACACTGGCGGTCGCCAGCCAGCGAGCCAATGCTCCTAAATCATTGAAACGGCAGGCGAACTCGAGTGGCTCATCGGGACCGGCACACCACCGGACCGGCATCGGCAACAGGCCGGCCACGTCATGGAATCTCTCGAGTGGCCAATTCTTGGTTTTCCCACCGGAAAAGGGGTGAATGACGGCGAAGCCCTGAGGAGTGCGTGGCATGGGCAACCGGGGCACAGCGCCAAGCGGCGCGCCGACCTGCTCCAGGTAGAAGTCAGCGGCGTGGACGGATGAATCCTGCGGTGGGAGTGCGGTAAAGAAGCGGAACGGCAGGTTGGCAACCTGGGCGCGGAAGTCGTCCCGATTGGCGCCATACCAGGAGACGATGTCGTCAAACTGGGCTAGGCGGTCACGCACGGGTTGGGCTAGGCGGAGGGCATCAATACCGGTGGAGACGAGCGGGCGGGTGGTTCCTAAGTGTTGGAGAAGAGGGAGGTTGGCGGAGGGAGCCCAGATTTCCGTATAGTCTGCCCGGAGGGACTCCAGGGCCGGCAGCGAGACGATGGTGTCGCCGATGGCCCCAGGACGGAGAATCAGGCGGCGGGTCACTGCATCAGGATGGGCAATTTGACTTCGACGGTTTTCGGCGGCAGGCACATCTTGTCGTTGCAGGCCTGGTAGCGCAGCTTGCCGGTGAGATAGCCCGGCCCGAGCGCAGGATTAGCGGCACGCTTGAACTTGGTAACGATGGAGAACTCACCATCGAATACGGAGATGGGCTTATCCGCGAAATCGTACTTTTCCAGTTTCGGCTTAGGGTAGATGACCTCGGCGCTTTCGAGGGCGCCAGACTCCCAGGTCAACTTGAAAGGGATCAGATAGGCTTCCGTGGGCGTGTTGGAGTTGGCGTGGTACCCCGGCCGGATGGAGACCTTCAAGTCATAGACGGGGTTTTCAGTCCGTTTCACGGTGAGCTTGACGGGCTCAGCCACGGTGAGGACACCGGGCGTCTGAGCGGTGGCGGCCAGGGCCAGTAGCGCGAGACCAGCGAGTTTACCGAAGCAGTTCATTGATGTCGCTCTCGTATTCCTTCTTGCTGACGAGGCCGATGTGGGTGCTGGCAATGCGGCCTTCCTTGTCAATTACAAAAGTCGTGGGCAGGGCGTCGATGCCGCCGTACTGCTGTTCGACCACGGCATTGCCGGTGACGACGGGGTAGTTCACCTGCTTCTCGGCGATGTAGGGCTTCACAGCCTCCCAGCCTTCGTCGTCCAGAGCGACACCTAGCACCGTAAAGCCTTTATCTTTATAGGTTTTCTGGAACTCGATGAACCAGGGAATCTCGATCTTGCAGGGTCCGCACCAGGTAGCCCAAAAGTTCAGAATCACAACCTTGCCCTTGTAGTCGGCCAGTGATACGGGCTTGCCCTCAGCGTCCTTCAAGGTAAAGTTGGGCGCTGGGTTGCGCGCGGTCGCGGGCTTGGTGCTGGGCGGTTTCTCCAACCCCTTCTGGGCCTGGGAAGCGCAACCCGCCAGGGAGATCACGAAGACTACGAGCGTGGCGGCGCTCCGCTTCCAGGAAGATGTCATTCAGTATGGTCCTATTGCCGATTCTATCAACTAGATGCGGAACGCGCCGCCGTGGTGACTGGCAAGTTGCTCGAACCAGCGGAGCCGGGGCGTGCGGAAGCGGGGCTTCAGTGTAAACTCTTCATGCTGCTGGACTCCGCTGTAGATCCAGGCAGCGCTATCGCAGAAACTCTCACAAATGTAGTCGCGCCACAGACGGGTTCGATCCTGCCGGTCCTGGGCGCTAAGGAGCCCCTTGCGCGCCTCAGCCGACCAGCCGAGTTCGCCCACGGCGCGGCGATCAAGCTCCTTATCGAGGAGAGCCTGCCATTCCATTCGGGCTGGATTGCCTAAGCGCCACCACACGAAATGGAAGATCTCGTGGGTAAGGATGCGAGCCAGTTCAATTGAGTCACGTTTCAGGGACGTATCGAGAACCAGTTCCCGCTTTCGCAGGAAACTGGCTGCGTGGACATGCTCCCCGGGCCCATCACCGGAATACAGCCGTCCCCGGTATGCCCGTAACTCATTCTGCCAGGTGATGTTAACTGGTTTTCCCTCAAAATGAGGGAGACGCAGCAGTTGCTTGGCTACCCGATCGGAGACTTGTAGTCCAAGTACGTGTCGTCTTTGAACTGGACGTCGAGATTCTTCTGCATGCCGTCCATCCACTGCTTGAAACGCTCCCCTTGAATCGTCAGGTAGATATCGTCGCGCACCTCATCGTAGGGTGACGTGACGAACTCCTCCAGACGGAAGATCCAGAACCCACCGGTCTGGCGTACAGCATCGGAAATCTGGCCCGGCTTGAGCGCGAACACGGCGGACTTGATCTGCGAGGGCAATGAGTTGTCGTTCGGCCGGATAGTCGAGAAGTCGCCCTTCTTCGCCTTGGAGTCGGCGTCGTCGGAATACTTCTGAACCAACTCTACGAAATCTGTACCGCTGCGCGCAGATTTTATCACCTGTTCGGCCAGCTTTTCAGCTTCGGAGCTGGTTTTGGGCTTCTTCGCCCTGGGGTCGCCCTCGTTCAGCGGGTTGTCGTTGAAGGCCAAGTAGATCACCTTGACCTTGGCCTGGGAGTAGTCCGCCTTATGGGCCTCGTAGTAGGCCTTCTGGTCCTCCGGCATCACGAGCATGGAGTTCTTCTGCGTCGACATAAAGATCTGCGCCAGGTAGAGTTCACGGTTGTACATGAGAACCCACTTGTGGGGATCAACCTTGTCGAGGCCCTTGGTTTCGGCCATGGATGCGAGCTTCTCCATGGTGGCTAAGGTCTTGAGAAACGCCCGTTTGTCCGAATAGAACTGACTGGGAATGGTGCGGCCGAGGGCCTTCACCAGATGCTCGAGATCAGAGCGCTTCCACTCTTTGCCATCGATTACTGCAACCACCTTGTCGTCTTTCAGCGACGGGGCGCTCTCGGCTGCCGGCGCCGGCTTCGTTTCGGTCGGGGTGGTTTGAGCCGACAGAACCGTGCAAAGAATCGGGGCACAGAAGAACAGGAACTTCATCGTGATACTTTGAATGTAGCATGCGGTCTTTGACAGAAAAGCTTTGGTTGGACGTCTCACTGTGGTCGGCGGACCTGGCTAATTTGCAGCAGGAAATCGCACGGCTCGAGCCGCATGCTGACTCGTTTCACGTGGATGCGTGCGACGGCCATTACGTTCCACATTTGGTGTTCTTCCCTGATCTCGTCGCGCGGCTGCGGGAACTGACCCGAGTTCCCTTCCACCTGCACCTCATGGCCACCCGGCCCATGGATCTTCTGACGGCGTTTCTGGACGCAGGCGTCGACCGGGTTACTGTCCCCATCGAATGTGGAAAGCGTGTCTGGCAAGTGCTGGATCATGTTCATTCCAAAGGAAAGGCTGCCGGCATCTCGTTTGAGCTGGACACGCCTGTGGATCTGGTGAGGCCATTCCGGTCAAAAATTGACACGGTTGTCATGATGGGGACCGCAATAGGCGTGAAGGGGTGTGAGCTGGACGAGCGGGCTTGCGACCGGGTGACG
Organism: uncultured Paludibaculum sp.; assembly: GCF_963665245.1. Taxonomy (NCBI): domain Bacteria; kingdom Pseudomonadati; phylum Acidobacteriota; class Terriglobia; order Bryobacterales; family Bryobacteraceae; genus Paludibaculum; species uncultured Paludibaculum sp. Next base: position 4,150,982 of record NZ_OY762267.1, read on the forward strand.
GCGATGAAGTCCCTTCTGGACGAAACCCCCATCCGGCTGGTGGCGGATGGGGGTATCCGGCAGGAGACGGCTCCGCTATTGAGGGCGTCCGGAGCCGATGGAATCGTCCCCGGATCGCTTCTCTGCAAGTCGGCTGACGTGGCGGAAACCGCCAAGTGGCTTAAATCACTGTGAGATGGGCATGGGGCCAAAGGCGGGGGCGGCCATGCCGGCTTCGTCGCGCAAATTGACGTAGGGATCGCGCCCTGCGCCGTAACGCAGCGTGGCTCCTTCGGGCAACTTGCCTCCGTAGAGCAGTTCCACCACGTTGGGGTCGGCGGAGCTGACACGCTGCTTATAGATGGTTGGGACATAGGCGCCGCTGGCATCGTGCACACTGAAACCATAGAGGCGGCCGGCATGCTTCAGGCGGCCATTCACTTCCGCGAAGTCGACGCGGATGATGCCGTCTTTCGCGCGGGCCGACACGGGTCGGGGCCCTTTTCGCGTCTGGCCGATGGCCAAGTTGGCGAGGCGATGCCCCAGCAACGGCTGCTCAGTGGTGCTGACGTGGATCCCGTCGTCGAGTTCGCAGTCGACGCAGGTGACCATGCCGACGTTGGGAATCTGCGATTCCAGCTTGAGCTGAATGTCCTGGATCCTGTTCCACTCATTCTGGTTGGAGAGGCTCACGTGGCGGCCGATCTGAACGTAGTAGAACGGCAGATCCGGCTGATTGAAGTCCTTACGGATGGCCGCGATCAGGTTGCGGAACTTCTCCTCGAAGAGAGGCGCGGCAGTGGGCGAAGCGTCGGATTCGCCCTGGTACCAAAGCAGGCCCTTGATCTTCCCACCGGCGAGTTCGAATCGACGCACCATACCGCCGTAGAGGGAATCGCCGCCCTTGTCCTTCAACGCGGGGCTCCACTGATCCATCGACGTGCCGCCATGAGCGCAGGGGATGAGGCCGATGGGTACTCCGGTGCGACGCACCATTTCCAGCGCAAAGGGAAGGCCGGGGCCGGCACCCTTCCTGCGAGCGGCAATCCATTTGGCGAGCGCCTCTCCCTGGAGCTTCTCAGGCTGGCCCTGGGCGTTGCGGCGCCAGTGGACGGGATCGTTCGAGTCGGGCAGGCGATGCAGCGGATCCGTCGCGGTGACCCAGACGTCGGTCATATCGAGTGAATTGACCTCGGCGCTGGGCAGCGGCGTGTTCTCGAGATTACCGACGCCTTCCATATTGGACTGGCCGGCGAGCAGCCAAAGATCGCCCACCAGCAGGTTGGAGACGACGGTGACGGGCCCGCCGACGGCGCGGAGTTCCAGACGGTAGGGACCACCGGTGGGGACATTGGCCAGTTCCGCCGTAAAGCCGGAGGAGGTCGCCTTGCCGGCGGCCTTCCAGTCGAGGTCCTTCACGGGCATGCCGGCGGCGACCAGACGGGCTTCGACAGTTTTACCGGCAGCGCCTTGAGCGGAACCCTCCACGTGAATGGTGGCGGAATTGCCGGGCCCGCGCTGGTAGACCTGGTATTCGTTGGCTCCTTTCGTAATCTGGAGGGTTTGCGCGGCCAGAGGAAGGGCCAGCAGTAGACAGGAAAGCAGGATACGCATAGGGAATTCTCCGAAGGATGATTGTATCGGAGTGGACCGCCCGGGATGTCGTGGAGGAGAAGATCGGAGATGGGGCCGGCAGAGTTCCGTGAACCGATTACAAATTCGCGTGAACAAACTCGCAGATCGACCCGCCAGAAGGGGCGCGCCGGGGATATAATTCCTCCATGCCAAGTCAGACCCACCCGCGGCGAACCTTCCTGCGTTCCGCTGGCCAGGCTGCGATTGCCTGGTCAGCCCTCTCGTACTCCCGCATCCTCGGCGCCAACGACAAGATCAATATGGGCCTCATCGGCGCCGGCGAACGCGGCCGTGGCGTGATGAGCAACTTCCTGAAGACCGGCGAAACCAACCTCGTGGCTGCGTGCGACGTATACGCCGAGATGATCGACCGGGCGCAGAAGTTGGCGCCGGGTGCGAAGGGATTCAAGGATCACCGCCTGTTGCTGGAAGAGAAGGGGATCGACGCGGTTCTAATCGCCACGCCCGACCACTGGCATGCGGCCTGCGCGATTGACGCGTTGAATGCCGGCAAGGACGTCTATGTGGAAAAGCCGCTCACGCTGCGCATCGAAGAGGGTCCGCCAATCGTGAAGGCGGCGCGCGTGAACAATCGCGTGTGCCAGGTGGGGCTGCAGCAGCGCTCGGGCGCCCACTATATTGAAGCCAAGAAGAAGTATATGGACGAGGGTGTGCTTGGCGAGATCCCGCTGGTTCGGACGTGGTGGCATGGCAATGGCTACCACCTGCGAAAGGCGCCTCCAACACTGGCGACGCTGCCCTCGAACCTTGATTGGGCCCGCTTCCTGGGTCCGGTGAAGTGGCGCGACTGGGATCCCCAGCAGTTCTGGAACTGGCGCGCATATCTCGACTTCGGCGGCGGCCAAGTGACTGACCTGATGACCCACTGGATCGATGTCGTTCACATGTTCATGGGGACCGACGCGCCGACTTCCGGCGTCGCGGCAGGCGGTGTCTACGTCTACAAAGACGGCCGGACCGCTCCCGACACGATCAACGTCCTGCTGGAATACGGCGCGGCTTTCACGGCGACATTCGAGGCGACACTGGCGCCGGGCATCCGGGGCGAGGGCATCGAGTTCTGCGGCACCAAGGGCAAGCTCTACATCGACCGCCGCCGGTATGAGTACACGCCCGCCGCGCGCGGCGCAAAACCGGTTGAGGTGCTGGGCCCGAACTACGACTTCACGCTGGACCATGTGAAGAACTTCCTGGAGTGCTGCCGCACGCGGCAGAAGCCCAATTGCGATGTCTACATCGGCCATCGTTCGGCCATGGCTTCGCATCTGGGCAACATCAGCTACGTCCAGAAGCGGCGGCTGAACTTCAATCCGCAGCGCGAAGAGATTCTTCCGCTTTAGGACACGCACGACCGATTCTTCGGATATCATGAACCCGACGGCGCGGCCGAAGCTTCTCGGGCGTCGCGGCGCGTCGAATCCGCCGGAGAAGACGGTCAAGTTGTGCAGAGTCACTCGCTGTTGATGCCCACCGGCCAACCGGAGGCCATGACCGAAGGCCTCTGGATGCCTGTGTCTGCCTGGAGCCTGCTGCGAAGCGGCCAATGGCGGAGCCGGGGCGCGCTGATTCTGTTCTTCAGTTGCGGGGCCCTCACCGGTCTGAGCTGGTTCTACGGTCTATTCGGCTCAGGCCTCCCTTTGGGCAGGCTACCGGCAGGTGAGTGGCCCGTGGCGATGTCGCCGCCCCTAGTGGCCAGCATCCTGATGCTGTTCTGGTTTGGCTCGGAATACGCGCTGCCGCCGGTGGTCGCAGCGTGCCTTGGCCTGGGCATCTCCGCGCATCTCTCGTCTCCCTGGCTGCTGCCCTTTACCCTCACGGACGCGGCGGCGCTCACCATTCTCGCGATCTGCTACCGGCTGTCGGGGTTGCGGTATCAATTGCGAAGTACTGTGGAGCGGCTGGGCTATGCCATGGCCGCGCTGCTCTGCACCATGGTGGTCTCGTCGGGGTCATTCTATGTCAGCCAGCTAGGCGACTCACAGGCGGAGGCGACGCTAGCGCTCTGGGAGTCGTGGTGGCTGGGGGCACTGGCCGATATGGCGGTGGCAACCATCATCCTGCACTTCTTCTCGCCCGCCGTGGAGCATTGGAAACGGCGGCACTTCGGAGTCGTGGAACCGCCCCCTCCTTCGTACTTCTTGAAGTTCGCGGGCGTCGTGGCAGGGGCAATGATCCTCTGCCTGATCGTCTTCGGCGTGAGCGACATGATGTGGCAGAGGCTGGAGGTGACCTTCCGGTCTGGCTCGGCTGACCGCATAGGCCGCAATCTGAACGTGCTGCGCGCCCTGTGGATTCTGATGAGCCGTGTGACCATGCTGCTCTTTCTCGGAATCTGCGGTGGCGGGCTGGCCCTGGCCCGCAAATGGAACCGCGACCTGCAGCGGGAAGCCAGCCGCCGGATGCGTGATGTGGACGAGATGGAACGACGATTCCGTACCACGTTCGCCGAGGCGCCGCTGGGCATCGCGCACGTCTCGCCCACGGGACGATTCCTGCTGGCGAACAGCATGTTCACCGAGATCTTCGGCTATAGCTGGGAAGAGTTGCGAGAGATGAACTACCTGGACCTCGTCGCACCTGTCGAACACTCCACCGCACGCCAGCGGGCCTTCGATCTGGTGATTGGTGAAGCCCGGTGTCACGATTTCGAACGCGCGTTCGTCGCTAAGAACGGAGAGGCGGTTTGGGCCCGGGCCCGCATCTCCATCGCGCATACGCCCGAGGGAAAGCCGGATTACTGCATCGTACTGCTGGAAGATATCCGGCAGCGGAGAGGGATGGAAGAGCAGATCCGGCAGACCAGCAAGATGGAAGCCGTGGGCCGGTTGGCGGGCGGGGTGGCACACGACTTCAACAACCTGCTGACCGCGATTCTGGGGTTCAATGAGATCGCCATCAACCAGTCGGACCGCGGGCAATCGCCGCAGGCTTCCCTGGAACAAGTGCGGAAAGCGGCCGAGCGAGCAGCCGAACTCACACGCCAGTTGCTCACGTTCAGCCGGCGGCAAATCACTCAACCGCGGCTGCTGGATCTCAACGCGGAGATCAGGGAAACGCTGCAACTGCTGCCCCCGCTGCTGGGGGCGCGGATCGACGTGAATTTTCAGCCAGCCGCGGAACTCCCCGTCATCCTGGCGGACCCCAGCCAGATTTCGCAGATCCTGGTGAATCTGGCCGCCAACTCCAAAGACGCCATGCCGAATGGCGGGCGCATCGACCTGCGCACCTTCGTAGGCAAGGTCGAATCGGCACAGGAGGGTGCACTCACGGGTCTGCTGCCCGGCCCGCATGTCACGCTGGAATTCCGTGACACGGGGGAAGGCATCCCGAAAGAGCTGTTGGCGAGGATCTTCGAACCATTTTTTACGACGAAGGAGTCCGGCCGCGGCACGGGCTTGGGACTAGCGACCGTGTATGGCATCGTGCGCCAGAATCAGGGCGCAATCGAGGTCCAAAGTGAGCCAGGCGAAGGGACCCTGTTCCGGATTCACCTGCCAGCCCGCGCGGGTTCCGTGCAGGAACCGAAACTGGCACAGGAGGTGCCCGTCGAGGTGAGCACTGGAGCCAGGATCCTGCTGGTGGAGGATGAACGGGCAGTGCGGGAGCTCTTGACGATCGCTTTGGAGCGGGCGGGTTTTCAAGTGGAGCCGGCGGGGTCGGGAACCGAAGCGCTCGCAGTCTTCCCGAAACGGCCGTTTGACCTGATTCTGACCGATGTGGTGATGCCGGGCATGACCGGCGTGGATATGGTCTCGAGAATCCACGCGATCAGGCCGGATGTCCCCGTGCTGTTCATGTCCGGCTACAGCCACGAGACGCGGGTCGAGTCGCTGCCGGGTCGTTTCGTGTCCAAGCCGTTCACGATCGACCGGCTCATCAATGAGATGCGAGCAGCGATTTCCGGTGCTCAGGCGTCATCTTCTCCGCCGCATAACGGAGGGTGAGGCGGGTGGCGGCGGTCTCGTGCCGCAGCAGGAAATCCAGCGTCTCCACAGGCCGCTGGGGATAGGTCTCTTTCAGCAGCCAGCCGACGCCTTTTTCGACCATATCGTCGCGATCGGGCAACAGGAGGGCCGTGATCTCGAAGATGTAGTCCGTGTGCCGGCCGGCCTTCGCTTCCTGCAGCAGCGAGACGGCGGAAGCGCGCCGTTTCCAGCGGTTTTTCGAAGCGGTCCACGGTTTGAGCGCAAAGCGAAGGTCCGGTTCGTTTTCAATGCAGGCGGCCAGCAGCCACGATGAAACCCCGTCGGTGTGCGCCCAGTTGTGAACATAGCGGTCGATCCAACGCTCGAAGAGCTTGAACTCGCAGGCGGTGCACTGGCGCGCGAAGCGGCGGTAGACGTGGCAGACGAGGACTCCGGATTCGAGCTTGCCGGTCTCCCAGAGGCCCTTCATCAGCGCATTGCGATGGGCCAGGGGCCATGTCTTCACGGCTGCATAGACCTCACGGACGAGCATGGTGAGGTGCTGCGTCCGCACGCCGTAGGTGTCCACCTCATGCTGGAAGAAGCGCCGCTGCCCCTGCGCAAACCCGGCATCGGCCAGAGCCAACATGCTTTCGTCGATGTGGGCCAGCAGGGCGTCCGGAGTCATAATGCTACACTCCGAGCATATGACGCCTGGGAACCCCTTTGCGATCGTGAACGACAGCTATTCGACAGCGTCCATCCAGGGCCAGGCGCCGCGCATCACCTCACTGCTGATCAAACCGGCCTCGGCGGTGTGCAACCTCGACTGTTCGTACTGCTTCTACCTCGATCGTGACGCGGACCCTTACAAAGAGCTGCCGGCCCGCCTGATGACCAACGAGACTCTGGAGCGGTTGGTGGACAACTACTTGTTCTACTCCTACCCGGCGTCGACCTTTGCGTTCCAGGGTGGCGAGCCGACGCTCGCCGGACTGCCGTTCTTCCAGAAACTGGTGGATCTGCAGCAGCGTCATGGCCGCAGCGGGCAGTCGGTTTCCAACGCGCTGCAAACCAATGGAGTGCTGCTGGACAAGGACTGGGGGCAACTGTTCCGTGAGTACAAGTTCCTGATCGGCATCTCACTGGACGGGCCCGAGGAGGTGAACGACCTCTACCGTTTCAATAAGGCCGGCCACGGCACCTGGAAGAACGTGATGCGTGGCGTGGAGGCGATGCAGAAGGAGAAGGTCGATTTCAACGTGCTGTGCGTGCTGAGCCAGTCAAACGTGCACAAGCCCCGCGAGATCTACAAATTCTACCGGTCTCTGGGCATCGACTACATGCAGTTCATCCCGCTGGCCGAGTTCGACGCCGAAGGCAAGCCGTTCCCGTTCACGATTACTCCGGAAGAGTACGGGCGCTTTATGTGCGAGATCTTCGAACTGTGGTGGCCGGAGCGGCGCAGGATCCGCGTGCGCTTCTTTGACAATCTGGCCGAAGCCATCGCCGGCCAAAAGCCGGGCAGTTGCACGATGCATGAGACGTGCGACAGCTATGTGGTGGTGGAGTACAACGGCGACGTGTACCCCTGCGACTTCTTTGTCGAATCATCCTGGAAGCTGGGCAATGTAAACCTGGACTCCTTCCCCGAGATCGCGCGGCGCCAGAAGCGCTATTCGTTCGCTGTGAAAAAGACGCTGGCGCATCCGGAGTGCCAGGTGTGTGAGTATCAGACGATCTGTCACGGAGGCTGTCCGAAGACGCGGCATGGCATGCACCGGCAGTTTGAGGATCTCGATTACTTCTGCCAGGCGTACAAGATGGTCTTCAGCAAGGCTGTGGGGCCGTTGCGCAAGGACGTCGAGAAACTGCTGGGGCGCAGCGCGGAGCTGGCGCCGCACTCGATCAGTCCGTACTAAGAAAGCTGTCAGCGATCAGCTATCGGCGGTCAGCTTTCAGATGGGCGAATTGGGGCTATATGGCGGTGGCGCGGTGAGCTGGAGCAAGTACAAACGCCGGATCAGAAGCTAGCAGCTCAAAGCTTTCGCGCCTATTTCACCGCGGGTATCAGCCCCAGCCCTCGCAGCCACGTCTCCGCCAGCTTGGGCCAGTGTGTGACGGGCAGTTCCGTCGGCCGTAGACCGTAGCCGTGGCCGCCCTTGGCGAAAAGGTGCATCTCCGCAGGGACCTTGGCGTTCTTGAGCGCCATGTAGTAAACGATGCTGTTCTCGACGCGCACACCATCGTCCTCGGCCTGCACCAGGAACGTGGGCGGCGTGTTGGCGGAGACGGGCAACTCCGCGGCCAGCTTGTCGCCCTGGTCCTTCATGGCGAGATAGCCGGGGTAGATCACAAAGGAGAAGTCGGGCCGGCTGCTGACCTGGTCGGCTGCGTCGACCGCGTCGTAGGTGCGCTGCTGATATTGATTACTGGCCAGGGCCGCAAGATGGCCGCCGGCCGAGAATCCGAGGACGCCGATCTTCTTGGGGTCGATCTGGAGCTCGGCGGCTCGAGACCGTACAATGCCGATGGCGCGTTGCGCATCCTGCAGTGGCGCTGCCCAGCGCGGGCCCCCCTGACGGGCGGGCACACGGTACTTCAGCAACACTCCTGTTACGCCGATGGAGTTCAGCCATTCGCACACCTCGGTGCCCTCCAGATCCATAGCCAGGATATTGTACCCGCCGCCGGGGAAGACCACCACAGCCGTACCCGTGTTGTTGTTCTTCGGTGCCGGGTAGACCGAGATGGTGGGCTCGCTCACGTTGCCGAGCCGGATGACACGGCGGCCGGCGACGAGTGCGCCATCGGCTTTCGTGGTGTCCGCCTCAGGTCCAATGCCGCCCTTTTCGCCGGGGGCGCCCTTGGGCCAGATCCGTTGGGCGGCGGGCTCGGCTGCCCAGGCCACGGTACCGGCGATGATCAGAAGAATGGTAAGCATGCGCATCGTGATGGATATCCTTGCTGCGCCACTATCGTATCGCTTGACCTAAAGTCGTGGGACGGCGGCGCCGATAGTCTTCGATAACCGGGAATGGTCCCAGCGGGTGTACCCGCGCGACGTATGTCGAAGCTGAGCCTGGAAGAGATTCTGGCGCGCCTCAACTGTGAGGAAGGCGCCGCACTTCCGGATCGCACCGCGTTCTTGGACGCCGCGTGTGGATCCGACGTGGACTTGCGTCAACTCGCCGGCGCACTCTATGACCGCCGGTTTGGGTTGTCCGACACGCAGGGCAACGAGTCGTCAGACGTGCCTCGCACCGGCGGCCGCGTGGGTCCGTATCGCATTGAACGCGTACTGGGCCGCGGGGGCATGGGGGTCGTCTATGTCGCGGTCCGCGATGATGACCAGTATCACAAACGCGTCGCCATCAAGGTTTTGAACATCAGCCAGGACAACGAGGAACTGCTGCACCGCTTCCAGAACGAGCGCCAGATTCTCGCCAACCTGGACCACCCCAATATCTGCCGCCTGTTGGACGGCGGTGTGACAGGCGCGGGACTGCCCTATTTCGTCATGGAGTACATTCGCGATGCGCGGCCCATCGACGAGTATGCGAATGCGCACGACCTGCCTTTGCGAGAGCGGCTCGTGCTGTTTCGCCAGGCTTGTGCCGCTGTACAGCACGCCCACCGATTCCTCATCGTCCACCGTGATCTGAAGCCCAGCAACATCCTCGTCTCAGAGGAGGGAGAGGTGAAGCTGATGGACTTCGGCATCGCCAAGAACCTGCTGGCGTGTCTGGATGGCAGCTTCCACTCACAGACCATGGGCCTGCAACCCATGACGCCGGCCTACGCGAGCCCTGAGCAGGTGAGCGGCGAACCCATCACCACCAGCAGCGATGTCTACTCGCTGGGCGTTGTCCTTTACGAACTGCTGACGGGTCAGCATCCGTTCCGGCGGGCCGAACAACCGCTGCCCGAGTTGCTGAACGCCATCTGTCTGACCGATCCGCCGCGGCCCAGCTCAGTGGTCGTGAAATATCCACCCGAACACGCGGAAGAAAGCCCGAGACGATTGAGCAAGCTGCTGCGCGGCGACCTGGATTGGATCATCCTGATGGCGCTGCGAAAGGACCCCAACCGGCGCTACGTGGCGGTCGAGCAGTTGAGCGAGGACCTGCGCCGTGTGCTGTCGCGCCGGCCCGTACGCGCCCGCAACGACACGCTACGCTATCGCAGTTGGAAGTTCATGGGCCGGCATCGTTTCGGTGTGAGCGCCGTCTTCCTGCTGATCGTCACACTGATCTGGGGCGTTTTGTCCACGCAGAACCAGCGGGCACGAGCCGAGGCGCGGTTTCGAGACACGCGCGAGCTGGCCCATAGCATCCTCTTTGAGATCAGCGATGCCATTCGCGATCTGCCGGGCGCCACGCCAGCTCGCATGCTGCTGGTGCGGCGCGCGCTGACTTATCTGGACAAACTCGCCAGCGAAGCCGGCAACGACCTGACGCTGCAGGTGGAGTTGGCTGAGGCCTACCACAAGATCGGCGAAGTGCAGTTCAAGGTGGGCTACCCCAACATCGGCGATATCGCCGGGGCGCTGGCTAGCGCTCGCAAGGAGCTCGACATCCGCTACAAGCTCGCATCCGCCTTGCCAAACTCAACCTCCCAGCTCAATCTCGCCTCCGCCCACCAGCGGGTGAGCGAGATGTTCGATGGCACGGGCGACGCGTTCAACGCCGAACACCATCTGGGCAAGGCACTGGAGATCAGGGAAGCGCTCACTGCCAAAGACCCGGAAAACCCCGCGATCCAGGCCGACCTGGCCTCCACCTACCGCGTCATGGGCGACAACATGAAGACAGAGGGGAAGCCCCAGGCTGCGATTGACTGGAATCGGAAGGCGATGGCGATCCGCGAGTCGCTGCTGGAACGCAGCCCCGGAGATCCCGTTCTGCGGCGCCAGCTCTCGATGGACCTGGTGCGCATCGCCGACTCGCTGGGCAGCCCGAACGAGACGAACCTGGGGCGCTACGCCGAGGCCCGATCGGCGTACGAAAAAGCCCTGGTGATCCGGCTGGAACTGCTGGCCGCCAATCCGAACAGCCCGACGGCGCTACGTGAGGTGGGCAACATCTACCAGCGTATGGGCGTGATGTTGATTGAGACCGGCGAGTACAAAGAGTCGCTGGCGATGAGCCAGCGGAGCGCCCAGATTTCCGAGCAACTGGCCGCCGACGATCCGGCCAACTTCGAAGTGAGCCGCGATCTGGGCGTGAAGTGCGACCAGATGGGAGTCGTGCTGGAGAAGCTCGGTAACATTGACGGCGCGCAGGCAAGCCTGCGCCGGGGCCTGGCGCTGAAGTCGGCATTGCTGGCGCGGAGCCCCAGCAGCCAGCGCAGCCAGGAAGACGTTGCCATCACCAACTCGCTGCTGGGCCACCTGCTGGCGCGCGCACATCGGCCATTGGAGGCGCTCACGCACTTGAAACAGTCCGCGGACGCGTTCGAACAGATAGTGCGTGCCAACACCGAGGCTGGCCGCTATCGGCTGCAACTCTTGAAGTCGCTGGCTGCGATGGCCGACATCCACGCCGAGAATCACAATTGGCCGGAAGCGCGCGCTGCCTACCAGCGCGCGCTGGGCCTGGCCCGTCAACTGCAGCAGGACGGAAAGCTGGGCGCCGCCGACCAGGACGAACCCGCGCGGCTGGTGCATCGCCTGGGGACTCTTCCGCCAGGGTGACTATGGTACGGTCTGGCCAATGGGCACGCCGCTGATCTCATCGCCTTTGTCGCCTGTCGGCAGGTTTTCCGTGAAGCGGAAGACGCGCGCATCCACGTTGCGGCTCAGGGTGATTTCGATCATCACCGTGGCGTTGGGCCGCAACATGCTGGTGACGCCACCCACATCGGACTGGAACTCCGCCACTTCGTAGTAGATCAGTCCACCTTTCACGGGACGCGCCAGAATCTTGAAGCCCAGGCGGCCCTCGCCGGCTTTCCCCCTCAGCTTCAGCATGGCGTCGTAGTTCAGGTAGTAAGTGAGCCTGCCCGGATTGCGCTGGTTCCTCTGGCGGTCGACGAAGAAGCCGTCCGGCAGATTGTCAGGCGAGTAGTCGGGGCCGGCCGTCAGCAGCAGGTCGAAATCGGAGAGAAACTCACCACGGTCGTTCTTCAGGCGAAAGACGAGCATGACATACCGGTCAGTCTGATACTTGGTGGTGCGCAGCAGGTGCCGCACCTCCTCGGTCTTCTCGTCCTTCTGTGTTTGGGCTGTGAGGGCGTCGAGATCCTTGCAGAGCGCGTCGTAGGCCACCGCATCCGAAACAGCGAGGCAGCGCGACACCCATTCCAGCGTGGGATGATCACCCGTGCCGCGAACACTGTTGATAATGCCCATCGAGCGGCCGGAGTGCGAGCGCCCGGGCAGCACGCCCATGCCGGTCTCCGCGGTTTTCTTCTGGCCCGTGAACTGCAGTTTGCGGCCCTTCTGTTCGAAGGTCAGCAGTTCCGTGTTGAGATTGGCCGCGGCCACGCGCACCACTCCGTCCGAGCCCTGCTCGCCGGTATAACTATTCAGGTGATCGTACAGGCTGCGGTCAATGCGCTGGCCGGCTAGCGTGAAAACCCAGCAGCCGGCGGCGCGGCAATCGTAGTTCAGCCATTTCGTGTTGAGATCCCAACTGAGCTCGCTGCCCAGTTCCAGCCAGTCGAGCACGCGTTGACCTGGCTCCACGCCCTCGAAGAAGCTCTTGATGCGGCTCAGCCGGCTCTTGCCCAACTGAGCCAGCGCCGATCCGTGATTCGCCGGCGCCAGCATCACCAGATGCGACATGGGACAGTCGACCATCTTTGCGGCGCCATAGTAAAGGTCCATCCACAGCCGCGCCACCGGACCTCCGGTGGAATGGGTGATGCACGCGAACTTCGTCCACTGCTTCTTGGCCGGATCGTACAGCTTCTCCCTCAGAGCACAGTCGAACGCGCGGGCGATGTCGTCCACCGTCACCTGGTCGTCGAAGCTGACGTACTGGCCCAAGTAGATGTTCTCCACCTGAACCTGCTGTCCGGCGGCCTTGAAGCTCTTTTTCAGACGCAGGGGTAACTGCCCGTACGTGTTGGTATTGCGCACGCTCCATCCATGGACAAAGACGATGACCATACTCACCTCCGAAGGTTCTCGTAAAGCTTGATGTTCGCGGTCGAAGCCCCAATGCAGACGATATCCGGTTTCCCGTCTCCTGTGAAGTCCTCAATCTTACAGTCCGCGCCGGCCAGGCCGCCATCATCCAGGATGGTCCGCTTCCAGTGCTCGCGGGCCTTGTCCTCGGCCTGATAGATGGAGACACGGAAGCCCTTGCCGCGAAAGCCGGAGACGATCTCGTCGCGCCCGTCGCCATCCAGATCGCCCACGGCCAGCGCGTGCGCATTGATCATGCTATCTTCGATCACCACACGCTTCCATGTCTTGCCATCCGGCAGATAGACCACCACCTGATTGCCATGCCATGGCTCGATGGCGGTGATGAAGCGCAGTTTTCCAAGTTTGCCGATGCGCACTTCGCTGCTGCCACATTCGGGACACTTGCGCGTATCGCCCTTGCTGATCTCGGTCCACTTCCACCCACCGCCCTTCTTTGGCTCGTGCAGTCGCAGGCCATCGAAGCTGGCCGTGATGAGGCGTTGGCCGTGGGTCGTCCAATCAATGGGCGCAATGGCGTGTACGATTCCATGTAGTTCTTCGGTGACCGTCTCGCGCTTCCACACTCCGGGCCTGTAGAGGTAGACCGGCGTCTGTCCTTCATACAACGGCGGGCGCGCCGTCAGGCCGACCAGCGGAGAAAGGAGCAGCACCTTTTTTCCGTCGCCGTTCCAATCGATCCATCGGATGCGGTGCGCGGTGGGGATGCGGTCCAGTTCCTTCATGGTCCAGGGCTGGCGCACGTCCTTCCCGCTCTTCAACAGATAGACATCGCCGATGCTCTTTTCCGGACTGGTTTCAAAATGCAGGGCCACGACGCACTCTGGTGCGCCATCCCCGTCGTAGTCGTAGCAGTCCATATTGATGGGCCGTGGAGCGTTGACGGCCATCACGTGGCGTTCCCACGTGGGGTTCTCAAACCAAGCCAGCTCCGTAGCCCTTTCATCGACAGCGATGAGGTCTTTGCGGCCATCTCCATTCAGGTCCACGGAGACCAACTGGTAGCCCATCTTCAGGCCGCTGGTGACCACATGCGCCTTGAAGGCGGGCAACTCACCACCGCACAGCGGCAGCACCAGAAGTAACAGATACAGGTGTCGAGTCATGTCAGTGAAACCCCGCGTCCGCGGGACACATCCTTTGCACAAAGAGTTCTCTGTGATAATAGATACTATGCGTTTCGTGCGCACCATGCTGTGGTGCTCATTAGCCGCCGTTTGTACTGGGGCGCTGGAGGCTCAATCCGTGATTGAGCCGGTAATCGAGACTGAACCTATCGCGGACACTGGGCCGCAGCTGCCAGCAGTTCAGCAGCCTGCTTTCATCCGATCGATGCAGTCTCTGGAGATCCCGCGCGAACCCTGGATCCAGCCCGGCCGCCGCGAAGGCGTGAACTGGGACGGCGTCTTCAAGCAATCCGCCCTGTTTCTCGGCCTGGAGCATGGCTTCCGGCTGATGACGGAGCGTGGGACGCGCGAGGGCATGAAGGGCCCGTTCTTTTCAGGCTGGCTGGCCGCCTCGGGCAACCTTCACGGCTGGGCGGACGGCGACCCCTTCTATGTGAACTACATTGGCCATCCCATGCAGGGCGCTGTCGCCGGCTACATCTGGGTCCAGAACGACGGAAAGTATGGGGATGCCGAGTTCGGCGCCAACCGGCACTACTGGAAGAGCCGTCTGCGGGCGTCGGCCTTCTCGGCAGCCTATAGTTTTCAGTTCGAAGCAGGCCCGCTGAGCGAGGCCTCCATCGGCAAAGTGCAAAGCCGTTGGCCCCAGCAGGGTCTGGTCGACCACGTCATTACGCCAGTTGTCGGAGCCGGGTGGATGATCGCCGAGGACGCCCTGGACCGCTATGTCATCAAGCGGATGGAGACCTCCTGGGACAACCCCTATGCCCTCGTCTTCGTCCGCGGTGTGTTGAATCCTTCACGTTCACTGGCCAACATGCTGCGCTTCAAGGTTCCGTGGGCTCGGGATGACCGGCCCGGGCTGTGGTCTCCCTTCCGCACGGCCTACCTGCGCGAACAGCGCGGCGCGGTCATCCAAGGTTATCCGGACCTGCCGCCGGAAATAGAGGGCGAAGCGGGAGTGTCATCCTTCGAACTCAGCCTTAATGCGCAGCCCCAGTTCTTTCTCGGCAGCGGCGGCACCGGCCCCTGCGTCGGTGGAGGTGGCGAGGCGGCCTTCCGCATCACCCCCAACTGGCAACTCGTCACTCAGGTGAACGGCTGCAAACTGACGGGCCTCAAGGAGAACCTCAGCGGCGACACACTCAGCTTCTATGCCGGGCCGCGCTGGAATCCGCGCCCCACCGCTCGTTGGAGCCCTTACTTCCATGTCCTGCTGGGCGGGATGAAAGTGTCCCAGGAAGAGATGTTCCCGGCGCTGAAGGCCGCTGTCGAGAAGGCAGCGAAGGAGAGCGACGAGCCCGAAGTCGCCCTGCATGATCTCTACACCACGCAGTACGAGGCCAACGGCTTTTCCATGGCGGCCGGAGGAGGAGTGGATCTGCGTGTGAATCCGGCCATCGCCCTGCGGCTGGCGAACCTCGAGTACAAGCGCTCGTGGCTGCCGCCCGCCAACGGCCGCGACTACAACAACGGTCTGGCGTTCACGGTCTCGATGGTTCTGCGCATGGGCACCTGGTAGGCCAGGCCCAGCTCAGCGCAGGACCTCGGCCACAGGCTTACCCGTCCAGCAGGGATGGGACGCCACTCCAAAGATCGACGCAATGGTGGCCGCCGTGTCGATGGTGCGCACCAGAGCGTGGATCTCGTGGCCGGCCGGCACGCCGGGCCCGTTGAGGATCCACGGGATCTCCAGGTCGCGTTGCGTGGGGTGGCCGTGGCTCGTTCCGGTTCCACCGTGGTCGGCGGTGAGCAGTAGAAACGTGCTTTCGGCCGTACCTGATTCACTGATCGCGCCGCGTAGCTCGTCCAGTAGTTCACCAATCGCCGACACCGACTTGCGGTACTGGTCGGTCGACCAACCGTGGCTGTGGCCCGCGTGGTCAACAGCGTCCAGGTGAACGAACAGCAGGTCGGGCTTGGCTTGCTTCCAGTATTCAATGGCCGCGGCCATGGTCTGCCGGCTGCCTTCCACGTGCCGAAGCACCGGCACCACGCCAGGCTCAATGAGACGCCCGAAGTCCTGCCAATCGTGAAACACGGCCATCCGCAGCTCGGGACGCTGCTCGTGCAACAGGCCGAATACCGTGGGGAAGCGGCCGGCCGGCCCCTTGCATGCGGGCGCAATGTCGAACTTGTCCGGCTGCCAATCGTTCGACGTCACGCCGTGCAACTCGGGCACCGCGCCCATGATCATCGACGCCCAGTTCGGGCTGCTCACCGTAGGCAGCACACCACGACCGTGTAGTGTCCAGGCACCAGTGTCCATCAGCTCCTGGATCTGCTGTGGCGTCTCTTCCCCCAGCATCGCCCCGCCCAACCCATCCACGCCAACCACCACGACATGCCGCTGGCCAAACGCGGCGGACGCCAACAGGATGAGCAAGAGCGAACGCATACCGGAGATCATATCCGGTCGCGCGCAATGCCGTCAGGGCCGCGCAGTGAGCGATCGAATGCCGGCCGCCAGATCGGAAGGCCGGTAGATCGGCACCACCTTGCCCTTGGCGGACTTCACCAGACTGGTCACGGAATCCCCATCACTTGGGTACGCGGGCGGTGTGAACGCCAGGAACCACGTAGGCGGCATCGCTTCCTTCAGAGCCGGTTCGATGGGTGGTAGCTTTGGCCCGGCACGCCATGTGGGGCCTACAAACACAAAGGCTTCGCTGTGTTTCGGCTCCTTCAACTCCTGACGCACCATGTCCTCCAGGAACTGCTTCGGGCTGGGTCCACTCCGGAGCGTTGCGAGGTCAATCGTGCTGAGGTCCACGGACGCGAGTTGGCGGACCAAGCGGCGCATGCCGCGCCGGTCAAAGGCCTCGTTCCGGTAGATCACGTTGCGGCGCTCGAGGTCGAACACCACGACGCACGCCGATGTGAACTTTGCGTCGCGCAACAGGGAGTTCAGCGTGCTGAGCAGGATCTGCCGGTCCCACGGCGACAGTTTCGCGATCACGCGCCGCGGCCAAACCGGAGCGGCATGCAGAAAGATGGTGGCACGCGAGTCCCGCGCACCAGCCTGCAACTGAGGAAATCCGGACCAGATCTCGTTACCAAGTGGCTCGATGGTGCCGGGTGCCACAGCCTGTGACACGCCCTTGATATCCGCGGTAAGGTTCCAACTCTCCTTGCATCGGCGCCCCTGGGCATCCGCCAGAAGCCATTCCACTGAATACTTCCCCTGGCCCAGGTAGAAGCCTCCGCCCAGGCGCAGGTCCACTTTCTTCACGTCCATCCCATCGGGCATCTTGCCCGGCGCATCGAAGGGAATCCACAGATATTTGACCTTCCCGGGATCGTCGCGCGGTATAACGCGAAAGAGCACGGTAGCCTTCCGGTCCGACTTGCCAACAAACTCCGCTGCCGGCACCGAAACCTGAAACCCTGTCCACACGCGCAGACCATAGTCCAGTGAGGGGCTGTAGCGCGTGACGGCGCATGCGAGCTTCTGCGCGTTCGAATCCTTCCACACGGATTCGAAGGCCGCGACGGCCTTGCGGCCCTGTTCCGATGTGGTGTCCAGCTCCAGTTGGCCCCACAACGGATACGCCGTCCACAACGCGATCAGGCAAAGCCACCCGTGGAACATCGCTTACCTTCTCCCTCAATCATAGATGCCGTCGGGACGCGTTCTGTATTCCTTACCTTTGGGTGAAGGCCTCGACCATGGCTCTGGAGCCGCCAAAAGCCCACTTTTTCGGCCTCCGAACGCATCTTCGTTAAGAAAAGGCCCGAAAAATAGGGGTTTCTCGTCGTTCGCCCCTTTACACCGCACTTGGCCATCCCTTATGATTGATCTGCAAACGAGACCATCGAACAAAATCGCGTGGTTTTGTTTTTCGCTTCCGATCCTCCTCCCGACGGCCTGAAACGGCCGCGACAACGATCGGAGTAGTCAAAGGAGTCGATATGGCCGAAGTGAAAAAATTGACGCAGACTCAGTTGGTGAAGGAGATCGCCACCGCAACCGGGATTTCCAACAAGCAGGCGAAGGCCGTTCTCGACAAGTACGTTGAGATCGCCATTGCCCAGACGAAGAAGGTTGGCCTGTGCGTGTTGCCTGGCATCGGCCGCCTGAAGAAGGTGGAGCGCAAGGCCCGCACTGGCCGTAACCCCGCAACCGGCGCCACCATCAAGATCCCGGCCAAGAAGGTCGTGAAGTTGACCCTGGCGAAGTCCTTGAAGGATGCCATTGTGCCCGCGCCGAAGCCGAAGGCGCCCAAGAAGAAGGCCTAGTCTCCGGCGCGTCGCTGGATTCATCCATTTCCATCCGCAAAGGAGCCCCGCGTCCAGGTCGTTCAGGATAGCGGGGCTCTTGCTTGGTCTTCAAAAGTCGTTGGCGGTGGGTACCAGCGTTCCTGTATGTGAAAAGCCCCGAATCCGTTGGGATCGGGGCTTTTTCAATTGGGAGATTTTGATAGGATCGCCGCTCAACGTGCGGGCGGTGTTCCGGAAGAGGGCAAGCGCGAAGTGCGGGCCTAAGCCTGCTTCTTCTCTTCGGGCTTCGATTCTTCTTCCTTCAAGGCATGCTTGAAGTTCTTGATCCCCTCTCCGAGGCCTTTCGCCAATTCCGGGATCTTCTTGCCGCCAAACAGCAGGACGGCGACCGCCAGAATAATAACCAACTCCATAGGGCCAATGGAACGCACAGGGCCTCCTTATCCTCTAACATTGTAGGTATTGTGGAAAACGGGCGTCAAGCGTCGACCTCGCCGCTACACCTGTCTTACGGATGCCATGAAGAAGCCTAAACCGTTGGAGATTAAAGAGGATCGCTCTCTCCAGGCACGCCGCCGGGCGCGTCAGGCCGTAGGCACGGTGAGGCCCGCGCGCGTCATCACTCCCAAGGTGATGAAGGATCCGCGGCACAAGAAATCGCAGCTGGACGACGTCGAATCCTAAGCCCTCCTGAGAACTCCCTCCTCTCCCAACCACTACTTTCGTAGATGAAGAATCCGCTGGTGACCCCGGCGGCGGCCTTCGCCGCGGGTATCGTCCTGGCACGCCTGGCCGACTTTGGCACGGTGGAGCTTGGCGTGTGCGCCAGCGGCTTTGCTCTGCTCGCTTTCTTCGGCCACCGGCAGCGCTATCCCTGGTTGAGGGCCACCTCCATTGCTTTGACCATGGTCGCTTTGGGTGCCTTGAATGCTGTCGTGCAGAAAACGCCGCAGCCTCCCCCGCGACCGGAAGGTGACGTGCTGACCGGATGTGTGGTCGAGCCTGCGCTGGTAAACGGAGACCGGTCTCAATTCGTGCTGGAGTTGCAGCCCGGCGCACGCGCAAGAATCAGCACGACCATCGGCACCGGCCAATTCTCCTACGGCCGCCGTGTGAAGGTGGAAACTACCCTGCGTCGCATCCACGGGTTTCACAATCCGGGGGCCTTCGATCTGGAAGCCTGGATGGCACGCCGCCAGATCTACTGGTCAGGCTCCGTCGGCAAAGGAAAGCGAGTGGAAGTGTTGCCGGGCTCGTGCGGTTCCACCTGGCGACGCGGCCTTGAGAGCCTGCGAGCCTCGGCACTCGCTCGCGTCGACAGCCTCTATCCCGCTGACTCATACCGTCGCGCGATGATGCGTGGACTGCTGCTGGGCGATAAGAGCGGCATCCGAAAGTCCTGGATCCAGGACTTTCGTCGTACAGGCACCTACCACGCCCTGGTGATCTCAGGCAGCCACATCACACTGGTCTGCGGAATCCTGCTGCTGTGGCGCCGCTTTTTTGGCTATGGCAGCCGCACCGTACTCGTCGCTTCCGCCTTCATCGCATGGCTCTACGCCCTGGTGGCTGGCGGCGACGCGCCCGTCTTGCGCTCCGCCGCCGGCTTCAGCCTCTTTGCGGTGGCCGCCCTACTCTACCGCCGCACCCAGATTCTGAACCTGCTGGCCGCCGTGGCCCTGGCGTTTCTTGCTTTCGATCCCGATCAGCTCTTCGACGCCAGCTTCCAGCTTTCCTTCCTGGCCGTGGCCGCCATTGGGGCATTCCTCCCGCATCAACCGCGACCACTGCTCGCACCCCCGGCAAAGGCCCAGGCGCAACTGGAACGCCGCCTTGTCGCGGAGACCATTCAGCTCCTGTTCCGGGTTCCAATGAACTTCTGCCTGGCGGCGTTCCGTTGGGCCGAGCAATTGCTCCACTGGGCGTGGGGCGCCCTACGGCTCTCCGCGGCGGTGCAGGTGGGGCTCGCCCTGCCCATGGCTTTGTACTTCCACCGTCTGTCCGCCACGGGCCTGACCGCCAACATCCTGGCCGTGCCGGTGGTCTCTACCGCTGTGCCGGTGGGCTTCCTCGCGGTCTTCACCGGTTGGCGGTGGCCCGCCGCCTTCGCGGGTTGGCTGCTGGACGTCTCGCAGGCGATTGCTGCGTGGCATTCCATGCACGAACCGTCGTGGCGCATCGCCGATCCACCACTCTGGCTGTCCCTCGCCTTGTCCGCGAGTCTGGTGGCGCTTGCCTGCCACTGGCCCTCACGGCTCCTGCCCGGCATCTCTTGCGCACTCTTCCTGGTCCTCCTGGTTTGGCACCCGTTCCCTCCCCAGCAACAACTCGGCGCCCTGGAACTCACGTCCATTGACGTCGGGCAGGGCGAGAGCCTGCTTGTCGGCTTGCCAAACGGGGAAATGGCGTTGGTGGATGGCGGCGGATTCCCGTTGTTCGGCCGCCGCACTCCGCCTCAGATGGATGTCGGCGAGGACGTCGTGTCGCCCTATCTGTGGGCGCGCGGCGTGAGGCGCGTCGCCGTGATCGCCATCAGCCACCTGCACGACGACCACTGTGGTGGTGTCGCCGCGCTGCTGGACAATTTCCGCCCGCGCGAGCTGTGGACCGGCTTCACGCCGGACGCGAAGGTCTGGAAAGAGTTGGAAGCGGCAGCCGCCCGCAACGGCGTTCGTGTCCGGATTCTCAAGGAAGGCGATCAACTCGATCTGGGCGGGGTCCGCTGGGAGACGCTGGCCCCGGCGAGCTTGCAGCGCTGGACGGGCCGGCCCCAGAACAACGACTCGCTGGTCTTTCGCCTCAGCCACGGCCGCCACAAGTTCCTGCTCACGGGCGACATCGAGCAGGGCGTCGAGCGCCGGTTGCTGGACGACGCCGTGCTCGAGCACATCGATGTGCTGAAGGTTGCCCACCATGGCAGCAAGCGATCGTCCAGTGACTCCTGGCTGGATGCCATGAGCCCGTCGGTCGCGATGATCTCCGCCGGCGCGGGCAATATGTACGGATTACCGCACCCAGCAGTCATTGAGGGACTGCAGGCACACCGCACCCTGGTTCTCCGCACCGATCAGGATGGATTGGTGACCGTCCGCAGCGACGGTCGCTATTTGAGTTTGAGCAAAGCGCGATGGGAGCCGCCGGAGTGGCGGCTCCTGGATATGTTCTGAGGGCTATTCCGAGACTTCAACACCAGTTTGCTGTGCATCGCGGACCACGCGCACTGCGTCTTCCAACTGATCGGCCGGCACCAGAATCTCGTAGGGAAGGTTCGGCATCTGGCTGGCGCCCTGCACGACAACCGTGATGTTATTGGCCTCGAGCAGCGTCTTAACGGAGAGGCACTCCATCTCGGAGAGTTCAAGTTCCAGGCCGCCGTCCGTCAGGGGCACGAGGTTCACGTCCGGGGTGGGAATGCTGGAATCGCTCATAAGACCTCCGATTTCATTCTACGCGCATAAGGCGAACTTAGCCGGGCGGGCGCTACAATGGCGGTCGGAGGCACACTTTCTATGTATTCCGAAATCGAAGAAAATTCGGGCAAAGCCCTGTGGTTCGTCGCCGGCGTTGCCGTGGGCGCCACTATCGCCCTGTTGTTCGCTCCTTCCTCCGGCCGCGTGACCCGCCGCCGCATCGGCCGCGTTGCGGAGCGCGGACGCGATTCCCTGGCCGACACTGGCCGCGATCTCGCGGAGAAAGGCAAGGAACTCTACGAGAAGGGCCGCCGCTTGGCCGATGAGGCGGCCGACATGATCGATCGCGGCAAAAAACTGGTGGAAGGCTGAGCCTCATGCGTCTTTGTGATTTCAGAAACGAGCCGTACGCCGACTTTTCGAAACCCGAAAATGCCGAGCCCATGCGTGCGGCTCTGGCGGCGGTGCGCGCCGAATTCGGAAAAGAATATGACCTCCGGATTGGCGACACGCGCCACCGCACGGGCGACCTGCTGAAGTCCGTCAACCCGTCGAAACCCGGCGAGGTGGTTGGGCTTCACCACAAAGCCACGCCGGATTTGGCCAACCAGGCGATCGCAGCGGCCGACGCCTACTTCCCAACGTGGGCCGCCGTGCCCGCGGCCGATCGCATTGCCATGTTGCGGAAGGCTTCCGCCATCCTTCGCAGCCGCAAACTCGAGTTCGACGCCTGGCTCGTTTACGAGGCCGGCAAGAGCTGGGCCGAGGCCGAAGCCGACGTCAGCGAAGCCATCGACTTTTGCGACTACTACGCCCTGCTGGCCGAGCGTCTGGCATCACCCGAGTCGCTAGTGCAACTCCCGGGCGAGACCGACGAGATGCGCTACCTGCCGCTAGGCGTGGGCATCGTCATTCCCCCGTGGAACTTTCCTCTGGCGATCCTGGTGGGCATGACTACCGCCGCGCTCGTCACTGGCAACACGGTGGTGGTGAAGCCCTCGTCCGATACGCCCACCATCGCAGCCAAGTTCGCCGAAGTCTTGCACGAGGCGGGCTTCCCATCGCGGAGTTTCACGTTGATGGTCGGCAGCGGAGCCGAAGTCGGCGATCTGCTCATCACACATCCGCGTACTCGGTTCATCTCGTTCACCGGATCCCGCGAAGTTGGTCTGCGTATCAACGAACTGGCGGCCAAGACTGCTCCGGGGCAGATCTGGATCAAGCGGGTCATCGCCGAGATGGGCGGCAAGGACGGCATCGTTGTGGACGACGAGGCCGATCTCGACGCGGCCGTGCAGGGTGTGGTCTGGAGTGCTTACGGCTATCAGGGCCAGAAGTGCTCGGCCTGCTCGCGTGCCATCGTCAGCGAGAAGCTCTACGATTCGTTCCTCGAGAAGCTCGTCGAGAAGGTGAAGGCCATCAAAGTCGGGCCGTCCGACGATCCGGCCTACTACATGGGCCCGGTGATCAACGAGCGCTCGATGAAGTCCATCCTGAATTACATCGAGGTCGGCAAACAGGAAGGCCGCGTGCTGACGGGTGGGGAACGCCTGCCAGGCGACGGCTACTTTGTGGCGCCCACTGTTATCGCCGATGTCGACGTCAAGTCGCGCATCTTCCAGGAGGAGATCTTTGGGCCCGTCCTGGGCGTGACCAAGGCCCGTGACTTCGACCATGCGCTGGAGCTGGCGAACGCGACGGACTACGGCTTGACCGGAGCCGTCTACACGAACAATCCCGAGAAGATCGCGAAGGCGAAGAACCAATTCTTCGTGGGGAATCTGTACATCAACCGCAAGTGCACCGGAGCCATGGTGGGCGCCCACCCCTTCGGCGGTTTCAACATGTCGGGCACCGATTCCAAGGCTGGAGGCCCCGACTACCTGTTGTGGTTTGTACAGGCGAAGAGCATTGCACAGAAGGTGAGTTAGTGGAGCTATACTGATGGTGACCCCGACAAGAAGGGGACCATCAAGTAACAGACACAGGGTCAATTCCGATCCACGTGGCGAACGGCGCAGCTTCGGTTGCGCCGTTCTCCCTTTTTAGGGGGACCGTTCCCCACCCGGCACCACGATAAACCCGTCTTCATTGGAACCGTACACCGTGTTCCGGGTCGTGCCCCACCACCACCAATGAGCGGCGATATAGGCGCAGAGCACCGCGTCGATCTGATCCTCCACCGGCTTCGTCGGGCCTTTCTCCGGAATCTCCGGCAGCGTCAGGGTCAGCGGTGGATCCCCCTCCGGAAGCCTCGACAGCATCAACCCACGCAGACGCGCCAACTCGACGGCCCGCTCCGCCCTCCGCCCACGTTTGTACTTCACGATCCTGGTCAGTCCGAAGAGACGGATCGATGCGGCATGAGGATGAATCTCAATCTGGAATCGTCCGTTCGCCTTCGCCTGCATGTTCGCACCGTGCCGGAATCCTGCCTCCTCCAATTGGTGGCTGAAGGCCAGCACGCGGCTGGCGAATGGCAGACCAAGGTTGGCCGCGTGGCAGCCCGCATGGAACCGGCGGAAGTCCTTGTTCAGCTCGCGTTCCGCCGGGCGAATTCCGGCGGCATTCCGGATGACCGTCGGCGCATCGACGCCCACCACGCCGCCCTGGTCCCCGATTTCCGTTCGAACCCAATCCAAAATCGCGCCGGTGGATTCCAGCCGGGTGACGGTTCGCAGCCGGATCCCGGCGCCATCCAACACCACGGACGCCAGCCCGGTCGGTTTTCCATACCAGCCTAAATCCACACCAATGAATACACTCACGAACGGATCACCTCAACCGGATCCCCCTCGGCGACACGCCCCGGCTCAATGACGTAGCTGTTGAGCCCCAGAACGCCCTGGAAGTCGCGCTGGATTCTCCGCAACACGTTCAGGTCCTGCACCCCGCTGTCCGGATCATATGTAGTCATGATGCAACGCCCGCGCAGATCCTCCATCCCAATCAAAACGGAGCCGATCCGCAATTGCGCGCCCTCCCACTCCCGCTCCGTCAGACCAGGAACTCCGCCGATGATCAGGTTCGGCCGGAAGCGCCGCGAATCAGTGCCGACCGCTTTCAGCATCCCGTCGGTAGCCACTAGCAAGGGCAGGATATCGAACCGGTCTTCCGCGTCGCTGCGCACCAGGTGTGCACCAAGGCCGGCGGCTGACTCCACCGCCACACCGACCGCATCGGATTGCCAAGGCAAGCCGTCGACCAGCACTTGGCCGTCGGGCCCCAGCACCGCTCGATGCCGCAGCAGCTTCGGGCGAGTACGCGCCGTGTAAAGTCTGCCCTGGTTGTTCCGAACCTGGATCACCCGATCACCGGCAATACCGGCCGGTCCGATCTCGGCCGTCTGCAGACGTTCCCCAGCCATCGACTTCACCGGGTACCGCCAAATCTCCTGGACCCACATGGCGTGTCCTCCCTCTCTTGTAGATGCGCCGTAATATGGCATCTGACGAGCCAAATGAGCCAGCCTTAATTTTCAATGACCTATAGGAATGGAGGACGCTGCCGCCGATGAAATATCATGAGTTCATACGGAATCTCACGAGTGGCGGTCATGGAAAATGATGACCTAGCTGGCTCCAGTGAAGTTCCCCACGCTCTGGACCGCGTTGTCCGGCGCGCCCTTCACCCGACGCACCGGTTCATGCGCTTCACGCAGCTCGTTGCCGATCAGAGTGATGCATTCGCTGCCGCTGCCTTCCACCGATGCGAACACCCTGGTGCCAGCAAGCGCCCTCGAACCGCGAATGAACACATGCTTCGATTCCACCATCCGCAGCACCGCCTGGTCGCTACCCGGTGCCGTGGCCGTGAGGCCGTCAATATCTACGTCCTTCACGTCGTCCAGAGTTACGGCCGGCCGGTGATCGGTCTTCTCCGCCACCAGTTCCACGTCGCGCAGCTTCAAGCCCTTTACATGCCGAACATACAGGCCCGATGACGGCAGCCGACCGAACATGGTCGCTTCCGGATAGGCCCTCGGAATCTCAGCCAGCACCAACGCCGCCCACGCCGCCGGGCCACCCTCGCTGCTCTCAATCCGGATGTTGTTCAGCCGGACATTCTCGACGTTCGCGTCCGGCAGACCGGTGATGCAGTTCGTGATCGCGCTGCCCGTGGCCACCACGTTCTCGATCTGGACGTCGCGCAGGCTGCCTGCTTTCTTCTCGGTCTGGCCGGCTCCGCGCGCACCCAGCCGCAGCATAATGGGCGATCTGACATTCTGCATCACAATGTTCGAGATCGTGATATTCGCCGTCCGGCCCCCGTCCACGCTCTCCAGCGCGAAACCGGAGAGGGCCCTCTGGCGCGGTTCCACTTCGTCGTTCCAAATCACAGAGTTGCTAAACGTGATGTTTTCGAAATCGCCGCGCGTCGCGGTCCCGATCTTGAACGCATTGCACGTTGTGCTCAGCACGCAATTGGTCACAGTAATGTTGCGCGACGGCCGCATGATGCCGTAGACCGGCTCACTTTTCAAGCAGATGGCATCGTCACCGGTATAGATGTAGCAGTCTGAGATCAGCACATTGCTGCAGCAGGTGGGGTCGATCCCGTCGGTGTTCGGACCGTGGTAAGGGTTGACGATTGTCACACCGCGAATCACGACATGGTCACAGGCATGGGGCCGGACCGTCCATCCCGGCGAGTTCTCAATCCGGACGTCCTCAATTCGCACATGGCGGCAATCCACGAGTTCGACCATGGGCGACGGCCGGTCCAACGGCTTCCACCAATGGTGCAGGACATCCGCCCAGCCTAGGCGGCCCGCATAGGATTTGCCGCCAATGGGCTCGCCATTGGGGTCCTTCTGCCAGAACGCTTCGCCATTGCCGTCCAGCCGACCATGGCCTGCAATGGTGACATGCTCGGCGCCGCGCGCGAAGATCAGATGTTTCTGGTTCGCATCGCCCTTGGCCGAGGGGCCGGGTTGGGGCGGATAGTCCGCCAAGTCCTTGCTGCCCCAAATGGTAGCGCCCGCCTCCAGAAACAGCGTGACGTGGCTCTTCAACACCAAAGTCCCGCACAGGTAGTCGCCCGGAGGCAGATACGCCACCCCGCCGCGCGCTTCCGTACAAGCGTCGATCGCTTTCTGTACGGCTGCGGTGTCTTTCGTCTGACCATTGCCTGTCGCGCCAAACGCCGTAACGTCAAACGTCCGGCGGCCCGCGTGCGCCGGTTGTGCCAGAACAGGCGCGGACATTGCCGCCGCGCCCACGGCCAGACGGGTGCTCCAGCTCAGTAAGTCTCTGCGATCCATCGTCTCGTTCTCCAGTGAAGAAAGGGCGGCAGCCCGGTTTGAGCCGCCGCCCTCGACACAAACCTCTAGAAACTCACGCGTAGGCCGAGCTGGATGTTCCTCGGGCTCGCACCCGCTGCCACCCCGGTCACTTGGCCAAAGGTTGTGGAGCCAAGCGAGGTGTTGGCCCGTCCAAACTGCACACGATTTGCCAGGTTGAAGAACTCGCCGCGCAGTTGGGAATGAATCTTCTCAGTCACGCGGAAAGTCTTGGAAAGAGCCAGACTCCAATCGTTCACACTACCCGTGCGGATGTTCGGAGTCCAGCGAGGGACGTTGCCGAACGTGTATGCAGCCGGCAGGGTGAATGCGTTTGTGTTGAACCAGCGGTCGATGGTGGGATGGTCCGCCGCCGCCGTCTTCATGTCCGACACGTTCGGGGCCTGTCCGCCGCCGAACGAGTAGGTATTGTTGGTGGCGGAGAAGCGCAACGGCAGACCGGAGTCGTACTTGTACACTCCGCTCATCTGCCATCCACCGGCCACGTAGTCGATAGCCTTGTTCCACTGTGTACCGAACCGCCGGCCCTTGCCGAAGGGTAGTTCGAGAATGTAGGCCACGGCGACGCTCTGCGGCACGTCGTGGCCGCTGACCGACCGCTCCGCCCGCAAGTTGTTGTAATCTCTCGCTCCGTCGCTGATCTCCCAGCCCTGG
This sequence comes from uncultured Paludibaculum sp., assembly GCF_963665245.1. Lineage (NCBI taxonomy): Bacteria > Pseudomonadati > Acidobacteriota > Terriglobia > Bryobacterales > Bryobacteraceae > Paludibaculum > uncultured Paludibaculum sp. The sequence continues at coordinate 4,178,389 of NZ_OY762267.1, forward strand.
TTCTCGGATGCGTTGTCGATAGCCTTTGACCATTGATAAGAAGCCATCAGGCTGACACCGTGACCGAATCGTTTGGTCGCCTTCACCGAGGCGCCGTTGTAGCTGGACGCCGCGCCCGGCATGTCGATGATCGATACGCCCGTGAACTGAGGGAAGGGCCGCAGCAACTGGCCGCGTTGCACGGTTTTGGTCGCCAGCGTGCCCGATGAGATGTAGCCGTAGAACGGATTCGGTACCTGGTCCAGCAGCGCCGATCCCAGGCTCAGGGCCGCATCGGGTAACTGGTTCATCTGGAAGTTGTAGCCGTAGCTAAGATGCCGGCCGCCGTTGCCGACGTAGCCGAGTTCCAGCAGCGTGCCGCCCCTCAGCTCATACTGGATGTCCAGGCTGTACTGCATCAGGTAAGGCGTCTCACGATACTTCTGGAAACCCGTGGCGCCAAAACCGACGTTGGTCAGCAGGCCATCGCCGGAGCCGGTCGCCGCACGGAAGCCGCCCGGGAACGGGTTGCTGAGGTAGTTCGCTGGTGTCCGGCCGCCATCGTTCGTGGTAACCCATGGAGTGGAAACAGCATAGCCATCAATGCCCGACAGCGGACCCTGGCCCACCGTCTTCCAGTCGAAGATGCCGAAACCGGTGCGCACCACCAGTTTGTTCGTGGCCTTGTAGGCGACGCCGACACGAGGAGCGAAGTTGTGCCCGGTATTCCACTGCGTCCGCTCGTCCTTGTTCACCCACTCCAGTCCGCCTTTCAGGTTGGGCAGGCCCACGGTGGCGCCGATTGGGTTTGTTACATCGAAATTGAAGCGGTCCAGCCGGTTGTAGCGCTCCGTGCGTCCGCCCTGGATTTCGTAGCGCAATCCGTAATTCAACGTCAGCTTAGAGTTGACGCGCCACGTATCCTGCACATACCACGCGTAATAGGGATCGGTCGAAGCCGGGTGAGGATTCTGCGGAACGCTGCCCGACCCGCCCACGCCCAACAGCAGTGAAGCCATGCCGTAGCCCGTCGTCGTCGATCTCGCATCCGCATCCGGACCCGACGTGAAGTTCCGGTCCATGCTGAAGGTGGGTGCGTACGAGTCAGTGAAGTTCAACTGCGACGCCTCTCCGGACCAGCCGAACTTGATGCTGTGCCGCGTCATCTCCTTCGACACGTTCACCTGTGCATTCATCACGTTGCGAACGCCTTCCAGGTAGCGGTTACTGCCGATGCTGGTCACTTCGCTCACATTGAAGACGGGCGTCGTGGGCACGTCAAACGCGTTCAGCACGCTCGGCGGCAGGCCGTAGGAAGTCAGACTCGTGCCGTAGCTCTGCGAGATCTGCTCTTCCCGCCAGCGGCCACCGCCGACCAGAACATTCACCACCATGGTGGGATTCAGGACGAACGTGTTGCCGATGGTTGCCTGGAACCGCGGGTTGCCGCCATTCACTCCAGTCTCCAGGGCCGGATTGGCGAAGAAGCGCGCCGCCGTCGTGGTTTGCGGCGCATAGGTGAACCGACCAAACAGCGTGTGACTCGCGCTACGCGCCCAGTCGACACGAGTGTCATACCGATTGTTGGTCGTCTGGCTGTTGCCGGTGCCGTAGAAGTTGTTCGCTCCAGTCCTGGCGTTGCCCGGTTGGTTCGGATCGGCATACATCTTTGCGACGTTCAGGCCCACTGGATCGAAGCGGCTGGACGGGATCTTATTGCCGGCAAAGGCGGTTCTCAGATACTTCCCGGAAGCATCCAATTGAGTGGTCAAGGGGTCGTAAATCGTGACGAGAGAACCATCGGCATTGAAGGTCTGTGAGAAGTCACCGGCCTTCTGCAGCGCCGTCGGCAATGTCGCCGTACGGGATGCAGGTCCACCGGTGCGCAGACCCTCATACCCGAAGAAACCCTGCAGTTTCTTGCTCTTCCAGATGGGACCCGCGATGGTGCCGCCAAACTGGTTGCGCTTCAGCTCCTGCCGCTTAACGCCGTTCTTGTTGTTGAAGAAGGCGTTGGCATCCAGATTGTCGTTGCGGAGAAACTCGAAGACTGAGCCGTGATAGCTCTGGCCACCACTCTTGGTTGTGATGTTCACCACGCCGCCGCCGGTCTTGCCGAACTGGGCTTCGTAAGTGTTGCGGATAACCTGGACTTCCTGCACCGCGTCGACGCCCGGGGTCGCCAGCGCACCGCCCCAGTCGCCGGCGATCACGGAGATGCCATCAACCAGAATCGCTACGGACTCGTTGCGACCGCCATTCATGGCAAAACGGTTCTGATTCTGGTCGGCAGAATCCTGGCTGATGCCCGTCCTGACCGCCGTCACTCCAGCCATCGTATGGGTCAGAGCGAGCGGATTCCGCATGTTCAACGGCAGTTCCAGCACTGCCTTGTTGTCCAACGTCGACGACTGGTTCGCCGTCTGCGAATCCAGCAGCGGCGCCGTGGCCGTCACTTCGACGGTTTCGCTCACCGCGCCCACGGTCAACTGGACATCGATCTCCATCGACTGGTTGGTCGACAACGTAATCCCAGTGCGCACATACTCCTTAAACCCGCTCAAGCTGATCTGCAACTGATAGGTGGAGGGCAGCAACTGGGAAAAGGTATAGCGGCCCAGATCGTTCGTTTGAACGGCGCGTTCTTCCCGGGTCGACATATTCTGAATGGTTACCTTGGCGCCAACGGCCGTGGCGCCGGATGTGTCGGTGACCACACCGGTCAAATTGCCCGTGAAAGTCTGGGCCGACAGGCAGCCTGCGAGCATCACGAGCAGACACACAGATCTCTTCAACATGGAGCATCTCCCAATATTGGTGAAACTAACCTCTGCAACACCGCTCAAGACAGCTGAGCGGCGGAAAAGGGACCCACTGAAGCGTCGCTACCTGAAGTTCGCAGGGGGTCGTCCGCACAACTTCCGGATTGCGGATCCCAGTGTATGCACCAGAGGGCTCCAGAGTAAGTTCCGCCGGGTTTACTGTACGTCTCCTGGCCGCCGTTAACGGCTCTTCCTCCATGCCTGGAAGAGGTTGTCTCGGACCGGTAACTCCGAGGTTGCTACGTGTTACGCCGATGTATACTACAGGTGATGCCGCTGTCCCGGGTGAATGCCGGTCGCCCTGGCCCCACCGCCGAGCAGACCAGCGCCCAGGTCGAGCGCATCCTGGCCAGTCCGAAGTTCCAGGGCGCCAACCTGTCCGCCAAACTCCTGACCTTCCTGGCCCGATGGGCCGTCGATCGCCCGGACGAGCACCTCAAGGAAACCGAACTCGCGCTGACGGTTTTCAACCGGCCGGCTGATTCCTTCGACCCCCAGATCGATTCCGTCGTCCGTGTACAGATGGCGCGCCTGCGCGGCCGCCTGGCCGAGTACTACAGCGAACTGGGCCAGAACGACCCGGTCGTCCTGGAAATCCCGAAAGGCGGCTATCACCTCACCAGCCGGGTTCACCAAGTGGATGAACCGTTGCCCGAACCGGTTCTTGAACCGCCGGCCCCGACTGGGCGGACGCCCGCCGTCTGGATCACAGGAGCCCTGGCGGCAGGACTCCTTCTGGGCGCCGGCCTGGCATGGTTGATCATTCGACCCGAACCGAAGCCCGGTCCGGCGCTACACCAATTCTGGTCTCCGTTTCTCGGCAACGCGCGGCCGACACTTGTCGTTTTTTCGAACCCGCGTCTGGCCGGCACTTTGGCTGTGGAGGGTCTCCACTACTACGACGAAGCCGTGGAATCAAAGAACCCCGGCGCCGAGAACATGAGCTACTCGGGCTCAGGCGACCCATTTGCGGTGTTTAAGCTCACGCACTTAATGGACAGCTTCCGGCAGAATCTACGGATTCAAACCGGCAGCCGTCTCTCGTGGGACGAGGCTCGCATGGCCAACATGATCTTCGTGGGGCGGCCGGAGCAGAACCCGGCGCTACGCCGGTTGCCCCGGCTGCACGAGTTCCGCTTCAAGTTTTTCGGTGGAATCGTCAATGTTCATCCGCAGCCGGGCGAAAAGCCAAACTACACCTGTTCCGGCCGGCCGTACAATCGGGACTACTCGTTGATCGCCCTCACGCCGGGCCTGCTGCCGGACAGCTCAACCCTGATACTGGCGGGCAACACGACATATGGTAGCCAAGCCGCGGCCGATTTCGTCTCGGATGAGAATTCGGTGAAGTCACTGCTAAACAAGTTGGGCGTCCAGGCCGGCGGGGCCGTGCCGCGCTTCGAGGCGCTGATCGAAGTCCGCATTACGAACAATACCCCGGTGTGGTCGCAGCTCATCGCCGCGCGCAAGATCCAGGAAGCGAGGAACTCGTGGGAGGAGCCGCCCCCAGAGGAGAGGTAGGAGGGAAGCTGCCAATCCGCCGGTCTCCTATTCCGGCTTGACGTCCGCCCGCTGCTTCACATCCGCGATCATGCGCTCCCAATGCTCCTTCAGGAACGGTGGATGCTCGAGACTGTCGAGCACATAGCCACGGTCGGCCCGGGCCAGGTCGAGCACCGAGGTGATCATCTCTTCCTGGTAGTAGCCAGCCTCGGCCAGTGGAATTCCGTTGGGCTCCCGGATAAACGACATGCCACTGGATGTCTGCAGGCCATCCGGTGACTGCCCGATGGTGTTCGCCACGCAATGGAAGATTTTCGAATTCGGCCCCACTGGTTGCTGCGCCCGGCCGGACGTCCGCTTCCAACACACTGCCTCGATCTCGTCCGAGCTGCACGAGGGGTGGAACAGGATCTGGGCTCCCGCCATAACGGGAATCCGGTAGAGTTCCGGGTGCCGTCCGTCACGACAGATCACCAGCGTGCAGGGTATCCCGTCGATCTCAAAGAGCGACAGCTTGTTCCCACCCCGGCAGTATTGCTTTTCGTCTCGCCCGGCCATGTGGACCTTTGCATATTCATGCGTAATCGTCCCCTCCGGCGAGATGACATGGGCCAGGTTCAGGAAACGGTCGTGGGTCTTTTGAATGGTACCGGCGATCACCCAGATTCCAAATTCGCGGGCGGCCTTTTGGGTTTGGCCGAGGGCATCCAACACCGCTTTCTGATCCAGTTTCACCAGATAGGGGAAGTAGTAGCTGGTGAGGTGCGCCTCTGGGAAGAGCACCACCCTACTGCCGGCCTCGGCGGCGGCCTGGATGTACCTCAGCGTGGTTCGGAGATTGGCCTCAAGCGTGGTGGCCCAGTGCATCTGGACACAAGAGACCTGCAGCGTGGCGGGCGCGGACATGGATCAGTTCCTCCTGAATTGGAAACGGCCTGCGTCTCCATTGTCCAATGTCCGCCGCCCATCGCGCCGCACGGCCTCAGGTGGTATAGGCGACGCGCACGCGTTTCGGGAATACGCGCGTGCCGGCCAAGGTCACACCAGGTAGGCCGTCAAAATGCACCTCACGCAGCCGCGGCAACCCGGCCAGAAACACGAGGCCGGCGTCGGTCACGTGCTGGCATTCATAGAGGTCGACCTGCTCCAGCGACGGCATGCCACCGAGGACGGCCAGACTGCGATCGGTGATCTGCGTCAGTCCGGCGTAGTAGTACTTTATGGACAACCCCGCGATGTGTTCGGTGGCGGCATCCGTGCTCTCGCGGCAGTACATGCACGTCAGACGTTCCAGACTAGCGCAACGGCCCACGTGGCGGAAGCCGTCGTCCAGGAGTCCGATAGGCGTGAGTTCCCGCAGAGCAGGGAAATGAGGCAGGCTCGCCAGCGCGTTGTCGTCCACATTGGCAAGACCGATGCCCAGGCTGCGGAGCGACGGCATACGAGATAGGGCGAGAAAGCCGCGGCTGCCGAAGTGCGCGCACACCCGGCCCCACACGCCTTCGAGAGTCCGGGACTGGCTCAGTGCCTCGAAGCCCACGTCGGTGGCCGTCGATTCCTGGATGCGCAGGCGCCGCAGGCGAGGAATCGCAGCGATATGGGGCATCGCCTCGTCGCTGCTGAGGTCACCATCGCAGCCCAGGATGCTCAGATTCGGCATGTGCGCGAGGTGCGCCATTCCGTCGGCGGTGATCCCACTGACGTGCCAGAAGAGATCGAGGTCAAGGACACCCTCCAGCCCCGCCAGGCCGGCCAATCCGGAGTTCGTGAACGGCCCGTCGATAAGCAACTTCACGGCCCTATCCCGGAACGTCTTGTCGCTGGTGTCGATCTCAGGGCCATGCCTGTGTTTCAGCAGCGGGAAATTCTGTAGCAGCGGCAGCCCCGCGTCGGTCACCAACCTCCCTGTACTGAAGCGGCGCAGCTTCGGCTTACCCTGCAGCGCTTCGATGGCGCCGTCTCCGGTGGGCGAACCCATCAGGTCCACCACCTCGAGTTGGTCGCAGAATCGCAGATTCGCCACGCCCACATCGGTGATGCCCGCCTGCCACGTCATCTCGAACGTCTTGAGGTTCGGCAGGTGGCGTAGCACCTCCAAACCCCGGTCAGTGAGCTTGCCACCGGGATACTCACTGAGGTTCAGGTATTCCAACTGCGGCATGCGGACGAGTTGCAGCAGGCCGTCGTCGGTGAGTTCGCGCGATCCGCCCAGGTTCAATCTGGTGACATGAGGAAGATCGGCGATGCGCGCCACCACTTCGTCGGTCATCAATCCGCCGGCGTCGACCGCGGTGATTCGCTGCTCCTTCAGAACGCCGACGAACGCGTCCCACTCTCCGCGGCTCATGCGGCGGCGCGGGGCGATGCGGTTCTCGGTGTTATCGACCTCGAACGCATCCACAGACGGCGAGGCACCGGTCGTCACGGCCTCCAGCAGCGCGGCCCAATTGCCGAATCCGGCATCCTGGGCGACCACGACCCGGGCCTCGTCCAGCGCCAGGTAGTTCTTGGGCACTTTCGACGAGCGCTGACGCAGGGCGTAGACACGCCGCCACGCCTCAGCGCGCACATCGGCGTGACTAAACGAGCGGCCGTAGTGCCCATTCAGACGCTGTATGGCGGCCTCGTCTCCTTCGTAGGCTTGCGTGAAATCATCGGCAGCCTGTTCGTAGGCCTGCCGGGTGGCCAAAGCCGGCGCGACTGGATGCAGAGCTTCGAGAATCTGCTTTAGTCCCTTCCAGTTGTCCTGTCCGTACTCGCAGGCCAGAGCGTGCTGCACGTCACGCAGGACCGGCGCCTCGGGTCCGTTTGGGTATGCTTGCCGGAACCGCTCACGCGCGTCCAAGTTGTTCTTGCGCAGGTCATTCAGCCAGCGCTTCGCTTCCCGCTTGAGATTTTCGAGCGAGGTAGTAGAGGTCAGCTTTCGCTGCATGGAAACCTTCCTTCCGTCTGTGCCCGGATTCCGCTTAATTCAGGGCCGGAATGAAAGGTCCGTGAATTGTACACACGTGACAGGGTGGGAGCAGGCTCCCTTGCCGCGGAAAGGAGGCGCCCCTAGGCGCGCTGGGAGCAGATTCGCACAGGATGGAACTTGTGTCAATGCTTGCTTGCGCCGGACCGGCTGCGAACTTTTCGGGCTGGCCGAATGTGACCTACAGCTCCAGCAAGTGCCCCAGTCGCTTCTTCTTGGTCTTCAAGTACCTGGCGCTGTGCCGGCTCTTCACTGCGTTGCAGGGAACACGCTCCGCCACCTGGACACCCACGGCTTCCATCGCAGCGATCTTTTCGGGGTTGTTCGTCATGAGACGCACCGATTTGATCCCGAACGATTGCAGGATCGCCCCCGGCATCTCGTAGCCGCGTAGATCTGCCTCGAAGCCCAATTGCTCGTTGGCCTCCACGGTATCGGCCCCGGCATCCTGCAGTTCGTAGGCCCGCAGTTTGTTCAGCAGCCCGATGCCCCGGCCTTCCTTCGCTTCGTAAATGACCATGCCGCGGCCTTCGGCGCCGATCGTCTCCAGAGCCAGTTCAAGCTGGGCACGGCAATCGCAGCGCAGTGAGTGGAAGACGTCGCCGGTGAGGCATTGCGAGTGAATCCGGACGAGCAGCGGCTCAGGCGCTTTGAGGTCGCCCATGGCGACGGCCACGGAATCCTCGGTGTAGTCTCCGCGCTTGCCGGCAAAGCCATAGATGCGGAAATGGCCGTACTCCGTGGGGAAGTCCGCCTCGGCGACCTTGCGGACTTCAAAAGGGTTGGGATCTGACATGGAAACGGTGGTTTCTGTCTTTATTTTAGTATGGTCGGGTACGGTGGGTTTGGGTTCCGATGGAAAAGCAGTTCATCATCCTGTTGATCAAGCTGGCGGCGGCGGCCTCGATCGCCAGCATCCTGGCACGCTCGTCCAAGTTCCTGAACCTCCTCCTGCGCGAGCGGCGCACCATGCTGGAGCAGCTTCAGTTGAGCCTGGGCATCTCCGGTTTCTGCGCCTCGGGTTCCATCGTCCGCATCTACACACAGAGCTACGCCGCCGCCGATATGTGCTTGGAGGGCAGTCTCTTAGCCGGACTCATCGGTGGCTACATCTCGGGACTCCTCACCGGCGTGATGTGCTCCATCCCGGCTCTGATGCACGGCGAATATCTGGCGATGCCGCTCTATGCGGCCGTCGGAGTCATGGGCGGATTGCTGCGCGACCTCGCCTATGACCAGGAGGAGGTCTGGCGCATCTCACCATTCTTCGATCTGAGCGTCTACCGCCTCATCCGCTACCCGGAGGCCCGCCGCCGTAGCCTCTTCCAGATCGTCGGCCTTCTCACCATCGTTCTGGCCGAGCTTATGCGCTACGTCGTCTTGCGCCTGTTTGGCGACCGCATGATCTTCGCCTTCTATCTGCCGGAACGCGGCTGGCAGAACGCCGCCGTTTTTGTGTCCACCATCTTCACCGTGGCTCTGCCGCTCAAGATCTGGGTGAGCGCCCGCAATGAGCGCCTGCTGGAGAACAAGGAACGGCTGCTGGTGGAGGCGCGCCTTAGCGCTTTGAGTGCCCAAATCAATCCTCACTTTCTCTTCAATACCCTCAACACCGTCAGCTCCCTCATCCGCACCAATCCGGACAAGGCCCGGCAGGTGGTCTACAAGCTTTCCAACATCCTGCGGCGTCTTTTGCGGAAGACCGACAACTTCGCCCCACTCCGGGAGGAGCTCGCTTTCATCGACGACTACCTCGCCATCGAGATGACCCGCTTCGGTGAGAAGCTGCGGTTCGCCAAAAATGTCGAGGAGGGCACGCTGGACTGCCAGATCCCCGCCATGCTGCTGCAGCCCCTGGTGGAGAACAGCATCAAGCACGGCCTCGCGCGTAAGGTGGATGGCGGGACCATCCGCGTGGAGAGCCGCTTTGAACGGCGGCCCGAGGGCCTGCGTCTGCTGCTGACCGTGGCTGATGACGGGGTTGGCATCGAAGACGAGCGTCTGGAATCGATCCTCGAGCAGCCCGGCATTGGCGTATCGAACGTGAACGAGCGTCTGCTCGTATTGTTTGGCGCCAACTACCGCCTGAGCGTCACTTCGCAAATCGGCGAGGGCACCAAAACCGTCATCGAGATTCCCGCGTAAACACCGCCGAACTTACATTGACTCACGTTGATTTGGTGGCAACCCAACGGACAGGCCTGGCGTCCTAGGTTCTGTAAAGTTCTTTAAAAGGAGTCTGCTGTGATCCGGCAATTTACGATTTTGGCGATGGCGGCATCGTTGGCCGCGCCAGCCATTTGGGCGCAGCGCGGAGAGCGGAAGACAGTCGATTTATCGAAGGTCGCGAGCCGGGCAAAATCGACGGGCACCAGCAAGTCCGTCGACGGCTCACGGATGCGCTCAGCTCTGGTGAGGAACCGTACAAAGACAACCGCCGGTACAACGAGCGCCGCCGCCCTGAATGAGGCGGGCCAACGCCAGGCCGACGCACTCGCGCAGGCGCCCGGCGTGCTGCAGCTCAACTTGTTCGAAGGGTACAGATCTGGCCGGGAAAGCTATTTCGTGGCCACGCGGACCATTCCCAACGGCAGTGAGCTGCAGGAATTCATCTACCTGCCTGACAATCAACAACTCGCCCTCAATCCAATCACGTTCAAGTACGACATCGCGCCGGGCGAGTCGATCACGCTGACCAACATCAAGGATTTCGGTTTCTTTTGGGAGCGCGGCTTGACGGCCTACGCCATCAGAATTACGCTGCCCGATGGAACCGAAACCTGGACAGGTACGGACTTCCCGACCGACGACTGGGAAGGCTCCTACTACCGGACGTTCGCCGATTTGCCCTACGTCCTGCCTGGCATCACAGGTACGAGGGAGTATCTGGAAAACGGTGCCACGATGGTCGAAATTAAAGGCCATTTCTGGACGGACATCCCCGTACACGTGGTCTTCGAGGACCTGGTTATCCCGGCGGAGGCAGTTCATATTCTGGATGCCACCACGGTCGTCGTCAACTTGAGCCAGGCATCCGGGTACTATTGGGATTCCGGTGTCGGGGACCTTGTCCAGCAGACATTTGATCCGACCACTGTGAGAGGATATCTGCTCACCGTGGGCCAGGGCGGTTTTACCGACACATTGCCCTTCCGGCACACCCCCATGCAGTAGCCCGCCGGACGAAGTAACTAAGATAAAGGCCCCGGGGTAACTCGGGGCCTTTTTCCGTCAAACCACAGCCTCTCAAAACCACTCCAAAGAGAATTTCCGATAGATTAGTACGTAGAGGACTCCGCGCCGCCACGGCTCGATCGGGTCTCGCCTTGATGGGAATAGGAATGCGCTGTCTTTTTGCTCTGTTGATCGCCACAGTCGCCTTCGCGCAGGACACCGTCTCGAATCGGTTCCTGGTGGAGCTAGCGGGGGCTCCCGCGATGAAGGCCCAAGACACGGGCCGGCGGCGCGCTGAAATCCGATCGGAGCAGACCACGGTGGAAGGTGCGCTGAAGACCCGCCGGGCGATGGTGGTGGCGCGAGTGACGACCGTGGCCAATGTACTCGTGGTGCAGGCCAATAGTGCCCAGCAACTGGCGGGACTGCCCGGCGTCAAGCGCGTCGAACCGGTGGAGCGTTTCGACCTCTTCCTCATGAAGGCGCTCCCTATCCACGAGGTTCCGGCAGCCTGGGAAGCCACCGGCGGCCTGGCGAACGCCGGTAGGGGCGTCAAGATCGCTATTTTGGACACCGGTATCGATATGACGCATCCCGGTTTCGCCGCCGGTGAAATGACCGCTCCGGAGGGCTTCCCCCTGGCTGATAGCGACGAAAACCTTGCGCTGACGAACGGAAAAGTCATTGTGGCGCGCAGCTTCGATGGCTGGCCGGTCACTGACTGGATAGGCCACGGAACGGCGGTGGCCATGACAGCCGCGGGCGTCCAGCATGAGAGCCCACGCGGCACCATCTCGGGTGTCGCCCCGGCCGCCTGGATCGGCGCGTACCGCGTATCCGACCTTTACGACGGGTCGATCTACAGCGACATCGTGCTTCAAGCCCTGGATTGGGCGGTGCAGGACGGTATGGATGTGGTCAATATGAGCTTCGGGGCGGTGGGCAAGTATGGGGCGAGCAACTCGATCTATGGGGATGCCGTGCGCAATCTGGCGGATCTGGGCATCATCGTAGTGCGCTCGGCCGGCAACACCGCCGGGCCGATGACCGTGGACGATACGGCTTCTCAGGAACGGGTGATCGCTGTCGGGTCGAACATCGCCGGCGGGTCCGACCGCACGCAGGTGGCTCCTTCGGTAGGATCGGCCCTGGATGGCGAACCATCCTCCCAGGTGACCAGCCACGAGCCCGTCAGCGGGCCGCTGGTGGACATTGCGGCGATGGACCCGTCAGGGTGGGCCTGCAGTCCCGAGCTCTTTCCGCCGGATAGCCTAAGAGGGGTAATCCCGCTTATCGAGCGAGGCGAATGCGCCTTTGAGACCAAGCTAGCCAACGTGGCGGCCGCCGGTGCGCCGGCAGCCGTGGTTTATAACATTGACGACCCCGAGTACGGCGATCCGGAGGCGCTCGTCACCATGTCGGTCGAGAATCCCGATCAGATTCCCGCGATCTTCCTGAAACGTAGCGACGGCCTCGCGCTGAAAGACGCGGCCGCTACCTTCGAGGACTTCCAGGTTGTCCTGCGGTTCCCGTTCTCCGGCGGCTCGCCCACCTCTCTCTCGTCGTTTTCCAGCAGGGGGCCCAGCGTCGAACTCCTTATCAAGCCAGACTTGGTAGCTACCGGCCAGCCCATCTACACAGCGGCGCTGAGAGAAGATTACGATCCGGATTACTGCCCGGTCTGCGATCCCAGTGGCTATACCTCCACACAGGGCACCAGTTTCTCGGCCCCGCTGGTGGCTGGCGCAGCGGCCGTCCTCAAAGGTGCGCGCCCCGGATTGTCCGTCGATGAGTACCGCTCGATGCTGATTGATAGCGCCTCGCCGCTGGTGTTCGACAACGGCACTACCGCACCCGTGAACGCGGCGGGCGCCGGATACCTCAACCTCAAGAACGCCGTTACCTCGACCATCGTGGCCGCGCCGGTGTCGCTGTCCTTTGGCTCGGGCGGCGGGACCATTGACCTTAACAAGGAAGTCACGCTCAAGAATCTGGGTGAATCCACCGCAACGTACGGGTTAACCCTCGAAACATCGGGCCCGATCCAACCGCTGCTGTCGGCGGAGGAGATCACGGTGGAGCCTGGCTCGACGGCGACATTTCATGTGAGTCTCTTGAGCGGTGGAGTCGACCCCGGCTCCTACCAGGGCTTCGTCAAAGTGACGGACACCGAGTCTGGCGCCGTGGCCCGCATTCCCTACTGGTACGCGGTGGAAGGCGGGGCGGCCACAAGCATTACAGTCCTCAACGTCTCCACGTCGACGCCACACATCAATAGCAACATAGGGGTTTACATACGGGTCCACGACGAGGCCGGGCTGGCCCTTGGCGCCACGGAGCCGGTAGTCGTGCCTGTTTCCGGCGGCGTCACGGTCACCAAAGTGGAGTCCGCCAGCTCCTTGTACCCCGGGTCGTGGCTCATCCAGTTACGGATGGGTGAGCAACCCGGCGCGAACGTGTTTCGCGTCGAGGTGGGCGACCTGAAGCAGACGTACTCCATCACAACGCCGTAGCCCTCGTCTGAGTCCGTGGGCGATCAGCCGTTTCGGAATCGCGTGACTGAATAGGCGGCCCTGGCGTGCACTGAGGCTTCGCGCACGATGGGGCCAAACTCGCGCCTATGTTCGCATTCGCAATTCTCTCTTGCTTTTGAGGCACTCTAGTGGTATTGCTACCACTAGATGTACGGCCCCTTCCTCGAACCCCGCGGCCCTCAGGCGGCCCGCCTCCGCAAGCGCAAAGCCGACTTGCTCGACCGCTTCCCCGTTCCTGCCGATTTGCTGCCCGGCTCGCTCGCTGAAAGCCATATGCGCTGCGGCAAGCCCGGCTGCCACTGCTCTAACCCCAATGACCCCGGTCATTCGTTCTGGACCCTCACCTACATGGTTCGGGCCAAGAAGCACACCCTCCACATCCCCAAGGACCTCGTCGACGAAGTCCGTCTCCGCGTCCAGGCTGGCCGCGAGTTCCAGGACGCCGTCCGCGAGATCCTGGCTGCCAACGCCGAGCTTCTGAAACTTTCAAGACAACAAAAGCGCTCACGGTCATGAAAAAGCCGTCGCTCCGTGGCCTGAAATACTATGCGGCCAAGCGGCTTGGCCTTCACTCCTACTTCCACGACTGCGGGGATGGCCGCCAGCAGCCACGCATAGCCGCTCACGACCTGTTGTGGGCGATTCTGGCTGGCCACAGTCTGCGCCAGACCAGTTTCCACGCCATCGAGGCACTTGTACACTCATCGTCCTGCCGGGAATTCGGCGTGCTCCATCGGTTTGGCGACGACACCCTGAGCTACTTCACGGAACGACTCGCGCCGGAGCCGACACGAATGGCCTTAGTGGGCATGCTGCGGCGGGCGAAAAGAAACAAGGCCTTTGACGCCGTCGCCAGAATTGGACTCGCCATCGATGGCACCACCGTCGGCCGTTGCAGCGCTCAGGGGTGTGCCAATTGCCGCCCCTACCGCAATAGCGCGGGAGAAATCGCCGGATACCGCCACCATCTGGCTATGATCAGTGTCGTCGGAACGGGCCTGTCGTTGCCTTTCGACGTGGAACCGTACGGTCCAAAAGACAGTGAGTACGCAGCCGGACAGCGGCTCCTCAAGCGCACCATCCCCGCCCTCGGCGCTCGCTTTGCCGACTATCTCGTCGTCGATGCCGGATTTGCGACCAGCACCTTCCTGCATGCCGCCGACGAGGCGGGAATCCCCGTTGTGGCAAGGCTCAAAGGGAATCTGCACGAGCTGATGGTCTCGGTTGAACGATGCTTCGGCACCAGCCCGCCGGATCGTGTTTTGCAGGACGGAAAAGATCGAGTGGAACTGTGGGATGACGACCGCTTCGATCCATGGGAGACCCTCCAGTGGGACACGGTCCGGGTTGTGCGCTATCGCCAAACCAAACCCGATGGCACGGTGGTGCGAGCCGATTGGCTGACCAATCTGACGCCCCGGCAGGCAAACAGTCTCGCCATCTACAAGATGGCGAAGAGCCGGTGGGAGATCGAAAACGAAGGTTTCAACGACTGCAAGTCCAGGCAGGGATTCGAACACATCTGCCACCATCACGCCAACAGCCTACTGATCGGCTGGCTGCTGACCCTGGTTGCCCTCGTCGTGCTGAGACTATACCGACTGCGCTACCTGCATCGCGGCACGCATCCGGTCCTCAGCGCCATCGACCTGGTCCGGAGTTTCTGGCTGTCTCTCGGCCAAAAACGAGCCATTGATACAGGGTAGTCGGCCGTTTTCAGCGAACCGTCTCCGCGTCGCCCTGGGTGCAACTCAATTAAGTCCCTCTCCGATCCCCGCTGGGGAATGCTCATCCCTTTCCCAAAGCACCCCGGCGGAGTGCCAATCCCTTGCCAACAGGTCTTGCGCTACTGCGGACTTCTACGAATCCGAAACGGCTGGTGGGCGATTTATTCGATTGTGGTTCACCGGTCCGTGGTGTACCATGAACCATCAAGAGATAGCTATCTCGAGACGCACTTGCGGTCGCCTCTATTCCAGACTCGGGGGCGGCCGCTTTTTTGTGGAATGCAGGTCTGTAGGGCATCCGGCAGTTCACGGTGGTCTATAATCGGAGTCTGGGAGCATGGTGTACACGCGATGGAGGAATTGATCAAGAAACTGCAGGCGGAGATTACGGCGCTCGAGTATGAGCTCCGGAATGAGCTGCCCAAGGAGATTCTGAAGGCGCGCGCGCACGGTGATTTGAAGGAGAACGCCGAGTTTCACGCGGCGAAAGAGCGCCAACGCTATGTCGATGCCCGTCTATCCCAGTTGAAGAAGCGGCTGATGGACTTCTCCCTCATCGACATGTCGAAGATACCGCGTGACCGGGTGGGTCTCGGGTCCACGGTTGTGGTGCTGGATCTCGATAAGGAAGAAGAAGTTAGCTACAAGATTGTGGCCAGCGAGGAGTCGGACGCGGCAAAGCGCATGATCTCCACGAGTTCGCCCATCGGGCGCGGGCTGCTGGGCAAACAGGTTGGTGATGAAGTGGCGATTCCCAGCCCCGGTGGGGTGCGGAAGATGGAAATCCTGAAACTGACGACGATCCACGACGCAGTTGAGTAGGATGGATTGAGAAGGCAAGGTTCATGACCTATACCCGCGCGATCGGCATTGGAGCGGGCAAGATTCTGTACTGGATAGTGCGCATGTTGGCGCTATCCCGCATTCACCCCAACGTACTGACGTTCATTGGGCTCCTGATCAATATCTACGCAGCCGTATTGCTGGCCTCCGGCAAGTTTTTCTACGCCGGCCTTGTCATCATCAGCGCCGGACTTTTCGATATGGTGGACGGTCGCGTAGCGCGCGAGACCAAGCAGGTCACGCGCTTCGGCGCGTTCTTCGATTCCGTGGTCGACCGCTACTCGGATCTGGCCCTGTTGATGGGCCTGCTCGTCTACTATGCCAACATCAATCGCAATTTTTACGTCGTTCTCACCGCTGTGGTGATGACGGCTTCGGTGATGATCAGCTATACCCGGTCCCGAGCTGAGAACGTGATCCCGTCCTGCAAAGCCGGCTTCCTGGAGCGTCCCGAACGGATCGTCCTGCTCATCATTGGAGCCCTGTTTGACCGCATGGCGCCCGTCCTATGGGTGATCGCCGTTCTGGGCAACATCACGGTGATCCACCGCATGATGCACACCTGGGATGTCACCAAGGCGATGGATTTGGCACAGGCGGCTGAACACTCCAAAGCCTCGAAGGAAATGCCGGCCGGCACGGCTGCCAACTGATCCTTCGGCGCGTCTTAGTCCTCGAGAATCAGAAACGCCTGTCCGTATTGTGCGGTGTGCGTCAGGGAAAGGTGGGCATGCTTGACGCCCAGTTTTTCCGCAATCTCTTTCGCGACACCGTGAAATGAGATGGTCGGGCGGCCGGAAGGCAGATTCGTCACCTCGAAGTCCTGCCAGGTGATGCCGTGGCGCCAACCCGTCCCAATCGCCTTCATCCCAGCTTCCTTGGCGGCGAAGCGAGCGGCATAGCGTTCGTACTTGTTCGCCTTGCGGGCCACATAGGCGCGCTCGCGCTCGGTGTAGACCCGATTGAGAAAACGATCTCCATAGCGCTCGATGGAGGCCTTGATCCGATCGACTTCCGCCAGGTCGATTCCTGTGCCCACGATCATTGTTGCTGCTCCTGTTCCTGTTCCGAGCCTCCACGCACACCACCGCCGGTATAACGGAAAACGGCGTTGAGGAATGCGACGTTCAGCCCGTCCATATAGGCCCGGAAGTTGGGGTCCGAAGTGAAACCCACGATCATCCCGCGGCCTTCGCCCTGCATCGTCAGAAACGGCTTATATGCGAGTTGCTTGCGGTTCTCCTCCCACAGATAGCCGGAGGCGACGAGCTCGTTCGGTCCTGCGTACAGAATTGGGTTCGATCCGCGATCCAGCTTCGCGGGCGAATAGATCGCGCGCCCATCCACGAGAACGTAGAGCGTCTCAGGCAGGCCAGCGGTGATCCAGGTCTCGGGATCCACCTTGGCGCGCACCAGGACGCCCGCCACGGCATCCGGCAACTCACGCTCGGCCTGAATCGCTTTCTCGTAGTCGGCCAGCGTGTTGAAGATCTTCCCGGGCGCCGGGCCCGTTGGGGCCGTGGCTGAAGGGGGCCCCGCCGCCGCAGTTGAGTCCGTGGCTGGGCGGGCGGCGGAGGCTGAGCCACCTGTGGGCGACGGTTTGGCCGCATCAGCGGGCCGGCCCGTGTCTGGCGCCAATCCTTCCTGCGCGACACCCAACAGCCCCACCTGCGGACTGGAGAGGTAGGTCACGGCCGCACCCAGGCCCACCAGCACTCCGCCGCCACGCACCCAGTTCTTGATGCGGTCGGTGACCGCGGGTGAGAAGGCTCCGGCATAGCCCCCGCTGGGGAGGATCAACACTTGGAACTTCCCGAAATCCACCGTGCCGAAGCTGGAACTGCGAATCACACTGACCGGATAGCCGAATTGCCGCTCAAGCACAAAGCGCGTTTGTCCGGCCGATGCCGAGGAGGTGGGCGAGTCCCACACCATGGCGATAGCAGGCTTCTTCACCGCGCCGACATTGCCGCTGCCGAAGTTGACGCCGTCGTCCACCCAACCGGTGTTGGTGGCCACCACGTCGGCTCCACTAGCCGTGGCGATCGTGGCAACCTTCTCGTGAACCGTCGCGGCATTCTGCTTCACCATCACGATGAGCGTACCGGAAGGGTACTTGCGGCCGGACTGTGTGAAAGCTTTGTTGGCGGTGAGCACACGCAGGTCCGCACGCAGTGCAGCGGTAAGGAAGCGCCCTGCCGCCTGCGTCCCCCATGGGACCAGATAGGCGACCTCGGCGCGACCCGAGACGGACCCGTGAGGTGTGTAGACACCCGAGACGGGCTCGAAGGAGCCTTGCGAGACTTCGGCCGCGCCGATGCACTCGACGCCGAAGGACATGGGCAGATTCCAGCCGGTCACGTCATAGATCTGATCAGGCAGTTTCTTCTTGCGCCGGCGCTCCTGCTCTTTCAGGAAGTCGGGCTCCATCGGCGTGTTCGGATCCAGCAAGGCATGGATGAACCGCTTGCGGGGCTGGGCCAGAATCACGCTGTACGACCCTTCCCCGTAGTCCTTGCCGCCGTTTTTGAAGGCCGCCTTCGCCTGGCGCACTTCAATGCCGTGTTCCGCCAGGATGTGGGCCAACTTGTCGACGGCGCCCGCATCTCCTCGCCGCGGCAGGATGAACTCCTTCACGGCTTCCTTCTGTCCCTCTTCAATCGCCGTCACCTGGTAGCGGTAGAAGCTGTCCAAGAGCTTTTCGCGGTAGTCCAAAGCCGTTTCACAGGTTGCGATGGAGGCCACAAAGTGCTTCTTCACGCTCTCCTGGAAGGTGTACAGAGCATCGTCGGACCGCCGAAGCACTAGTCCGCGTACGGAGGCGTTCTCGTAGGTCATGCCCATGCCGCCGTAGAACCACGGCCACGAGGCGCCGTAGCCGGGGTAGAACTCGTCGTACACCTCGCGCGTGAAGTACGGCCAGCCGAACTTGTCGAACCACTTGGCGTCGTTCTTTCCAAACCAGTTCATCTGGGTCTTCTGATCCTGCGTCAGGTTCGGGTTATAGGGCAGCGAGCCAGGCGTGAAGAAGTAGCTGGAATTGCCGCCCATCTCGTGCAGGTCCACCTGGACCAAAGGCAGAAACTGGCGCAGATACTGGATGCGGCCACGCGTCTCCGGTTGGGTGATCGCATGCCAGTCACGGTTCATGTCGAAGAAGTAGTGGTTGGTCCGGCCGCCGGGCCACGGTTCCGCACGTTCCGCGGCCACGGGGTTCTCATCCGGAAGCAGCCCCAGGTTCACCTGGAAGTTCTGAACAAATCTCTCGCGGCCATCCGGATTCTGCGACGGATCGATGACCACCACGACATGCTTGAGCACGTTGTCGATCATCTGATCGCCGCGCGCCGCCAACAGATGGTACGCCGTCATCATGGCCGCGTCGGGCGATGAGATCTCGTTGCCATGAACGCCGTAGGAAAGACTGAGGATCGCCGGCATCGTGGCCATCAGTTGCTTTGCTTCGGCCGCGGGTGTTTTGCGCGGATCGGCCAACTTGAGCTGATTCGCCTTGATCGTCTCCAGATTGCGGATGTTCTCTTCACTCGAGACCACGGCATAGATCAGCCGTCGGCCTTCCCACGTTCTTGCGTAGTCGTGAACCTGGATGCGTGCCGGAGCAGCCGCGGCCAAGGCCTCAAAGTACTTCACGATATCGGCCGGCGGAGCGATGCGGGTGCCTATCGCATAGCCCAGCACCTTCTCCACGGTCGGTATGGCTTGGTCATACTGTGTGCCGGGCCAGAATTCAGCTTGTTGCGCAGACAAGGCACAGGTGAGGAGAGAGAGCGAGACCAATAGCTTCCGCATAACGTTACCTCTCAGAATAGCGTTGCCGGGAGATGCCCGGTTAGCGCAGCGAGAGGAGCGAAACAGCGGCTCAGACAGCAATCCCCCCGCGGGCTGAGCCAGCGGAGGGATTGTCGGTGTAGATAGATGCAGAATCCTAGTCCAATAGCCCGGCCCAATTCATGATTGGAATTGTCGCGAAGGCATGACCGGGGTTGAAACGGAAGCCCAGCCCCGCCAACCGATTCGTACTGCACTCGAAGAGAATCGACCCAATCTTGCCCTGGGTAACCGCAAATCGGTCGGGAATGGCGAACGCCAGTTGCTGCCCCGGGGCCAATGAGATGGTGTCGGTACCAATGTTGTTCCCATCGATGTCCAGAATCGTGACGAAGACCTGATTGGACGTATTCGTCGCCGGGTTCACCAGCGCCATGGATGTGACGAACCCGTTCATGTTGTCGTAGGGCATCATGAACACGTAATCGTCGTAAGCGCTCAGCGGCACGAGTGCCTCGAAATCCGGCGTGTTCGTGATGCTCTGACGGAAGATCGCATAGCCACCGAGCCGCGCGTTGGTGGAGTCGTAGGCGATTACCGACCATCCGGTCTTCAATCCAGTCCCCTGGTCCAGGACTTTGATGTTAAAGCTGGCTCCCGGTGGGATAGTCCCTTGAATCGAACTCGTCGTCAATTGGTCGCCACTAGGCACGGATTGAAGTGACAACGTCAATGGTTGTCCGTTGGTATCGTAGAACCCCTGAGTGAACGTAACGGCCGTCGCCGACATGTTCACCAGGACCAGCGTGGTCGCCCACCCGCCGCCGGTGGCGAGGTGGGGAAACACCATGTCGGTGGACCCAAAAAAGGTCTGCCTGCCTGGAGTCTGCGCTCCAGAGGCAGCCCGGATGCCGGTGATCGTTCGTGGGGCTGCGGTAATCGTGTTCTCCGTCGGAGGCATAGCCTTCAATTCCCGAACCTGGCCAGCCGCACTCATGGGAGCAAGAGCCGCAACAAAAATGAGTGTGAAAACGTCAAGCCGTTGCATGACTTGACTATATACCAGGGGTCAGGCGAGCAGGAGACGAACGGGGGGAGTATCCAAGCAGAGGACTGTAAAAACACAGGAAACAGACGGCAAAAATAAGTGCCTGGACGCATTCACAATGAGGCTGTCTGTGTGTGCTGCGGCGGCGAGCAAGGCGCATGCCGGAAATTCCGAGCCGTGATGCCGTGGAAGCGAGCACCAGCGCAGTCACTCCCACCCCAGCAGAGAATCTCAATGAGATGCACGAGTTCGTGTTCAAAGAGGCGCTGCAGAACCTCGAAACGGCTCGTACACTGGACGCCGCACACCGTAATTGGCCGCGAATTCTCGATCTGGGCTCCGAACAGCGGATCCACATCGATGGAAATCTCGTAACTGATCTCACCATTGCGGCTGGTGTGCCGCAGCGTCATGCCCGGAGCTTGCCCGCCACGAGTCGAGAGGCGAACGCTGAGGCTGTGTCCCTCCAGAGCGCCGCCGCACAGTCCTTCGAAGCAGTACTTGTCATATGCCTCGAAGAGCAGATGCAGATCGCGCGGATGGACGACGGCGAAATCGTCGCGGTGCAGGTGGCGCGATTGGCTCTGAACGTGCTCGCGTACCTGCTTCATGCGGTGTGCGATCAGATCGTCGGACCAGAGAAACAGCAGGACATTCTCGGCGAGGAGCGTCCGCGCCAAGGCTGGAGAAGGTGACGCCATCTAGTCGAGCCAGCGCACGCTGGTAGGTTCGCCGCGCGTGCATTGCATTGTTTCCGTTACACCCGCCGCAATCAACGCGCAGGCAGTGTCAGTGGCTGTGCGCAAGGCTGCGTCCCTGGTCTCCCCGGAAGCGATCTTGCAGGAGTTGCGGCCCTGATAAGCCATGCAAACCTCCACGCGGTTCTTACGATTGCCAAGCATCAGGTAAGTCGTCGCTCCGAGAAACACAAGGAACGCGACCATACCCATCAATATGAGTTTGCCTTTGCTCAAGAGCAGTTACTCCGTGAAGAAGCTTCCCATGCGCCGGAATTTCTGGTACCGCTGTTCAATCAACTGCTCGGGACTCATTGGATCCAGTTCGTCAATGGCTGCCACCAGGGTCTGGTGTAGATACTGCGCGGCGCGGTCATAGTCATCCTGCGCGCCGCCGTTGGGCTCGGGGATGATGCCATCGATGAGGCCCTGCCGCACGAGATCGCTGGCCGTGATCTTCAGGGCCGCCGACGCCAGGGCGCCCTTCGTGGAGTCACGATAAATAATGGCCGCGCAGCTCTCGGGTGAGATCACGCTATACACGGCGTTTTCCAGCATGAACACACGGTTGCCCACGCCCAGCGCCAGTGCTCCGCCGCTGCCACCTTCACCGATCACCACCACGATGATAGGCGACTCGAGGCGCGTCATCTCACGCAGGTTGTAGGCGATGGCCTCGGCCTGCCCACGCTCTTCCGCGTCAATGCCAGGATAGGCCCCCGGGGTATCGAGGAACGTAATGATCGGACGACGGAACTTGGAAGCCATCGCCATCGCGCGCATCGCCTTGCGATAGCCTTCGGGCTTGGGCATGCCAAAGTTGCGGATGAGTTTCTGCTTGGTATCCCGACCCTTCTGCAGGCCGACCATCATTACCGCGTGCCCGCCGAGCATCGTGCCGAAGCCCGCCACGATGGCGGCATCCTCGCCGTAGAAGCGATCGCCGTGAATCTCAGTGAAATCCGGCACCAGCCTGTTGATGTAGTCCAGCGCATGCGGCCGCTTGGGATGACGAGCGAGTTGGACTCGCTGCCAAGCCACATTGACGCCCTGTTCGCCGCGCAGCGCCTTCAATTCAGCCTCAAGATCGGCGAGTTGCGCCTGCGCACCAGTCGAGGTGAGCTGGAGCTGCGAGATCTCGCGCTCGATATCGCTAATCCGGGCCTGCGAAGAATCGCTCATAGATGCTTCCTACGAGGCTATCACCTCGAGCGCTTCAGGACCGCAGATGCGCTCGATCTCAGCCTTGAACTCCTTGTCCGGACGGATGCGCGCCGTGACATCCAGGGTCACTGCAAAGTCTCGCGGCTTCTCCAGCTTCAGCCGCACCGAAGTCTCGCCTGGCTTGGTGGAGAACAACTGCTGCAGCGCCGCCGCTTTTTCGTTTCCGGTCGCCGAAAGCCGGACTCGGATGGAAACCAGCGAAGGGAAATTCACGCGAGCCAGCTCGAGCGGAATGATTTCCTGAATGTTCAACTTGATCGTCCCGTCTTCCTCGGGCATCGCCTTGCCGCGCACCAGCACGGCCTTGTCCTCTTCAATCTCTTTCTGAAGATGCTCGTAGCGGGTGGCGAAGCACAGCGCTTCGACGGAGCCGTTCCAATCCTCGAGCTGCGTGATGGCCCATGGCTTCTGTTCCTTGTTGCGCCGCTTCTGCACATTGCGCAGGATGCCGCAGACAGCCACTTCCATGCCCTTTTCGAGCCCTGCCAGGTTCTCAGTCGTATATGACGTGAGCTCCGTCACCTTCCAACGGAACTCGTCCAACGGATGGCCGCTCACGTAGAAGCCGATGGTCTCTTTCTCACCGCGCAGCTTCTCCGCCTGGCTCCAATCATTTAGCCTGGGCAACACCCGCGAAGCGGACGGGGAGTCGTCTCCGATCAATTCACCGAAGAGCCCGGTCTGGCCGCTGAGCTTGTCTTTTTGGGCGCGCTGGCCGGACTCGATGCACTCCTCGATAATCGCGAAGAGCTGCGAGCGATAGCCGTTCAGGCTGTCCATCGCCCCGGCTTTGATCAGGCTTTCCATCACGCGGCGGTTCACGGCCGAGAGATCGACGCGCTCGCAGAAGTCGTCTAGCGACTTGAACACGCCGCCTTCATTGCGAGCCTTCACAATGGCTTCCACCGCGCCCACACCCACGTTCTTCACGGCGCCCAGACCGAAGCGGATCTTGTCGCGGCCCACTGGGGTGAAGTTCAGGTCCGACTGATTCACGTCCGGTTGCAGCACCTCGATGCCCAGCGAGCGGCATTCGTTGATGTACTTAACGACCTTATCGGTGTTGCCCGTTTCCGAGGTCAGCAGCGCCGCCAGGAACTCCACCGTATAGTGCGCCTTCAGGTAGCCGGTGAGATAAGCGAGATAGCCGTACGCGGCCGAGTGCGACTTGTTGAACCCGTACTCGGCGAACTTCGCCAGCAGGTCGAACAGCGCCTCGGCCTTCTTGGGCGGATGGCCGTTCTTGCGCGCGCCGTCGAGGAAACGGGCGCGCTGCTTGTCCATCTCCTCTTTTTTCTTCTTGCCCATCGCGCGGCGCAGAAGATCGGCTTCACCCAGCGAGTAACCGGCGATACGCTGCGCCACCTGCATGACCTGCTCCTGGTAGATCACCAGGCCGTAGGTCTCTTCCAGCAGCGACTTCAACTCGGGCAGGTCGTACGTGACCGGCTTGCGGCCCAGCTTGCGATCGACATAATCGTCGACGAAGCCGTTCTGAATCGGGCCCGGACGATACAGTGCGTTGAGGGCGATGAGGTCCTCAATCCGCTCAGGATGCGAGCGTCGCAGCACGTCCTTCATGCCCGACGATTCAAACTGGAAGACGCCGTCAGTCAGACCCTGGCCGAAGATGCGCTCGTAGGCATCTTTGTCGTCCAGCGGCAGGTCCTCCAGCACCAGCGTTTCCCCGCGCGTCTTCTTGATCAGCGACAGCGCCTCGTGCACGATGGTCAGCGTGGTGAGACCCAGGAAGTCCATCTTGAGCAGCCCGAGTTTCTCGAGCATGGACATTTCAAACTGGGTGACAATTTCCTCTTTGTTGGTGCGGTAGAGAGGAACGATCTCGGCGAGCGGTACGGGTGAGATGACAACACCCGCCGCGTGCACGCCCGAGTTGCGGGCCATGCCTTCCAGGCGTTGCGCGATGTCGAGAATCTCTTTGACCTTCGGATCCTTGGCGGCGGCCTCCAGGATCGCGGGCTCCTCATCCAGAGCCTTCTTCAGCGTCATCTTCGGATCGGCCGGGATCAGCTTCGAGAGCTTATCCACTTCCCCGAAGCTCATATCCAGCACGCGGCCCACGTCCTTGATGGCGGCCTTCGGAGCCAGCGTGCCGAACGTGATGATCTGCGCCACCTGCTCGCGCCCGTACTTCTCGGTGACGTACTGGATGACCTCGCCACGGCGGTTCGTGCAGAAGTCCACGTCGATATCAGGCATGCTGACGCGTTCCGGATTCAGAAAGCGCTCAAACAGCAGACCGTAGTGCAGCGGATCCACATCGGTGATCCCCATGCAGAAACTCACCAGGGAACCGGCGGCCGAACCGCGGCCCGGCCCCACTGGGACGCCAGTCGACTTCGCATACCGGATGAAGTCCCAGACAATGAGGAAGTAACCCGAGAACTGCATCTGCTGGATCAGCTTGATCTCGCGATCCAGGCGCTCGATGTACTCGGCCATGTCGAAGCGCAGCAGGCCCTGCGCCGCCATCTTGTCGAGCTTGCCGCGGCGCTTCTCGAAGCCCTGCCGCGCGACGTATTCGAAGTAACTGTCGATGGTCTGTTCCGGCGGGACGTCGAACTTCGGGAAGGGCTCCTTCACCGGATCCATCTTCACCTGGCAGCGTTGCGCAATGTCCCAGGTGCGGTCCAGCGCATCTTCCACTTCGCCGAAGATGGTCATCATCTCGTCGCGCGTCTTGAGGAAGAATTCGTTGGTGGAGAACTTCAGCCGCTTCTCATCGCTCACCAGCTTGCCGGACTGGATGCAGGTGAGAATGTCCTGCGCACGATGGTCGCTGTGCTCCAGATAATGCGCGTCGTTGCTGGCGACCAGCGGTATGCCGGTCTCGCGCGACAGGCGGTACACCTGCGGCATCACGACCTTGTCTTCTTCCAGCCCGTGATCCTGAATCTCGAGGAAGAAGTTGTCCTTGCCGAAGAGATCGCGATACTCGTACGCCAGCTTCTGCGCGTCGTCGTACTTGTCGTTCATCAACGTTTCGTTGATGTCGCCCTTCAGGCAGGCCGACAGCGCGATCAGCCCCTTGCTGTGCTGCGACAGCAGATCCTTGTCGATGCGCGGCTTGTAATAGAAGCCGTCGAGACTCGCCGTCGAAACCAGCTTGATGAGGTTGCGATAACCTTCCTGGTTCTCGCACAACAGCACCAGGTGGTTGTAGCGCCGGTTCGTTTCGTCCTTGATCCGCCGGTCGTTCGGCGTGATGTAGACTTCGCACCCGATCACCGGATGGACGCCATTGTCCTTCGCCTTGAAGTAGAACTCCGCGGCGCCGAACAAGTTGCCATGATCCGTCAACGCCACCGCCGGCTGGTTCTGCTTCACGGCGAGCTTCATCAGCTTGCCGATTTCGCAGGCCCCGTCCAGCAGCGAGTAGTCGGTGTGGCAGTGTAGATGGACGAACGGCTTGTCGGACATCGGTGAATTCGGCAGAAATGGTAGGGACGGGCAGATTCGAACTGCCGACCTTCCGCTTAGGAGGCGGACGCTCTATCCAGCTGAGCTACGTCCCCGGATCTTCTATCTATTCTACAGCCCGGCAGGGGTCATCGTCTGCGCTTACCAGCGCTTCAGACCCTTGGCTCCGATGTCTCGCCGAATCTGCATTCCGTCAAACCGGATGGGCGCGCAGGCCGCATAGACATTGTCGATCGCGGCCTGCAGGGTCGCTCCGCTGTGCGTCACCCCCAGCACGCGCCCGCCCGATGTCACCAGTTTACCGTCCGCCATCTTCGTACCCGCATGGAACACGGTCGCGCCCGTCGCCTCGGCCTGCGCGATGCCGGTGATCTCGTCCCCAGTGCGGACCTTGCCCGGATAGCCATGTGCCGCCAGCACCACACAGACAGACGGGTCCTGTTTGAACTTAAGCAGTTCGGGCCGTACCTGGCCGCTAGCCGCGGCATGCAGCACCGCGCCGAAGTCGCAGTCCATCCGGTGCAGCAGCGCCTGCGTCTCCGGATCGCCCAACCGAACGTTGAACTCCAGCACCATCGCTCCACGCGCCGTCATCATGAGCCCGGCATACAGAAACCCACGGAAAGGCGCGCCCTCGGCCTTCATCTGCTGGACCGTGCGCTCCATCACGTCGCGCATCACCTCGTCGCGCTGAGCCTGCGGCAGGATCCGCGAATCCGAGTAAGCGCCCATCCCGCCGGTATTCGGACCCTGGTCCCCTTCGTAGATGGTCTTGTGGTCCTGCGAGGGTTCCAGGGGCAGTACACGCTCTCCGTCGCTGAGCCCTATGAAACTCACCTCTTCGCCGGTAAGGAACTCCTCAATGACCACCTTGCCGCCGGCGGAGCCCACCAGGGCGCCGCTGAACATGCCGTCCAGCGTTTCTTCGGCGTGACGCCGGTCCGGGCTGATCACTACACCTTTGCCGGCAGCCAGGCCATCCGCCTTGATGACAACCGGGTAATCAAATTGATCCAACGACTTACGCGCCTCGGCAGGATCAGAGGTCGACACAAAACGAGCCGTGGGAATGCCCGCGCGCTCCATGAAGCGCTTCGAGAAGATCTTGCTGCCTTCCAGTTGCGCCGCCGCCTGCGTCGGTCCAAAGATCAGACGCCCTTTGGATTCAAAGAGATCCACAACACCGTCGACGAGCGGAGCCTCAGGTCCCACGACAGTCAGGTCGGCGCCGGTCGATTCCGCCAACTGTAGTAAATCTACAGGCGTAGTTGAACTCGGTTTCAAGCAGGTCGCCACGGCCTCGCAGCCGGGGTTGCCGGGCGCCACGTAAACCTCTGAAACAGAAGGGCTTCGCTTCAGTCGCCATGCGATGGCGTGCTCGCGGCCGCCGCTGCCCAGAACCAGAACTTTCACAGCGTAACTCCTCTCGCTACAATTAACTAGGATATCTGGGAACCCCCTCCACTGCCAATGCGACAGATCAACTACGACGTTGTGATCATCGGTGCCGGTCATGCCGGATGCGAGGCGGCCCGCGCCTGCTCGCGGATGGGACTGCGAACCGCGATGGTCACGATGAACATCGACCTCATCGCCCAGATGTCCTGCAACCCGGCCATCGGCGGCATCGCCAAAGGGCACCTGGTCCGTGAGGTCGACGCACTCGGCGGAGTGATGGCCGAAGTGGCCGACCAGATCGGTATCCAGTTCCGCCTGCTAAACACCAGCCGCGGCCCAGCCGTCTGGAGCCCCCGCGCCCAGATGGATAAGAAGCAGTACCGCTTCAAGATGCGGGAGACCCTCGAGCAGGAACCAAACCTCCGTATCCTGCAGGCTGAGGTCGCAGAGATCGAGTACGACGACCTGCCGGAAGGCCGCCGCAAAGTGAAGTCGATCCAGTTGTCGGATGGACGCTCTCTGCAGACCCGCACTGTCGTCGTCACCACCGGTACGTTTCTCAATGGCTTGGCCCATGTGGGCGAGACCAAGTCCAACTGCGGCCGGAGCGGGGAAGCGCCGTCGAACCTCCTCGGCCACCACCTCCGTAGCCTCGGTCTTCAGTGGACCCGCCTGAAGACTGGCACCCCGCCGCGCCTCGACGGCCGCACCATCCAATGGGACCAATTCGAACCACAACCCGGCGACGCCATCCCTACCCCGTTCTCTTTCCTTACGGCAAGGATCGACAGGCCGCAGATCGATTGCCACATCGCCTACACGACCGAGGAGACCCACCGTATCCTCCAGGCGGCGATTCCGCGTTCCCCGCTCTACAGCGGCCAGATTGAGGGCATCGGCCCCCGCTACTGCCCGTCCATCGAGGACAAGATCGTCAAATTCCCCGACAAGACCCGCCACCAGATCTTCCTGGAGCCCGAAGGGCTGGATACGTACGAAGTCTATGTGAATGGCATGTCCACCAGCATGCCTATCGATGTGCAGGAAGCCATGGTCGCCTCGATCCCTGGTTTGGAGGACGCCGAGATGATCCGTCCCGGTTATGCCATCGAATACGACGCCATCGACCCCCGGGAACTGAACCATACCCTGGAAGTGAAGAAGATCGAGGGTCTGTTCCTCGCAGGCCAGATCAACGGCACGTCCGGCTACGAAGAAGCCGCTTGTCAGGGGCTTTTGGCGGGAATCAACGCCGGATGCCAGATAAAGGGCATCGATCCCATCGTTTTGCGCCGCAATGAGGCCTATGCAGGGATCCTGGTAGATGATCTAGTGACCAAGGGAGCCGATGAGCCCTACCGCATGTTCACCTCGCGGGCGGAATTCCGCCTGTTCCTCCGAATCGACAACGCGGATGAGCGTTTGACGGCCGAAGGACGGCGTGTCGGCCTGGTGACGGATGAACGCTGGGCGGTTTACGAGAAGAAACTGGCGCAGAAGGCCCAGGTGCTCCGCCTCCTGGAGACAAATAGGGTCACGCCGGAGCATTTCTCTGCCTTGGGGCTCTCCGCGGACGAAAGACCGATGCTCCAGGTCTGGTTGCGCCGTCCGGACGCCAGAATCGAGCAGATCCGCCCCTGGCTAGAGCAGCAACTGGGAGAACCGGCCGTTGCCGCCGTTTTGACCACCGTGGAGACGGAAGTGAAGTACGAAGGCTACCTCCACCAGCAGGAACGGCAGATTCAGCGCTTGAAGGACTCAGAAGGCCGCCATATCCCCGCCGGATTCGCATTTCGGGGCATTCCGGGCCTCAGTCGGGAGATCTGCGACAAGTTGGAGCGCGTACAGCCCGAAACTCTGGGCCAGGCAGCCCGGATTCCCGGTGTCACCCCCGCAGCCGTAGCCGTTCTCGATTGCTACCTCAGCTTGAACCGCCAAGCCTAGGATTGTTCCACGTGGAACATCCACGGACCCGATTTCGGCGTTTCCACACCACGAAACCGCGCATGTTCCACGTGGAACACCCCCAGTTCGCCCCCTCAGTGTTCCACGTGGAACGTCCGTGGTAGGATAGCGGTTTCGGCGACGCTCCGGAGCTGACCCTCGCGTTAGCACCTCACCCCAGGATGGAATCCCGGATTGCCGCTGGCACGCCATTCCTCTATATAGATAAGGACGCCCCATGGGCAAAGTCATCGCAATAGCAAACCAAAAAGGCGGGGTCGGCAAAACGACCACCGCCATTAACCTCGCGGCCTCCCTGGCCTCGAACGACCTCAAAATCCTCCTCATCGACATGGATCCCCAGGGGAATTGCACCACCGGGGTCGGCATCTCCAAGGAACCGGGCATGCCCACCATCTACGACGCCCTCATGGGCGCCCATTCCCTCGCCGAAACCATCGTCAATACCGACTTCGACGGCCTCCAACTCGTGCCCGCCGATAAGAACCTCGTCGCCGGCAACTTGGACCTCGTCGATATGGAACGCCGCGAGTTCCGCCTCCGCGACGCCCTCGACGCCATCAAGGCAGACTTCCACTACATCCTCATCGATTGCCCCCCGGCCCTCGACCTCCTCACCGTCAACTCCATGGTGGCAGCCGACTCCGTCCTCGTGCCCATTCAGTGCGAATTCTTCGCTCTGGAGGGGATTTCGCAGTTGATTGACACCGTCGAGCGCCTCAAAGAGTCCCTTCAGCCCAATCTGAAGCTCGAAGGCGTCCTTTTGACCATGTACGACGAGCGGACCAACCTCACCCGCCAAGTCGCCAAGGACCTCCGCGACTTCTTCAAGGAAGAGGTCTTCCAGACCGTCATCCCCCGCAGCATCCGCCTCGCCGAAGCCCCCAGCTTCGGAAAACCCATCCTGAGCTACGACGTCAGCTCCCGCGGAGCCGAAAGCTACATCAAACTCGCCAAGGAGATACTCGCTCATGAGCAACCAACCGGATCAGCCGCGTAAAGCCCTGGGCAAGGGTCTCTCGTCCCTTCTTCCATCCAACCGGTCCACTGCCCCGGCCCCCGCACCGGTTGCACCTCCTCCTCCGGCGCCCGAGCCCGCCAGCGGGCCGCTCCAGGTCGAAATCGAACTGATCGACGCCAATCCGCTGCAGCCGCGTACCGTCTTTCAGGAGGAGCGCCTCAGTGAGCTGTCCCAGTCCATCAAAGAGAATGGGATCATTCAGCCCCTGGTCGTCCGCAAGTCGGGCACCCGCTACCAGTTGATCGCTGGCGAGCGCCGCCTCCGCGCCTCCAAACTGGCTGGTCTCGTCAAAGTCCCCGTGGTCGTCCAGGACTTCGCCGACGACCGCCTCATGGAGATCACGCTCATCGAGAACATCCAGCGCGAGGATCTCAACCCCATCGAAGTCGCCCACGCCTTCGAACGCCTGGCTCGCGAGTTCAACCTCTCTCATGAGCAGATCGCTCAACGCACCGGCAAGGAGCGCAGCACCATCACCAACATGCTCCGCCTGCTCCGCCTGCCCGATCCCGTGCAGGTACTGCTGGCCGAGCAACGCCTGTCGATGGGACATGCCCGCGCCATCGTCGGTTTGACGAGCACGGATGCCCAGGTCGAGATCGCCAACAAGACGGTCTCCGAAGGGCTCTCTGTCCGCCAGGTCGAGAAGCTCGTCCAGAAAGCCTCCACCCCGCACATCGACAAGGAAGAGGAAAAGAAGGAAGAGGTTCGCATCGACCCGAACATCAAGGCGGCCCTGCAGGAATTGGAGCGCACCCTCGGCACCCGGGTCCGTCTTGTCCAGCGAGATGAGAATCGCGGCCGCCTCGAGATCGAGTACTACTCGATGGACGACCTCACCCGCATCTACGAAAGCATCGTAGGCAACTAACTTCAGGAGGGGTCGCGCAAGCGGCCCTGTCTCCCCCCAGGACGCAATCTCTCCACGGGCGCGCCCGCGCCGCAATCACACACAACTCAAATGAATGGTAGGGGATACCTGTGGGACCACAGGCACAAAGGAAGTGGTGCCGGCGGGAGGATTTGAACCTCCGACCTACGGATTATGAGACCGTCGCTCTAACCCCTGAGCTACACCGGCAGCTCCAGCTACCAGAGTAGGAAAGGTGACCCCAGTCTGTCAATTTCGGATAACGTACTCTTAAATCAATGATGCCGCACCGTACAGCATTTCGGGTATTGACACAATTGTCATCCGGGTCCATAGTGAAGCCAGAGATTCGGTCAAGGGACTGGTTCTCAGCCACGCAAAGGCCAGTTAAAGCTGGCAACGGTGGTATCTGCCTGGCATCATAACCGGGCTTACCGAGGAGGCTGACCCATAGAGATAGATCACCTCACAGGGCGGCTACCAATTACCTGATCCGCCCGTGTGCGCGCCTCCAGCGTCCATCCGGCTTCACCTAAGCCCAGACGCGCGGACTATTGCACCGCTG